>JBHIWH010000048.1:0-500 GCA_041987545.1 Phycisphaerales bacterium | reverse complement strand
ATAGCTCACTGGTCAAGTGATTCCGCGCCGACAATGTAGCGGGGCTCAAGCACACCGCCGAAGTTGCGTCATTCAAATATTGGTAGGCCTTTGTGGTCCAGCCGTTTGGATGGGTAGGGGAGCGTCGTGTTCCGAGTGAAGCGGCCCAGTGATGGAGTCGTGGATGGGACACGAGTGAGAATGCAGGCATGAGTAGCGAATGACGGGTGAGAAACCCGTCCGCCGAATATCCAAGGGTTCCAGGGTCAAGCTAATCTGCCCTGGGTGAGTCGGGACCTAAGGCGAGGCCGACAGGCGTAGTCGATGGACGACCAGTTGATATTCTGGTACCGGTGAAACACCGTCCGTGTCGAGGTGTGTGATGCTAAGCGTGCGAGCGCGCTGGTGATCCCTTCGGGGTGATCCTGTTGTGTGAGTGTGTGAACCGATCATGTAGTAGACAAGCTGCGGAGGGACGCAGAGAGGTAGCTCATCCCCGGCGATGGTTGTCCGGGGCCAAG
>JBHIWH010000047.1:0-505 GCA_041987545.1 Phycisphaerales bacterium | reverse complement strand
CCGCTTCCGCGGAAGGTATGGAAGCGGCGGCAGCAAGGACCGCAAACAGGACGGGGCGGACAATCATGCCGACCCCTCCCTCGGATCTTTCACGACGGATTGTCCCGCTTCGGCATCGTCGGGCAGTTCTTCCGGCGGGACGACGACGATCCGGCCGCCGGCGATATCGACTGTCGGCACCACTGCATGCGTGAAGGGCAGAAGGGTTGCGCCGCCGTCCGGCCCCTTCAGCTCGATCACGTCGCCTGCACCGGCGACCTGTGCAATCTCGGCCTTCCGGACGAGTGGGAGAGCGCCCGGCTCTTTCTAGAGGCGCTGGGTCCGGCCGAGCGGGTCAGCTTCGTGCCCGGCAACCACGACGCCTATGTCCGCGGCTCCCTGGAGGGGCTGCTCGCCGCCTGCGGCGGCTGGACCGAGGCCGATGTCACGGCGCTTGCATTCGACACTCCGCAGGGGACGGTGACCGTGCGTGCCGATGCGGTCGTTCTGGCGCTGGGGGGGGCCA
>JBHIWH010000046.1:0-510 GCA_041987545.1 Phycisphaerales bacterium | reverse complement strand
AATCATGATGCTATTGAATAGCATGCGCTGTTCAGAAAATGGTGCCTTCTTTGCTTCTACCGCCCCGCGCTTGCGGCGTCCCCCAACCACCATGCCCCCCGCCATCCAAGCCCCCAGCGCCGTCGTGATGGTGCGCCCCCACCACTTCCACCCCAACCCAGAAACCGCTGGGGACAACAGCTTCCAGGCACGCACCACGGGCCTGGCCGCCGATGACATTGCACGCCACGCCTTTGCCGAAGTCACTGCCGCCGCTGCGGCGCTGCAGGGCGCCGGTGTGCGCGTGCACCTGTTCGACGACCGGGGCGAGCGCCACACGCCCGATGCGGTGTTCCCCAACAACTGGTTCTCCACCCACGCGGGCGGGCATGTGGCCATCTACCCCATGTATGCCGAGAACCGCCGCCGCGAGCGGCGCAGCGACGTGATCGAGCTGCTCAAGGCCGAGTACCGCGTGCAGGACGTGATCGACTACTCGGGTCTGGAAGCCGACGGCATGTTTCTGGAAGG
>JBHIWH010000045.1:0-510 GCA_041987545.1 Phycisphaerales bacterium | reverse complement strand
GGCTGTATGTCGAAACCGGCACCATCGATTTCAAAACCGACGCGGACGTCGAGCAACGCTACTTGCTCGGCTTGCTGGCAGGTGTCCCCTTGTCGATCTGGCGGGTCGTACATGTGCATCGCAGCCTCGTTCACGCGTCAGCGGAACGGTTGCGGGATGGGCAGTATCGATCGGCCTTGGTCCGGCTCGGCTACATGAGGTCAGCGTGATGAAGGCGGTCAGATACATCGGTGGATTCCTGCTGTTCTTCATCAGCTACGCGATCATCGCCACGATCGCCCGTATCGTCATCACGGTGGTCAATTCCGACGCTCGGGGCTGGCTGGCCGCATATGCCGTGCCGCACTTCGTCGCGGCACTGGCAGGCGGTTTCGGCGCGGCCGGTGGGCTCGCCGCTGTCGAGCGGTTCGTGCCGTCGATCCGGATGCGCCCGATCGCGTGGACGTTCATCGGCATCGTCGGATTCCTGTTCGCCTGGACGGCGCTGGGGATCATGATGGGGAACGCCCC
>JBHIWH010000044.1:0-513 GCA_041987545.1 Phycisphaerales bacterium | reverse complement strand
GCGGTACACCCGCTTGTGGTTGACCCTGGGGAACTGCGGGCGCAGCAGATCGTGAATACGCCGATAGCCAAAGCGCCGGCGCACGTGCGCGATCTCCACGATCTTCTCGTGCAACTCCACGGTGGCCTGATCGGCCTGCGGCGGATGGCGGTAGCTGTCGCGGGAGAGCCCCACAAGACGGCACGCTCGGCGTTCGGACAAATGGTGCTCGCTCACCATGCGTCTAACCGCCTCGCGCCTGCCCTGTGGGGCTAGCGCTTTACCCCCAGAACGCTCTTGAGGGCGTGCATGTCCAGGTGGGCCTCGGCCAGCAGTCGTTTGAGCTTGGCGTTCTCGGATTCGAGCTCGCGCAGACGCTGAGCTTCAGAGACCTGCATGCCGCCGAACTTGGCGCGCCACTTGTAGAACGTGGCGTCGGAGAAGCCGCCCTTGCGGCAAATCTCCGCCACCGCCATGCCGGCCTCGGCCTGCTTGAGGAACCCGATGATCTGTTCCTCTGTGAACTTGCTCTTC
>JBHIWH010000043.1:0-523 GCA_041987545.1 Phycisphaerales bacterium | reverse complement strand
TCGTCGACAGCCAAGGTCCGGGCGCTGACGT
The DNA here is from genome assembly GCA_041987545.1 of Phycisphaerales bacterium. Classification (GTDB taxonomy): domain Bacteria; phylum Planctomycetota; class Phycisphaerae; order Phycisphaerales; family UBA1924; genus JAJRXR01. The sequence continues at coordinate 492 of JBHIWH010000043.1, read as the reverse complement.
CCCGACCCTGGACGTCTCCGATCCAGGTACTGTCCACGAAGGCTCCGACGCCACGTTCAACATCACGCTGGGCAAGGCCGTCGACGCCGCCACCACCATCACCTTCAAGCTGGGTGGTGACATCGAATCCGACGACATCGGCACGCCCGTGGTCACCATCGGTGGCACCACGGTCACCCTGGTGAACAACGGCGACGGCACCTACAGCTTCCAGGTCCCGGCCGGCACCACCGGCGGCATCGTGGTCACCGTTCCGACCACCGACGACGCCGTCTTCGAAGGCAGCGAGAAGCTGACCCTCGAAGCCACGCTGAGCGGCAAGACCGCCAGCGGCGTGGATCTGCCCGCCGGCATCACCGACACCGGCAACGCCGCCATCGTCGACAGCCAAGGTCCGGGCGCTGACGTCCCGACCCTGGACGTCTCCGATCCGGGCAATGTCCACGAAGGCTCCGACGCCACGTTCAACATCACGCTGGGCAAGGCCGTCGA
>JBHIWH010000042.1:0-529 GCA_041987545.1 Phycisphaerales bacterium | reverse complement strand
CGAGCTGGGTCTTCAGCACGCGCAGTTGCGGCGTGTCGCGGGTGCGTTCCTCGCCGACGATGACGCCGCGCTCGGAATCGATGGCGTCCGGCGCCATCAGGGCCGCTGACATCATCTCGCGCAGGATGTGCAGGCTGGGATCGACCGTCTCGTCCTTGGTGTTGGGCAGCTCCAGCACATAGGCGGTCTGGTCAAAGCTGGTGAAGGCGTTGGTGTCGGCGCCGAAGGCCAGACCCAGGCGCTCAAGGATGCGCAGCATCTCGTTTTCCGGCACGTCCTTGGTGCCGTTGAAGGCCATGTGCTCCATGAAGTGGGCCAGACCCTTCTGGTCGTCGCGCTCCATCAGCGAACCGGCGTCGATGCGCAGGCGGAACGAGGCCTGACCCGGAGGCGTCGCATTGTGCAGCAGGGCATAGCGCATGCCATTGGGCAGCAGGCCGTAACGGACGGCCGGATCGGCGGGGATGTCGCTGGCGGCCTGCGCCCAGGGGGCGGACGGCGCGACCTGACCGGCGGCGGCCGCAGCGGG
>JBHIWH010000041.1:0-531 GCA_041987545.1 Phycisphaerales bacterium | reverse complement strand
GCTGGGTGACCACGGTTGACCTGTAGACGGGGTCCGGGGTCATTTCACGACGTACGGCAGGGCCCTTGCGTGGCACGGTCAGCCTTCCTTCTTCGCGCCGTAACGGCTGCGAGCCTGGCGCCGCTGGCTGACGCCGGAGGTGTCCAGCGTTCCACGGATCACCTTGTAGCGGACACCTGGCAGGTCCTTCACACGACCGCCGCGCACGAGCACGATCGAGTGCTCCTGGAGGTTGTGACCCTCGCCCGGGATGTAGGCCGTCACCTCGACACCGCTGGTGAGGCGAACACGCGCCACCTTGCGGAGGGCGGAGTTCGGCTTCTTCGGCGTGGTGGTGTAGACGCGGGTGCAAACACCACGCCGCTGCGGCGCGCCCTTCAGGGCCGGTGTGGCCTCCTTGCGGCGCTTTGACTTGCGGCCCTTGCGGACCAACTGCTGGATGGTGGGCACTTATCTACCTCGTTGAGAGAATTAGCGGTGGTTTCGATGGGTCGACCGGAATGCGGCACCGGCCAGCGCACGAGTCTATGG
>JBHIWH010000040.1:0-537 GCA_041987545.1 Phycisphaerales bacterium | reverse complement strand
GGGTGTCGGAATCCACACGTAGGCCACCCATCATGTAATGACAGGTAGGACCCACCTCCATGGGCCCGGTCGTGATATCGATGTCGGCCAATTCCTTGAACTGGTGGTACATCGATGGCAGTCGTCGTCGGATGTAGTCGGCGTCCCTTCGGCTCGAGATGTCGAGAAACACGCCGCCATGGGGCGAGCCGCGACCGGCCTTGACCTCAGAGTTGATTGCTCGAGCCACCTCATCGCGCGGGAGCAAGTCAGGGGTCCGACGTGCATTCTTCTTGTCCGTGTACCACCGATCCGCCTCTTCCTCGGTCTCTGCCGTCTCTGTTCGGAACATCTCTGGGATGTATTCGAACATGAAGCGGTCGCCCAACGAGTTCCTCAGGACCCCACCGTCTCCCCGTACCCCCTCGGTAACAAGAATCCCCCGCACCGACGGGGGCCAGACCATGCCGGTCGGGTGGAACTGGACGAACTCCATGTCGATCAGGTCGGCGCCGGCGGTGAGGGCCAGAAAGTGCCCATCGCCCGTGTACTCCCACG
>JBHIWH010000039.1:0-538 GCA_041987545.1 Phycisphaerales bacterium | reverse complement strand
GCGATCGACGGCCCGAGGGATGTGAGGCAGGCCGCAGGCATGGAGGCGCTCGTCGTCGGAGCGGGAGTGGTCGGGCTCGCGGTCGCGCGGGCTCTTGCCCTGCGCGGCGCCTCCGTCGTCGTGGCGGAGGCCGCCGAGGCGATCGGCACCGGCGTCTCCGCGCGCAGCTCCGAGGTGATCCATGGCGGGATGTACTACCCGCCGGGCTCGCTGCGCGCCCGCCACTGCGTCGAGGGGCGCCGCCGCCTGGTCCGCTTCTGCGAGAGCCACAGCGTGCCCTACCGGCTTTGCGGCAAGCTGATCGTGGCGACCAGCGCTGAGCAGGTGGCGCAGCTGGAGGGGATCCGCCAGAAGGCCGCCGCCAACGGCGTGGACGATCTGCAGATGCTGACCCGCGCGCAGGCCCAGGCGCTGGAGCCTGCGCTGGCCTGCCACGCCGCGCTGCTGTCGCCCAGCACCGGCATCGTCGACAGCCATGGGCTGATGACGTCGCTGCTGGGCGACGCCGAGCGCCACGGTGCGACGCTGGCCCTGGCCA
>JBHIWH010000038.1:0-546 GCA_041987545.1 Phycisphaerales bacterium | reverse complement strand
GGCCAACGTCATGTTGCCTTCGAGCGCGCGCGTCCGCTGCAAGGCGAGCGAGCCCTTGCGGCGCAGCTCGATGGTCTTCGCCAGCCAAACCGTCCATGTCGCCAGCGAGGCGATGGCGAGCCCGACCATCACGACCTTCACGACGATGTCGGCACCGACGAACATGCCCCAAGGCGACAGATTGCGCGGCAAGAGCGCCTCGTCGATGGCGAAGGCAGGTGCCGGCGCTAGCGCCAGCACGATGGTTAGGATCACGTGCCGAAGCCTGACAATGCTCTGCATCCTGATCTCCCGACAGGTTGAAGCAGTTCACGCCGCGGGCGCGGCCGCGATTTGGTCCGCAAGCTGGCGAAACCGCACCAATTGATCCGCCCGCAGCGCCCGGGTCCCATCGCGTCCGACGAAGACCTTGAACATGATGCCGCCGTCGGCGTTGACGAAGGCGACGAAGGCCGAGGACTTGCCCATGAACGGCCGCTCGACGAAGGCGATGCCCGCGCATCGCTCGTGGCGGAGATGGCCGTGCAGGCCCTTCGGCTGCATCAG
>JBHIWH010000037.1:0-549 GCA_041987545.1 Phycisphaerales bacterium | reverse complement strand
ATCAGCTGCGCCAGCGCCAGGCCATCGACCAGCAGCGCCAGCGTGAGCAGCAGGCCAATGAACAGCAACGCCAGCGTGAACAGATGATCCGTGGCCAGCAGCTGCAACGCGACCAGCAAGCCCAGGAGCAGCGCCAGCAGCAGCAGGCCCAGGAACGCCAGTGGCAGCAGCGCCAGCAACAGGTGGAGCAGCAGCACCAACGCCAGCAGCAGATGCAGCAACAGCAATTGCAGCAGCAACAGCGTGAGCAGCAGATGCGCCAGCATCAACAGCAGGAGCAGCAACGCCAGCAGCAGATGATGAACCAGCAGCGCGAGCAGCAGCATCGCCAGATGGAGCAGGCACGCCAGCAACAGCAGCAGCACCAGGCGGCCCAGCATGAACAGCAGGCGCGCCAGCAGCAGGCCCAGCAGCGCGAAGCCCATCAGCGCCGCGAGGATCGCCGCGACGAACGCTCCTGATCCTGCCGCGCCCTACCTGTGCGTCATCGCCTGGACGGCCCGCCGCCCGCACGTTGCCGTCCGGCAAACATGCGGGCAAGCGGGCCGC
>JBHIWH010000036.1:0-557 GCA_041987545.1 Phycisphaerales bacterium | reverse complement strand
GGCTAAATCTTCCGATTGGCAGAAATATGAAGCTGAACACAAACAGCTTTCGCTATTTTAGAACGAGAGCGATAAGCGCCGGCAGAGCACATAGGCGAACCAGGTCAGCTTTCATTTTCTTATTGCGCCGCACCAGAGAAGACGGTTGAAGTGTCATCCTCGATTAAGGATAATAAACCGTATCTGATTGTTCCGTAGTCATACTATCGCAACCTAATTTTTACATCCGCCATTCAATCTGCCAATATGTCCACACGCCGGGTAGCCAGATGTGTTTTTGGTGCCCAAAAACTGAGCGCGCGTCGCGCGCATCTGGCCAAGGGTTTCGTCCCTTGGATGACGATCAGAATGAGAAGTCTGACGCTTCTCCTCAAGCTCATCTCAACACAAACGGTTTCGAGCGTTGGAAAGCGATCAACGTTTTTTACGTTGCGTCCAGACGGGAGAGCGGTGTCAGACCCGGCACATTCAAAAAACAATCAGGAGGCCCGGCCATGGCGCGACCGAAAAAGCAGCCAGCCGAACAGCGAGATCAGCGTTTTAACTTGCGCTTTACA
>JBHIWH010000035.1:0-558 GCA_041987545.1 Phycisphaerales bacterium | reverse complement strand
CTCCGACATGGTCAGCACCGGCGCGAAGCAGATGTCGGTGCCTTCCATGATCTTGCACCAGTCCTCGCGCGTCTTGCTCTTGAACACGGCCTTGAGCTTCTCCTTCAGTGCTGGCCAGGCCTTCGGGTCCATCTGCGCGTCGAAATCGGCATCGGTGAGCCCGGCATGTTCGCGCAGCAGCGCATAGAATTGCGGTTCGATCGAGCCGATCGAGACGAAATGGCCGCAAGCGCATTCATAGACGCCGTAGAAATGCGCGCCGCCGTCGAGGAAGTTCTGGTTGCGTCCTTCGGTCCAGCGCCCCATCGCGGTCATGTCGAAGAAAAACGACATCAGCGATGCCGCGCCGTCGCACATCGCTGCATCGACGACCTGGCCATTGCCGGACTTTTCCGCTTCCAGCAGGGCAGCGAGCACGCCGACGACCAGATAGAGCGCGCCGCCGCCGAAATCGCCGACGAGATTGAGCGGCGGCACCGGCGCTTCCTTCGGTCCGATCGCGGCGAGCGCCCCGGTGATGGAGATGTAGTTGATGTCATGGCCGGCGGCGTTGGCAAG
>JBHIWH010000034.1:0-564 GCA_041987545.1 Phycisphaerales bacterium | reverse complement strand
GAAGCAAGGACCGGTGCACCGGCCGGGACCCGTAGCCCTGAGCGGCTCAACCACCGTAACGGCTACCGCGAACGTGGCTGGGATACGCGCGCCTGGCGGATCGAGCTGGCGATCCCGAAGCTCAGGAAAGGAAGCTACTTTCCGAGCTTCCTGGAGCCGCGCCGCACGGCGGAGAAGGCCTTGGTGGCCGTCATCCAGGAGGCCTACGTCCAGGGTGTCTCGACGCGCTCGGTCGATGATCTGGTCAAGGCCATGGGCGCGGGCGGCATGTCGAAGAGCCAGGTCAGCCGCCTCTGCGAGGAGATCGACGAGCGGGTCAAAGCCTTCCTTGACCGCCCCATCGAGGGCGAGTGGCCCTACCTGTGGATCGACGCCACCTACGTGAAGGTCCGCCAGAACGGCAGGATCGTCTCGGTGGCCGTCATCGTCGCCGTGGGCGTCAACAGTGACGGCCGGCGGGAAGTGCTCGGCATGGACATCGGACCGTCGGAAGCCGAGACGTTCTGGACAGAGTTCCTTCGTAAGCTCGCAAGACGAGGGCTGCGCGGCGTCAGGCTCGTCGTC
>JBHIWH010000033.1:0-568 GCA_041987545.1 Phycisphaerales bacterium | reverse complement strand
CAAGGCCATCGCCCAGGACGGCCGGCTGGCGGTGAGCGATCTCAAGCTCCTGCTGGAAGAGAAGAGCCAGGTGGTGCGCAAGAGCGGGCTGCTCGAGTACCACGCCACCGACCTCAGCCTGGACGACGTGGGCGGGCTGGGCTCGCTCAAGCACTGGCTCGAGCGGCGGCGCAACGCCTTCTCCGAGGAGGCGCGCGCCTTCGGGCTCCCCGAGCCGCGCGGCATGCTGCTGCTGGGCGTGCAGGGCTGCGGCAAGTCGATGCTGGCCAAGGCCACGGCCGCCGGCTTCGGCGTGCCGCTGCTGCGGCTGGATTTCGGCACGCTGTACGACAAGTACCACGGCGAGACGGAAAAGAACCTGCGCGCCGCGCTGGCGTCGGCCGAGCAGCTGGCGCCGTGCGTGCTGTGGATCGACGAGATCGAGAAGGGCCTGGCCAGCGGCGGCGATGAGGATGGCGGGGTGTCCCGCCGCGTGCTCGGCTACCTGCTGACGTGGATGGCCGAGCGCAAGGCCGGCGCGGGCAGTGGGCAAGTCTTCCTGGTCGCCACCGCCAACCAGGTGCAGGAC
>JBHIWH010000032.1:0-573 GCA_041987545.1 Phycisphaerales bacterium | reverse complement strand
CCATATCCGCCAGAACGACGGCCAGCTCGTGATCGTGCCCAATTCGCTCTTGTTCAAGAACCCGCTGACCATCAGGACCGATCTCGACATCCGCCGTTCCACCATCATCTGCGGCATCGCCTATGGCGAAGATGTCGATGAGGGCCGCAAGGTCATCGCGCCAGCCGTCGCAGCTTGCGACAGCGTCATCACCGACCGCAAGGACGTGCAGATCTTCGCGCGCGAATTCGCCGATTCCTCGATCAATTACGAGGTTACGTGGTGGACCGGATCGCGCCCGGTGGACATCCGTCGCTCGCGCGACGAGGTCGTCGCCGCGGTCAAACGCGCGCTCGACGAGGCCGGCATCGAGATCCCGTTCCCCTATCGCACCCTTACATTCAAGGAAGATCTGGGTATCGTACGCGCGAACGCGGACAAGGGCTGACCGGGCGCGCTGCGTCGGCGCCCTGCGACCAACCCTCCATCAAGGACGGAGCGACACGCCCCGATGCAGCAAAGCCTCTTTGTCGAGACCGGCGGCCCTGGCCTGTACGAGTTCACCGACGCTGTGCTCAGTTTCGTCAAGGCTTC
>JBHIWH010000031.1:0-574 GCA_041987545.1 Phycisphaerales bacterium | reverse complement strand
GGGCATCCCCGGCCATCACCTGCAGCTTGGGCTGCAGCAGGAACTGTCGACGCTGCCGCGCTTCCGGCGGCTCGGTGGCGACGTCGCCTTCATCGAGGGCTGGGGCCTGTACGCCGAGTCGCTGGGCGACGAACTGGGCCTGTACCGCGACCCGTACGACCGCCTCGGCTACCTGCAGGCCACCCTGCTGCGCACCGTGCGGCTGGTCGCCGACACCGGCCTGCACGCGGCCGGCTGGAGCCGCCAGCAGGCGATCGACTACATGGTGAAGAACGCCGACATCAGCGCCGCCGATGCCGCCGCGGAAGTCGAGCGCTTCATGGCCCTGCCCGGGCAGACGCTGGCCTACCGGGTGGGCGAGATCAAGATCCGGCACCTGCGCGAGAAGGCGCAGGCGGCACTGGGCGAGCGCTTCGATCCGCGCGAGTTCCACGATGAAGTGTTGAAGGACGGCTCGATGCCGTTGGATATTCTGGAAGCCAAGATCGACCGCTGGATTGCCAGCAAGACCCCCTGACCCTGCAAGGAGCCGCCATGCTGCCGTGGATGTCCCGACTCGCCCCGCTGTGCCTGT
>JBHIWH010000030.1:354-579 GCA_041987545.1 Phycisphaerales bacterium | reverse complement strand
GTCTTCCCTGTGCCCGTCTGGGCGCAACCGATTATGTCGCGGCCTTCGATGAGGTCGGGGATGGCCTGGGCTTGAATCGGCGTCGGGGAGACGTAACCAATCTCGTCGAGGGCATCCAGCAGGGGCTGACAGAGCTTGAGAGAAGTGAAATCCATTGGGGTCAACTCACATGTGTGCGATGATGGCGGCACCGAACTCACTGCACTTGAGCAGGGTCGCACCGTC
>JBHIWH010000030.1:0-344 GCA_041987545.1 Phycisphaerales bacterium | reverse complement strand
GTGCCGTGGGTGGCCTCGAAGATAGCTACCCCTGTGTCGTAGTTGATGTTGGCTCCCGGAGCGATTCCAATACCACCGACCTGAGCGGCCAGAGCGTCGGAGATGTAGTCGCCGTTGAGGTTCATCGTGGTCAGCACGCCGTACTCGCGGGGCCGAGTCAGCACCTGCTGGAGCATAGCATCGGCGATGACGTCCTTGAGGACAATCTCAGTGCCAGTCCTCGGATTGGCCATCGTGCACCAAGGCCCACCGTCAATCTCAGTGGCACCGAATTCGTCCTTGGCGAGTTGGTACCCCCAGTCACGGAAGCCGCCTTCTGTGAACTTCATGATGTTCCCCTTGTG
>JBHIWH010000029.1:0-601 GCA_041987545.1 Phycisphaerales bacterium | reverse complement strand
GTCGCGCTGACCCTGATCAGTTTTTTCTTGACCCACTCCGGTGCGTATGAGGTCGGCATCGTCAATACCGGGATTAGTATCGTTGCGATCGGCGTTACAACCTATCTCAGTTTAAGGATGGTGGCTGCGAAGGCCGAGGCGCTGGAGGCGCGCGATCGGCTTTTGCGAATTGCGCGGGTCACGACGCTCGGTCAACTGTCGGCGTCGATCGCGCACGAAGTCAACCAGCCCCTGGCTGCCGTCGTCGCCAGCGGCGGCGCGTGCACCCGATGGCTTGCCCAGGAGCCGCCAAATCTCGACAAGGCCCGCCTCGCGCTCGACCGCATCGTCAGCGATGCCAACCGGGCAAGCCAGGTCATCGCGCGCATTCGCGCCCTTTCGAAGGGCGAGGCGCCGCGCCGACAACCATTCGACCTCAGGGAAGCTGTCATGGAAATCGCGACCTTGTCGCGCGGCGAGATCGAGCGTGGCGGCGTCGCCTTGCAACTGGACCTGCATGACGGCCTACCTCGCGTTTTTGCCGATCGGGTCCAGATCCAGCAGGTCATCAGCAATCTCGTCCTCAATGCGACCGAGGCGATGTCGGACCGCGCATTGAGGA
>JBHIWH010000028.1:0-608 GCA_041987545.1 Phycisphaerales bacterium | reverse complement strand
CAGTCGACAGTACCCCGGAGACCCTTGCATGAACCCCTCTCAGGAACCCATCGCAGCGACCGCGCAGGCCGCGCCGCTGCTGCAGGTGGACGGGCTGCGCAAGCACTACACTGCACCGCGCCGCTGGCCCTCGCCGCCGCCCCGGCCGATCCAGGCGGTTGATAACGTCTCCTTCACGGTCGCTCTTGGCGAAACACTGTCCCTGGTGGGCGAATCCGGCTGCGGCAAGACCACCACCGCAAAGTCCGTCCTGCGTCTGGTGGAACCCACCGCAGGTTCGGTCAGGCTGGACGGCGAGGAACTGCTGACCCTGTCGGCCGGAGAGATGCGTCGCCGCCGGCGCGAACTACAGATCATCTTCCAGGACCCGTATGCTTCGCTGAGCCCCCGTCTGACTGCGGGAGAAATCGTCGCGGAGCCGCTGCGCAACTTCGGGATGCGCTCCCGCGCGGAGCGCGAGGCGCGCGTGCAGCGCATCCTCGCCCTCGCCGATGAGACCGCGCCCCTGCTTCGCGAGTACTGGGGTGACCGCGATCCGATGGATGAGCTGTACGACCCCGAGACGGGCTTGCCCTGGTGATCGTCGACACGTCGGCGGTGCTCGCCAT
>JBHIWH010000027.1:0-628 GCA_041987545.1 Phycisphaerales bacterium | reverse complement strand
AATCGAGGCAGGAATGGCTCTGCGTTAGCAGAGTTTTCTCAACTCCAGGAGACCATGAAAGATCATATAGAAAGTGTTAGCAAGTTCGTACCGAGAACCGACACAGGTGCGCTGGCTTAGAAAGCTAAGGTGCTACGGGTATACCGTATGGCGAGGGAATTCGGCAAATTAGTCCTGTAGCTTCGGTATAAGGGATGCCTGCTGTTTTAATGAGGAATTGGGACAGCAGGTTGCAATGACTAGGGGGTTCCGACTGTTTAATAAAAACACAGGCGACTGCTAGTCCGAAAGGATTTGTATAGTCGCTGAATCCTGGCCGGTGCAGGTACCTAAAACTTGGGTTCAACCGAGCTAAGGGCCCGTTAACGCCGGGAGTAACTCTGACTCTCTTAAGGTAGCCAAATGCCTTGTCGGGTAAGTTCCGACGCGCATGAATGGAACAACGAGAGCCCCACTGTCCCCGCCTACAACCCGGTGAAGCCACATAAGGTGGACGAACAGTCCATCATCTTCCATCGGGGAGAGAAGACCCCGTGGAGTTTTACTGCAGCTTGTGCTTGTAGTATAGTACGAATTACATAGTGTATCTGGTAGCCATGCCTGAATTTCTTTGGGAATTCAGTGAAGC
>JBHIWH010000026.1:310-654 GCA_041987545.1 Phycisphaerales bacterium | reverse complement strand
AGGGCGCCTGCAACCATGGCATGGACCCGGCCACGTCCTACATCGCCCCCGATGACATCGACCAGGTCACCGTGGTCAAGGGGCCCAACACCGTTCGCCATGCGGGCGTGCTGGTCGGCGCGCTCTTGTTCGAGCGACGCAACCCGAGCAGCACGGCGCCATCGGGCCTGCAACTCAGCCAGACCATCGCGGCTTTCGACAAGCAACGACCGGCCTCTTGGGGGAGACCGGTCGCGATTCACCCTGCGAAATAAGGCCTAGACGCGCTCGATGATGATGGCCGGCGCCATGCCGCCCGCGGCGCACATGGTGACGAGACCACGCTTGAGATCGCGCCGCTCGAG
>JBHIWH010000026.1:0-286 GCA_041987545.1 Phycisphaerales bacterium | reverse complement strand
CGGTGGCGCCGATGGGATGGCCGAGCGCAATCGAGCCGCCATTGACGTTGACCTTCGCGCGGTCGAGCTTGAGGTCGCGGATATATTTTTCCGCCACCACCGCAAAGGCCTCGTTGATCTCGAACAGGTCGATGTCGTCGGTGGTAAGACCGGCCTTTGCCAGCACCTTGCGCGTCGCCGGCACCGGCGCGTTCAGCATCAGGGTCGGCGAGTCCCCCATGTTGGCCATCGCCACCACGCGGGCGCGCGGCTTCAAGCCGTGCGCCTTGGCGTAAGCGGGCGATGC
>JBHIWH010000025.1:0-675 GCA_041987545.1 Phycisphaerales bacterium | reverse complement strand
GGAGTCAGGCCCGGGTGAGGGGGTCGTACATGTCGGGACGGCGATCCCGGTAGAAGGCCCACTGGTTGCGTACCTCGTCGACCAGGTCCAGGTCCAGGTCCCTGACGATGGGCTCTGCCTCCTTGTCGGAGCAGACGTCACCAACGAACTGGCCGCGCGGGTCCACGAAGTAGGTGGTGCCGTAGAAGTCGTTGTCTCCCAGCTCTTCGATGCCCACCCGGTTGATGGCCCCGACGAAGTACATGTTGGCGGCGGCTGATGCCGGCTGCTCCAGCTGCCAGAGATAGGACGACAGGCCCCGACTGGTGGCAGACGGGTTGAACACCATCTGGGCGCCGTTCAGGCCCAGCGCCCGCCAGCCCTCCGGGAAGTGCCGGTCGTAGCAGATGTAGACGCCGACCCTGCCGACCGCCGTGTCGAACACCGGGTAGCCGAGGTTGCCGGGCCGGAAGTAGAACTTCTCCCAGAAGCCCTTGACCTGTGGGATGTGGGTCTTGCGGTACTTGCCCAGGTAGGTCCCGTCGGCGTCGATGACCGCCGCCGTGTTGTAGAGCAGGCCCTCCTGCTCCTTCTCGTACATCGGCAGGATCAGGACCATGCCGTACTTCGCCGCCAACCCCTGGAACCGCCGGGTGGTCGGTCCGTCCGGGATGGCCTCGGCGTAGTCGTAGTAGA
>JBHIWH010000024.1:0-720 GCA_041987545.1 Phycisphaerales bacterium | reverse complement strand
ATGCTGCTTTCCGACTTGGTGGCGTCGTAGATGATCGTGCCGACCATCGTCATGAGGAACTCGGCATATTCCCGGGACGGCTTGGTCGCGCTTTTCGCATTGAGCGCATACCAGGTGTAATTTTTCGACTGGACCAGCTCGGCATCGTCACCACTCTTGGCGATCGTCGATTCCCGCTCGCCCTTGTTGGTGCAGCCGTGTCGCGCCGCGGCCGCGTCGGAGAAGAAGCCCTTCGCCCCGCCGACCTGCTGGCAGATCGTCGAGGACGCCCCGTCCATCGCCGGCCACAGCGAGCCGACCGCCTGCTGCGCCGCCTCGCAGGAGGACATGTTGAACGCGTTCAGCTGCTGCACGCGCTGGCTCATGTCCTTCATCACCCCGCCGATCTGCGCGGAGATGCTGTCGATCGCCAGCTGGAACGCGAAGCCGATCGCGTTGTTCGCCGTCGCCTTCAACGTGGCGACCATCTCGTCGGCGTTGATGAAGCTGAACGAGCCCGAGAACAGGTCGATGCCGCCGCAGCCGGCGCGCGCGACCCGGCCGGCCTCGCCCGCGCGCTGCTCCTCCTCAAGGAGGGCGCCATCGTCACCGCCCACCTCGGCCACGAGGCCGACCCCGCGGGCGATGCGAAGGCCGCCGCCGGGATCCTCCTCATCGCCCACCTCGACGGCGCCACCGCGCACTGACGCCACCGCCTCGCGCGCCGGCCGCGAATGCGCC
>JBHIWH010000023.1:417-723 GCA_041987545.1 Phycisphaerales bacterium | reverse complement strand
AGGGCGGCGAAGGCGGCGCGCTGGTCGGGGCTGAACCGGCCCTGGTCGAGGCTGAAGACGACGTCGCCGCCGAGGATTTCCCGCGCTTGGCTGGAAAGCCCCTGGCGGAAGGCCTCCGCAGTCGATCCGGAGGCGGCGATCGCCGCCACGCCCAGCGCCAGACAGGCCAGAAAGATTTGAAATCCCGCAATTCCGGAACGGAGCTCGCGGCGGGCGAAGCGGAAGGCGAGCCTCATGCAGAGGCCTGCGCCGGGGCGGCGACCCGGCCGTCGCGCATCGTCACGATCCGGTCCGCGCGCGCGGCAA
>JBHIWH010000023.1:0-407 GCA_041987545.1 Phycisphaerales bacterium | reverse complement strand
GACGAGGTCGAACAGCAAGTCGGCGACCAGGGCGCCGTTGGTCCCGTCCAGATTTCCGGTCGGTTCGTCAGCGAACAGCAGTTCGGGCCCGACCGCCAGGGCGCGGGCGAGGGCGACGCGCTGCTGCTCGCCGCCGGACATCTGGTGAGGATAGTGCGACCGCCGGGCGCCGAGGCCGACCCGCTCCAGCCAGCTGCGCGCCAAGGCCACAGCCCCCGGCCTGTGGGCCAACTCAAGCGGCGCGGACACATTCTCCTCGGCCGTCATATTGGGCAGGAGGTGGAAGCTTTGAAAAACCAGAGCGGCGCGCCCCCGACGCAGGCGGGCGCGGCCGTCCTCGCCCAGCGCAGCCATATCTTGACCGAACAGCATAGCCCGGCCCCGGGTCGGGGTTTCCAGCCCTGCGG
>JBHIWH010000022.1:0-884 GCA_041987545.1 Phycisphaerales bacterium | reverse complement strand
CTTGGTCTCCGCTGGGTCGAACTGGAATGCATCGTTGATGTCGAGCACCATGTCGTTGTCGTCGTCGTTGTCAACGACGTCGCAGATCCTGTCGCCGTCGAAGTCCGCGGGGAACGAGTTGGCATCCATCGGGTCGGTGCCGCAGTTCGGCTCCTCGAGGTCGGACCAGCCGTCGCCGTCGTCGTCCTCGTCGGTGTTGTCGCCGATGCCATCGAGGTCGAGGTCGGCCCACTCAGTGGCGTCGAACGGGAACATGTCCTCGATGTCGTCAACGCCGTCGCCGTCGTCGTCATCGTCCATCGGGTCGTCGCAGAGGTGGTCGTCATCGAAGTCGTCGGGTGTGCTGAATGCGGAGAAGGGGTCGGACTGGCAGTCGCTCTCGTCGGTGTCCGACCAGCCGTCGTTGTCGTCGTCGGGGTCGGCGTTGTTGCCCAGGCCGTCGCCGTCGTTGTCCTCCCACTCGGTAGCGTCCAGCGGGAAGGCGTCGCTGTTGTCGGGGTAGCCGTCTCCATCGTCGTCGACGTCGGAGTTGTCTCCGGTGCCGTCGCCGTCGGTGTCCACCCACTCGCCCGCATCGAGCGGGAACGCGTCGGTCACATCGGCGTAGCCGTCGTTGTCGTCGTCGCCGTCGACGGCATTGCAAGAGCCGTCCTGGTCGGTGTCGGGAGGCAGTGAATTGGCGTCCAGTGGGTCGGATCCGCAGGTGACTTCGATGGCGTCGCTGAAGCCGTCGCCGTCGTCGTCGATGTCCTCGTTGTCCCCGATCAGATCACCGTCGGTGTCCAGCCACTCCTCGGCGTCGAGCGGGAACGCGTCCTCGGAGTCGAGGTAGCCGTCGTTGTCGTCGTCGGTGTCGACCGGGTCGCACATGCCGTCGCTGTCCG
>JBHIWH010000021.1:0-894 GCA_041987545.1 Phycisphaerales bacterium | reverse complement strand
GTATTCGGTCACCACTCGCTCCTTGAGAGGGATGATCGCATTGTCTGTGATGTTGATGCCTGCAGGACATACCTCGGTGCAGCACTTGGTGATGTTGCAGTAGCCGATGCCGAAGTCATCCTTGATCTCAGGAATTCGGCTCACGGTGTCCAGCGGGTGCATCTCGAGATTGGCGAGTCGGACGAAGAAGCGCGGGCCGGCGAACTCGTCGAACTTCTGGTGCTCGCGCAGAACATGGCAGGTGTTTACGCAGAGCATGCATTCGATGCAGGAGCGGAACTCCTGCAGCCGCTCAGCCTCCTCCTGGTGAAACTCCCAGTCGGGTTCCTCGTGGCCGCTGATCGGCTCGATGCGCTTGTCCATCTCGTATGCCCAAGAATTGTCAGTCACCAAGTCCTTAGTCAGCGGGAATGCCTGCATCGGCTTGATCAGGACAGGCTCGCCATCTGGGGTCTCCTCGAGGACGTCTTCCACCCTGGTCATGCACATCAACTTCGGCTTGCCATTGACCTCAGCGCCGCACGAGCCGCACTTGCCCGCCTTGCAGTTCCAGCGGCATGCAAGGTCCGGGGACTGCTCGGCCTGTATCCGGTGAATGACGTCCAGCACCACCATGCCCTCGTCCATCTCGACGGTGTAATCGACCATCCGTCCGAATGGGTCGCCGTCGGCATCTGACTCCCCCCTGAACACCCTGAACGTGACCTCGTTACTCATACTCATACCTCCTCATGCAGGTCATCGGCGTCCAGCAGCGACCTGAGCTCCTCCGATATTGTAGGGTAAGAAGCGTAGCCGATGCCCATAGAGCCGCCCTCACTCATCGAGATCACGCTGGTGACTTTGCCCCAGTGGTAGTGGTCCGCCTCGGGGAAATCGTCGCGGGTGTGCGCG
>JBHIWH010000020.1:0-1142 GCA_041987545.1 Phycisphaerales bacterium | reverse complement strand
GGCACGCAATTCAAGCTTCGGCAGGCGCTGCATTCTGGAACGCGTCATCCACATCCTGTAGCCCCAGCTTGAGCGCATGAGTCGCAATCAAGCGGTTTGTATTTGGAGCAAGGGCTAGCAGCGTGGCAGTGACGATGAACAGTGAATGAGCAGTAAATGCGCCAGGCCAGTCCAGTCCGGAATCGGTTGGCCCGGCGGGCAATACTGACCATTCGACTGTGGGCATTCCCACGTTGTAGTAGAGGCTTCGCGACCCGGCATGAATCGAATGCAGTGAAAGGTTGTAAACCGGTCGGAATCGCTCGAGTTTGGCTCGCTCTTCGAGCTCTCTAAACTGCGGAGCTCTCCCTTCAAAGAGAGCTGCAGCCCAGCCATTGTCTTTGGCGAACGCCTTGCCGTGCTCATCAAGGAGTTCCTGCCGGTCGGCGATGAGCTTGGCAAGTTCTGCATCTGCAACGGGGTCTACGCCGAGCTCTTCATGATGACGATTCAGATCTCTTGCATCGCGCGGGTCATTCACGGCCTGGTGTTCGAGGTACTTGGCTGCTACATCATCTGGCGCGTTCGCGACAATCTCGTTCACGACAGCGAGTTCGTGAAGTGATCTCCATCTCGCCAGTGCTCCCGCAGCGAACCCACTATGCATCAGAGAGATAATCTCTGCACTAACTTGGCAAGCTCGGGCATGAATACGGGTTGCAGCCTCAAGGCTCGCAGGTATGACAGTGTTTGGGATCCTGCGCTCGTTGTTGAACTCTGATCCTGCTTCAAAGCACAGGCACTGAAAGGCGTAGAGAGAGTCGAGGGGCTCGCGCCAACGCTTGTGCAGTCGTCGCCTGAATCCACGCAATGGGCGATCGTATGCTCTAAGGATTCTCTTGCGTTTCCTCTTCAGCCGCTTCCAAACCGCCGCTGCGCCGGCTTCTAGACAAGCCGTGTATGCCTCCTCCAGAGCGTCTTCGGGTAGCTGGCTTATGTCCAAATGTTTTCGGGCAAGTCGCTTCGCCAAGTTGGCGCGGAACTTTGCTTCGTCAATCTCACCCAGGTCGACACCAGTAATGTGAGGATTGTCGTCGATTGGAGCTACCCCACCGCCGCCACAACCTTCTCCGCCGCGTCCCCCAGGTCGGTCGCGGCCTGGA
>JBHIWH010000019.1:0-1452 GCA_041987545.1 Phycisphaerales bacterium | reverse complement strand
CTTCCAGGCCATGAGCTTGGCGGGCTCCAGGTAGTCGCTGCTGGCTTTTTCGGTGGAGTTGATGGACAGCCAGACCACGCCCTTACTCGTGGCGTCCTTTTGCGTGGCGGGCATGTTGCCGCTGTCGTAGTGTTTGCGCACGAAGGGGCAGCCGGGGTTGGTCCACTCCAGCACCACATGTTTGCCCTTGAAGTCCGACAGGCGCACGGTCTTGCCGTTGGTGTCCTTGAGCGTGAAGTCGGGCGCGGGCTGGCCCACGGTGGCGGCTGCCTGGGCGCCCAGGGCGACAAGGGCGGCGGTGGCAATCAACGTTCGACGAAGCAACTTCATGGCAAGGTCTCCTGGATTGGTAAGGGGGCGGTGGCAAGTTCAGGCAGCGCCTGCGGGGCCTTTGCACGAACCGTGACAGCCACAGGCGGCGCCCGCCAGCGGAGCGGGGTTGCCCACTGCCTGGGGCCCCGATGCACAGGCCCGGGCGGTGCGACGGCGGCGCGCCCACCAGAGCGCCCCACACGCCGCCACGCCCGCTGCAATGCCGACCAGCGTAGCAATACCGCTGAATTCCGTTGCAAATACCAGACCGCCCGGCACGGCCAATGCCGCCACCGACAGACCCGAAATGATGGGGACCACCAGCGGCATGGCGCAGCATGCCGCACAGGCGCCAGCCACGCCAAGGCTGGTGATCAGTAGCTTTTTCATCGCGGTTCCTTCAGAAAGAGTTCAGATAGACTGACTCTAAAACCTCAAGTAGCTTGAGATGCAAGCGCGAACCATGAATAACCCTTCTGCACCACTCACCATTGGCGCGCTTGCGCAGCGCACCGGGCTGAAGGGCACGGATGATCTGCTGGCGCTCAACACCGTCAACGACGCGCTGGGCGGCAGCTTCCTCAGCCGCATCAACATGGACCTGCGCGAGAAGCGCGGCTGGTCCTACGGCGCGCGCGGCGGGTTCAGCCAGGCCGAATATGCGACGCCGTATCTGGTGTCGGCGCCGGTGCAGCACGGATTGCGGGCTCGCGAGCTGCCACAGTTGGCACCCTGTCGCCGAGCAGGCCGTCCAGCAAGCCTTTCTCTCTGGCGAAGCCAAGAATCTTAATTTTGTTGGTAGATGGAGCAAGCATGTGGATCTCTTACCACATTCTTTCTCCCATTCCGTCGAAAAGAGTTGAACCACCTCCTAGAATGATATTTTAGAAGAGATCTTTTCTAATGTCAACATCACATTTTTGTACTGAATCAAAGCAATATTTATGGATACCTTCAAGATCAAAACCAGCTTCTTATGGTTTGAACATAATCTCAGTTGCCTTGAATCTCTCATTTCCGATCAAAATCTTTCTGCCATCTGGAAGTTCATAATTCTTTTCACAAGCATGAGAATCCTCGGCTTCTTTAAGTGCAGCATCAAAGTCATTTACAACATAACACATTTTTTCTTTAATATCG
>JBHIWH010000018.1:0-2338 GCA_041987545.1 Phycisphaerales bacterium | reverse complement strand
CCCGCAGGCCGCCACGCGTGAAGCGGTAGCGGACCCAGTACTCGCTGTTCGGGTCGCCGTAGTGCGGCGGGTCCGTCGACAGCGGCGTGTACGGCTGGCAGAACGAGTCGGCGCTCGTGGGGTTGTTCGGGTCGAAGCCCGGGTTGGCCTCGTTGGTCGGCTCGGCCCGGACCGACGAGTCGAAGAACAGCTGCGACGACTTGGCCTCGGGGTAGAAGTAGAACAGGCCCTGGTTCAGCGTGTGACGGTCGTGCAGCTCGAACATGAACGTCTTCTGCGCCGGGAACGACACCTGCGTGTACGTCCGACCGCCCAGGGGCACGTTGGTCCCGACGAACAGGTTCGAGCCGTCGATCGGGCCGGGGATGGAGTTGCTCCCCCTGGCCTCGTCCGGGCCCCACGCGGCGGGGACGGGCTGGTAGGTCGAGCTGAATGGCCAGCGCTGGAGCACGGGCAGCTGCGTCTCGAGCGCGCTGTCGCCGGCGGGCGGGTCCGGGTACGGGCCGTTCTGCTCGAACCCGATCGGGTCCTGGGCCATGTTCTGCGTGACCTTGTCCTCGGGGCAGGCCGCGATCTCCGCCGGGAACTGCTCGCCGGCGTAGTCCAGCATCACGAAGTGCGTGTAGCGACGCTGCACGTACAGGTTCTGCACGAGCTTGATCTTCGTCGCGCCCGCGGTACGGCCCGTCCGGACACGCAGGATGTGCGTGTTCTGCCAGCCCGCGGCGTTGGTGTCGTCCCGGTTCATGAAGACCGGGCCGTTGCCCAGGACCTCGTAGGTCCCGCCCCGCTTCCAGCTGTACGCCGGGATCTTGTCGTCGAAGTCCGACGAGTAGCTGGCCGCGGCGATCCCGAACTGCTTCAGGTTCGACAGGCAGACGCCGCGGCGGGCGGTCCGGCGGGCCGCGCCCAGCGCGGGCAGCAGGATGCCGATCAGCAACGCGATGATCGCGATGACGACGAGCAGTTCGATCAGTGTGAAGCCGCGGCGGCGTGACATGGGCTGTTCTCCATCGTGAGACCACTGCGCGGCGGCAACCGCCGCGCATGTTGAGACTCTAGACGCAGGGTTCTGAACGAGACCCTTGCAAAGCTCTATTGTCCCCATTTCGCCAGGGGGTTGCAAGGGCGGCGAGAAACTCGCCCACAGAGGCACAATTCTGATCGACTGCCCAGAGCGGCCCGCGACGCCCCTCATCTTTGTTCGGAGTTCGATCGGATGCCGGGCGAGCCGCGTGGCGCAAGAAAAACGCCGCCCAGGGGGGCGGCGTGTGGGATCGATCGGACCCGGCTCAGCCGATCACGGGCAGTTGGCCGGCGGCGTATTCACGGGCTGGCCCGTGTTGATGTCCGACCCGCCGTAGTCCACGCCCCGCAGGCCGCCACGCGTGAAGCGGTAGCGGACCCAGTACTCGCTGTTCGGGTCCCCGTAGTGCGGCGGGTCCGTCGACAGCGGCGTGTACGGCTGGCAGAACGAGTCGGCGCTCGTGGGGTTGTTCGGGTCGAAGCCCGGGTTGGCCTCGTTGGTCGGCTCGGCCCGGACCGACGAGTCGAAGAACAGCTGCGACGACTTGGCCTCGGGGTAGAAGTAGAACAGGCCCTGGTTCAGCGTGTGACGGTCGTGAAGCTCGAACATGAACGTCTTCTGCGCCGGGAACGACACCTGCGTGTACGTCCGCCCGCCCAGCGGCCTGCCGGTCGCCCGGAAGAGGTTCGAGCCGCTGACCGGGCCGGGGACGACCTGGTTGCCGCTGCCGCCGATGTCCGGCGCCCACGACGCGGGGACGGGCTGGTAGGTCGAGCTGTAGGGCCAGCGCTGGAGCACCGGCAGCTGCGTCTCGAGGGCCTGGTCGCCGTCCGGCGGGTCCGGGTAGGGGCCGTTCTCTTCGAACCCGATCGGGTCCTTGGCCATGTCCTGGGTGACCTTGTCCTCGGGGCAGGCCGCGATCTCCGCGGGGAACTGCTCGCCCGCGTAGTCCAGCATCACGAAGTGCGTGTAGCGACGCTGCACGTACAGGTTCGTGAGCACGCGGATGCGCGTCTCGCCGGCGGAGCGGCCGGTCCGGACGCGGAGGATGTGCGTGTTCTGCCAGC
Organism: Phycisphaerales bacterium; assembly: GCA_041987545.1. Classification (GTDB taxonomy): domain Bacteria; phylum Planctomycetota; class Phycisphaerae; order Phycisphaerales; family UBA1924; genus JAJRXR01. The sequence continues at coordinate 244 of JBHIWH010000018.1, read as the reverse complement.
CGGCCGCGTCCGTGTCGTCGCGGTTCATCCGGACCGGGTTCGGGAAGCCCTCGACCTCGTAGGTCCCGCCGCGCTTCCAGCTGTAGGACGGGATCTTGTCGTCGAAGTCCGACGAGTAGCTGGCCGAGGCGATGCCGAACTGCTTCAGGTTCGACAGGCAGACGCCGCGGCGGGCGGTCCGGCGGGCCGCGCCCAGCGCGGGCAGCAGGATGCCGATCAGCAACGCGATGATCGCGATGACGAC
>JBHIWH010000017.1:0-2926 GCA_041987545.1 Phycisphaerales bacterium | reverse complement strand
TCTTCGAGCAGCACGGCGAGGTCGCGTCCGCAGCACTCGTCATGGACCGGGAGACCGGTCGCCCCCGCGGCTTCGGCTTCGTCGAAATGACCGACGACGCCCAGGCCAACGCCGCCATCGAGGCCCTCAACGGCCAGAACATCGGCGGCCGGGACCTCACCGTCAACGAGGCCCGCCCCCGCGAGCCCAGAGGCGGCGGCGGTGGCGGCGGCCGCGGTGGCTACGGCGGCGGCCGCGGCGGCGGCGGTGGCAACCGCTGGTAAGCCCAGCCTCGCCGACCCATATCAAGAAATGAGACGGGCCGGGGTCGCCAGACCCCGGCCCGTTGTGTTTCACCAGCTCACTTCAATCAGCCCGCCCGACCGGGTCAGGCCCGCCGCCGTCGCGCGCCCGCCAGACCGGCGAGCGCCAACGGCGCCAGCGTCGTCGGCGTCGGCGTCAGCACCACGTCGAACGACACCCGCGTCAGGTCCGCGCCCGTCTGCTGGATCCAGAACGTGTAGTCGCCCGGCCCGACGGGCACGCTCGGCGCCCCCGCCTCCGAGTTCAGGGCGGGCAGGATGTCCGTCCCGAACAGGTCGGGCGTCGTCAGCACGAACCCGTTCAGGCTCCCCATGAACGTGTCCGGATCGAAGCCGAACGTGTCCCCCGAGTCGAAGCCCAGGAACGCGACGGCGTCGAAGCCCCCCTGCGGGTTCGACGCGTCCCGAAGCACCACCGACGAGATCTGCTCGCCCGCGCCCACATTGAACGTGAAGTAGTCACGGTCTCCCGTCGGAGAGTTCGAGTCCACGACGTCCACCGTGAACGAGTTGATGCCCAGGCCCAGGGCCAGCACGGTCGGCGCCAGGCGGTCGTCTGAAAGGTCGCCGTCGATCGACTCGTCGTACGTGATCGGGGCCGCGAACGCGGGCGCGGCGGCGAGGGCGGCCGCGAGGGCGAGGGGGGTACGCATGGAGGGTCTCTCTTTCTCTCGGATCTCGTCCCCAGGGCGTTCTCTCGGCCGCCCCGGGCTCTCTCAATCTGGTGCGCGCTCCGACCGCGCGACTCTTGAGAGCGTATTCGGGCCGTCGCGGCCGGCGGATTCGCACGCCCGAACGGGCCGACCCGAGCCTCCGAGGCCGCCCCGCCGACCCGGATCGTCAGCCGAAGTGGTAGAAGAACTCCTCCCGAGCCACCTTCCCGTCCCTGACCGTGTACAGCCCCGCCTCCTGGAACCGCATCCGCTGGCCCGCCGTCGGGCCCTCCTTGGCCGTCACGTCGATGTCGAACGTCACGACGAACCTGTCGTCGTGCGGGAAGGGCCCCGCGACCTCGCACGAGTGCACCTCGTTGGCGGCCTCCCATCGCTCCGTCTTCTGACGCACCGCCGCCAGCCCGCTCGTCTCCCGCCCCTGCCCGGACATGTCCTGGGCCTCGACGCTGACGATGTCCTCGGCGTACAGCGCGTCCAGCGCCCCCCGGAAGTCGCCCGTCTTGCAGAACTCCACGAGCCTCGTCCCGACGTCCATCGCAGACATGGTCTTCTCTCCTCGGAAGGGGTCCCGTTTCCTACTCGTACCGCACGCCGTCCAACTCGATCCACCCGCCCGCGCGCCGCCCGCCCGGGTCGTGGTGCGTCCAGTGCACGACGCCGCCCTGCTCGTTGTACTCGTACTGGCCGTACACGCCGACGATGTCTCCCGCCTCGACGGGGACGCGGGGGGCCAGATCGATGTTGTGCGCGACCAGAATCGTCCCCCGCGGCGCCCCCTCGTCCTCGACCGCCAGGATGAACCGCTGATGCCGCGACCCCTCGTTGTCGTCCGAGATCGTCCGCGCGACCCGCGCGTCGAACGTGACCATGACCCCCGATCGCTGCTCCCGCATCAGGGCCACGACCGCGACCTGCGACTCCTCGAGGCTCGCGGTCGCCGCGCCTCCCCCGTCGCCCGAGGGCGCCGGACTCGACGCCGCCCCCGATCCCGTCCCGGGGTCTTGACCCGACCCGGACCCGGGCGCCGAGCTCGTCGCCAGGGGCACGCCGAAGTACGCCGCCGCCGCAACGACCACCAACGCGACCAGCAGCCGCGCCCCGCGCACCATCAGCTTCTGCTGATCACTGCGGCCCGGCCTGGCCGGCCGATCATCACTCATCCGTCAAGCCTCCGCACCCTCGCCCCGGTCCCGCCGCCCCCGGCACGTTGCCCCGGCCCGCCGGGCTAGCTCGGCGAGCCCATCTCGTCGATGAAGGAGTTGGCCTCCGCGATCGACGCCTCCATGTCCGCGATCAACGCCGCGATCTCCCCCTCCAGGTCCGCCACCGTCCGGTCCAGCGAGGCCACGGCCCGCGCGTTGAGGTTGTGCTTCAGGAACAGCACCTGGTCGCCGAACGCCGCGAGCACCGGCTCCATCTTCGACTCGGCCCGCCGCATCGCCCGCGTCAGCTCCTCGTACCGGTCCCGCGTCGCGTCCAGCTGCGCCTCGCTCGCCCGCCGCAGGTCCGCCGACTCGTACTCGCCCAGCTCGTCCTCCCACTCCTCGAACAGCGCCTCGCCCACCCGCTCGACGGCCCTGATCCGCTCCCGCACCGACTCGGCCCGCGACTCGCTCCGCTCCAGCTCCCGCCGCAGCCGCGAGTACGCCGACTCCAGCTCGCCGCCATCGACGCCCGACAGCGACTGCAGCTCCTCGAGCGTCGAGGCGAACTGCGTCTTGGCCGACTCCTGCGCGTCGCGGGTCTCCTCGACGCGGCTGACCAGCTGCTCGCGCTTGGCGTACCCCAGTTTCTCCCGGATCGCGATCCCCGAGCAGCCGGGCGCGAGGGCGAGCAGGGCGGCCAGGGCGTCCGGGTGGTCGAACAGGCCATGCACGTAGGTGCCGAGGAGCTGCCCGTCCTCGCTGAGCACGCCGTCGGCGCGCTGCCCATTGCCGAGCAGGGCGCTGG
>JBHIWH010000016.1:0-11826 GCA_041987545.1 Phycisphaerales bacterium | reverse complement strand
GTGTCCTTGGGGGCGGGGGTGAAGAGGTAGTCCGTGCCGGGCTCGTCGTCGTTGAAGGCGTCGAAGGGGCGGTCGCCCGGGAGGGGCGATGCGTTGTTGTCCTGGCCGTCGGCGGCGACGGAGTAGAGGAGGTAGGCGCGGCCGTGCTTGTCGGGCGTGTCGAGGCGGCGGTAGACGAATCGGCCGCCCGGGGCGAAGGGGTCTTCGGGGAGCGCGGGGAGTATGTCTGGGACGAGGGCGTCGAGCGAGTCTGGGGGCTGGCCGGCGCGGGCGCGGTGGAGCTCGATGGCGAGGAGGAGCCGTGTGCCCGAGGACGTGCAGAGGTAGCGGTCCTGCGAGCGTTGGGAGGCGCCGAGGGCGGGGAGGATCGTGGTGACCAGCTGGAAGCGGCGCGACTCGAGCTCGGGGACGGCGGTTGGGCCGGCGGGGCGCGCGTGCGGCGGCTGGGCTGCGGCGTCGAGCCAGGCGTCGAACATCGTGTTGATGACGTCGACGGTCTCGGCCTTGCGGGCGAGGAAGAGGCCCGGGACGTTTCGGATGGAGGGGGCCGAGGCGCCTCCGCCGCCGCCTCCGACACCGGCGAGCCCGGTGAGGCCGCCGAGTTCGGTGGGCAGGGCGTAGCCGCTGCCGTGGCCGTCGTCCGAGTGGGCCCTGGCGATGATGTCGAGGATCTGGAGGCGTTCGGACTCGATGGCCAGCTCCCAGGGCGCGAGGGGTTGGCGGCGCTCGTCGTCGAGGATGGCGGCGAGCGCGGATTCGTCGAGGAGGCCGTCGCGGGCCGCGTCGGAGACCATGTTGTCCGCGAGGGAGGAGATGGCGATCGCGACCAGACGTGAGAGGAGCGACGGGTCGTGCGAGTGGACCCTGGCGAGCGCGCGGATGTGCCGATGGGCCCGGACCGCGGCCGTCATGTCGCCGGCCTGGGCGCTGCGGAGGAACTGGCCCCGGAGCGATCGGGCGAGCCCGCGCGCGGCCCTGAGGTCGGGCAGGGCGCGGAAGATCATGGGTCCGTTGAGGCGGATGACGGGGGCGGCGCGCGGTGTGGATGCGGCCCGGTCGAGGAGGTCGAAGACGTTGGTGGTCTCGAGCTCGTCGAGGTAGGCGATGGCCGCCTGCCTGTGCAGTGCCTGGAGCGCGCGGGCGTCCTGCTCGGTCATCTGCGGGACGAGCTGGATGACCTCGGCGGGATCGCCGGCCGGGTCGTGGGCCGCGGCCGGGTCGAGCCCGGCGTACAGGATGCTCTGCCTGCCGAAGCGATCGCTCGCCGTGTCGATGAGCCTCTGCTCGTGCTCGGCGTGCAGGTCCTGGGCGGTGGTCGTGGCGGCCAGGAGCGCATCGAACGCGTTGGCGCCGGCGGGTGTCGACCCCTCGGGCTGGAAGCGCTCAATGAGCGCGGCGAGCTGGTCGGCCGCGCCCGGGTTGCTCCCCGGGCGGGCCATCGAGATCCGGACCACCGGCACGAGTACGAGCACGAGGGCCAGCAGCACCGCGAGCGCGCACGCGATGAGGACGTTGCGCGGGCGGAGGATTCGGCGTCGGGTGGGCGTGTCGGTCATACGGGTCGCGGGGGTCGGGCGGGGTGGTTCGGGGTCTGGCGTGGGCGGGCCCATGGTACCTGCGGGGGCGGCGCGGGGGTCTGAATCCGGCCGGTGGCTGCGGGCGAAATCGGGGTCGAGACCAGCGTCGCCCGGCCCAAGCCGCGGCGGGTGGCGCGGCGTCCGGGGAGTCCGGGCGTGGAAGGACCGCGGCCTTGATTCGGAGTGTGCGATGAACAGGCTGATGACGACGATCGGCGCCGCGACTGTTGCGGCGATGGCGGGCGCGGCTCATGCGCAGTGCGACAGCACGAAGACCGCCGGGTGGGAGAAGGACGGCTCGTGCTCGGACTCGGCGATGGCCGCGGGCTGCTCGGACTCGGCGAAGACCGCCGCGTGCGAGAGCGGCTGGGGCGAGGGCGGGCAGGCGAGCGTGCAGAGCGTCGCCTGGGAGGGCCCGAAGATGGACATCGTGGACACGGCGGTGGGCGCCGGTCAGTTCACGATCCTGGCCAAGGCGCTGACCGAGGCCGGCCTGGTTGACGCGCTGAAGGGCGAGGGGCCGTTCACGGTCTTCGCGCCCACGGACGAGGCGTTCGGCAAGCTGCCCGAGGGGACGCTCGAGGAGCTGCTGAAGCCCGAGAACAAGAAGAAGCTGATCTCGATCCTGACGTACCACGTCGTGCCCGGGAAGGTGCTGGCCGAGGACGTCGTGGAGCTGGAGTTCGCGGGGACGCTGAACGGCCAGCGGGTGACGATCGCGAACAAGACCGACCGCGTGCTGATCGACAACGCGCGGGTGATCGCGACGGACGTGATGGCGAGCAACGGCGTGATCCACGTGGTGGACACGGTGATCATGCCCGAGACGAAGAACATCGTGGGCGTGGCCAGCGAGGCCGGCTCGTTCGGGACGCTGATCGCGGCGGCCAAGGCGGCCGGGCTGGTCGAGGCGCTCACGGGCGATCAGCCGCTGACCGTGTTCGCGCCGACCGACGAGGCGTTCGCGGCCCTGCCCCCCGGCACGGTCGAGAGCCTGCTGAAGCCGGAGAACAAGGACCAGCTCAAGTCGATCCTGCTCTACCACGTGGTGGCGGGGCGGGTGTACAGCGACCAGGCCGCGAAGCTCGACAGCGCGAAGACCCTCCAGGGCAGCTCGTTCGACATCAAGGCCTGGGACGACAGCCTGAAGGTGGACGGCGCGAAGGTGCTCGCGGCGGACATCGAGGCGAGCAACGGCGTGGTTCACGTGATCGACCGGGTGATCCTGCCGGAGTGATTGGCAGATGACGGCCCGCCGAGCTGAGAGTGTGCATCGGCGGGTCACGCGGCGACGGGCGGGGGTGGCGCACGGGAGCGTTTGCTGCCCACCCCCGCCGAGGCTACGATCGCCGCGACGCTTGAGAGGGCGGCGCGGCGTGTCCCAAGAGACGATTCTCCAACGGGTTGCGGGTGGTGACTCTGACGCGGTCCGTGAGTGCACGGAGCGCTACGGGGGATTGGTGTGGTCGCTGGCGCGTCGGTGGAGCCCGACGCGGGCGGACGCCGAGGACGCGGTGCAGGACGTGTTTGTTTCCGTTTGGCGCAACGCGGGCAGGTTCGACCCCACGGTGGCGAAGGAGTCCACGTTCGTCGCGATGATCGCGCGGCGTCGGCTGATCGACCGGATGCGGAAGGCGGGGCGGCGCCCGGGCGAGGTCGAGCTGAACGAGGGGTCGTCTCGCGCGGGGATCGATGATCTCGGGGCGCGGGGCGTGCCGGCGGAGCTGGGGGAGGACGCGGCCCGGGCCGAGGCGGCGATGCGGGAGCTGAGCGAGGACCAGCAGCGGGTGCTGCGGCTTTCGATCATGCACGGGGTCAGCCACGAGAAGATCGCGGCGGCGACGGGCATGCCGCTGGGGACGGTGAAGACACATATTCGCCGGGGGCTGATCAAGCTGCGGGGCATCCTCGGCGAGGGCGGGGGCGAAGGAGAGGCAATCGGCGCCGGGAAGGGGGCGGCGTCGTGAGACCACTGCCCGGGGACGAGCGCGTGCAGGAGTTGATCGCGGACATCGTGAGCGGCGATGGCGGGGAGCGCGAGCTCGCCGAGCTGCGCGGGCTGCACGGCGCGGGGTCCGATGCGCTGGTCGAGGAGTTCGAGCTGGCGGCGGCGGCGGCGGAGCTGGCGATGATGGGCGGCGTCGAGGCGATGCCGGCGTCGGTGCGGGCGGGGCTGGACGCGGCGGCCGAGGCGTTCATCGCCGAGCGGATGGTCGACGACGAGACGGACGGCGACGAATCGATCCCGTTCCCCGCGGCGGGGCGTGGGGCGCCGATGGCTCTGGCGGTGGCCGGTTGGCTGGCGGCGGCGGCGTGCCTGGCGCTGGCGGCGGTGGCGTGGTTGAACGGCGTTGCGGCGAACACTGAGCGGACCCCGGCGGCGGGGCCGACTTTGGCGGAGCGGCGTGCGGAGTTTCTCGAGTCCGCGCCGGACGTGATCACGGCCGCGTGGATCGGGGTGGGCGACCTGCCGGTCGAAGGCCTCGCGGATCACCAGCTCGACGCGGGCGTGTCGGGGGACGTGGTCTGGTCGGACGAGCGGGACGAGGGGTACATGCGGATCAGCGGGATCGAGGCGAACGACCCGGGCGAGTTCCAGTACCAGCTTTGGATCTTCGACGCGGCGCGGCCGGTCGGGGACCTGCCGCAGTTCGCGATCCCGGGGCTGCCCGAGCTGCTGACGCAGCGGCCGGTGGACGGGGGCGTGTTCGACGTCGAGGTCGGGACGGGTGGCGAGGCGGTCGTGCCGATCGACGCGAAGCTGCCGATCGGGGCGGGGACGATCTTCGCGGTGACGAAGGAGCGTCCGGGGGGCGTGGTGGTCAGTGATCGGGAGATCGTGTTCCTGGCGGTCCGCGGGTAGGCGGGCGCGGGGGCGCCGCGTGGTAGGCTGGGCATATGGCATCGGACGAGGATCGGCGGCGGTCGGCGGCGGCGCAGCTCGAGCTGGGCGCGCGGGGGCTGGGCGCGGGGGCCGCGGAGAAGCTGCTCGAGCGGGATGACGGGGCCGGGTCGTTCGCGGTCTGGCACGGGTTCTATGCGGAGCGGGTGCTGGAGCTGAGCGTGGGCGTGGCGCTGGACGAGCCGGCGCTGGCCGCGGGCGGGTTCTCGTGGTCGGCGGCGGCGTTGACGGCGCGGGGGGCCCGGGCGCTCGACGCGTCGGTCGTCGTCGGCGCGATGCGGGACTCGCTGCGGGAGGATCTGGCCGAGGATGAGTGGGCCGTTGTCTCGTCGGTCCTGGACCGGCTGGGGGAGGCCGCCACGGACGCGCCGCCGACGGGGATCCCGCGGCTGAAGCCTGATGACGACATGAAGACCGAGGCGTTGCGGTTCCTGGAGCGGACGCTGGCGGGCGAGGGGCGGGCGGCGGTGGATGCGCTGCTCGCGATGCAGCGGCACGGGACCCCGACGCGGGAGCTCTTCGAGCGGGTGCTGATGCCGGCGGCGGCCGAGATGGGGACGATGTGGCACCTGGGCGAGATCAGCGTCTCCGAGGAGCACGCGGCGACCGAGACGGTGCACGCGGCGATCAGCGTCTTATGGCACAGCGCGACGCGGGACGGTGACGCCGGGGCGAGCGTGGTCGTGGGCGCGGTGTCGGAGGATCGGCACGACATCGGCGTGCGGGCGACGGCGGCGCTGCTGGAGCTGGCGGGTTGTCGTGTTGCGTCGCTGGGGGCGGACCTGCCGGCGGGGGACTTCGTGCAGGCGGTGCGGGACTACGAGGCGGAGGCGGTGGTGATCGGGGCGACGCTGGTGACGCACCTGCCGCGGGTGGTCGAGACGATCGCGGCGTTGCGCGCTGAGAAGCCGGGGCTGCGGATTGTCGTGGGCGGTCCGGCGCTGGCGATGGCGGAGGGGCTGGCCGCGAAGGTCGGGGCGGACGCGCTGGCGCGGAGCCCGGGGGAGGCGATCGGGCACGTGGTGTGCTGAGGCCGTCTCGGGGCTGTGCTTGCGACTGACCCCGCGCTACTTGCTGTGGTCGAAGACGCCGCGGCCGGTCTTGTCGCCGAGGCGGCCGGCGGTGACGAGCTGGCGGAGGAGGGGGCAGGGGCGGTAGCGGTCGTTGTTGAGGCCGTCGGCGAGGACGTCCATGATGTGGGCGCAGGTGTCGAGGCCGATGAAGTCGGCCAGACGCAGGGGGCCCATGGGGAAGTTGCAGCCGAGCTTCATGATGCCGTCGATGTGCTCGGGCTCGGCGACGCCCTCCATCCAGGCGTAGAAGGCCTCGTTGATCATGGGCATGAGGACGCGGTTGCTGACAAAGCCCGCGCGGTCGTTGGCGGGCAGGGCGGTCTTGCCCATGGATTCGGCGAGGTTGATGACGCGCTGGGTGACGTCCTTGTCGGTCGCCAGGCCGTTGATGACCTCGACGAGCTTCATGACCGGGACGGGGTAGAAGAAGTGCATGCCGATGACGCGCTCGGGGGTCCTGGTCGCGGCGGCGATCTCCGTGATGCTGATGGAGCTGGTGTTGGTGGCGAGGATCTGGTCGCCGGTGAGCATCTGGTCGAGCTGGGCGAAGACCTTGGCCTTGACGGCGGCGTCCTCGACGACGGCCTCGATGGCGATGTCGGACTCGCTGAGGAGCTTGAGGTCGGTGACGTAGGTGAGGCGGTCCTTGGTGGCCTTGGCCTCGTCGGCGGTCATGCGCTCCTTCTCGACGGCGCGGGCGAGGAGCTTGTCGTGGGTCGCCTGGCAGCGGGCGATGGCGTCGGCGGAGGTGTCGAAGACGGTGGTGTCGAGGCCGGCGGTGGCGGCGACCTGGGCGATGCCGCCGCCCATCTGGCCCGAGCCGATCACGCCAACCTTCTTGATGTCGCTCATCGCGCCCTCCTTGTGTAGACCTGGGAGAGAAGGGTAGGGGCGGAGGGAGGCGGGAGGTCGTGAGATCGGCAGGTCGGCAGATCGGGGGGAGGCGGCCGGGGTAGGCTGTGGGCATGCCGACGATGGAACAGCTCGAGAGGTTGCTGGCCCAGGACCCGGACGACGCGTTCACGCTGTACGCGATGGCGCAGGAGATGGCGAAGCAGGCGAGGCACGTCGAGGCGATCGCGTTCTACGACCGGTGCCTGGGCGTGGCCCCCCACTACTGCTACGCGTACTTCCACAAGGCGCGGTCGCAGGAGGCCGCCGGCGACGCGGACGGGGCGCGGGAGACGCTGCGTGCGGGGCTGGCGGCGTCCGAGGCCGCGGGCGATGCGCAGGCGGTCGGTGAGATCGGGGCGTACCTGCAGGGGCTGGGCGGGTGAGCGCGGCGGGCTCGGGCGGAGGAGACCCGGCCGCGGCTCGGCGGGCGGCGCTGAAGATGCTCGAGCGGCGGGCGCTGAGCCGCGCCGAGCTGCGCCAGAAGCTGATCGGCAAGGGGCACGACGTGGACGTCGTGGACGGCGTGGTGGCGGCGCTCGCCGGCGAGCGGCACGTGGACGACCGGGCGCTGGCCGAGTCGGTCGTGCGGCTGGAGCTGCGGCGGATGCCGGCGGGGACGAGGTTGCTGGAGGCAAAGCTGGCCAGGCGGGGGATCGGCGAGGCCCTGGCGCGGGAGGTCGTTGCCGAGGCGGTCCGGGCGCGCGAGGGTGACGCGGACGCGGAGGTCGTGGCGCGTCGGAAGCTCCGGGGGCTGCCGTCGGGTCTGGCGGTCGAGGTGAAGCGGCGGCGGCTGCTGGGCGTGCTTTCGCGGCGGGGGTTCACGGGCGAGGAGGCGCGGGGGGCGGTGGAGCGCGTGCTGGGGGCCGAGTCGGGGGACGACGGCGGCGCGTGGTAGTCTGGCGCGATGAGCATGAACCGGAGGATCGTGGTGTGCCTCGGCGCCGTCGGCGTGGGGCTTGCCTGTGGGTGCGCCGATCTGAACTCGCGGCCGGTGCTCGGCGGGCGGACGGCGCTGCCGGCGGTGACGCCGTCGCGCGAGGCGGGCGGCGGGCACGGGCGTGACGTGGCGAGCGTGCGGTCGTTGGACCGGTCGAACTGGGGGTCCACGGTCGTGGTCGTGCCGGTGGACGGGACGGTGCACGCGCCGACGTACGCGCGGGGGCGGCTGTACGACCTGGAGCCGACGCGGCGCAAGGGGCTGTACCCGACGGTCGAGTCGGCGATGGAGCTGGACGAGCCGGGGAGCCGGCTGATGCGGGGGGCGGAGGTCGTGGCGCAGCCGCTGCGGGGGCTGGTGGAGGTCGGGCTGATGCCCGTGCGCGCGGTGGTGAGCCCGCCGTGGTCGAGGCGTCAGAGCCCGGCGGGCGTCTACAAGCGGCAGCCGCCCGGGGGGTGGCTGACGGGCGGGGCGGCGGCGCCGATGGACGATGACGGAGACGGCGGGGAGAAGCCGTGAGCAGGCCCCTGGACGGTCGTGGGCTGCCCGAGGGGTACCCGCTGCAGGAGGGCGTCGAGATCACGCCGCGGGAGGCCAAGCGGCTGCTGGACGAGGGGCGGGACGGCTTCTTGCTGCTGGATATCCGGGAGGCGGGGGAGGTCGCGCTGGCGGGCGTTCCGGGTGCGGTGCACGTGCCGATGGGGGAGCTGGCGGCGCGGCTGGCGGAGCTGCCCATCGAGGAGGACACGGCGGTGGCGGTGCTGTGCCACCACGGTGTGCGGTCGATGAGCGTGGCGGCTTTGCTGCGCGAGCAGGGGTTCGCGGGGGCGCGGTCGGTGGCGGGCGGGATCGACCTGTGGTCGCGGGCGGTGGATCCGGGGGTGCCGCGGTACTGAGGACGCGAACCGGCCCGCGTGCGTGAGGGTCTCGCGCGACCAGGCGCCGGGGAGTTCGAGAGAGGGCGGAGCCCCTCTCCCCGGCCCTCTCCCCGGGGGGGAGAGGGAGGGGCGGTCGGCGCTCATTGCACGTCGGCGTGGGGCGCCACAAGGATGCGCAAAAGAAGAAGCCCCCGGGACGGTTGTCCCGGGGGCCGTTGGGTCAGATCCGAGTCACACAAACTGACTCAGGTCTTGTAGGGGCTTGCTCCGATTACGGGCAGCCGGCGCTGAACGCGGTCAGGAAGGCGACCACGTCGTCGAAGTTCCAGGTGCCGACGGGGTCGGCGAGGTCGGAACCGCAACCAAGAGCGGAGAAGGACGTCAGGAAGGCAACGACGTCATCGAAGTTGAGCGTGCCGACGGGCACGGCCAGGTCGGCAGCGTTGCACGCGCCAGCCGGGACCTCGGGGCAGCCAACGACGCCGCCGCCGTACATCTCGAGGTAGGACTGGGAGTTGGGCGTGCCGGTGGGGCAGGAGAAGCCACCGAAGAAGAAGGTGCCCAGGTAGGAGGTGATGGTGGGCGGGCAGGAGGGCCCGGAGGTGTAGACGTCAACGGCATCGATCTCGGTGCCGGGGGGATCCGCGGGGACGGGGCACGGGGTGGCCGTGCAGCCGACCGGGGCGGTCATGAGCGCGCCGTTGGCGCCCTTGGTGGCGCCGGCGCCGGCGCCGGGGACGGGAAGGGCGGACTGATCGAAGCGCATGGCGTAGGAGAAGTTGTTCATGCCGTCGGCATCGGGGTCGCCGGCGGTCGGGAAGCCGTAGATGGCGCCACCGGAGATGCCGGTGCCCGCGTCGTCAACGCCGTCGCCGTCGGCCAGCTCGAAGATGAGGCTGGGGGCGAGGGAGGCGAAGTCGAGGGTGAGGGTGTAGACCGCGACGAAGCCCGGGGGGATACCGGGCAGGGCGCCCGGGATGTCCGTGAGCTGGAGGTCGAGGATGCAGGAGCGGCCGGAGGGGCCGGGGAAGTCGGCGCCGAAGCCGGGGTCGTTGTCGGACCAGGTGAAGAAGAGGTCGTAGTCGACGATGCCGTCGCCGATGGAGTCGCCATCGGTGTCGGTGTCGGGGGCGATGATGCCGTAGGCGACGACGACGCAGTCAACGACGACGTCGGCGCCGTCGAGCTCGCCGAACCAGGCGTTCCAGGTGCCCTCGCAGGGGGTGATGGCCGTCGCGCAGACGGTGGGGACGGTGAAGACGATGTCACCGATGCCGTCGCCGTCGGCGTCGGGGTTATCGATGATGCCGACGGTGCCGCCGGTGCCGCAGGGATCGGTGTTGGTCGCGATCCAGACGGGGGCGGAGACGTTCCGCTGGCCGGAACCGAACGGCGTGACGATGCGCTCGCCGGTGCCGAAGTTGTAGTAGATGTTCGCGACGGGCCATGCCTTCATGGTCCTGTTGGAAATCTGCATTTCGGGCGTCTCGGCGCCGGCGGCGATGCCTGAGGTCAGACACCCAGCGGCCATTGCGAGACTCAGACCACACATTGCCTTCATGAGAAAGCTCCTCTCGTTTGAACCACAACTCGATACGACCCCGGAGCGGGATCTGCCAGAACTCAATGTGACGGGCTCGAGCCGTGCCGGCCCGTCGTCGAGACAAACTGCGTCGGACGTCTACGTCGAGCGTCCTTCGTCACGCATCATGCGTCGTAATCATGGCGCGCCGTGCGCCGTTCACTCTCCAACCGGCGTCTGTCGGGTGGCGTGCCGAGCCGAGGCACGGGACGCCGCTGGACAGATGCCTTCTCCCCTCCGACCCGCGGACGCCGGACGGCCAACCAAACGCCGAAACACACCGACTCCGCGGGTATGAGACGCCATCCCGAATATACCCAGTGGCCCGGTCAATGCAATAGCCCAGACCCCGAAAACGGAAACATTGGATCAGACGGAAAAGGTCCGTCATAACTCACCATTTCGCCAAACGGTCCCAGTGTCACACCCGCGCCAAACGGCGGGCGGACGGGTCATGCCGCGAACGCGGCACACGCCCATACGCACCCCGGCGAGGGCGGATGCGTCCGGGTCCGAGAATCTGGGGCGCCCGTGGCGGCCCGATGTGAAAATGGGCTATCGGGCGGCGGCGCGGGGGGCGGGGCGCGGCGTGCGGAGGAGGGACACGAACCGGTCGAAGAGCGGCGCGGCGTCGTGCGGGCCTGGGGAGGCCTCGGGGTGGAACTGGACGGCGAAGATCGGACGTCCGCGAACCTGGAAGCCGGCGAGGGTCTGGTCGTTGAGGTGGGTGTGGGTGGGCTCGGCGCCCAGGGGCTCGAGGGAGGCGGGGTCGACGGCGAAGCCGTGGTTCTGGCTGGTGATCTGGACGCGTCCGGTGTCGCGTTCGAGGACGGGCTGGTTGGCGCCGCGGTGGCCGAAGGGGAGCTTGAAGGTGGTGGCGCCGAGGGCGAGGGCGAGGAGCTGGTGGCCGAGGCAGATGCCGAAGGTGGGGATGTCCGCGGCGCCGTCCTCGAAGAGGAGCTGGCGGAGGGTGGCGATGGTCTGTTCGACTGCGGCGGGGTCGCCGGGGCCGTTGGAGATGAAGAGGCCGTCGGCCTCGCCGGCGTCGAAGATGGCGCGGAGGTCGGCGGCGGGGATGTCGTGGGGGACGAGGCGGACGTCGCAGCCGCGGTCGGTGAGATGGCGGAGGATGTTGCGTTTGGCGCCGCAGTCCAGGGCGAGGACGCGGGGGCGGGCGCCGGGCGCCGCGTCGGACCGGTCCGGGTCGGGCGACCAGTCGCCGAGGGTCTCGGACCAGGTCTGCTCGCTCGAGCAGCCGACGAGGGCGGCGAGGTTCTGGCCCTCCATGCTGGGGGCCGAGCGGGCGCGGGCGACGAGGTCGGCGTCTGAGATGGCGGGGTCGTCGGTGAGGGCGCCCTGGGTCACGCCGCCGGCGCGGAGGACGCGGGTCAGGGCCCGGGTGTCCAGGCCCTCGATGGCGAGGACGCCCGAGTCGGCGAGGAACTCGGACAGGGACCGCGTGGCGCGGTAGTTGGAGTGGCGGCGGGCCAGCTCGTGGACGACGAGGCCGGCGACCTGGACCCTGGCGGCTTCGAGGTCCTCGTCGTTGACGCCGGTGTTGCCGATGAGGGGGGCGGTCTCGACGAGGATCTGGCCCGAGTACGAGGGGTCGGTGAGCGACTCCTGGTAGCCGGTCATGGCGGTGTTGAAGACGACCTCGCCGGTGCTGACCAGGCCCCTGCCGACGGCGCCGAAGGCGCGGCCCGCGAACACGTCGCCCGTGGCCAGCGCGAGGCGGGCTGCGGGGGCGGGCTGGCGGTCGGGGGTGTGATCCGTCACCGGGTACAGTCTAGCGCCCGTGAGCGATCCATCACTCTTTGCACATGAGGGCGGGGCGCCCGAGGGCGCGCTGACGGAGGGCGAGGTGTACGCCCGGGTGGCGGTGGAGCGCGCGATCGAGGGGGAGGCGGGCGAGGGGCTGCTGTACCGGGGGGAGGGGCTGGCCGTCGGCGACCGGGTGCAGGCGCCCCTGGGGCGGGGGAA
>JBHIWH010000015.1:0-17146 GCA_041987545.1 Phycisphaerales bacterium | reverse complement strand
CCGGGCCGCGACGGGCGACGGGGCGAAGACCCGCGACTCGCTCGCCGGCAGGATGACCCGTTCCAAGACGGGGTCGCCGTCCGCGGCGCCCGGCTGGGCGAGGGCGGGCGTGTGGGCGGCGGCGAGTGTCAGCGACAGCGCGGCGGCAAGACGGGTCGGCGGCATCTGGCTCTCCTCCCCCGCGGCGGCGGGCCGCGGTCTGGGCCCCCAGACTACGGGGCGGGCGCCCGATCTCAAAGGCCCGGGCCAGCGGGCGAGAACGGCCTCAGGGGCAGCCGGCGCCGAAGGCGGTGATGAACGCGAGTACATCCGAGAAGTCCCACACACCGAACGGCTCGGCCAGGTCCGCCTCGGGCTCCATGGCGCCGAACGGGATCAGGAACCCCAGCACATCGGAGAAGTCGAGCGTCTCGAACGGGGGCGCGAGGTCCGCGTCGTTGCAGGGGAAGAGTGTCTGCACGTGCTCGTAGGGCCCGATGTCGACGATCGGCGCCGAGCCCGCGCCCGAGTCGACCGACGAGAGATCATCGAGGAACCGGTCTCCGCCGCCCAGGTCGAGCGGGACAGGCTCGGCGGTGTCGCCGTCGTCATCGACGTCGAACTCGTCGGCGGGGATCAGCGAGTTGTCGCCCGCGTCGATAGCCGGCGAGCCCGGGGCGAGGTGCAGATCGCCGGGGTCCAGCACGCCCGAGTCCGGCATCCGCACGAAGAGAGGGTCGGCGCCGGTGTTCCCCGCGCCGGGCATGATCGACTGGAGGACGCAGTACGTCGCCGAGGCGGTCGAGCTGTTGTCGATCTTGAACTGGTCGCTCCCCGCGTCGGCGGAGTTGTCCCATGCGATGCTGTTCTGGATCACGAGATTGGCGAACTGGACGAAGATGGCGCCGCCCTGACGCTCGCAGGTGTTGGAGACGAACGCGGAGTTACGGATGACGGGGTCGTTGTTCCAGACATGCAGGCCGCCCCCGCCGAAGCCGCTGATCCCGGCGGCGCGTGAGTGGTTGCCCACGACGACGCAATGGTCCATCACGAACGGATCGCCGACGGCGTCCACCCCGCCGCCCTCGACGGCGGCGGTGTTGAACCGGACGACGCACCGGTTGAGTCTCAATCCCTGATTGGAGGAGATCCCGCCGCCGATCCTCGCCGAGTTGCCCTCGAACAGGCACCCGTCAAAGACGGCGTCGCTCCGGCCCATGCGCGCCCCGCCGCCCAGGCCCTCGAAGCCCACGTACTCCGCGGTGTTGTCGATGAAGGCGCAGTCAATAAAGCGGAGGGTGGACCGCTCGCTGTACGCCCCCCCGCCGTTGAGGGTGGTGTTGTCGATGAACTCGCACGACGTGACGATGACCTCTGAATCCTCCTCGACGGTGAGCCCGGCGCCGTGGACGTCGGCGGTGTTGCTCTCGAAGACACACCCGGTGAACACGCCGACCCCCTCGATCACGGCCGCGCCGCCCCCGTACCGCCCGCCGTTGTCGCGGAACACGCACTTCTCGACGGTCGCGCTGGACCCCGTGATCTCGAGTCCGCCGCCGTGGAACCCGGACGGCTCGGTCGCCTTCCCGTTCGTGATCGTCAGGCCGGAGATAACGGTGTCGAGCCCCTCGCCATCGACACATTGCAGCACAGGTCCGAGCTGGAATCCCCGGAGGATGGTCGCCTGAACCACCCCGGGGTCCTCGGGGTTCTGGCTGCGGAGCGTGATGGCCTTCCCTTGGAGCTGGATGTAGTGCTCGTCGTACGTGCCCGGGGCCAGCACCACCTCGTCGCCGTCGAACGCCGCGTTGATCGCGTCCTGCACACTCGCGTAATCGGCGGGGACGCTGATCACGTCGCAGAGCGCGGTGGACGTTGTGATGGTGATCAGGGCGGTTGCGAGTGCGCGCACGGCGGCCTCCTCTTCCCGGGCTGACTCGGGTTCAGGCTATCGCGCCGATGCCCCTGGGCCAACGCGCACCCGGCGGATCGGCCAAGATCGGCGCGGGCGCGTTGAGCACGCCGAGGCGCCTGGGGACGCGGGCTCAGGGGCAGCCGGCGCCGAAGGCCTCAAGGAACGCGACGACGTCGGAGAAGTCCCACTGACCGAACGGCTCGGCCAGGTCCGCCTCGGGCGCCATCGCGCCGAAGGCGTTCAGGAACGCGACGATGTCAGAGAAATCGAGCTGGCCCGCGGGCGGGGCGAGGTCGGCCGGGCACTCGACCGACAGCGCGATCGTGAACGCCTGATCCAGCGCGGGCTGGCCGAGGCCCGCGGCGATCACGTTGTCGTAGAAGACGGTCGTTTCGTTCGCGTCCAGGAAGTCGCCGTCGCCGTTGGAGTCGATCAGGCGCATGACCCGGTCGTTGAGCGCGTCGGTCCAGAGCATGGTCCCGTCGAAGGCGAAGGCGAAGTCGCGGGCCGAGCCAGTGGAGAACCCGCTGCCCGACTCGGTCCAGAGGCGGCGGATCTCCGAGGCCGCGTCGATCGTGCCCGAGGCGTTGTTGTCGCGGAGGGCGGCCAGGACGATGCTGTTGCCCAGGGTCGCGGCGCCGATCACGATCTCGCCCGTGTCCGGGTGCAGCGCCAGCTCGTACATCCCGAAGAACACGATCCCGTTCAGGGCGAAGAGCGTGGAGCTGTTGACCCACTCGGTCCGGGCCGTCCCCGCGGCGTCGATCACGTCGACCGACTCGATCTGGTTCGGGTCGGTGATGTCGACCGTGTACACGTCGCCCCCGGGCCCCTCGAGGCACTCGAAGGTCGTCGCGGTGCTGGCGCCGATGGGCGAGAGCTCGAAGAACTGCACGCTCTCGCCCGGGTCGTCCACGTCGTCGTCGTCGTTCAGGTCCCGCAGGATGTAGATCGCCTCGGGGCGTGTGGTGTCCAGCGTGTTGTTGTCGAGCAGGAAGTAGGACCCATCGGCGCGGGGGCGCAGCTCGGCGGGGTTGGTCATCGTCAGGCCGATGGGCAGCAGGCCGCCGAACCAGACCGAGGCCTCGCCCGCGTCGAAGGCATCCCCGTCGCGGTCGGCGTCGCGGAGGAGCAGGACGTTGTCGGGGTCGAAGTTGTCGGTCGCCAGCAGCGAGTGCGCGTCCAGGGCGACCAGGCCCTGGGCGTTGTCGATGCCGAGCATGGGCGGGGGCGAGTCGTCGTAGAACAGAGTCGTCTCGCCCGGGTCGTGCGCGTCGCCGTCGCCGTTGCGGTCCACCATGCGCAGGATCGTGTCGTTGAGCTGGTCGTGGACGAAGACGACGAGCCGGTTCTGGGCCAGGGCGGGGGCCGAGGCGAGGACGAGGACGGCGATGCAGATCGGGTGCGGGCGCATGGTCATCTCCCTCCGGGCGCGGTCGTCGCGCCCGCCGAAGCTACCTCCGGGTCGGGCGTCATTCAATCCCCGCGGCGACGCCCGGGGGCGTGGCGTAAAGAACAGGCCCCCTCGCGGGGGCCTGGTGGGGTGAGAGGAGCGCTTGGCCGCGCGCCTCGATGGGGAGCGTGGGGTCGGCTACGGGCACCCGCCGCCGAACGCGTTGAGGAAGGCGACGACGTCGGAGAAGTCGAACGTGCCCGTCGGCAGGGCTAGGTCGGCCGCCGGGTCCATGCCGCTGAACGCGGTCAGGAAGGCGACGACGTCGGAGAAGTCGAGCGTGCCGAAGGGCAGGGCCAGGTCGGCGGGGTTGCACCCGCCCGCGGGCTCGTTGACCTGGTAGTTGGACGAGCTGTGCAGCTCGGCGCAGGTCGTGTCGGTCAGCACGATCGACTCGGTGTCGAGCGTCGTGGAGATCCAGTCGGACGCGTTGGTCCAGAGGCCGGCGTTGACCGCCTGCTGCGAGCGTTCGTCGGCGATCGCGTCGCTGGCGCCGCCGGTGGACCACTGCACATGGTCGCCCATGATGTCCGTGCGGGCGAAATCGGCGAACGAGATACTCCCGTCGGCGTCGGGGAAGAACAGTGCGATCGCGTACGCGCCGTCGGCGTCGAGCGGGCTGGCGATCAGGCCGCCGAGGGTGGACACGTTCATGTTGTCCGGGCCGGCGGGGGCGTCGTTGTTGAAGTGGATGAAGACCGAGGTCCCGGCCTCGATGGTGACGCCCGCGAAGCCGCTGGACGCGGTGTACTGGCGGAGCTGGTTGTCGTCGTGCGAGCAGAATCGCCACTCGGACAGGTCGATGTCCTCGGCGCCGCAGTTGTGCAGCTCGAGGACGCCGGTCGTGAAGTTCGCCGAGGCGATCTGGACGTCCCGCTCGGCGGCCTGGGCGGCGCCGGTGGCGAGGACGAGCGAGGCGACTGCAATCGTGCGCGTGTACATCTCAAATCTCCATCGTGGGTCGCGGGGCGGGCGTCGCGGGCGAGGGGTCTGTTCCCATCCGCGACCGAATGTACGCCCCGGGAGGCTGATACCGGCCCCCCTAACCAGAGGGTGCGGCGCCTCAGGGGCAGCCGGCGCCGTACGCCACCAGGAACGCCAGCACGTCGGAGAAGTTGAACACGCCCAAGGGCTCGGCCATGTCCGCGTCCGGGGCCTCGGCGCCGAACGCGGTGATGAACGCCAGCACGTCTGAGAAGTCCAGCGTGCCCAATGGCTCGGCGAGGTCGGCGGCGCACGCTTGTACAAGCGTGACGCTCGTCGGGGCGTACTGCGCCCGCAGCCGCCTCCCGCCCACCGCGGGGCTCGCGACATCATCGAACGCGCCGCCGATCTGCGATGCGGTGAGCACGACGAACTCGGCGTCCGGCGCCGGCTCGTACCCGTCCAGAAGATGGACCCACAGCGTCCCGCCCAGCGTCGCGGGCCCGGTGACCACGAGCTGGTCGTGCTCGTCGGGGGCGATCTGGCCACCCAGGTCGATGTCGAGCGTGGAAGTTTCGTAGAGGACCAGCTCGCCCTCGAGCACGAACGGGCCGGCGTGCCCGAGGTCGCCGGGCGCGATGACGGCGTGATTCTCGAAGAGCGGGGTGACGACGTGCGGCGACGGCTCGCCGCCCCGGCCCGGGCTCTCGTCCTCGAACGGGTTGCTCGGGGGCGTCGCCCACAGGTCCGAGGGGGACTCGAAGAGGGGGAGCCCGTTCAGGACTCCTTTGGGCGCGACGAGCAGCCCGCCCCGGACCATCCGGACCGAGGCGCCCCCGAGCGCCTCCAGCGAGCCATCCAGGTCGAGCGCGCCCTCGACGAACAGCTGCCCCTCGACGCGCTGCAGCGAGCCGAGCGCCGGGATGCTCGTGCTGTCGCCCGCGACGCGCGCCGAGGCGCCGATCGTGGTGATGTCGCCGGGGAAGAGGATCCTCCCGCCGGTCAGCGTGATCCAGTCGCCGCCGAGGAGCACGCCGCCGACGAGCTGGGCGACGGGCCCGGCGAGGTTGAGCGTTGCGCCGCTCTCCGCCGTGACGTCGCCCAGGTTGTCGAGCGTCGGCTGGATGATGTACCCGTCGGACGGGCCGATCGCGGTGAGGTCGCCCGTGTTGGTCAGCACGACCGACGCGGGCCCGATCAGGTCGGCGCCGTCGAACATGCTCCAGTCGCCCTCGTTGAGGATGGAAGACCCGGCCTCGACGTTCAGGCGGACCGTCTGCCCCACGCCGCCCGAGCCGGCGATGCCGGAGACGTTGAGCAGGTCGCCGCCGAGCACCTGCGTGCCGGCCGGTCCCGCGATGATCGCGAGGCGGCCCTCGTTCTCGAACCGGGTTCGCCCTGCGGCGCTGCCGACGCGCCCGGCCCGCCATTCCACCCACCCGGTGTTCCTGACCGTCCCGCCCCCGGTGATGCTCGCCCGGTTGTCCATCCGGAACGCCGAGCCCAGGATCAGGCCGGCGCCGACCGAGAGCTCGAGCTCGGCGCCGTCCTCGACGACGTAGGACATCGGCTCGAACCAGTTGCCGAGAGTCACCAGGCCGGCGCCCGAGATCTCGTGCCCCGCGCCCTGAAACGTCCAGGTCCCCGTCCGGCTCCGCACCTCCACGCCCGAGCCGACGTCCATGGTGGACCCGTTCATCCAGGTCCCGCTGGCGTACACCTCCACGTCCCCGCCCTCGAGCGTGATCGACCCGCCGTCCTGGTCGAAGGGCACGCGGAGCTCGAGTGTCGAGGTCGCGCTGTCGGGGCGCTCGAAGTCGCCCGTGTTGAGGAACCACCCCATCCCGGCGCTACGGCGCAGCACGCCGCTCGTGTGCGTCCACGTGCTGTTGTTCGTGATGCTCCCCCCGGCGCCCAGCTGCACCTCCTGCTGGCTCGCGCTCAGCTGAGAGAGCATGCCGTCATTGACGAACGGGGAGGAGAACAGCGCCTGCAAGAGGTGCATGTCGCCCGAGTTCTTGAACGTGCCGCCGCCCGAGGTCGCGCCGGCGAAACGGCTCACCCCCTGGGTGTCCAGGTCGGCGTTCATCGTGAGGACCACGCCCCCGCCGACCTCGAAGCCGCGGTTCACGGCGGTCGCGAGCGGGTTCATGCTGATCTCGACCGGCGAGCCCACGGTCGCCGACGAGAGGACCAGGAAGTGCCCCTCGCCGGAGACCGATTCCAGCCCGTCGATCACGTGCCCGGGCCCGCCGCCGACCACGAGCCGGAGGCGGATGACCCCGTCCATCGCCGCCGTCATCCGCCCGCCCCGCAGGTCCGCGTTGGCGCTGTCGCACGAGAACGTCCCGCCGGTGACGGCGGTGACCCCGTCGGTCTGCTCGTACTCCGCGGTCACGTTCACGCTCGTCGCGATGATCGAGTAGCTCCCCTCGTTGCGGAGCTTCTGGCCCGTGATCCCGGTCGCGGCGACGGAACGCGCCTCGCCCTCGTTCACCAGCAGGCACCCGGGCGCGATGTTGACGCTCGACGAGAGCGTGAGGCTGCCCTTGCTCGTCAGCGTCACGGGGGGCATCGGGTTGGCCCCGAACCCCACCGAGCCGCCGGAGATCCCGAAGGTGTCCGTCGCGCAGAACGGCCCCGCGCCCACCAGCCGCCCGCCCCCGCCCAGCGTGCTCGTCCCGGAGAACGTCGTCTGCCCAGACGCGATGAGCGCGCCCTGGATCGACGCGTTGGCGATCATGCCGCCGCCCGTGAGCGTCAGGTCGGCGTTGTTCAGGATCGTGAACGAGCCCCCGGTCGTCGTCAGGGTGAGGGCCTGGCGCCCCGTCCCGAACACGCGGATGTGGTCGCCCTGCGCGATGCAGGTCGTCATGTTGTCCGGGACATCCTCCGGGTTCCAGTTGGTCTCCGTCGTGCCGATCCCGCACGTGCCGTCCCAGAGGTCGTCGCAGTCGCCGTCCCAGCTCAGGATCTGCGCCTGGGCGCCGCCCGAGGCCGCCGCCAGCCCGGCGATGCCCAGGATCAGCCCGCGTCGCGTCATCGCCGCCCCTCCTTCCGGCCCCGCGCAGCGTACCTCGCGGCGCCGGTAGAAAAGAAGGTCGAATCCGCGACTCCGGTGCGGTCGGCCCTCAGGGGCACCCGGCGCCGAATGACGTCAGGAACGCGATGATGTCGCTGAAGTCGAGCGAGCCGAAGGGCTCGGCCAGGTCCGCGTCGGCTACGGACGCCCCGAACGCGGACAGGAACGCGATCACATCGGAGAAGTCCAGCGACTCGAACGGCGGGGCCAGGTCCGCGGCGCACCGCCCGATCAGCGTCACCGCCGTCGGCGAGTACTCGACTCGGTAGAACGTGCCCTGCGGGTACACCACCTGATCGAACGAGCCCGAGAGCTGGTCGCCCGTGATCAGCGCGACGCCCTCGCCCGGGTCGAGCTGGACGGGCGCCGCGGACCGCACCTCGAGCGTGCCCGCGAGCGTCATCGGCCCGGCAAAAGACATCGTGTCCGTCTCGACCGCGCCCCGGCCCGGCGCGGGCGCGCCGCCCGCGGGCTCCATGTCCATGACCACGCTCGTCGTTGCGTCGAACGAGCCGGCCTCGCTCAGGGCAAAGTCGAGCACGCCGCACGGCTCGTCGTCGAACCCGGGGTCGATCGTCGCGCCGTCGGCGTCGAGCAGACGGAGCTGGAACGCCCCGTTGCCGCCGATGGTCCCGGCCGGGGCGAGCAACTCGTCCGCGGTGACCTGCCCGCCGGTCGTGTCCGAGCCCAGTCGCACCTCCTCGAGCTCGACGGGGTCCATGAGGAGGTCGCCCGTGATGTCCAGCTGCCCCTCCACGCTGGTCTGGCCGGCGCCGAAGTCGCCCCCG
Organism: Phycisphaerales bacterium; assembly: GCA_041987545.1. GTDB lineage: Bacteria > Planctomycetota > Phycisphaerae > Phycisphaerales > UBA1924 > JAJRXR01. Next base: position 9,005 of record JBHIWH010000015.1, on the reverse strand, counting down.
ACGCCCACGCTCGCGTTCTCGTCGATGCTCCAGGACCCGCCCGGGCAATCCACGCTCCCGCTGATGCCGACGCTCCCGCCGTTGATCTCGGCGGAGCCAGACCCTGACCAATCGCCATCGGCGATCGTCGTCGAGTCGTCGGCGACGAACGAGCCCTGGTTGATGACGTCCTCGACGTCGACCTCGGAGCCGCCGGACGTCTGGGTGCTGGTGTTGTTCTGGAGCGGGCCGGTCTCGAACTTGGCCCCGTTGAGCAGGCGGAGCGATCCATCGTTGAAGAAGAGCCCGTCCGGGTCGAGCGGGGCGACCGCGTTGGGCCCGTCAACCGTGACACGGGTCCCGTCGGAGATGCCTCGGATCTTGCGTGCGCCGTTGTTGAAAAAGAGGCGCCCGTTTCCCGAGATCAGCCAGTCGCCCCCTCCCTCGAGAACCTCGCCGAGATCGAGGTCGATCGAGTTCCGGAGGTCGAGGCTGCCGTCGGAGACGTGGACCGTGCCCGTGTTGGTAAAGATCGTGGTCATGATCGAGCTGACGCCGTTCGACTTGAGGTAGATCCCCTCGTTGGCGAACGAGCCGGCGCCGGTCGTGTTCCCGCCGACGACGTTCCACGTGGCGCCAGAGCTGTTCTCGATCCTCGCCCCGCCGGCGACGGTGATGATGAACCCCTGCGTCGCGTGCCCCTCGTTCTTGAGCAGGCCCGAGACGGAGCGGCCGCCGGCGAGGCTGACGGTGGAGAAGTCCCCGGGCGTGGTGGCCTGGTTGGTCAGCCCGCGGATCTCGCCGGCGCCCCAGCTGAACTTGCCGGTGTTGAAGATCGTCGTGTCGCCCCCGTCGTCGGGGCCGAGGACACCCCCGTTCATCTCGAACGCGCAGCTCTCGGAGCAGTTGATCGTGCCCGTGCCGATCACCTGGGCCGAACCCGCGAGCGTGACGGCGCCGCCCGACTCGGTCCCCGCGGCGTCGATCGTGCTCCCGGCGAGCAGCTCGTGCACGCCCGCGAAGAACGTGACCTCGCCCAGGTCGGTCTGGACGGTCAGCGAGCCGTTGATCCGGGTGTTCCTGTTGAAGTTGATCTCCGCCGAGTTGGTGGGGAGCTCGCCCAGGGCGTTGAGGGTGGTCCCGTTGAGCGTGACGAGCTGGGTGGAGCCGGCGAACGCGGCGGGGAAGGTGAGCGAGCCGCCGTTCTGAACCGTGATCACGCCGCCGTTGTCCGTGAACGTGGGGACGAGCGTGTGGCTCGAGCTGGTCGTGAAGAAGATCTCGCTGCCGCCCTGGTTGATGAGCTCGGCGCTATCGCTGGACCCGGAGGGGTTCGACTGCAGGCCCAGGTCTCCCTGCACGATCGCGCCGCCGAAGATCGTGGCGCGGGGCGAGCCGCCGCCGTCGAGCGTCAGGGCGCCCGGGACGAACAGCTCGCCGTTGATCGTGAGCTGCCAGGCGCCGCCGACCCTGAGCGTGCCGAAGGCGTTGAGCGGTCCGTTGGCGAGGAACGTGCCCCCTGGCACATCGAGCTTCGAGGTGGCGAGCGCATCGACAGACGTGATGCCGCTGACGATCATCACGCCCCCGGCGTCGGCCTTGAGGGAGGTGTTGCTCTGGAGCGTGAGGGCGTCGAGGTCGATGCTCTCGGCGCCGATGTCGGTGATCACGCTCGGCGGGATGATCGCGCTGAAGAAGAACCCCCCGTTCCCGTTGTCCGGGTACTCGTCGACATCAGGGACGTTGTCCCAGTTGTCCGCGTCGGTCCAGGCGGGGTTGGTCAGCGTGTTGTAGGTGCTGGTGATCTGGGCGTGGGCGCCCCCGGTCGCGAGTCCTGCCCAGGCCAGGGCCGGCAGGATGGCGAGGTGCTTCATGTCGTATCCCCCGTGCGGGCGTGGAGCGAGTTGAACACCCCGCCTTCGTGCAGGCTACTCGCCGGGATGCACGACTCATAGCGCGGCCGCCGCCACGCCCGCCCAGACCTATAGTTAGTGCACACGCAGTTCCCCCAAACACGCCCCGAAGACAGGATCTCACCCCTTGGCCACGAAGAACTACGACGTCATCGTCATCGGCGGCGGGCCCGCCGGCTATGTCGGCGCCATCCGCGCCGCGCAGCTCGGCTACAAGGTCGCCTGCGTCGAGCGCGCCAAGCTCGGCGGCGTCTGCCTCAACTGGGGCTGCATCCCCTCCAAGGCCCTCCTCTCCAACGCCGAGCTCATGGAGAAGCTCGCCCACCGAGAGCTCTGGGGCCTCAAGATCAAGGGCGAGATCGCCTTCGAGTGGGACAAGGTCATCGGCCGCTCCCGCGACGTCGCAGGCAAGCTCAACAACGGCATCGCCTTCCTCTTCAAGAAGAACAAGATCGACCACGTCGTCGGCAGCGCCAAGCTCGTCTCCGGCGCCCAGGGCGGCAAGCCGGCCGCCGTCGAGGTCTACGACTGCGACGTGCAGGAGGAGCGCACCGACGCGCCCGCAACCCCCAAGGGCAAGGCCCGCGAGACGCTGACCGCCAAGCACGTCGTCATCGCCACCGGCTCAATCGCCCGGGACCTCCCCTTTGCCAAGTTCGGCAGTGACCCCAAGATCTGGGGCGCCCGCGAGGCGATGTACAACCAGGAAAAGCCCAAGAGCCTCATCGTCGTCGGCTCCGGCGCCATCGGCATGGAGTTCGGCTACTTCTATCACCAGTTCGGGACCAAGGTCACCGTTGTCGAGATGATGGACCGCATCGTCCCCGTCGAGGACTCGGAGATCTCCAAGGAGCTGCTCAAGATCTACAAGAAGGCCGGCATGGAGTTCGAGCTGGGCCAGGTCGCCACCGCGATCGACGTCAAGGGCAAGACCGTCAAGGCCACCATCGCGCCCATGAAGGACGGCAAGCCGGACGGGTCCAAGTCCAAGACCCTCGAGGCCGACCGCATCCTGCTCGCGATCGGAGTCACCGGTCGGTACGACGGTCTCTTCGACGACAAGCTCGGCCTCGAGACGGTCAAGGGTCACATCAAGACTGATTACGTCCCGGGCGACCTCGACGAGCCCAGGAAGCTCGACTACAAGACCAACCTGCCGGGCGTGTACGCCGTCGGCGACGTCATCGGCCCGCCCTGGCTCGCGCACGTCGCCAGCGAGGAGGCCATCCTCTGCGTCGAGCGCATCGCGCTCCGCGACGGCAAGCTCGACCACGAGCCCTACCCGATGGACTACTCCATCATCCCCGGCTGCACGTACTGCAACCCGCAGATCGCATCCGTGGGATACACCGAGGACGCGCTCAAGGACAAGGGCCTCAAGAAGGGCAAGGACTACGAGGTCGGCAAGTTCCCGTTCACGGCTCTCGGCAAGGCGATCGCGACGGCGCACACCGACGGGTTCGTCAAGATCATCCGCGGATTGCCCCGGGGCGAGATCCTCGGCGCGCACATCATCGGCGACCAGGCGACCGAGCTGATCGCCGAGATGTCTCTGGCGCGGCGGCTGGAAGCCACGAGCGAGGAGCTCATCGCGACCGTCCACGCGCACCCGACGATGCACGAGTCGATCCACGAGGCGGCGCTCGCCAGCGAGGGACGCGTGATCCACGCGTGAGTCCGCGGCGCGGGCCGTAGCACGGATCGCGATCGACTGTTGATCGGCTCCCCGGGCCCTGGTACACAGGGGCTTTCCGCTGGGGAGTGTCTCGTATGAAGACCTTGGCTGTGTGTGCGCTCGTGCTGGCCGCGGCGGGCTCGTCCGTCGCGACCGCCGATATTCTCCGCGTTGACGAGAGCGCCGCCCCCGGCGGCGACGGCTCGACCTGGGGCCGCGCGTTCGACTCGCTCACCGACGCGCTGGCCGCGGCGTCCTCCGGGGACCAGGTCTGGGTCGCCGAGGGCAACTACGTCCCCGATTCGCCCGCCGGCCGCGACGCGACATTCAACATCCCGAACGGCGTGCAGGTCTACGGCGGCTTCGAGGGCGACGAGAACTCCCTGGCGCAGCGCGGCGACCCGCTCGACCCGCCGACAACACTCAACGGTGGTGGCTCGTCGTACCACGTCGTCACCATGCTCAACGCCGGCGCCGGCACGATCCTCGACGGGTTCTTCGTCATCCGGGGTCTCGCCGACGGGGCGACGTCACGCGGGGTCGGCGGGGGCGTGTACGCGGACGACTCGGCGCCCAAGCTCCGCAACCTTGTGTTCACACAGAATCACGCCAGTTCCCGGGGCGGGGCCGTCGCCCTCGAGGGAACAGCCGCCGCCTTCGCGGAAGTCTCGCACTGCGTCTTCGAGGACAACACCTCGACGACCGGCGCCGGCATCTCCGCCAACGTCCCGGTCGTCATCGACGGCTGTGATTTGTTCAACTGCGACGCGACCGGCGGCGGCGGCGGCGTGCGGCTCGACGGAGAGGGCGTGCACACGATCTCCGACTGCGAGTTCCGGTTCAACGACAGCGGGGCCGGGTTTCCCGGCGGTGGTGTCCTCGTCACGATGCAATCCGGCGACTCATTCACATCGATCACCGGATGCCTCTTCCGTCAGAACTCGGGGTCGCAGGCCGGGGGTGTCGCCTACCGCAACTTCGGCGATCACGAGATCCGGAGCTGCCGGTTCTTCTCGAACACCGCGACGGGCGGCGCCGGCGCGGTCTTCTTCGCCACCGAGCAAGCGAACGATGATCTCCTCATCGAGAACACGCTGATGACCGGAAACTCCATCTCGCCCTCGACCGGGGCCGGCGCTGTGTTCGACGATTCGCCCGGCACGCTCAGGGTTGTCAACACAACGATCGCCGAGAACGACTGCCCCGCGGGCCCCGGGGGGGGCATCGTGGTCAACCGCGGCTCGACGATCATCGACAACTCCATCATCTGGGGCAATGACTCACCGGGCCTGCCCAACCAGGACGACTCCTTCTGGCTCTCGATCAACGGCGCCATCACAGTCAATCGGTCCATCATCGGGTCCCTCGGGGTCGGCGCCCCATCCCCGCCGGGCGTGGGGGCCATCGGATCCAACCCTTTGTTCGTCGATCTCGACGGCGCCGACAACACCCCCGGGACGCCCGACGACAACGCCCGGCTTCAGACCTTCTCGCCCGCGATCGACCGCGGGAACAACCTCGTCGTCAGCCCGTTTGTGAGTCTGGATATCTACGGCGACCCGCGGTTCGCCGACAACCCCGCCGTCGCCGACCTGGGCGTGGGAGACGGCGTGAACGAAATCATCGATCTGGGCGCGGCCGAGTATCAGCCCCCCGCGAACCCCGGCTGCAACCCCGCGGACCTGGCCGAGCCCTTCGGCACGCTCGACTTCTCCGACGTGCTCGCGTTCCTCACGGGCTTCGCCGCGATGGACCCGGCCGTGGACTACGCGCCGCCCTTCGGCACGTGGGACTTCTCCGACGTGCTCGCCTTCCTCACCGACTTCGGCGACGGCTGCCCCTAGTGAGCACGGCGTGGCTCGTGCGTATACCGGCCCGCGTGGCGGTCTCTCATTGATCGGCGCCCCCGGCCCTGATAGACAGGGAGTGCCTGTAGGGGAGTGATCCGCATGAAGAACCTGGCCGTGCGTGCGTTCGTGCTGGCCGTGACGGGCTCGACAGTCGCGTCCGCGGATGTGCTCCGTGTTGACGACAGCGCCGCGCCCGGCGGCGACGGCTCGACCTGGGGCCGCGCGTTCGACTCGCTGACCGACGCGCTGGCCGCGGCGTCCTCCGGGGACCAGGTCTGGGTCGCCGAGGGGACATACGCCCCCGACACCCCGGCCGGTCCCGGCGCGACGTTCCTCGTGCCCGCGGGCGTGCAGGTGTACGGCGGGTTCGAGGGCAACGAGAACTCACTCGCCGCCCGGGGCAACCCCCTCGACCCCCGCGTCACGCTCGACGGCGGCGGGTCGGTCCACCACGTCGTCGAGATGTTCGGCGCCGGCTTGAGCACGATCCTCGACGGGCTCGTGATCATCAAGGGCGCCGCCGTCGGCGCCGCTCCGGACGACCGGGGCGCCGGGATCTACGCCGAGGACTCGGCGCCGACTCTCCGCAACATCGTCTTCATGGACAACCATGCCGACACCGGCGGCGGGGCGCTCGCGCTGGTCGGCGCGTCGGGGGGGTTCGCCACCATCTCCGACTGCCAGTTCGCAGACAACACGTCGGACACGAAGGGTGGCGCCGTCATCGCCGAAGTCTCGGCGACCTTCGAGCGATGCGTGTTCGACTCGAATGACGCCGACTCCGCGGGCGCGGTCCGGATCGAGGGCGGTGGTGTGTACACGTTTGTTGACTGCGAGTTCCGAGAGAACACCGCGAGCTTCGGCGAGGGCGGCGCCGTCGTCGTCGCGACGTCTGCCCCCAGCGCCGCGGCGATCTTCGACCGGTGCGAGTTTCGCTCCAACTCGGGATCCCTGTCGGGCGGTATCGCGTACCTGAACGACGGCGAGCACACGCTGCGGGCGTGCCGATTCCTCGACAACTCCGCCCTCGTCTCGGGATCGAACGCCGTCCGGTTCGGCGGCGTCGCCTCGTCGAGTCTCACGCTCGAGAACTGTCTCGTCTCGGGCAACGACGGCGCGGGAAACGGTGTCGTCAGCAACGAGGGCGACGGCACGCTGCGCGTCGTCAACACGACCATCGCCAGCAACACGATCACGACCAACGGCGGCGCCCTCTTCGCCTTCGACGGGCACACCGACGTCGACAACTCCATCATCTTCGGAAACACCAGCAACAACTTCGGCCAGAACATGAACCTCTGGACCGGCGGCGCCGGCACCGTCGCCGCCGACCGCACGATCATCCAGAACCTCGGTATCGGGCAGCCCGCGCCCCCGGGCGTCGGGAACGCGCCCTCCGACCCGAAGTTCGTCGACGCCGACGGGCCGGACAACAACTCGGGCACGCCCGACGACAACGTGCGCCTCATGCCCGGCTCCATCGCCATCGACCGTGGCAACAACCTCCTCCTCAGCCCGTTCGCCTCGCTCGACTACTACGGCGACCCGCGCTTTCGCGACGACACGGGCACGCCCGACACCGGTGTCGGCGACGGGGTGAACGACATCGTCGATCTCGGCTGCGCCGAGTTCCAGGGCACGACCCCCGGCGGCTCCTGCAACCCCGCGGACCTGGCCGAGCCTTTCGGCACGCTCGACTTCTCCGACGTGCTCGCCTTCCTCACGGGCTTCGCCGCCATGGACCCGGCCGTGGACTACGCGCCGCCCTTCGGCACGTGGGACTTCTCCGACGTGCTCGCCTTCCTCACCGACTTCGGCGACGGCTGCCCGTGACGCCGCCCTCGCCCGCGTCGCGCACGCCCGCCGAATAGAGGGGTCGGCCTCGCTTGGGGCCCCGATACCCTGGGGCATCTCCAGTGGAGGGTTCCCCATGCGCGCCGCGATCTCGCCCCGCCCGGTCCTGCTCACCGCGCTCGCCGCCGCCGCGAGCGGCGCCGCCGCCGACTGGCCCAACGACCCCGCCACGCCCCTGGTCGTCGGCCAGGCCCAGTGGTCGATCACCGAGCGTCAGTCCGTGATCGCGACCGACGACGGCGCGGCCTGGGTCGCGTGGCAGGACAGCTTCTGCGGCGGGTTCGACGACGGCGCCGTCCGCCTCCAGCGCATCTCGACCGACGGCCAGCCGCTTACCCCCCTGGGCATCGCCGCCGCGGATGACACCACCTGCGGGTTCATGCAGCCGCCCGTGCTGGTGCGCGTGGGCGACGGCGCCATGGTCAGCCGCGCACTGGCGGGCCTCGAGCTCGAGCCCATCGGCGCCTTCGACGCGACGGGCGCCACGTCATGGGACAAGCCCTTCACCGGGCCCGCGGGCCGGTACCTCGGCGCCGCCGCCCCGCTCGTCGGCGGCGACGTCCTCGTCGTCTCCGCGCTGGGCACGAGCATCTACGCCGACCGCCTGGACCCCGCGGGCGACCCCGTCTGGGCCCAGACCACCCAGTTCGCCAGCGACACCGGCTCCAACCTCGACGTCTTCGGCCTCGTCCCGATCGCCCAGGGCGGCGCGTACGTCTTCTGGGACTCCTCCTCGTTCCCGTACACGCGTCTCATCCGCGCCCAGCGCGTCAACGCCGACGGCTCGGTCGCCTGGCCGACGTCCGTCCGCTTCGTCGAATCGCCCCCGGGCGTCACCAGCTCGCGGCACACGGTCCCCGACGTCGTGCCCGACGGCCAGGGCGGCGCCGTCGTCTTCTTCGCCCGGGGCTTCGAGACCGGGACCACACCCGCGCCGTTGCTCATGCAGCGGGTGGACGCGGACGGCGACCTCTTCTTCCCGCTCTCGGGACACCGGGTCTCTCTGGGCTCCGACCGCCAGTTTGATCCCATCGCCATGCTCGACGAGGCGACGGGCGAGCTGATCGTCGTGTGGCGCGACGGTCTCCTGTCGGGCCAGAGCGTCCGCGCCCAGCGCATCACCGTGGACGGCACGCGTTTGTGGGGCGACGAGGGCGTGCACGTCGCGACCGTCACGCCCGACGACGACTTCGACGCCGCGTGGGATCAGGGGCGGCTCTCGGTCGCGACCGTCGGCGCGGCGGGGGTGACGCTCCACGTGCTCGACGGCGCCGGCGACGCCGCCCACGCCCCCGTCGTGGTCGGCGTCGGACCGCCCGCGTCCTCGGTCGCGATCGCGCCCGTCGCGGGCGGCATCGTCGTGACGTGGCAGGCGGACCTCGAGGGCGACGACGACCTCATCGTCGCCCAGCGCGTCAACGCGGGCGGGCGCCTCGGCGACCCGGGCTGCAACGCCGCCGACCTGGCCGAGCCGGTCGGTCAGCTCGACTTCTCCGACGTCGTCGCCTTCCTGACCGCGTTCAGCGGCTCGGCGCCGCAGGCCGACCTCGCCGAGCCGTTCGGCCAGTGGGACTTCTCCGATGTCGTCGCGTTCCTGACCGCGTTCGCCGCGGGCTGCCCGTAGCCGCGTCGAATCCGCCGCCGCCCTGGATCCGCGGCCGCCCGGCTGCTCTACTGTGACGTCCACGCGCCCGGGCCCGGTTCGCCCGGGCGTGGTCTTCGAGGGACCGCCCC
>JBHIWH010000014.1:0-19877 GCA_041987545.1 Phycisphaerales bacterium | reverse complement strand
GAGGGTGGTGAGCAGCTTGGTGGCGGCGCGGCGGGCGGTCTCGTTGGCTCGGCATTCCAGAGCGGTCACGCGGGCGCCGGGGGCGGTCGCGGCGATGGCGGCGAGGGTGTGTCGCGCGCGGGCGAGCTGGGAGGGGGCGAGGTCGGCGGCGCGGGCGTGCTGGAGGGCGTTGATGGCGTGGATGTCGGCGCGGGTGCGCTGGCTGTCGGCCCAGGCGGCGAGCTGGGGGAGGGAGAGGCCGAAGATGTCGGCCAGCTCGCGGGGCGGGATGTCGGGGTCGAGGTAGTGGGCGAGGAGCTGGGCGTGGTCGAGGTCGTCGGGGCGGGGCTGGGTCTCAGGCTCGGGCTCGGTGGTCGTGGTCTGGTGGCGCCATTTCATCGGCCAATTGTTCGCGGGGGGGGATGCCTTGGAAGTCATAAAGCCATTATTTATCGTGTCTTGCGCATAGAGTTGGCACTTGGTGTTCGACCATCCTTTGATGGATGGGATGCATACGGAGGCGAGAGTCGATGTGGTCCACGTTTGTGGTGGCCTGTAGTATATATACTACAGGCCACCGCCTCTCTCTGTTATCGGACAGTTCACCAGCATCTAGGTCGAACAATCGCGTCTTGGATTCGAACGGTCTCATCCACATGGACCTGTAGTATATATACTACAGGTCCATACAGATGTTCTGGAAATGGTCTCTAGGGCGTATCGAACGTGATTCTGCGTCAGGAATAGGATTCAAGGTTCCCCACCATGTCACACGAAGTATATATACTTCGTGTGACGAGGTATAGCTATGGCGCGGTCCCGCATTTCAATCGCGAAACCCGACATCTTGGCATTCTTCGATCAGCACGACACGGGCATATTCAGGCAGAAAGACCTGAAGACGATCTTGGACGGTCAGAGGACCGGTTGGCGCCTCGCGAAGTCGATGTCCTTCACCTCATTCATGGAGTACATGCTTGCAAACACACCTCTGCGCAAGGCTGTGCTCCGATTCCCGTGGAGAACGGAAACTCTGTACACGTGGGGCAGCAAATCAACATTCAAGATCGCTCAGAGCGCAAAACCAGGTGCCTACCTGTCTCATTACACGGCGATGCAACTACACGAACTAACCGTGCAGATCCCGAAAACAGTCTATGTGAATGCGGAGCAGCGCCCGCAGCCGAAGCCGGCTCAGGGTCCTACTCAGGAACGCGTTGATAACGCGTTTCGACGGAAGCAGAGGCTGACGAAGAACTGCACAAAGTTCAGAGATCGCAGAGTCTGCCTGCTGAACGGTAAGCACACGAACAGGCTGGGAGTTATTCAAATACGGGATGACACTGGCGAAGAGCTAAGCGTGACAGGGATCGAGCGTACGCTGATCGACGCGACGGTTCGTCCGGCGTATTGCGGAGGGGTCCATGAAGTGTTGTACGCGTTTCGGGCAGCCCGAGACGAGGTATCCGTCAACCGATTGATGAGCATGCTGGTCAAGCTGGACTATGCGTATCCGTATCATCAAGCGATTGGTGTCTACATCGAGTTTGCGGGATACAGAGAAAGCCAAGTAGCTCTTGCAAGGAGCCTGCCTAAGGAATTGGATTTCTATCTAGCACACGAGATGGCAGAAACAGAGTATCTCGAGGGATGGCGTCTATTCGTCCCAAAGGGGTTTCAGCCCGTCGGCGATTGAGCACACATGATCGAAATAGAAGTCGAAGGGCTTCAGTTGATGACCCGGTTTGACAGTGTCTTCAACAGATCGAAACCCCTCGATATGAAAGGCTCGGACGTCCCTGATCTCTCCGAGGAGGCTGAGGGGAACGCGTTTGGCTTGAAACACGCGCTTAATGAGATCGGCGTGATCAGGAAACGCCGGACGCGCGCCAAGGCGGACATCAAGCGTGTGAATGTCGACGAAGTCTCTCGGCCTCGGTGATGCAGATGGACTCTTTACCGAGATTCGGTAGCTGGGCATTTGCTGGCAGATCGCTCGGAGCTTCTCGGTTGCCAGCAGTGTCGGCGTATAGACAAAGACCTGCAGGCCATTGACCACGTGAGGTTCGCGCTCGTCGCATGCTTCGTACTTGCTGAAGTCCACGCGGATGCGTTTCTCATGGCTCGGGCTGAGAGCTAGCGAATTCCGACGCATCGCGTCGATGCCCTCTCCAACCGAATGATGAGAGCTACTGATGAGCTTGAACTCAAGGTGATATCCACCCCAGAACCCTGCTAGCTCAGGCGACAGTGTCTGGGGTCGTTCTTCAAAACGTACGTCGAACACCTTGTAGCCGTACTCGTCGAACGCTGACTTCAGCAGGGTTTCAAACCGGTCTCTCATGGACTCCGCATCATCCGAGAAATCGCCATCGATCGAGAAATCAACGTCCATGGACGAGCGGGGCAGAATGTCGTAGATGAGGTCAAGAGCGATTCCTCCTTTCAGAACGAGCATCTCCATGAGCACATCATCGGACACGATCGCCGAGATTGTGATGCGCTTTATGTGATCGAGAAGATCGAGGTCCATGGCGCGGCCCGGAGAGGTCAGTCAACCCATGTGCTTGATGATCGCGTCCCCGAACTCCGAGCACTTGAGGAGGGTGGCGCCCTCCATGAGTCGTTCGAAGTCGTAGGTGACGGTCTTGGCGGCGATGGCGGCGGCGATGCCCTTGATGATGAGGTCGGCGGCGTCTGTCCAGCCCATGAAGCGGAGCATCATCTCGCCGGAGAGGATGACGGAGCCGGGGTTGACCTTGTCCTGGCCGGCGTACTTGGGGGCCGTGCCGTGGGTGGCCTCGAAGATGGCGTGGCCGGTGTCGTAGTTAATGTTGGCGCCGGGGGCGATGCCGATGCCGCCGACGCAGGCGGCGAGGGCGTCGGAGATGTAGTCGCCGTTGAGGTTCATGGTGCAGACGACGTCGTACTCGGCGGGGCGGGTGAGGAGCTGCTGGAGGAAGGCGTCTGCGATGACGTCCTTGATGATGATCTTCGAGTTGTCGCCGCGGGCCTTGCCCTCGTTGGTGGGGCGGTGGGTGACGGCGGGGGCGCCTGCGGGGCGGTCCATGATGTGCCAGGGCCCGCCCTCCCAGGGCTTGGCGCCGAAGTGCTCGGCGGCGGCCTGGTAGCACCAGTCCATGAAGGCGCCCTCGGTGTACTTCATGATGTTGCCCTTGTGGACAATGGTGACGGAGGTGCGGCCGTTGTCGATGGCGTACTGGACGGCGGCCTTCATGATGCGGGTGGCGCCCTCCTTGGAGATGGGCTTGATGCCGAAGCCGGTGGTGTCCGGGAAGCGGACTTTCTTGTAGCGATCTGGGAACTGGTCGGCGAAGGACTTCTTGAAGGCGTTGCAGTCGTCTGTGCCGTGCTGGAACTCGATGCCGGCGTAGATGTCCTCGGAGTTCTCGCGGAAGATGACCATGTCGGTCAGCTCGGGGCGGAGGATGGGGGTTGGTGTGCCGTCGAAGTACTTGACGGGTCGGAGGCAGGTGTAGAGGTCGAGGATCTGGCGGAGGGCGACGTTGAGCGAGCGGATGCCGCCGCCGACGGGGGTGGTGAGGGGGCCCTTGATGCCGACGAGGTACTTGCGGAAGTCGGAGAGGGTTTCCTCGGGGAGCCACTCGCCGGTCTTGTTCTTGGCTTTCTCGCCGGCGAGGACCTCGTGCCAGGCGATCTGCTTTGAGCCGCCGTAGGCCTTCTCGACGGCGGCGTCGAAGACGCGGACGGAGGCGGCCCAGATGTCGGGGCCGGTGCCGTCGCCCTCGATGAAGGGGACGATGGGGTCGTTGGGGACGGAGAGGCCGTTGTCGGTCATGGTGATGGGGGTGGCCATGGTTTGGAAGTCCCTCCGCGGCAGTGGTTTGCGTGAGTTTGCGTGGATCGCGGGCCGTGGTGGGGCCCGGCGGGTGGTTCTGAGCGGGAACGATAGGCGATCGCGGGGGCAAGACGCAGAGCGCGGAGGGCGGCATGGACGAGTGGTTGAGGGAGGCGGCGGAGCGGGCGGGGCGGTACCTGGAGGGCGTGGGGGAGCGGCCTGTCGCGCCGAGCGCGGGGGCGCTTGCGGGGATGGAGCGGCTTGGGGGCGCGCTGCCGGACGCGGGGATGGACGCGGCGGACGTGGTGCGTCTGCTGGACGAGGCGGGGTCGCCGGCGACGATGGCGACGGCCGGGCCGCGGTACTTCGGGTTCGTGATTGGGGGGGCGCTGCCGGCGGCGGTTGGGGCGTCGTGGCTGGCGGGCGCGTGGGATCAGAACGCGGGGATGGTGGCGGGCTCGCCGATCGGGGCGCGGCTGGAGGAGATCGCGGCGGGGTGGGTGCTGGACGTGCTGGGGCTGCCGGCCGAGTGCGGGGTGGGGTTCGTGTCGGGGGCGACGGCGGGGAACTTCACTGGCCTGTGCGCGGCGCGGCATGCGCTGCTGGCGCGCGCGGGGTGGGACGTGGAGTCGAAGGGCCTGTACGGGGCGCCGGAGGTGCGGGTCGTCGTCGGCGAGGCGGTGCACGCGAGCGTGAAGAAGGCGCTGGCGATGGCGGGGCTCGGGCGGGACCGGGTCACGGTCGTGCCGATGGACGATCAGGGGCGGATGATCGCGTCGGAGTTGCCGGCGCTCGACGAGATGACGCTGGTGATCGCGCAGGCGGGGGAGGTGAACACGGGGGCGTTCGATCCGCTGGCGGAGATCTGCGGGCGGGCGCGCGAGGCGGGGGCGTGGGTGCACGTGGACGGGGCGTTCGGGCTGTGGGCGCGGGCGTGCCCGACGCGGGCGGGGCAGGCGGCGGGGGTGGAGCTGGCGGACTCGTGGGCGACGGATTGTCACAAGTGGCTGAACGTGCCGTACGACTCGGGGCTGGTGATCTGCCGCGATCCGAAGGCGGTCGTGTCGGGGATGTCGGGCTCGGCGGCGTACTTGATTGATGGCGGCGGGCGGGAGCCGTGGTACTTCGCGCCCGAGATGTCGCGGCGGGCGCGGGGGGTCGAGGTATGGGCGGCGCTCAAGAGCCTGGGCCGCGACGGGCTGGCGGCGATGGTGGAGCGGTGCTGCGGGCACGCGTCCCGGTTCGCCGAGGGGCTGGCGGCGGCGGGGTTCGAGATCCTCAACGATGTGCGGCTGAACCAGGTCTTGGTGTCGTTCGGGGACGACGAGCGGACGATGCGCGTGATCGAGGCCGTGCAGCGGGACGGGACGTGCTGGGCCGGCGGGACGACGTGGCGCGGGCGGCGTGCGATGCGGATCAGCGTGTCGGGCTGGGCGACGACGGGGGAGGACGTTGAGAGATGCCTGGGGGCGATGGTTCGGTGTGCGGGATCGGGGGACTAGGGTCCGCGCGGTCCTGCGGAGCGGGGTTCGAGTGGTCGGTTTCCTCGCATGGGTAGCGGTACGAAGGGGGCGTGGTAAGGTCGACGACGCCTTGCCAGTACTGTTTCGCTTCGAAGTCGCGGAGCGCGACGTTCGGATCGGATCGGACGATGAGCCTCGTTTGGTCGCAGAACCTGAACGGTGGGAGGCTGACTCTCCAAGCGAGTCGTTCCTCGACGAACTCGCCCGTGTGGTGCTGCGCGACGAGCGCGAGGAAGCGACTGGCCTCTCCATTCGTGGGGTAGGGGCTGGTGTGGAGTTCGGTCCACGCCTTGGTGGACGCGACGATCTCGTCGCCGTGGTGGAGTTCGATGATGACGCCCAGGGCGAGGTTGCGCTCGAGCAGGTCGTCGAGCAGTGGGGTTTCGGCGAAGACACGGACGCGGGGCTCGAGGGTGTCGGGGTCTCGGTAGACCGTGGTGAAGAGCTCTTGCGACACGGCGGCCGCGATCCGCTCGTCCTGGACGGGCGTGATGATGTCGTGCGCGTGAGCCGCCGGCGCGAGGTCGAGTTCGAGCGCTCGCGAGTCGACAAGGGGCCAGTCCGGGCGATGGCCGCGCATGGCGTGGACGTCCATCGTGTATCGGAGCGTTGACGTGCCGGCTGGGGGCGTGCCGATCTCGGTGTCGGGCGCCCGGTCGGGAGGCACGAGGTACGTTGTCATGATCTGGGAGTTGAGTGACTCGATCGTTGCCTCGAACTCGGTCAGCCCGGGGGTGGTCGGTCGGAATCGGACGTAATAGCTGGACGAGATGATCAGGTGCGCGGATGGATCGACCCGGACCCAGACGGGCTCGCCGGCGGGCCAGCGGTCGCGGAAGGTCAGGCCGGGGTCGAGGTACTGCTGGACGAGACGTCGTTGCAGGTGTCGCCCGAGCTTGGTGTGGGGGGGATGGGCGCGCAGGAGGGACGGGGCGACGCTGAACAGGTAGTTGCGGCGGTCTGTTGCGACGTTGATGAGCCAGCGGGTCTGCCAGTCCCACATTGAGTCGGCGGCGACGCGGGCTCGGACTTCGACCGCGATATGCGCATCGACGTTCGCCGGGGCTCGCGGGCCGCCCATCCAGCGTTGTGAGGTCACTTGGCCGCCGGGGATGGTGACCGTGCCGCCAGAGTAGTTCGGCTTGTTCCAGATCGCCGTCGCCGGGATGAGCAGCGTTGTGGGCGCCGCGGCGATCATGCCGCGCTTGTTGATCTCGGGCAGGCGGTGCAGCAGCCAGGCGCCGGCGAGGAGGGGGATGCAGAGGAGTGCGATGCGCCATCGGCGGCGCGTGCGCCTGAGGGCGCGCTCGGAGCGGGCCTCGCGGCCGCACTCGGGGCAGCGGCGGCCTTCGGTCGCGCTCATGTCGTACCAGCAGCGGGGGCAGCGGCGGCGGCCCTTGGGCCCGTCTCGGAAGAGCGCGATCGCGAGCAGCAGCAGGATCAGGATGGTGGCGGCGAGGGCGGCGTACGACTCGGGGCTGGCCGCGAGCGTGGGCATCGGTTGGAGTCTACAGCGGGGGGCGCCGGCGCCGAAGCGTTGCGCCGGCCGGGCGCGGTCAGCGTGCCGTCGCGAGGTCTCGGACGAGGGCCTCGAGGGCGTCCACGACAAGGCTCATGCGGTCGTAGTCGAGGGTGTCGGGGGTGTCGCGCGGGGTGTGGTAGTGGGGGTTGCGGAAGAAGGAGGTGTCGGTGAGCATGATCGCGGGGTAGCCGTGGCGCCAGAAGGAGTAGTGGTCGGACCAGGCGACGCCCGGGACGGAGGCGGGGAGGGCGGCGCCGTAGACGGGGATGGTCCTGGCGTCGCGCATGACGCGGGCGGATCGGCGGGTGAGCGATGTGGACGAGAGGTTGCCGACGATTGCGATGAAGTCGCCCGTGTCGGGGTAGAGCAGGCTCAGGGGCTCGGGGTAGTGCTGGGAGCCGGGGGCATCGTCGAAGTAGCCGATCATCTCGACGGAGATCATGGCGCGGATGTCCTCGCCGCGGGCCCTGGCGTCGCGGGCGTGCAGGAAGCTGCCCATGGCGGGCGTGCCGAAGTGGAGGGCCTCTTCGTTCGCGAAGAGGACGAGGCGGATGGTGCGGTCGGGCGAGGTGTCTTTCAGGCGGCGGGCGAGTTCGACGACGCCGGCGACGCCCGAGGCGTTGTCGTCGGCGCCGGGGGTGTTTTCTTCGGTGTCGTAGTGGGCGCCGACGACGATGATCTGTTCGGGGCGCGTGGCGCCCGGGATCTCGACGATGAGGTTGGCCGATGGCGCGATGGGGCCGGGGACGGGTTCGTCGCGGGGCTCGAGGCCGGTGTCGGCGAGGAGGGCGCGGAGGAAGTCGGTCGAGGCGGCGTACATCGCCGACGCGTTGACGTGGCGCTGGGGGTAGGGGTCGCAGAGGGAGACGACGTCGTCGCGGAGGCGCTCGGCGGCGGCGTTCTGGGCGCTGGTCAGGGGTGGGAGGGGGCCCTCGAGGGGCCGGCCCGGCATGTTGAGCTGGCGGGCGTAGGCGACGACGGCCAGGGCGATCAGGACGGCGAAGACGACGGCGAGTCGGATCAGAGCCTTGCGCGAGGCGAGTCGGAATCGGCGGCGCGTGCGGGGCGTCGCGGGCGGGTCGGCGGCGTCGGTCATGCCGAGAGCAGCGTACGCGGGCGGGGGCGCCGCGGATCCCGGATCGGGGGGTCTGGGGCGGCCCGCGATAGACTCTGGCCGTGCTGACGAGCGGGACCAGGATCGGCGCCTACGAGATCGAGCACGAGATCGGTCGCGGGGGCATGGGGGTGGTGTACCGGGCGGTCGATACGCGCCTGGGGCGGGCGGTGGCGATCAAGGCCCTGCCGCCCGAGTTGGCGGCGGACGCGGACCGGCTGGCGCGGTTCGAGCGCGAGGCGCGGACGCTGGCGTCGCTGAGCCATCCGAACGTAGCCGCGATCTACGGCGTGGAGGAGGCCGAGGGGCGGCGGTACCTGGTGCTCGAGCTCGTCGAGGGGCAGACGCTCGAGGAGCGGATCGACCGTGGAGCGCTGGGGCTTGACGAGGCGCTGGACGTGTGCGCGCAGATCGCGGCGGGCGTGGAGGCGGCGCACGAGGCGGGTGTGGTGCACCGCGATCTGAAGCCGTCGAACGTGAAGATCACCGACGACGGGCGGGTCAAGGTGCTCGACTTCGGCCTGGCCAAGGGGGGCGACGCGGGGTCGAGTTGTGGGAGCGAGGCGCCGACGCTGACGACGCCGGCGGGGGCGAGCCCGACGATCCCCGGGGCGATCATGGGGACGGCGGCGTACATGTCGCCCGAGCAGGCGCGGGGGCGGCGGGTCGATCGGCGGACGGACGTGTGGGCGATCGGCGTGATCCTGTACGAGTGTCTGACGGGGATCGGGCCCTTCGCAGGCGAGACGGCGACGGACTCGATCGGGGCGGTGCTGCACAAGGACGTGGATCTGGCGCGGCTGCCGGCGGGGACGCCGAGCGGCGTGCGGCTGGTGCTGGGGCGGTGCCTGGAGCGGGAGAAGGCCAAGCGGTGGCGGGACGTTGGAGACGTGCGGGTCGAGCTGGAGCGGGCGCGCGAGGGTGGCGCGGAGGCGGCGGCGATTCCGACGGGCGGGCGGGGCGCGTCGCGGGCGTTTGGCGTCCTGGGCTGGGTGCTGGCGCTGGCGGCGGTGGTCGGCGTGGTGGCGCTGGCGATGACGCGGCCCGCGGCGCGGGCGCGGGTCGTGTACTCGACGATCAAGGGGCCCGAAGGGCGGGAGCTGCAGGGGATGTCGATCTCGCCCGACGGGACGCGGGTGGCGGTCGTGGCGCGGCCGATCGAGGCGATCGGGCGTGAGGACGAAGACTATCTGGTCTATGTCCGCGACCTGGCGGACGGCGCGTGGCGCGTGGTGGACGGCGCGACGCGGGCGTTCTTCGTGGAGTTCAGCCCGGACGGGCGTCGGCTGGCCGTGATGTGCGACCTGGAGGGCTCGGTCGAGGCCAAGTCGCTGCGGACGGCGCCGGCGGATGGCTCGAGCGCGGCGGTGGAGATCCGGCGCGTCGATCCGATGTACCGGCAGGGCGGTGGGCACGACTGGTTCACGTGGACGGCCTCGGGGCTGATCGCGATGATCAACACGCCCGAGTCGCGGCTGGACCTGATCGACCCGGGGACGGGCGAGGTCGCGTCCAGCGTGACGATCACCGGGGAGAGCCCCAAGAGCATCTACGGCGTGCTCGGGGCGTTCGGGGAGCGGCACATCAGCGTGCTGATGATCCGGTACTCGGACCGGGGGTACCACGAGGACATCGGGCTGCTCGACGTGCAGACCGGCGGTCTCGTGGGGTTCGTCCGCGACGCGGGGAGCCTGCGGCGTATCGACGAGCAGACGGTCGCGTTCTCGCGTGGCGAGTCGATCATCGTGTCCGCGTTCGACCCGGTGTCGCTGCGGCTCGTCGGAGAGCTCCGGGTGGCGGAGGAGGACGGGCGGCGGGTGGCGTCGTGGACGCACACGTGGCTCGATCTGTCCGGGCGCGGGGATCTGCTCTGCGCCCGGGGGGGCACGCTGCGCTCGGACCGCACCATCGTCGTGATCGAGCCGGACGGGACCGAGCGGGTGTGGGGCGACGAGACCCGCGCGTACGAGGACGAGATCGCGATCTCGCGGGACGGCAGGCGGCTGGCGGTGACGCTGGCGTCGCCCGGGGGCAACTACGAGGTGTGGGCGGGCGAGGTGGATCGGCCGCGGCTGCGTCGGATCGCCGGGCTGCCGCGATCGGACGTCAACGCGCCGATGTTCCTGCCCGACGGCGAGCGGCTGATCGTCAGCAAGCAGACGCAGGGGGAGGAGAACCTGGACTTCCTGCTGGCGCGCTTCGACGGGGGCGGGGAGCCGACCCCGGTGCTGGCCGAGGACAGCCGCATGGGCGAGCGGGTGTGGGCCGAGGTCCGCTCGATCTCGCACGACGGCGCGTGGGCGTGGGTGGACTGGTACGAGTCGGGCCGGACGCGGGTCGTGCGGCTCGCGCTCGACGGGAGCGGGCGGATGGAGCGGCCCCTGGGCGACGTGACGTCGTGGCTGCCGATCGAGGCGCCGGACGGCTCGGGGTTGCTGATGCACAAGTGGGATCAGAGCGGGCGGCCGGAGGTCGTTGTGCGGGTGATTCGGGATGGCGTCGTCTCGCCGGCGATCCCCGTGACGGCCGAGACGGTGTGGGGCTCGTGGTGGGATGTGGCCGAGGACGGGTCGCGGTCGATCCGGTTCGTGCGGCCCGGCGGCATGGATTTCTTCGGCGTGCCGATCGGGCTGGAGGAGCGCGAGGGCGGCCCGCCGCGGATCGTCGTGGGCGAGCCGTTCGAGGTTGACCGGGCGGGGAGCGAGGCCTCGGTGACGGGCGACGCGTCGATGGTGGGACGCTACGTTGAGATCCGGAGGGGCCCGAACGAGAAGCCGTGGACGGAGCTGACTTTGATCCAGGGGTGGTCCGACTCGATCCGGGAGCGAGAGTGATGTCTGAGACCGCGGTGTACGCCGGGAGTTTCGATCCGCCGACCAACGGGCACGCGTGGATGATCGATCAGGCGGCGCGGCTGTTTGATCGGCTGGTCGTCGCCGCGGCGGAGAACCCGGAGAAGGCGTACTCGTACCCGCTGGCGACGCGGCTCTCGTGGCTGGAGGAGATCTGCGGGGCGCACGAGAACGTCGAGGTTGCTTCTATCGAGAACGAGTTCCTGGCGCACTACGCCCGGGGGCGGGGCGCCCGGTTCGTGGTCCGCGGCATCCGGGACGAGGCGGACTACCAGTACGAGCGGGGGATGCGGTACATCAACTCGGATCTGGCGCCGGAGTTGACGACGGTCTTCCTGATGCCGCCCCGGGAGCTGTGCCAGATCAGCTCGAGCACGGTCAAGGGGATGATCGGGCCGCGGGGGTGGGAGGACGTGGTGCGGGCGCTGGTGCCGACGTGCGTGTTCGAGGGTCTGCGGGAGGAGTCGTGATGGGCGAGGGCGGCGAGCGGAAGGGCGGGAAGGGAGCCGGCCGGGACGGGGGCGCCAAGCCGGGGTTGCTCGCCCAGTCGCCAGGCTGGGTGAAGCTCGTGCTGCTGGTGTCGGTGCTGGTGATGGCGGGCGGGGCGGCTCTGGGGATCGCGGCGCGCGCGGGCGGCGGGGGCGGGGCGCCCGCGGCGGAGCGGGCGGCTGGCGGCGAACTGCCCGAGGGCGCGAGCGGGTTCGACATCATCCCGCAGGGCGGGGGAGAGGACGCCGCGGCGGACGCGGGCGGGGACGACGCGGAGTGGATGCGCGAGTGGTCGCCGGCGATCTTCCGGCTGGGCTTCAGCTTCTTCGTGGGCTTCGCGATCGCGTACGCGCTGCGGACGTTTGTGAAGCTGTCGCTGGTCGTGGTCGGGCTGTTCGCGCTGCTGCTGTTCGGGCTGGAGTACGGGGGCTTCCTGGAGATCCACTGGGGGGCGATCGGGGACAGGTACGAGTCGCTGGCCGGCTGGGCGTCGGGTCAGTTCGAGAGCTTCAAGACGTTCATCACGGGCGAGCTCCCCTCGGCGGCGGCGGCGGTCGGGGGGCTGGCGCTGGGGTTCAAGCGGGGATAGCGCGTCAGGCGTAGAGCGTCGCCAGGTCCCGCCAGAAGCCGGGGTAGGTCTTGGCGACACACGCGGGGTCGGCGATCGAGACGTTCGGGCGGCGGAGGGCGATCAGGGCCAGCGACATCGCCATGCGGTGGTCGTCGTAGGTGTCGAAGACGACGGCGGGCGCGTCGGGAGACGTGTCGATGCCTCCCTCGGGGGGCGTGATCGTGATCGTGTCCGGGTCGGCGTTGACGTCGGCATCGACGCGGACGCCGACCTTGGCCAGTTCGTTGTGGAGGGCGGCGATGCGGTCGGTCTCCTTGACGCGGAGCGTGCGCACGCCGCGGATCACGGAGGGCGCCGGGGCGAAGGCGGCGACGGCGGCGAGGGTCATCGCGGCGTCGGGCATGTCCGCCATGTCGGCCATGATCGGGGCGGGTGCGGGGGGCGCGGCGACGGAGATGGCGGGCGGCGAGCCGGGGGACGCGGGGCGCTCGGTGACCGTCGCGCCCATGCGGGACATCAGGTCGGGGAAGGCCGCGTCTCCCTGGAGTGACTCGGCGCCCAGGCCCTCGACGGTGACCGTCGCGCCCGGGATGAGGGCGCCCGCGGCCCAGAAGTAGGTGGCGGCCGAGGCGTCGGGCTCGACGTCGATGTCGAAGCCGCGGGGCGGGGCGTGCGGGACGCGGACCACGGACAGGTCGTCGCTGGCCTGGACCTCGACCTCGAGCCGCTCGAGCAGCGAGAGCGTCATCCGGACGTACGAGGCGCTGGTTACGGGCGGGAGGAGGCGGAGCGTCAGGCCCGCGGGCAGCCAGGGCGCGACGAGCAGCAGGGCGCTGATGAACTGGCTGGACTCGGTGGGCGGGATCTCGAGCGTGGAGGCCGGGGCGGCCTCGGGGGGCGTGATCCGGATCGGTGGGGCGGTGGGCGAGGCGAGGTGCTCGACGCGGGCGCCCATGGCGCGGAGGTGGGTGACGAGGCCGGCGATGGGGCGCTGGCGCATGCGCTCGTTGCCGTCGATCGTGAGGGGGGCGGGCGAGAGGAGGGCCGCGGCCGAGAGGAACCGGGTGGCCGTGCCGGCGTTGCCCAGGTCGAGGGTGGTGTTGTCAGAGTCCGGGCGCCATCGGCCCGAGACGCCCCGGACACGGAGCTCGGGGGGTCGGCCCGCGACCGGCGGGGGCGCGTCCACGGAGGCGCCCAGGCGTGTCAGGGCGGCGATCATGCGCTGCGTGTCGTCGGCGCCGAGGAGCGGGCCGCGGAGCCTGGACTCGCCCTCGGCGAGGGCGGCGAGCAGGAGCAGGCGGTTGGTGATGCTCTTGGAGCCGGGGGGGCGGACGCTCGCGCCCAGGGGGGCGCCGCCTCGCGCACGCCGCGCCGGCGGGACCGGGAGCGGGTCGGGCAGCTCGTCGAGCGGGGCGAGGAACGCGTCGTGCATCGGGCCAAGGGTACCGGGGGCGGCGGGGCTCAGCCCTGCGGGCCCGGGTCGGGCGCGGCGCCGGGGGCCGGGGACCAGTCCTCGATGAAGACGCCGGCCTCGTCGAGGTGGTGGATGACCTGGGCGTGCATGAGGCGGGCGATGTCAGGCCGGCCCGTGGCGCCGACGTCAATGATGAGGGAGGTGACGCTGTCGGTGCGGCGTGCGACGTAGACGGTGACCTTGCCGCCGTGCTCCTCGGCGTAATAGAACGAGACGCGGTCGTCCTTCTCGATGATGTCGCGGACGTCGAGGCTGAGGGTGCCGGCGGCGAACTCGACGGCCGGGGGGACGTCCTCGTAGCGGACGAGCAGGGCGGTGGTGACGCGGCCCTTTTCGATGATTGCGGCGCCGGATTGGGCGACGCCGACCGCGGCGCCGGCGGCGGCGACGGTGCAGGCGGGGAGCAGGAGGGCTGAGATCGTGACGACGGCGAAAGCCGCGGCCGAACGGATCTGGCGGATCTGAATCACGGCTCGGTTCCTCTCGGGGTCACGGAGCGTCGAGAGTGTCACGATGGACGGGCGGGGCGCCTACTCCCCGTCCTTGCGGAAGACGGCGACGACGTCCTCGACGGGGACGACGAAGAGGCGGTTGTCGCCCTCGAAGTCCACGGGGATCGCGTGCTTGGGGTTGAACAGGACGCGGTCGTACTGGCGGATGGGGTAGTCGTCGTCGGCCTCGACCTGAGCGGAGACGGTGACGACGCGGCCGGTGAGGGTGGGGATCTCGATCTTGTCGGGCAGGTGGAGGCCGGCCTTGGTCTGCTTCTTGTCCTCGTCCTTGCGGATGAGGACGCGGGCGCCGAGGGGCTCGACGACCTCGAGGGGCTGGGTCGTGGACTTGCGGGGTGATGGCATCGCCGGGAGTGTATGAGGGCGGCAGATCGTGAGGTCGGCGGATCGGGCGGGCGGAGGTCTGGGGGCGGTATGCTGCTCGCCGCGTGGGCGTGAACGGGAGGACGGCGATGGACGCGACGGGCGCTGTTGAGCGGCTGCGGGGGCTGATCCGGGACGTGCAGGACTTCCCGAAGCCGGGGATCGTGTTCCGGGACTTCACGCCGCTGCTGGCGGACCCGTCGGCGCTGGCGCTGTCGGTGGAGCTGATGGCCAACCCGTTCCGGGGCAAGGGGATCGACCTTGTGATCGGGGCCGAGAGCCGCGGGTTCATCTTCGGGATCGCGATCGCGCAGGCGCTGGCGGCGGGGTTTGTGCCGATCCGCAAGCCGGGGAAGCTGCCACGGAGCGTGCACGGCGTGGACTACGAGCTGGAGTACGGGACCGATCGGCTGGAGATCCACTCGGACGCGCTGGAGGGCAGGAAGCGCGTGCTGGTCGTGGACGATCTGCTGGCGACGGGCGGGACGATGAGGGCGAGCTGCGAGCTGGTGGGCAAGACGGACGCGGAGATCGTGGGGATCGCCGTGCTGATCGAGCTGGGGTACCTGGGCGGTCGCGAGAAGCTCGGCGGCCTCGGCGACGTGCACGCGGTGCTGCGGTACTAGATCCGGGGCCGGGTCAGCGTCGGCGGCGCGCGGCGAGCGGGGCTGCGGCGAGGAGCAGGGCGGGGGTACCGGGGCTCGGCACGACGTTGACCGTCACGTCCTGGATGATGACGTCGGCGTACTCGATCGGGATGAAGATGAACCCCTTGAGGCCCCAGTTGATGAGGCCGTTGGGGCCCGGGCCGTCCTCGGCGGTGAAGGTGATCTGCCCGACGGCCTCGGCGCGTGCCCGGAAGGTGAACACGGTCAGGCCGTTGATCGGCGTGAACCCGGGCGGGAGGAAGTCCGACGAGCCGCCGGTCGCCTGGGCGCCGTCGGGGTTGAGCTGGCCGTCGAACGCGAAGATGAAGGGGTCGGGCTCGAGGCTGCCGGGGATGGTGGAGAACGCGGCGCCGGGGCCGGTGACGAGGGCGTCGAAGCTGAGCACGCCCGGGCTTGGCGGGTCGTCATCGACAACGAGGCCGATGGTGAACAGGTCGCCCACGCTGACGGTCGTGGCGGAGCTGGTGAGGGTGACGCGGCCGGTGTATTCCTGCGCCGTGGCGGCCGTCGCGAGGCCGGCGAGGGGAACGGTCCAGGTCAGCGGTCGGGTCATCGCGGCGGCCTCCGGCGGCGGGCGGCGAGCGGGGCGGCGAGGAGGACAGCCGCGAGCGTCGGTGGGGTCGGGATGACGTTGACCGAGACGCCCGTGAGCACGACCTGGCCGTAGGGCGCGGGCTGGAGGACGATGCCTGGGACATAGGTCTCGATGGGTTCGAGGGAGCCGGGCCCCTCGGCGGGGTCGAAGTGGATCACGCCGCCCTGGGTCGCGAGGACCTGGAAAGTGAAGACGGTCAGGTCGTCGAGGGCGGGTTCGAGGGACGGCCCGAGCAGGTCGGCGGCGCTGCCGAACCCCCAGGCGCCGTCGGGCGTGACCTGACCCGATTGGAAGTCGGGGAAGAGCGTGGGGTCGAAGACGAGGCTGCCGGCGACGGTCGAGAAGGCGGCGCCGGAGCCCGTGACGAGGACGTTGTAGCCCCAGACGGAGGGGTCGGCGAGGTCGTCGGAGAGGGCGACGCCGATGGTGAAGGTGTCGCCCACATGGACGGTCGTGGCCGACGCGGTGAGCGTGACGAAGCCGGTCCCGATGCCGGCGTGGGCGGGCGCCGCCAGGCCCGCGAGGGCGAGCAGCGCGAGGGCGGGGCGTGCGGCCATGGGCCTCTCCTTGTGCTACCGGCGTCGGCGCGTCGCGAGCAGGGCGACCAGCCCAATCGGGGCGAGGCTCGAGGGCGCCGGGGGGAGGATGACGGTCGTGAAGCCGAGCGAGCCGAACACGATCTCGTCGTACTCGATTGGGGCGAGGATCAGGCCGCCCTCCTCGACGGTCAGCAGCGCAGGGTTTGGGCCCAGGCCCTGGGCGGTGAAGAGCTGGGCCCAGCCGACGTCGCCGGGCTCGTCGCCCGGGCCGGCGATGACGCCGTGGACGATGGCTTGGAAGGTGAAGACGGCCAGGCCGTTCAGGGGGGCGTCGTAGGTCGGGCCGAGGATGTCGGTGCTCCCCCCGAGGCCGTAGGCGGCGCCCGCGGTGAGGCCGCCATCGAACCCGAAGATGGCCGGGTTCGGCGTCGGTGGCGAGACGAACTCGTAGACGACGTCGGGCGCGAAGAAGGCGGAGATGTTGAAGGCGAAGACGCCGCTGCCGTCGCCGACGCCGTTGTCGTCGACGACGACGCTGTACGTGTACGTCTCGCCCGGGGAGACGACCGTGGCGTTGACGGACAGAGAGATGATGCCGGTGGTGGTCTGGGCGTCGGTCGCGGCGGCGAGCCCTGCGAGGGCGAGCAGCGCGGTCGCGGAGCGTGGTGTCATGGGAGACTCCGTGGTCTAACGACGGCGACGCGTGGCGGGCACGGCGGCCAGGGTCAGCACGGCGAAGCTCGACGGCGCGGGGAAGATGCCGATGGAGCCGAAGTTGATCTGGTCGAACTCGACGGGCTGGAGGACGATCCCGCCCTCCAGGACGGTGAGCAGGGCGGGGTTGGGGCCCGAGCCGTCGCGGGACGTGACGGCGGCGCCGCCGATGTCGAAGTTGATGAACGTGGTCTGGAAGGAGAAGAGGAGGCGGCCGTCGAGGGGTGCGTCGAAGGTGGGGCCGAGGATGTCGGTGGAGCCGCCGAGGGCCTCGACACCCGTGGGCGTGACGGCGCCGGAGAATCCGAGGATGCCCTCGCCGGCGACGGGGCCCGAGATGAGCTGCATGCAGTCGGCCAGGTCGATGGCGATGTCGAAGGAGAAGACGCCGGGGGTGGAGCCGTCACTCTCGGCGTAGACGCCGATGGTCACGGGCTCGCCGATGCCGACGTATGTGGCGCTTGCGGTCATGTAGATGCTCGCCGCGGTCTGGGCGTGGGCGGACGCGGTGACGGATGCGAGCCCGACGAGGGCCGCGGCGACAACGGGTGTGCGACGGTGCATCGTGGGGTCCTCCGAGACTCAGAGTACTCGCGCGAGCGTCCGTGACCAATCGATTGGTCGCCCGGCCGGGAGGACCGGCGTCCGAAGCGACGGGAGGCTCAGGAGGAGCCGGCCAAAAAGAACATCCCCCGCCCGCTGTCGCGGACGGGGGACTGTGTGTGCTGCAGAATCCGAAGAGATCGGATTAGCGGCGGCGACGGCCGGCGATCAGGCCACCGAGACCCAGGAGCGCGAGGCCCGAGGGAGCGGGGGTGATGCGGACGCTGCCGAAGTCGATCGACGCGTACTGCGCCGGGGCGAGGACGAGGCCGCCCTCGGTGACGGTCTGGAGCGCGGCGTTGGGGCCGGCGCCATCGGAGGAGGTCAGGGTGACCTCGCCGCCGTTGTACTGGATCTGGAAGCTGTAGACGGCGAGGCCGTTCAGCGGGGCATCGAAGGTCGGACCGAGGATGTCGGTCGAGCCGCCGAGGCCGGTGGCGCCGTTGGCCAGCTCGGCGCCGGCCCAACCGAAGACGGCGCCGTTCGGGGCGAGGCTGCCGCCAACAACGCTGAAGCCAGCGTCGCCGGAGGTGACCTGCACGTCGAACGAGAAGACGCCGGGGGTGGTGCCGTCGTCATCGACGACGACGCTGATGGTGATGATGTCGCCGGCGGACGCGATGGTCTGCGAAGCGACCAGGCTCACCGAACCGGTCTGAGCCGACGCGGCGGCCGCGAGACCGGCAACGGCAGCAACTGCAATGGTGCTCTTCATTTCTTCTTTCTCCTCACGACGGGCGATAGCCCGCCAACACACAAAGATCGACGATGAACGATTGCTCGTTCCTGACCCGCAGACATGCTACTGGCCCCCCCGGGGGGATGCAACGGGAAATGCCAGCGAATTGGGGAGGAAAGTTTGGACGGGTTGTGGTCGGGTGAGGCGCAAGTCCTGACACCACTCAGGGATGGGCTCGGATCTGGGGGATTCGTCCAGCCTTGGGGCTGAGACGTTTGCGCTCACTTCATGGGGTGGCGGGTGTGCGTCGGGGTGTGGGTAAGTGGGAAGATGGGCAAAATGAAAAACCCCCGCCCGCGGTCGCGGACGGGGGTTTGGCTGTCTTTTCCACGTTGGGCGGGCTCACTCCCGGGAGCACGCCCTGTGGGTGTGATCAGCGGCGGCGGCGAGCCGCAACCAGACCACCGAGGCCGAGCAGCGCCATGCCGGACGGGGCCGGGACGAGGCGGAGCGTGCCGTGGTTGATCTCGTTGTACTGGCCCGGGCCGAGGACGACGGGGGCCTCGATCGCGTACTGCATGGCGGCGTTGGGGCCGGAGCCGTCGGAGCTGTTGAACTCGATCGCGCCGGTGAAGCCGGCGGTGATCATGATCTGGAAGGTGTAGACCGTGGTGCCGTTGAGGGGCAGGTCAAAGGTGGGGCCCAGGATGTCCATGGAGCCGCCGAGGCCCTCGACGCCGTTGCCGAGGTCAGCCCCGCCGGGGCCGAAGATCGACGCGTCGAAGGTGGGGCCGCTGATGACGCTGAAGCCGGCGTCGCCCGAGGTGACGGCGATGTCGAAGGAGAGCACGCCGGCGGTGGAGCCGTCGTCGTCGACCACGACGCCGATGGTGACCACGTCGCCGACGGCGACGTTCTGGGTGTTGGCCGTCAGGCTGATGGTGCCCTTCTGGGCGACCGCGACGGTGGCGAGCCCGGCGACGGCGGCGATTGCGATACCGCTCTTCATTTGAGATCTCCTCACGTGTATTGGGTGATGTCCCACAAACAGATTGATTTTGAACGAACTCACTCGTTCCTGACCCGGTGAGAAGGTGCACCCCATCCGGGGGCCTCGCCAGGAAAGTGGCACGCCAAACTCGGGTTTTTTGGCCCATACCAGCCAGGACACCCGTCACAACCCGAACCTGGAGGCCGAAACTCCCCCAGATTCCCGGGATTCGGGTGGTCGGCGGGCGATCCGGGCCCTGCCGCGGGGGCGGGCCCGGGGTCAGCCGCGGGGGCGCCGAACGAGCGTCAGGAAGGTGAACGCGTGGGCGTGGCGGTCGTCGGCGGGGTGATGGGACCTGGCGGTCTGCACCCAGCCGTCGTCCAGCTCGGGGAACGTGGTGTCGCCGTCGATCTCGGCGTGGACGCGGGTGAGCTCGATCCGCGTCGCGCGGGGGAGAGCCAGGCGGTAGATCTGCCCCCCGCCGATGACCATGCGGTCCATGCCCGGGTGGGCGGCGTCGGCGATCGCGAACGCGTCGTCGAGCGAGCGGGCGATCTCGACGCCCTCGGGGCGCCAGCCCTCGCGGCTCGTCAGGACGATGTTGGTCCGGCCCGGGAGGGGGCGGCCGGTCTCGTCGTAGGTCGCCCGGCCCATGATGATGGCGTGGCCCATGGTGAGGCGCTTGAAGTGGGCCAGGTCGTCGGGGAGGCGCCAGGGGAGGCCGCCGTCGCGTCCGATGACGTTGTTCTCGGCGGCGGCGGCGACGAGGACGACGCCGGGGGTGGGGTCGGTCATCCGGCGACTCTAGCTCGGCGGGTCGGTCAGACGGCGATCGGGGCCTTGATGGACGGGAGGGGGTCGTAGTCCAG
>JBHIWH010000013.1:0-42466 GCA_041987545.1 Phycisphaerales bacterium | reverse complement strand
GAAACAGCCACGGCCGAAGAACAACGTCATTCTGTCGCACCCGACCTCCAACGGCTGGACCACGCGGAAGACGACCGAGTGAATCGACCGCTGCGGCGGTGACCGTTACGCAACCGCACCCGGAGGGGTGTCATCGTAGTCATCCTGAACCGTGGAGCCGACCTGAGCGTGCATGCCCACGAGACGGGCGATGAGGACGGCGACGTACAATTGCCCCAAGACCGCCACCCACCCCGCACCCGCGAGGCCCCATGTCCCAGACCACCACCACCGGCCCCCGAATCGACGCCCCCGAGCCCGTCGATCCCCACGCCGTCACCATCTCCGGCATCCTCCTCAACCCCGTCTACAACGCCGAGACCTCCACCCCCGCGCTCGACGACCCCGCACAGCACATTCCGCCCCCGGGCCAGTTCCCCTACACCCGCGGCCTCTTCCCCCAGGGCTACCGCACCCGCCTCTGGACCATGCGCCAGTTCGCCGGCTTCGGCTCCGCCGACGACACCAACCAACGCTTCAAGTACCTCCTCCGCGCCGGCAAGACCACCAAGACCAAGGCCAACACCGGCCTCTCCACCGCCTTCGATCTCCCGACCTTGATGGGCCGCGACTCCGACGACGAGCTCTCCATGGGCGAGGTCGGCAAGTGCGGCGTCGCCATCGACACCATCGAGGACATGCACCGCTTGTATGCCGACATCCCCGTCGGCGAGGTCTCCGTCTCCCAGACCATCAACGCACCCGCCGCCGTCATCTGGGCCATGTACCTCGCGATGGCCAAGCAGCGCGACATCGACTGGTCCACCCTCTCGGGCACGCTCCAGAACGACATCCTCAAAGAGTTCCACGCCCAGAACGAGTTCATCTACCCCCCCGAGCCCTCCGTCAAGCTCGTCGTGGACACCATCGAGTTCCAGACCGCCCTCGTCCCCAAGTGGCACTCCGTCTCCATCTCCGGCTACCACATCCGCGAGGCCGGCTCCACCGCCCCCCAGGAGCTCGCCTTCACCCTCCGCGACGGCATGGAGTACGTCGAAGCCTGCCTCACCCGAGGCCTCGACATCGACTCCTTCGCCCCCAGGCTCAGCTTCTTCTTCAACGCCCACAACGAGTTCTTCGAGGAGATCGCCAAGCTCCGCGCCGCCCGCCGCATCTGGGCCCGGCGCATGCGCGACGTCTACGGCGCCAAGAACGAAAAGTCCTGGTTCATGAAGACCCACGTCCAGACCGCCGGCTGCTCACTCACAGAACAACAGCCCCTCAACAACATCGTCCGCGTCGCCTACCAGGCCATGGCCGGCGTCCTCGGCGGCTGCCAGTCACTCCACACCGACTCCATGGACGAGACCCTCGGCCTCCCCACCGAGCAGGCCGTCACCGTCGCACTCCGCACCCAGCAGATCCTCGCCCACGAGACCGGCGTCACCCGCACCACCGACCCCCTCGGCGGCTCCTACTTCATCGAAGCACTCACCGACACCGTCGAGGCCGAGGCCCAGGCATACATCGACGAGATCGACAACATGGCCGGCGGCCTCTGGCCCCGCTGCAAGGACCACTGGTCCACCGAGCACGGCGGGGGCGCCGTCGCCGGCGTCAACAAGGGCTACTTCCGCCGCGCCATCGCCGAAGCCTCGTACCGCTTCGCCGAGGAATGCGAGAACCACGACCGCATCATCGTCGGCGTCAACGAGTACGTGGACGACGACGAAGACCGCCCCATCGACATCCTCACCATCCCCGACTCAGTGGAAACAGACCAGGTCGACCGCCTCGCCCGCTTCAAGTCCGCCCGCGACAAGTCCCGAGTCGCCGCCGCCCTCGACCGCATCCGCGCCACCTGCCGCGACGGCGACCCCGGCGGCCAGTCCTCCCCCGCCCCCGCGGGGGAGGTGGCGGCGAAGCCGACGGAGGGGGTCTTCGCCTACCCCCAATCCGCCGCCGACCTCGGCCTCGACCCCCACAACGTCATGCCCGCCCTCATCGACGCCGCCCTCGCCGGCGCCACACTCGGCGAAATGGTCCAGGCCATGGCCGACATCTACGGCAGGTACTCGGGCGGGCCGGAGTGGTGAATGCATCGTGAGGTAAACCAGATTCGCACTCGTGATCGAGTCACGCATTGGCCCCAATACCTCGAGTCAGTGCAGCTGACCAACCTGCATGGATGGGGCGGGCAGCAAGTCAGATTCGAGTTTCCGTTTTCGGTCATCTGTGGGGAAAACGGGACGGGGAAGTCAACTGTACTGAAGGCTGCCGCTTCCCTGTACCGGCACCCGACAGATCGTGCTCTCTCGTTCAGTGCTGCAAAGTTCTTTCCCGATACCCCTTGGGAGACCACTATCAATGCAGAGATTTCGGGAGAGATTCGACAAGGAGAGGAGCGTCGAACCGCGCGCATACGAAAGCCGACAAGGAACTGGCGCCCGCGGGATAGGCCAATGCGGCGAGTGTTTTGGTATGACATCGCCAGAACAATGCCCAAGGAAGCTGTGGTCGGATACGCGCAAATTGCGAAGCGCAATACGGCGGAGATAGCGACCGACGAACTGGCTCCCGAGATACGTACCTATTACTCCGCTGTCTTGGGTCGAACATACACGGCTGCCCGTCACGCTGATACAGATGCTGCTCCAGGCAGGCATGTTGGCGTCGTTGATTGTTTTGGCACTACTTACTCCCAGTTTCATCAAGGGGCGGGAGAGTCGTGCGCTTTGGACCTGCTCGCTGAGTTGCAGAACGCGCCAAACAACTCACTTGTGCTTATCGATGAGATTGAAGCGTCACTGCATCCAAGTGCTCAGCGTCGCTTGGTTCATTGCTTGTTGTGGCTCTGCCGGACAAGGCACTTCCAGATCATTGCTACGACGCACAGTCCATATGTGCTCGAAGAGCTACCCAATGAGGCAAGGACGTTGCTGGTTCGGACGGAGCAGGGTGTTGAGTGCTTGCCCAGCGCGGCATCGAATTACGCATTGGGCCGGATGGATACGCATTTTCATCCCGACTTATACGTGTTCGTCGAGGACCATGAGGCTGAACTCATGGTGGCAGAGATTCTTCGTGAGATTGGTGCGGACTTGACCCGGTTTGGAATCAGGCCGGTTGGGCCCTACAGCGCAGTGAAGGCCCTTGGTGAGATTGCGAGTCGCGGCGCGTTTCACTACCGTTCCGCAAGCGTTGTAGACGGAGATGGTGAGATGCCGGTCGGTTGTATGAGGCTGCCTGGAACGGAGGCTCCCGAGCGAGTCGTGTTCGACACTGTGTCAGGGCATGCGGATCAGTTAGCCCAGACTCTCGGGCTTCAAGAGAATGCGGTTGCGGATGCCGTAAGGGCCGCCATGACAATGCCAGACCATCACGAGTGGATTGGCGAAGTTGCGCGTCGTCTCAGATCGTCAAGTGACTACGTGTGGACGACGATGCTCAGGGTTTGGATCAGGGAGTCGCCTATCGCAGCGGATATCCGTACGTTTGGGAGGACACTTCAGAGTGTATTGCCAAACTGATCTGGTGCCTAGTCCAGGCAATGCCGGGTGCCGTGGAGACGCCGTCCTCGGCTTCTCTACGCCTCAGCGTGACGAGCCCACTATCTCCCTCACTCTCCCCGCCAACTCCCCCGGTACATACCCCCGCGCCGCCGCCACCCGCACCAACGGCAACCCCGCCGCCGCCAGCGCCCGGTCCACGAACCCATCCCGAGCCCGCCGGTCCTCGCGCTCATGGCTCGAATCATCCAGCTCGATCACAACCAACGGCCGCAGCTCGTCCGCGCTCACCAACACGAAGTCCACGTGCTTCTGATTCACCCGGTTCTGCTGCCGCGCCCGTGAACCCCTGTCCATCCCCTTCGGCAGGTACACCAGGTCGGCCAGCCGCACCTTGCACATCACCCGCACGCCGTCGAGCCCGTGCCCGCCCGACACCGCCGCGTCCAGCGCCGCCAGGAACGACCGCTCCGCCTTCGTGAGCAGCCAGTCCCGCCGTCGATAGTCCAGTTGCTCGCCGCCCGGGAGCCGATCGTCCCCCTCGATCTTTCCGCGCAGCACGAGCGCGATGAAGCAGATGACGCCGACCACCACCAGCATCCCGACGACCACGATCAAGAGCTTGAGCATGGACCCCCCGCGGCAAGCACCCACATCACTTCTGTAAGAATCGCATCATGCCGACCCCCCGCGCGCGCCAAGTCGCGCCCCACGCCCTCACCATCGCCGACGCCGCCCTCCCCGCCCCGTACCGTGGGCCATGCAGAGCCCACACACCGCATCACCCCATTCCTGGACGACGACCGCTCCCTCTCCCGCGCCCCGCGGGAGAGGGCCGGGGCGCCGGCTCCGTCTTCTCCCTCTTCTCCCCACCCGACCTGCCGATCTGCCGACCTGCCGATCTCACCCGCCGACGAAGACGCCCTCCTCGCCGACTACCTCGCCGCCGACGTCGGCCTCGCCACGCTCGCCGCCAACCACCTGCTCGACCTGGACACTCTCATCGCCTGGCTCGACCACCCGCGCACGCGGGCCCGCCTGGCCGCCCTCACCCGCCTGGCCGCCGACCGCGCCGACCTCGTCGCCGCCCAGGCCCGGTGCGCCGCCACCGCCCGCCTTGCCCAGCTCGCCGCCGAGGACTGCGACGCCCAGCTCCTCCCCCCCAAGCTCGCCGCGATGCGCCGCGAGACCGCCCGCAAAGCAGCCGCCCAACTCCTCCGCCTCAACCGAGCCGCGAGCGTGAGCTCGCGATCTCCGGCTCCTTCTCCCCCTGGTCCCCGGTCCCCGGTCGCCGGTCCCTCACTACCATCCCAGCGTGAAGTCCAACCGCCACAGCCCGAACCGCATGCACGTCTGGGGCGACTCCCTGCTCAACAAGCTGCCGTCGATCAGCCGCAAGCGCCGCAAACGTGCCGCGAGCAAGGTCCGCCGCCGCGACCTAGCGGCCGACCTCCGCGAGCAGCTCCGCCGCGAGGCCCCGCGCTAGCCCCTCCCCCCGCCAGGTCCCCGTTCGTCGGCGGCAAACCCCCGTCTCGGACGCGGGGACCGGCCGATTCCCCCGCACCGCCGACCCGGCGCAAAGCTCGCTCCCCGCCGGGCCGATAGGTACCCTCGGATCTGTCCGAGCCGACCTCGCGACCGGGGGGGCGCGTGCCCGACGACGCCAAGAAACCAGACGCCAAGAAGAAGAACGCCAACGCCGAGCCCGAGCTGGAGCCCGGCTACTGGTACGTCAAGGAGGGCGTCGAGTCCCCCCTCCTCGGCTGCACGCCCTTCCGCATCGTCTTCCAGTCCGACCTCCTGATCGTCTACGTCGAGAAGATCAAGGACGGCCCCCGCGACAACCCCGACGCGCGGCACCGATTCCTGCTCGGCCACGAGACCTCCGAGGACTTCGAGTACCCGGCCGAGTACGCCGAGATCCAGATGCGATGCGCCGTCCAGGGCAGCCGCCCCGAGGCCCACCTGTCCGACCGCAACCGCCTCACCCTCGCCACCCTCCGCGGCGAGGCGCTGGCGCTGCTGCTCGACGCCGACGACCCGGACCTGGCCCACGGCATGCTCGACCGCGCGCACGAGTACTACGTCGCCGTCAGCTCCGAGGTCTCCCGCATCGTCACGCTGTACTCGACGCTGGCCGGCGCGGTCGTCTGCGGCCTGGCGGCCATCGCGCTGAGCGTGCTCGGCGGTGGTTCCGACGCGCCGGCCGAGACCGACGCGTCGAGCCTCGGGGTCTGGGCGGCGCTCGCGGCGACACCCCTGGGCGGCGTCGGCGCCTTCGCGTCCACCGCCGCCCGCCTGGGCAAGATGAAGCTGGACCCGACGGCGGGGCGGCGGCTGATCGTCGCCGAGTCCGTGGCCCGCATCCTCGTCGGCGTGATCGCCGCGCTGATCTTCACGCTCGCGATCCAGTCGGACTTCGTCCTGGGGGCGCTGTCGGAAACCAGGGCCTCGACGGCTCTGCTGCTGCTGGTGGCCCTGCTGGCGGGGGCGAGCGAGCGGGCCCTGCCCTCGATCGTCCGCCGGTTCGACGACTCGCAGGACGACGGGGCGGCCGGCGACTAGGGGCGTCGGGCCCCCAGGGTCGCCGCGCCGAATCTGAGCAATTTCCGGGTACGATGGCGTCCGTCGCCCGGGCCCTGCGCCTGTGTTCTCGGCGTGCGGCCCTCCGTTGCGGCCCGCCGCCACGGAATCAGCCCAGGAGCCATCATGACACGCCACACCCGCCCAGCCGTGCTGCTCGCCGTCGCCGCCGCGGCCACGACACTCTGCGCGGCCTCCGCCTCGGCCCAGGCGCCCGACGAGAGGCCGCACCTGTACGAGGGATACTCGGGGTACCACCGGTCGATCACCACGGACTCGCGCGAGGCCCAGCGGTGGTTCGACCAGGGGCTGCAGCTGCTGTACGGCTTCAACCACGACGAGGCGATCCGCTCGTTCCACGAGGCGGCCAAGGCGGACCCCGGGTGCGCGATCGCGTGGTGGGGTATCGCCTACGCGCACGGGCTGCACATCAACAACCCGCAGATGACCGACGAGGCGTCGCGGCTGGCGTACTACGCGGCGCAGAACGCGCTGGCGCGGGCCGCGCAGGCGAGCGAGACCGAGCGGGCGCTGATCGAGGCGGTGGCGACGCGGTACGCGATGCCGATCCCGGAGGACCGGGCGCCCCTGGACGAGGCGTACGCGAACGCGATGGAGCGGGCGTGGGACGCTCACGGCGCCGACGCGGACGTGGGCGCCCTGTACGCCGAGTCCCTGATGAACCTGCAGCCGTGGGACCTGTGGACGCACGAGGGGGAGCCGAAGGGCCGGACGATGGAGATCCTGGCGGTGCTCGAGCGGTCGATGGAGCTGGACCCGATGCACCCGGGGGCGAACCACTTCTACATCCACGCGATCGAGGCGTCGCCGTGGCCCGAGAAGGGCTCGGCGTCCGCCGACCGATTGGTCGACCTGGTCCCCGGCTCCGGGCACCTGGTGCATATGCCCTCGCACATCTTCATCCGGACGGGCCGGTACGCGGAGGCGGCGGACGCGAACGAGCGTGCGATCGCGGCGGACACGGCGTACTTCGCGGAGGCGCCCGCGCCGGACTTCTACAGCCTGTACTACCTGCACAACATCCACTTCCTGTCGTACGCGGCGATGATGGAGGGGCGGAGGGAGACGGCGCTGGCCGCGGCGCGGCAGATCGAGGAGCAGATCCCCGAGGCATTTCTGCGGGACTACGTGGAGTTCGCCGACGGGTTCATGCCGACGACGCTGCACGTGATGATCCGATTCGGGATGTGGGAGGAGATCCTGGAGGAGGAGGAGCCGCCGGCGTGGAGGCTGCTGAGCCGGGCCGAGCGGCACTACGCGCGGTCGATCGCGCTTGCGAACCTGGATCGGACGGACGAGGCGAGGGAGGAGATGCGGCTGTTCGAGGAGGTCGCATCGGGGCTGACGGAGGACTGGTTCGTCGGCAACAACAAGGCGCTGGACGTGATCGGGGTGGCGCGGAGCATGATGCTCGGCGAGATCGCGTTCAACGAGGGGCGGACGGCCGAGGCGTACGAGCGGCTGCGCGAGGGCGTGGAGCTGGAGAAGCAGATGGTGTACGACGAGCCGCCGGCGTGGATGCAGCCGGTGCGGCACGCGCTGGGGGCGCTGCTGCTTGCCGGGGGTCACGCGGCGGAGGCCGAGACGGTGTACCGGGCGGACCTGGCGGACCACCCGAACAACCCGTGGGCGCTGCTGGGGCTGTCGCAGTCGCTGGATCAGCAGGACAAAGCTGCGGAGCGTGACGCGATGGCCGAGGAGTTGGAGGCGGCGTGGTCGCGGGCGGACGTCGAGCCGGTCGCGTCGTGTTACTGCCACCCGGACGCGGGCTGATCCGGGGAGGCGGCAGATTTTTCTGAAGCGGTAGTGAGCCACGTCGGTGTGCATCGGCGTGGCTTTGTCGCGCGCGCACATGGCGGGGGCGGGCCGCTGCGGGAGAGTTCGCTTGGTCTTGTGGATCGTGCTTTGCGCTGCTGATGACGGGTGCGCCGGCCCGCGTTGCTGGGCGTGGCGGGCGGCGGTAGGTTCGCGGCGCCTTCCCATACGGGCACTCATGGGGGGTGTCGGGCGGCGGCGGGGCGCGGGGGGGCCGGCGTGCCGGGCTCCGTCGTCGCCCGGTTGTCGGCGGCGTGACCGGCGCAATCGGTATGTTCGGCACGGGCCGAGGGCGGGCTGCGCTCGGGCGTCGTGGGACGACGCGTGGCGGGCGTGGTGGGGGCCGATGAGTGCGGGCATGAGCGTGATGCCTGCGGTGAGTGTGGGTCTGCATCCGAAGCGTGTGGCGGCGGCGCGACGCCGGCGTGAGCGGGGCGAGCCGCCGATGGCGTGGGACAACGAGGTGCTGCGCGCGAGCGGCGAGCGGACGAACCCGGCGCCGACGGTGGCGCCGACGATCCCCGAGCCGGGCAGTGAGCGGGCGCTGGCGCTGGCGGCGCTGCTGGCGGGGGCGGGGAGCGTGGGCGAGATCGCGCGTCGGGCGCGGGTGAACGAGCCGCGGGCACGGGCGCTGCTGGACCGGCTGCGGGCCGACGGGTGGTGGGTGGAGAGCGCCGGGGGCGGGCGGTTCAGCCTGGTGGCGCACCAGATCGCGGCGTGAGCCGCGGCCGGCCCGGGGCGTAGACTCGGGCGTCATGGACTTCAAGAGATTCGATCAACGCGGGTACCCGACGGTGTCGGCGCGCGAGGGGTACGACGCGTGGGCGGCGACGTACGACGGGTCCGTGCTGGACCTGATGGACCTGCGGCTGCTGGAGCGCGTCCGGAGCGTGGGGTGGTCGTCGGTCGGTCGGGCGGCGGACCTGGCGTGCGGGACGGGGCGGACGGGGGCGTGGCTGCGGGCCGCAGGCGTCGGGTCGGTCGATGGCGTGGACATCTCGGCGGGGATGCTGGAGCGGGCGGCGGCGCGGGGGGCGCACGCGCGGCTGGTCGAGGGCGATGCGAGGTCGAGCGGGCTTGAGGGCGGCTCGTACGGGCTGGTGGTGTGCTCGCTGGCGGACGAGCACATGGCGGAGCTGGGGCCTCTGTATGAGGAAGCCGCGCGGCTGGCGGGGGGCGGGGCGTGGTTCGTCCTGGTGGGGTACCACCCGTACTTCGTGATGGACGGGATGCCGACGCACTACCACACGGAGTCGGGGGAGGCGGTGGCGATCGAGACGCACGTGCACCTGCTGGCGGACCACGTGGCGGCGGCGACGGCGCACGGGTGGCGGCTGGCGGAGCTGCACGAGGGGGTGGTGGACGAGGCGTGGGTGGAGGCGAAGCCGAAGTGGGCGGCGAAGGTGGGGCGGCCGATCAGCTTTGCGGCGGTGTGGGAGAGGGTCTGACCGGCGCGGTTCAGTTGGCGAGGACGTAGTAGTAGCGTGTGGCGGCGAGGCGCCGGAAGACGCCGGTGGTGAGGTCGCCGTCGTCGACGATGGCGTCGACGAGCGTCATGTAGGCGTCGTCCTGGGTCTGGCCGGTGCCGTCGAAGTGGACGCCGACGGCGGAGGTGACGCCGGAGTCGTTGAGCTCGGTGTCCCAGACGCCGCCGATGGGCGTGCCGCCCTCGAAGTCTGATTCGCGGATGTAGCCGTCGAGTTCGGGGGGGAAGACGCCGGAGGAGGAGTCGGGGATGAACCGTCCGGTGCGGGCCTGGTAGATCTCGGCGGACTGGATCATGGAGTGGAGTGACTCGACGAAGGCGCCTCGGCGGGATTCGTCGGTGGCGCCGGCGAAGGTGGGGACGACGATGGCGGCGAGGATGCCGAGGATGACGACGACGATGAGGATCTCGACGAGGGTGAAAGCGCGGCGCTCGCGGGTGCGGGGGCGCATGACGGGGCTCCGGGTGCGGCGGCGGGTGACGGGTTGAGTGTTGGGTCTGGTCGGGGGGGCCGCGAGCGGGTGGCCGGGGCTGGCCGGGGCGGGCGCCGCGCAGGCGGTACAGGGTGTCGCGGCGTGTACACTCGGACCATGCGTGGAATGAGATTGGCTTGGGTGCTGGGCGTGGTGGCGCTGTCTGTGTGGGTCGTGCCGGGGGCGGTGGGTCAGCCGCTGACGGAGCAGCAGCTGCGGCGGATGGCCGAGAACATGGGGGCGGCGCTCGACAAGGGCGACTGGGAGCGGGTGGCCCGGTTGGGCGAGCGGATCATGGAGGCCAGGCCGGGGCTGGCGGTCGTGGCGTACAACCTGGCGTGCGCGCACGCGCAGCTGGGCGACCACGAGGCGGCGATCGGGTGGCTGGAGCGGAGCGCGGAGAACGGGTTCGCGGGGATCGTGTCGATCGAGACGGACTCGGACCTGGACCCGATCCGGGGCGACGCGCGGTTTGGGGCGGTCGCGGACACGGTCCGGGCGACGCGGGATCGGCGGTTCGACGCGTTCAGGGCCGAGGCGGAGAAGGCGGAGCTGCTGACGGTGCTGCCGCCGGGGCATGACCCGGAGGTGGCGGCGCCCCTGGTCATCGTGCTGCACGGGTCGGGTGGGCGGCCCGGGCCGATCGCGGGGGTGTACGAGCGGGCGGCGGCGGAGGTGGGGGCGATCGTGGTGGCGCCGAGCGCGTTGCGGCCGATGGGGGAGGGGTTCAACTGGACGTTCCGTGACGAGTCGGAGTGGATGGTGCTGCACGTGCTGGAGCGGGTGGGCCGCGAGCACAAGATCGACCGGGAGCGTGTGGTGCTGGCGGGGTTCAGCCAGGGGGCGAACGTGTCGCTCGAGGTCGGGCTGAAGCACGCGGATCGTTTCGCGGGGATCGTGGCGTGCTGCGGGCACTGGGATGCGGAGATCATGAGGATCCCGGAGGGCGTGGAGCTGCCCCGGGTGCAGCTGCTGATCGGGGCGCAGGACCCGTGGGTGGGGACGTTCCGGGAGGCGGAGGAGGCGCTGGGCTCGGCGGGCGCGGACGTGCGGCTGCACGTGGCGCGGGGAGTGGGGCACGCGTACCCGAGGGACGCGGACGAGCGCCTGGAAGCGGCGCTGCGGTTCGTGCTGGGGGAGTAGGGCGTGGGCGCGAACAGTCCGACGGCGGACCGGATGCTGGAGGTGGTCGTTCCGGCGGCTCGGGAGTCCGAGCTGGAGGAACTGCTGTCGGGCGAGGGCGTGGCGGCGGCTTGGGCGCTGACCAGGAACGAGACGATCGCGGTCTGGAAGGCGGCGGTGACGAGCCAGGGGGTCGAGCGGGTGCTCGATCGGCTCGAGGACGCGTTCGGAGGGGAGGAGCAGTTCCGGGCGATCCTGTACGCGCTTGAGGCGACGCTGCCCCGGATGGAGCTGGAGGAGGCGGAGGAGGAGGCGAAGAAGCCGACGCCGCAGCGGGTGAGCCGGGCGGAGCTGTACGAGGACATCGCGGGCTCGGCGTCGGTGACGTGGATGTACGTGGCGCAGGTGGTGCTGGCGACGGTGGTGGCGGCGGTGGGGATGGGGCGGGACAACACGGCGGTGGTGATTGGTGCGATGGTGATCGCGCCGCTGCTGGGGCCCAACATCGCGCTGGCGCTGGGGACGACGCTGGGGGATACGGCGTTGATGAAGCGAGCGGCGGTGGCGTCGGCGGCGGGGGTGGGGATCGCGCTGGGGATCGCGCTGGTGGTGGGTCTGCTGGCGCCGTTCCACGTGGGGGCGGACGAGATCGCGGGGCGGAGCGAGGTGGGGGCGTCGGACATCGTGCTGGCGCTGGCGTCGGGGGCGGCGGGGTCGCTGGCGTTCACGACGGGGATCTCGGCGGCGCTGGTGGGGGTGATGGTGGCGATCGCGCTGCTGCCGCCGACGGTGGCGGTGGGGGTGCTGCTGGGGGCGGGGGAGGTCGAGGGGGCGGTGGGGGCGGCGCTGCTTCTGGGGGTGAACGTGGTGTGCGTGAACCTGGCGGCGGTGGTGACGTTCCTGGCCCAGGGCATTCGCCCCGCGCGGTGGTGGGAGGCGGAGCGGAGCAAGCGGGCGACGCGGCGGGCGATCATGATCTGGACGGGGGCGTTGCTGGTGCTGGGGGGGCTGATGGTGGTGTACGTGCTGGTGTTCAGGCCTGAGGGGTGAGGGCGGGGGCGCCGGTGGGGGGGCTATCGTTGGCAACCGCGCGGAGCGTGCGGGTGGCGTGTGGAGCCGCCCCGTTCGTCTCGGGAGGCGCGGCCGGGAAGGGCCGTCGCGTGGCGCGGGGACGAGAGCAGGCATCGATCCGTGAGATCGCCAGGCGGCTGGACCTGTCCATCGCGACGGTGTCGCGCGCCCTGAACGGGGTGGACACGGTCAGCGAGGAGACGCGGCTGCGTGTGCAACGGGTCGCGGACGAGTTGGGGTACCAGCGGCAGATCGCCGAGCGGCAGATGCGGGTGATCGGGTTGCTGTACGGCGGTGAGCCGATCCGGACGGAGTGGGGGGCGTTCGACAGCGCGGTCCTGGACGGGATCCGGGAGGCGACGCACTCGCGGGGGTGGGATCTGACGCTGCTGTCGGCGCAGCAGCGGGCGAGCGGGGGCGAGTCGTACCGGCAGTTCCTGCGGTACCGGAACGTGCCCGGGGTGATCGTGCGGTCGATCCAGCCGGAGCCGGTGACGGCGGTGCGGGTGGCCGAGGAGGGCATCCCGAGCGTGATGATCGCCAACCGGACGGACAAGCCGGGGGTGAGCTACATCTACACGGAGATGCGGGCGCACACGGTGCTGCTGATCGAGCACCTGATCGGGCTGGGGCACCGGAGGATCGGGCTGAGCCTGCACGGGATCCTGGACCACGACCACAGGGCGCGGCACGACGCGTACCTGGAGGCGCTGCGTCGGCACGGGATCGAGCCGGACCCGGCGCTGATCGTGCAGGCCTCGGAACTGGGGAGCCCGGGGGTCGGGGCGCGGGCGGTGGAGAAGCTCCTGAGCCTGGCCGAGCCGCCGACGGCGATCTTCCTGACCGACCCGCTGTCCACGGTGGGGGCGCTGCACCGATTGCTGACCCTGGGGATCCGGGCGCCGGAGGAGCTGTCGGTCGTGGGCGTGGACGACTCGGACGTGCGGAAGCGGACGTTCCCGGTGTATACGGCCGTGTGCCAGGACGCGGTCGGGCTGGGGCGTCGGGCGGCGCGGTGGCTGATCGACACGATCGCGGGGGACGAGGAGTCTCCGCTGCGCGAGCGGATGGAGGCGACGGTGTCGATCCACGACTCGACGGCGGCGCCGCCGTCGCGGGCGACCCGTGTCGAGCACGACGGGACGCGGTAC
This sequence comes from Phycisphaerales bacterium, assembly GCA_041987545.1. Classification (GTDB taxonomy): domain Bacteria; phylum Planctomycetota; class Phycisphaerae; order Phycisphaerales; family UBA1924; genus JAJRXR01. Next base: position 29,256 of record JBHIWH010000013.1, on the reverse strand, counting down.
GTCAAGGCGTGAGCGCCGCGGCTCGGTCCGGGCTGGGTCGGGGCTGGGCGCGGGGGGGCGCGAGCGCGTAGGCTCGTGTCGTGGCAGGATCGAACGGCAGGCGGCGGAAGATGGGCGGGGCGCGGCTGGCGAAGCTGAGCGATCGCGATCTGCTGGAGCTGCGGTTCTGCGACCTGGATTTGAAGATCGAGCGGACGGAGCTGGGGTCGCGAGTCCGTCGGCTGATGGGGGAGATGGACGCGAGGGGGTTCGTGTACCGGCCGTACATCTGGGTGTCGAGCGAGTGGATGACGCCCGTGGGCCTGACGGGGTTCGGGGCGCCGTTCTACCTGTGTCACCCGAGGCTGACGCGGCTGGAGCGGAAGATGATGTTCGAGGCGGAGGGGAGCAACGAGCGGGACTGCATGAAGATCCTGCGGCACGAGACGGGGCACGCGATCCAGAACGCGTACCGGCTGAACCGGCGGAAGCGGTGGCGGGAGCTGTTCGGGAGTTCGCGGGAGCCGTACCCGGAGACGTACCAGCCCCGGCCCTACAGCAAGCGGTACGTGCAGCACATCGATGACTGGTACGCGCAGAGCCACCCGGACGAGGACTTCGCGGAGACGTTCGCGGTGTGGCTGGCGCCGAAGAGCGCGTGGCGGCGGCGGTACGCGGGGTGGCCCGCGCTCAAGAAGCTGGAGTACGTGGACGAGCTGATGGGGGAGATCGCGGGCAGGAAGCCCCTGGTCTCGACGCGGGAGCGGCAGGACTCGATCGCGTCGATGCGGACGACCCTGGGCGAGCACTACGGCTCGCGCCAGGACCAGTACGCGATCGACCACCCGGCGTTCCACGACCAGCACCTGCGGAAGCTGTTCCCGGAGGAGATGGCGACGGGGCGGACTCGGGCGGCGGGGGCGTTCCTGCGCGCCCATCGCAAGGAGCTTCGGCGGCTGGTGAGCTACTGGACGGGGCAGTACCAGTACATGATCGACCAGGTGCTGTGGGAGATGATCGAGCGGAGCGACGAGCTGGGCCTGCGGGCGAGCCGCGAGGACGAGGAGGGGCTGGCGCGCGAGGCGGCGATCATGCTGACGGTGCAGACGATGAACTACCTGCACTCGGGGCGGCATCGGGTTTCGATGTAGCGGCAGGTCGTGAGATCGTGAGTTCGGCGGGTCGGGGAAACCGGCGCGCGGGCGGGGGTGGTTGTAGTCTGGCGTCATGAGGGCGCGGCGGATCCTTGTCATGACGCGGGAGGACCTGGTGCCGCCCGAGACGCTCGACGGCTTGAGCGAGGCGCAGGTCGAGCGGATCAAGACGGACTACGACGTGGTGTTCGAGCTGCGGCACCTCGGGCACGAGGTCGAGGTGGTGGGACTGGAGGACGAGCTGGCCCCCCTGGACGAGGCGATCGGTCGGTTCAAGCCCCATGTGGTGTTCAACCTGCTCGAGGAGTTCGCGCGCAGCCAGGCGAAGATGGCGTACGTGCTGGGGTATCTGGAGTTGATCGGGCAGGCGTACACGGGGTGCAACCCGGCGGGGATGCTGTTCTCGACGAACAAGGCCTTGCAGCGGCGGCTGCTGCGGCGGGCGCGGGTGCGGGCGCCGGAGTACGCGGTGTTCCGGATGGCGCGGGCGATCAAGCGGCCCAAGCGGCTGGAGTTCCCGCTGATCGTCAAGTCGGCGACGGCGCACGGGAGCGTTGGGATCAGCCAGGCGTCGGTGGTCTACGACGACGCGGCGCTGGCCGAGCGGGTGGCGTTCGTGCACGAGAGCATCGGGACGGACGCGATCGCCGAGAGCTACATCGACGGGCGTGAGATCTACGTGGGGATGCTGGGGAACCGGCGGCTGCGGACGCTGCCGGTGGTGGAGATGGAGTTCGAGAACCTGACGCCCGGGGCGTTGCGGATCGCGACCGAGCGGGTCAAGCGGAGCCCGAAGTACCAGGAGCGGACGGGGATGGACATCGGGGCGGCGGGTCTGGAGCCGGAGGTGGAGCGGCGGGTGGTGTCGCAGTGCAAGCGGGCGTACCGGGCGCTGGGGCAGACGGGGTACGCGCGGATGGACCTGCGTTTGCGGGAGGACGGGAGGGCGTTCCTGATGGAGTCGAACCCGAATCCGCAGCTGTCGCAGGAGGACGAGATGGCGCTGGGGGCCAAGCTGGACGGGATGGGGTACGCGAGGCTGCTGGAGCGGATTGTGTCCCTGGGCTTGCGGTGGGCGGCGGAGCCGAGGGAGGGGTAGGGTCGGGCCGGGCCTAGCGTTGGATCATGGACGCGGCGTCGCGGATGGCTGAGATGAGCGAGACCGATCTCGGGGGGGAGCGCGGAGTGGGGCGCGCGGGTGTCGGCGCGCCGGAGATCACGCTGCTGACGGAGCTGGCGTCGGGGCTGGCGGCGTACGGGGCGCCGGCGCACCGGCTGGAGGAGGCGGTGTCGGCGCTGGCGGGGAGGCTGGGGGTGGAGGCGGCGTTCTTCGCGACGCCGACGGCGGTGTTCGCGGTCTACGAGATCGGGGGCGAGAGCGAGACGCGGCTGGTCGAGGTCAACTCGAGCGAGGTGAACCTGGAACGGCTGGTGCTGCTGGACCGGGTGCTCAACGACGTCTGGGACGAGCGGCTGAGCGTCGCGGGGGGGATCGCGCGGGTCCGCGAGGTGGTGTCGCTGCGGGACAAGTACGGGGCGGTGGTCCCGGTGCTGGCGTTTATGCTGGTGTCGGGGGCGGCGGCGCGGTTCTTCGGGGGCGGGTGGCGGGAGATGGCGACCGCGGCGGTGGCGGGGATGGTCGTGGGGGTGCTGTGCGACCTGTCGCGGCGCAGCCGTGCGTACGCGCGGGTGCTGGACTTCGTCGCGGGCGTGGTCGTGGTGCTGGTGGCGATGCTCGGGGCGCGGGTGTGGGGGGTGATGTCGGTTGAGACGGTGACGCTCGCGGGGGTGATCTACCTGATCCCGGGGCTGACCCTGACGATCGCGGTGACGGAGCTTTCCACGCGGAACCTGGTCTCGGGGACGGCGCGGCTGATGGGGGCGCTGACCGTCCTGGGGTCGATCGGGTTCGGGGTGCTTGTGGGACAGCGCGTGGGGGACATGCTGGGGCTGGGGATGGGGGCCGAGTCCGTGGCGCTGGGGGAGTGGACGGTGTGGGCGGCGCTGGCGGTGACGGCGCCGTCGCTGGTGGTGCTGTTCCGGGCGCGGTGGGTGGACGTGTGGGTGATCGGGGCGAGCGCGGTGGTGGCGTTCTTCGGGGCGCGTGTGGGGGTGCGAGAGCTTGGGCCCGAGGTGGGCGTGTGCGTGGCGGCGTTCGGGGTGGGGATCCTGTCGAACGCGTACGCGCGGGTGCTGGACCGGCCGAGCGTGGTGGCGAGCGTGCCGGGGATCCTGCTGCTGGTGCCGGGGGCGATCGGGTTCCGGAGCTTCACGGCGTTCACGAGCCACGACGCGGTGGCGGGCGTGGAGCAGGCGTTCGAGATGATCCTGATCGCGGTGTCGCTGGTGGCGGGGCTGCTGCTGGCGAACGTGGTGCTGCCGCCGCGGAAGGCGCTCTAGCGGACCGCGGGCCCGGCGCTCGGTTGATCACGAGCCGGGTGAGGACGGCCCGGGCGATCGCGTGCACGGGGCTTCCGCCGGGGCTCGCTCGTGGTCAGCCCGTCGGCGCTCGGTACTCCGAGATGACCAGGGCGCCGAGGACGGGGTACCGGACGCGGGTCCTGTAGATGTCGAACCCGTCGAGGTCCCACCCGAGGACGTCGCACACGTGCGCGACGATGTCGCGGTAGTGGGGGACGTCGTGCGTCGGGAGCGAGACCCGGCCCGCCCCGATGTAGGCCGTGGAGGCGCCGCAGGGCAGCGGGGTCGCCAGTCGTCGGTAGTCCCTGATGTGATCTGTGAGCACGACGTCGCCCCCCGGCGCTCCCCAGAGGGCGGTCCCGCCCGTCATTCGCTCGTGGCCGGCGCGATCGAAGAGGTGGTCCAGGAACAGCACTTCCGCGGGCATCCGGACCACGGTGGCCGGGTTCCAGAGCGGGAGGTCGCCCGAGCCCCGGACGGGGCCTCGGCGGATGACCTCGGCGAGGACGTACGTGCCCGCGGACCGGGCGCCGATCCCCTGCCCGTCGATGCGTGTGATGAAGTGGCCCGGGCCGATCTGCTCGGTGAGGAGTCTGGCGCCCGGGTCTGTCGAGAACTCGGCGAGGACCGGGCCGCCGAAGCGGCGTTCGCCGTCGGGGTCGATGGCCTCGCGGCTCGACTCCTCGGGCCGGGCGCCAAGGACTTCCCGGCCTTGATACTGCGTGAGTGTGAGCGCGGCGGACTCTCGGAGGCGGACAAGATCGACGTAGCCGCGGATGAGCGCGAGGTCGTAGTTTCCGCTCTCGGGGTTCGGGTGGTGGAGGACGCAGGCGAACTGCGTCCTCGCCGATACGCCGTAGATGTGGCGGTTCCCCTCGTAGGCCTCCCGCCTCCTGGCGAGGTCGATCGAGTCGCCGATGTCGGCGGAGAGTCCCGCGATCATGGACTCGTACACGGCTCGCCCGCCTGCGTGCCGCTTCACCACCTCGTCGAGCGCGCTGAACGCGGCGTTCGCCTCGTCGATCGCCTGTTGGTCGATTCCCTGTCTGGCGGCCGACCGCAGCAGACGCTGGCGCCCGGACGGGCCCGGGACGTGCACCCCCGCGTCGAGCGGGCTGGCCGCGGTGGCGACGCGGTAGACCTGCCATCCGAGCTTGGCGTCCACGCTGAAGAAGCGCTCGACGTCGGCGGCGGTGGCGAGGGTGGCGCCGCTCCGGCGCAGGAGGTTCGCCAGGGCGTCCCGCACGCCGGCGAGCGCTGAGAGGACCTGGGGCTCGAAGGCATCCGCCTGGGGACGGTCCGCGGGCTTGGGGGCGGCGGTGGTTCGGGTGGTGGAAGGCGGCATGGTCGGCTCCGATCTCGGCAGGGGCAGGATAGCAGGGCCGTTCAAGGAATTGAAGTATTTCATGAAATACTCCGTGAAATGATGGCGGTAGGCTGGTATTCCTCTCATATCCGGCCCGCGGACGGGCGCATTCAACAAGGAGAGCGAGATGAGAGGCACAACAGGGCTGCGTGCGGCGATCGGGGTGGTGGTCTTTGGTCAGGGGATCGCCCCGGCCGACGTCGTCTTCCACCAGGGGTTGGATCCTTCCAACCCGCACTTCGCGACCTCGAGCACGGAGGGGCAGGGCTCGATCTCGGCGGACAACTTCGGGTTCGTTTCGGACACGACGATCGCCGGGCTCACGTGGATCGGTCGCGTGCACGGCAACGATCTGTTGACGGTCTACGACCTCGAGAAGGTCGAGGGGTTTACCGTCGAGATCCACAACTCCGGGATCGATGGGTTCGGGCTCCCGATCCCCGAGACCCTCGTGTACACGGAGTTCTTCGCGACCGCGAGCACGAACGCGGTCTGGACAGGGATCGAGAATCCGGCCAAGCAGTTTGGGAGCGGCAGGATCTACGAGCACAGCGTCAGCCTCGGCGAGGCGTTCGAGGCGACGGCGGGCACGGCGTACTTCGTCTCGATCCGTGCCCGGATGGAAGATTCTCTCGCGGGGTGGGGGTGGTCCCAGACCCGGGCGGGTGGGGACCTGCTGCTGGGGCAGGCGACGTTCTTCGGGGAGATCGGTTGGCTCAGCACGCTCGACCCCGAGAACCGGGGCCAGGCGTTCACGCTGTCGACCGTCCCGGCTCCCGGGACCCTGGCGGTCGCGGTGTTGGGCGTGTGGGGCACGCGCCGTCGGAGGCGGTCCGGGGCGATGGGGCGTGGTCGGGACGTCAGTTGATCATGAGCCAGGTGAGGACGGCCCAGGCGATCAGGTGCGCGCCGATGATGAGCGCGAGGACGAGGCGGTAGGAGTGCTTGCGTGACTTGTGGCGGAGGAGGCGTTGGGCGGCGAGGGCGCCGGGCCAGCCGCCGAGCAGCTCGAGGGTGTGCAGGACGCGCTCGGGGGTGCGGGGGCGGCCCCGGCGGGCGGCGCGCTTGTCGCGGGCGAATGCCCAGAACGTGGCGAGGCTCATCAGCAGGTAGGCGGCGGCGATGAGGAGGGCGGCTCGCACGGGCGTGTTGTATGCCGGTGCGGGTTCGGGCGTCGGGCGCGGGGGCCGGGGATCGGGGGGATGTCGTGGTCGGCGGCGAGTGAGGCGGCGAGGGCGGGCGGGATCTCGGGGTGGCGCCAGAGGAACTCGGTGGAGCAGCACGCGGGGGTGACGTCCGAGGCGTCGGCCGCCCGGACGACCGGGACGAGCGCGGCCAGGGACGGCGCGGCGGCGCGTGCGAGCTGGAGGGCGGATTGGTCGTCGTTCCAGAGCCGGGCGTGGATCCAGAGGACTCGGGTGAGCGGGTCGGCGGCGTCGGGCGCGTGCGGGATCCTGCCCTCGCGGAATCGGCGGAGGAGGGCGAGGTCGGTCGGGGTGAGCGGCGCCGGGCTCATCCGGCGGCGCCGCCGCGGGTTGCGGGTGGCCTCGTGATCCGGCGCAGGCTCGGCATCGTGTCCCCACTGGCACAGGCGGACGACGCGGGCGTGGCGGGCCACGAATCCCGAGAATCTGTCGCCGGGCCTGGGCCGGGGGTTGCCCGGGCGGGCGGGGGCGGCACAATTGGCTCATGCGGGCGGATGTCACGCAGCTGCTCGGGGAGGCGGGGGAGAGCGCGGACGCGTCGGCGAGGCTCTTCGAGGCGGTGTACGCGGACCTGCGTGTGATCGCGGGGGCGCAGATGCGCGGCGAGCGGGCGGACCACACGCTGCAGGCGACGGCGCTGGTGAGCGAGGCGTACGTGCGGCTCGTCGGGTCCACGCCGATCGAGTTCGAGGACAGAAGGCACTTCTTCCGGGTGGCGTCGGAGGCGATGCGCCGGATCCTGATCGATCACGCGCGGGCGCGGCTGGCCGAGAAGCGGGGCGGGGGGAAGCGGCCGCGGGAGTTGTTCGACGACGACGGCGCGGTCTCGATGGCGCCCGAGCGGCTGCTGGAGCTGGACGACGCGCTCGAGAGGCTTGCGCTGGAGGACGAGCGGGCGGCGGAGATCGTGCGGCTGCGGTTCTACGGCGGGCTGTCTCTGGAGCAGGCGGGGGAGATGGTGGGCGTGTCGAGGCGGACGGCGATCCGGGACTGGGGGTTCGCGCGGGCGCGGCTCTCGGAGCTGATGGGCGGCGAGGGATGAGCGACTCGGCCGAGGGGGGCGACCGGCTCAAGGACCTGCTGGTGCGGGCGGTGGAGCTGCCCGCGGCCGAGCGCGGGGCGTTCATCGAGCGCGAGTCGGGCGGGGACTCGGCGCTGCGCGATCGGCTCTTGGAGCTGGCGCGGGCGTGGGACGGGGCGACGACGGCGCTGCGTGAGCCGACGCGGGCGGGGCTCGGGGTGGGGGCGGCGCTGGCCGGCGAGGGGGAGGGGGACCGGGTCGGGGCGTTCACGCTGGGCGAGACGCTGGGCGAGGGCGGGTTCGGCGTGGTGTTCCGGGCGAGGCAGGAGCGGCCGGTCCGGCGCGAGCTGGCGGTGAAAATCCTGCGGGCCGGGATGGAGAGCGAGGCGGTGCTGGCGCGGTTTGACGCGGAGCGGCAGGCGCTGGCGCGGCTGACGCACCCGTCGATCGCGCGGATCTACGACGCGGGGACGGCGCCCTCGGGCCGGCCGTTCTTCGCGATGGAGCTGGTCGAGGGCGAGCCGATCACGAGGTACTGCGACGCGCGGAGCCTGGGCGTGCGGGACCGGCTGCGGCTGCTGGCGCGGGTGTGCCACGCGGTGCAGCACGCGCACACGAAGGGGATCATCCACCGGGACCTGAAGCCCTCGAACATCCTGGTGGTGGACGTGGACGGGGAGGCGACGCCGAAGATCATCGACTTCGGGATCGCGAAGGCGCTGGACGAGCCCTTGACGGACGTGTCGGTGCTGACCTTGGCGCGGCAGCTGATCGGGACACCGCGGTACATGCCCCCGGAGCAGGCGTCGCTGGACCCGGCGGCGGTGGACACGCGGAGCGACGTGTATTCGCTGGGCGTGGTGATGTACGAGCTGCTGACGGGGACGACGCCGCTGACCGACGAGATCCTGCGTGGGTCGGGGGTGGGGGATCTGTCGCGGATCCTGGGCGAGGGTCGGTTCCCGTCGCCGTCGGGTCGTGTGCGGGAATCGGGGGCGACGGGGGAGGGGGCGGCGCGGGCGCGGGCGACGGACGCCGAGCGGTTGGGGCGGTCGCTGACGGGGGAGCTGGACTGGATCGCGATGCGGGCGATCGAGGCCGAGCCCGGGCGTCGGTACCAGACGGCGCTGGCGCTGGCGCGGGACATCGAGCGGTACCTGAGCGACGAGCCGGTGGACGCGCGGCCGGCGAGCCGTGCGTACCTGGCGCGGAAGTTCGTGCGGAGGCACCGGGTGGGCGTTGCGGCGGGGGTGGCGGTCGCGCTGGCGCTGGTCGGCGGGCTTGGGGCGTCGGTGTGGGGGCTGGAGCGGGCGCGCGACGAGCGTGACAAGGCCCGGGCGGCGCTGGACGAGGCGCAGGGGGTGACGGACTTCCTGAGCCGCATGCTCTCGTCGGTGGACGCCGACGAGCGCGGGCGGGACGTGCGGGTGGCGGAGCTGCTCGACGAGGCGGTGGCGCAGCTGGAGTCGGGGGAGCTGGAGGCGAGCGACGCGGCGCGGGGGCGGCTGCACCACGTGATCGGGACGGCGTACTGGGGGCTGGGCGACTGGGAGAAGGCCGAGGCGCAGATGCGGCTGGCGGCGGAGGTCCGGGCGGCGGTGCACGGGCCGGACAGCGCGACGGCGCTGTCCACCCGGGCGAACCTGGCGTCGCTGGTGTACGAGCGTGGCGACGTGGCCGAGGCGATGCGGATCAGCGAGAACCTGATCGAGCGGATGGAGCGCGTGTTCGACGAGCACCACGAGACGTACATGGGGGCGCTGGGCAACTACGCGTTGATGCTCAAGTCCTCGGGGGACGTGGAGGGGGCGTTGGCGGCGCAGCGGCGGCTGGTGCTGCTGAACCGGGACGTCTTCGGGGTGGACGGGGACCGGACGATCGGGGCGGAGCACAACCTGGCGGGGACGCTGCTGGACGTGGGGGAGGCCGAGGAGGCGGAGCGGTTGTACGTCGAGGCGCTTGCGCGCGGGGAGCGGGCGTTGGGCGCCGACGCGCCGACGACGCTCATGGTGCGGCACAGCCTGGCGATGCTGTACCACCAGGCGGGGCGGCACGAGGAGGCGCGGCCCCTGATGGAGGGCGTGCTGGCGGACCGGCGGCGGGTGTTCGGGGAGGCGCACCCGAACACGCTGATGGCGGCGTACAACTTGTCTGCGAACGCGATCTCGCGGGGTGATCCGGGGGCGGCCGAGCCGTTGCTGCACGAGGTGATCGCGGCGTGCCCGGCGCATATCCCGGCGCGGCACCCGGTGGTGCTGTACTCGCTGACGAACCTGGCGCTGGTGTACGGCGAGGGCGGGTGGGCGGAGGCGCCGGCGTGGCTCGCGGGGAAGGTCGTCGAGCTGATCCGGCTGGCGGGCGAGGGCGGGCTGCCGACGGGTCAGCGGAACGGGTTCGCGATGCTGCTGGCGACGATGGAGCCGGTGTCGGCGCGGGACACGGGGCTGGCGGTTGCGCTGGCCGAGGGCGTGTGCGAGGAGGCCGGGGCGTCGGGGGACCCGTTCCTGTACGGGTACCTGGACACGCTGGCGGTGGCGCTGGAGTCGGCGGGGCGGCTGCCCGAGGCGCTGGCGGCGCAGGAGCGTGCGGTCTCGCTGTGCCCCGCGGAGGATCAGGCCGCGATGGGGGAGCTGCGGTCGCGGCTGGATCGGCTGCGGGCCGAGGTTGGAGCCGAGGGCGGTGGGGACTGAGCGGCGTGCGTCGTCGTGGGTTCAGGCGGCAGGGGCGGTCGTTCTGGGTGTGATCCGCCCGGAGCGCGGAGGGGGGCGTGGGGCGACGCTACGATTCCCGCCCTAGGCCTTTGGACCAGCGTCGGGAGCGGTATGACGTCGAAACTCGGGACAGCGACGAGCGAGTTCGAGAAGAAGGACCGGGTCGGGGACCTGGGCCATCGGCCGCGGGTGCTGCTGGGCAAGATGGGCCTGGACGGGCACGACCGGGGGGTGAAGGTGATCGCCCGGGCGCTGCGGGACTCGGGGGTGCATGTCATCTACTCGGGGCTGTGGCAGACGCCCAAGAGCCTGGCGATCTCGGCCCGGGACGAGGACGTGGACGTCGTGGCGGCGAGCATGATGAGCAACTCGCACCTGTCGCTGGGGCCTCGGCTTGTCGAGTCTCTTGCGAAGGTGGGGAGGCCGGACATCGAGGTGCAGATGGGGGGGATCCTGCCGCAGGAGGACATCCCGAAGCTGCTCGAGCTTGGTATTGCCCGGTGCTTCACGACCGGGACGGGGCTGATGGACATCGTCGAGGCGGTGCGGGGGGCGACGCGGGACCGGGCGGCTGTAGTCGGGGGCGAGCACCCGACGGCGCAGCTGGGGCGTGACATCTCGCTGCTGCACGACGGCAAGGCGGTCCGGGGGGACGCGGTGCGTCGTCGGCCGACGCGGGTGATCGGCGTGACGGGCTCGCCGGGCGCGGGCAAGAGCACGCTGGTGGCGCAGCTGGTGGGTGAGTACACGCGGCGGAGCGAGGCGGACGCGTCGGCCGGGCTGGGCCGGTGCGCCGTGGTCGCGTTCGACCCGCAGAGCCCGATCACGAGCGGGGCGCTCTTGGGCGATCGGCTGCGTGTGGACTTCAACAGCCTGGGCGAGAAGGTGTTCTACCGGTCGCTGGCGATCAGCGGGGAGGACTACCGGTCGCTGGAGGGGATCATCGAGCTGATCGGGGGCGCCGGCGAGGGGGCGGACGCGTACGAGACCGTCTTCGTGGAGACGGTGGGCGCGGGTCAGAACGAGACGAGGATCCGCGAGCACGTGGACACGACGGCGGTGGTGCTGACGCCGGGGATGGGCGACGCGGTGCAGATGGACAAGGCGGGGATCCTGGAGATCGCGGACCTGTTCGTGTGCAACAAGGCGGACCACCCGGGCGAGAACGAGCTGGTGCGCGACCTGAAGGACGTGGCGGGCAAGCGGCGCGTGCTGGAGACGGTGGCGACGCGTGCCGAGGGCGTGCCGGAGCTGCTGGACGCGCTGCTGGCGTGAGGGCGGGGCGCGCCCGGTCGGCGGTTGACGCTGACCCGGGGGCGTGTCAGGGCTCGGCGGGCTGGTCCTGCGCCGATTCGCCGGCGGGGGCGTCCGGGTCGTAGTCGGAGTAGAACGAGAAGGCGGAGTCGCGGTAGTCCCGGCGTTCGGACTCGCTCAGGGAGTCCCATCGGTCGCGGGCGGCCTGCCACACGTCGGCGGGGTAGTCGTCCTGGGTCTCGCCAAAGTCGAGGGCCTCCATCTCCTCGTCGGAGAGGTCCTCGCCGCGGTCGAGGCGGTCGTAGAGGATCTCATCTGCGATGACGACGAGCAGGGCGTCCATCCGCTCGTCGTCGGTCATGTCGGCGTAGCCAGTGAGGTCGAGTGAGCCGGTGGCGAACTCGCCGACCTCGGACTCGTCGATCTCGAGGAAGTCGAGCGCGAAACCGCTGGGCTGGACGGTGCCCATGAAGATGCCGATGGCGAAGGCGAACAAGACGATGACGGCGCCGAGGTGTGCCATCCAGAAGTTGATCTTCCAGGTGGTGCGGTCGCTGCCGAGCGTGCAGTAGTAGAGGGGGAATGCGAGGCCGAGGATGGGGACGCCCTGGAGGAGGCCGAGGATGCCCCACATCGTGTCGCCGTCGTTGAAGGCGGCGCCGATCATGGCGATGTTGGAGACGCCGACCCAGATGAGGGCGATCCAGAAGACGGCCTCGGACATGGCAGGGACGAAGGCGGCGAAGATGCCCAGGCCGACGGCGCCGATCAGGCCGATCGCCAGGACCTTGAGGGGCGTAAGCTCGAAGCCGGCGCCGCCCGAGGCGCCTTTGGTCTTCTTCTCGTTCTCGGCGCGCTGGACCCGGGTCCTGACGGCCTTGCCCTCGGCGCGGTTGAAGCCGCAGCGTGTGCAGAGGACGGCGTCGGCGCTCTGCATGCGGGCGCCGCAGCTGGGGCAGTTGGCCTTTGCGGGGTCGGGGACGTCGTCGAGGATGTCGATCATGACGGGATCGACATTGGCGGGGCGTTTGGGGGCGGGCTTGGCGGCGGGGGCGCCCTGGGCGGTGCGCTTGGACCTGGCCTGTTTCTCGAGGCACTCGCGGCAGGCGTAGCGGCCCTTGGCGTCCTTGACGCGGGGGCGGTCCGAGCAGTCGATGCCGCAGATGGTGCAGGTCTTGGGCACGGCGGGGTCTCGGTCGTGCGGGTGTGGTGGGGCCGGACGGGGAGTGCGAGGATACCAGGGTGGGCGGGCGGTCCGAAGCGCCCGGATTGTGAAGACCGCCGGCGTGGGAGGGGGCGCGGGCTAGCATCGCCGTCGATCGCGGAAGGAGCGGTGATGCGGGGCTGGCGTCGGGGAGAGAACGGAGGCCTCGGGGGCGTGCGGGGGATGGCCCGTCGTCTGCGGCGGCCGTTCTCGCCCGAGTGCGTGGAGGTGACCGAGGGCGGGCCGGTCCGTGGGGGCGGGACGGGGCGCCGGGCGGGGGGGCTGGACGAGCGGGGGCGGCTTCGGAGCGGGCGGCTGGCGGGGCTGGGGATGTGGCAGGCGGTATGGGTGCTGGCGTGGCCGGTGACGCTCGAGAGCTTCCTGAACTCGCTGGTGGGGCTGACGGACACGAAGCTGGCGGCGGGGCTGGGCGTCGCGGAGACCGACGCGATCGGTGGCGCCAGCTACATCATGTGGTTCATCGGGCTGGTGTTCATGGCGCTGGGTGTGGGGGGGACGGCGCTGATCGCGAGGTCGGTGGGGCGGGGGCGGATCGGCGTGGCGAACGCGGTGCTTGGGCAGGCGACGACGCTGGCGGTTTTGGCCGGGATCGTGGTGGGGTCGTTCGTGGCGGTGGCGGCGCCGGTCGTGACGTGGCTGTTGAACATGACGCCCGAGGCGGGCGGGGCGTTCGAGAGCTACATGATGGTGATCTCGGCGGGAGTGCCGTCGGCGTCGCTGCTGTTCGTGCTGGCGGCGTGCGCGCGGGGGGCGGGGGACGCGAAGCGGCCCCTGATCGCGATGACGGTGCGGAACGTGGTGAACATCATCACGAGCTACGCGCTGTCGGGGTACGACGTGACGCGGGCGGGCGAGGGGGGCGTGCGGGAGGTCGTGCTGGCCAATCCGTTCCCGGAGTGGATGGACCTGGGCGTGCGGGGGATCGCGGTGGGGACCGTGGTCGGGGACGTGGTGGCGGCGGGGGTGATCCTGTGGATGGCGCTGGGCGGGTCGTGGGGGATCCGGCTCAAGGCGCGGTGGCTCAGGCCTCACTGGCACACGGTGCGGCGGCTGGTGCGGCTGGGGCTGCCCAACTTCCTCGAGTCGCTGGGGATGTGGGGGGGCAACTTCCTGGTGATGGTGATGGTCGGCTGGCTGGGGGCCGCGGCGATCGCCCGGGGCGGGGCGGGGGGGCAGCTGGGGACGCACATCATCGCGGTGCGGATCGAGTCGTTCAGCTTCCTGCCGGGCTTCGCGCTGGGGACGGCGGCGGCGACGCTGGCGGGGCAGTACCTGGGGGCGGGGAGCGTGACGCTGGCGCGGCGGGCGGTGATCCGGTGCGCGATGTTCGCGTCGGTGGTGATGGGGCTGCTGGGGATGGCGTTCGTGCTGGCGCCGCGGTGGATCGTGTCGCTTCTGAGCGATCAGCCGGAGCATCTGGAGACGACGCCGAGCCTGCTGATGATCTGCGGGGTGGTGCAGGTGCCGTTCGCGGTGATGATCGTGGTGCGGGGGGCGTTGCGGGGCGCGGGGGACGTGAAGGTCGTGATGGTGCTGAGCTGGGTGGCGACGTACGGGCTGCGGCTGCCCCTGGTGTACTTCCTGAGCGGCGTGGACATCCCGCTGGGAGGGGGCGAGTTTCTGGAGAACCCGTCGCCCCTGGATTGGGGGCTGACGGGGCTGTGGGTCGCGCTGTGCTCGGAGCTGACGGCGCGGTGCGTGATCTTCACGGCGCGGTTTGCGCAGGGCGGGTGGGTGCGGGCGCGGGTGTGAGCCCGGCCGGGGTCAGTCCCGCGATGCGTCGGCGGTCTCTTCGGTGGGTTCGTCGGCGGGCTCGTCGTCGTCGCGGCGGGACTCGAGGATGAAGTTGGCCCGCTTGGAGAGGGCGTCGAAGGAGAAGGGGTTGGGCGCGTCCTCGGGCGTCGCCTCGGTGAGCATCTGGCGGGCCTCGGACTGGAGGAGGCCCCGGGCGCGGGCGCGGAAGTCCTCGACGGTGACGGGCCGGTAGGCCTTGAGGCGGGCGAGGATGAGCAGGGGCGGGCTCTTGGCGTCGTCCCAGACGATGGAGTCGGCCAGGGGGGAGGCGCCGATGGGGGCGAGGGGGTCGAGGCGCTGGGCGGCGGCGTCGATGGCGGTGTCGAGGAAGTCGGTGGCCTGTCCGACGCGGGGGTCGGCGAGCTCGGCGGCGCCGAGGGGGGTGGCGCCGTTGCGTGTGAGCAGGACGTCGGTGTCCACGGCGGGCTGGGCGGCGCCGTCGGGGGGCGAGGGGAGTGCCTGGGCGACCGCGGGCAGGCCCTGCTCGCGGGCGAGCTCGTCGAGGTTGGGGGCACGCTCGAGCAGCGCGTCGTAGGCGAGGCGGGTGGTGAGGTCGGCGGCGACCTGGTCGCGGACGTCGTCGATGGAGTCGGGGGGGGACTCGGCGCGGGCGTCGAGGACGGTGATGTAGTAGCGGCGCTGGGTCTGGTCGATCGCGGGCGGGTCGACGAGCGGGGCGCCGACCTGGGCGTGCATTGGGATCTGCTCGCCGGTGTTGTTCTCGTGGACGAAGAGGGGGATGGCGGGGGCGCGGACCGGCGTGGCGCCGACGCGGTACATCGCGCGGCCGATGGTCGGGATGGAGGCGATGTCCTGGGCGTTGAGCCAGTCGGACTCGCGGATCTCGACGGTGGGCATGGGGACGGTGACGCCCTCGGCGTCGGCCAGGTCGGTCACGATGGTCCGGGCGATGTCGGCCATGCGGGGCAGGCGGGAGGACCAGTCTTCGGGGAGCACGAGGTATCCGGCGCTGTCGGTCTCGAGCTGGCGGGTCTTGGCGAGCACCTCGCGGCGGATAATGCTCTCGGCCTCGACCATCAGGTCCTCGGCGCGCTCGGTCCGGAACTCGGACTCGATGCGGGCGCGCTCTTCGGCGAACTCGCGGGTGTACTTCTCGCGGTTCTGCTGCCAGCGCTTGCGGACCTCGATGGGGTCGGGGCTGACGGCGGCGGAGAAGGAGGCGGGGTCGAGGACGAGCCATTCGAGCTTGACCGATGCGGGCTGGAGATAGCCGAAGCCGAACTCGCCCGTGCCGGGGATGTCGGACTTGTGGGCCTCGTAGTGGGCGAGCAGCTGGTCCTCGGTGGGGGCGGGGACCTGCGCCTGGAAGACCGAGGCCGGGACGACGAGGACGTCGGCCAGCGCGGCGTCGAAGCGCTCGTGGGAGAGCTCGAGGGCGTCGGGGCCCGAGAAGCGGAGGGTGGATGCGTAGCTGGCGCGGTAGCGGTAGATGCCGCGGGCGTTGGCGAGGGCCTGGTCCACGCGCTCGATGGGGATGCCGAAGCGCTGGGCGAGCAGCTGGCGGCGGTCCATGAGTTGGGGCTCGAGCTGGAGGGCGCGCTGGGAGACGGCCTGGGCGAAGAAGGGCTGGGAGACGATGAGGCTCCAGTACTGCTGCGGGTACTGGGAGAGCTGCTCGAGGCGGGCCTGGTCGGCGGCGAGCTGTGGGATCCAGGAGACGCCGTCGTCCACGCCGCCGACGACACCGGCGCGGTCGGCCTCGTGCAGGAGGAGGTAGTAGTGCTCCATCTCGTCGTTGGGCTGGAGCTGGAGCGTGGCGGCGATGAAGGGGGCGATGTTCTCGAGGACGCGGAGGTCGTCGGAGGCCTCCTGGAGGTCGCCCTGGGTGACCTTCTTGTTGTCGGCGCCGATGGTGCCGATCTTGCGTGAGGTCGGGCTCGGGGCGAGGCGGGTGAGGACGGGCTGGAGGAGGAAGACGACCATGAGGAGGGAGCCGCCGACGACGAGGATGAGGACGTTGTACTTGCGGAGGAACTTGAGCATGGGGCTCGCTTTCGGCGTGTCTGCGGAAAGAAAAATCCTCGGGGCGTGGCCCCGAGGATTCGCGGTTGCTCATCCCCGGGCGTCCACTCGGCGGTCCGGTGGCGTCAGGGTCGGCCGGGCTACTTGTAGAGCTCGATGATGAGGTTGGTGTTGACCTCGAAGGGGATCTGGTCGGTGGTGGGGAGGCTGACGATCTTGCAGGAGAGCTCGGAGGGGTTGAAGTCGATCCAGTCGGCGATCTCGTGGCCGGCGAGGGACTCCATGGCCTCTCGGGCGATCTTCTGGATCTTGGGCTTGAGGGTGACGTGGTCGCCGACGGAGACGCGGGCGGAGGGGCGGTCGGTCTTGCGGCCGTTCACCAGGACGTGGCCGTGGACGACCATCTGGCGGGCGGCCCAGATGGAGCGGGCGATGCCCATGCGGCGGACGACGTTGTCGAGCCGGCGCTCGAGGAGCTGGAGGAGGAGTTCGCCCGAGTTGCCCTGCTTGGCGCGGGCTTCTTCCAGGGTGTTGCGGAACTGCTTCTCGAGGATGTTGTAGTGGTAGCGGAGCTTCTGCTTCTCCTGGAGGCGGATGCCGTAGTCGCGGAGGCGGCGGCCCCGGTAGCCGTGCATGCCGGGGGGGTTGAGCTGGCGCTTGGAGGTGTGCTTGGGGAGGTCGGCGATGGGGACGCCGACGCGTCGGGACAGGCGGACCTTGGGGCCGGTGTAGTTGGCCATCGGGCGGGTTCCTTTCTTCCGTCTCCCGCCCTCCGTTAGTCACGGGGTGGGGCGGGGTGCTGCGTGGAGTTCAGCGACCGGGGGGTGGCCGAGGCTTCGGTCCGCCGGTCCGGGCATGGCTGCCCAGGGGGAGATTGAAGGTCGGGGGGGAGGGGGGGTCAAGGGCCGGCGGGGGGCGTCTGTGCTTGCGGACGGCCGGTCCCGGGGGCCTGGGCGACTCGGGGGGGCGGGGCGGCGGGGCGCGGGGGCTCGCTAGACTCACGCGCTCGCCGCCCGAGTCCAAGCCTGAGTAGAGAGCCCGCCGTGCCAGAGACGAACCCGCCGCGTCGAGTTCCGCTGGGAGTGCTGTCGGCCTCCCCGTGCGCTCCTGAGAAGAAGGAGAAGTGCGGGGTCGTGGCGGTGTGGGGGCGGCCGGACGCGGTCGAGCTGGCGTACACGGGGCTGTTCGCCCAGCAGCACCGGGGGCAGGAGTCGGCGGGGATCGCGGTCTCGGACGGCGAGGAGCTGCACGCGCACGTCGGGATGGGGCTTGTGCCGGAGGTCTTCAACGGGCGGTCGCTGCGGGAGCTGGTGGCGCAGGGGGCGCGGCACGGGCGGGCGGCGGGCGCGATCGGGCACAACCGGTACTCGACGACGGGCGGGTCGCAGGCGTGCAACGCGCAGCCGTTGGTGGAGCGGTACCTCGGGGGCGAGGTGGGGGTGGCGCACAACGGGAACCTGGTGAACGCGGAGGCGCTGCGGCGGGTGTTCGCCGAGGAGGGTCGGATCTTTCATACGACGAGCGACACGGAGGTGATGATCCACCTGCTGGCGTCGCCCGAGCAGCGGGAGAGTTCAGATCCTCTGGCGGCGACGCTGCGGCGGCTGCAGGGGGCGTTCAGCGTGGCGTTCCTGTTCCCGGATCGGATCGAGGCGGCGCGGGACCCGTGGGGGTGGCGGCCCTTGGTCCTGGGGGAGCTGGACGACGGGATGCCGATCGTGGCGAGCGAGACGGTGGCGCTGGACGTGGTCGGGGCGCGGTTCGTGCGGGAGATCGAGGCGGGGGAGATCGTGACGCTGTCGGATCGGGGGGTGGAGAGCCGTCGGTTCGCCGAGCCGGCGGAGCGGCCGGCGATGTGCGTGTTCGAGCACGTGTACTTCGCCAACCCGTCGAGTGTCGTCTTTGGGCAGAACGTGCTGGCGGCGCGTGAGGCGATGGGGGCGGCGCTGGCGGCCGAGGCGCCGGTGGAGGCGGACTACGTCATGCCGATGCCAGACTCGGGGCGGAGCGCGGCCAACGGGTACGCCAGCGAGAGCGGGATCCCGTACAGGGAAGGCATCGTGCCCAACCGGTACGTGGGGCGGACGTTCATCAAGCCGACGCAGGACGAGCGGCGGACGGCGGTGCGGCTGAAGCTCAACGTCGTCAGCGAGATCGTCAAGGGCAGGCGGCTGATCGTCGTGGACGACTCGATCGTGCGGGGGACGACGACCAGGGAGAAGATGAAGCAGATCCGGGAGGCGGGGGCGGAGGAGATTCATCTGCGGATCAGCTGCCCGCCGATCCGGAATCCGTGCTTCTTCGGCGTGGACTTCGCGACGCGGGAGCAGCTGATCGCGCACGGGCGTGAGGTCGATCAGATCCGGGATTACCTGGGCGTGGACTCGCTGCATTTCTTGACGCTGGAGGGGCTGCTGGGGGTGATGAAGCACCCGGGGGCGTCGTACTGCACGGCGTGCTACAGCGGGGACTACCGGATCGACGTGGAGCACCCGCGGACGGATCAGGTCTTGATGAAGGATCAGATGGGGATGTTCTGATGCGGGACGCGCGTGGGCGCTCGTTTCGTTTGCATCCGCGGGTTCGGCCGAGGTGGTTAGAATGGCGCCGGTTGCCACCCCCGGGCGAGGCGCGGTGGAAAGCGCTCGCGGGCTACGCGGCGTCCCTTCTCGCATTCGGAGCATGGATGATCGTCGCGGCGGCTGTCCCTGGCTCATGGCCTTTCGCGGTCACGCTCGGGGTGATCTTCGTGGGATCTGCGTTGTCGTTTGCGTTCTTTGTCGTAGGTGTTTGGTTCACAAACCGCGACTTCTACGAGAAGGCGGCGAGGCGGATGGATCACGGCCCGAACTGCTCGAGTTGTTGGTACGACCTCTCGGGTCAGACGCCAGAGGATGATGGCTGTGTCGTGTGCCCCGAGTGCGGCGCCGCGTGGCGGATGGGGGCGGGGTCGGGTGTTTCGGAATGAGCGACCGCGGCGTGCGAACAATGGTGTGATGCTCGGCTTGGCGATGAGACGGAGGCGGTCCCGGGGGGAGGATGCCCGAGGGCGGCGCGTGCCCGTGGCCAGCGGGGGCGAGGTCGCGGGGTTCCTGGCTGGGTTTGATGATCGGGCGGGGTACGAGGCGGCGCTGAGGGAGCTGACGCCATCGTGGCGGCGGCGGCTGGTGGTGACGACGCTGATCGCGTGGGGTGTGGCGGGGGTGTCGCTGCTGGCGCACACGGGGGCGGACATCGCGGGGGTGGCGTACGCCGAGGAGTTCATGGGGGCGTTGGCGGTGTTCTCGATCCCGGCGGCGGTCGTGCTGACGCAGGCGGTGGTGCTGTCGGGGCTGGGCGGGGGCGGGTGGCGGGCGGCGATGGCGCTGGAGCGGGTCGGAGTGTGCCCGAGTTGTTTGTATGACCTGCGGGGGACGCCGCCGAGTGGGGATGGGGACGTTGCGGTCGTGTGTCCGGAGTGCGGAGCGGCGTGGCGGGTCGGGGGAGAGGAGGGGGGAACGGATGGCGCGTGAGTTCCCGCCGCACCCGAGGCAGACGCTGCTGGACCGGCTGCTGCTGGCGTCGGTGCGCGACGAGGACGGGCGGCGGGTGAAGCACCTGCGGGCCGAGAAGCGGCGGAAGGTGATCCGTCGGTGGGACCGGCGCAAGGAGTTCGGCGGGGCGCGTTGGCGGGCGACGCCGGCGTGGGCGAAGTGGATGCTGGGGACGCCGGTGGGGGTGTTTCTCATGCTGGTGATCGCGGCCTTCGCGCTGCGTGTGGTGTCGAACGTGTGGGGGGTGGAGTACGGGGGCTGGGTCGGGGTGGTGCTGGGCTGGGGGCTGCCCCTGAGCATCCTGGGCGTGATCGTCACGGGGCTGGCGATGATGCTGGTCGATGACCGGGCGGCGACGCGGGCGATGCTGTCGATGCGGGTGTGCGTGGGGTGTTTCTACGATCTGCGCGGGATCCCGGAGCGTGAGTCGGGCGTGGTGGTGTGCCCCGAGTGCGGGAGCGCGTGGCGGGTGGAAGCGGGGCAGGAGGAGCGGTGCGAGGCATGACGGGAGACGGGGTGGTGAGGCTGACACTCGCGCACTCGCCGGACTCAGATGATCTGGTGATGTGGTGGCCGCTGACCGGGGCGATGGGGGTGGGCGTCGAGACGGGGCGGTACCGGTTCGAGACGGTGGCCCGGGATGTTGAGGAACTGAATCGGTTGGTGATGGGGGAGGCGGTGGAGGACGCGGAGGGGTCGGAGCCCCTCTCCCCGGCCCTCTCCCCAGGGGGGAGAGGGAGGAAGGCGTACGACATCACGGCGATCTCGTGCGCGGCGTACCCGTACATCGCGGACCGGTACGCGATCACGGCGTGCGGGGGGTCGTTCGGGGAGGGGTACGGGCCGAAGGTGGTTGTGCGGGACGGGAGTGGTGTGCGGGCGGCCGAGGATCTGCGGGGGTTGCGGATCGCGGTGCCCGGGGTGCGGACGAGCGCGTTCCTGACGCTGGGGCTGATGCTGGGTGATGGCGGGGGCGGGCGCGGGTTCGAGCACGTGGAGATGCTGTTCAGCGAGATCCCGGGGGCGGTGGCGCGGGGCGAGGTGGACGCGGGGCTGTTGATCCACGAGGCGCAGCTGACGTTCGGCGAGCTTGGACTGCGGGCGGTGGTCGATCTGGGCGAGTGGTGGGATGGGGAGACCGGGCTGCCCCTGGCGCTGGGGCTCAATGTCGTGCGCCGGGACTTGGACGACCGGTTCGGTGCGGGGACGGTGGGCGAGGTCGCGGCGTTGCTCGCGGAGTCCGTGCGGTTCGCGGTGGAGCACCGGGCCGAATCGCGTGCGTTCTTGCGGGCCAACGCGGGGGACCGGACGGAGTGGGAGGATGATGCGCTGGTGGACCGGTACCTGTCGATGTACGTCAGCGGGCTGACGGAGGACATGGGGGATCGGGGGCGTGGGGCGATCCGGGAGTTGCTGTCGCGGGGGGCGGCGGCGGGGCTCGTGCCATCGGTGGGCGAGGTCGAGGTTGTGTAGAAGAACAAGGGGGCCGGCTGGAAGCCGGCGCCACCGAGGGGTGGGAGAGGACGGGGGGCCCCACCCCGGCCCTCTCCCCAGGGGGGAGAGGGAGGAGGACTCATGAAGCTGATTCGGGGCGAGTATGGCGTGGCGGTGGAGCGTGGGGGCGCGGGGCCCCTGGAGTTGCGGCACATCATTGGGATCGGGCGGAACTACGCCGAGCACGCGAGCGAGATGGGGGGCGCGGCGCCCGAGCGGCCTATGTACTTCACGAAGAACCCGGGATCGGCGTGTCTGGACGGGGACGAGATCGTGATCCCGGGCCTGTGCCGCGATGCGGCGACGGGCGGGGAGCAGGTGGATTACGAGGCGGAGCTGGCGGTGGTGATCGGGGAGGCGTGCAGGGACGTGCCGGAGCCGGAGGCGCTGTCGCACGTGCTGGGGTACTGCTGCGCGAATGACGTGTCGGCGCGGTGGTGGCAGAAGGAGGGGGCGGGGGGGCAGTTCTGCCGGGGCAAGAGCTTCGACACGTTCTGCCCGCTGGGGCCGCGGCTGGTTCTGGCGTCGGAGGTCGGGGACCCGCAGGCGCTGTCGATCGAGTGCCGCGTGAACGGGGAGGTGCGCCAGCGGGCGACGACAGGGGACATGATCTTCCCGGTGGCGTGGCTGATCGCGGAGCTGAGCCGCGGGACGACGCTGGCGCCCGGGACGGTGATCCTGACGGGGACGCCGAGCGGCGTGGGGTTCGGGCGGAAGCCGCCGTTGTTCTTGAAGGACGGGGACGTGGTCGAGGTGGAGATCGAGAAGATCGGCGTGCTGCGGAACGGCGTGGTGAACGGCTAGGGCAGGCGGAGCTGGCAGAGGTCCTGGAACGTGCCGGCGGCGGAGTTGCCGAAGCCGAGCCAGATCGAGTCGTCGCGGGGGTCGGGGAAGCCGAAGCCGGAGGAGCGGCGGGGCGGGGCGTTGCGGGACTCGTCGGAGGTCTTCGTCACGGTCCAGCCGTCGTCGGTCTGATCGATGAGGACGAGGCCCTCGACGTTGGTGCGGGCGTCGGCGGTGCCGCACCAGATGGCGAGGCGGTCGGCGTCGTCGTCGTAGGCGAAGCAGGGGTTGCGGCGTCCCTCGGGCGCGTCGGGCAGGTCGTGGCTGGTCCAGGCGGGCTCGTCGGCGCGGAGGTCGATCGACCAGAGGTCGGCGGCCATGCGCATGGGCTGGTCCTGGGTCGGGGCGAGCTGGCCCGAGAAGAGGACGAGGCGGCCTGTGTCGGTGTCGAGTGCGAAGGGGAAGCCGAAGCGGGCGTCGGGGAAGGCGGGTGACTCGACACGGCGCCACTCGACGCTGTCGCCCTCGAGCGAGCCGAGCCAGAGGTCGTCGTGGACGGCGGTCGGGCTGACGCCGAGGGCGGTGACGAGGGTGTTGGTCTTCGGATCGAAACCGAAGGCGTGCAGGGCGCGCTCGGGGGGCGGGTTGGACTGGTCGAGGCGGGTGAAGACGAGGGCGTCGTCGGTGACGCGCACACGGTGGAGCTCGTTGGTGCAGGCGAACTGCTCGCCGTAGCCGGAGGAGAGGTAGGCGTGGTCGGCGCCCTTGGGCTGGGCGACGCGCTTGGACCCGCCCGGAATGGGCGCGTCGCCTTCGATGGCGAGCTCGGTCCAGGCGTGCGTCTCGAGGTCGAAGGCCCAGGCGTCGGCGAGGGGGGAGAGCTGGGGTTCGTAGCCGGAGCCGGCGTAGACGATGACGCGGTTGCGGGCGGTATCGACGAGGACGGAGGCGTGCTCGCGGGCGGCGGGGCCCGAGTCGGCCCACTCGACGCGTGTGGCCCAGGGGTTGGGGGCTGGCGCCGCGTCTTGGGTGGGGTCGGAGCTTGGTTTGGGCGTGGGCGTGGGCTGGGCCGCGAGGGCGGCCGCGAGCGGGGCGATGATCGTGGGGGTGAGCATGCACGCCCTACCGGGGCCTGGGGCGGGCGGTTGCGTGGGCGTCTATCGTCAACGCTGCGTCATGGCGAAGAAGGGGAAGAACTCGAAGGGGGAGACGGCGCCGACGATCGAGAATCGGCGGGCGCGGCACGAGTACTTCATCGAGGACACGCTCGAGGTCGGGATCAAGCTCCAGGGCTCGGAGGTCAAGTCGATCCGGGACGGGAACTGCTCGATCGCGGAGGGGTACGTGACGGCCCAGGGCGAGCCGGCGAGGCTGACGCTGCACGGGATCAACGTGGGGGTGTACGGGCCGGCGGGTCAGAACCAGCACCCGGCGGTGCGGAACCAGACCTTGCTCGCGCACAAGCGGGAGATCGTGAAGCTGGCGCGGCAGGTGGATCAGAAGGGCGTGACGATCGTGCCCCTGAAGCTGTACTTCAAGAACGGCATGGCCAAGCTGCTGATCGGGGTGGCCCGAGGCAAGAGGGCGCACGACAAGCGGAAGGCGATCGCCGACCGGCAGTCACAGCGGGACATCCAGCGGGCGATGTCGAAAAGGATGTAGGCATTGGGGATTGGGCAATAGGCATTAGGTGATGACAATGCACGGCGTCGCGGGACTAATGCCTAATCCCTAATGCCAAATGCCTTCCCATCAGATGCCGCGGCCCTTGGCCTGGCGGGCGATGCGGAGTTTCCAGCGGGCGGCGTCGCGCTGCTCGCGGAGCTTGTCGGCGGCGGCGGCGCGGTCCGGGGCGTCGGCGGGGACCTGGCGGGCCTCGGCCTCGGCCAGCTCGGCCTGGGCCTCGGACTCGCTGAGCTGTTCGGCGGGGATGGCCTGCTCGGCGAGGATGGTCAGCGTGTCGGCCGACATCTGCATGAACCCGCCGGCGACGAAGTAGGAGCGGTGGGCGGCGTTTGCGTGCTTGTCGTCGGGGATGTCGAGTTGGAGTTCGCCGGCGCCGAGGCGGGCGACGATGGGGGCGCGGCCCGGGAGGATGCCCATCATGCCGTCCCAGAGGGGGACGGAGGCGTACTTGGCCTCGTGGTCGAGGAGCTGGGCGGTGGGGGTGACGACGCGGCAGCGGAAGGGCTTGGACACGGGGGGCTCCTGCTGAACTGGGGCGGATGATAGTCGGGCGGGAGGGGAATCGGCAGGTCGTGAGGTCGGCGGGTCGGGGGGAGGAAGAGGAGGAGACGGAGCCCCTCCCCCTGCCCCCTCCCCCGCGGGGAGAGGGTGGGGGGAGCAGCGGCGGGTAGGGGGGTAGGCTGGCGGCGTGAGTCGGAGGCAGTGGGTTGTGGTGGTGGTGTGTGCGGGCCTGGCGGTCGCGGCGGCGGTTGTGCGGCTGGGCGTGGGCGGCGAGGGGTTCGGGCTGCCCACTCTGGACGGCGGGGGGGCGGCGTACTGGGATCTGCGCGGGCTGCGGGTGGTAATGGGGCTCGTGGTTGGGGGGGCGCTTGGGGTGGCGGGGGTGATGCTGCAGTCGCTGCTGCGGAATCCGCTGGCGTCGCCGGATCTCTTGGGCATCGCCGCGGGGGCGAGCCTGGCGGTCACGATCGCGACATACGTGCACCACCTGCGGACCGGGGAGCTGGTCGCGTGGGGCGGGATCGACGCGGCGGCGCTGCTGGGGGCGATGGCGGTCTTGGGGTTGGTGTACGTGCTGAGTCAGCGGCGGGGGCTGATCGATCCGGTGACGATGATCCTGCTGGGGGTGGTGGTCGGGATCGTGTGCGCGGCGTGGATCGTGTTCGTGCAGAACCTGATGCCGGACCGGGGGTACGCGTCGGGGCGTTGGCTCTTGGGGATGCTGGACGACGACGCGACGTGGCCGCGGGTGGGCGTGATCGGGGGGATCACGGTCGTGGGAGTTGCGATCGGGGCGTGGCTCGGGCCGTGGATGGACGCGGCGTCGATGGGGGACGACGAGGCGCGCTCGGTGGGCGTGTCGCTCGGGCGGCTGCGGGGGATGCTGTTCGTCGTGAGCGGCGTGCTGACGGCGGGGGCCGTCGTGCTGGCGGGGCCGATCGGGTTCGTGGGGCTGATCTGCCCGCACGCGGTGCGGCTGGTGGGGGGCGCGGGGCACCGTGGCGTGGTGATCGGGGCGGGGCTGCTGGGGGCGGCGCTGGTGGTGGGGGCGGACGCGCTGGTGAAGGGCGTGGAGCTGGGGTCGGGGCGGATGCCGATCGGGGTGCTGATGGCGATCCTGGGGGGGCCGGTGTTTATTGGGTTGTTGTGGCGGGAGCGGGGGCGGTAGCCGCGGTCGCTGTTCGCCGGGACAGACGCAGCGGCGAGCGTGCGATCGCCGGGGTTCGGTTGAAACTCGCGCGATCGGTTCGGGGATCAGCGTCGTTCGACGACGGGCGCACTGACCTCGACATACATCTTGAGGGCATGATCGGTGGCGTACAGAGCTGTCGGGTTGACTCCTGGGTTCTTGAGCGCGAGCTTGCCGCCCGTCGCTTCGCCGAATGCGGAGTGCAGGTCCTCGATCTGGCGGTCGATCTCGCCGCTGAGATTCCAGGCGAGTTTGGCGCGGACGTCTTCGAGCAGAATGCTGTTGACGATCCACCTCGGCAGCCGGGATCTGGCGTGAAAGGAGAGTCCTTTCTTGGAGTCCTCACTCTTCGCGGGCACCCACACATCCTTCGTCAGCCTGTCGTAGATCGCGCCGCCCTTCAGGTAGACGTCGCCGGCGAAGAGTGGGCCGCGCAAATTCATCTTGACGAGAAGGACATCGCTGCGGCCGCTGATTTCGATTGATCTCACGGTGACCTTTGCGAGCCCGTCGCCGTACTCCTTGCCGACCAGCCTTTGGAGCAGCTCGTTCATGCTCGAGTATGTCACTTGTGCGTCGAGGTACACGCTGAGGAGGCCGTCGGAGATGGGGCGGCGCACCGGGGGAGGGAGCGCGGGCGGTTCTCGGTCATCGACGTCGCCCACGATGATCTCGGGCCGAGCGACGATCATCGCGTGCGTGACGATGTCCCGACCGTCGGTGTGAAACGGCGCGTACTCGAATGCCGAGGGGTTGAGAAGGAAATGGGCCCCCGGTACACTGGGAATGTCCCTCGGCAGAGCCACACGCTCCCAGAAATCGGTGAGCTTGCTCAGCTCCGAAGTGAGCGCCTTCTCCGCGGATGACTTGATCCCGCCCAGGCCGACGTACTTCTCGACCCTGCTTGGCAGTCCTCGGATTCTGGATTCGACCCGGGGCTTCCAGTTCGAGTCCAGCCTAGTGTCAAGGGAGATGGAGAAAGCGGGGCTGCCCGATCCCGAGGGCATGCCCGCCTCGCGCCACCAGTACCGATCCGACCCGGGGACACGCTCTCGCTGCGCCATTCTGTATCGGTAGGTGAGCTTCGATTTCACGACCACGCGGTCCGGGCTGGGGGCGATTGCGAACCCGCTTCGGGTCCACTTGTACTTGATGCCCTTGGGGTACTCGCCGCGGCCGATCTGGACCCAGGCGCCCAGCCGGGTCTTGCCATCCGGCGCGCTGTTTTCCAGTTCGCTCAGCACCCGCGAGCCCGAGATTCGTACGGGGAGCACGAGTCTCGAGTCGGCCAACTCCGGGAGTTCGAGTTCGTCGTCCGGGAGCGTCGGGACAGGGCGGCTGCAGCACCCGGTGGCCAGCTGGAACGCGAGCAGAGCCCCCAGCGCGAGCATCCCGTGGCGGCTCATCGTTCGTCGTCTCGGATGTCAAGGTCGTCGGGCGATACCTGCTCCATCGCGCTTGCGAAGATGGTGAGCGAGAGTTCGTCCTCGCTCTGCGAGATTCCCGAGCAGGCGAGCCACTTGTAGGGGGCCACCACGAATCGGACGCTCACGGCATCGGCGAACTTGTTCAGCGGGTATTCGATCTGGGTGCCGAGTGATACCACGGGCGTGCTGCACGACGCTTCGAGCTCGACGGCGTCCCATTCGACATAGAGATTGGTGCCGGCGGAGTTCTTGATCTCGACGTAGATCGGCAGGCCATCGTGCCCGTTCCAGCCGGCTGCCGCCCTCCATCGCCGCGCCATGTCGCCCTCTAGCACCACACGAAGGACACCCTCGTCGTACAGCGTGACGGCGACATCTCGGAGCGTTGCGAAGTGTCTGCCGCCCTCGCCCTCGACCCTGATATCACCGAAGATCGCGGCCTTCGACGTGGCCGATTTCGATTGCAGCACGACTTGTTCGTCGATCGAGTGGGAAATGTCGGCAGGAACTCGTGTCGTCTGGCACCCAACGAGACACGCGAGGATCGGGACGATTGCGAGAACGTGGGTTCGGTTGCTCATGTCTCACAGCGTAGCGAATCGAGGCGCGCTCACCGCGTCGAAGTACTCGCCGCTTCACTAAGATTATTGGAGACAATAGGTTGTGCACGACGCGATAGTGTTCGTTTGGGTCCGCGGCAGGCGTTCAGGCGTTGAAGTACTTGGCGCAGGGGTGGTGGACGATGATGGCGCTGGTGGACTGCTCGGGGTCGATCTGGTGGTTCTCGGTGAGCTGGCAGCCGATGCGCGTCGGGTCGATGAGGCGCCAGAGTTTCTCTTGGTCGGACATGTCGGGGCAGGCGGGGTATCCGAAGGAGTAGCGGGAGCCGCGGTACTTCTGCTGGAAGAGGTCGGGGATCTTGGGGCTGTCCTCGGAGGCGAAGCCGAGTTCCTGGCGCATGCGTTTGTGCCAGAGCTCGGCGAGGGCCTCGGCGGTCTCGACGCCCATGCCGTGCATGTAGAGGTACTGCTGGTAGTCGCCGGCGTCGAAGAGCTGCTTGCAGACGTCGGTGATCTTGGGGCCCATGGTGACGCAGGAGAGGCCGAGGACGTCCTTGCGCCCGAGCTGGGCGCACTCGTCGGCGTCCTTGAAGAAGTCGGAGATGCAGAGCGCGCGCCGCGTGGTCTGGCGGGGGAATGTGAAGCGCTCGATCTCGCGCGTGGTGTCTTCGGGGTCGAAGACGACGAGGTCGTTTCCCTCGGACTGGCAGGGGAAGTAGCCGTAGACGACGGCGGGCTGGAGGAATTGTCTCTCCGCGCATTCTCGTTTGAGCCGCTCGAACACCGTGAAGGCGTGCTCGGCGAGGTAGTCCTCGTGCTCGGCCTTGGAGCGCGGGCCGCGCTTGAG
Organism: Phycisphaerales bacterium; assembly: GCA_041987545.1. GTDB lineage: Bacteria > Planctomycetota > Phycisphaerae > Phycisphaerales > UBA1924 > JAJRXR01. The sequence goes on along the minus strand of JBHIWH010000013.1, from coordinate 1,123 downwards.
CTGCCACTGGGTGCTGAAGAGGGCGGTGGGGTTGATGTAGGCGTAGATGGTGTCGAGGGGGATGTCGGTGACGATGCGGGAGCCGTAGAAAGGTGGTTCGGGGACGGGGTTGTCGCGTGGGATGTCGGCGCGGGGAGGGGTGGGAGAAGACTGAGCCCCCTCACCCCGGCCCTCTCCCCCGGGGGGGAGAGGGAGGGAGGTCGTGGGGGATGCGGAGGGGACGGAGGAGGAAGAAGAGGAAGCCATGGCGGCGGCGGCGGCTCGCTTCTCGTCGTGGGACTTCTTGGCCTCGGAGCGGGAGGTCTGGCGGTCTTCGATCTCCTGCTTGAGGGTGTCGAGCTTGCCGGTGGCGAGGTGGTCCATGATGCGGAGGGCGTCGAAGGCGTCCTTGCCGTACAGCAGCGAGCCGGCGTAGACGGAGCGGAGATAGCCCTCGGCGTATGAGCGGGAGAGGGCGGCGCCGCCGAGGAGGACGGGGATGTCGATCCCCTGCTCGTTGAGCTCCTTGAGGTTGTCCTCCATGACGTTGACGGACTTGACGAGGAGGCCCGAGAGGCCGATGGCGTCGGCCTTGGTGTCGTGCCAGGCCTTGAGGATGTCGGCGATGGGCTGCTTGATGCCGATGTTGTGGACGGTGTAGCCGTTGTTGGTGAGGATGATGTCGACGAGGTTCTTGCCGATGTCGTGGACGTCGCCCTTGACGGTGGCGAGGACGATGGAGCCCTTGGTCTGGCCTTCCACTTTCTCCATGTGCGGCTCGAGGCGGGCGACGGCCTTCTTCATGCACTCGGCGGACTGGAGGACGAAGGGCAGCTGCATCTGTCCCGAGCCGAAGAGCTCGCCGACGGTCTTCATGCCGTCGAGGAGGTGGTCGTTGATGATGTCGAGGGGGGGGTACTTGTCGAGGGCCTCGTCGATGCAGGCGTCGAGGCCCTCCTTCTCGCCGTCGATGATGTGGGCGCGGAGGCGCTCTTCGAGGGTGAGGTTGGCCTTCTCCTTCTTGGCGTCCTGGACGGAGTCCACGTCGGCGAAGAGATCGATGAAGGCCTGGAGGGGGTCGAAGCTGTTGTCGTAGTCGGGCATGGTGGGCTCGGCGGATCGTGAGGTCGTGAGATCGGCAGAT
>JBHIWH010000012.1:0-43598 GCA_041987545.1 Phycisphaerales bacterium | reverse complement strand
GGGTCGCGCCGGGGCGCATGACCTGCATGCCCAGGAACTTGGCGATGCCGTGGTCGGCGTGGACGACGAAGTCTCCGGGCGCGATGTCCAGGAACGTGTCCATCGCGCGGCCCGCACGGAGCCGCGAGGCCCGGCGGCGCGTGTCGTACCGGTGCAGCAGCTCGTGCGAGGGGACCACCGCCAGTCGCTGGTCGCCATCGCCCCAGACAAAGCCGCGGTGGACGTAGCGGACGACGACCTCGATCGCGTCCTTCTCCCCCGGTGCATGCTCGGCGATCAGCTCGCCCAGGCGCGTCCGCTCGCCGTCGTTGAGGCAGGTCACCACGACGCGGGCGGCGGCCGCCATCTCGCCCAGCTCCCCCACCGCCGCCGACGCGTCCCGCTCGAACGCGGGCAGGCCCTCGACGGGCAGCTGCACACGGGCGTCTGCGTCGGTGGCGCCGGCCGAGAACTGGTTGACCTCGGCCAGGGCGGCGAACCGCTCGCCCAGGCGCTTGAGCACCGCCGGCGGGCCCTCGATGCCCCGGGCATCCGTGACGCGCTCGTAGTACCCCCGCCCCTGCTCGACGACCTCTTGGGTCTCCGCCAGCACCACGACCGACTCTCGGGGCAGCAACTCGAGCGCGCTGATCCCAGAGTCGCTGGGCGCCAGCCTTGCCGGGTCCACCGAGACCAGGTCCACGCGGTCGATCGCGCGGTCCGAGCCCATGGTGTCCGGGTCGATCTCGCGGATGGACTCGACCTCGTCGCCGAAGAAGTCGAGGCGGACGGGCGCGGTCATCCCCTCCACGCCCGCGGGCGGGAAGACGTCCAGGATCCCGCCCCGCAGCGCGATATCGCCCGGCTCCTCGATCGCGTCCAGCCGCTTGTATCCCGCGGCGACGAGCCACTCGACCAGCTCCGCCGGGTCGATCGGGTCGCCCACGCGCACGCTCCGCAGCAACTCGATGAGCTTGCCCGGCGGCGGGACGAGCTGCATCAGCGACGCGATCGGGCAGACCACGACCACGCCCTCGCCCGCCTCGACCTCGGCGAGCCTGCGGACGATCCGGGCCCGCTGGGCGAACTGCTCGGCGCCCGAGGCGTCGGCGCCGGGCAGGGCCTCGAGCGCCGGCAGCGCGACCGCCAGGCCCTCGCGGGCCGCGTTCAGCTCGTCGGCGATCTCCTCGCCCTCGTCGGCGTGCGCGACGACGAGCACGACCGGGCGGGCCAGGCCCGCCGCCAGCGCCCCGGCCACCATGGACGTCGACGAGCCGACCGCCCCGGTCGCCACGACCCGCCGCCCGCCCGAGAGCGCGCGGGACAGCGCCTCGAACTGCTCGTGTGCGGCGATGGGGCTCAGGAGGTCCATGGGCGGTTGATCCGCTCGGAGCGCGCAGGCGCGGGCCCAGGCGACCCCCACGCGGGGCTCGCCGGGCTTGTCTCGGTTGGCGTCAGTCTAGCTCTTCGGCGTCGGGGGTCGGCCCCTCAAGAGAAGAGGCTCAGTCGAAGCGGACGTGCGCGGCCATCTTGGCGGCCGTCTTCGGGCCGATGCCCTTGACCCGCTCCAGATCCCGCAGGTCCTGGAACGGCCCGTTGGCGGCGCGCTCGTCGATGATCCGCTGGGCGATCACGGGGCCGACCCCGGGCAGCAGGTCCAGCTCGTCGGGCGAGGCGGTGTTCACGCGGATGCGGATCGCGGCCGCGACGGGCTGGGCCCGGACGGGGGGGTCGCTCCGGGCCGGCTCCGGCACGCGCGTCACGCGCGTCGGCGCCGCCGGCTCGGTCTCGGGCGCCGGGCGCGTCGCGGGCGTCTGGGTTGTGGAACTCGTCGCGTCCACGTAGCGCGTCAGCGTCCAGGCGCCGGCCTGCGGCACCGGGCAGAGCGCCTCGGCGCGCGTGTCGAGATCGTGGCGGGGCTCGCCGCCGGGCGAGTCGGCGTCGGTCGGCCCGGGCGCCGCGGAGTCAGTGACCGCGGCGGCCGGATCCAGTCCCGGGGATTGATGGTCGCTCAGATCGGGATCGGGCGCGTCCCGCACGATGGTGATCGGGCCGGCGCCGGATGCGAACACGGGCGCCGGGGCGCGCGACGTGAGCACCCAGATCAGTCCGACGGCCGCGGCCCCGCCCAGCAGCCCGCTGGCGGCCCACTTGCCGGGGCCCAGCGTCCAGTCGGCGGCTCGCCTGCCCGCGTTGGTTGCGCTCGCGTTCATCCGTTCCCCCCCAGGCTCGGGAGGATCAGTCTAGCGGCCGGCGGCGCCGATCCCAGTCACTCACCCGGCCAGGGCGTCGGCGCGGGGCGCCAGGGGCCCGATCCGGTCCGGGATCGAGGCGGCGTGGACCGCGGCCCGCAGCTCGCCCAGGCGAGAGGCCGCCGGGCGGGGGGCGCCGGACGCGTCCACCAGAGCGCCGGAGGCCATCTCCGGGCGCCCGGGGCCCTCGGCCAGGGCCTGCCAGCAGACGCTCTGCACGTAGGGCTTGGCCAGGGCGACCGAGCAGACCGCGGTCAGCCAGTCCGCCTGGGTCTGGCCGCTCCACGGCGCCCGCCACCGCCCGGGCGGGGGCGGGATCTCGTCGGGGTCGTCGGACGCGGTGGCCGGCTCGGTGATCTCGGAGGCGGGCGCGCCGACGGCCGAGACGACCAGGGGCTTGTCCAGGGCCGCGTACCGGTCGAGCATCGCGCTGATCGACATCAGGTCGCGGGCGCTCAGGCCCCGCTCGGGCGCGCCCATCTGCAGGCGCAGCGCGAACGCGTCGATCTGCACGCCGGCCTGCGTGAGCATCTCGGCGTAGAGCGACGGCGGGAGCGAGCGTCGGTTGTGCGTGTGGTACTCGCCCCAGGGACGCGAGATCTCGACCTGGACCTTGCCCTGCGGGTGCAGCTTGCGGACCACGTGCACGCAGATCCGTGTCAGGTCCATCATCTGCTCGAACGAGAGCTGGAAGTTCTCATTGGAGTGAAGCCCGGAGCAGACGGTCCAGCGGGAGATCGTCCGGCGGTATCTGGTCACGAGCGAGCGGACGTGCTCGTACACCAGCTCGCGGAGCGTCTCGTAGTCGTTCTCCCAGATGTACAGCCAGTCGGGCACGCTGGTCGCGCGGAAGTCGATCAGCGGGCCGGCGACCACGGGCAGGCGGGCGCGGCGGACGGCCCACTCGATCCAGCGGTCGGTGTCCGCGTAGGCGTACCGCCCCTCGGACGGCTCCATGTCGATCCAGCGCATCGGGGTCGTGATGAAGTCGCACGAGCCCTGCACGACCTTCTGCAAGGCCTCGGTCGGCGCGCCCGGCGACACGGCGCACCCGATCGCGGGGCGCATGGGCAGCGTCACGCCCGCGCGGTCGCCCCCGATCACGGGGCGCATCTGGCGGGGCTTGGGCGGGGCGCCGGTGAGCCGCTCGACGACGTGGGCGTACGTCTGGCCGCTCATCCGGTCCTCGAAGTCCGTCCCGGCGTTGCACAGGGCCAGGCGCTCGCCGGCCTCGACCGCCAGGCGGAGGGCCAGCCTCGCGTCGGCGTCGGCGCGGGGGCAGTAGCCGGCGATCGAGCCGTCGCCGTCCGACCGCTGGGCGACCAGCGCCCGGGTGAACGCGGCGCGGGCGGCCTCGAAGGCCCGCATCGGGCCCGACTCGGCGGGCAGATCGAACAGGCGCCACTCCTCCAGGCAGTTCAGGAAGACCATGATCTGGCGCCGGGCCAGCTCGAGGCTCAGCAGGTACGGTTCGTCACGCTCGGGCAGGAGGCACGTCTGGAGCACGAGGGCGCCCAGCGGGGGCGGCTCGGCGCCGTCGCCGGGCGCGTCGGCGCGGAGCGCGTCGAGGGGGGCCGGGGCGTCCGCGGCGTCCTCGGCGTCCAGGTCCACCTGCAGCGAGAGGCCCGCGGCCTCGCCCGTGGTCTTCATGCACCGGACGACGCCGGCCTCGGGATCGAGCTCGATCTCGCCCGCGATCGGGACGTCCTCGGGCCCGACGAGGTGGGCGGCGCGGAGCATCCGCTCGGCGCGCTGCGGGTCGGGCTCGAAGAGGACGAATGAGAGCATCTGTTCGTTCGGTCTCGCGGGCGGCCGGGCGTCCGGGTCGGGCAGTGGCGGGCGTCGGCGCCGCGGCCGGCCGTGCCGGGCGGACGCCGCCGCGATGGGCTGATCCCCGGCGTCCCGGGACCACAAGGCTAGCAGCCATCGGCCGCCGCGCCTCGGGGAAGGGGACGCACCGGCCCGGCGGGCAATATCCTCCGCCCATGCACGCATCACCCGCTCGTTCGGAGGCCGACGGCGCCCTTTTCGAGTCCCGCCTCGACCTGCCCGAGCGGCGGCGGGGAAAGGTCCGCGATATCTACCGCCTGCCCGGCGACGAGGCGGGCGGGCGGCTGCTGATCGTCGCCAGCGACCGGATCTCCGCCTTCGACGTCGTCATGCCCACCCCGATCCCGGGCAAGGGGCGTCTGCTCACAGACGTCGCGGCGTTCTGGCTCCGCTGGATCGAGGCCAGGGGTCTCGGGCCGACGCACCTGATCTCGACCGACGCGGGCGAGATCCCGGACGCGGCGCTGGCGGGCGGGGGCACGACGCGGGGGCAGCTGGCGGGGCGGGTGATGATCGGGCGGCGGTGCCGCGTGATCCCCGTCGAGTTCGTGGTCCGCGGGTACCTCGAGGGCTCGGGGTGGCGGGAGTACCAGCAGACGGGTTCGGTCTGCGGCGTGGCGCTGCCGAGTGGTCTCACGCAGTGCGCGCGACTGCCCGAGCCGATCTTCACGCCCGCGACCAAGGCCGACGAGGGGCACGACGAGAACATCGACTTCGACGCCGCGTGCGACATCGCGGGGCGGGAGCTGATGACCGATCTGCGCGATCGGTCCCTGGCGATCTACGAGGCGGCGGCGGCGCACGCGCTGGCGCGGGGCATCATCATCGCGGACACGAAGTTCGAGTTCGGGCTACCGCTCGACGGGTCGGGCGAGCCCGCGGGCGGGGATCCGGTCCTGATCGACGAGGCGCTGACGCCCGACAGCTCGCGGTTCTGGCCCGCCGACGAGTACGAGCCAGGTCGGGCGCAGCGGAGCTACGACAAGCAGTTCGTGCGCGAGTACCTCCAGGGGCTGGTGGACGCGGGGGAGTGGGACAAGACCCCCCCGGGGCCGGAGCTGCCGCCCGAGATCGTCGCGGGCACGCTGGAGCGGTACGCCGAGGCGCGGCGGCGCCTGACGGGCGAGGGCTAGGCCGGTCCCCTACTGCCGCTCGATGCCCTGGCCCTCGCGGGACTCGCGCTGCCTGAGCAGCTCGTCCAGGTCGGCCCGGAACTGCTCCATGCCAGGGGGCTCGGGGAAGACGTCCGCGAACGTGCGGCCGCGGGCGTCGGTCCCGCCGGGTCCGTCGAACTCGCCCGCGAAGCGGCTCTGGAGGGGGTCGTAGGCCCAGCGGAGCAGCGCGTCCCCCTCGGTGCGCCCGACGTTCTGGTAGAGCTGCTGGGCGTCGTCGAGCGAGAGGCTGGCCATGACCACGCCGAGCACCGTCCCGACGACCACGCGGAAGTCCTGGTCCAGGTACTCCATGCGGGCCACTCCCGGGTCGGCGGTGACCTGGCGGAGCTGCTTGTCCGCGTACCACCGGTGGGCGGTGCGGGCGAAGTCCATCATGCCCACGTACAGGTCCTGGTCGCCGGCGAGCAGGCCCTCGGCGAACGCGGTCTGCAGCGAGGCGGTGATCTGGTTGACCGCGACGTAGGGCGACTCCCAGCTCTCGTACGTCGCGTATGCCGCGAACTCCTCGAGCGTGCCCGCGTTCTGGTTGCCCCACCAGTCGGTCGCGATGTCCTGCGATCGGAAGGTCCGCACCTTCTCGTACCAGTGCTCGGCCAGGGGTCGGTACCGCGGGCCGCGGCGGTAGTAGTACAGGACGGCCTGGCGGAGGAAGTTCGTGTACCCGGCGCTGAACGCCCGGACCGCGCGGCGTTCGTCGCCGAAGATGCCGACGGCGTCGTGCGCGTCGTCCAGGATCGAGCCGTAGGCCTCGATGAAGTACATGTTGGGCATCGGCTGGTAGCGCGCCCGGCCCGTCTCGGCCCAGTCGAGGAAGTTGAAGTACAGGTCGCCGTAGCGGGCCAGCTCCTGGATCGACTGCATCATGACGCGGTACGTGTTGACGAAGTCGAAGGAGGTCGAGTTGCGCTCGTCCACCTCCATGCGCCCGACCTCGACGCCCCGGGAGGCCCAGTACAGGCCGTGGGCGGGGGCGAGGCGCCAGTCGATGGGCCCGAAGGCACGCACGAGCCGCTGCATGCGCACCGGCTCCATGTGGTACTTGTCCACGAGGACGCGCTTGCGGGTGAACGCGACCAGGTCGTCCCAGCCGCCGGCCCACTCGGGGTCGGCCAGCATCTGGGCGAACGCCTCGCCCCGCTCGCCCAGGCCCCGGATGCTCACGCCCCCCCGCTTCTGGTTGATCTGCGTCTGGTACGTGTACCGGGCGAGCAGGGAGTAGCCCGGGCCCTCGCCCATGCGGCGCTCGAACTCGCGGGCGAGGTCGGCGGCCAGCGGGTTCTGCTCGCGCAGGCCCGCCAGCGTCTCGGGCGCATCGACGATCGGGTCGAACCGGGCGGCGAAGACCGCGGTCACGCGCTCGCGCTCCGCGTCCAGGTCGATGGTCGTTGACTCCTCGCCCTCCTCGGGCGGGGGCGGGCGCATCGAGGGCGGTTCGCCCAGCACGACGGTCCATTCCTCGGCGACCTTCCGCTTGTAGTACTGGTTCGCGTCGTCGGTGTAGCCGGCGATCTTGTGCAGGTAGATCCAGCCCAGCTCCTTGTGCAGGAGCATGTCGTTGGGGTTGGCCTGGAGCCCCTCGTCGCGGAGCAGGTCGATGCCCGCGTTGACCCACTGCCAGCGCTCCTCGGGCGTCTGGGTCGTGACGGAGATGTTGTACGCCATGTTCCAGGCGTGGAACGCCCAGACCTGCGGGAAGCGGGGCTGGAGCTTGGTGATCGCGCTGGACAGCTCGATCGCCTCGTGGTACTTGCCCTGCTCCTTGAGCTCGTTGGCCCGGATCCAGAGGATGTTGACGAACAGCCCGCGGAACGCGCCCATCGCGATGCCGAGGGCGACCTGCGGGGGATCGCCCTCCTCGGCGGTGTCGGCGTAGGTCAGGTCGTGGCGCCCGACCGAGGCCGCGATCGTCGGGTTGAGCACGCCCCCGGCGACGAGGCAGGCCAGGATCACGCCGCCGGCGATCAGTCTGACCAGTGTGTCGTTCCGCATGGGTGTTCCCCTCGGATCGGGCGTGTGCCCGTGTCCGTACGCGTCAGTGCCCGGAGTAGATCGCCAGTTCCCGCCTGCGGAAGATCGCGACGCTGGCGGCGTACAGGGCGCCCGAGACCAGCCCCAGCACGATCATGCCCCGTGCGACGCTGGACCAGGGCAGGAGCCGCCCCTCGACGAGACGCTGGGTGGGCCGCAGGTCGGCGTAGACCACGAACAGGTTGCTGACCGCCGAGGCGATCGTGGAGATGACGAGCTTGTGGGCGACCAGGTTCCCGCGGCGGTCGGTCGTGCCGTACATCTCCAGCGAGCTGGTGATGAAGCCGGCGCCCTCGGCGATGAGGAAGACGAAGACGGCGAGGATGCAGGCGACGGGGAAGTTCAGGAACGTGGCCGCGAAGATCGCGACCATGGACAGGAACGCGAGCTTGAGCCACAGCACGAGCACCACCCTGAAGAAGTTCCAGTGGTACGTGCCCGCGGAGTAGGAGACCTCGAGCCCGTCCCGCGGGAATGTCAGCGTGCGCTGGGGCTCGCCGTCGGCGTTGATGTAGGCGACCTGCATCGCGCCCCGGTCGCTCACGTACACCTCGCCGTTGACGACCTCGATGATGAGCCTGCCGTCGTTCTCGATGTAGCTGGGCGACAGCGGGATCGTGTGCGTGTAGCCCAGCGAGATCTCGCGGACGAGGAACGCGCCGTCGCGCAGGAGGATGGAGATCGTGTAGAAGCGGTCGGGGCGGTTGCCCTCGGCGTCCACGCGGTAGCGGAGGGTGATGGGCAGGCCCGAGTCGCGGGCGGCGTCGAGGCCCTCGAAGACGAACCGCTCGCCGTTGGCGCCCTCGATCGAGCGGTACGCCGCCGACGCCTCGTCGAACAACTCCTGGCGCAGGCGTGCCCGGTTCTCCGGGGTGTCGGCGGTCCGCTCGCCCTCGTCGAGGCTCTGGCGCTCGGCCTCGAGCCGGGCCTGGACGGCGTTGGTGAACTCCGGGTCCTCGATCGAGAAGGGAAGCGAGATGCCCACGGACTTGCGGGCCGTGAGCACCTGGGTCTCAAGGATGAGGCGGTCCTCGGAGATGTCCCCGCCGTCGGCGGTGGACTCGTAGGGCACCAGCTCGCCCTGGGCCGGCTGGCGGCGGAGGTACTCGGTCGAGAGGAAGACACCGGCGGCCGAGACCACGAGCAGCACGCCCACGAGCCCGACCACGCCCACCCACTTGCCCAGGATGTACTGCCAGGGCGCGACGGGCTTGGTCATCGTCTGCCAGATGATCTTGTCCCGCTGCTCGAAGGCGACGGTCGCGGCGCTGAAGAACACCGTCAGCAGCGCGATGATCCAGAACGACCCGCCCGTCGAGTACTGCAGGAACGACTGCACCCGGTACCGCAGCTGGGGCTGGCCCAGCAGCTCCGGGATCGTCGCCAGCGCCAGCACGAGCATGACGATGAAGACGAGCGAGAGCTTGAGGCGGACCGCCTCGGCCAGGACCGTCCGCGCGATCGCGAAGACCGCTCCGGGCGCCGAGAACGCCAGTCGCAGGCCCTGGAGCAGCGCGGTGAAGGAGAACGTGAGCGCGACCGCCGCGAGCAGCGCCGAGCCGTAGGGCTCGGTCGCCTCGAACATGAGCAGCGGCACGCCGACGGCCGCGGCGATGACCGAGAGCAGGAGGTACGTCAGCGCCAGGCCGAGCCAGATCACGACGAGCCAGACGGCGAGGGTGACGAGCACGCCCGTGACAATCAGAGTCGGCGAGGCGCCGCCGGAGAGGACGTTGCCGATCAGCTCGGCGCGGTGGTCGGCGTCGCCGGCCGTCTCGGCGTCCGCGGCGCCGGGGCCCGAGAACAGCAGCACGCCGATGATCGTCGCCAACGCCGCGAGCGTGACGACGATGGAGGCCACGACCTTGAAGGGCGTCCCTCGCTGGGCCCGGTTGAGCGTGCGGAGCAGCTCTCGCATGGGTCAGGTCTTGGCGCTCTGGCCGCCGTCCTCGTCGGTCTCGTCCAGCAGGGAGCTGATCACGTCCTGGTCGACGTCGGCCGGGGGCGAGCCGGCGTCGCTCGGCTTGCGGGCGACGGGCGCGTCGGGCGGTGGCGGCGTGTCGTCGCGGACGAGCGAATCGATGAGCGAGTCGTCGGCGCCCTCGGGCTCGGGCGCGGGCGCTTCCTGGCCCTCGACGCGGGCGGGCGCGACGCCGCCCGCGGGCTCGTCGGCGCTCTCGACCAGGCGGTCGATGAGGGCCTGGCCGTCCTCGGGCTCGGCCTTGAGGAAGGCGGCGGTCTCCCCGCCGTCGCGGGCGCCCGCGGTCTCGAGCCGCTCGGCCCGGGCCTGCTCGACGATGCCCAGGAACAGCTCCTCGAGCTTCTGCCTCGGGTGGGCGACCTTGAGCACGCTCTTCTCGCCGCCCGTGCGCTTGCGGATCAGCGCGTCGATCTCGGCCAGCGTCGCGTCGTCGAGCTGGTCGGTCTCGATCGTCGTGCGGCTCTGCTTCTCGAGCAGCTCGTCGCAGGTCCCCTCGCCCCGGACCTTGCCGCCGTAGAGGATGACCATGCGGTCCACGACGTCCTCGACGTCGGAGAGCAGGTGGCTCGAGAGGATGACGGTCTTGCCGCGGCGCCCGAGTTCGATGATCAGGTCCTTAACCTGGCGCGTGCCGATCGGGTCGAGGCCGGTCGTGGGCTCGTCCAGGATGAGCAGGTCGGGGTCGTTGATGAGGGCCTGGGCGATGCCGATGCGGCGGGCCATGCCCTTGGAGTACTCGCGGACCGGGCGGAACTGGGCGTGGGCCAGGCCGACCATCTCGAGCAGCTCGTCGATGCGCCTGGTGCGGGTCCGGTGGTCAAGCTCGAAGAGCTTGGCGTAGTAGTCGAGGGTCTCGCGGGCGTTGAGGAAGGGGTAGAGGTGGCTCTCCTCGGGGAGGTAGCCGATGCGTCGCTTGGTCGCGACGTCGGAGGGGCGCTTGCCGAAGACGACCAGGCGCCCGGAGGTCGGGCGGAGCAGGCCCAGGATGAGCTTGATGGTGGTGGACTTGCCCGAGCCGTTGGGCCCGAGCAGGCCGAAGATCTCGCGCTGGTGGATGTCGAGGGTGACGCCGTCGACGGCCCGGACGCGGGAGCGCATCCAGAAGTCGCGGAAGGTCTTGGTGAGTCGCTGGGCGGCGACGACGGGGCGGTCCCCGGGCGCGGTCGTCGTTGCCGCGGGCTCTGCTGTCGTGGTCGCCTGGGTCACGTCGCGTCCTGCGTCAGAGTTCTTCGCCGGTCTGGATGCCCTCGTCGGTGCGGAAGCGGCCGCGCTGCAGGTCCTCTATCCGCAGCTCGCGGGCCCGGTCCAGCTCCTCCTGCTTCTGCGCCCGGTCGAGCTGACGCGCGATGTCCGGGTCGGCGTTGATCGTGATCTCCAGCAGGTGGTCGGACGGGAACTGGAAGGCCTGCACGAACGGCCGGGCCCGGAACGCGTCGTAGGCCGCGCCCCAGTCGCGGGCGATCATCAGGCTGGGAGACGCGGTGAACTGCTCGAGCTTGGCGGCGAAGATCGCCGCCTCGCCCCGCGCCCGGTTGACCAGCGCCGCCCGCTGGTTGGCCGCGGCGTTGAGCAGCTCGGAGACCTCGCCCGACGCCAGGTCCTCGTAGGTCTGCCCGTCGATCTCGACAGGGCGCCCCTCGAGCAGGGCGTCGATCCGGGCGAGGATCTCCCGCTGGGCCTGGGCGTCGCCCAGCTCGGTGGCGCGCTCGTACTCGTCGATCTGGGCGATCAGGGGCTCGGCCGCGGCGCCCGCGACCTCGTTGAGCAGCTCGGCCCGACGCCGCGCCGCCTCCTCGCGGGCCTGGCCAACGCTCTGGGCCTGCCTGGAGACCTGATTGAACTTGTCGTACAGCGAGACCGGCGGGATCGGGCGGCGCGTCAGCGAGAGCTGGTCGATCTCGATGCCCGCGCCCAGCTCATTCAGTGTCCGCTGGGCCGTCTCCCGGGCCGCCGCCTCGACCGAGGCCGAGTCGGTCTGCGTCGTCTTGAGAAGCTCGTCGATCGTGACCTCGGCGGTCGCGAGCACGATCGCCCGCTGGACGACGAGGCTGAGCAGGCGCCGCTCGTCGCGCATCTCGTCGCCCGGCCTGACGTTCTCGATGTACTGGCCGAGGCTGACGCGGCGGTACGTGACGCTCCACTGGGCGTGGGCGATGTTCAGGTCGGCGGTCAGCAGCGAGCCGTCGCGGGCCGGGTTGAGTTGGCCCGAGCTGGGCAGCCTCTCGATGGCCCGGTCCTCGTCGCCCCGCTCGACCCAGGGGAAGAACGCGCGGTTGACCTGGAAGCGGGAGGTCCCGGTGTCCACCTTGACCAGGTCGCCGATCGGGTAGGGCCATGCCCACTGGGCGCCGGGCGAGAGGTTGGACTGCTGGATCTTGCCGAACAGCAGGCGGACGCCCCGCTGCCCCTCGCCGACGGTGCGGAAGCCCGAGGCGAGGAAGAGGATCACCAGCACGACCATGCCCGCCTGCAGGAGGCGGTACGTGATGCGCAGCGCGTCGGCCAGCGACTGGTTGGCCGGGTCCATGCGCTCGGCCATCCCGGCGGTGGCGCGCTGCTCGCCCGAGCGGAGCGTCACCGACGACGCCCGCGCGGCGCGGCCGGCGTCGCCCTCGTCCGGGGTGCGGGGATCGTTCCCGCTCATTGACCTGTCCCCGACTCGACGGGAGCGCTCGTGTCGATCATGCTGCCCGCGCCGCTCGGCAGGCGACCGTCCTCCAGGTCGCGGAGGATCTGCTGCGAGAAGACGTTGATCCCGAAATCCTCGGTCGAGAGGATCAGTGTCAGGCGCTTGGCCATCGCGTTGCGGAGCAGCTCGATCTGCTGGAGGAAGACGGCCAGCTCCTGGTTGGCCGCCTGGGCCTCCAGGTAGGGCACCGACTCCAGGTCGCCGCGGGCGATGATCTCCTGGGCGCGGCGGTTGGTGAACTCGCGGATCCGGTCCGCGTCGGACTGGGCCTTGGACACGGTCCGGCGGACCTCGGCCTGGCCGGCGGCCTCGAGTTCCTTGGCCAGCTTGTCCCGGTTGGCGCCCATGCGGGTGATGACGGCCTGCGTCGTCGTCTCCGGCAGGCGGACGCGGGAGATGCCGACGCTCAGGGGCGTGATGCCGTACTCGCCCAGCCCGCCCTCGCCCGAGACCTGGGCCAGGACCTGGTTCTCCAGGTCGGGCAGGCGGGAGGCGCCGCGCTCGGGCGTGAACAGCTCGCCCATGCCGAAGCGGCTGACCTCGCCCAGGGCCGAGCGGAGGCGGTCGCGGATGACGTCCTCGGCCCGGTCGTAGTGGTCGTCGGCGCGCTCGCCGGCGTTGCCGAACCGCTGGTAGAAGACGAGCGGATCGGACACACGGTACGTGATGAAGCTCTCGACGATGATCTGGGACTCGTCGCTCGTGAGCTGGGTCTCGGAGCGGGTCTCGACGACGCGGAGGCGCTTGTCGTACTTGGTCACCCGCTGGATCGGGTAGAACCACTTGAGGTACAGGCCCGCGTCCTCCTTGATCGATCCGTCGCCGGCCTTGCCGAACGTCGTGACGACGGCGGTCTCGTTGAACCGGACGGTGTACGTCACGGTGAACGACAGGATCGCCCCCACGAACACCAGGGCCAGGATCACGGTCATGAGTCTCTTCACGGCGTCTGCTCCGACTCGGGGCGCCATCGCCCGCGTGATTACTCGGCCTGCTGGCCCGTGCTGAAGTCCAGGTCCGTCAGCGCCCCCTGGCGCTCCTCCAGGTTCAGCCAGACCTTCGTCTCCGGGATCGTGTTGATGATGACGCGCGTGTCGCGCATCGCGTCCTGGAGCGACTGGAAGTACAGCTTCGTGCGGTACAGCGCCGGGGCGGCCTCGTACGCCGCCACCTGCGCCTCGAAACGCGTCGCCTTCGCCCGCTCGCCCATGTGCCGGCGCCAGCGCTCGGCGCCCGCCAGGATCAGCAGCTCGCCCGCCTCGCCTCCCGCCTGCTCCAGCAGACGCTGGACCTCGAGGTTCTGGGCGATCAGCTCGTCCTCGCCCGCGCCGGACTCGGTCATCCGGTCCAGCTCGTCGAGCTCGGCGATGATCTGGTCTGCAAGCTCGACCGAGCCGGCGACCTCGGTCAGGATCTCGATCTCACGCTCTCTGGCCGACTCGAGCGCCGCCTCGACGAGCTGGCGGGCCTGGATCAGCTGCTCGAACTTCGGCGCGACGTCCTTGGGAGGGTGCACGCCACCGACGCCGACGAACACGAGCTCGATCCCCGCGCCCGCGCCGCCGTTCAGCTCGCCGTAGGCCGCTTCGAGGTCCGCCCGCAGCTCCTCGGCCAGGTCCGAGCGGGCGCCCGCGAGAACCTGGTTGATCCGCATGGACGAGAAGCGGCGGAGCACGACGCGGCGGCCCAGGCTGGTCAGCACGTCCTCCCGCTCGCCCGGGCCGGCCAGACGCTCGTAGAGCACCAGGTCTCGGACGACGAACTGCACCGGGACCTCGGCCGCCACGATCGCCAGGTCCGTGCCCCGGCGCTCGCCGTCAGTCTCGTCGACGACCGAGGGCTGGACGATGTTGACGACCTCGCCCGGCGAGTGCTCCTCGGTCCAGAGCAGCGGGCCGCTGCCGGGCGTGGGCGGGTTGGCGCCCAGCTGCAGCGTGCGCACGCCCGTGGTCGTGCGGGTGACGACGGTCTGACCCGACGCGTCGCGCGCGGTGAACTCGGGCACGAGCACCTGGCCGAAGGGCCAGGGCCACTTGAGGTGCAGGCCGGGGCCGACGTCCTGCTCGCCCGTCTCGCCGAAGCTGAGGATGGGCTTGGAGATCTGGCCGTTGGACAGGATGAGCGCCCGCTGGTGGGGCTCGACGACGACGAACATCGTCAGGCCCCAGCCGATGAGGATCGCGAAGACGACGAGCGCCAGGATCCAGCGGCTGAGCAGGCGGTAGAACCAGGAGCCGGTGACGTCGACGCCGAACTGGTAGCTGAGGGCCTCGCCCACGGACTCGGCGATGCGGTCCGGGGCGGCGAGCAGCCCCAGCAGGCGGGAGTCGAACGCTGGCCGCATCGCCTGGCCGGGCTGGCGCGGGCGGTAGAGGTCGAGCAGGAAGTTGACGGCCATCTCGGCGCCGAGCACGATCAGCACGATGCCCAGGACGGCCGGCAGGTACCGGTTCAGGGCGTCGGGGCCGATGGCCATGTCGACGAAGTTGGCGACGGCGATCGCGAGGCCGAACAGCGCCGAGCCCGCGGCCTGCGCGGCGCCGGCGCGCAGCGCCGACCACGCCGGCTCCTTGCCCATGCCCGAGACGAATCGGGCGAAGACGAAGCCGACGAACGCGACGCCGAGGCCGACGGCGATCCCCCACCCCGGCAGCTGGGCCTCGCCGAAGTTGTCGTAGTCGATCAGGGGCTGGCCCGAGCGCCAGCGGAGGATGCCCACGCCGATCAGCGCCAGCGCGAGGATCACCGCGAGCACCGGCATGACCCACTTCTGGACGGTGCCGACGCGGCGGGCGGCGACGCGGAGGTCGTCGCTCTGCTCGAACGCGCTGGACGCCCCGCCCTCGGAGGCGAGGGCCTCGGCCTCCATCGACTCGATCCGCTCGCGGCGGTGCTGGTCGTAGAGGATCGCCAGGCCGAGCCAGACGACCAGGCCCAAGCCCATGAAGATGGCCGAGGTGATCGCGGCGTGGTCGCCGCCAAGCCGGCCGTAGATCAGCATCGCCAGGGCCAGGGCGCCCTGGAGCGCCAGGCCCAGGAAGCTCACGCCCGCGGCACGTCGGTAGGTCAGGTAGTCGCCCCGCATGACCCTTCCTGGCTGATATCCCGGCTGAGAACCCACACCCTCGACGGCCCCGCACGACGCGGGGCCTCTGCGTGCCCGGCGCGACCGGGCAAGAGCCCGCGCACGCCGCCCGGCGTCGGCGGACGCCCGTGGGCGGCTATTCTGGGCGCCTTCCGCCCGGCTTTCCACCGAACACGAGCCCCACGGCGGACCCGCGAACGCGTTCGCACGCCGCCGGGGGTTCCCTCGATCGCTCGGATTCGTGCGTGCGGCACGGGCAGAGACCTCCGGTGAGCCCCGGGTGCGCGCACCCCGGGCCCCCCGGTTGATCCACCCCTACGCCCGATCGGCGCCCCGCGTTCGATGATTCGTGCAAGAAACTGCCGCCGAGACCGCGCCCGGCGAACGCGGTCCGCGCCGACGGCGTCTGAACCCGGGCGAGCACGCCCCGGGGCCCCGCGCCCCGCCCCGACTACCATCCGCCCCACCCGATGCTGAGCACGACCCTCGCCATCGCCCGCAACGCCTTCGTGGAGAGCATCCGCCAGCCGGTGTTCCTGGGGCTGGTCGTCCTCTCCGGCGTGCTGCAGGTGTTCAACACCTGGGCGACCGGGTTCTCGATGGCGTACCGGAACACTCCGGGCGAGGTCACGGGCGACAACAAGCTGCTGTTCGACATCGGGCTGGCGACGGTCTTCGTCTGCGGGCTGCTGATCGCCGCGTTCACCTCGACGAGCGTCATCTCGCGGGAGATCGAGAACAAGACGATCCTGACGGTCGTCTCCAAGCCCGTCGGCCGGGCGCGGGTGATCCTCGGCAAGTACCTGGGCGTCGCCTCGGCGATGGCGCTGGCGATCGTTGTGATGCTCGTGTTCCTGATGCTGGGCATCCGGCACGGCGTGATGAGCACCGCCGCCGACGACCTGGACATGCCCGTCATCGTCTTCGGCTTCGGCGCGGTCTTCCTGTCGATCTTCCTGGCGTCGGTGGCCAACTACCTCTACGGCTGGTCGTTCGCGCAGACCGCGTTCGTCGCGATGCTGCCCCTGTCCCTGGCCGCGTACGCGCTGGTCCTGTTCCTGGGCAAGGAATGGGAGTGGCAGCCGCTCTCGACCGACTTCAAGCCGCAGATCCTGCTCGCGTGCCTGACGCTGTCGATGGCGCTGCTGGTCGTGGCGGCGATCGCGACGGCGGTCTCGACCCGCCTCGGGCAGGTGATGACCATCGTCGTCTGCGCCGGCGTCTTCGTCCTCGGCCTGATGTCCAACCACCTGATCGGGCGCCACGCCTACGACAACCCCGCGATCGGCGTGGTCGGCAGCGCACAGTCGATGGTCGGGTCCGAGTCGGGGATGACGCTGCGGCGGGCGGTGGGCACGCGGGTGGCCGATTTGGCCGCCGAGCGGGCGGGGGTGACGCGGGAGGAGTTCCTGGCCCGGCCCGAGCTCCGGTCGACCGACTACGTGAGCCGGTGGGAGGTGCTCGCGATGGCCGAGGAGGCCGCCGAGGACGACCCCACGTTCCGCGAGATGCTGCTGCGGACGGTCGGCTCGGAGTACGTGCTGATCCTCGAGGCCTCGCCCCGGGATCCGGTGCGGGTGGGCCAGTCGCTGTACTACGGCCCCGCGCCCAACGGCGTGGCGCTCGTGCCCCCGCCCTTCGACCCGCCCTCGTCAGAGCTGGACCTGGACGCGTCGATCTACCCGGCGGGCACGCCCTCGGCGCTGGTCGTGACCGCCGCCGACGGGCCCTACATCGCGATCCGCAACGTTGGCGCCGAGCCCCTGAAGCTCTCGCGCCCGCCGATGGACGGCGACTACGTGTTCCTCCGCCCGACCAGGGTGCACCCGGTGGCGCTCTCGCTGTGGGCCGTCGTGCCCAACATGCAGAGCTTCTGGCTCGTGGACGCGATCACGCAGGCGAAGCTGATCCCCGCCTCGCACGTCGCGCTGGTCGCGCTGTACTCGCTGACGCAGATCGTGATGTACCTGGCGCTGGGCGTCCTGCTCTTCCAGGGGCGCGACGTCGGCTAGCCGCGGGCCGGGCGTCTAGTCGGCGCCGGCGATCGCCCGCCCGTAGACCTTGACGGCCTTCTCCGCGGCGCCGTCCCACGTCAGCCGGCGGCACTCGAACACGCCGTGCTCGCGCAGCGTCTGGCTCAGGGGCGGGTACTTCAGGACGGCGACGATCTTGTTCGCCATCTCCTCCACGTCCCAGAAGTCCACCTTCAGCGCGTGCGTCAGCACCTCGCTCACGCCCGACTGCTTGGAGATGATCACCGGCACGTCGCGGCTCATCGCCTCGAGGGGCGCGATCCCGAAGGGCTCGGAGACACTGGGCATCACGTAGCAGTCCGCCATGCGGAAGACCTTGTCCACGTCGCGCCCGCGCAGGAACCCGGTGAAGAGCACCTTGTGCCCGATCCCGAGGGCCGCGGCCTCCTCGATCATCCGCACCGCCATGTCCCCCGAGCCGGCGACGACGAACTTGACGTTGTCGATCTTCTCGAGCGCCCTGGCCGCCGCCCGGACGAAGTACTCCGGTCCCTTCTGCAGCGTGATCCGGCCGAGGAAGAGGACGATCTTGTCCTTCCGCTCGATCCGGTCGATCGAGGTCGGCTGGGCGTCCTCCTGCTCGACGCCGTTGTAGACGACGTCCACCTTCGCCGGGTCGGCGCCGTACTTGTTCACCGCGATCGACTTGGTGAGGCGGGAGACGGTGATGACGCGGTCGGCCGCGTGCATGCCGGCGCGCTCGATGTCGTAGACGCGCTGGTTGACGTTGTCGCCCGAGCGGTCGAACTCCGTCGCGTGCACGTGCGCGACCAACGGTTTGCCGGTCAGCGCCCGGGCGGCGATGCCCGCGGGGTAGGCGAGCCAGTCGTGGGCGTGGATGACGTCGAACTTCTCGCGGGCGGCCAGACCGCAGACCAGCCTCGCGTACCGCTGCGCGTCGCCGAACAGGTCGGAGCTGTAGTGGTGCTCCGAGCCTCCCTCGGGGCGGACCTCGTCCAGGATGGTCTCGAGCGCGCCCAGCAGGACCGAGGCCGACCGCGAGCGGAGGCCCGTCAGGTCGAAGCCGCCCGGGTCCTCCCCACCGCCGCTGTGCATCGCGCCCAGGAATCTCGTCGCGTCGCCGCCGCTGGCGAACTCGCGGTAGGGCGAGTCGAACCCGGCCTCGATCTCGTAGAAGCGGGCCTTCTGGGAGACCCCGGCGGGCCTGGGCGCCTCGCGGACGGCGGGCTGCTCGCCGGCGCCGCCGCTCTCGGCCGACCTGCCGGCCTCGGCGCGGACCTCCTCGACGAGCCTGGGCAGCGCGTCGGCGCCGAGCAGGCGGACGTGCGACGCGGTCGCGCCGCCGATGGACTTGGGGAGGACGAAGACGACCTCGTGACCGAGGCGGTCGAGGCCCTTGGTCAGCCCGGCGCACGCCGTGCCGAGACCGCCCGCGATGAACGGGGGGAACTCCCAGCCCAGCATCAGGATCCGCATGCCACGCCCCTCGACGCCGCGAACGGGCGCCCGCGCCTCCGGGTCATTCGTCCGACTCGCTCATGTCGCCGAGCTGGCTGAAGCACTGCTCGTAGGCGAGCAGCCACTGCCCCGCGACCGGCGCGTTCGACGGCGCGTCGGCGACGGCGAACGGCAGCTTGGAGCGGAACGTGAACAGCATGTCGTCGGAGCGGTAGTGCTGCACCGGGGCCACGTCGCCCTCGTAGCCCACGTCGACCAGCTCTTCCTCCAGCAACTCCTCGAGCTTGTCGCCCGAGTGCATGAGGCCCGCCTCGATCGACTCGCTGAGCCAACGGTCCTCCATGACGAGGCAGACCCAGAGCGCGCCCTCGTCCTCCTCGACCCGATAGAACGCGGGCTCGGCCGACTCACTCGCGCGGCAGACCAGGCGACCATCCTCGACGCCGATGTCCGCGAACGCGCCGCTGTCGCGGGCGATCGAGCCGACGGCCTCGAGGAACGCGCTCAGGTTGCTCGTATCAGTGCTCATCTGGTCCTTTTCGCGGACGCCGCCCGCGCTCGAAATCCGCCGCGACCGCGTGATCGGGCCCCGGCGCGCCAAGCGTAGGCGACGGCCCGGCGTGCGGCGTGCCGGAGACGCGTTCTCGGCGTCGTTGATCGGGGTGGGCTCGCCCGAGAGGGGGCTATACTCCCCGCCCGCGGGCCAGCCCCGCGCGGTCCTTGCCCAGGTGGCGGAATTGGCAGACGCGCTACCTTGAGGTGGTAGTCCCGGTAACGGGGTGGAGGTTCGAGTCCTCTCCTGGGCATTCTTCGCGGGTCTCTGATCGCGGGCGGCCGGGGGCGACCCGCCGCCGATCGGCCCGGTTGGGGCCCGATGGGGCCCCGATGGGATCCTGATCGGTCCCGCTCTCCTCACAGAACACGGATGAAGTCGTGAGTTATCCGCGTCGATAGGCGTGGCTGGGCGACGACGCGCGCCCGCCCGACCCACACCGGGAGACGCGACATGAACCAGAGCACGACCGTCCCGGCCGACACGGCCCTCGCCGACAGCGCCGTCCGCGCCCTCGACGCCCTCCTCCAGGAGACCGGCGAGGCCGGCGACCGCGAGACCTCACCGGCCCCCGCGGTCGGGGACGGCGTCGCGGGCGTCGTCGAGCTGTGGGGGGCGGCGACCGGCGTCGCGTGCGTCGTCTTCCCCAGGGCGACCGCCGAGCGGATCGTGGAGCTGGCCACCGGCAAGCCCGCGGCGTTCGGCACGCCGGGCTTCGAGGACGCGATCGCCGAGCTGACCGAGATGATCGTCGTGGGCGCCCGGGACGCGATCGGGGGCGCCGACACCGGCGCCAGCCGCGCGTGCCTCGTCTTCGACGCGCCGATCCAGGCGCCGCCCTCCGGCGTCGGGCGTTCGATCTGGACCGAGTGCGGCTCGTTCCGCGTCTGGGCCTCGATCGACTACTCGGGCGGGAGGAGCTGAGCCATGCGCGCCCTGCTGATCGACGACTCACGCACGATGCGCGAGATGATCCGGTCCGTCCTGACGCCCCTCCGCCTCGACGAGGTCGAGGAGGCCGACGACGCGCCCGAGGGTCTGGCGGCGCTTGACGCCGGCGAGCCCGGGCTCGTCATCGTGGACGGCGGGATCGACGGCGCCCTCGACCTGGTCCGCGAGGCCCGGCGGCGCGACGGGAGCGTGCCGATCGTCATGATCAGCGCCGACACCGGCGACGACCGCGTGGCGACGGCGCGGGACGCGGGCGTGGACCGCTACGTCGTCAAGCCCTGCACGCCCGACGTGCTGAGCCAGAGCCTCGCCGAGGCGATCCAGGGCGCGGGCGGGCCGGCCGCCTGACCGATCGGCTGAGCAACCGACGCTCGCGACCCGCCCGCGACGCCCGCTTTTGCTCCAATTCCGTCAGGCGGCACAACCGCCCCGCCGCGGGCCGCCTATAGACGCCCATGGCAAGCCACCCCCGGCGATCGGTCTTCCTGTGCCTCGGGCGATTGGCGGCGGTCTCGGCCGGCCTGGGCGTCGTGCTGACGCTCGCCGCCGGCTCGGTCCTGTCCCGCCCCGCCGAGCGGCCGACGCTGGTGCTCGTCGCCGCCCAGCCCGCGGCCGATCAGAACTCCCAAGATACAGGCGTCGAGTGCGTCATCACCAAGCGCGACGGGACGGAGCTCAACGGCATCCTCGTCGAGCGGACCGAGGACCAGATCGTCGTCCGCATCGCGGGCATCCGCACCGCCGTCCCCCGGATCCAGATCGCCGACCTGGAGTTCCTCCCGCCCGTCGAGGAGCGGTACGAGCGGATGCGGTCGGCGATCGACGACACGGACGTCGAGGGTCGCCTGCACCTGGCCGCCTGGCTGCGGGACCGGGAGCGGTACCAGCTCGCGCTCGACGAGGTCGAGGGCGTGCTGCGGGTCGAGTCGTACAACAAGATCGCCCGCGACATGCGCACGTGGCTCGAGGCCCAGCTCAAGCTGCGCCGGGGCGAGGAGGGCGGGGAGGACCGGGGGACCGCCGAGATCCGCGACCACGCGCGGGACCGCAACCGCGAGACGTTCCCCCTGCTCACGCGCGACGAGGTGAATCTCATCCGCGTGTACGAGGTCGATCTGGCGGACCCGCCCAAGATGATCATCGGGCGGGACATCATCCAGCGGCTCATGGAGGAGAACGCGTCGAGCGACCTGATCCCCGCGACGCGGGACGGGCGCGAGGCGCTGTTCCGGGCGCCGGCCCACCGCGTGCTCGAGCTGATGTTCCGCCTGCAGGCCCGCGACCTGTACGCCGAGGTCCGCGTGCTGGAGGACCCCGCGTCGATGCGCCGGTTCAAGAAGGACGTGCACGCGGCCTGGTTCATCAACGCGTGCGCCTCGGCCCGCTGCCACGGCGGCGAGCAGGCCGGCCGCCTGTGGGTCCACGACAAGGGCGTCAACTCCGACCAGACTGCGTACACGAACTTCCTGATCCTGGAGAAGTTCCGCCTCAGGGACGGCACGCCCCTGATCGACTGGGCCGAGCCGGCGCGCTCGCCCATGCTGCAGATGGCCCTGCCCGTGGGCGTGAGCCTGTTCCCGCACCCCGAGGTTGGGTCGGGCCGGGGCACGCGAGCGTGGCGCCCCGTCTTCCGCTCGACCGACGATCGGCGGTTCCGGGAGGCGGTCGAGTGGATCGAATCGATGTACCGCCCCCGCCCGGACTACCGGGTGGACTACACCCCGCCCGTGCCCGAGGGCGAGCGCCTGCGCGAGCGGGCGGGCCTGGGGGAGGACGAGCCGGTCGACCGCTGACGCCGGCCCGACCCGACGGCTAGAGTCGGGGCCCACCGACGCGCCCGCCCCGGAGGGGCCCAGACCGGGCGCCGCGAGGACACCATCTGATGACGAGCACGCGCGACCGCAGATCCCACGCGACAGGCCTCGCCCGAGGCGCCCTGCTGGCCGCCCTGGCCGGCTCGCTCGCCGCGTGCGGCGGGGAGACCGAGTCCGAGTCCGCGGTCCGGGACGCGGCGATCGTCCTCACGACCGGCGACGGCTCGGGCCGCGCGGCCGAGTCCATGGGCGAACTCCGCGAGTCGCGCTACAACGCGGTCGTCACCGAGCTCTCCTCGCACGTGTCCAAGGACGGGTTCGGGTCAGCGGCGGCGGTGCTCTCGGGCGTCGCCAACCAGGGACTGGCCGCCGAGGCGTACAGCGGCCTGGTCGCCGACCTCGCGGGCGTCCGCGACCGGATGATGAAGCTGCGGGGATCGACCGCGTCGTGGCGGACGCACCGGGCGCTGGCCGAGGCCGCCGCCACGTTCGACCCGCAGCCCCGGATCGCCGCCCTCGACGAGCTGAGCCAGACGCTGAGCGCCGATCTCGATCAGGCAAGGCGGGTGCACAAGCTCGTCAGCGACCAGATCGGCGAGCTGGAGTCGCGGATCGCCGAGGCCGAGTCCAAGGCCGCCGAGGAGCGGAACGTCGCGGGCGAGTTGACGCTGCAGTCGAACACGATGCCCGCTGCCGAGGCGGCGCAGATGGCCGAGCGGATCCGCGAGCACACGCGCCGCGCCGACCGATACGAGTTCGAGGCCCAGCGTCTGCGGACGCGGGCCGACCAGCTCAGGCCGGACGCGACGGAGAAGAACGCGCACACTGAGCGGATCGAGGCGCAGCTGGCCCTGGTGGAGGACTCGCGGCGTGACGTCGCCGAGCGGACCCAGGCCTCCGGGCGCCAGCGGGCCGACGCCCAGCAGAACGCCGACCAGACCCGAGGCGAGATCCTGGAGCAGGTCGACGAGATCGAGGCGTTCATCGCCAACGAGCTCGAGGACTCGCGGTCCGGGACCGAGCGGGCGCTGCGGGAGGCCTCGTCCAACGCGGGCCGGGCCGGCGAGGCGACGCGGGACAGCGCGCGGCTGATCAGCGCCTCGGCCAGCCAGCGGCTGGGCGAGATGCACGAGTCGGTCGCGGCGGCGCACGCCTCGGTCGCCGACGCCTACGAGCACATGATCGAGATCGGCCTGGACAACGACGGGGCGCTCGCGCGGCTGGCCGAGGCCCACCGCCGGGCCGAGAGCGAGGCCCGTGACGCGGCGACCGATGCGTTCGCCAGCGCCGCGGGCTCGCTGCGTCAGGTCCGGGTCCGGGGCGAGACCAAGGACCGGCTCAACGCGCTGGCCGACCGTCTCGAGGGCCTCGAGCCCGAGGCGTCCCCGGAGGAGTTCGGCGCCGAGCCCTACGAGGGGTTCGGGGACCTGGACGACGAGTCTGGCAAGGACGGGATGGACCCGGCCGACGACGACGGCATGACCGACGAGGACGTGGACGGGTGACCAGCGCCGCGCGCCCAGAGCCGGGCGCTCGCGCGGCGACGCCCGGCGAGCCCGTGATGACCCAGGTCGAGCAGCACCTGCTCACGCCCGCGAGCCCGGGCCTGGGCAAGGTGGTCGAGACGCGCCCGTGCACCGCCGGCCGCAAGGCCGCCGGGTTCGTGAGGCATATCTCGATCGACGTCTCGGGCACGCCCCTGGCCGGTCGCTTCCGCCCGGGCCAGTCGTTCGGCGTGATCCCGCCGGGCGTGGACGAGCGGGGCAAGCCCCACAAGCTCCGGCTGTACTCGATCGCCAGCCCGTCGCGGGGTGAGGACGGCGCCGGGCAAATCCTCGCGACCACCGTCAAGCGCACGATCGACGAGCACTGGGACGACCACTCCCTGTTCCTGGGCGTCGCGAGCAACTACCTCTGCGACCTCAAGGAGGGCGACGAGATCACGATCACCGGCCCGGCGGGCAAGCGGTTCGTCCTGCCCGAGGACACGGGCGCCCACGACTACATCTTCTTCGCGACCGGCACCGGGATCGCGCCGTTCCGGTCCATGCTCCTCGAGCTGCTCGAGGGAGACGCGCCCGCGGCCAGCCGCATCGTTCTGGTGATGGGCGCGCCGTACGCGACGGATCTGCTGTACCACCACGAGCTGCGCGAGCTGGCCGAGCGTCACGAGAACTTCACGTACCTGACGGCGGTCTCCCGCGAGGCCGACCCCGACGAGGGCAAGGGCCTGTACGTCCAGGACCGCCTTCGGACGCACGCCGACCTGCTGACGCCGATGCTCGCCTCCGAGCGGACGCTGGTGTACATCTGCGGCATCGCCGGGATGGAGCTGGGGATCATGCAGGGGATCGGGCGAGGCCTGGACCCGGGGGACCTGGCGTCGTATGTCGTCCTCGGGGAGGGGGCGCCGACCGACCCGCTGCAGTGGGATCGGCGTATGATCCCGCGAACGCTCAGGCCGACGCGGCGTCTGCTGATGGAGGTCTACTGACCCCCGCCCGCCGCCGCGACACCCCGACGAGGCCCGCCCAGATGACGACCGACCGACGCTTCCATTGTCTCCGCCGCCTGGCGCTTCTCGCGCCGATCGCGCTCGGCGTCTACGGCGCCGTCGCCCAGCCCGGCACGCTCGACCCCGGCATCGTCTCGTCGAACAACCTGGGCTCGGACGCGGTCGCCGCGGTCGAGGCCCACGCCCGGCGCTGGGCGCCCGACCTGGCCAGCGCCGACGCGTCGGCGGCGTCCCAGGCCCGCGACCGGCTGATGGCGCCCCTGGACTCGAGCGGCGCGTCGGTCGCGTTCCGGATGGAGTACTCCCGGGTGCTTGCGCCGATGCTCGCCGAGCACGCCGGGTCGGACGAGTTCGGCGCCCGACTGGGCGCGATGCGGATCGCGGGCAAGCTCGCGACCGACCAGGCCAGCCAGATCGTGCTCGAGGCCCTCGGCGACGACGACGCGTCGGTGCGGCTGTTCGCCGCCTCCCAGCTCGGGCAGACGCTCGACGCGGTGCGCCGCAGCGCCCCGGCGTTGACGCCCGAGGGCGCCGAGGAGGTCGTCCGCGCTCTGGGATCGACGGTCGCGTCGGCCCGGAGCCCGCTGGAGGCCGCCGCCGCCGTCCGGGCATTGGCGGTCGGGACCAGGATCGAGCAGCGGGGCTTCGACGGCGTGCGGAACCTGGCCACGACCGAGCTCGGGAACCGGACGGGCGAGCGCGCCCGGCGGCTCAGCGAGACGGACGCCGACGAGATGGAGCTGATCGTCGCGCTCGAGGCGTGCGCGGCGGGGCGCTCGGCGGTGACCGCGGCGACCTCCAAGCCCGACGCCGAGGCGACCAAGGCGATCATCGGCATGGGCGGGGACGTGCTCGCCTGGGCCCTGGCCCGGTTCGTCGGCCAGCACATGCCCCCCGTGGGCGAGCGCCGGCTCGAGGCCCAGGCCGTCGGCGCCGCCGAGAACGTGATCTACTTCGCCCGCCAGCACGCGGCCACGCTCCGGGGCGCCACCCCCACGTCCAACCCGCCGCGGATCGCCCAGTCCCTGCGCGACGGCGACGACCGCGCCTTCCGGACCGCCGCGCTGGCGATGCTGGGGCGCGACGGGGACCTCGTCCGCGAGTTCGGGTTCGGGGCGGGTCGGTTCATCGACCGCACGCCCTGACGCCGACCGCCGCCCCTCATCTCGAGAGCGCGTTCGGCGGTAAGGTGGGCGCATGCTCCGCCTGCTCGTCCCGGTCCTGCTCCTGGCCGCCCTCGTCGGCGCCACCCTGCTGACCGATCGACCGCCCCCGCCGGCGGACTTCACGTACATCAACGGCTCGGGCGAGGTCAACACTCTCGACCCCCAGCGGATGAGCTGGCAACAGGATCTCCGCGCCGCCCGCATGTACTTCGAAGGGCTGACCGCCAACGACGTATTCACGTGGGGCTACGACGTGATCCCCGCCGTCGCCGAGACCTGGGACATCTCCGAGGACGGGCGGGAGTACACGTTCCACCTGCGCGACGAGGCGAGGTGGTCCAACGGCGCCCCGGTGACGGCGCACGACTTCGTGTACTCGTGGCGCCGGGCGCTGATGCCCGACATCGCCTCGGACTACATCGCCTTCTTCCTGCTGATCGAGGGCGGGCCTGAGTTCTACGCCTGGCGGGAGGAGGCGCTGGACGAGTACGCGTCGCGCCCGCCGAGCGAGAGGAACGCCGAGGCCGCCGACGAGCTGTGGCGCCGGACACAAGCCAGGTTCGAGGCGCTGGTCGCCCTCGAGGCCCGCGACGATCACACGCTCTGGATGCGGCTGAGCGAGCCGGTGCCCTACTGGCTGGACCTGTGCGCGTTTGCCGTGTTCTACCCCGTGTACCCGCCCCTGGTCAGCCAATACGAGCGGCCCAGCGCCGACTCGGGGCGCCTGGACCTGAAGGCCGGCTGGACCAAGCCCGGGCGGCTGGTGAGCAACGGCCCGTTCGAGCTGGTCCGCTGGCGGTTCAAGCGGGCCAGCCGCGCCGAGAAGAACCCCCACTACTGGAACAAAGACGCGATCGCGGTCGACTCGATCGAGATGCCCGTCGTCGAGGAGCCCAACGCGGCGGTGCTGGCCTTCGAGACCGGCGCCGTCGACTGGGTGACCGACGTCACCGTGGGCTACCGGGCGGACATCATCGCCGAGAAGTTCGAGTTCTACGACGAGAACCGCGCGCAGTACGAGGCGCTCAAGGCCGAGGGCCTCGACCAGGTCGAGATCGATCGGCGCCTGCCCGACGACCCGCGGAAGAACGTGCACGTCTTCCCCGCGTTCGCGACGTACTGGTACAACTTCAACTGCCTGCCCAAGCTCCCCGACGGGCGGGACAACCCGTTCCATG
This sequence comes from Phycisphaerales bacterium, assembly GCA_041987545.1. Lineage (GTDB taxonomy): Bacteria > Planctomycetota > Phycisphaerae > Phycisphaerales > UBA1924 > JAJRXR01. The sequence continues at coordinate 16,950 of JBHIWH010000012.1, read as the reverse complement.
ATCCCCGGGTCCGGCGTGCGTTCGCGATGGCCATCGACAAGCGGACGATCGTCGAGCAGGTCAAGCGGACGGGCGAGCCGGTCGCGAGCACGCTCATCCCGCCCAACTCGATCGGGGGGTACGAGTCGCCCAAGGGCCTGGGCTACGACCCGGCGGCCGCGCGCACGCTGCTGGCCGAGGCCGGCTGGCCCGACCCGGCGCGGTTCCCGGTGGTCGAGATCATGTTCAACAAGGACGCGGGCCACGACCTGATCGCCCAGGCGGTCGCCAAGGACTGGCAGCGGAACCTGGGCGTCTCGGTCAGCCTCGACCAGAAGGAACTGAAGGTCTACCGCAACGACCTCAAGAAAGCGAACTACATGGTCACCCGCGCCGGCTGGTACGCCGACTACGGCGACCCGACCACCTTCCTCGAGGTCAACCGCTCCAACGACGGGAACAACGACCGCAAGTACAACAACCCCGGGTACGACGGCCTGCTCGATCAGGCCCGGGTCGAGACCGATCCCGCGGCGCGCATGGCGATCCTCGCCGAGGCCGAGCGGATCATCATGGAGGAGGACCTGCCGATGGTCCCCCTCTACCACTACGTGACGGTCTACCTGTTCGACCCCGACAAGGTCAGCGGCGTCAACCCGCACCCCCGCGCGACGCAGAACGTGTTCCTGATCGACGTCCTGGGCGACGGCAAGGGACCCGACACGCCCAGGACCATGCCGCGGCTGCCCGCGGGCGGGCGTAACCCCGACGAGGCCTCGCCGTGACGGGGCTGATCCTGCGTCGGCTGCTCGCGCTGCCCCTGATCCTGCTGGTCGTCTACACGATCACGCTCACGCTGGCCTGGGCCGCGCCCGGCAACCCCCTCGAGAACCCCGAGGGGCGCCAGCCGCCGGCCGAGGTGATGGAGGCGATGAAGCGCCAGTACAACCTGGACAGCTTCTGGAGGTTCTACCTCTCGTACCTCGACAGCGCCTCGGGCCTCGAGTACGCCCGCGACGCGGTGACCGGGCGCCTGTCCAGCGAGCGGGCGCTGGCCGACGAGTCTGGCCTGGCGCCCCGGGCGCGGCCCGTGTTCGACTTCGGTCCGTCGCTCCAGTACGAGGACTGGACGGTCAACGAGATCATCGCGGGCGCGATGCCCGTCTCGATCACGCTCGGCGCCCTCTCGATCCTGATCGCGCTGCTCATCGGGATCGCGGCCGGTGTCATCGGCGCCGTCAAGCCCAACTCGCTGGCCGACCTGGCGACGCTCGCCGTCGCGCTCGTGGGCATCTCCCTGCCGACGTTCGTGATCGGGACCGTGCTGCTGCTGGTCTTCGGCGTCTGGTGGCCCGTGCTGCCCGTGGGCGGGTGGGGCGGGCTGCGCCAGCTGGTCATGCCCTCGCTCACGCTCTCGCTGCCATTCGCCGCCTACATCGCCCGCCTGACGCGGATGGGCATGATCGAGGCGCTCTCGTCGGACTACGTCCGGACGGCCAGGGCCAAGGGCCTCGGCGAGCGGACCGTCCTCCTCAAGCACGCGCTCAAGAACGCCTTCCTGCCCGTGCTCAGCTTCCTGGGCCCGGCGACCGCCCTGGCGATGACCGGCTCGTTCATCGTCGAGCGGGTCTTCAACGTCCCGGGCATCGGCCAGCACTTCGTCAACGCCGTCCTGAACAAGGACCTGTTCCTGATCATGGGCGTGGTGCTGATCTTCGCGACGATGCTGATCGTCTTCAACCTGGCCGTGGACGTCATGTACCGCTGGGTGGACCCGCGGATCGCGTAGGCGGCGAGCAGGCGAGGCCACGCACACCGCGCGACTCACCGGACAGGCGGGGGTTGCCGCCAGCCCAGCGGATCGTCTGCGAACGCGATCGTCTCATTGATGAGGTACTCCCGGACGATCGCCATGATCAGCGTCTTCGAGCGGTACAGATCCTCTGGCAGCTGCGCCCCGATATCCGCAACGACCCTCCCGATCCGCTCACCGCCCGACTCGGCCGTCGTGCCGACGCGATCGAGGTGATCGTGGTACTTCTGGAGGTCGGCGGCGAGGCTTGACTCCGCGGCCGGGTCGCACTGCAACGCGATCCCCACGTGCGACGCGTAGAACCGATTGATGATGACGTCGAGCGACTCCCGCATCAGCGCGACCGATGTTTCAATGCGGGCAGCGTCCCAGCCCGGCTGGGGCCACATGTCGACGGAACCGTCGATCTGCGCGATCAGCGTGTTCCATTGGTCATCCATGTTGACGATCGTCGCGTCCACCGAGGCAGACCAGGCGTAGAACGCCACGTGGGCCCTCTGATAGCGCTCGAACTTCGCCGTCGCCCGCTGGGCATCGATCGCCACATACGCGGTCAGCGCGATGATCAGGATGAGAACAACCCAGCCGAAAGGCGTGACCCGCTTACGCCCGGGCTTCCCGGGCCTGTCACGGACACCGGAGAACCAGCCGGCGAGCAACCCGCACACGCCGAGTGCGATCGTGGCCAGCACCACCATGTTCATCTTCCCCTCCCCTGGCCGAGAAGCCGCACGAGCTCGGCCCGACCGCTCGCCTCATCATAGCTGGCTCTCTCCCACACCAGGAACGCGGCGACGATCCTCGTTGCGCACTCAAGGTTGCAACAACGGGCCGAGACCCTGTGGGTCCGCGAGCCGGAGACACCGGGCAGCGGCGCACGGACTCGTCCGGGCGAGTTGAGCGCCCCGCCGCGGGGACGATCGTGGATCCGATGTCGGGCATGTCCTGGTCCACACCCGGGAATGAGTGCGCGCCCCGCCGATCATCAACAATCTTGCGCGGCGCTGCGGGATGGCCATGGCCCGCGTGTCCGCGACCGGGAACGGCTCACTCCGCCAGCGTGAAGCTCGCCCCGCGCTCGACGTCGAAGCTGACGAACTGCCCCGGCTCGAACATCCCTGCCTTCTGCCGCGGGTCGGTCAGGGCGCAGATCAGTGGCGTGCCGGCGCCCACGGTGATCGTGTTCGCCTTCTCGTTGACACTCAGGATCGAGCCCTGGACGCGGCGGGGCCTGCCGTGGACGGGGTCGACGTACCGCCCGCCGGCGCCGACCGTGTCCACCCGCTTGGCCCGCGCGTGGACCCGTCCCATGACGCCCTTGCCCAGGTGCTCGGCGAACCGCTCGACGCCCCCGCCCGGCTCCAGACGCATCAGGTAGCTCGTGTTCGGGAACGAGAGGACGATCAGGGCGTGGGCCGTCGGCGTCGCCGGGATGATCTCCTCCAGGCGGCCGCGGGCAATGTCCGGATCGATCTTGGTCGTCGGCGCGGGTTCGAGCATGGGCCAAGCGTATGCGGCCGCGCCCGGTCCGGGGGGACGTTCAGGCCCGCGCCGCCAGCGCCGTCTCGCGGCCGCCCGGGCCCATCGCCAGGAAGTTGGCCAGCAGCCTCGGGCCCTCGGGCGTCATGAAGCTCTCGGGGTGGAACTGCACGCCCTCGATCGGCTGCCTGGACGCGTCGGCCCAGACCCGGCGCAGGCCCATGACGACCTCCAGCCCGGGCGCCGCCGACCCCTCCCGCTCGACGCTCGTCGCCGAGACGACCCACCCGTCCTCGCCCCCGCCCGGCGCGGGCGGCACGCTATCGCTCGTCACCACCAGCGAGTGGTACCGCGTCGCGATCATGGGGCTGTCGATGCCGGCGAAGACGCCCAGCCCGTCGTGTGAGACCTCGCTGGTCTTGCCGTGCATCAGGACCGGGTGCCGCTCGACCTTCATCGCGTGCAGCGCGCCCAGGCACTGGTGCCCGAGGCAGACGCCCAGGACGGGCACGCGCCCGCCGAACCGCTTGATCATCGCCGCCGAGATCCCCGCCTCGGCGGGCGTGCAGGGCCCGGGCGAGATGATCACGTGCGTCGGGCCCTTGCCCCCATCAAGCGCCTCGGCCTGATCGGGCGTCAGCTCGTCGTTGCGGGCCACGACCAGGTCCCGCCCCGGCTCGAGCGTCGGGTCCAGCTCGCCCAGCCGCTGCACGAGATTCCAGGTGAAGCTGTCGTAGTTGTCGATCAGGAGGATCACGGCGGCAAGTCTATCCCCACGCCCGGGAGCCCTCGGCGCAGTCGGTACGCTCCGGCCATGCTGACCGGCGTCATGTTCGCCATGCCCGAGGAGGGCGCCGCCCTGATCGCCGAGCTGGCGGTCGGGTCGGGCTCGGGGACGCAGCGCGTCGAGCACGGGCGGCGCGTGTTCCACTTCGGCTCGCTCTGGGGCGCGGACGTCGTGCTCGTGGGCGCCCGCGTCGGGAAGGTCGCCGCCGCCACCACCGCGACCGAGCTGGTCACCAGGTTCGGCGTGGACCGGCTCGTCATGACCGGCCTGGCCGGCGGGGTGGGCGAGGGCGTGCGCATCGGCGATCTGGTCGTCGCCGACCGGCTGGCCCAGCACGACCTGGACGCCTCGCCCCTGTTCCCGCCGATGGAGGTCCCGCTGCTGGGCGTGCGTGAGCTTCCGACGGACCCGGACCTGACGCGCTCGCTGATCGGCGCCGCCCGCGGCGTCGCGGCCGAGGGGTACGCCGCCGACCTCGGCGAGGACGAGGCGGCACTTCTTCATGCGCGCGACCCCTCGGCACACGTCGGGCTGATCGTCTCGGGCGACCGGTTCGTGTCCACGGACGCCGAGCGTGACGCGCTGCGCGCGCGGGCGCCGGGCGCCCTGTGCGTCGAGATGGAGGGGGCGGCCGCGGCCCAGGTCGCGTTCGAGTACGCTGTGCCGTTCGGCGCCGTCCGGGTCATCTCGGACGCCGCCGACGACCACGCCGCGAGCCGGTTCCCCGAGGCGCTCGGGCGCCTGGCGGCGGCCGGGACGCACGGCGTGTTGGAGCGGCTCTTCAGGAAGGAGCGAGCACGGTGAGCATCGACGCACTGGAGATCGCCGAGATCGATTCGCCGGTCGGCCCGCTGCTCGCCGGCGCGTGCCCACGGGGCGTCTGCCTGCTGGAGTTCGGCGCGCCGGCGCGCCGCGAACGGGCGATGGCCGACCTGGGGCGGTTCATCGGCGACGCGTTCCACGTGGATCAGGCGCCCGAGTCGTGCGCGCATCTGGCGTTGCTCCGCGAGGAGCTGGCCGCGTACTTCGCGGGCGAGCTGACCGAGTTCACGGTCCCCCTGCACGCGCCGGGGACCGAGTTCCAGACGCGCGTGTGGGCGCGGATGCGCCGGATCGCCTGCGGGCGGACGCTGTCGTACGCGGCGCTGGCCGAGGACATCGGCTCGCCCGGGGGCGCCCGGGCCGTCGGCGCCGCCTCGGGCCAGAACCGGATCGCGATCCTGATCCCGTGCCACCGCGTCGTCGAAGCGGGCGGCGGGCTGCGCGGGTACGGCGGCGGGCTGGCGAACAAGCGGTGGCTGCTCGAGCACGAGGCCGCGATGACGGGCGAGGGGTCGCTCTTCGGCCCGGTCGCCCCAGCCATTTCAGCCGGCTGAGAACTACTCCAGCCCCTCGAACGTGATCACGGTGTGCGCGCCGGTCGCGGGGTCGATGCGGACGATCCGGTGCGCGTTGGTGTCGGCGACGAACAGGACCTGCTCGGCGCCGGGGCCGACGGCCAGCGACAGGCCCGCGGGCTCGTCCAGCACCAGCTCGCCCTCGCCGGCCTCGCCCGGCTTGGCGCCGCCCGCCCACGTCGTCGAGCCCATCGTGTCCGGGTGCACGAGCTTGATCTTGTCGTTGTACGTGTCGGCGACCAGCAGAAGCTCCCGCCCGCCACTGGGGAAGAGCGTGACGCCGAGGGGATGCTGCATGAGCGCGTCGGGCGCCCGCCCGTCCACGTCGCCGAACTCGAAGAGCGACGTGTCGGTCAGCGTGTTGGACACCGACCGCCCGATGATGGTGCGGACCTCCATCCGGTCCAGGTCGAGGGCGCGGATGGCCGAGCCCTCGGAGTCGGCGAAGTAGAGCGTGCGGTTGTCGGCGCCGAGGGCCAGGCCCGAGGGCTGGGCGAGGGCGGCCTTCATCGCGGGCCCGTCGTAGATGTTCTCGCGGCCCGAGCCGGCGATGGCATTGATCTTGGTCGAGCCCAGGTCCATCGACCAGAGCTGGTGCGTGCCGGCCATCGCGATGTAGAGCGTCTGGGATCCCTCGTCCAGCGCCAGCGCCCAGGGCGAGCTGAGGCCCTGGTTCGTGCCGCGCTTTCCGCCCTCGCGGTCGTACGACTGCTCTCCCGTGCCCGCGATGGTCGAGACGGCGCCGGTCGCGGCGTCGATGGCGCGGATCGCGTGGTTCTTCGTGTCCGCGACGTACAGCGTGCCCGAGCCGTGGTCGTAAGCGAAGCCCTGGGGGTCGTGGAAGGACGCGGCCGAGGCGGCGCCGTCCTCGAACCCACGCTCGCCCGAGCCCACGACGCGCTGCACCCGGGTGACGCCCGACTCGTCGGGCCAGGACGCGATCACGACCCGGTCGTTGGACGAGTCGGCGATGAACAGGCGCCCCGGCTCGTCCCCGGTCGGCCCGACCGCGAGCACCTTGCCCGGGTAGCTCAGGGGCGAGCCCGTGACGGGCGTCGCGGCGGGCGCGAGTTGGAACTTCTCTTCGGCGAGCGTGCCGTTCTCGCGGCCCTTGTCCAGGAGCGTCTGGATCGCCTGGTCGAGCAGCTCGCGCTTCCCCTCGCCCGCGGTCGAGCCGTACACGACGCCCTCGGTGTCGATCACGACGAAGGTGGGCCAGGCCCGGGCCTGGTACTTCCGCCAGATGCGCATGTCCTTGTCCACCACGACCGGGTGCTTGATGTCGTAGCGGCGGATCGCTTCGTTGATCGCGTCGGGCTCGCCCTCGGCCTCGAACTTGGCCGAGTGCACGCCGATTACGACCACGGGCTCGTCGGCGTACTTCTCCTCCAGGTACTCGAGGTCGGGCAGGACGTGCATGCAGTTGATGCAGCAGAACGTCCAGAAGTCCAGCACCACGACATGGCCGGCCAGGTCGTCCTCGATCGAGATGGGGCGGTCGGTGTTCAGCCAGCCGTCGTTGGGCTCGAGCTCCGGCGCCGCGACCTGCGCGCTCGCCCGCGACAGGGCCGCCGACGGGAAGAACCAGGCGCTGACGACGGCGACGAGCGCGCCCAGGAAGACGGCGAGAACGAGGTGGTTGACGCGTCGCATCGGGCCTCCGGCGGGTCCGCAAGGGGAAGGGTCGCGTGTGAGATCGCTCGCGGCCACGCGATTGTTCCCCGGCGACCGGGACGCGGATGCGGCCTGGAGGGGTTAGGCTGCCCGTCCACGTCTGGGGGAGGACGCCCGCGATGTACGACCCGCCCGTGTACCAGCAGCCACAGCAGAAGCCCAAGGGCGGCGGCGGCCGCTCGCTCCTGCTCATGTTCGGGATCATCGCGGGCCTGGTGCTGCTGGTCTGCGGCGGGGGGCTGACGGCGTTCGTGATCTGGATCGTCGTCTCTCCCGATGGCGGCGTGCGGCTAGTCAACGAGATGGAGCCGTACGCCGAGCGGTACCTGGCCGACCACGCGATCCTGGAGGACGGCGAGTCGGTCAAGGCGTACTACGACGTGACGATCGCGCTGAACGCGACGGAGGCCGCGATCATCACGGACAGACGCGTCGTCTACCACCGCGAGGACCGGGTGACCGACGTCGCGCTGGACGAGATCGCCGAGGTCGTGTGCTACACCCAGCCGCTGATCGGGTACACGTTCCTGATCGGCGACCTGGACGGCGAGACCATCAGCGTCGAGATCGCCCCGCTGAACGGGGGCGAGCGGTTCGCGACCGTCCTCCGGAACACCACCGGCCTGGAAGTGGACTGCGCGGACTAGTCAGGGGCGTCCAGACCCAGCCGGCGCATCGGGACGGCGCCCGTCGAGTCGGCCCGGTCGGTCAGCCCGGGGCGCATCGAGTCGATCAGCGCCCGCATGTCGGCGGGGACGGGCGCGACGAAGGCCATCGGCTCGCTGCGGACCGGGTGCTCGAAGGCGAGCAGGGCGGCGTGGAGCATCTGGCGCCCGATCTCGCGCCCGTCGGGCAGCGTCCGGGTTCGGCCGCCGTACATCGTGTCCCCCACGATCGGCCAGCCCTCGCTGGACAGGTGCACGCGGATCTGGTGCGTGCGGCCGGTCTTGAGTTCCAGCTCGACGAGCGAGACGTCCTGGTCCCCCACCGGGCGATTGTGGTCGCGGTACCGCTCGCGGACGCGGCAGATCGTCACGCTCGGCTTGCCGAGGTCGTCGTGGCGGACGACGTACTTCTCGCGGTAGCCCTTCTCGCGCGAGGGGTGCGGGCCCAGGGGCTTGTCGATGACCTGCACGTCGGGCTCGACCCGGCCGTGGACGAGCGCCAGGTACCGCTTGTCGACCGTCCGCAGCTCGAACTGGCGGCCCAGCTTCCAGTGCGCCTCGTCGGTCTTGGCGAACACGATGCAGCCGGTCGTGTCCCGGTCGAGGCGGTGGACCACGCCGGGCCTGGCGAACTGCTCGCCGACGCTCGACAGCTCGCCCCCGGTAGGCGAGGCGTGGCGGAAGTGCCAGGCAAGGGCGTTGATCATCGTGCCCGACAGCTCCGAGCGGGCCGGGTGGACGATGATGTCGGGCTGCTTGTTGAGGACGATCAGGTGCTCGTCCTCGAACAGGATGTCCAGGTCCATCCGCTCGGGCTTGATGGACTTGTCGGGCGGGGGCGGGAGCGAGACGGTGACCTCGTCGTTCTCGCGGAGGCGGGTGGAGGCCTTGGCCTCGCGCCCGTTGACCTCGACGGCGCCCGACTCGATGAGCCGCTGCAACTGGTTGCGGCTCATGAACGTGATCCGCGACGTCAGGTACCGGTCCAGGCGGGCCTTGAGGTCCCGCTGGAGGCTGAACGTGACGCGGACGTTGTGCTCGTCGTCGTCGCCGTCCTCGCAGCGGGCCCGGGCGGCGATCTCCTCGAACGCGCGGCGGACGGCCTCGGGGTCGACCTTGCCCCCGGGGAGGATCAGCTCCCGCTCGTCGCCCGCGCTCATCCCGCCGCTCATCAGGGCTGGTCGGGCTGGCCCTCGCCCGCGTCGTCGCCGCCGGCGTCGTCGGCCGGCGCTGCGTCGTCGCCGTCCGGCTCGGCATCACCGGCGGTCTCGTCGCCCTCGGTGGGCTGGCTCTCGTTGTCCGCACCCTCGGCGTCATCGCCCTCGGCGTCATCGCCCTCGGCGTCGGTCTCGAGGTCCTCCACCGGCGCGAGGATGGAGGGATCGGCGCCGGGCGTCAGGCCGGGCGTCTCCGGCGCGGGCGGGGTGGGCAGCTCGGGGAGCTGATCGCGGGAGAGCAGCGGCGCCGCGGGCTCGCTCGTCACGGACTCGGCCCGCTGGCGCGCCAGGACCGCGATCGCGGGGTACCCGCTCTCGTCGGCCAGGGTCGCGATCTCGTCGAGCTGCTGGCGGGCGCGGTCGGCCTCGCCCCGGGTCTCGTGCACCGCCGCCAGGCCGAACATCGCGTTGATCGCCAGCGTCTGCTTGCCGGCGACCCCGCGCGTCGATTCCAGAACGGCGCCGTAGAGCGACTGGGCCTGGTCCAGGTACCGGCCCCGCTCCTCCTCGGAGAGCAGCTCGCCCTCGGAGTTGGCGTTGCCCTCGTCGTCGATGATCCCGACGCTGCCGTCGTTGTTGATCTGCGCGCCCGGGCGGACGCCCAGGCGGACCGACTCGAGCAGGACGTCGGCGCTGGTGATCCGGGCGAGCTCGGCGACGGACTTGACGCCCTCGTACTCGTCGGCGACGCGGCGGAGCGCGTCCGGGTTCGGGTTGGCGCCCCCGCCCGCGCCCTCGTAGGCCGCGAACGCCTCGTTGATCTTGGCGACCCGCTGGCGCTCGAGCCACTGGAGGCCGGCGTAGATGAGGGCGGCGACGGCAAGGGCCATCAGGATCCACGACCCCCACTTCTGCAGGAAGTCGATCAGGTCCTGGTTGACCCGGGACTCTTCGAGCCCGGCGCCGGCCTTGATCTGCTGTTGACGTTCGTCCATCGGGGCCTCTCGCGGGTGCTGGGCCGCAATGCTAGGGGCCGGCCCCCGGCCGATCCCAGAACCGCCAGGGCCTCGGGTCGCCCAGCGCCGCGTCCGGGACCAACGCCCGTCGCACGGCCCGGGCCAGCTCGCCCAGCCCCTCGCCCCGGGTCGCGCAGACCCGGGCGTCCTGCTCGCCCTCGGCCGGCCCGAGGTCGGCCCGGGTCGCGACGCGGAGGATCGGGGTGGACGGACCGAGCCCGAGCGAGCCCGGCTCGGGCGGTGGCGCCGTCGCGTCGGCGCAGAGGATCACCAGGTCCGCGGCGCGGAGGCAGTCCAGCGCGGCGCGGCGGGCCGCGCCCGCCAGCTCGCCCTCCGGCTCGTCCACGCCCAGCCCAGGCGCGTCCAGGTAGCGCACGGCCAGCCCGTCCAGCTCGAGCATGACGCCCACGCAGTCGCGGGTGACGCCCGGCTCGTCGGCCACGATCGACACGCCTCGACCGGCCAGCGCGTTGACCAGCGTGGACTTGCCGATGTTCGGGGCTCCGGCCGCGACGACCAACGGCGGCTCGAGCAGGCGGGAAAGCGCGGCGGCATCGGCCAGCGCGTCCGAACCCACTTCCTCGCTGATCCCCCGCCAGCGCCGCGGCTGATCCAGCAGCAGGTCGATCGCCCGCGGGCTGGCCGCCCGCGACAGTGCGTCGAGCATCCGGGCCTCGAGCGGGGTCGCCGCCTCCGGGTACATCCGCTCGGGCGGGAGCGCGTCCCGTCTGCGCACGCCCGCGGCCTCGAGCGCCTCGGACAGGCGCCGGATCAGCAGCCGCCCGCCGTGGGGCGTCAGATCGACGCGCGCCGCCGACCACCGGATGGCCAGACCCCGGTCCACGCCCAGCAGGTCGGCGAGTCTGACCTCGCCCACGCCCAGACCCTCGAGACCGAGTGTGGCGATCGCCGCGTCCATGTCCTCGGCGTGGATCGAGACGACGCCGATCGCGCCGGGCCGAGCGGTGGGTGTGGCGATCGTGTGCGTCGGACCCTGCACGGCGTCAGCCGTCGGCGCCGTCGCCCGACGCCGCCTCGACCGCCCGCTGCACGCACGCGTGGATCCCCACGAGCTGCAGGTCGGGAACGAAGTGCTCGATCAGGCCGTCGCCCTCGAGCACGCCCATGTCGCCGCCCGTCGCGATGATCTGGGGGTACCCGTCGTACTCGTCGGCGTACTGCTCGGCGACGTACCGGACCAGCCCCCGCACCGCGCCGCTCACGCCCAGCTGCATCGCGTGGGCCGTGTCCCGACCGAAGGGCCCCCGCCCGGGGTCGGGCGGCTCGTAGCGGAGGCTGGGCAGGGCGGCGGTCTGCTCGTGCAGGGCGCGGAGCATCATGTTCAGGCCGGGGGCGATGACCCCGCCGTGGAACGTCCCCCGCCCGTCCACGAAGTCCACGCTGACCGCCGTGCCGACATCGACCACGACGCACGCCTGCTCGGCGACCGAGTACGCGCCCAGGGCGTTGAGCGCCCGGTCCTGGCCGAGCGTCGAGGCGTCGTCCAGCGTGTGCTGCATCCGGATCGGCACGTCCCGCCCGATCCGCCTGGGCGGGGCGCCGGCGGCCTCGAGCGCCGAGGCCAGGGCGTCGGCGACGGGGTCGTTGACGGACGCGATGACGGGCGCCGCGCCCTCGGCCAGCTCGCGGGCCGCGGCGGCCAGGGCGCCGACGTCCGCGTTCTCGAGCGTTCGGGTCCGCGAGGGCTCGCCCGAGTCCATCAGGCCCATGCGGGTGCGGGTGTTACCAATTGCGATCGCGAGGAGGCGGTCCATACGGCGCAAGCCTACGCCCGCCGCCCGCCCCGCCCCGGGCTACGCTGGGGACTCGCGCCCGCCGAGAGGGACCACGCCCGCATGAGCCGCTGCCAGATCGACCAGAGCCTGACGCGGGTGGAGATGGGGGGCATGCGCTTCCCGATCGGCGTCTACCCGGTCGAGCCCGTCGAGCCCCTGCAGGGCTACCTGCTCGAGTTCGAGCCCGCCGACGGCGAGGAGGGCGAGGGCGAGTGGGAGGAGTGGCCCGACCGGTACGTGTTCGACATCGTGATCACCGCCGAGCGGGTCGAGCCCTTGTGCCGCCAGCTCTTCGCGCTGCTGCCCGGGCGGGTGTTCCCGATCCTCGATTTCATGGGGCACGACGCGTACCGGGAGATCGACCCGTACATCGGGTACGACCTGGTCGGGCAGGACCGGTTTATGGACGCGGTCCGGCGCTACCGGGACTTCTTCTACGAGGACGGCATGATCGGCTTCGGCGCCCAGTGCGACGACCCGTTCGCGTACGTGTTCGTGGACGAGCACAAGATCGTGACGGTGCGTGTGCTGCCGGAGATGAAGGAATCGGTGGAGCAGGTCCTGCGGGCGTTCGACCTGGAGGAGGTCCCCGAGCCCCGGGGCGCCGACGCCGCGGCCCACGAGCACCGGGGCGTGCTGCTCGCCCCTTCCGACCGCCCGGAGCTGCTGGCGGCCGAGGAGATCGTGGAGCGATTGCGGGACGAGTGGCGGCTGGTGCTCAACGTGGACGCCACGCAGAACCTGGACGACGATGGGGAGGACCTGGGGATCACCGAGTGGCGGTGCCTGATCCGGTGCGCGACCGAGCGGGACCCTCGGGAGCGGTACCTGGAGGTGCTGCTGCGTGCGGGCGCCCTGACCGAGGCCGAGGACGTCGCGACCGAGGCCGCCTCGGACCAGATCGACCGGGATTCGGCCGGGTCGTGGGTGGACCTGGTGGTTGTGGCCGCGGACCGGATGACACCCGAGCAGGGGCGAGAGGCCCTGGAGGCGGCCAAGGCCGGGGGCGGGGCGGCGGGGCCGGGCGAGGTCCGGAGCCTGCGGTGGCTCTGAGTCCGGGTCGGATGAGGGGTGACGGGCGAGCGGAACGGGCGGAACCGGGGGCAGGCGGCGGGCGAAGATCCTGACGCCGGAGTGTCCGTGGCCCCGCATCCACGGACCAGAAGCGGGCCCCGAGGGCCCGGCCGGGGGCAGGTGAGCGGAAAGTCGCCCCCGGAGGTTTGCGATCCCTAGCGAGCGTGGGTATCTTCTCGGCCCTGGGCCGAGACAGGTCCACGACGCCCAGGGGACCGGGCAACGCCCGGCGCCTCGCCGGCGACAATCGCGGGTCGGGTCGGTCCCGCCGAATGCCGACCCGTCCGCCGGGGCAGCCCGGCGCACGGATGGACCCGCACGAGACAGGCGCACGAGGCGCCTCGACACACCACGAAGCATTTCCTCTAGTCCTGTGGAGATCGGGATGACACACAACGCGTATGGCGCCGCTCGTTCGCTCGTGCTCGCGGCCGCGATGTTCTCGTGCGGCGCTTTCCCCGCGACCGCGCTGGCGGGCCCCGACGACGGGACGATCCTCCAGGAGCCCCGCGTCGTGCTCGAGCGCGCGGCCGAGCTGATGACCGGCGGCAAGCTGGTCCAGTCCCGCGCGATGCTCGTCGAGCTGTCGCGGGCCTCGGGCCAGATCAGCATGAGCGAGGCCGAGAGCACGCGGCTGTTCGAGTTGCTGGGCCAGGTCGAGCGTCGCCTCCGTGCCGCGGACCCGATCGACGTGAGCCTGCAGAAGGCCGAGCACGCGTTGACCATGGAGGACCTGGTCTCCGCCGAGCGTCACGCGCGTACGGCCGCCCGCTCGCCCCGGGCGACGCAGGACCAGATGAGCTCGGCGCAGACGGTGCTGACGCTGGTCGAGGGCCAGCGTCGGACGATGGCGCCGACGATGGCCGCGCTGGCCGACGCTTCGATCCGGTCGTTCGAGGCCGGGGAGTACCCGACCGCCAAGGCCGGCCTGAGGCGGGTGACCCGAGTGGGCGCGTCGATCGGCGCCGACCGCGAGGCCCGGGTGCAGCGGACACTGGACCGGATCGTCGAGCTGGAGCTGCAGACGGGCAAGACGTTCGACGACGACCGCGTGGACCTGGGGGCCCTGGAGATCGAGCCCGGCGCCGACAGCGACTGGCTGGTCTCCCAGCCGGCCGACGACCAGCCCGCGGACGTGACGCCCGTCGACGCCGGGACGCCCGCCCCGGCGCCGGCCCCGCAGCCCGCCGACGCGGGCGGGGAGAACCCGGACGTGGACCTGGTGGAGATCGGCGTCTCGCAGCCCGACCTCCAGGAGGCCGCCCGCGACTACCAGGCGCACACGCTGCTGCAGGAGGCGGACCAGTACTTCGCCAACAGCCGGTACAACGACGCGGCCAACGCGTACCAGACGCTCCAGGCCCAGTACTCGCAGTACCTCGACGCCGACGAGATGGCGCACGTCCGCACGCGGCTCAACGACGCCAACATCCGGCTGGACAACCAGCCCGGCGACGCGCTGATCGGCGACGAGATCGAGGGGCGAGACCTGGCCCGTCAGCGGACGATCGCGCAGTACACGACGCAGATCGAGCAGGCCCGCCGGGCGCTGCAGACGGGCGACACCGCCGCGGCCCGCAACCTCGCGGCCCAGGCGCAGCTGACGGTCAACCAGGGCGCGAGCAACCTGAACCAGGCCGAGGTCGAGCAGTACAACGACGAGATCGCCTCGCTCCGGGCCCGGATCGACCAGTCCGAGGAGCGGATCCGGATCGACGAGCAGTCTCAGCGTGACGCGGTCATCGCCGAGGAGGCGAGGCGCGAGGAGCTGCGTCAGCGGGCCGAGCGGGACCAGGAGATCCTGGAGCTGTTCGAGCGGGTCCGCGAGCTGCAGCTCGAGCTCAAGTACGAGGAGGCGCTCGAGGTCGTCGACCAGGTGCTGTTCCTCGACCCGATCAACCCCGCGGGCCTGCTGCTGCGGGACGTGATCGAGGACACGCTGATCTACCGCGACTTCGTCGAGATCCAGCGGCAGAAGAAGCTCGGGCAGGCCCGCGAGGTCAACGACAACGACCGGGCCCTGATCATCCCGAAGCGGCTGATCGCCTACCCGGACGACTGGCCGGCGATCAGCTTCCGCCGCGGCGAGCCCAGCCAGTTCGCCGAGAGCGCCGCCAACCGGGCGGCGCTGGCCTCGATCGAGGACCAGTCCACCCAGATCACGTTCGACGACAACCCGCTCGTGGACGTGCTCGCGTTCGTCGAGTCGATCGCCGGCGTGAACATGGACATCGACTGGGTCAGCCTCGAGGACATCGGGATCGACCGCGAGTCGCCCGTCTCCCTGCGGCTCAACAACGTCAGCATCGAGACCGCGCTCAACCGCGTGCTCGAGAAGGTCTCGGACCCCGACCTGCCCGCGGGCTGGACGATCGAGGACGGCATCCTGACGATCGCCTCCGACGAGGTCCTCCGCCGCAACACCTCGCTCGAGCTCTACGACATCCGCGACCTCCTGATCGAGATCCCGGACTACTCCGACGCGCCCGAGTTCGACCTGCAGTCCGTGCTCCAGTCGTCGCAGGGCGGCGGCGGCGGCGGCGGGCAGAGCCCCTTCCAGGGCCAGACCCAGGACCGCGACATCCGCCCGCGCGACGAGCGCGTCCAGGAGATCGTGGACATCGTCCAGGCCACCATCGACCCCGACGGCTGGACCGACCTCGGCGGCGACACCTCCTCCATCCAGGAGCTCAACGGCAACCTCGTCATCACGACGACCCCCAACGTCCACCGCGAGATCAACAGCCTGCTCGGCAAGCTGCGGCAGGTCCGCTCGCTGCAGATCAACGTCGAGACCCGCTTCCTGCTCGTCAACCAGGACTTCTTCGAGCAGATCGGCTTCGACCTGGACGTCGTCTGGAACGCCCAGTCCAACCTCTCGCAGCTCGCCCGGACCGTTGACCCGGGCCTGTACCCCTCCGACTTCTTCGACCCCGAGTCCGGTCGCCCCCGCCGCTTCGTCGGCTCGGGCCTGTTCGACCTGGACGGCGACGGCACGATCGAGGGCGTGACGCCCGGCGGCGACCTCGTGCCCTTCTTCGGGCCCGACCTGGTCGGCGACGAGTTCACGCCCGTCAACACCGCCCAGAACTCGCTGGGCATCGCCAACGCCCTGGCCGCCTCCAACGCCTTCGCCGGCAACATCCTGGGCATGGGCCCGGCCCTGTCCATCGCCGGCACGTTCCTCGACGACATCCAGGTGGACTTCCTGGTCCAGGCGACCCAGGCCGACCAGCGGTCGGTGACGCTCACCGCCCCGCGGCTGACGTTCACCAACGGCCAGTTCGCCAACGTCGTCGTCGCGACCCAGACCGCGTTCGTCTCGGGCCTGACCCCGGTCGTGTCCGACTCGGCCGCCGCCTTCGACCCGCAGATCGGCGTCATCTCCGAGGGTGTCCGCCTGCTGGTGGACGGCGTGGTCAGCTCCGACAGGCGGTACGTCACGCTCAACGTGGACGCGCAGATCGCCGAGCTGGTGGACTTCCAGGAGCAGACGGTCACCGCCATCGCCGGCGGCCAGCTCGTCAGCTCGCAGGAGGTCGGCTCGGTCGTGCAGCTGCCGATCGTGACCGTCACCGCCGTCCAGACGACGGCGACCGTGCCCGACCAGGGCACGATCCTGCTGGGCGGCCAGCGGATCGTCAACGAGCTGGAGGTCGAGTCCGGCGTGCCGGTGCTCTCCAAGATCCCGATCCTCAACCGGTTCTTCTCCAACCGCGTGGACGTCCGCCAGGAGCAGACGCTGCTGATCCTGCTCAAGCCGACGATCCTGATCCAGAACGAGGAGGAGGAGCGCAACTTCCCGGGCCTGCTGGACTCGCTGCCGTACTGAGGCCGCGACGGGCCCGGGGGCCGCGGCCCCCGATCAGACCACGCCGGCGCCGGGGACGATCCCCCGGCGCCGGTGTTCGTTCCGGGGCGCCCCCGGATCCCCTATAGTCCTCTCCGCGGCGCGGCACGGACCCGCGCGCCCACCCCCACGGAGCCGGCCGATGGCGGAGTCCCGCGTACGAATCACCGACGTTGACGGCGTGACGCAGGTCGAGTTCGTCGATCGCAACATCCTCGACGAGGCCAACATCCAGGCCATCGCCGACGAGATCCACGGCGCCC
>JBHIWH010000011.1:0-61413 GCA_041987545.1 Phycisphaerales bacterium | reverse complement strand
GACCGCGGGATGCTCCGCTTCGCGTCGGACCTGACGTTCGGCTCGGGCTCGGATCAGATCCGCGACGAGGCGACCGAGACGATCGCGGCGCTGGCCGAGGTCCTGAACATGACCGAGGCCGAGCCCTACGACGTCGTGATCGTCGGGCACACGGACTCGCAGAAGATCAGCTCCGGGACGGCGCAGCGTCACCCGACGAACATGCACCTGTCGGCGCACCGGGCGATCTCGGTCCGGAACGAGCTGGCGGGCCTGGGCATCGACGCGGGCAAGATGCAGGTCGCGGGCTGGGGCGAGTTCCGCCCGGCGGTGTCCAACGCCGCCGACGGCAACACGCCGCAGAACCGGCGCGTCGAGGTCTTCCTCGTCACGTCGAGCCGCAACTTCACGAGCGACGGTGGCTCGACCACGGCCAACGTGGACACCGAGAGCGCGCCCGACCGGGTCTACGACCCGACCAAGTAAGCCCGCGGCGAATCCTCCAGACCTCTCGAGAGCCGGGTTCTTCGGGCCCGGCTCTTTTGGTGCGCGGACAGGTTGCGAGAACTGGGTGCGAGACCAGGACCGCCGTGCGCTCAGGACGCCGCGTCCCGCCGGGCGACGCGGCGCTCGACCTGCTCGCGGCTGGGCGCAACCGCGATCGCGATGCACGCGATGAGCGCGATGACCGAGCCCGACGCGGCGGGCAGGGTCCACCCGGCCTGGCGGAGCGCCTGCCGCTCCTTCGTGATCCCGGGCGGGCGGTTCATCAGGGGGAGCGACGCCTGGAACTCCCACGAGCCCTCCTTGAGCTCGTCGGGGTCGCGGACGGGCGGGGGCAGGCCCTCGCGCTCGGCCTTGATCTGGCGGCGGTAGAACCTGGCGCCCGACTCGGGGAACTTGAGCGTGTGCGACGCGAAGCCGCCCTCGGGCAGCAGCTCGTGGAAGGTAAACGTCCAGCGGTCGCGCCGGACCTCGCCCCAGCCCCAGTCTTCTTCGTGCTCGAGGCCGAACTTCGGCTCGTCGCCCTCGGCGGTGAACGGGTTGCGGGTGATCACGACCAGGCGGGGCGTGATCTCGCCCGCGTTCACGCGGCGGTTGAACTCCTCGAAGCCGATGTCGGTGCCCTCGGCGAAGAGGACGATGCGGAGCCACTCGCCGTGACGCGCGAGCCCGGGCAGGGCGATCGGGTTGGGGACCTGGACCGGGACTCGGAGCGTGTCGTCGCCGTACTCGATGATGACGTCGCCCTCGCCGGCTTCGTTTAGCTCGTCGGAGACACGGACGTCGCGGCCGCGGAAGCCGAAGGCGGTGCCGGGGGCTGGGATGAAGTAGAAGATCGAGCGGTCGGCTTGCTCGTAGAAGCGCTGGATGCGGTTGGCCAGGGACCAGCCGCTGAAGACGAGGACGGCGAGACTGGCCAGGGCGCCGAACCAGGCGAGGCGGCGGGCGCCGGATCGACCGCCGCCGCGCTCGGCGCGCCCTCCGGCATCGCGGGGCCCCCCGGCGTCCTGGGGCGGGCGGTCGGTCAGTGGTCGCTCCCGTGCCCGTCGTCGCCGTGCTCGTCCTCGGGCTCGGGGGCGTGCTCGTCGAAGAGGCCGAGCGTGCGGCCCTGGCGGCGGAACGAGTGGTTCGCGGTCGCGGAGGTGACGTCGGCGAGGGGCGAGCGGGCGACGGCCTCGGCGTGCTCGGGCGCGTGGGCCGCGTGCCGCTCGCGCCACGAGGCGAAGTAGTCGCGCGTGTCGTCGGTGTGGCGCTCGGCGTGGCCCGTGTCGTGCAGCGCGTGGTCGTAGTGGTAGAACCAGAACTCGCGCCGCGCCTGCTCGGCGTCGGCCTCGGTGGGCGTCTCGTGGCCGTTGGCGGCGGCGATCTTGGCGGTCAGCTCCTCGATCTTCTGGTCGCGACGGAACACGAACAGCGGGGCGCCGCCCGTGTTGGGTCGGGGCGAGGCGCTGACGTAGAGGCCGCCCTCGCCGGTGGTGGACAGGCCCGCGCCGGTGCCGCCCAGGAGGATCTCGCCCTTGTGCTCGGCGGTAACCCAGTCACGCGTGTACAGGTCGAGCGTGGTCGGGAGCAGGAACTGGGCCGTCGCGGCCAGGCAGAAGAGCAGCACGAAGAGGTTCAGGGGCTTGTCGTAGAACAGGCCCATGAAGAAGGCGCACACGAGCGACGCCTTCACGACGGCGATGCTCATGGCGATGATGACGTTCACCCACTGGGGCAGGATGACGCTGAACGTGTCCTGCACCCAGACCTCGCCCCTGGAGAGGAAGACGGTCAGGACCGTCAGGAAGAGCAGGGCGAGCAGCGTGCCCATGAGCATCCCGGCCGAGGCGATGTGGTGCCCGTGGTCGGCGTGCGTGGCGCCGTGCGGGTCCATCGGGTCGAAGTCGGGGTTGGGGACGTGGACGTCGTCGATCGAGTGTGTCATGGCTCGCTCGGCTCAGTGGATGAGGTACAGGAGGGGGAAGAGGAAGATCCAGATGAGGTCGACCAGGTGCCAGTAGAGGGCGCTGGTCTCGACCATGGTGTAGTGGGTTGGGCCGTAGGCCTTGTAGCGGACGGCGCGGAAGAGGACCCAGGAGAGCAGGCAGGCGCCGATGATGACGTGCAGGGCGTGCAGGCCCGTGCCCATGTAGTAGATGCTCCAGCAGAGGGGGGCCTGGGGGCTCTCGGCGTAGGGGTAGCTGAACCAGGTCCCGGGCGCCTTGCCCAGGTCGAGCTTGACGAAGTACTCCTGCGTCAGCTTGATGTAGATGAACGCCGCGGCGCAGATGAGGGTGATGACGAGGTTGAGGATCAGGGCGCCGTTGCGTCCCCGCTGGGCGGCGCGGACCGCGCTGGCGACGGTCCACGAGGAAAGGAGCAGCACGACGGTGTTTGTGAAACCCCACCTCCAGTCGAGGCTGTGCGAGAGCTCGGACCAGGCCTCGGGGTAGAGCGTGCGGAAGACGGTGTAGGCGCAGAAGATCCCGGCGAAGAGGAGGATCTCGGTCGCCAGGAAGAGCCACATGCCCAGCTTGCACGCGTCGAACTCCTCGGCGGAGTTGCGGAAGTGGTGCCCGTGCCCGCGGTTCTTCCAGAACAGCGGGTGATCCTCGGAGCCGGGCGCCGGCAGCTTGGCGGGTTGTGCGTCGATCGTCGCCATCGGTCACTCCGGCTCAGTGGGCCTTCCCGCCGCCCTCGGGCAGGGGGAACTCCTCTTCCGTGCAGTGCGGGGGCACGACGGACTCGAAGTCGTACGGCCCGTGCTTGACGAGCACCTCGTGGTGGAAGTTGTGCTCGATCGGGGGCGAGTCGGTCTCCCACTCGACGGTCAGCCCGCCCCACGGGTTGGGCGGCGCCTTCGGGCCCGCGACCAGCGAGTGGATGAAGTTGAACAGGTGGACCAGGAACCCGAGCAGGATGACCCAGGAGCCGATGGTCGAGAGCTGGTGGAGGAAGTGGAACTCGTCCACGTAGCTGGCGTATCGCCGCGGCATGCCCTGGGTGCCCAGGAAGAACTGGGTGAAGAACGTCAGGTTGAAGCCGACGAAGACGAGGACGCACCCGATGATGCCGGCCTTCTCGTTGTACATGCGCCCGAACATCTTGGGCCACCAGTGGTGGAGCCCGCCGACCATGGCGATGACGGTGCCGCCCATCATCACGTAGTGGAAGTGGGCGACGACGTAGTAGGAATCATGCAGGTGGAGGTCGGTCGAGAGGGTCGCCAGGGGCAGGCCGGTGAGCCCGCCGATGGAGAAGAGGAAGAGGAAGGCCAGGGCGTAGAGCATCGGCGTGTTGAGGGCGATCGAGCCCTTGTAGAGGGTCGCGATCCAGTTGAAGACCTTGATGGCGGTCGGGATGGCGACGAGGAAGGTGAGGGCGGAGAAGAGCGTGGACGAGAGCTCGCCCATCGCCGTGAACATGTGGTGTCCCCAGACCAGGAAGCTCACGGCGGCGATGCCCAGGGAGCTGAAGGCGATCGCGCGGTAGCCGAAGATGTGCTTGCGGGCGTGGACGGCCAGCAGCTCCGAGATGATGCCCATGCCGGGCAGGATCATCACGTACACGACCGGGTGCGAGTAGAACCAGAAGAAGTGCTGGAAGAGCACCGGGTCCCCGCCCAGCGCCGGGTCGAAGATCCCGATGTGGAACAGCCGCTCGAAGAGCAGCAGCAGGAGCGTGATCCCGATGACGGGGGTCGCGAGCACCTGGATGATGCTGGTCGCGTAGATGGCCCAGATGAACAGGGGCATGTCGAACCAGCCCATCCCGGGGGCGCGGAGCTTGTGCGTCGTGACGACGAAGTTCAGGCCCGTCAGGATCGAGCTGAATCCCAGCACGAACGCGGCCAGCACCATGAAGAACACACGCCAGTGGTCGGCGTCTGTTGACGTTGAATACGGTGTATAGAACGTCCAGCCCGTGTCGACGCCGCCCATGATGATGGACAGGACGCCGAATATCGAGCCGGTGACGTAGATGTACCAGCTGAGCAGGTTGACGCGCGGGAAGGCGACGTCCTTGGCGCCGAGCATGAGGGGCAGGAAGAAGTTGCCCAGGCTGGCGGGGATCGACGGAACGATGAACATGAAGACCATGATCGCGCCGTGGAGCGTGAAGAGGCGGTTGTAGATCTGGTTGCCGTCGCCGATGCTCTCGGCGCTGGGGGGCGCGAAGAGCTGGCCGGTGATCGTGCCGTCCGCGGCCTGGCGGACGGGCTCAAGCAGCTCGAGGCGGACGGCCATCGCGGCCATCCCGCCCAGGAAGAACATGAAGAGGACGGCGAACAGGTACATCACGCCGATCTTCTTGTGATCGACGGTGCTGGCCCAGGCCCAGATGGTGGACCAGAACCCGCCGCGGGGGACGAGGTAGGACCCCTCGTCGTGGTGGTCGCCGTGGGCGTGGTCGTGGATGGTGTCAACAGTCGTCATGGCATGTCGCCTCGGCGTGGGCGCCCGTCAACGGGGCGCGGAACGGATTCAGCCAGCCTCTCCCGTGCTCTCGTCGCCTTCTGCGGCGTCGTCGGGGGCGGGCTCGCCCTCCGCGCCGCCCGCCTCGGCGCCGTCGCCGCCGGCCTCGGAGATGCTCTTCATGTACGCGATGACGGCCTCGATCTCGTAGTCCGTGATCAGGCCCTGGAACGAGGTCATCTGATTCTGGTACCCGGCGCGGATCTTGGCCGCGGGGTTCAGGATCGACTCGCGGATGTAGTTCTCGTCGGCGATGGCGCTGGTCCCGTCGTTGAACTGGCGCTCCGTGCCGTAGAGGTCCAGCCAGGTCGGGCCGATGTTGTTGGAGCCGTCGGCGGAGTGGCAGGTGGCGCACTTGCGCTGGAAGACGTTCTCGCCGTCGAGGATGGGGTCACCCGTGGAGCCCTGGCCCTTGAGCCAGGCCTCGTAGTCCTCCTGGGGCATGACACGGATGACGGCGGCCATCTCGGAGTGCAGGTCGCCGCAGTACTCGGCGCAGAACACCCAGTGGTCGCGGTAGCGTCCCTCGGGGTGGTCGTCCTCGCGCCCGAGCTTGGGCGTGCGGAAGCCGTAGCCCGTGTACCGGTTCGGGAAGACGTCCATCTTCACTCGGTAGTCCGGGATCCAGAACGAGTGGATGACGTCGTTGGAGGACATGCGGAGCTTGACGTTGGTGTCCTCGGGCAGGGCGTGGATCTTGATGTCGCCGCGGCCGCCCATCTCGGTCAGCTGCCCCGACTCCTCGCCGGTGGGGTAGGTGATGCCCCAGTCCCACTTCCAGGCCTTGACGTTGAGCTCCATCGCGTCGCCGGCGGGGACCATCTTGTCCATGTAGGTCCAGAAGCCGAGGACGAACATGACGAGCATCGAGGACGAGGGGACGACGGTCCAGAAGACCTCGAGCAGCGTGTTGTGCGCCGGGGACGGGGGCGGGGCGACGCCCGGGCGCCGGCGGTACTTGATGGTCCAGTAGACCATCAGGAACATCAGGAGGACGAAGAAGAACGCGCTGAACCAGAAGATCAGCATGAACATCGCGTCGGTCGAGATGATCGCGTCGGTGTGCCCTTCGTTGCGGAAGAACAGCGAGTGGACCGGCCCGCTGTCGCCCTCGAGGAACGGGCGGACCGGCGGGATCGCGCTGGCCGCGTCCTGGGCGGCGTCGGCGGCCTGGGTCGCGGCGTCGGCGGCGGTCGTCCCGGCGGCCTGGGCGGCGGCGTCCAGCGCCTCGCCCGTCTCGGCCGGGGGGGTCGGTGGTGTGCTCATCGCGCGCCTCCAGTCACGATCCGGCCGCGGGACGGCACGCCCGGGTCACCCGTCGCCCCCGCCCGCGTCGCCTTGGCGCCCGCCAGGCGCCGGCGGACGCGCTCGCCCACGAACAGCCCGCCGATCAGAATCACCAGTCCGATCACCGTCAACACTCCCCCGATGCGCATGATCGCCATCGCATCGGCCGAGTACGAGCCCGCGTCGGGGTCGTACCGGTAGCAGTAGTGCAGGAACCAATCCCCCACCGACCGGGAGATCTTGCCCTCGCTCGCCTCGAGCAGCGCGAGCTTCATGTCCCGGGGCGGGTACTCGAAGCCCACCATGTACCGCGAGATCACGCCCTCCGGCGAGAGGATCATGATCGCGACCGGGTGGGCGTACTCGCCGTCGGGCATCTTCTTGGTCTTGAACCCCACCGACGCCGACAAGGCCTCGATCGTCCGGGCGTCGGCGACGCAGAACGACCAGCCGTCGGCGGTCTCGGGGACCGCCTTCTCGTACGCGCCCAGGTAGCTCTGCTTGGTCGCCAGGGCCTGGGTCGGCGTCTCGCGCGGGTCGAAGCTGACGACCAGCACGTTGAAGTCACGCCCGATGACGTAGTCCAGCTCCGCGAAGGACTCGGCCATCCGGTCCATCACGACCGTGCACACCAGGGGGCACTCGTAGTACACCAGCGCCAGCACGACGGGCAGGCCGTCGTCGAAGACGTCCGCCATCGTGATCGGCGCCGCGTCCGCCTCGGTGAATGCGAGGTTCAGGGGGACGCGCTCGCCGACGCGGTCAACAAGGTCCGCGCCCGCCTCCTCGGCCGGGACACGGTCCTGGAGGACCTGCGCCGGCGCCGACGCGCACATCAACGCGCCGGCCGCAAGGGCCAGCGAGCGCATCAGCCTCGGGATGGCGCGGCGATCACGGGGCATCGACGGCGGCGCCCTCCCTCATCGCGATGTCGGTCGTCCCGCCCTCGTCCCCGCGGGCGGCGGCGTACTCATCGATCACCTGCTGCATGCCCATGTCGATCGGGACGTGCACGCGGCCCGCGGCCGGGTCAGTCCAGCCGTAGCCCTCCAGGTGCGCCAGCGACTCGGCCCGGTAGGTCTCGAACTCGGCGGCGCTGCTCACGCCCTCCTCCTTCTCGGCCTTGACCTGGGAGACGTAGGAGTTGAAGTAGACGATCAGGATGAGGATGACGGCGGCGACGCCGAGCACCATGCCGACGAAGGTGATCGCCAGGGCGGTGGGCGTGGCGTGCGAGCCGTGCTCGACCTGCGGGGCGCCCTCGTCGGCGGTGTGCTGGTGCCACGCGTCGGGCTGCTCGTGCAGGATCGGGGTCTCGTGGGTGCTGTCGCTCATGGGCTGTCGCTCCGCTCCGGGTGGGCAGTCTGGCCCGCCCGGCCGCTTTCTGCCATTTGAGAATCATTCTCGTCTGACAGGATTGTGTCCAACTCTTTGCTCTTCGGGGCCTTCCGGGCCCTCGGATGCGGCGCCGGGCACTTGCCCGGGGCGCCGCCGACGCTCCTAGACGTAGTTCGCGTGCTTCAGGGACTCGTGCATGGTGGGGTCCTTGAGGGGGACCAGGGGCCCGGAGGCGACCTGGCGGACGACGAAGAACCCCCAGATGCAGAGGGGCGAGACGATGCCGGCCGCGTCCAGCCACCAGCCGCCCACGCCGGGGTTCCCCTCGGCGTGGCCCGCGGCGTAGACCATCGGGCGGACGATCCAGACCATGTCCGCGATCGTGATCAGGACCATGTACACGCCGATCGCCGCCAGCAGCGGGGTCGAGCGCTTCACCTTCCGGAACAGCAGCACGCAGAAGGGCGCGACGAAGTGCCCGAAGCAGAGGATCAGGAACAGGGGCATGTACCCGCCCGTGCCCTGGCGGTAGACGAACCAGGCCGTCTCCTCCGGGATGTTCGAGTACCAGATCAGGAAGTACTGGCTGAAGGCGATGTACGACCAGAACACGGTGAACGACAGGATCAGCTTGCCCAGGTCGTGGAAGTGCTCCTCGGTGACCGCGCCGGTGAGGCGCCCGCCCGTGCGGAGGACGGCGAGGATGACGACGACGATCGAGACGCTCGAGAGCGCCGCCGAGGCGAAGTAGTACACGCCCCACATCGTCGAGAAGAACCGGAAGTCCATGCTCATCAGGAAGTCGAAGGCGAAGAAGGCGGTCGTCAGCGCGAAGGCAAGCAGGCCCCAGCCGGACATGAACCTGGCCTTGCGGGAGATCGAGCGGTCGCCCGTCTCGTCCTGCTTGCGGCTCAGGGCGTAGAGGCGGCGGGAGATCCCGATCCAGACCAGGCCGTAGACGACATACCGAGCGACCAGGAAGCCGGCGGCGAGGTACGGCTGCTTCTTGTCGATCAGGTAGTTCTCGCCGGCGCCGAAGCCCAGCCAGTCCAGCAGCACACCGCCCGAGACGAGCTCGATGATGACCACGCCGCCGAGCATCACCCAGCAGACCCAGAGGACCGAGGCGACGTTCTCGAACTGGCGGCGGACGGTGCTGGCCCAGCCGGCGTTGACCGAGTAGAAGGCCATGACGAAGAACATCGCGCCCAGGCTCATCGCGGTCGCGGTGAACAGGCCGATCTCGAACGCGCCCAGGGCGTGGCGGGGCGAGTAGACGAACGCGCCCAGGACCGTGAGCACGAAGGCGATCAGGCCGACAAACAGCATGCCGGTCGCCAGCGTGCCGCCCGCGCCCTCGGGCAGCGTGATGTTGTCCTTGCGCATCGCCGGGTGGGCGGCGATGCCCTCGAGCCGCTTGCGCCAGCCGTCCTCGGTCAGGACGGGCATCGTCGTGGGCCGATCGGGGACCTCGATCCGCGTCGGGTCCTTGGAGTGGGCCTGGGAGTGGGCCTGGGTTTGGCTCATGACTCGCCTCCGTCCTCGGCGGGCGTCTCGGGCTCCGGCTCGGGTCGGCGGCGGAGCAGCTCGGCGCGGGCGGACTCGGGGATCCCGGGCGCGTCCACGGCCATGCTCTGCGACGCCTGCAGCGCCCGCATGTAGGCGATGATCGCCCAGGTCTCCTCGGGCGAGATGTTGTGCCCGTAGGCGGGCATCCGGTTGGCGCCCGTGATCTCGTTCCAGAGGCCGTTGCGGACGACGTCGTAGATGTACCCGTCCTTGGCGGTCCGCTGAGAGCGGTCCTTGTACTTCTCGTCGTGGAAGTTGGCGGGGATCGGGGTCATGCCGGCCTTGGCGACCATGCCCTGCCCGTCGCCCAGGTAGCCGTGGCAGGCGACGCAGTTGACGTTGAACTTGGCCTGGCCCAGGGCGAGCAGCTCGGGCGTGATCTCGACGGGCATGTAATCGAGGAAGTCCTCGGGCCCGCCGTCGATCCCCTTGTAGAACCGGTCGTCGTCGGCCAGGAACGAGTCACGCTCGGTCATGTAGCCGGCGGCCCAGGGCTCGGCGGCATAGACGGCCGGGTCGAAGCTGCGTCGGCCGAACGCGATGACGTTCGGGTCCGGCACCCGCTGCGTGCGGGCCGACCCGTCCTGCATGACGAAGAACTCGGTCTCCGTCTGCGGCTTCCACTTGGGCTGCAGGTCCATGTCGGGCAGGATGCGGCGGGGGCGGGCGTCGGCGCGGTCGCCCCGGCAGCCGGCCAGGGGCGCGGCCAGGCTCCACACGCCGACCAGCGCCAGCGTCCCGATCACGGCTCGTTGGGTGAGCAGGCGGGCCATCACGCGTCGTCCTCCACGAGCTCGACGCGGTCGGCGCCCAGGGAGTCGAGCAGCTCGCGCGTCCGGGCCGGGTCGAAGTTCGGGTCGCTCGCCTCGATGCAGACGAAGAAGCGGTTGTCGCTCACCTTGAGGAACCGCTCCTTGTTGAACATCGGGTGGTGGAACCGGGGCAGCCCGTTGAGCGCCAGCATGCCCAGCAGGCAGGTGAACGCGGTGAGCAGGATGCCCAGTTCGAACGTGATCGGGGCGAAGGGCTCCCACGAGCCGAAGGGCTTGCCCTGGACCACGATCTCGTAGTTCAGGTTCATGAAGTACTGCATCGCCAGGGCCCCGCCCACGCCGGTGGCGGCGCCGCCGAAGGCGAGCAGGGGCAGGATCGTCCGCTTGAAGCCCATCGCCTTCTCGATGCCGTGGATCGGGAAGGGGCTGAGCACGTCCCACTTGGTGTAGCCGGCGTCGCGGACCTTCTCGGCCGCGTGGTACACGTCCGGGGTCTTGGAGAACTCGGCGCTGATGCCGAACACCCGCTTGCCCTCGCTGGTCACGTACTTGGGACGCGGGCGTGGGACGAAGGGGAAGTACTCGGCGGCCAGGGCCGTCATCTCGTCCTTGCTGGGCGGCTTGGGGATCGGGAGCTTGGGCATCAGTGGCCTCCCCCCGCGGGCGCGTGGCCCGCCTCGGCGATCGGGTCGTGCTCCTCGCCGTGCCCGTGCGGGTCGGCGTCGGGCATGACGGCCTTGACCTCGGCCATCGCGAACATGGGCAGGAACTTGACGAACAGCAGGAACAGCGTCAGGAAGATGCCGCACGAGCCGGCGAACGTGAGGATGTCCACCCACGTCGGGTAGAACATGTGCCACTCGCCGGGCAGGAACGCCCGGTGCAGGCTCGTCACGATGATGACGAACCGCTCGAACCACATGCCGATCGTCACGAAGATCGACACGACCCAGACGACCCACGGGTTCTGCCTGGCCTTTCGGAACCAGAAGACCTGGGGCGAGAGAACGTTGCACGTGATCATGGCCCAGTAGGCCCACCAGTACGGCGCGACCCGCGGGTTCACGCGGTTGTTGGCGAACGCCTCGAACTCGAATCGGTTGGCGCCATACCAGGCGATGAAGAACTCCATCGAGTAGGCGAAGCCGACCATCATGCCCGTGACGAGCAGGATCTTGGCCATGTTCTCGATGTGCCGCAGGGTCAGCAGGTCCTTGAAGTGCGGCAGCAGCGACCGGAGCGGGATGAGCAGGAAGAGCACCATCGCGAATCCGCCGAAGATGGCGCCCGCGACGAAGTAGGGCGGGAAGATCGTGGTGTGCCACCCGGGCAGGACCGAGGTCGCGAAGTCGAACGACACGATCGAGTGCACCGACAGCACGAGCGGCGTCGAGATGCCGGCCAGGATGAGGTACGCGACCTCGTAGCGGTGCCAGTGGCGGCTGGAGAAGCGCCAGCCAACGCTCAGCAGGCCGTAGATGAACGCGCGGAGCGTGTCCGGCTTGGGCAGGGGCAGGGTCATCAGGCGCCCGCCGGGCAGGCCGACGGTGAACGGCCTCGACACGCCCAGCCGCAGGCGCCGGTCCGCCCGGTCGCGGAGGGTCGCCAGGTCCGGGATCATGCCCATGTACCAGAAGAGCAGCGAGACGGTCGCGTAGGTCGAGACGGCGAAGACGTCCCACAGCAGGGGCGAGCGGAAGTTGGGCCAGATGCCGTTGGAGTTCGGGATCGGGAAGAGCATCCAGGCGAACCAGACGCGCCCGACATGGATCCCCGGGAAGATGCCGGCGCAGATGACGGCGAAGATCGTCATCGCCTCGGCCGACCGGTTGACGGCCGTCCGCCACTTCTGCTTGAACAGGCACAGGATGGCGGAGATCAGCGTGCCGGCGTGGCCGATACCGATCCAGAAGACGAAGTTGGTGATGTCCCAGGCCCAGTCGACCTGGTTGTTCAGACCCCAGACGCCGACGCCCGTGATGATCAGGTAGAGGATCATCCCGGTGCCGACGGCGGCGACGAGCGACGTGATCGTGATCGCGATGAACCACCACTTCGGGGGCGGGTCCTCGACATAGCCCGAGACGATCTCGGTGACCTCCTCGAACGTCCGGTCGGACAGGACGAGGGGCGGGCGGACCGCGGGGTCCTCGACGAGCGAGCCGTCGCCCAGGGCCTCGACCTCGACGTCGCGGCCGAGGGCGGCGTCCTCGCGGAGGCCCGCGAGGCGCTCGGCGGTCACCTTGTCGGGGTGGATCGAGCTCATGCGTGCACTCCGGTCGCGGCGCCGAGCACGCGGAGGCTGAGGGCGTAGCCCTCGTCACGCGTGCGGGCCTTGTCGTAGAAGAAGCCGTGGGTCTCGCCGGCGCCGTGGTCCCCGCCGCCCTCGGACCCATGGTCGCCGCTGTGGTCGCCCTCGGACCCGTGACCGTCGTCACCGTGACCACCGCCGTGGTGCAGTGGGTCGTGGGCGAGCCGGTGCTCGTACTCCTCGGGGCGGAGGTGGCGGAGCAGCTCCTCGTTGGGGTTGTTCACCCGCATGAGGTGGGTGGTGCGGGGGCGTGTGTCCAGGTAGCCCAGGAGCATGTACGACCGCTGGTTGTTGCGCCAGGCGGTGACGCCGCTGGACGGGTCGAGGATGTCGCCGAAGACGATCGACTCGGTCGGGCACGCCTGCTGGCAGGCGACCTGGAAGAAGCCGTCGGGGATCGGGGCCTCGTAGGGCTCGGAGGTGAGCTGGGTGTTCTGTGCGCGGTCCCAGATGCCGCGGACCTTGACCTCCTGCCGCGCCTCGTTGACGCGCTGGATGCAGTAGGTGCACTTCTCCATGACACCACGGGAGCGGACCGTGACGTCCGGGTTGAGCTGCATCCGCTGGATCTCCTCGAGCTTCTCGCGGAGACGCGGCGGGATGAGGTTCTTGTTGAGGTCCTTCTGCTGGATCGGCGCGTCGCCCAGCAGCTCCTCGCCGTAGAACCGCCCGTTGTACTTGTTCCAGCCCCACTCGAAGAAGTTGAATCGGCGGACCTTGTAGGGGCAGTTGTTGGCGCAGTACCGGGTGCCGATGCACCGGTTGTACGCCATGTCGTTGGTGCCCTCGTCGCCATGCACCGTCGCGTTGACGGGGCAGACGGTCTCGCACGGGGCGTTCTCGCAGTGGACGCACGCGACCGGCTGCATCTGCATGGACGCGGGGTCGTTCAGGTCCTCGCCCGAGAAGTACCGGTCCACGCGGATCCAGTGCATCTCGCGGCCCTTGGCCGTCTCGCGCTTGCCGACGATGGGGATGTTGTTCTCGCTCTGGCAGGCGATCGTGCACACACCGCACCCGGTGCAGGTGGACATGTCGATCGTCATCCCCCACTGCGGGCCCTTGGCGAAGGTCGAGCCGGGCGCGGGTTCCGAGCGCGACTGGTTCTGCGGGTTCTCGTAGATCGAAAGGTTCGGGGGCGTGTGGCTCAGCTCGCCCAGCTGCTCGGCCAGGTGGATCGTGCTGACGCCGTGCTCGGCGCCGTAGATCTCGTCCGGGACCTGCTTGGGCGGCGTGTCGCCGTGCTCGTCCCACCACTTCTTGTCGAGGGAGCGGAGGACCGTGTCCCGCCCGGCCATGGTCCAGTGGTTCTGGGTGCTGGCGATGGTGTACGTCGAGCCGGCCGAACGGACCGTCGCGCGGGCCGCGCCGCCCGACTGCTCGCTGGAGCGGAGGGCGTAGGTGTTGAACCCGACCTGGTCGCCCACGTGCCCGGCGATCGTCCGCCCGTACCCCAGGCGGAGCGCGATGACGTTGTCGGGCATGCCGGGCATGATCCAGACGGCGATGTCCAGCTCGCGCCCGTTGCTGGCGATGGTCGCCATCCGGGCCTCGGGGATCTGCTGCTTGGTGTAGGGGTTGTGCTTGTCCTGCCAGGTGTGCTCGGGGAGCAGGTCGAGGGCCTCGGCGGTCGCCGGGCTCATGTAGGCCGGGTTGTCCCACACGACCTTGGAGGCCGGGTCGGGCAGTTCCTGGAGCCAGCCGCAGTTGGCCCAGCGGCCGTCGCCGACCATGCCCGGGGCGAAGACCACTTCCAGCTCT
This sequence comes from Phycisphaerales bacterium, assembly GCA_041987545.1. Classification (GTDB taxonomy): domain Bacteria; phylum Planctomycetota; class Phycisphaerae; order Phycisphaerales; family UBA1924; genus JAJRXR01. Next base: position 47,434 of record JBHIWH010000011.1, on the reverse strand, counting down.
TCCTGCGTCGGCGCACCCGCGAGCGTGAGCGCCCGGGCCGCAGCCGCGACGCCGCCGGCGCGGATCGCCGCCCCGCCCATCGACCGCTGCGAGCCGGCGAGCAGGCCGTCGTGCAGCGCTCGGCGCCAGGCCTTGTCGAAGCCGGGCGTGTCGGCCGCCATGCCCAGGCGCGCGGCCCAGGCCTCGCGGACCAGCGTGTATCCCTCGGGGTCCTCGTCGCCGGCGAGCATCGCGAGCAGCTCGATCTCGCTCATCGCCGGGGCGTACAGGGGCGCGATCATCGGCTGGATCGGGCTGAGCGTCCCGTCCCAGGCCTCGGCGTCGCCCCACGACTCGAGGAAGTGTGCGCCGTTGAGCGCCCACGTGGACTCGTGCGCCGTCTCGCTCGCCTGGACGCTCCAGGTGATCGTGTTTGGCACCTGCGCGAACTGGGCGGCGAAGTCCAGGTCCGCCGGCGCGTCGTAGATCGGGTTCGTATCCACGCAGACGAGCGTGTCGATCTCGCCCGCGCGCATGCGGCCGGCGAGCTCGGCGATCCCGGCGGTCGAGTCGGCCGCCTCGTCGGCGCCCATCGGCGAGACGCGGACGTGCCGCCCGAGCGCGCCGATCGCGTCGTTGATCGCGTGGCACAGCGCGTGCACCGCCGCCGGCTGGCTCGGGCCCGCGATGACCAGGCCGCCCGGCCCGTCGCGCAGGTCCTCGGCGATCTTCGTGACCACCTCCGCGTCGATCCCCTCGGGCAGTTGCACGCCGCCCAGCCCCGCGCCCGAGCCCATGATCTCCCGCGCCAGCGCGACGGCGAAGGCGGTGATCTGCGACGGGGCCATCCGCAGCCGGTGGTCGGCGGCCGAGCCGGTGCCGGTCGGGCAAGACTCGAGCACGTACAGGCGGCTCATGTCGTCGTGGGCGTGCCGCACGCGGCGGGTGGAGGCGAACTGCCTCGCCGCCGGCAGCGACGCCGGCCCCGTGCAGAGGAAATCGGAATCGAGGCTGAGAATGCAGCGGACGCCCTCGAGCTCGTGGTGGATCCGCATCGGCCCGCCGAAGGCCATCCGCGAGCCCTCGACCGCGCCGGTCTCCTCGGCCGCGTTGTACGCGTGCCAGGATGCCTGCGGCCAGCGCTGCATGACGCGGCGCTTCATCGCGTCGCGCGTGGGGCCGGACTTCTTGTCCACGAGGAACGCCAGGCCGCGCCCGCCCGTCGAGTCGAACTCGGCGAAGTGCTCGGCCGACCAGGCCTTGAAATCATCCCACGTCGCGCTCAGCCGCCCACGCGCCTTGTTGTGGTAGATCGGCGACTTGAGGCGGTCCGGGTCGTAGAGCGTGAGCACGCTGGCCTGGGCCCACGCGCTGGTCTTGCCCTGGTTGGTCGGGTGCAGCGGGTTGCCCTCGACCTTGGTCGGGCGACCGCCGTGCGTCTCGATCAGCAGGCCCTCGGCGCCGCCGCCGGGCAGGGGCATCGAGGTCGCGTAGTACAGCGCCTGGCCCGGGATGACGTGCTCGGGCACCTCGGCCGAGTAGGGCATGATGTGCCGCTCGGGGCGGCGGCAGCCGGGCATCGTCGCGGCGCCCGCCAGCGCCAGGCCGGCGCCCATCAGCTTCATGAAGTCGCGGCGGGACTCGGCGTGCAGCTCCGAGGCGCCCCTCGGGAACTCACGCTCCAGGAACTCGCGGAACTCGGGCGTCGCCTCGAAGTCCTCCAGCGAACGCCAGGTCCGCGACGAGCCCTCGCCCCGCGGGCGCGGGTCGTCCATCGCCGCCGGCTTCTTCCCCTTCGTGGATGGGCACTGCTCGAGCTTGCTCATCGTCAGCCTTGCTCCCACGCCCGGGTCTGCCCGGCGCTGGTCCCGGACCGGTTCAGTAGTGACACGCCCCGCAGTAGTCGGGCGGGTCCCGACGCAGCGACTCGACGAGCTGCTCGGGCGTCAGCCCGCCGTGCTCCTCGTCCACGCGCTCGTCCATGGGCACGCCGAACCACTCGTTCTCGACCCAGACCAGGTCCGTGATCCGGTCGGGCGGGACGAGGTTCTTCTCGGGGTTGCGGTGGCAGTCCAGGCACCAGCCCATGCTCAGGGGCTCGGCCTGGTAGACGACCGGCATGCCCTTGATCTGCCCGTGGCACGAGTAGCAGCTCACGCCCGCCGACAGGTGCACCGCGTGCGGGAACTGGGCGTAGTCGGGCAGCACGTGGATCTGGCGCCACTTGATCGACGCCCCGTGCTCGGCGACGGGCAGGCCCGCCTGCTTGTACTCGGTGATCTTCGCCTCGGCGCCGGCCATGTCGCCCGACTCGATCAGCCCCTGGATCTCGTCGTACCGCTCGCCGGCCTGGTAGGCGTCGCGGACGAAGGAGGTCTTCTCCTCCACGTTCTGGAGTTTGGTCGCCTCGTGGCAGCCGTAGCACGTGTGGACGCTGGGGATGTTGGCGTGCTTGGACTCTTCGATGTGCGAGTGGCAGTAGCGGCAGTCGATGCCGAGCTGGCCCGCGTGGATCTGGTGGTTGAAGCCCTCGCCGGGCTGGACGGGCATGTACCCGACCTCCCAGAACTTGGGCGTGAAGTAGTACCAGACGCCGCCGATGGTCAGGACGCCCCCGCCCATCGCCGCCATGGCGCCGAGGGTCGGGAGCACGTTCATCCAGCGAGGAAAGAGAGCTGCCACGCCCTTGGGCTCCTTCGTCGTGTTCCCCGGGCGCGTCGTCGCCCCCGGCGAAGGTTCGAGAGCGTAGCAAGGGCGCCGCGGGGCCGCGTTGCTGCCACGCCGAAATTTGCCGCCCGCTGGCGTATCCTGTGGCGGACGCGTCACTGTCTGACCGGAATTGAGACTGGGTCTCAGTTGCGCGCCCGCGGGCGATCGGGTCCACTCCGCGTTCGCCCCCTCGCACGGAGCACGCGATGACAAACCAGACCGACCGCCCGCCCCTGATCGTGCCCGCCCTGGCCGTCGGGCTCGGCGCCTCTATCCTCATGTGGGCCGCGTGGTACCTCACGCACGTGCCGGGGCTCGACGCGCCGCGGAGCGCCGCCGTCCCGCTCATGGGCGCGTTGCTGGTCCTGGGTGTCATCCTGGGCGTCGCGACCGGGGGGCGGGGCGGGCGCCCGGGCTGGCTGATCGGGCTGCTCGCCGGCCTGGTCAGCGCCGTGCTGAACCAGGTCCTGCTGCTGAGCAACCTGGTCGAGCAGGCGGACACGACCGAGCAGCTGACCGAGTCGGCCAACCGACTCCGGGCCGACGCGCCGCTGGTCATCCTCGGATTCGTGGGCGCGTGCATGGTCGCGGGCGCGATCGCCGGCGCGATCGGGGGCGCGATCGGCGCTCGCGGCCCGAGGCTCGGCGCCCAGGCGTGGCTGGGCCGGCTGGGCGTGGTCGCCGCGGCCTCGTTCCTCCCGCTGCTCGTCGCGGGCGGCGCGGTGACCGGCACCGAGAGCGGCATGGCCGTCCCGGACTCGGTGACGACCTACGGCTCGGTCTCCTTCCTCTTCCCCCTGAGCCTCATGGGCGAGGACCGGATCTTCCTCGAGCACGCGCACAGGCTTCTGGGCTCGCTCGTCGGGCTCGTGACATTCATCTGGGCGGTCGCGACGACGGTCGTCGATCGGCGGGGCGGGATGAGGCTGGCCGTCTGGCTCGCCTGGGCGCTGGTCGTGGTGCAGGGGGTCCTGGGCGCGCTGCGGGTCGGGGAGAACCTGATCGGGCTGGCGATCGCCCACGGCGTGTTCGGGCAGATCACGTTCATGATCGCCGTCGGCGTCGCCGCCGCCCAGAGGCCGAACTACATCGACGGCCCGTCGCTGATCGGCGACGAGACCCGGGCCGCGGCCCGCAAGACGCGGACAATCGCGCTCTTCGCCGTCGTCGCGGTGCTGATCCAGCTCGTGTTCGGCGCGATGTACCGGCACATGGGCTCGAGCCACGCGCTGTACTCGCACATCGGCTGGTCGTTCGTGGTGATGATCCTCGTGATCCTGGCCGGGGCGTTCTGCATGAAGGGCGGCAAGTCCGACCGGGGGGGCAGGCCCCTGCGGCTTTCGGGCGTGTTCATGCACGCGATCGTGACGTGGCAGTTCGTGCTCGGGTGGCTGGCGCTGTGGCAGGTCCCGCCGAGCGAGCAGGCCAGGCCCATCCCGACCGCCGACCAGCTCCCGACGGCCCACGAGATCGACGCCCTGGAGGCGGTGATCACGACGGCCCACCAGGCGAGCGGGGCCCTGGTGCTGGCCGCGGTCACCCTCGGGCTGGTCTGGGCCCGGCGGCTGGCCAAGGGGGCGGGCCCCGGAAACAGGCCGGCCGACGCCCCGTAAGGACCGTGTAACGGGCCGGCCTCGGCGGCGCGGCCCCCCGCGTCCGCCCGGTAGTCTGGCCCCAGGCGCCGATCTGCAATCGCGGGCCCCCGCGGGCGTTGGGCGTGGCGAGGTCCCCAGGGGAGGCTGACCGCGATGGGCGTGAGTACCGCGGGCGAGCGAGCGGGTGTGGCCCCCGACGAGGGGGCGCCGACGCATCTCAAACCCATCCACCCCCGGCGGTTCGGGTACGAGCAGGCGAGGCACCTGCTGCTGCGGGCCGGCTTCGGCGGCACGCCGAGCCAGATCCAGACGCTCGCGTCCTGGGGCCCCGAGAAAGCCGTCGACTACCTGCTCGACTACGAGAGTGTCCCTGACGAGGATCCGGCGCCCGACGCGTTCGACCGGAACATCATGCGCCCGCCGACGGAGCAGGAGCGCGAGCAGTACCGCGCCGCCCAGCGGGCGCAGAACGAGAACGCGCTGGCCCAGTTCCGCCTGCGGCGCCAGCAGTCGCAGCGCCGCGACCGCCAGCAGATGGGCCAGCTGCAGCGCTGGTGGCTGGCGCGGATGATCGAGACGCCCAGGCCCCTGCAGGAAAAGCTCACGCTGTTCTGGCACGGGCACTTCGCGACCAGCTACCGCACGATCGAGAACAGCTACCACATGTTCAAGCAGAACCAGCTGTTCCGCGCCCACGCCGCGGGCAACTTCGGGGAGCTGCTCTTCCAGATCATCCGCGACCCGGCGATGCTCAAGTACCTGGACAACGACGAGTCGTCGGTCCGCCAGCCCAACGAGAACCTCGCCCGCGAGCTGATGGAGCTGTTCAGCCTCGGCGAGGGCGCGTACTCGGAGCGCGACATCAAGGAGGGCGCCCGGGCGCTCACCGGCTACACGTTCGAGGACGACGAGTTCGTCTTCAACGAGCAGAACCACGACAAGGGCGCCAAGCGGATCCTGGGCGCCTCGGGCTCGATGGACGGCGACGACTTCTGCCGGGCGATCCTCGCCCAGCGGGCCTGCCCCGACTTCATCGCGTCGAAGCTCTATCGCTTCTTTGCCCGCCACGTCCCGACGAACCCGCGCGACCAGGACGCGGCGACCAAGGCCGTCGTCCGGCAGATGGCGGGCACGATGGCCAAGGCCCGCTACGAGCTGCGCCCGGTCCTCCGCCAGCTTTTCCTGTCGGAGCACTTCTACCACCCGACGGTCGTGGGCGAGAAGATCAAGAGCCCGGCCGAGCTGGTCGTCGGCGCGGTCCGCTCGCTCAACACGCCGGTCCGCGACCTGGCGATCCTCAACGACGCGCTGAACCTCATGGGCCAGAGCCTGTTCTACCCGCCCAGCGTCAAGGGCTGGGACGGCGGGCGCTCGTGGGTCAACACCTCGACCATGTTCGTCCGCCAGAACATCCTCGCGTTCCTGCTCACCGGCAAGAAGCCGGTCGGGTACGACGCGCTGGCCGACGAGCACCAGTACGACCCGACGCCGCTGCTGGACGAACTCGAGAAGGGCGACCCGGGCGCCTCGAGCGACCCGGCCCGCGTCGTCGAATACCTGCTCCGCCTCACGCTCGGCGGCGCGCCGGGGCACGCGCGGGAGACGCTGACGAAGTTCGTGGACGAGCACGGCGGGGTCCGCCCGCCCGTCCTCACCGGCGCGCTGCTGCTGGTGACCGCGATGCCGGAGTATCAACTGTGTTAGAGAGGCATCGGGGACCAGGCATCAGGCATTAGGAAGTCACTCATGTCGCTGCACAACAACCCGTCCGAGGTGAGCGCGTACACACGGCGTCAGTTCCTGACGACCGGCCTGGCCCTGGCCTCGGCGACCGTCACGGTCCCCCACTTCCTGCAGCGCTCGGCGCTCGGCTTGCCCATGCCCGCGGCGGGGCTCTCGTCGATCCCCGGCGTCAACGAGGACCACGTCCTGGTCGTCGTCCAGCTCTCGGGCGGCAACGACGGGCTCAACACCGTCATCCCCTTCCGCGACGACAACTACTACCGCGTCCGCCCGGGCATCGGCCTCCGGGGCGAGGACCAGCTGCTCGAGCTGTCGCGCGTCGGCGCCAAGGGCTCGGAGGGCGTCGCCCTGCACCGGGCGCTGGCGGGCGTCAAGGAGCTGTACGACGACGGGCTGTGCGCCGTTGTCCAGGGCGTCGGGTACCCCAACCCCAACCGCTCGCACTTCAAGTCCATGGACATCTGGCACACCGCCGAGCTCTCGGGCACGGGCGACGGCTGGCTCGGTCGGTACGTGGACGCCGAGTGCTGCGGGTACGGCAAGGGCGAGTCGGGCTCGCCCGACGGCAGCCAGACCATCTACCCCCCGATCGCGATCGGGCGGACCGCGCCTCTTGCACTTGAGGGCCGGTCCGTCAAGCCCGTCGCCTTCGAGACGCCCGACCTGTTCCGCTGGATGGGCGAGGACGTGCACGAGGCATTGGTCGAGCCCTACCAGAAGATCAGCGAGCAGGGCGTGACGGAGGGCACAGACCCGGAGTCCAACGCCGCGTTCCTGATGCGGACGACGCTGGACGCGCAGGTCTCCAGCGACCAGATCCGCAAGGCCGTCGAGCAGCGCCCACTCGTCAACTACCCCAACTCCGGGCTGGGCAGGCAGCTGCAGATGGTCGGGAGCATGATCCGGGCGGGGCTGAAGACGCGTGTGTACTACGTGACGCACGGCGGGTTCGACACGCACTCGGGCCAGGGCGGCGCGTTCGGGCGCCACGCCCAGCTGCTCCAGCAGTTCGCCGAGGCGATGAACGCGTTTTACCGCGACCTGAAGCTCCAGGAGAACGACGGGCGTGTGCTGAGCATGTGCTTCAGCGAGTTCGGGCGCCGCGTCGCGCAGAACGCCTCGGGCGGGACCGACCACGGGACGGCCGCCCCGATGTTCCTGCTCGGGCCCATGGTCGAGGCGGGCGTCGTCGGGCGCCATCCGTCCCTGACCAACCTGGACAACGGCGACCTGAAGTTCGGCATCGACTTCCGCTCGGTCTACGCCGACGTGCTCGAGCGCTGGCTCGGCGCGAAGAACACGAGCCAGATCCTGGACGGGCGGTTCAGGGCGACGCGGGTGCTGCGGGCGTAGTCCCAGCGCCGAGTTGATCGAGCTGCTTCAGCATCTCGGGTGTGAGCTCGATCCGAACGCCGCACTCGGGGCACACGACGTGCAGTACTGCCGATGCGCCCATCGGCGTGAGCCCGAGCAGGCTGTAGCGGCACGAACCGCATGTCATCGTGTTGAGCCGGTCCCGGATCGCCGCCCGCAGCCAGCGGTCGCGGATCATCAGAATGGCGCCGGTGAGCACCGCGAGCCAGACCGCCGCCGTCGCGAACGAGACGGCATTGGCCAGGGTGTCGAACTCAGGTCGATTGGGAATCTCGTTCTGCACGGCTCCCGCCAGCGTGCCGGTCAGGAGGAGGAAGAAGGTCGCCGCCGAACCGACAACCACGAACATCGCGACGCCGTGCGTCCGCCGGCGGCTCTTGGCCTCCGCGACATACATCCTGCACCGATCGTCGTCGAACTGGTCCAGCTCTGGAAACGCCCGCCAGACTTTGGCGACCGGCACTCGCATGAGCCCTCGGCCGTCCTATTCGTCCGGACTTTCTCCCGTGTTGCCGCCCGAGTCGGAATCTGATTCCTCGTCGTCCCGCAGCATCTCCCCCACCGCGTTCGCGCCGCCGGCGTCGCCCGCGCCGGCGCCGACGCCCGGCTCGTCCATCGCCGGCCCGGTGCGGAAGGACGCGAAGATCCAGAACACCAGCAGCCCGATCACGACGAAGGGCAACAGCAGCCAGACCGTCAGCAGCACGTTCTGCTTGAGTCGCCGTCCCATCTGCTCGGATCGTAGGGACCCCGGGTCGGGAGGCCCGGGGCACGAAAAAACCGAGCCGCGAGCGTGAGCTCGCGACCCGGCGTGTGTCATCGCGTGCTCACGCACGCGGCTCGGTTCGGGATACTCAGCGCCGATCGCCTAGGCCGACTTGGCCTTCTCGAAGTTCTCGGCGACCTGCGGCCAGTTCACGACGTTCCAGAACGCCTCGATGTAGTCGGGGCGCTTGTTCTGGTAGTTCAGGTAATAGGCGTGCTCCCAGACGTCCAGGCCGAGGATCGGCTTGCCCTCGATGCCGGCGAACGTCTTGCCCATCGCCGGGTTGTCCTGGTTGGCGGTCGAGCCGACCGCGAGCTTGCCGTCGGCGCCCAGGTACAGCCACGCCCAGCCGGAGCCGAAGCGGGTGGCCGCGGCGTCGGCGAACTTCTTCTTGAACTCGTCGAACGAGCCGAACGCGTCCTTGATCGCGCCCGCCAGATCGCCGGTCGGCGAGCCGCCGGCGTTGGGGGCCATGACCTGCCAGAAGAGCGAGTGGTTGGCGTGCCCGCCGACGTTGTTGCGGACGGCGGTCCGCTTGTCCTCGCCGACCTCGCCGAGGCGGGAACAGGCCCGCCAGGGGCAGGTCTCGCCTGCGAGGGGGGTGCCCTCGACCGCGGCGTTCCCCTTGCTCACGTAGCCGGCGTGGTGCTTGTCGTGATGGATGCTCATCGTCCGCGCGTCGATATGCGGCTCCAACGCCTCGGGGGCGTAGGGCAGCGGGGGGAGCTCGAAAGCCATTCCGGTCCTCCACAAACAGTTAGCTAACAGATACTTGCGACAAACCGACACGACCCGCCCTCCCCAGCTTGCCAGGGATGGCGTGATCGGCTATGCTCTCGGTCCGGCCGATTGAGCGGCGGGTCGAGACTGCGGGTTGACGTCCGAGAATAGGCGCACCCACGAACACGGTCAACGACTCGACCCCCCGCCCCAACCCGTCCGGTCGCTCGCGGGCAGGACGCCCCGGCGACGCTCTCACCACGGATGCGGCCCGGGTTGAATCCCCTATTTGTTTTGAATCGCTCTAGAGAGGGCGAAACTGGGGAAGCCTGGCGGCGTATCAAGGTGTTTGTTCAGTGACCATGGACGGGCGACTTGTGGGGGTGTTCCCCCAGGGGACGCCGACAATCTGAGCACTCGGTCCGAGGCGCCCTCGCGACGCCCCCGAGTTCCCCGGTCAGCGGCCGCGGGACGGAGGCGGGTATCGGGGAAAGGGACGCGCCCGGGAGGATCCCGCGGCGGGCCGAGGGGAACGACATCGTCCGACGTTGGAACCACGGCGTTCACCCTGGGCGAGGCCGCCCAGGACGGGAATGTCCGCCGGCCGAGGGCGGTGGAAAACGGGGGCGGGAGAGAACCGGGGCCGCACACGGAAGGCCCCTGGGGCGTACGGAAGGCAGGAAGGCACAAAGGCGGATCGCGGGATGGCGAGTCCGTCAGATCAGGCAGACGAAGGACTCTCTGGATGACGCAGGGAAACAGCAGGGCGCCGAGCCCACTCGAGCAGGTGCGGAGCCGGCGACGGGTGGGCGTGACCAGGACGGCCACGGGCCGCACGGCGCGGTCGCCGCGCCGCCGCCTCTCGCAGAGCGACGAGCGACTCCTGGCGAAGATCCTCGCCAAGGAGCAGGATTTCATCGACTCGGAGGTCTTCCGCGAGGAGGGCGCCGAGAAGAGCATCTACGACGAGGCGCCGGACGTCGCCAAGCCGGACACCACCTGGTACCACCCGGTGATGGACGACATCACGTCGGCCCGCTCGCGGACGGTCAAGAGCACGCAGCAGGTGATCCTGACGGGCGCCGAGGAGCGTGTGCTCTTCTACCAGTTCAACTACGCGCGGTACCGCGTGTGGAAGCTTCAGCAAGAGGTCTGGGCGAGCCCGGCGAAGAAGCCGACGCCCGAGCAGGCAGAGCTGCTGCTCGGCTGGCACCGCCGGGCGGACCGCATCCGTGAGCAGATCGCCGAGACGAACCTCGCGCTGGTGCTGGCGATGGCCAAGCGCACCCGCATGAGCGAGGTGGACTTCGCCGACCTGGTCAGCGAGGGGAACATGGCCCTGCTGCGGGCGGTCGACAAGTTCGACGCCGGCCGCGGGTTCAAGTTCTCGACGTACGCCTGCCGGGCGATCCTCAAGGCGTTCAGCCGCCAGGGGATGAAGCTCAGCAAGTACCGCCAGCGTTTCCCGACCGACTTCGATCCGAAGCTGGAGAAGTCGGACTACCTGGAGACCAAGCGTGCGGGCTTCGAGAAGGACGCGGCCGACGAGGTCCGCCGGATCGTGACCGAGAACTCCGCCGACCTGACCGAGGTCGAGCGGACCGTGATCGAGCATCGCTTCGGGCTGGAGACGGGGGCGCAGGAGAAGCCGATGACGCTCGAGCAGGTCGGGCAGATCATCGGCGTCACCAAGGAGCGCGTCCGCCAGATCCAGAACAAGGCGATGGAGAAGATCAAGGTGCAGCTCGAGGTCAACTTCCTGGGCACCCGGGAGGCCGAGCCGGACGCCGACGAGGTCGCCGAGGCCGCCTCGTCCTGATCGCGGCCGAGCGATCCGCAGTACCGAACACCGCGCGACGCGGGTCCCCCGGGGCCCGCGTCGTTTCTTGCGCAACGGAGCGGCGGACCTCGACGCCCGGCGTGACGGGCGGCAACCCCGGGCCGCCGCGGTGCGAATCGTCCGGGTCGGCCCGGGCCCCGGATCCGGGGCGTTTCGAGCCGGGCGGCGAGGTGAATAGGATTATCCCGGCCTCCCCCGGATCACCCGGGCGGCGGCGCGAGGGGCACGAGCACAGGCGGGTCCGAGGGACGCGCCGGGGACGGAAGGCGAGAGCAGCATGTCGATCGAGACCGACGCGAGCCTGAGTGACACCCACACCGGGCACGTGAGCCTGGACGCGGAAGCCGTCGAGAAGCACGACCCGCACGAGACGAGGTGGGGCGACTTCCTGAAGGCGACGATCAAGTTCGAGGCGTCCGACCTGATCATGAAGTCGGACCAGCAGCCGAAGATCCGCCTCAAGGGCAAGCTCAAGGCCCTGGACGTTCCCGAGGTCTCGGCAGCCGAGTTCATGCAGATCGCCAAGCACATCCTCAGCGAGGAGCAGTTCGCGGACCTGCACAAGTTCGGGTCGGTGGACTTCGCGTACAACTACTCGGACAAGAACCGCTTCCGCGTCAACCTGTTCCAGGCCCGCGGCAAGCTCTCGGTCGCGGCCCGGAACATCACGAGCAACATCCTGCCCTTCGAGGGCCTGCACCTGCCCGAGGTGATGTCCGACATCGCGATGCAGCCCCAGGGCATCGTGCTGCTCTGCGGCGTCACCGGCTCGGGCAAGTCCACGACCATCGCCTCGATGCTCGACTACGTCAACGCACGCAAGAGCGTGCACATCGTGACGATCGAGGACCCGATCGAGTACATCTTCGAGGACAAGAAGGCGACCATCAACCAGCGCGAGATCGGGATCGACTGCCTGGACTTCAAGATCGCCCTCCGCGCCCTCGTGCGTGAGAACCCGGACATCGTGCTGGTCGGCGAGATGCGCGACCAGGAGACGTTCGAGGCGGCGCTGCACGCGGCCGAGACGGGCCACCTCGTCTACGGGACCATCCACGCGTCGAGCACGACGCAGACGTTCAGCCGTATCTACGGCCTGTTCCCCCAGGAGGAGGTCGAGCAGGTCCGCAAGATCCTGGGCTACCAGATGCGGGCGTTCGTGTACCAGAAGCTGCTGCCGACGCTGCACGAGAACATCCACCGCATCCCGGCCCTCGAGATCCTGATCAACAACGGCGTGGTCCGCAAGTACATCCTGGAGGAGCGCGAGGGCGAGCTCCGGGACGTGCTCAACTCCATCGAGGCCCGCCAGGTCGGCATGATCGACTTCAACGACTCGCTCGTGAAGCTGGTCGAGGACGAGTACATCCACATGCGGGTCGCCCAGGAGAACTCGCCCAACGTCGACGACCTGATGATGAAGCTCAAGAAGCTCAAGTGACCCCGCCCCGGGGCGCCCGGCGGCGCCCTGTGGAGGGGGGCGGCGGGTCGAACCCACCGGGCGGGGCCCGTATGCTCTGCATCCCGCAGAGGGCGGGCCCAGCACCCTTCCAGGAACCAGACCGGTGAGCCACTCCGATCCCGTCATGGCCCTGTCGATCCTCGACCTCTCGACGCTCGCCCAGTCCCCCCACGTGCTGGTCTCGTGGTGGAAGGCGCTGCTGATCCTGGCGCCCGTCGTCGGGTGGGCGTGGATCGTCTCGACGGTCTTCGACAAGCACGCGGCCCGCTTCTACCTGGGCGTCGAGCGGTGGAACCTCGTCCACCTGGCCTTCGGCCTCGCGGGCGTGGCGGCCGCCGTGCTCATGCCCCTGCCCGGGATCGCCGGCTTCCTCGTCGGGTACCTGACGCTGCTGGTGCTGCTGGCCGCGGACGTCGTGCTGTTCGTCGCGATCACGAACAGGGACGACCGGGTCCCCGAGAAGCACCACCTCCGCCTGGACATGTCGAGCCTCAAGGAGGCCCGGCTGGCCAAGTCCGAGGCCAAGCACCAGTCCACGGTCGAGCTGGAGATCAAGAACGCCTCGGGCATCCTGGTCCGGGCGCCGCAGAAGGACGCGCCGGAGTACGCGATCCGGGCCGCGGCCGAGCAGATCTTCATCAAGGCCCGCCAGGCCCGGGCCTCGCAGGTGGACTTCGCGCCCGCGGGCGAGGGCACGTACGCCGCCTCGTACCTGATCGACGGCGTCCGCCAGGCGGGCGACCCGATCCCGGCGCCCGACGCCCTGAAGCTCATCGACTTCTGGAAGGGCTGCGCGGAGCTGGACCTCAAGGACCGGCGCCGCAAGCTGAGCAACACCATCGGCGTCAACTCGGGCGCGGAGCACACGGACGTCAAGATCGTGACCTCCGGCTCGCAGTCGGGGATGCGGCTGACGATGGTGTTCAACCCGGCCGAGGCGGTCCGGATGGATCTCGACGAGCTGGGTCTGCTGGACCCGCAGCTGGAGAGCGTGCACTCGCTGCGCGACTCGCAGGGCGGGATCGTGCTGGTCGCGGCGCCGTCCGACCACGGGCGGACGACGACCATGTACTCGCTCATCCGGATGCACGACGCGTACACGCAGAACGTGCAGACGATCGAGCTGGAGGTCGAGGACCGGATCGAGGGCGCCCGCCAGATCAAGTTCGAGCCCAAGGACGACGGGCCGGACTACGCGACGACGGTCCGCTCCGTGCTGCGGCGCGACCCGGACATCGTGGGCGTGATGGAGATGCCGGACGTCGAGACGGCCAAGGAGATCTCCAAGTGCGACAAGGCGCGGTCGCGCGTCTATGTCTCGCTCAAGGCCGAGGGGACGCTGGCCGCGGCCCAGCTTTGGGTCAAGGCGGTCGGCGACCCGAGGGCCGCCTCCGACGGGCTCAGAGGGCTCGTCGCCCAGAAGCTGGTCCGGAGGCTGTGCGAGAACTGCCGCGTCCCGTACCAGCCCCCGCCCGAGATCCTCAAGAAGCTCGGCCTGCCCGCCGACCGCGTCAAGCAGCTGCACAAGAAGGGCGGCCAGGTCCTGATCCGCAACAAGCCCGACGTCTGCCCCGCGTGCCAGGGCCTGGGGTACGTGGGCCAGATCGGCGTCTTCGAGGTCTACGAGCTCGACGACGCGATGCGGGCCGCGATCGCCAAGCAAGACTGGGCGGGCCTGCGCAACGCGCTGCGCAAGACCCAGCGTCCGAGCATCCAGCAGGCGGCCCTGCGGCGTGCCGTCGAGGGCGTCACGAGCATCGAGGAGGTCATGCGCGTGACCGCCGCCCAGCCCGCCCGCTCGTCGAGCAAAAAAAAAGGAGCCCCCCGGGCGGCTGAGCCCCAGCCCGCGGCGGACTGATCACCCGGGCGCCCGAGTCGGCGCCGAGGGAGGATTCCCATGTTCATCGTCTTCAATCTCGTCGTGATCGTGCTCACCCTGGGCATCGCCTACCTGTGGGCGACGCGGGGGCTGTTCAGCGCGTTCCTGCACCTGGTCTGCACGCTCGTCGCGGGCGCGATCGCGTTCGCGGCTTGGGAGCCCCTGGCGTACCTGCTGCTGGACACGCTGCCGACGAGCGGGTTTTTGCGGTTCCTGCACGGGCTGAGCTGGACGATCGCGCTGCTGGCGCCGTTCGTGCTCTGCCTGATCCTGCTCCGGGTCATCGTGGACAAGGCCGCGCCCAACAACACGAAGCAGCTTGCCGTCGTGGACCTCGTGGGCGGGGGCGCCTGCGGCCTGGTCGCCTCGGTCCTGGCGATGGGCTTCCTGGTGCTCGGCGTCTCGTACGCCCGGCTCAGCTTCGGGCTCACGGGGTACAAGCCGATCTGGTACTCGGACAACAAGGGCGCCGACGGCGGCAGCCTCGTCCGCTCGGGCGGGCTCTGGCTGCCGGTCGACCGGATCACGGCCGGCTTCTACCACCACGTCTCGGGCACGACGCTGGCGACGGGCGAGCCCCTGGCCCGCTGGCACCCTGACCTGGAGCTGGCCGGATTCGCGGCGCGGATCAGCCCGGGCGACGGCCAGGGCCGCAACACCCTGACCGGGGACGACTTCAAGATCACCCGCGCGTACACCGTCGGGAGCCCGAGCGAGGGGGCGCCGGTCGCCAAGCTGCTCGAGTACGAGGCGCCCGCGCGGGGCGACGGCGGGGCCGAGCAGATCGCCCAGCCCTACGCCAACGTCGCCGGCGAGCAGGTGCAGACGGGGTACCTGGCCGGGTACGTCGTCGAGTTCGCGCCCGGCGCCAAGGAGGACTCCAAGGGCGGGCAGCTGATCATCTCCAACGGGCAGGCCTCGCTGATCTGCGCCGCCTCGGGCGCCGACGCCGCCCCGACCGACACGATCGCGGTCTACCCGGTCGCGGTGGTGAGCCAGGCGCGGGCGGAGGACGGCGACCTGTTCGGCCGCTGGCGGTTCGACGCCGAGGAGGTCTTCATCGCCTCCGTCGGCGGCGCGTCGGTCGTCAAGATGGCCTTCGAGTTCATCGTGCCGACCGGCTACGAGCCGGTCGCGCTGCGTGTCAAGAACACGAGGCTCGAGCTCGAGGACGCGCCCCAGGCGAGCAATCCCCGGGAGTACCGCACGGTCCGCCAGCGTGACCGGGCGATCGAGTCCGGGTCGCTCGTCTCGGGCGGGGCGGAGGTCGAGCTCGACGAGTCCGACGCCGTCATGATCGACGGGTCGCAGCAGTTCTTGATCTTCGGGCGCAACCCCCAGCCCCCCGGCATCGCCCTCTCCGAGAACCTCGGGCACACGCTGACGCGGCAGACCGCGAGGCGCGGCCTCGAGATCGAGCGCGGCGACCGGGCCAACTCGATCGTCGGCGGGCAGGGCTGCTTCTCGACCGAGGAGCTCCAGCAGGGGCGCCAGACCCGCGAACGCAACTTCCGCGTCGAGAAGTTCGGCGTCGCCGACGACCAGACGATGATCCAGGTCGCCGCCGACACCGAGGACATGCCCGCCAGCTTCCTCAGCGCCGCGATGCGGGGCGTGAACTCCGACGAGCCGATCCGCATGATCGACACCGACGGGAACGTCTACGACGCGGTCGGCTACATCTACGAGGACGGCGACGGCATCTGCGTCCGGATGACGCAGCCCGACCCGCTGTCCGGGCCCGGCGACATCCCCAAGACGATGTCCAGCGCCCGGACGGACCAGAAGCTCCGCCTGCTGTTCCTGGTGAGCAAGGGCGTGCGGATCGAGTACTACGCCGTCGGCGAGAAGGCGCTGATCAAGTTCGATCCGCCCATGCCGACCGACTAGGACCGATCAGCCGAGACGGACCGGCGAAGGCAGACCGGCTGACTCTGGGCGTGAGTCCGACCGTGGTCGCTTGGCTCCCGCGCCCTCCCGGGCGGGGGGACGCTCAGGCCTCGGTCTTCTCGCCCTGCTCGGCGCCCTCGCCCTTGGGCGCGGCGCCCTTCTTCCGATCGGGCTTCTTCTCGATCAGGTTGCCCTCGTTGTCGAACTCCATCTCCTCGCGCTCGTCCATGTCGAGCTCGCGGTCGGGCACGACGTGCAGCGTGATCGTCGCCTCGAGGTCGGAGTCGAACTTGACCGAGACGTCGAAGTTGTCCACGCGCTTGATCGTGTGCGCCAGACGGACCTCGCGGGCCTTGATCTTGTAGCCCAGCTCGGTCAGGCCCTCGGCGATGTCGTGCTGCGTGACCGAGCCGTACAGGTGGCCCTGGTCGTTGCACGCCCGCTGCATCGTGATCTCCAGCCCGTCGAGCTTGGAGATCATCGCCTCGCGCTGCGTGCGGAGCTCGGCCAGCTCCTTCTCGGCCTGCTTCCGCTTGTCGGCCAACTGGGCCAGCAGCTCCTCGTTGGGCGTGGTCGCCAGGCCCCGGGGGAGCAGGAAGTTGCGGGCGTACCCGACGCGGACGTTGACGACGTCCCCGACGATGCCGAGATTGTCGACGTTCTCGGTGAGCAGCAGCTTGACGTTGCGGGCCATGGCGGCCTCCTTCGCTGTCCTGGCCCCGCCCCGGAGTGAGGGCGGGCAGTTGAGGAGCCCGTGGTTCCGGCGACGCCGCCGGCGGGCCCCAACGCGTCCCGCCGATCCCGGACGATCCGGGGGGCGGGCCGGAAGGGTAGGCGCCCTCCCGGATTCTCGGTTGTCGAGGCGGGACCCGGCGCTGGCGTCCGGGCTAGAACGGGATGTCGTCGTGGTCGATGGCGGGCCCGTCGTCCTGGGCGCCGACGGACGCCGTCCGCCCGCCGCCGCGCGAGCCGCCGCCCCCACCACCACCGCCGCCGTCGCGCCCGCCGCCGACGAACTCGAAGTTGTCGACGACGACCTTGAGCTTGGAGCGGTTGTTGCCCTCCTTGTCCTGCCACTGGTCGAGGCGGAGCTTGCCCTCGATGAAGGCGGGACTGCCCTTGCCCAGGTACTTGGCGAAGGCCTCGGCGCGGGCGCCGAAGATCTCGCAGTCGATGAAGTTGGCCCGCTCCTGCCAGTCGCCGTCCTTGGTCTTGAACCGCTCGTTGACGGCGATCCCGAAGCTGCCCACGCTCATCCCGCTGGGCAGCGACCGCATCTCGACGTCGCGGGTCAGGTTGCCCATCAGGAACACCTTGTTGACATTGCCGGCCATCGACGACTCCTCCGCCTGGGGCGGGCTCCGCCCGCCGTGCTCTTGCCTATCCCTAGCAGGATCCTACCCCTGATCTCCCCCACCCGGCGTCTCTCAGCTCTTGGGCTCGTCGGAGGCCTTCTCGTCGGCGTCGCCGGACGCCTCGGCCTTGGCCTCGCCGCCCTCGGCCTCGGCCGGGGCCTCCTCCTTGGGCTCGTCCCTGACGGGGGCGCCGACGCTAACGGTCGAGCGCTTCTCGTCGCCGTCCTCGCCCTGCTCGGCCTTGAGCTTGGCCTCGGCGGCCAGCTCGTCCCGCTTGTCGTGGGTCTTCATCTCCTCGTCGGTCAGGTGGTCGGCCCGGGTCACGAGCACGCGCATGACCTTCTCGGAGATGACGACGTCGCGCTCGATGTGCGACGGGCCCTCGCCGTCCATCTCGACGTAGGCGAGGAAGTAGACCCCCCGCTTCTGCTTGTCGATGGGGTAGGCCAGGCGCCGCTCGTCCCACTTGCGCATGGAGATGATGTCCGCCCCGGCGCGGGACAGGATCTCGTTGATGTGCTCGACGAGCGAGGAGAGGCTGGCGGCCTCCGCCTGGTTCACGAGGAACATGACCTCGTACGTGTTCTTGGTCGCTGTCTGTGCCATGCCGGCGTTCTCCGTCTACTTCCCGCCGGCGGCGCCGGCGTCCTTGGTCGTGTCGTCCTCGCCCGCCCCGCCCTCCGGGGCCTGGGCGATCTTCTTGTTGAACCTGTTCATGGCGGCGGTCACGCCCTCGCCGACCGCCACCTCCACCGCGTCCGCCGCCGCCGCGATCCCGCGGGCGACGTCGTCCTTCTCCTCGCTCATGAACCGGGAGAGCACCCAGTCCGCCCGGGCCATGACGCCCGGGACCGCGCCCACGCCGATGCGGATGCGTGGGTAGTCCGCCCCGCCCAGGGCCCGGTCGATGTCGGCCAGGCCGTTGTGCCCGCCGTCGCCCCCGCGCTGACGCACGCGGACCTCCCCGACGGGCAGCGCCACGTCATCGACGAGGACGAGCATGTCCTCCCCGGGCTCGAGCTTGTAGAACCGGGCCGCCTCGCCGACGGCCTGGCCCGAGCGGTTCATGTACGTGGTCGGCTTCATGAGCAGGCATTTCTCGCCCTTGATGCTCGCGTCCAGGAGGGCGGCGTGGAACTTGGACCGGGCGATGCCCCCGGCCGCGTGCCGGCGGGCGAGCTCGTCGAGCACCATCCACCCGGCGTTGTGCCGGGTCTTCTCGTACTCGAGCCCTGGGTTGCCCAGTCCGACGATCAGCTTCACACCGGTCTCCCGTCCGCGGGGGTCCGCGGGCGTCAGTCCTCCTTCTTCTCGTCGGCGTCGCCGCCGTCCTCGTCCTTCTTCTCGCCGATGACCTCCGGCTCGGCGCCGTCCGCCGCGACCTCGGCCTCCTCGCCCTCCTCGGGCTCCTCGGCCTTGAGGATGATCTGGGCGACGACCGCGTCCTCGTCGGTCAGCAGCTTCATCGTGTCCAGCGGGAGTTGGACCTCCGACGCGTGGATCGCGTCGCCGACGTCCATCCCCGAGACGTCCACCTCCACGAAGTCGGGGAGGTTGGAGACCATGACGTTCAGCTCCAGCTCGGTCGTCGGGTGCATCATGACCGCGCCCGCCTTCTTCAGGCCCTTGGCGTCGCCCACGTAGTGCACCGCGACCGTCACGTCCACGCGGTCGGTCAGCTCCACCCGCGTCAGGTCCGCGTGCACGATGTTCGTGCCCAGGTGGTCGTACTGCAGGTCCTTGAGCAGCACGTGCTGGCGGGCGTCGCCCATCGCCAGCTCGAAGACCTTTTCGCCCTTGTGGATGTGGGTGACCGCGTCCTTGGCGTCCAGGGTGATCGAGACCGGGTCCTTGCCCCGGCCGTAGACCACCGCGGGCAGGCCGCCCGCCTCGCGGATCCGCTTGCAGTACCGGCTGCCCGTCCGCTCGCGGGTCTGGGCCGTCAGTGTCGGTGAGTCTTCGTGCATCGTTCGTTCCTCCGCGGCCCGGACGCGTCGGCCCGGGCGTGTCGTGCGTTCGTGTCCTCGTCAGCGCTTCATCGCCGCCGTCCGGCGGAACAGGGCGCTGACCGATTGGTTGTGATGAATCCTCTGGATCGCCTCGCCGATCAGCGGGCCCACGCTCAGCTCGACGAGCTTGCCCCGGATCGGGTCGCACCGCTCGTCGCAGGGGATCGTGTCCGTCACGATCACCTTCTCGATCGGCGCCGTCGCCAGCCGCTGCATCGCCATGCCGACGAGCACCGGGTGCGTCGCCGCGGCGTACACCTTCTCGGCGCCCTTGTCCATGACCAGCGACGCCGCCTCGCAGATCGTGCCGGCCGTCGAGATCATGTCGTCGAACATCAGCACGGTCTTGCCCTTCACGGACCCGATGATGTTCCCGACGCTGACCTCCGAGCCCGAGATCCGCTGCTTGTTGATGATCGCCAGGTCGCCGTCGAGCAGGTTCGCCAGGCCCTCGGCGACCTTCACGTTCCCAACGTCCGGGCTCACCATGCACAGGTCACCCAACTCGTCGCGGATCTGCTCGAAGTAGTTCAGGAACACCGGTGTCGCGCTCAGGTGGTCCATCGGCAGGTCGAAGAACCCCTGGATCTGCGCCGCGTGCAGGTCGATCGCCATCACCCGGTCGGCCCGGGCGGCGGTGATCAGGTTCGCCACCAGCTTGGCCGTGATCGGGACGCGGCCCTCGTCCTTCCGGTCCTGGCGCCCGTACCCGTAGTAGGGCATGACGATCGTCACGCGGCTTGCGCTGGCCCGACGCAGGCAGTCGGTGAAGACCAGCACCTCCATCAGGTTGTCGTTCACCGGCTCGCACGTCGAGATGACGACGAAGCAGTCCCGCCCCCGCACGTCCTCCTCGAGCTTGACGAAGATCTCCCCGTCCGGGAACGCGCTGGTCCGCGCGTCGCCCAGGGGGACGTCCATGTGGTCGCAGACCTTCTGGGCCAGGGCCTTGGAGTGGCGCCCCGCGAAGACCTTGAGCTCGCCCGCCAGCTCGCCGTTCATCGTGCGCCCTCCCCGCTCGCCGCCCGCTCGCGGCGTGACCGGTAGACCCGGTCCACCTCCGCCAACTGCTCCGGCGTGTTCACGCTCAGCACGTCCTCGGGCGGGACCGCGTCCACGACGCGGACCGTCTTGCCCCCGGACTTCAGGATCGCCGGCGCGTCGGTGATGTACACCTCGCCGGAGACCGCGTTCTCTTCCAGCGCACCGACCGCCTCGACCAGGTCGGGCAGGCGGAAGCAGTAGTAGCTCGGGTTGACCTCGCGGATCGTCAGCTGCACGGGCGTCGCGTTCTTCTGCTCGACGATCTGCCCGAACCCGCCCTCGGCGTCCCGCACGATCCGGCCGTACCCGGACGGGTCCTCGATCACGCTCGTCGCCAGCGTCGCCGCGGCCGACGCCCCGTCGTGGACCTCGAGCAGCCGGCGGAGCGTCTCGGCCCGGATCAGGGGCCCGTCGCCGGCCAGCACGAACACGTCGATGTCCCCCGCGCCCGCCAGGGAGGGCAGCGCGCACTCGACCGCGTGCCCCGTCCCCCGCTGCTCGGCCTGCTCGGCGAAGGCGACCCGGTCGCCGAACTCCGCCAGCGCCTCCTCGACCAGCTCCCGCTTGTACCCGACGACCGCGACGACCCTGCCGCACCCGGCCTCCAGGCACGCGTCCACGACGGCGCACACCATCGCCCGCCCGCCGACCGGGTGGCAGACCTTGGGCAGGTCGGAGTTCATCCGCGTGCCCTTGCCCGCGGCGAGGATGATCGCCGCCGGCGCGTTGTCCCGAGAAGACCCCATCGTCATTGACTACGACGCCAGACCCCGACCCGGTCGCGGCGACAACACACTCAGACCCGGGAAAACTGCCCGGCCAGGACTCGAACCTGGAATGTCTGTACCAAAAACAGAAGTGTTGCCATTACACCACCGGGCATTTGCGCCTCGTCGAGGCGTCGGTGGTCGGAGCTGCGTCGCTTTCCTCCGCTCAAGGCTCCCCAGTGGGAGCGGCGCCGTGGACCGATCAGTCGCGGCCCAAGACGCCCGGCGGGCGGCCCAGTCCGCGGCACGTTCGCCCGGGTCGGCCCGGGCTTGGAGCTTGGATCCCCCTGTGCCGCGCCGACGCGAACGCCGAACTCCGGTGGGACCCCTGAACGCGCCTCGGCGAGCCGGCCCGTCTCGGGCCGGACACACGTCCGTCGCGCTCGGCTCCGCAATCCGCCAATCGTAGGGTCCGGCCCAGGCGGGTCAATCGGGCGGGTAATCCGGGGTCAGTCGCCCGCGGCCCCGTCCGAGCCCCCGGGCTCACCCGGCTCCAGACCCTCGCCCGCCTCCTCGCTCGGCCCGCGGAGGGCCTCCTCCCCGATCAGCTCGTAGCAGGTCGCCAGCAGGCCCACCAGCGGGAAGCGGGCCTCCGGGAACGGGCTCGGGCCCAGACGCCGCAGCAGCACGTGCCCGACGTCCGGGGGCGTGATCGGCAGGTCCACGCCCGCCAGTTCGGGGCCGGCATCCCAGAAGCGGTCGATGACGTCCTCCAGCTCCGGGCTTGCCGACTCGATGCCCTCGGGGGGCCTGGCCGAGTACAGATCGTGGGCCTGGTCGCCCCGGCCGGCCAGGGAGCGGTGCTCGCGGAGGCGCTGGATCAACTCCTCGCCGTCGAGCCCGCGGAGCGAGAAGATCAGCAGCGCGTCCTCGCCGAGCTTCTCGGCCAGCAACGCCGCGACGCAGACCGCGTGCTTGCACCAGGGCTTGTCCTTCTCGCGGCATGAGCACGAGAGCTCGAAGTCGTCGCCCTCGACCGGGAACAGCCGCAGGTCCAGGGGCGCGAACAGGTCCTCGATGTTGGTCGGCAGCTCGCCGGCCAGCAGCTTGGCGGCGTACAGCGCCTGGTCGCCCATCGCCGCGACGACGCGCTCGCGGTCCTCGTCACCGAAACGCTTGAGCCCGACCACGACCTTGTAGGGCTTGGAGGACCGACCCTGGACGCTCGCCTGGGCGAGCCCGCCCTCGAACTCGACGCGCCTGGTCTGGCCCTGGCGGGCGTACTCGAGGCCCTCGCGGAGCGTCTCGCCGGCGGCCGCCTGCTCGACGACGCGGAGGATGCGCTCGGACGCCCAGCTCTCGGGCTGCTCGCCCTCCTTGGTCTTGAGGCGGACGCCCCCCCGAACCCGGCGCGGGTGCATCAGGGGCTTGGGGTCCCGCCGGAAGGGCTGGTGCGGGTTCGTGGGGTTCGTCGGCTTGGCGGGGTTCGAGCTCACGCGCTACTCCTCGTCCCCCACCGCCTCGGCGCGGAGTGTCAGAATGTCCTTGAGCTGGTCCGAGTCCAGCTCGGTCAGCCAGCGCTCGCCCGAGCCGATGATGTTCTCGGCCAGCTCCATCTTGGACTCGATCATCTCGTCGATCCGCTCCTCGAGCGTGCCCCGCACGACGTACTTGTGCACCTGCACCGTCCGCGTCTGGCCGATGCGGTACGCCCGGTCGGTCGCCTGGTTCTCGACCGCGGGGTTCCACCAGCGGTCGAAGTGGAACACGTGCGTCGCGGCGGTCAGGTTCAGGCCCACGCCGCCGGCCTTCAAGGACAGGATCAGCACCGGCGCGTCGGACTCGCCAGACTGGAACTTCTCGACCATGGCCTGGCGGGCGCCCTGGGGCGTGCCGCCGTGCAGGAACAGGATCTCCCGCCCCAGCTCGTGCCTGAGCATCGAGGCCAGCAGGTGGCCCATCTGGCGGAACTGGGTGAACACCAGCGCCCGGTCGCCCTCGGCCAGCGCCTCGTCGAGCTGCTCGAGCAGGCGGATGCACTTGCCCGATCGCGTCGGGTCCGCCGGGCGGCGCGAGGTCGCCTCGTGGTCCTTGAGCATCTGCGAGGGGTGGTTGCAGATCTGCTTGAGCCGGATGAGGGCCGCGAGGACGACGCCCCGGCGCTGGATGCCCTCGCTCTGGTCGATGTCGCTGAGCATGCGCTTGACGCAGCTCTCGTACAGCTGCGCCTGCTCGCTGGTCAGGTGGCAGAACTCCTTGCTCTCCAGCTTCTCGGGCAGGTCGGCGACGACGTTCGGATCCGTCTTGACCCGCCGCAGGATGAACGGCTGGACCAGCGCCCGCAGGCGGTCGCCCTTGGCCTGGTCGTGGTACCGCTCGATCGGCGCCGCGAACTTCTTGCGGAAGCTCCCGATCGTCCCCAGGAAGCCCGGGTTCAGGAAGTCCATGATCGACCACAGCTCGCTCAGCCGGTTCTCGACGGGCGTGCCGGTGAGCGCCACGCGCCGCGGCGCGTCGATCGCGCGCACCGCCTGGGCCTGCTTGGCCTGCGGGTTCTTGATGAACTGCGCCTCGTCGAGCACGATCCGCCCCCAGCGGATCCGCTCGAGCGTCTCCCGGTCCCGGTGCGCCAGGGCGTACGTCGTGACGACGATGTCGCTCGCCTCGGCCTCGTCCACGAGCGCGTCGCCCGTGAGCCGCTCCACGCCGTGATGGACGAGGACCTTCAGCGACGGCGCGAACCGCTTGGACTCGTGCATCCAGTTGCCGACGACGGACATCGGGACGACGAGCAGCGTCGGGTCCACCGCCTCGCCCGTGCGCTCGCCCTCCTCGCGCTCGAAGACCAGCAGCGCGAGCAGCTGGATCGTCTTGCCCAGGCCCATATCGTCGGCCAAACAGGCGCCGAGCCCGAAGCGCTGCAGGAACCAGAGCCAGCTGAAGCCCCGCTCCTGGTAGGGGCGGAGCGTGCCGTGGAAGTTCTCGGGGGTCTTGAGGATCGGCAGCTCGACGCGTGCCGTGTCCGACCCGCCCAGCAGGCGCGCCACCCAGCCGCTGGCCTCCATGCCGACGACCGGCACGCCCGTCTGCGCCTGGTCCGAGGCGTAGGCCAGGCGCATCGCGTCCGAGAGGGCCATCTGCCCGCCCGGGTTCTCGCGGATGAACTTGATCGCGTTCTGCACGTCCTCCGGCCGAATCTCGACCCACTGGCCCCCGACGCGCACCAGCGGGCTCGAGCGGCTGGCGAACCGCTCGAACTCGTGCAGCGTGAGCGTCGTGTCGCCGATCGCGATCTCCCAGTGGTAGCCGACGAGCGTCGTCAGCCCGACCGACGGGCCGGCGGCGCCCGCGCCGGCCGACTCAGGCTCCTCGGCGCCCGACTCGATCCGAAGGCGCGCGCCCAGGCGACCCACGGGCGACTCCCACCACCCCGGCGCGTCCACGCCGAAGCCCTGCTCGACGAGCACCGGGCGCACCTCGCGGAGGAACTCGTACGCCTGGTTGGTCGAGAGCTCGATCTCGATCGGCTCGGACTCGGAGAGCGCGCCCTCGAGCCGCTTGTACAGACGGCTCGCGCGACCAAGCTCGCCCAGCAGCAGCTCCTGGGGCGACTCGAGCGAGTACCCCTCGACCGTCGCCCGGTCGCGGGAGAGCAGCCACACGTCCGCCGCCTCGACGCGGACCTCGTGGTCCTCCTGCGACTGGAGGAAGAAGCTGACCGACCAGCCGACGGCCGCGGACGTGTCCTCCATGTCCTTGGGCAGGTCCTCGTCCAGGGGCTCGTTGAGACGGAAGCCCAGGCGCCAGGACGAGCTCTGGCCCCGCTCCTCGAGCGCGCCGATCCAGCGCTTGATGCGGCGGGCGGCTTCGGTCCGCTGGGCCGCGGGCGAGGCGACCTCGTTGGCGCCGCTGAGCAGGCCCGAGAGCCACGCGACCTGCGGGTCCGCGTTCGGGTCCTGGCCCTCGATGGTGTCGATCATCTCCTCGCGGACGAGCGTGCGTCGGCAGCCGGCGTCCACGAGCGCGCCCACGAAGTCCTCGAGGATCGTCCAGGCGTCGTGCCGCGTGTCGTCCACGACGGCGCGAACGACCGGCGGCATCGCCTGGGCCAGCGCCGACGCCCGACGGGCGCTCTGCTCGTCGCCCATCCACGCCCGCCACGCGCCGGTCAGCTTGCCCGACCCGTCCTGGCGGGCCATGGGCACGAACCGCTGGCGGACGAGCAGGTGCCGGGCGAACCGGGCGAGCATCGCCATGTACGAGACCGAGGCGCCCGCGATCAGCCCCTCGCTGTCGCCCGAGGTCTCGTCGAGTCGCTCGAGTGCGCGGCTGGCCTCGGCGGGCTCGAGCACGAGGCTGGGCAGCGCGAAGTCGCGGAGCGTGACCGCCCCGCCGTTGAACTCGTGGCTCGATCGCCCGAGGCAGTGGGCCATCTCGGCGCTGGGCAGCCGCCGCCCGCCCGACTCTGGCAATCGCATCCGGACCGAGCCGGCCCGCCCGGAGACGCCCAGGGCGCCGAGGCCCTCGAGCAGCTCGTCCGGCGTCGGGTCCTGGCCCGCGCCGGGCTCTCCCCACTGGCGGTCGGACTCCGCCCAGAGGTGGAGGTGGCCGCCCGTCCAGGCGGCGTGCACGATCAACGTCCCTGTCATCTGCGTCACGTCGTTCCGCCGTCCATTCCGTTGCCGGCCTCTGTCTCCCGCCGTCGTGCGCGTCGGCGCATGTCGGCACGTCGTCCCCCGGGGGGCGAAGTAGGGGCGCAGGGACTCGAACCCTGAACCAACGGCTTAAAAGGCCGCTGCTCTACCAATTGAGCTACGCCCCTGCGCGTCCTGTTGGCGGCGCCGCCCGTGCGATCCTCCATCTGCGCGGCGCCAAGGGGGAAGTGTACGCGTCCACCCCGCGACCCCTCCACACGCGGGCATGCGAGAAACACCCGAGCGGGGCGGTCTTCATCCTTCGCTGGGCGGGCGCGGGCCCGGATTCAGCCCCCGGACGCGGCGAGCGACAGGACCAGCTCCGCGTGCCGGGCCGAGGCGCCCTGGGCGCCGGCGACGCACGCCCGGCCGGCCGCGGCCAGCGCCGCCCGGCGACCCGGGTCGTCCATCAGCGACGCCAGCTGCTCGCCCAGCCGCTCGCGCGGGCAGACCACCAGCCCGCCCGCGCCCGCGAGGGTGGACACGATCGACTCGAAGTCGCCGTGCCTGGGCCCGATGAGCGCTGGCCTGCCGAGCGCGACGGGCTCGATGGGGTCCGAGCCGTAGAGGTCGAAGAACGAGCGACCCACGACGACCAGGTCCGCGAGCTGGTAGAGCAGGCCCAGCTCGCCGATGGTGTCCAGGAGGAAACGGTCGGGGGAGCCCTTCCCGAGCGAACCGTCGCGTCCCCGCGTTGGGTCCGTTCCGGGGACGCGACGGCTCGCGTCAACCGCGCTCCGCCGCAGGCGCCCGGGCAACGCCGCGGCGGCCTCGTCGAAGCGCTCGGGCTTCCGCGGCGCGCACGCGAGCTGCACGCCCGCCGGGCACGCCCCGTGCAGCAGTGCCTCCTCCCCGGGCCCCGTGGAGCCGGCGACGATCAGCGGGCGGTCCGGGTCGATGCCCAGCTCGGCGCCCAGCGCCCTCGCCTCGGCGCTCGGCATCGGCGCCTCGCCCGCGACGTCCACGCTGTCCCACTTCATGGACCCGGTCAGCAGGCAGCGCGTCGGCTCGATGCCCATCGCCTCGAACCGCTCGGCGTATGCCCCGTCCTGGACGGCCGCGAACTCGAGCGACCGGAACATCCCCCCCACGATCCGCTGGAAACGGTGGTACCCGCGGAACGACCGCTCGCTCAGGCGCCCGTTGATGACGCAGACGGGGACCGATCGGTCGCGGCACGCACGCAGGAAGTTGGGCCATAGTTCCAGCTCGACCAGCGCCACCGCGTCGGGCCGCACCTGGTCCAGGAAACGACGCACGGACCACGAGAAATCCAGCGGGTACCGGACGACCCGGCACGACTCGGCGAACAGGGCCCGGGCCCGGGCCAGCCCGGTGTCGGTCGTCGTGCAGACGATGACGTCGGCCTCGGGCGTGAGCAGGGGGACGAGCGTCCGCAGCGCGCTCACCTCGCCGACGGAGACGGCGTGCAGCAGGATGCGGGGGCGGCCGGAATCAGGCGTTTGAGACCGGTCGCCGCCCAGCATCTCCGAGACGTTGCCCAGCCGCTCGGACCAGCCGGCGCGGCGTTTGCGCGCCCAGACCGGGGCGGAGACGGCGGCCGCAAGGATGTACGCCAGGTCGAGAGCGTTCACGCCCAGTCAGGCCCGGGGGCAAAGGGGAGAATCACGTGGGCGGGGCGGGACTCGAACCCGCGACCCCTCGCGTGTAAAGCGAGTGCTCTGGCCAACTGAGCTACCCGCCCGGGCGATCCAGAGCGTACGCCCGCCCGCGCGGGCGGCGGGCCGGCGCCAAGACAGCGGGGTCCAAAAAGAGACCGCCCGCCGCACTCACGTGCGACGGGGCGTTGCTCGGAAGACATTGCTCGAACTGGTGTCGCCCGGGGGTGTGCAGATGGGGTTGGCCCCGGGCAGGTGTTTTCCGTCGCGGACGCTGCGGTCTCGGGAGGAGTGAGAAAAGACAGGTGCGGTGAAGCTATCAGAGAGCTCCGGGGAGTTGGACCCCCGCGCGAAGAAAATCCCCGGAATTGGTTTGCCCGCCTCAATATTCTTATTTTGTTTGGGACAGAATCCCCTTGCATGCCCGGAGGGAGGGCGTGTTGACTGGGATTGTCCACACCCGCCCCACCGGCGCCGGGCCGGCCGGGCCCACACGCCGCGAGGAGAGCCGATCCGATGACCGCACCCACCCCCGCCCGCATCGTGCCGATCGCCTGCGCCCTGGCCTTGGGCGGCATCGCGCCCCTCGCGATGGCCCAGGCCGATTTCCGCGCGGTCTTCGTCGCCAACAACGGCAACCTCGAGGGCTCGGTCTCCTGCCTCCGCGTCGAGAGCGACGGCTCGCTCACGCTCGTCGATCGCGTCATCACGGGCACGCGCGCGAGCATCAGCGACGACGAGCCCGGGTGCAACCCGGCGGCGATCTCGATCTCCCCCTCGGGCCGCTTCCTGCTCACGTCCCACGCCTCGGGCAGCGCCAACGACCAGATCACGATCATCGAGGTCGCGTCCGACGGGACGCTCGCCGTCCGGCGGGAGCTGCTCGTCCCGAACACGCCCCTCGACTGCGGGTGGCTGACCGACACCCTGCTCGCGGCGATCAAGACGGACCTGGGCGGGACGAACGAGGTCATCACGTACACGTTCAACACCGAGGACCTGACGCTGGCCGAGGCCGACCGGGGGACGGCGGGCTCGTTCACCTCGTCGATGGCCGCCCACCCGAACGGGATGTGGCTGTACGCGGGCGACTCGACGACCAACAGCGTCTACGCGTACGTCGTCGCGCCCGACGGGACGGTCACGCCCAACGGGCAGTACCCGACCGGGGGCGCGTACGCGCTGGGCATCGAGTTGACACCCGACGGGCGGTACCTGTACGCCGCGGGCGGGATCAGCAGCGGGCGCGACAAGGTCTCCGGCTTCGTCGTCAACCAGAGCGACGGCACCCTCGCGCTCGCGCCGGGCTCGCCCTTCATCTCGCCCGGCAACAGCCCGGCGCGGATGACGGCGTCCGCGGACTCGGCGGTCCTCTACGTCGGGCACGGCACGGACGCGACCTGCCGCAGCTTCCTCATCGACAACGAGACGGGCGCCCTGACCTCGACCGGCTTCGGCTTCGACGTCGGCCTCCAGGGCACGCTCGGCGGGCTGGCCGCCCTGCCCGGGCTGCTGCTCATCTCCGACGAGTCCACCGCGATCGACGGCGTCCGCGGCGTGTACTCGTTCGACGCCGACACGGGCACGGGCGGCTTCACACCGATCACGCCCTCTCCGGTGAACACCGAGGGCATCACGCCCGAGTCGGTCGCGGCCTGGGACCCGCCCGCCGGCGGGTGCAACGGGGCGGACCTGGCCGAGCCGTTCGGGCAGCTCGACTTCTCCGACGTGTCCGCGTTCCTGGTTGCGTTCGGCGCCAACGACGCGTCGGCGGACCTGGCGCCGCCCATGGGCCAGTGGGATTTCTCCGACGTCCTCGCGTTCCTGGACCTCTTCGGCTCGGGCTGCCCCTGACGCGGCCCCGGGCTACCGTTGACCCATGGCACGCGTCTGCACCGTGGGCGACATCCAGATCGGCGCCGGTCGCCCGCTGGCGGTGATCGCCGGGCCCTGCACGCTCGAATCCAAGGACCTTGGCCTGGAGGTCGGCCGCGTCCTCAAGGACGCGTGCGTCTCGCTGGGCCTGCCGCTGGTCTTCAAGGCCTCGTTCGACAAGGCGAACCGGTCGAGCGTCGCCTCGCCCCGGGGCCCGGGGATGGGCGAGGGGCTCGATGCTCTCGCGGCGATCCGCGACGAGCTGGGCGTGCCGATCACGACCGACATCCACGAGGCCGAGCAGGCCGAGCCGGTGGCGGCGGTCGTGGACATGCTCCAGATCCCCGCGTTCCTCTGCCGGCAGACCGATCTGCTGCAGGCGGCGGCGGCGGCGGCGGTGAAGCACTCCCGGGCCGTCAACGTCAAGAAGGGGCAGTTCCTCTCCCCCCGCGAGATGGCCGGCCCGGTCCGCAAGCTGCATGAGGGCGGGCTGGGCAACGTCCTGCTCACCGAGCGCGGCACGTTCTTCGGCTACCACCGGCTCGTCAACGACTTCGTCGGCTTGGGCGACCTGATGGAGCTGGACTGCTCGGCGTTCACGGGCGACGGCCCGCCCCCCGTCTGCTTCGACGTCACCCACTCGACGCAGCTGCCCGGCTCGGGCGATCAGACCGGGGGACGACCGGACCGGGGGGGCCTGCTGGCGCGGGCGGCGACGGCCGCCGGCGTGCACGCGGTCTTTATCGAGGCGCACCCGGACCCGGCGAGCGCCGTCAGCGACGGCGCGACGCAGGTCCCGCTGCGCGAGATCGGCGAGATGCTCGGGCAGGTCGCCCGCGTTCACGCCGCGATCTCTGGCTGAGGCCGAGACCCTACGGGCAGCCGGCGCCGAACAGGCCCAGGAACGCGACGACGTCGGAGAAGTCCCACTGGCCCAACGGAGGCGCCAGGTCCGCCGCGGCGTCCATCGCGCCGAAGGCGCTCAGGAACTGGACGACGTCGGAGAAGTCGAGCTGGCCGAAGGGCTCGGCCAGGTCCGCGCCCGAGCAGGGCTCGGGGCCGGCGGGCAGGAGCGTGATGCGGTCCACCGCGAAGTCCACCGTGCCGTCGGCGGGCGGGACGTCGCCGCCCTGGGCGCAGTGGCGGAGCATCATCCGGTCGGCGGTCATCAGCGCGTCCTCGAACGTGCCGCCACCCCGGAACGGCACCCAGTCGGCCGGGTTCGTGAAGTCCACCTCGTAGTAGCCCCAATCCGAGTCGCTGGGCGTGAAGGGCACGCGGGAGATCCAGAAGTTGAGCTGGTTGCCGACCACGAGGTGGACGTGCACGGACTCGGCGCCGCCGAGGTCGCGGAGGTACATGGACACGCCCGTGACGCCGTCGGCGACGAGGTCGCCCGAGTACTCGGGGCGGAGGTTGCGCGTCGCGACCTGGCTGAAGTCGGTGTTGGCGACGAGCATGTACGGGTCGCCATCGCCGGTCAGCCCGCCGGCGGTGAGCACCTGCTCGATCGCGCCGCCGCCCCAGCCGGCCAGGCCCGCGTTGAACTCCTCGACGAACCCCGGGTCGCCCGCGAGGGCGGCGGGCGCGACGATCCCGGCCACGGCGACACAGACCGCTCGTTTCATGGCAGCTCCTCCGTCACGACCCTACTGAGAGCACAAGCCCGGTTCAATGCGTACCGGCGCCGCCGACCCACGGATGCGTGGCTCTCGGACGCTGCGGAGAACTGGCTGGGGAACGAGGGAGACCCGGTGGCCAGGGCTAGCCGGCCTGGGCGGCGTCGCGGATGCGACGCAGCGGGATCGGGCGGGCCGCGGCGTCGTCGGCCGGGTCCACATGGACCTTGCGGCCCTGGAAGACGACGCGCCCCTCGCCGACGGCGAACAGGGTGTCGTCCTTGCCGCGGCGGACCTGGTAGCCGGCCTTGAACTTGGTCCCGCACTGACGCACGATGATCGCGCCGGGCTGGGCCCACTCGCCGCCGTAGAGCTTGATCCCGCGGTACTGGGGGTTGGAGTCGCGACCGTTCTTGGTCGAGCCCTGTCCCTTCTTGTGCGCCATGGCGAGGTCTCCGAGAGGGCCGATTCCGGGGCCCGGGGGCACGGGCAAGCGTAGGCCGGGTCCGGGGGTGGATTCCAGCGGGAGGCCCGGCTCGGGCAGGGTCCCGGCCGGGCGGGCCGGAGCCGAGCGGAGGGGTCTACCGCATGATCCAGCGCTTCTCGACCAGCTCGAGGGGGAGGGCGCCGCGGCCGGCGATCTCGCCCGGGGTCTCGTAGCGGAGCATCATGGTCTTGCGGAGGACGATCCGCTTGCGGTCGCCGGACTCCGGGTCCCTGACCCAGTACGAGGTCTGCTCGCCGGAGAGGTTGTTGGCGAAGACCATGATCTCGTCGACGTCCAGGTCGTTGGCGGGCCAGATGACGACGCCGGACTTGGCGTTCTCGATGCCCTCGAGGACCTGGCCGAGGATCGTGCTCTGGTCGTCGATGAGCGGGTTGTTGAGCAGGCCGAGCAAGAACTCGGTGACCCGCGGGTGGACGCCCTGGCCCGCGCTGAGGATCTCGCCCTCCTCGGTCTTGAGGTCGAAGCTGGGGGCGTAGAGGAGATCGCCGCCCCAGAAGTTGGTGATGGTGTAGGTCATGTAGAAGTACGCGCGGGGGCCGACGCCCGGCACGTCCACGGTGATCAGCCGCAACGGCCCCTCGCGGAAGTCGAACTCCCAGGTCGTGGGGACGGGGGAGGGCTCGGGGGCGGCCAGCGTGGTCGCGGGCGCCGGGGCGAGCGCCAGCGCCGCCGCCGCGGCGCCGGAGGCGAGCAGCAGTCGGGCGTGGGCGAAGGTGCGGGCGTGTCGGCGCGGTGTCGCGTGCCTCGGCATGGCCTTGGATCCTCGCGGTTTCTTCTGGCGGTCCCGATCGGCTCGGGCGTGGCCCGGCGTGCCTGGCCGGGGCGCCCCCCGGGCGCGGGCGTAGTCTAGAGACGCCCCCACCCGGGTCAATCGACGGTACGGCCCGGGGGCGTGGGCGGTTCAGGGAGGCGTGCCGGGCGGCCATGACGCAGGCGAAGATCCAGGTCGTCCGGGCGCCCGAGTCCCTCCGGCTCGCGGCGGCCAAGCGGCTCGTCAGCGTGCCCGAGCGCGCCCGTGAGCGGGCCGCCCGCCAGCTGCTGGACTCGGCCCCCCGGTTCGGCATCGACCTGGATCTGATGTGGGTCACGCTCGACGACTCGAAACGTCCCCCGGCCGTCGGGGAGGCGGTCATGCTCGTCCCGGGCGCGGGGCGGACGGCGATGGTGTTCCTCTCGGTCCCCGCCGACGCCTCGGACGGGCGGGACGAGGCCCGTCGGCACGCCGAGCGGGTCGCCGTGCTCCGGGCCGCCTTCGACGCGCTCGCGTCCGAGCCGCGGGACATCCGGCTCGTGCAGGCGCTGCCCGAGATCGGCGACGAGGCGAGCATCGGCCCCTGCGAGGAGGCGGGCATGCTCCGCGTGGGCGACCTGTCGTACCTGCAGGCCCGCCTCGAGCCGACGCGTGGGCGACCGCGGCTCGGGCCCGGGCACTGGGCGTGGCCCGAGGGGATCGAGGTGGTGACCGCCGAGGGCGTGGGCGACGACGAGCTCGAGGCCGTCCTGGACCGGACGTACGAGCAGACGCTCGATTGCCCGGAGCTGTGCGGGATGCGGGAGATGGGCGACGTGCTGACCTCGCATCGGGCGACGGGCGAGTACGACCCGGCGCGGTGGTGGGTCGTCCGCAAGGACGGGCGGGGCGAGGGGTGCGTGCTGATGAGCCACTGCCCGGACCAGGGCGCGCTCGAGCTGGTGTACATCGGGCTCTCGCCGGCGCTGCGGGGCTCGGGGCTCGGGCGGGCGCTGCTGACCCGGGCGATCGAGGCGAACGCGGGCTGCGGGGCGACGCGGGTGACGTGCGCCGTCGATCGGCGGAACGCGCCGGCGCTGCGGGTGTACGAGGCGATGGGGTTCGAGGAGTTCGGGTCGAGGACGGCGCTGGTGCGTGCGATCGGGCGGGCGGACGCGGGGCCGGGCGGGTCGTGATCGCGGAAACTTCGCGCGTTTTCAACAATCTTGTTCACATGTTGTGTGGCTCGGAGCGGTCATGGTGGATGAGAAATTTCGCCAGCGCGTAACTCGTTGTGCGCGAACGGGCGGCGCGTCCACAACGGCGTCACGCACGACCCGCCGCGTTGCACGTCCCGCCCAGAGCACCTAGATTTCCCCCCGCACGGTCAGGGATCGACCGACGGACGCACTCATCGGATCTCATCCCCCCCGGGTCGTGGATGGCGACGCCGGGCTCGAGACAAGACGTCGGGGCGACGGGGCGTGGCGAGATGAATCGCCGCGGAGGTATCGGTGCGCCGGGGCTCTCCCGGGCGTCCGAGGGGCGAAGGACTCGGTCACAGACATTCGGCTTTGTTCGTCGGTCGGGCGCCGATCGCGCGGGGGGAATCCGTGCGCTCGGTCGCGGGCGCCATGGATTGGCGCCCCGCCCGGCTCGGCGGACCCCGTTGGGCCCAGGGACCGGGCCCGGGGCAGGGACAACCGTGCAACGACGCGAGGCGGGGGAGACGGGCAGGACATCCAGCAGAACCCCGGGCCGGGGCCACGACGGCCCCGGGCGCGACGCGCTGCAGCGCGTCCGGGCGCGGATCGAGCGCGAGGTCGGCGAGGAGGGGTACGGGCGGTACTTCGCCGACGGCCAGAGCCTGCGGCTCGACGGGCCCACCCTCGACGTCCGCGTGCCCGACCGGTTCACCGCGAGCCTGATCGATCGGCGGTTCGGCGAGAGCCTGCGCCGCGCGGTCGAGGACGAGCTGGGCGACCTGGCGGACGTGCGTGTCCGCTGCCGGGTGGACCGGAGCGCCCCGAGGATCGATCGGGGGACCACGCCCGGGCGCACGACCGAGGACGAGCAGACGACCGGCCGGGCGCCCGCGCGAGAGATCGGGCCCCCGGCGGCCCGGCCGGCCCGCCCTCGTTCGACCCCACGGGCCGACGAGGAGCAGACGCTCGAGAACTTCGTCGTCGGCGAGTCCAACCGCGTGGCGCACAGCGCGTGCGCACAGGTTTGCGAGGGCGGCGCCCTGCGCGTCCTGTTCATCCACGCCCCGTGCGGGCTGGGCAAGACCCACCTGCTCCGGGGCGTGTGCGACCGGATGCGGCGCGGCGCCGGGCCCGACGGCGTCATGTACATGACGGCCGAGACGTTCCTCAACGGGTTCATCGCCGGCGTGCGGGACGGGAAGGTCGAGCGGTTCCGGGCCCGGTTCCGGGGGGTGCACACGCTCTGCCTGGACGACGTGCAGGCGTTGTCGGGCAAGACGAAGACGCAGCGGCAGGTCTTCCTGGCCATCGAGCAGGTGCTGGGCGTGGGCGGGCGGGTGGTGCTCGCCTCGGACTCGCACCCCTCGGAGATCGCGTCGATCTCGCGGAACCTGGCGAGCCGCTTCGTGCAGGGCCCGGTCCTGCGGATCGACCCGCCGGGCAAGGACATGAAGGCGAGGCTGATCCGGGCGCGTGCGCGGCGCCGGGGGATGGCGATCTCGGACGCGGGGGTCGAGCTGATCGCCGAGCGAGCGACGGGGACGCTGCCCGGGGGCGCCGCCAGCGTGCGCGACCTGGAGGGCGTGCTGATCCAGGTCGAGGCGGTGTGGAACCTGCTGCCCGGTTCGCGGGGCGAGCGGGGCGCGATCGACGCGGGTGTGGTCGCCCGGGCGCTGGAGCTGCGGGCCGGGCGGGGGCAGGGCGCCGACGACGCCGTGCGCGTGGATCGGCCCATCCCGCTGGAGGTGATCGCGCGGACGGTCTGCCGCGAGCTGGGCGTGGAGATGAGCGACCTGATGGGCAAGGGGCGGCACAAGCGCGTCGTGCTCGCCCGGTCGATGGTGGCGCAGACGGCCCGCTCGCTGACGACGCGGAGCTACCCCGAGATCGCCCGCGTGATGGCGCGGCGGAACCACTCGACGGTGATCACCGCCCACCAGCGCGTCCGCCGTCAGATCGAGGCGGGGCAGGTCGTGGATGTCGGGTCGGCGCACGACGGGCTGAGCATGGGTGAGCTTGGCGAGCGGCTGGAGCGGGAGATCCGGGCCGCGGCCAGGGGCGGGTGAGGGCGCGGGCGGGCCGATGGGTATGCTCGGGCGGGGCGCGAGGGCGCCGGAGCACGGAGGCGCGGCGTTGTCGAATCACGAGATCCCGCTGTCGGCGCCGGACGTCGGACGGCTCGAGGAGGAGCTGGTGCTCCGGGTCCTCCGGTCCGGGCGGCTGTCCATCGGGCCGATGATCGAGGAGTTCGAGCGGCTGGTGGCCGACCGGGCGGGGTGCTCGCACGGGGTGGCGGTCAGCTCGGGCACGTCGGGTTTGCACGCGGCGCTCGCGGCGCTGGGCGTCGGGCCGGGCGACGAGGTGATCACGACGCCGTTCTCGTTCGTCGCGTCCTCGAACGTCATCCTGATGGTCGGGGCGACGCCCGTGTTCGTGGACATCTGCCCGACGAGCCTGAACATCGACCCTTCGCGGATCGAGGCGGCGATCACGCCCCGGACCAAGGCGATCCTCGCGGTCGAGGCGTTCGGCAACTGCGCGCACATGGGCGAGTACGCCCGGATCGCGGCCAGGCACGAGATCCCGCTGGTCGAGGACTGCTGCGAGGCGCTGGGCTGCCGCTCGGGCGGGCGGAGGGCCGGCTCGTTCGGCCGCGTGGGCGTGTTCGGCTTCTACCCCAACAAGCAGATCACGACGGGCGAGGGGGGGATGATCGTCACCGACGACCCGAACCTGGCCGCGGCGTGCCGTTCGCTGCGCAACCAGGGGCGCCCGGCGCCAGGCGCGAACATGAGCACGCGCGACCCGCAGCCGATGAACACCGGCTCGTGGCTCGCGCACGAGCGGCTCGGGTTCAACTACCGGATGAGCGAGGTGACGGCCGCGATCGGCGTGGCGCAGATGCGCCGCTTCGACGAGATCGTCGCCGGGCGCCAGAAGGTCGCGTCGCTGTACATGGACCGGCTGCTGGGCGTGCCCGACCTGGTGCTGCCCACGGTCGCGCCGGGGGACGAGACGAGTTGGTTCGTGTACGTGGTGCGCCTGGCCGCGGGGTACGGGCGTGAGGAGCGGGACCGGGTCATCCGGGGCCTGCGGACGCACGAGATCGGGTGCGCCGACTACTTCCCGTGCATCCACCTGCAGCCGTTCTACCGGGACATGTTCGGGTTCGGGCCCGGGCGGTACCCGGTCGCCGAGTCGGTGAGCCAGCGGACGATCGCCCTGCCCTTCCACGCCCGGATGAGCGAGCGGGAGGTGGACCTGGTGGCCCAGACGCTCGAGGTGATGCTGACCCGGGAGAACCTGGCCCGTCCCTAGGCGCCCGTCCGGAGGGGCCCGGCTGGTCGAGGCCCCACCTGCCCGGCGGTCTGCCCCCGGGGGGTTGCCCCGGCGAGCGGGGGGCCTACGATTCGGGCCCTCCAGGCGGGAGCAAGCCATGCCCAAAGAGTGCTACTTCACAGGCAAGCGGACGACCTTCGGCAAGAAGTACGCCCACTCGGGTCAGAAGATCTCGAAGGGCGGCTTCGGCCTGAAGACCACCGGCATCGCCCGGCGGACGTTCAAGCCCAACCTGCAGCGGGTCAACGCCGTCGTCGTGGACGACAAGGGCGTCAAGCACAACAAGCGGATCATCGCCTCGACGCAGGCGATCAAGTCCGGCCTGGTCGTCAAGCCCCTGAAGCGGAAGTACGGGTACACCCGCCAGCAGAAGCAGGACGACTGACAAGGCGCAAGCTACCCCGATCCGGGCAGATACACGACTTTGACGGCCCGCCCTCGACGGCGGGCCGTTTTTCTTTGCTGAGAGAACCCGGCTTGTCTGGCAGACTGGGCATGGAGGGCTGACGCCCCCCGTGAGGAGGTTCGGCATGGCACGCGTGTTCTCCACCCGGTCGGCGCTCTCGGTCTTCCTCGCCTCGGGCGCGGTCGCCTCGGCGGCCCACGCCGACACGTACGGCTATTTCGCCGATATCCACGACTGCTACATGTTCGTGCACGGGATGCCGGACTTCGACCAGAAGCGCGACCCGGCGCCCGGCATCCTGGGCCTGCCCCCGAACGACGAGGGCGAGGGCGGGGCGATGTTCTGCGTGCCCACGGGCGCGGCGGACCTGCTCGGCTACGTCAACCGGCACGGGTACCCCGACGCGTACGGCCCGGGCGACGTGGACTTCCAGGACGGGAACGTCGGCGTCTACAACGACGTGACCAGCGTGATCTCGACGCTGGGCAGCTTCATGGGCACGGACGGGGAGACGGGCACGACCAGCGGCGCGGTCCGCTCCACGATCCAGTTCGTGCTCGACGTGACCGCGCCCGGCGCGTTCGACGTCTACCGCTTCGGGTTCCAGGACGACTGGGCGCCCAAGAGCTGGGACATGGCCCAGTACGCCCTGGCGGGCGGGGCGGTCATGTTCTGCTACGGGCGGTGGAACATGGAGAACTCGGCCGTCCTTGGCGACCGCGACGGCGGGCACTGCGTCGCGCTCACCCGCGTCGATCACCGCGACGCCTTCCACCCTGACTTCCTGGGCGAGATCGGCTTCGCCAACCCCTCCAACGGGTCCAACACGACCACCCAGGCCACGTTCTTCCAGCAGAACGAGTCGATCATCAACGACCTGTACTTCAACGACGGCGAGCCGCTCGTCATGACGCGGATCCTCTTCGACGTCAGCGACCCCGAGGACGAGCGGTTCCGCCTGATCGACTCGGTGTACGTCG
Source organism: Phycisphaerales bacterium (assembly GCA_041987545.1). Taxonomy (GTDB): domain Bacteria; phylum Planctomycetota; class Phycisphaerae; order Phycisphaerales; family UBA1924; genus JAJRXR01. The sequence continues at coordinate 9,387 of JBHIWH010000011.1, read as the reverse complement.
TCTACCCCCGCGAGGGGTTCTCGACCTCGATCGGGGGCGGCGGGCTCAACTTCTGGGGCCTGCACGACGGGACCGGGGGCGGGTACGTCCTGGACACGTACATCCCGCCCGACGGCCTGCCCATCGACTCGTTCGCGATCCTCCCCGACCGCACGCACTGCGCGATCCTCACGCAGAGCATCGGGATCATCTCCGGCGCCCTGCACTACGTGAACCTGAACACGCACCAGGCGACGCACGTCGCGCAGGTGGGGCAGGGCCGGGGGTGCGTCTTCGGCGACGACCGGACGCTCTGGGTCCTCGAGGGCCAGGACATCGTCGGGTACAACATGGACCCGGCCCAGGACGCGGACGACTACGAGGTCTGGCGCCAGCAGTTCGGGGGCAACGCGACGCCCGACGCCGCGGCCTTCGACGACGAACGGGACGAGCTGGTCGTCCTCTCGGCCCAGACGGGCGAGCTGTTCCGGTACCCGGTCCGCTCGCGGACGCTGGGCAACCCGACGATCGCGTCCCTGCCCGGCGCGCAGTTCAACCACCTGAGCGTCAAGATGGAGATCAGCCCCGCGGACGGGAGCGTGTGGATCGGCGACCTGGCGGACAACTCGATCACGCAGTACGTCGAGGGGCGGGCCAACCAGTGGAGCCGCGGCGTGCGGCTGGCCGGCGGACGGGCGTTCGACCTGGGCGGCTTCAGCCTCGCCAACGACGGGCGGCTGTACGTCGGGCAGGACGGCGAGATGCACGAGTACATGCTCCAGGACGGGCAACTCGTGCCGGTGGAGGAGGGCCCGCTGTCGCGGATGGCCGTCGGCGCCGACCTGTGGGTCACGCGCGGGCGGACGAACTTCGACCCCGACCTGCACGCGGGCCCGAGCTGGTACAACATCGACCCGGGCGAGGTGGAGACGGGCGACGAGACCGCCTTCTGCCGCGTGGACTACGCCCCGCCCTTCGGGCAGTTCGACTTCTCCGACGTCGTCGCGTTCCTGGGCCTGTTCGGCGCGTCGCACCCGGACGCGGACCTGGCGGCGCCGATCGGGCAGTTTGACTTTTCCGACGTGGTGCAGTTCCTGATCGAGTTCGGCGCCGGGTGCCCGTAGCGGTCGCGTGGCGCTCGATCGGGGCGCCCGCGATCCCCTAGACTGGGCCCGGACCAGGACGGGGACCGGCGCGTGCTCTGCGAGAACTGCGGCCAACGCGAGGCGACGATCCACGAGGTGCTCATCAAGGGCGGCTCGAAGATCGAGCAGCACCTGTGCGAGGCGTGCGCGCAGCAGGCGGGGGTGCAGGCCAAGGGCAGCCCGCCGATCTCCGAGTTGATCACCAAGTACATGATGTCGCCGGGCAAGGCGCAGGCGGGCGAGGCGCCCCCGGCGTGCCCGTCGTGCGGGCTCGGGTACGCCGACTTCCGCCAGAGCGGGCTTCTGGGGTGCCCCGGGTGCTACGACGCGTTCGAGAGCCGGCTGGGCCCGCTGCTCGAGCGGGCGCACGAGGGCGGCGGGCGGCACGTGGGCAAGGTCCCGCGTCGGGCGCTGGCCGAGCGGCGCGATGGCGGCGCCGGCGTCGAGCGGCTGCTGGGCGACGCGCGGAACCGGGCCGAGCGGCTCGAGTCGCTGCGCAAGCAGCTGGCCGACGCGGTCGAGGGCGAACAGTACGAGCGGGCGGCGCGGCTGCGTGACGAGCTGCGGCAGGCCGCGACGTTCGAGGACGAGCCGGGCGGGGGCGCGGCGCCGGGGGGCGGGACGTGAAGGACTCAGCGAACGGCGGCGGGGCGTCCTGGTCGCGGGGCACCGAGTGGCTCCGGGGCCAGGGGGACGCGGCGGACGTGGTGATGTCCTCGCGGGTCCGCGTGGCGCGGAACCTGGCCGGCTTCCCGTTCATGACCAAGGCGACGCACGACGACCGGGTGCAGGTGCTGGACGTGTGCCGACGCCGACTGATGGGCGGGGAGTTCCAGCAGGCGTCGGGCGCCGAGCGTGTCATGTGGATCGACCTGCACGACGTGGACGAGCAGGAGCGCGAGGTGCTGGTGGAGCGGCACCTGATCAGCCGCCAGCACGCGCGGGGTCGCCTGGCGACGGGCGTGGGCGGGGCGGACGCGCCGCGCGCGGTCGCGGTCGCGCTCCCCGAGGAGCGTGTCGCGGTCATGGTCAACGAGGAGGACCAGCTGCGGATCCAGGTAATCCGCTCGGGGCTGTCGCTCGGGTCGCTCCTGGGCGAGATCGACGCGGTCGACGACGCGCTCGAGGGCGGGCTGGACTACGCGTTCCACCCGCGGTTCGGGTACCTGACGGCGTGCCCGACGAACGTGGGCACGGGGATCCGATTCTCCGTGATGCTCCACCTGCCGGGGCTGAAGCTGACGGGTGAGATCGAGCGGGTGAAGCGGGCGGCCGAGGACATGTCGCTGGCGGTGCGGGGGTTCTACGGGGAGGGGTCGGAGGCGGCGGGCGACTTCTACCAGATCTCCAACCAGACGACGCTGGGCAAGAGCGAGAGCGTGCTGCTGCACGAGATGGAGCGGGAGATCGTGCCGCGGGTCGTGGACTACGAGCGGCACGCGCGGCGGACGATGACGGACAAACGCCGCAACGTGCTCGAGGACAAGGTGCACCGGGCGCTGGGGATCCTGCGGACCGCCCGCCTCATGCGGGCCGGCGAGGCGATGGGCCTGCTCAGCCACCTGAGGCTGGGCGTGGTGCTCGGGTTGGTCGAGGAGGTCGATCAGCGGGCGGTGAACGAGCTGATGCTGCTGGTTCACCCGGCGCACCTGCAGCAGGCCGTCGGCCGATCGCTCTCGCAGCCGGAGCGGCGGATCGAGCGGGCGACGCTGCTGCGGTCGCGGCTGGCGACGCGCGGCGCGTCATGAGCGCCGACACCGGGTTCGCCTGGCCCCCTGGGGACGCCGGCGCTGGCGCCACGAGCGCGCCGACCGTCGAATCGCATACGAGAGAGATCTCCGTGGACGATCTGTCGCCGCGACGGCGCGAGCCGGGCGCCTTCGCGTCGGCGCTGAACGAGATCGAGCGGGTGTGGCTCGGGTTCGGCTCGCGGGGCGTGGGCGATCGGCTGCGCGAGCGTGGGTGGAGCCCGCCGCCCGCGTGCTGGCGGTGCGGGGGCGTGGTCGGCGCGCACGAGTGCGACGGCGAGGGGTGCGCGGCGTGCCGCGGGCTCCGCGTGCCCTGGGGGCGGTTTCTCCGCCTGGGCGTGTACGACGGCGTGCTCCGCGACGCGGTGCTCGAGCTGAAGCTCACGTCCTGGCGGCGGATCGGCGCCGAGCTCGGCGCGATGATGGGCCGACGCCTAGCGATCGAGCTGGATCGCTTCGGCGTGGACCGAAGGGAAGTGGTCATCGTCCCGGTGCCGACGACCACCCGGAGGCGCCTGGTGCGGGGTGTGGACCACACGCTGGTGCTGGCCAGGGCGGCGGCGGGCGCCACGGGCGTGCGCCTGGCCCCCCACGCGCTGACCAGGGCCCATCGCCCCCGACAGACGTCGCTGACCTCGACCGATCGGGCAAAGAATGTTCGCAATACGTTTGGATCTCGGCCCGATCTGATGCCCGGGGCGGGGTTGGCGGTGGTGCTGGACGACGTCCGGACGACCGGGGCGACGCTGCGGGCGGCCTGCCGGGCCCTGGGGCCGCGGCCGGCGGAGGGTCTCTGGGTGTGCGTGGCGGCGGTGGGCGAGGATCGGCGATCGCCCGCGGGCGGGCAGGAAGGGCCCGGGGAGGTCGGGCGTGAAAATTCGTCGCCCGGGCGCACGACTTCGGGTTTGCCTTGATTGACTCAACGGGGGTGCGCGCTACACTCTCCCTCGCCGCTCGGCACGGGCGTGAGCCCGGCCTCGGTGTCGGCGCGGGGCGAGATGCTCCGTTCCGGCGAGCCTCCTTGGCAAGTGAACAGTTGGGTCCACCGCGAGAATGTGCGGCGTCGGCACCGGTGCACACCGGGTCCCTGCTCGGGACACGTCGTCGTCGTAATGGAGCGCTCTGGGGGGTCACAGCCCCGGAGGTTTCGACATTCTTGTGCTTGGATCAGCCCTTGTCCGAGCGGTCCCACCGCTCGGTCATTTGAAGAACCAATGAGTGTCGTTTTTCCCCGGTCCTAGCCGTCCGGGGGCATTCGATCGTGTGTATGCCGATCGATGAATGACCGGCCCCGCCACGCCTTGCGAGAGCGAGCACGGGTGGGGTTGCCGGATCACTTCAACCGACGCACCGAACGAGCCGGGTACGCCCGGGGAGTTCATCGCAACGGATTACAATTGAAGAGTTTGATCCTGGCTCAGATTGAACGCTGGCGGCATGGCTAAAACATGCAAGTCGAACGAGAACCCACTTCGGTGGGGGACAGTGGCGAAAGGGCGAGGAATACGATCGAACGTGCCCCGAGGTGGGGGATAGCGTCGGGAAACTGACGGTAATACCCCATGTGCTCTACGGAGGAAAGGTTTACCGCCTTGGGAGCGGCGATCGTCCTATCAGGTTGTTGGTGAGGTAAAGGCTCACCAAGCCGAAGACGGGTAGCGGGTGTGAGAGCATGACCCGCCGCATCGGGACTGAGACACTGCCCGGACTCCTACGGGAGGCTGCAGTAACGAATATTCCGCAATGGGCGAAAGCCTGACGGAGCAATGCCGCGTGTGGGATGAAGCGTCTCCGACGTGTAAACCACTGTCAGGGTCTAGGAACACTGACCAGACCCAGAGGAAGGGCCGGCTAATTCCGTGCCAGCAGCCGCGGTAATACGGAAGGCCCGAGCGTTAATCGGAATCACTGGGCTTAAAGGGTGCGCAGGCGGACCCGTAAGCATGTCGTGAAAGCCCCCGGCTCAACCGGGGAACTGCGATGTGAACTGCGGGTCTTGAGGCAGGTAGGGGTCGATGGAACCATGGGTGGAACGGTGAAATGTGTAGATATCCATGGGAACGCCAATGGCGAAGGCAGTCGACTGGGCCTGTCCTGACGCTCATGCACGAAAGCGTGGGGAGCGAACGGGATTAGATACCCCGGTAGTCCACGCCGTAAACGATGTGTGCTAGATCGAGGGGGTTTTCATGCCTTCTCGGTCGAAGGAAAACCACTAAGCACACCGCCTGGGGAGTACGGTCGCAAGGCTAAAACTCAAAGGAATTGACGGGGGCTCACACAAGCGGTGGAGCATGTTGCTTAATTCGAGGCAACGCGAAGAACCTTACCTGGGTTTGACATGCATGGATTAACTTTGTGAAAGCAGAGCCACGCCCTTTGGGTGGAACATGCACAGGTGCTGCATGGCTGTCGTCAGCTCGTGCTGTGAAGTGTCGGGTTAAGTCCCTTAACGAGCGCAACCCCTATCGCTAGTTACTAACGCGTCAAGGCGAGGACTCTAGCGAGACTGCCGGTGTCAAACCGGAGGAAGGTGGGGATGACGTCAAGTCCTCATGGCCCTTACGCCCAGGGTTGCAAACGTGCTACAATGGTACGGACAGAGCGACGCGATACCGCGAGGTGGAGCAAATCGCAAAAACCGTGCCCCAGTTCGGATAGCAGGCTGCAATTCGCCTGCTTGAAGCCGGAATCGCTAGTAATCGGAGATCAGCTACGCTCCGGTGAATACGTTCCTGAGCCTTGTACACACCGCCCGTCACGTCATGGAAGCCGGGAGCGCCCGAAGTCACACCGTTTCAGGTGTGCCTACGGCGAGATCGGTGACTGGGACGAAGTCGTAACAAGGTAGCCGTAGGAGAACCTGCGGCTGGATCACCTCCTTTCTAAGGGATTTCCTTAGACCCGGATCCCGTCCAACCCTGATCGGGAAGGACCGCGGAGAGATCCGCACCGGGCAAGTGAACTCATTCTCGCCCGCCAGACCCCCACTGTCTTGTCATGACAGGCAGTGGTTGGCGGATAGGCGACGGGTAACCGTCGCCGAAGGCTGGACCCAACTGTTCAACTGCCAAGGGCATATCAACGCCCGTCTCCGATGGAGGCGGGCGTTTTTCTTTTTGGGTTCGCGGCCATCACTCCTCGGTCACGACAGGCACGTCTTCGATGACGATCTCGCTGGCCCAGCGGCGATGCGCTTGGATCCTGAACTGGCGGTCGGCGGCGGCCGATTTCGCGGCGGCCGCGACGTCGGGGCTGAGAATCACATTGACCCGATCGGTCCCGGGAGGGAGCGGCTTGTCCAGCAAGCCGTAGTCCGGCTGGAAGCCGTAGGCGCTCGAGGGTGTTCTCCCGAATCTCACCGGCTCCAGGATCGCACCATCGTCGTTCGAGAACGCGCGCTTCAGCGGCCAGCGTCGCCCCCCCACTTCGAGCTCGATTCTGGCTGAGAGCGTGAAGGGGATCGCCCGGCCCACGACGGCGGGTCGCGCCAGCTCCAGGTTTACAAGTGGCCTGAGCCCATCGAACGAGTACTCGACACGCTCGACGTCCATCAGCCATCGCATGGCGCCGTACTGCTCGGGCGTTGCCTCTTCCCGCGTGACCGTGCCTCCGTACAGCTCGTTGACGTCCGTCACGATCTCGAAGGTCGTGGCCAGCTCGACGTCGTGGGTCCCGAGGAGCTCGGTCAGGGACTGGTCTCGCAACAGGTGCAAGCGCCATCGAACCGTGAGCTCGTGCTGGCCCGGCGAGGTCTCCTCGAGCAGGATGCCGTCGGGCCTCGTCGAGGGCTTGCCTCCTCGAACTCGAATCGGCGGGATGAGCTGCCGCTCGCGGGCTTCGATCTTGATCGGGCTGAGCGTGGTCATCGACCGTGTCGGGCCGAGGACGTACATCGGGAGCGATACGCCGGTCTCGCCGTATCGGGCACGCTGCCGGGCGAGTTCGCTCGTCAGGTCGTACACGCCGAGTGGCTCGCCGTCCAAAGTCGCGTCGAGCATCTCCACGGCACAGATCACGGTGGCGCCGGGCGAACTCCCGAGCCGAGGCTGGTCTCTTGTGGAATCGAATCGTGGCTGCGGATGGGGGAAGTGCAGGACGCCGAGATCGTCGTCCCTCACCCAGACAACTCGCTCCGCGAGTCGGAGCATGCTCTCGGCGCCCTCCCTCGAATACGCGAGGAACACCTCCGGCCCCGTGTGCCCCATCTCGTCGGCCGCGACGATCACGTCGCCCCAGGCCGGGTCCCACGGGCGGGATCGGTCCGCCTGGACCCGCAGGGCCAGCTCGGCCAGCCGCCGCGCTTGGCCGGGCGAGAGCGTGTCGTCCAGGATGCGCCGCTCGAACTCGGCCAGGGCGGCCGAGCGGACGGCGGGCGAGCCGATCCGGATGTCCGCGTGCAGGACCCAGGCCGGCTTGCTCGCGTTGTACCTCGTCCACGCTCCGGTCTGGGTGAGGGCGAGGGGGAGGGCCGAGAGCACGAGCAGGATGGCGCCGACGGCGACGAGGTGTCGGCGGCGCTGGCGGCGGCCGCGCTTGATCGGGCGGGGCCTGGCGCCCGGGACGCGGGCGTCGAGCATGGCGCCGCACTCGGGGCACAGAGGCGACGGACAGACGGCGCTCTGGGCCCGGGTCTCGGCGCCGACGAGGTCGAACCCGCACCGCCGGCAGTGCGGGTGGTCGCTGACGCGGCGCCCCCGCAGGCCCAGGGCGACCAGGACGACGCCGAGCGCGATCAGCAGCAGCAGGAAGAGGGCTCCCCCGGCCATCCGTGGATGCTACCGCGCGGCGGCCCGGATCCCGAGACTGCTCACGCCGCGGGGTCGGTCCGGGGCTTGCGGCGTTTCTCGTGGCGGATGATGTCGCCGGTGACGAGGTACACGACGTCCTCGGCAATGTTGCCCATCAGGTCGCCGATGCGCTCGAGCTCGCGGCCGATGCGGTAGATGAACAGGGCGTCGGCCGCGCGGTCGGGCTCGGTGTCGAGACGCTCGAGGACCTCCTCGAACAGGCGGTCGTCGAGGCGGTCGATGAGCTTGTCGCCCTTGACGACCTCGCGTGCGCCGTCGATGTCCTCGCTGAGGACGGCCCGCAGCAGGTCGTAGCACATGAGGGGCACGCGGTCGCCCAGCTCGACGAGGGCCGTCGGCCACTTGGGGGGCGGGCCCGAGATGCGGTTGGTGAGCTTGGCGATCGACGAGGCGTGGTCGGCGACGCGCTCGATGTCCTGGTTGACCTTCATGCAGAAGGCGATCTGCCGCAGATCGGCGCCGACGGGGTTCTGGAGGGCGAGCAGCCGGAGGCACTCGGCCTCGATCTCGACCTCTTCCTTGTCCACGCGGTCATCGCGGGCGCGGACCTCGCGGGCCGAGTCGGTGTCCAGCGCCCAGAGTGCGCCCAACGCGGACTCCAGCATGCCGATCGCGACGCTGGCCTCGCGCATGAGGCGTCGGCGCAGGGCGATCAGGTCTCGCTCGAACGACGTCGGCGAGGATCTTCTGGGACCCGGGATTGGCGCGTTTGATTGCGTCATCCTCCGCCCGAACCACGCCGGCCAAGCCTCCTGGGCGCCCCGGCGCGTTGGCGCACAGGGGGAGTATACGTCGCGCCCCGACTCCCCGGACCGCGGCCGGGGCGTATCCACCGCCCGATCACGGGTTTGCGGCCGCCGGGGCGCCCGCCGAGACGCCTGGGCCCAGGCGGCGGGCGAGCACACGCGGCAGGGAGCCGGGGTCGAGGTAGCTGGTCGGCGGGCGCCAGTAGACCTCGGCCAGAGGCACGCCACGCTCGGTCGTCGCGTTCGTCTGCGCGAGCGAGGCGGGGATGACGCGGACCGTCCCCGGCGCGCCCTCGAGCCTGGCCGTCAGCGGCGCGGTGTCGGGCAGGGCGAAGACGATGTCCTGGTCCCGCCTGGCGATGGCGCGCACGCCGAGGGCGGCGGCGGCGGCGCGGACGCGGGCGAGCTCGGCGAGCTGGCGGACCTGCGTGGGCGGGTCGCCGTACGCGCTGGTCAGGTCCTCCTCGACGCGGTCGATCTCGCCCGCGTTGGCCGCGGCGGCGAGGCGGCGGTAGGCCTCGAGGCGCCGCTGATCGGACGGGATGTAGACCTTGGGGATCAGCCCCGAGACGCCGATCTCGACGGCGCACGAGTCGGCGTGGTCCGCCTCGGGCGAATCGGTCAGCTCGTGGACGGCCTTGTCGAGCAGGCGGCAGTACATCTCGTAGCCGACCGTCGCAATGTGCCCGGACTGCTCGGCGCCGAGCAGGTTGCCCGCGCCCCGGATCTCCAGGTCCCGCATCGCGATCTTAAAACCAGCCCCGAGCATCGAGTACTGCTCGATCGCCTTGAGCCGCTTCTGGGCGACCTCCTTGAGCGGGCGATCGACGGGCAGGAGCATGTAGCAGTACGCCCGGTGCTTGTACCGCCCGACGCGGCCGCGGAGCTGGTGCAGGTCCGCGAGGCCGAACCGGTCGGCGTCGTTGATGATCATGGTGTTTGCCGTCGGGATGTCGAT
>JBHIWH010000010.1:0-97446 GCA_041987545.1 Phycisphaerales bacterium | reverse complement strand
CAACCAGAGTATCTGGAAGAAGGACTACTTGTTCGTAATGATCTGGGCCTTGTGCCGCCGCCACCGCCGCGGTTGCCGCCGCCGCCGTAGCCGCCGCGACCACCGCCGCCGCCACCGCGGTTCTCGCGGGGACGCGCCTCGTTGACGGTCAGGTCCCGCCCGCCGACGTTCTGGCCGTTGAGCGCCTCGATGGCGGCGTTCGCCTGGCCATCATCGACCATCTCGACGAACCCGAACCCGCGCGGCCGACCGGTCTCCCGGTCCATGACCAGGCTGGCCGACGAGACCTCGCCGTGCTGGGCGAACAGGTCGCGCAGCTCGGACTCGGACGTGTCGAACGAGAGATTCCCGACGTAGAGCTTCTTCATTTCCTGAGACCTTCTGCTGTTGCCCTGATCTGTGATACCGGTGCTTGAACTCGGGCAATGAGAAAGCCTCGGGCGTTGGATGTCGGCCCCACCCGCTCTCGGGCGGGCCGGCCTCGGCACGGCAAGCCTAGGTCCACCCCCACCCCTTGTCCCCGAGCCCCGGCCGCCGGGGCCCGACCGCCCCCGCACAAACCCGCCCCACACGCCCCAATCGCCGATCCAGGGGCGGAGGAAGGGACCGCAAAAACAACAACGGGCCGGGGCGTTGCCACCCCGGCCCGTCTCATGACTGATTCACGGGCAGAGCCCGCGGGCGATTACCAGCGGCCGCCGCCGCCGCCACCACCGCCGTAGCCGCCGCGGCCACCGCCGCCGCCGCCACCACGGTTCTCGCGGGGCTTGGCCTCGTTGACCGTCAGGTCGCGCCCGCCGACGTTCTGGCCGTTGAGCGCCTCGATCGCGGCGTTGGCCTGGCCATCGTCCGTCATCTCGACGAACCCGAACCCGCGGGGCCGCCCGGTCTCCCGGTCCATCACGAGGCTCGCCGACGCGACCTCGCCGTGCTCGGCGAACATGTCGCGCAGCTCGGACTCGGACGTGGAGTAGGGGAGGTTCCCGACATACAGCTTCTTCATCTCGATACCTTGTGCGATGCCCGTGTGGTCAGTGAGCGCCGGCGTCGGCCTGGGCGGGGTCGGCGCCGGGGCGCGGTGGCCGCGGTCCGGCCTCGGACCACGCCCCCGCGGGGGACAAGTCTATCGGGGCGGGCGACTGGGGGGGTGGGGAAAGCGGGAAAGGGCCAGGGGGGCGGTCAGGCGGGCGTGGACGGCGGTTGGGGCGGGGCGGCCCCGGACGCGGGGCCCGCGGCGTCGTCGGTCCGGACGAGGCCGCCGAGGTAGAGGGCGGCGGCGATGAGGACGACGTTCTTGATGATGTACTGGCCCTCCATGGTGAGGACGAGGGGCCGCTGCCACGTGATGTCGGGGAGGATCACGAGGGGGAGGAACGTGCCGGGCATCTGGAGGAAGAGGAGGAGGATGCCGACGCGGGTGAGGACGGGCGGGAGGCGGAGCCAGCGGGCGGGGTCGAGGAGGCAGACGCCGATGGCGACCTCCCACCAGCCGAGGAGGGGGATGAACCATGAGGGGTCGGCGCCCCAGTAGATGGTGCGGGCGACGAGGTCTGCGGCGGGGCTGAGGCCGAGGGGTTTGAGGACGCCGAACCAGATGAAGACAACGGCGAGTCCGACGCGCGCGATCGGGGCGCCGAGGTGGCGCATGGTTGAGGAGATGCGGCGGTCGAGGCGGTCGAAGTGTTGGCGTCGCGTCATGCTGCATTGTTGACGCGGCGCACGGAGCGTGCGCTAGGCGAGCGCGGCGCGCATCCCCATCCCCCTTCGCCAGGCGGCGAGCTGGCCGAGGTGGAGGGCGGAGTGGAAGATACCCAGGAAGACCGTGACGTCCGCCAGGGCGGGCATGGCGTGGGCGAGGCGCCACTCGAGATGCTGCCCGAGCTGGGCGGGGGTGGCGAGGGCGATGGCGTCGTCCACGCGGGCGGTCTGGCGGGCCAGCTCGTCGAGCAGCTCGGCCTTGGTGGGGTACGGGCTGGCGTCGTCCGGATCGGCGGGCAGGCGGGTGTCCGACGGGCCCTTGCGCTCGAAGAGGTCGCGGATTGCCTGCGGCAGGTCCGGGGAGTGGCCCAGGTCCTGGCAGGTGATGTCGTGGCAGGTGCACAGGTGGCCCAGGACGAAGGCGGGGTGGTTCTCGAGGCCCGGCGCGGGGACGGCCGTCATCTGGTCCTCGGGGACGTCGGCGACGAGCAGGCGGGCGTACTCGAGGGTGAAGGCGAGGTTGCGGCGGATGGCGGTGACGAGCAGGTCGTACGCGGCGGCGTCGGGCGTTGGGGTCATGGCGGGTCGAGTGTAAATGAGCGGGTAGGCTGCGGGGATGGATGCGCGGGGAGTCGTTGACGTGTTCGTCTCGACGCTGGACCGGGAGGACTTCGCGGGGACGCGGGGGGTGATCGATCCGGCGTGCGTGTACGTGTTCCGCGGGACGGAGATGCGCGGCGCCGAGGCAATCGTGGGCTCTTACGCGGCGGCGGCCGAGTGGGCGCGGGAGAGCTTTGACCAGATCCGGTACGAGTCTGCGATCGCGGACGAGGGGGAGGACGGGGACGGGCGCCGTCGGTTCCGGGTCCGGTTCGTGGACCTGACGCGGCACAAGGGCGTCGACCATCGGCACGAGTGCGAGCAGGTGGTGTTCGTGGGGAGTCCGCCCGCCGGCGGTGAGAGATCGGGGCTGATCGAGCGGATCGAGCACGTGGACCTGCCCGGGGAGCGGGAGCGGCTGCTGGCGTTCCTGGAGCGGGTCGGGGTTCGGCCTCGGGGGTAGGGGCTGATGCCGGGGAAGGCGCCCCCGGGAGGCCCTTGAAACGGGGGGTCGTCCTCGGCGGGGGGCGTGCGGATACGCTCTCGTGGTCGCCGGGGGTCTTTCCGGCGGGTTTCTAGATTGACTGTTTGGAGCAGCACGCGTGGGCGCGAGCCCGGATACGACGACGTTCGAGGGGGAGGTCGGGGGCGCCTTGGAACGATTCCAGGGAGCGCTTGGCCGGTGCGCCGCCAAGGTGATGGGCGGCGCGGAGTGGCGGCCGGCGGACCTGGCGCGGCGGACGGGGCTGGACACGAAGCTGGCGTGGAAGGTGCACAAGATCGTCGCCAGCGACGGGGCGATGGCGTGCGGGCCGTACGTGCCGGGGCGTCGCGGGCTGTCGATCATGGCCGAGGCGCTGGGCGATTCGGGGGCGTCGGGCGCGGACGTGGCGACGCTGAACGATGCGGCCGAGGAGTTTCTGTCGCTGGTGCGTCGGCACGGCGGGTCGCGGCGGGCGTTCGACGCGTTGCTGGCCGAGCACGCGGACTCGGGCGCCGAGCGGAGCGACCTGGAGCAGCGGCGGCTGGCGTACGAGGGGTCGAGCTACATCTGGGGCGTGCGTGCGGCGACCAACCTGGCGACATTCATCGTGCACCCGAGCGAGGACCCGGAGCGGCTGGACATCGCGTTGATCCGCGGGGTGTACGACCTGCAGCGGGTGCGGCGGAAGGTGCCGTGGCGCGTGGCGCGGATGTTCTTCAAGTCGCAGCAGAAGGGCGTGCGGCGAGTGGAGCAGCGTGAGGCGCTGGACCCGTCGAGGCGGGGGGCGCCGGTGACCGAGGAGCTGCCCCTGGTCGAGGAGTTCTGCTCGAAGCCGTTGCCAGAGTACGAGCGGATCGAGAGCGCGCAGGGGGTGGTGGAGTACCAGCTGGCCGAGGCGCCCGTGGGGACGCAGGGTTCGGTGACGTGCGTGATGGGCGAGGTGGTGCGTTCGTGCCAGTCGCGGTACGCGGACGACGATACCCCGCTGCGGATCCGGTTCGGGTTGCGGACGCCGGCGGAGTTGGGTGTGGTGGATCTGCTGATGCACCAGGACTTGTTCCATCGGGCGGCGCCGCGGGTGCAGCTGATGAGCGACCTGTTCGCGGGCGAGGGGACGGCGCCGCACCAGACGTCGGACGAGCTGCCGGCGCCGGAGCGTCTGGAGATGGTGGGGACGGACCTGAAGCGGGCGGGGATCCGGGAGGCGCCCGAGTACGTGTCGCTGCTGGAGCGGTCGCTGGGTTGGCTGGGGTGGGACCCGGGCGGGTTCGACATCTACCGGTACCGGATGGCGTACCCGCCGATCCCGACGACGCTGATGTACATCTACGACGCGGCGCTGGCGCGTCGGCCGGGCGGGTGAAGATTCCGCCGGGGGCCGGGTCGCGCTGAACCGGCGCGGCGGGCGGGCCGATAGCCGGGCCGAGGGGAGTGGACCCTTTGGCTCGGAGGCGTCGGCGATGTGGTACGTGGTTGCGGGGGCGTGCGTGCTGGCCGGCGTCGTGGGCGTGGGGCTGCTGGTGCTGCCCGCGTGGGGCGTGCTGGCCGGGTTCGTGGCGTCGCAGCTGATCGCCGTCGTCGGCGCATCGGCGACCGGGCGGGGGCTGGCGCGCGCCGTCGGCGCGTGCTCGTCGGAGGCGCCGACGCTGACGCTGGGCCAGGGCGAGACGGCGTCGCGGGGGCGGATGGCGGCGTGAGCGTGTAATCTGTCGCGCAGAATGGCGATGACGGGCGGGAGGCCTGTCGGGTACGCCGGCGATGGAGCGCAGACGCATGTCCACCCCCCCACAACCGGTCGAGGGTCCGCCGGCTTCGGCGGCGCCCGCCGAGCCCGGGACGCTCGAGCAGGTCGGCCAGGTCGCGTCTCGCGTCTGGAACTTCGAGCTGTTCACGATCGACGACACTGTGGTGACCGTCGATCAGCTGGTGATCGCGGCGCTGGTGCTGGTCATCGGGATGGTGGCGGCGCGGATCGTGAGCCGTCACGTCGGGCAGCGGGTGCTGCCCCGGATGCACATCGACAAGGGCCCGGCGTCGGCGATCCAGACGATCATCTACTACGCGGCGGTCGTGCTCGTCGTGATGCTGGCGATGCAGATGGCGGCGGTGCCGCTGACGGTGTTCACGATCTTCGGCGGGGCGCTGGCGCTGGGCATCGGCTTCGGCAGCCAGAACATCGTCAACAACTTCATCTCGGGTCTGATCCTGCTGATCGAGCGGCCGATCGCGGTCGGGCAGCTGGTCGAGGTGGACGGGAACCGGGGGACGGTGCAGAAGATCGGGGCGCGGTCGACGCTGGTGCAGGCGTACGACGGGAAGCTGGTGATCATCCCGAACTCGATGCTGCTCGAGCTGGTGGTGACGAACTACGACCGGCCCGACGCGATGTACCGCAGCCGCGTGAGCGTGGGTGTGGCGTACGGCTCGGACACGAAGGTCGTCCGTGAGCTGCTGGACCGGGTGGCCGACGAGCACGAGCGCGTGCTGGACAACCCCAGGTGGCAGGTGCTGTTCCAGGAGTTTGGGGACAACGCGCTGGCGTTCGAGCTGCACTGCTGGAGCCGGCCGCGGTCCACGCAGGACCGGTACCAGATCGAGAGCGATCTGCGGTTCCGGATCGACGAGCTGTGCCGCGAGTCCGACGTGGTGATCGCGTTCCCGCAGCGGGACGTGCACCTGGACACGCTGGCGCCGCTGGAAGTACGGGTCACGCAGGCGGGGTGATATCGAGGGCGCGCTCCAGGTCCTCGCGGAGTTGCGTCATCTGATCGTCGGCGACGACCTGGCCGAGGTAGGTGATCCAGAAGACGGCGCCGACGAGCAGGAAGCACGCGGGGACGATGAGGAACGCGATGGGCGTTCGGTCCAGCAGCAGCTCGACGCCGCCCCAGACGGCGGCGCTGACGGCGATGGTGCCCAGGGCGAGGTAGGCGAACATCACGGCGGTCCAGATGGACGGGTGGGGGTTGAAGCGGGCGTGCAGGACGGTCGCGCCGTCCTCGGCGGTGAGCTGGACCGTCAGGTGCGGGGACCAGAATCGGCGCTGGCGGTCGGGGACGGTGATGTTGAAGTGGTCGCCCACGACGGTTCCCTTGGCGGGGCAGTGCGGGGCGGCGAGCCAGGCGCGGAGCTGGCCCGCGGCCTCGGCGGGCGGGGTCTCGAGGCGGTGCTCGAAGGTTGGGCCGAGGACGATGTGGAGCATGGCGGTGTCCTGCGGGAACTCGGCGTCAGGATACAGATCGCGGTCCGGGCGCGGGCGGCGGGTTGGTAGGATCACGCCATGCCAACCATCTGCACTTTCCTGACGTTCAAGGACCAGGCGGAAGAGGCGGCTCGCTTCTACACGTCCGTGTTCCCCGACTCGGGGATCACGCGGATCACGCGGTACCCGGACCTGGGTCCGGAGTCGCCCTTCGAGACTGGGGGCGTGATGACGGTCGAGTTCACGCTGTGCGGGCGGCCGTTCACGGCGCTCAACGGGGGGCCCGGGTTCGAGATGAGCAAGGGGATCTCGATCGCGGCGCTGTGCGAGACGCAGGAGCAGGTGGACGAGTACTGGCAGCGATTCGTCGATGCCGGGGGGACGCCGGTCGCGTGCGGGTGGATCACCGATCAGTTCGGCGTGTCGTGGCAGATCGATCCGGAGATGCTGATCGAGCTGATCGGCGACCCCGACCCGGAGCGGGCGGGGCGTGCGATGCGGGCGATGATCGGGATGGTGAAGATCGACAGCGCGGAGATCGAGCGGGCCGTGGCTGACTGAGGCCCGACGCGACGGGCGCGGAGACTACGCGGTGTTGTGCTTGATCGCGGCCTTGATGAGCGCCTTGAACGCTCGCTCGTTGAGCGTGTCGCCCTCGAAGATGTCGATGGCGCGGCGTGCGTTGCCGCCGAGGCTGGCGTTGAAGAGGCCATCGGGATCGTCGAGGGCGGCGCCGTGGGCGAATGTCAGTTTGACCTTGTCCTTGTAGGTCTCGCCCGTGCAGATGATGCCGCCGCGGGACCAGACGGGGATGCCGCGCATCGAGTTGGAGGGCTTGCGCCACTTCACCTCTTCGACGACACCGGGGTCGGCCTTCTTGATGAGCGCTCGGACCCGGGCGAGCGTGGGGCCGCGCCAGTCGTCGAGGGCGGCGATCATCGCGTCGATCTCGCGGGACACGGACGCCGGGTCATCGGCGCTGGCCGGGATCGCGGCAGACTTGCGCGTTCTCTTCTTCGCCATCGGGCGCTCCGGGTGTCGGGCAACAGGCCTTGGCGTGTAGACTCCCGGCACACCTCGAACCGGGGGCGGCAACGCATGAGATTCAAGGGATCATACCGTGGCGGGGGATGGCGCCCCGTCTTGCTGGGCGTGGCCCTGGCGCTAGGGGGGTGCGCCGGGGCGAGGTCGCTCGATGGGGATCACCCGCACGAGCGGCTGCTGCGTCGGCAGGTCGAGACGTTCAACCGGCACGACGCGGAGGGGTTCCGGGGACTGGTGACCGACGACGTCGCCTGGTACATGGTCGAGGGCGACGAGGTCGTCGCGTACAGCGAGGGGGTCGGGGCGCTGGTCTCCGGGATGGAGGGGTACTTCGCGGGCACGCCGGGCGTGCGTGCCGAGCTGGAGCACGTGCACGCGGCGGGGTCGTACGCGTTCGCGCGTGAGCGGGTGTCCTGGACCGGGGCAGACGGCGGGACTCGGTCGCAGGCGGCGTACTGCTGCTACGAGATCCGCGACGGCAGGATCAACGCGGTGTGGTACTTCCCGGCCGAGTAGACGCGGTTCGATCTCGGGGGCGCATGAGAAAGGGGCGGGCATGGCGCCCGCCCCCTCGTGGTGCTGTCGGGAGTAGGGATTACCAGCGGTTAAAGCTGAACTTCTGGCCGCCGATGGAGGCCTCGAACATGAGTCCGCCCTCTTCCATGGTGAAGACGGCGACGCCGTTCTCGTAGTCGGCGTCGGCCGAGGCGCCGGCGGTGGCGGCGACGGCGGAGGCCTGGGCGGAGAACTCGAAGTTGCCGCCGGTGAAGGAGTCGAGGGCGGCCTTGTTCTGGAAGAAGATGACCTCGCGGTAGGCCTGTCCGCCGAGCTGGAGGCCGATGGTGGCCTGGGAGAGGGTGGAGTTGCCGATGGGGGCGCCCTGCTCGTAGACGAGGCCCTTGCCGTACGCGCCGCCGACGCCGACGGCGCCCTTGCCGACGGTCGGGAAGATGGCGTAGCCGTAGGACTCGTTGAACCAGGACTCGAGGCCCGGGGCCTCGCGGAGGAACTCGAACTTGGCCCGCTGGACGTCGGACTGCATGGTGTCCTTCTGGGTCTCGGTCTTGTAGCCGGCCGAGCAGGCGGGGAGGGCGGCGCCCGCGGCGAGGAGGGCGAGCGAGGCGGCGATGGTGACGCGTGTGGTGCGCATGTTGAGTTCCTTTCGGGCGTGGTGGCGCGCCCCCTTCGGCGCGGCGGTGTTCGGTGTCGTGCCCGGCGCCTGGCCGGGGCTCCACGAGTCTGGGGGATGGTATTCCGTTGGCGGCGAGGGGGTGCGGAACCGGGGTGGGCGGCGGGCGGTATCCGTGGGGCATGGGCGAAAACGTGCGTGGCATGGGCGTTGTGGCGGGTGTGCTCTGGCTGGTGATCTCCGCGCCGGGCGCGGGCGCGCAAGCGCCTGTCGAGACTGGCGCCTACGAGGGCGGGGCGCTGTTCGAGGAGGCCTGGGCGACGGCGCGGGACCGGTTCCTCGACGCCGAGATGAAGGGCGTGGACTGGGACGGGGTGCGCGACCGCCTCGCGCCCCGGGCGCGGGAGGCGGGCTCGCGCGGGGCGGAGGCGGGCGTCGTCAACGAGGCGCTGGCGGCGCTGGGAACATCGCACACGCGGCTGTACACCGCGGGCGAGCGGGCGTACTGGGAACTGCTGGACATCTTCAACCCGGATGGAGTGGACGAGGGATACCACGAGCGCGTGCCACCGGGGCGGGTGGCGTACGAGGGGCTCGGGCTGGTGGTGCGAGAGGTCGGGGGGCGGGTGTTCGCGTCGGGGGTGTACGAGGCGGGGCCGGCCGCGCGGGCGGGGGTGCTCGTCGGGGACGAGGTCGTGTCGGTGGACGGGGCGGCGTGGCGCGGGCTGGCGGCGTTTGTGGGGCGCGCCGGCGGGACGGTCGGCGTTGAGGTTCGGCGCGAGGCGGGGGGCGAGACGGCGACGATCCCGGTCGATGTGGAGTGGATCCAGCCGCGCGAGATGTTCCTGGCGTCGCTGCGCGCCGGGGCTCGGGTATTCGAGCTCGAGGGAAACAAGATCGCGCATGTGCGCGTGCGGTCGTACGCGCACCCGGACTACCACGAGGCGGTGAAGGAGCTGGTGCTGTTCGGCGAGCTATCGGGCGCGGACGCGCTGGTGCTGGATCTTCGCGGCGGGTGGGGCGGGGCGGACCCGGGGTACCTGGAGTTGTTCAACCCGATCGTGCCGCGGCTGGTGTCGGTGGGGCGCGGGGGGGAGCGGTTCGAGTACGGGGCGTCGTGGAGGAAGCCGCTGGTCGTGCTGATCGACGGGGGCACGCGGTCGGGCAAGGAGATCCTGGCCTGGGCGATCAAGCGGCACGGGGTGGGCACGCTCGTGGGTGAGCGGACGGCGGGCGCCGTGGTCGGGGGCTCGCCGATCGTGATGGCAGACGGGAGCGTGCTGTACCTCGCGGTGCGGCGGGCGCTGGTGGACGGGGAGGTCCTGGAGGGGGTGGGCGTGGCGCCGGACGTCGAGGTGGGCTTCACGCTCGAGTACGCGGCGGGGCGCGATCCGCAGCTGGCGCGGGCGGTGGAGGTGGCCGCGGGTTTGGCGCGAGCGGGTGACGGCTAGGCGTCGGAGGCGCCGCGGCTCTTGGGCCTGAAGGCGATGTGGGCGCGCTCGACGTCGGGGTAGAGCTCGAAGACGTGGTCGAGGCGGGCCATCTCGAGGACCTGGGCCATGAGGGTGTTGACGGCGGCGAGCTTGACGTCGGCGCCGCGCTTGCTCATCCGCTTGTGCAGCGAGACGAGGACGGCCAGGGCGGGGCTGGAGATGTGCTCGAGCCTGGCGCAGTCCACGATGATCTTGTCGAAGCCGGCGTCGGCGAGCGACTCGATGGGCTCGAGGAGCTCGTCGGTGTTGGAGGCGTCGAGCCCGCCGTCGGCGTGGAGGACGAGGACGCCGTCGGAGAGCTTCTCGTGGGTGAACTGCACGGGGGTAGTCTACTGGCTCGGGAGGAACGTCGATGGGCGAGCCGACACGATGCGGGTGGGCGGTCGATGAGCCGGAGCGGACGTACCACGACACGGAGTGGGGCGTGCCGGTGCGGGACGAGCGCGGGCTGTTCGAGCTGCTGACGCTGGAAGGGGCGCAGAGCGGGCTGAGCTGGCGGACGATCCTGGTCAAGCGTGAGAACTACAGGCGGGCGTTCCACGGCTTCGACGCGGACCGGGTGGCGGCGATGCGGCCTCGGGACGTGGCGCGGCTGCTGGGCGAGGAGGAGGCGTCGAGGGCGATCGTGCGGCACCGGGGGAAGATCGAGGCGACCATCGGGAATGCCCGTGCGGTCGTGGAGATGCGTTCGCGGGGCCCGGGGCTTCCGGAACTGTTGTGGTCGCATGTTGGCGGGGAGTCGGTGGTAAACCGGTGGCGGACGATGGGGGAACTGCCGAGCGAGACAGACGTATCGCGGGCTATGAGCCGCGGTCTCAAGCGGCTGGGTTTCCGGTTCGTGGGCCCGACGACGTGTTATTCGTTGATGCAGGCGGCGGGTTTGGTGAACGATCACCTCGTGGGGTGCTTCAGGCACGGCGGGGTGGGCGGTCGGGCGGGGCGGCGGAGGCCGCGCTAGAGTTGCGTGCCCCGAAGCAGACGGGGCGAGGACGAGATGGCCAGGCATGATTCCGAGTGTGTGACGGAGGGGATGCGGGTTGTCGTGTGCCCGGTGTACCTGCCGGAGCACTCGGACCCGGACGCGGAGAACCCGCGGGCCCGCCGTTTCGCGTTCGGCTACAAGGTCACGATCCGGAACGAGGGCGCGCGGGCGGCGCGGCTGCTGGCACGTCACTGGGTGATCGTGAACGCGAACGGCGAGCGTCGGGACGTGGAGGGCGACGGGGTCGTGGGCGAGCAGCCGCGGCTTGCGCCGGGCGAGGAGTTCGAGTACACGAGCTGGGCGCCGATCCACACGCCGTGGGGCACGATGGAGGGGTCGTACACGATGCAGCGGGACGACGGGGGTCGTTTCGAGGTGGGCATCGGTCGGTTCTACCTGGTTGCCGAGGACGAGCCGGCGGCGGTGTGACCCGCCACCGGCCGGCTTGATCGTCACTTACCGAAGACACATGGATGGAATGAGTGCGGGCATCAGCTCGGCTTGTTCGTGACGATCGAGGCGCGGGCGATCAGGACCATCGAGCGGGGCTCGCCGGTCTCGGGGTCGGGGGCGTCGAGGTCGACGGCGATGACGGCGCCGTCGCGGAAGGTGAGGGCCGTGGACCACTCGAGGCTCGCGGACTGGTCCCGGCGGCAGAGCGAGAAGTCGATGGCGGTGCGGATGACGTCCTTGTCGAGGACGCGGGGGCTGACGGCCAGGACGAGTGTGTCGTCGCGCTCGGCGCTTGCCGGGGCGCGGAGCGTGAGGTTGGCGGTCTCCTCGTGCTGGGCGGCCAGGCCCGGCGCGATCCAGACCTCGCCCGGCCCGGCGAGCGTCCTTGCCTGGTTGAGCGCCTGCGTGAACGCTTCGGCGTCGACCTGCTTGGCGTCGGCGGCGCCGGGCGTGAACTGGGCGCGGAGGGCGTCGATGGCGGGCGCGGACGAGCCCTGCCTCGGGGACGAGAGCAGGGCGAACTGGAGGGTGACGGTGCGGGGGTCGTTGTTGGTCGACCTCCCGGATCCGAACCCGCCCCCGGCGAGGATGGCGCCGGTGAGTGAGAGCGTGATCGCGACGATGAGGAACGCGATGGAGACACGTGCGA
This sequence comes from Phycisphaerales bacterium, assembly GCA_041987545.1. Classification (GTDB taxonomy): domain Bacteria; phylum Planctomycetota; class Phycisphaerae; order Phycisphaerales; family UBA1924; genus JAJRXR01. The sequence goes on along the minus strand of JBHIWH010000010.1, from coordinate 85,712 downwards.
CGTGGATGAGCTTCATCTGAAACCTCCCTTGCAGGGTTGATCAGGATGTTCGCCCGTCGCGACGGTCTTGTCACAGATCGGTACGCGGCGTCCGCGCGGCGGTTGCAGCTGCGCGGGCGCGACGCGGGTCAGGATGGCTTGCCGTTGAAGCGCTCGGCGAGCAGTTGGTGAAAGTGGTGGACGCACCGCTCGCGGCGGGGCGAGTAGCGGCCCGTGGTGTAGCCCCGGGAGCGGATCGTGGAGTGGACGCCCTCGACGACCGACTCGTCCTCGCGCTCGACGCGGTCGAGGTCGGCGCTGGCGCCGCGGCCGAGGCGGGACTCGTCCCAGACGTAGGGCAGGAATCGGACGCGGGTGCGGCCCGGGCCGATGGGCAGGACGTCGTTGACGCTGATGCCCCAGGGGTAGACGTTGAACATGGTGGTCGGGAAGAGCCAGAAGTAGTAGCCGGCGATGTCGCGGCCGTGATCGGGGTGGCCCGCGGGGAAGTCGAAGGTGTCCTCGCCCCCGCTGGCGACGCCGACTTGGAGGTTCGAGAAGGGGTAGCACTCGGTCTCGTAGGCGCCGTAGTCGAGGGCGCCCGCGAGGGAGGGGTGGACGAAGGGGATGTGGAAGCCCTCGAGGTAGTTGTCGATGTAGAGGGCCCAGTTTGCGTGCATGTAGTACTCGCGGCAGCGCGAGGCGTCGAGGCGGGCGCGTTCGATGGGGAGGAACCCGACGCGGGCGTCCATCTCGCGCGTGACGTCGGACAGGTCGTGCTCGGGGTCGAGGGAGGCAAAGATGAACTGGCGCCAGCGGGCCATGGGGAAGGCCCGGAGGTTGTCCTCGTCGCGTGGGAAGTTCTCGGCGTCGTCGAACTCGGGCATGGAGCGGAAGCGCCCGTCGAGGTCGAAGCGGCGGCCGTGGTAGCGGCAGGTGAGGCACCTGGCGTGGTCGGCGTGCTCGGCGAGGCGCATGCCTCGGTGTGTACACACGTTGGCCAGGCAGTGGAGCCGGTCGTCGTGGTCGCGGGTGAGGATGACGGGCTCGTCGAGGGAGCCCTCGCCCAGCGTGACGGGAAGGACCGAGCCGGGCGTGGAGACCTGGGACTCGTCGGCGACGAGCCGCCATGAGCGGGCGAGGACGGCGGACAGGAGCCGCTCGTAGGACGACGGGTCGGTGTAGAACCAGCCCGGGGGGGTCTGGGCGCGGCGGATGTCGGGGTCGATGGTCAGGCGATCGGGCATGGCAGGATCGTACTCTGGGGCGTCTGAGGGGCGATCGCCCGGCTGGCACGGGGGACACTGTTCGGATCTGATGAAGGTCGTGTTATGCTGCGGGCGTCGGTTCGGCGGGCTCTGGGGGCGCCGACCCGCGGGCATGCTGTTCGGCGGGCCCGGGAAGGAGCGACATCATGCGGGGGCGGTCACGCACTTGGCTCGCGGCGCGGGCGCGGGGTTTTGTTGTTGCCTTGGCGGTCGGGGCGCTGTGCGGGGCGGCGTCGGCGGACGAGACGCCCTGGTGGCGGACGACGCCGCCGGGGGCGACGAGCCCGTCGACACCCGGCAGCGGGTGGACGAGCACGGGCGGGGGGAACTTCACCGTCGATCTGGCGCCCGGGGCGTCGCTGTGGATCGGGATGGAGAACTTCAACCAGAGCAACGAGCAGAAGACGGTGGACCTGGTGATGAATCAGGTGACCGGGGACCCGATGCACCCGAGCAGCACGCGGTGGCTGGCGGCGCGGGAGGTCGTGGGCGTGAGCCCGCCCAATCCGAACAAGCCGGGGCACAAGGCGATCGACGCGAACGAGTTCCTGGCGGACCCGCCGTACCGGCATCTGTGCATGGTGTTCGAGCCGTGCCCGTCGTGGGAGTACGTGCGGTTCGAGAACATCTCGAGTGATCCGGAGTCGTTCAGGCTGTACGTGCAGATCGACACGGAGTGCTCGACCAAGCGGCGGTCGGCGAGCATCGGGCTGCCCTCGGACACGTTCGAGGTCGAGTCGGGCTCGTTCGGCGTGCCGGGGCAGACGCTGGGGCCCCAGCGGATCACGCAGATGCAGATCTTCCCGGAGTTCGTGGAGCTGGACCTGGTGTCGGCGGCGCCGATCGACGTGATGCCGCACACGGGGAGCTGGTCGGTGGACCCGATCTTCGTGACGCCGTTCGGGGACTTCATGCCGTTCGGGGGGTGGTCGTTCACGAGCGACGGGCCCGGGTTGATGCCGACGGACGAGTACGGGTTCTCGATCAAGATGACTGATATCGCGTCGTCGCAGTACCGGGTGTTCGCGTTCGACGCGGACGCGGGCCGGTGGCAGTCGTACCTGTTCGACCTGCTGGGCGTGCCCTGGTGGGACCGGTTCGACCTGTACACGGACGGGGACGGGGCGGTCGGGCAGGGCGGGTGGACCGGGTGGGACGACGACCCGGCGTTCGATGCGCCGGTGAGCCCGGAGCAGGCCCTGTCGCCGCCGCACTCGGTCAAGGTCGAGGGGGACGCGGACATCGTGCGTGAGTTCGAGGGCGCGGACTCGGGGTTCTGGACGTTCGAGGCGTGGCAGTACATCCCGAGCGACTTTGCCAGCGGCGGGGTGGACCAGTTCGCCGGCTCGTACTTCAACATCCTGAACACGTACGCGGGCACGGGCGCGAGCGACTGGTCGGTGCAGATCCAGATCGACGGGAACGACGGGATGCTCAAGGTGTTTCACGGCGACGGCGTGGACACGATCGACGTGCCCTACGAGACCGACCGGTGGGTGAAGATCCAGACGGAGATCGACCTGGAGAACGACTGGACGAGGGTGTACTACGACGACGAGCTGGTGACTGAGTACACCTGGACGGGCGGCGTGCTCGGCGACGGCGGGGGCGCGCTTGACATCGCGGCGGTGGACCTGTTCGCGCAGGGGTCCTCGCCAATCTTCTACGACGATCTGTGCCTGCTGCCGGTGTCCACGCACTGCGTGGCGGACCTGGCCGAGCCGTTCGGCTCGTACGACTTCTCCGACGTGGTGGCGTTCTTGACGGCGTTCGCGGGGTTCGATTCGGCGGCGGACCTGGCCGAGCCGTTTGGTCAGTGGGACTTCTCCGACGTGGTGGCGTTCCTGACGGCGTTCGGGGAGGGGTGCCCCTGAGGGGCGAGAATCGGGGCCCTGAGTGCGGATCCGCGGGTTGGGGCCCTGCGTAGCCTTGGATCCAGCGATCGGGCGCGGTAGGCTCGGTCTGTTCGGTGGCGGGTCGGGCCTCGGCGCCCGGGTCGCGGCGTGGTCTTCCCCCGGCCCTGTTCTGGGCGGTCTCGGATCTGGAAGTGAGGCGGAGCGTGCGATCGAATCTGCGCGGCGGACTTGTGTGCCTGGGCTTGGTAAGCGGGGCGGCGATGGCCGGGCCGCCGACGTACCCGGAGGGGGCCGCGGTCCCTCGGGACATGACGGTCGAGGAGCTGGCGTGGACGCTGGAGAACCCGATCGTCGCCGAGTCGGCGCGGGGGGTCGGGGCGCCGCAGGGCCCGGTCCGGTGCGTCGCCGAGTACGAGCCGATGGAAGGGATCATGATCGCCTACGAGGGTTCGAGCGGGTGGCTGCTCATCCTCCGGCAGATGGCGGCGCAGATCACGACGGTGGGCGAGGCGAACGTCTACGTGATGTGCGACACGCAGAACGAGGCGAACAGCACGTTCAACTCGATGGTGAACGCGGGTGCGGACCCGTCCCGGCTGTTCATGTTCGTGGTGCCGACGAACACGATCTGGATGCGCGACTACGGGCCCCGCTACATCTTCCAGGGCGGGGTCCGCGCGATCGTCGACCACACGTACAACAGGCCCCGGCCCTCGGACAACAACATCCCGGACTACTGGGCGGGCCAGCGGGGCGAGCCCGAGTACCAGATCCCGCTGGTGCACGGCGGGGGCAACTACCACCTGGACGCGCTGGGCGAGAGCTCGGCGACGCGGCTGATCAACAACGAGAACCCGGGGCTGAGCGAGTCCGAGATCGTCCAGCTCTGGCGTGACTACCAGAACCTGGAGACGACGCTCCACCAGCCCTTCCCGACCAGCGTGGACTCGACGCAGCACATCGACATGTGGATGCAGATCGCGTCGGACAACATCGTGTTCATCTCCGACTGGCCCCTGCAGCAGGGGTCCACGCAGGACCAGATCTGCGAGGCCGCGGCGACGACGTTCGCCCAGCGTGGGTACACGGTCGTCCGGGTCCCGGCGATCCGGTCGGGCGGGACGCATTACACGTTCACCAATGTCGTCATGTGCAACGACCTGGTGCTCGTGCCCGAGTACGACAACATCCCCTCGACGTACTCGACGCAGGCGCTCAACGCGTGGCAGGCGACGTTCCCGGGCAAGACGATCGTGCAGGTGGACTGCGACGCGATCGTGACGGCCGCGGGCGTGATGCACTGCATCGTGATGCACGTGCCGGCCAGCTCCGGGGGCGAGAACCCGGTGGTCTGGGTCTCGAGCCAGAACGACGGGACGGTGCTGGACCCGGGCGACCCGGTGTTCACCGAGTGGCTGAGCGACGACGACGACAAGGACATCGTCAGCGTGGACGTGCTGCTGAGCACGAACGGCGGGGCGAGCTTCGACATCGTCCTTCGCGAGGACGTGGCGGACACCGGCTCGTCCGGCTGGCTGACGCCCGACGTGTTCACGACCAACGGCGTGATCCGCGTGATCGCGACCGACGGCGACGGGAACACGGGCTTTGATGACACGGACATGCCGATCACGATCAACGGGACGAACCCGTCGTGCAACGGGGCGGACATCGCCGAGCCGTACGGGCAGCTGGACTTCTCGGATATCTCGGCGTTCCTGACGGCGTTCACGAACATGGACGGGTCTGCGGACCTGGCGGCGCCGTTCGGGCAGTGGGACTTCTCGGATATCTCCGAGTTCCTGACGCTGTTCTCGTCCGGGTGCCCGTAGGGGGCACGCCCTCCCGGCCGCGGCCGCGTGGCCCGGTCGTTCTCTCGTGGGGATCCACCTGGGTCGGGTCGAGGGAGACATCACGTGCGCACGACGAACGAGAAACGGGCACTGGGTATCGGTGTCGCTATGGCGTGTCTGTCCGGGGTCGCCGTCGCGGACACGCTGAACGTGCCGAGCACGTTCCCGACGATCCAGTCGGCGATCGACGCGGCAGAGGACGGTGACCTGGTCCTCGTGGGCGGGACCGTGTACACCGAGACGATCGACTTCCTGGGCAAGTCGATCACGGTCGTCGCGACCGACGGGCCCGAGTTCACGACGATCGACGGGGGCGGGAGCGGGCCCGTGGTCTCGTTCGTGAGCGGCGAGACGAGCGACGCCCGCCTGATCGGGTTCACGATCACGGGGGGCGTGGCGGTCAACGGGGGCGGGGCGCTGATCGACGCGTCGTCGCCCATGATCGACCGGTGCTGGTTCGTGGGCAACCAGTCCACGGGGACGGCGCTGGACGAGGGGGGCGGGGCGATCGCCGTCCTCAACGCGTGCAGCCCGGTGATCTCCCGGTGCGTGATGAACGACAACACGGCCTCGTCGCTGGGCGGGGGGATCATGGTGATCTTCGACCCGACGCCCCTGGTGACCGGGTGCGTGATCGCGGACAACGACGCGACGTTCGGCGGGGGCGTGGCCAACGAGCTGGGGGCGGCGCCGTCGTACGTGAACGTGACGATCACGGGCAACGCGGCGAACATCGCGCCCGGCGTGTGCAACTTCCAGGCGACGTGCACGATCGCCAACTCGATCATCTGGGGCCATACCCAGAACATCACGAACCTGACCGGGGGCAGCGCCACGGCCCGGTACAGCCAGATCGGCGGCTCGTACCCGGGCATCGGGAACATCAACCTGCCGCCCACGTTCGAGGCGGACCCGGGCCCGGTGAAGTTCTACAGGCTCGCGCCGGGCTCGTGGGGGATCGACCGGGGCGAGAACGTGTCGGCGACGATGGACGTGCTGGACCTGGACGGGGACATGGACGAGGCCGAGGCCGCGCCGTTCGACCTGCTTGGCGCCGCCCGTTTCGTCGATGACCCGGGCACGGTGGACGAGGGCGCGGGGACGGCGCCCCTGATCGACATGGGGGCGAGCGAGTTCGCGCCCGAGCCGGCGGGGTGCAACGCCGCGGACCTGGCCGACCCGTTCGGGTCGCTGGACTTCTCCGACGTGATCGCGTTCCTGACGGCGTTCGGGTCGATGGACGCGTCGGCGGACCTGGCCGAGCCGTTCGGGCAATGGGACTTCTCCGACGTGATCGGGTTCCTGAGCGCGTTCGGGGCGGGGTGCCCGTAGCGCGTCCGGGCATGAGTTGGTTGGGTCTGGCGGGTGCGCGGGTCACCGGGTAGCCTCGTGGCCGGGCGAAGGCGGCGTTCGCGCCACGCACGCGGCGCCGTTCCGCGTGAACCGGGGCCGGAGGGAGGCCTGCATGACCTGCACAGCGCTGGGCGCCGCGTTGCTCTTCTCCGGGAGCGTCGCGTTGGCGGGCGGGCCCGGAGGGGTTCCGGCGTGCGAGCCGGAGATTGTGGGCCGGCGTGGCCTGTCGTTCGCCTGGGATCTGGACATCCTGGGGACGGCCGCGATCGTCACAAGCCCGCTCAGCCCGATCGCGGTCTACGACCTCTCGCACCCGTACGCGATCGACCTGGTGACGTACTTCGGGTTCCAGCACCTCGTTAGCGCCGTCGCGGTCTCTGGATCATGGGCGTACTTCGCGGATTACTCGCCGAGGACTGGGGTCCACGTGATCGACATGAGCGATCTCGAGAACCCGGTTCCGGCCGGGTTTGTCGCAACCGGGAACAGCGGCATTCGGGAGATGAGGGTGGAGGGTGGTGTCCTGTACGCCGCGTCTCGCCGTGGGGGTCTTCTCACGATTGATGTGAGCGATCCGTCGTCGGCGGCGTTGCTGGGCTCGTGCGACTCGATCCCGGATGTCCTCGCCGTCGAAGTCGTGGGCGGGCTTGCGTACATCGCGGGACGTGACTGGGACGGGGAGGAGGACCTGGGGCTGTTCCGGATCGTGGATGTGAGCGACCCCGCGACCCCAGTCGATCTCGGCGGCGTCTCGTGGCCGATCAATGAGGGCGTGGCGATCGCGGTGCGCTCCGACCACGCGTACATCGCGGCGTACGAGGCGGGTCTGCACGTCGTGGACGTCTCGGACCCTTCGAGCCCGGCCCTGGTCCAGACGCTCGACATGGGCGGGCCGGTCTCCAGCGTGCGGGTGTCCGGGTCGAGGGCGTACGTGACCGCGTACACCGACAGCGTTGCGGAAGAATCGACTCTGATCGTGCTCGGGTTGAATGACCCGGGGGCGCCGATGGTCCTGGGCTCGGCCGACGGCCCGGGGTACTTCGAGGACGTGCGGATCATGGGACCGTTCGCGGTCGTGCTGGGCGGCATGAGCTGGATACACATGGTGGATGTGTCGTCCTGCTGTGCGCCGGCGTGCGGCGGGTATTGCGGTGTCGCGGACTGCGCCCCGCCCTACGGCACGCTGGACCAGGCCGACGTGCTGGCGTTCCTGACATCGTTCCTCGGCGAGATGGACGGGGCCGACCTCGCGGCGCCGGAGAACACGTGGGACTACTCGGACGTCCTGGCATTTCTGGCCGTGTTCGCCGCGGGGTGCCCGTAGGGCTACCCGGCCCGGCCTCAACAGGCCGATGGCGCGAACCGGCGAGGGGTGAGCCCCCCACCGGGCACTGTGGGTGCGGGGTCCGGGTGAGCCCGGTCCGGGCCCGCGTGTGATGCCTGGCGGGCGAGGCGGCCGAGTCTTGAGGTGATGAGCCCGCGCGAGGGAGACTCGATCGGCGGGCCGGGGTCTGACTTGGACGCCCGGGAGGGGGACCGGTGCGCGCCGGTGCGGGCGACGGCGGCCGAGGAGCTCGAGGGGTTGTTCCGGTTCGCGGTGGCCCGTCTGGGCGGCGGTTCGGGCGGGCAAGGCGGCGCCGCCGAGGACGTGGTGCAGCAGGCGGTGCTGATCGCGCTGTCGCACGCCTCGCCGCCGCCGGAGGCCGAGCGGCAGCGGGCGTGGCTTCGGGGGATCGTGCGGAACGTGATCCGGCATCGGGCGCGGTCCGGGCGGCGCGGGCGGGAGGCGGCGCTGCGGCTGTCGCGCGGGATGGACGAGGCGGCGGGCGCCTCGCCGTCGGCACAGGACGGCGAGCGGGCGGGCCGCGTCCGCGCGTTGTTCCTGGCGGTGACGGAGCTGAGCAGCGCGGACCAGGAGTTGTTCTACGCGGTGTACCGGGCGGGGCGTTCGCACGCGAGCGTGGCCGAGGAGCTGGGGACGACGGTCAAGGGCGTTGAAGCTCGACTGTACCGGATGCGGGGGCGGCTGCGGCGGGCGCTGGAGTCGGTTGACGAGGGAGCGGCATGAGCGGGCCAGACATGCACGAGGACGAGCGGTTCGAGGCGATGCTGCGGGAGCTGGGGCCCGAGGTGCCGCGGCCTTCGATGGACGACGGCGCGCGGGCGCGGCTTGCCGCGTCGATCGCCGGGGCGCCCGCGGGGCGGGCGAGGCGGCTCGGCGGGGCGTGGGGCCTGGCGGCGGGGCTCGGGCTGGCGGCGGTGCTCGCCGTCGCGTGCGTGGTCATGGGCGGGCGGCTGGACCGGGCCCGGGGCGAGCTGGCGCGGGCGGAGTGGGAGACGGACGAGGCGTTGACGCTGCTGATGCGGGCGCGGGCGTCGCAGGAGGCGGTCTCGGTCCCGGAGGACTTGTCTGGCGTGCGGGGCGGGGACCTGGTGGTGATGACGTTCGACCACGAGCTGTGCCCGCTGGCGCGGGTGAGCACGCCCGGGTTCCGGCGGCTTGCCGCGGCGCGCGACGGCGCGGCGCGGTTCATGGTCTTCGACGTGACGGGCGACAAGCGTGAGGGCGTGGGCGAGGAGCTGGCGTCGCTGGGGATCGGGTACGCGGCGGCCGAGCCGTTGGGGGCGGAGACGGGTGTGGTGAAGGTGCTGGACACGCGTCGGGGACGGGTGATCAGCTCGGCGCCGGGGGCGCGGGGGCTGGCGCAGGCGGAGTCGGTGCTGGCGCGGGTGGGCGGTGCATCGCCGGCGCCTTAGTCGCTGCTGTATTTCTCGAAATGCGCGAGGGGGTCGCTCGCGAGCGGGCACAGTCATGTGCCGCGTGGGGGCCGCGGGTCCGTGGCGCGTGTCGCCGCGGGCCGCGGTGATGCGGGACAGGACGAGCGCGGACGCGTGATCACGGCGCGGCGGCGTGGAACTCACGCGTCCGCGCGGCGGCCGCGCGGACGCGGCGCCTCGCGAACACAAGGTGACTGAGGAGAACAACGATGAGCACGACGACTCTTGCGGTGACGCTGGCGGCGGTGGTCCTGGGCGGACCGCCGAAGATCGCGCCCGACTTCGTGGACGGGTTCGGCGACGGGAGCGCGGTGGACGGGTCGCCGGCGATGTGGACCGCGTCGCCGGCGTTCGGCGCCGACTTCGAGATCATCGACGGGGACATGGTGATTTCGATCGACGCGGGGAGCCCGGCGATCTCGTCGCCGCGGGTGGACAACTACTTCGCCAGCGGGGCTTCGGTGCGGGCGCGGATGCTCGCGGTGGACGGCCCCGGGCGGTACACGGTCGCGTTCGCCGACCAGGAGACGGGGATCAAGGGGTACGTGGCGTCGTTCTCGACGTGCCTCGGCGGGCGTGTGGAGCTGTTCCGCGGGGACGTGCTGGGGCAGATCGTGCACCTGGGCCCGCCGGTCCCGATGCCGTACTCGCCGGTGGACGGGGAGTTCTATGTGCAGCTGGACGTGTTCGAGGGCGTGGTGTCGGCGCGGGTGTGGAGGCCGGGCGAGGCGTTCCCGGAGCCGCAGATCTCGGCGCCGGACGACACGTACGCCGACGGCGTGATGTCGATCGCGATCCAGGATTTCGGGAGCGGGACCAGCTGCGGGCTGTCGGGCGACACGACGGACACGACGACGATCGTGCGGTTCGCCCAGGCGTCGTCGAACCCGCTGACCAGCTCGGGGCGGGGCGACCTGAACCTGGACGGGTCGCAGGACTTCTCTGACGTGATCCTGTTCCTGACGGCGTTTGGGGACATGGGCGACGCGGCGGACCTGGCCGAGCCAACGGGTCAGTGGGATTTCTCCGACGTGGTCGCGTTCCTGACGTACTTCGCCGAATAGCCGGCTAGGCGCCGTCGTCGACCCCCTGCAGCAGGTCGCCCAGCGCCGTGGTGAGCGGCGCGAGGCGGCCTGCGTAGGGCTTCCAGCGGGCGACGCTGGAGGTGTAGACCGGCTTGCGGACCTGCTCGTTGGAGTGGGTGTAGACGACGCGGTCCGACTCGTGGAAGCGGAGGCAGGCGTCGTCCCAGGGCAGGCCGAGGAACTCGACCAGGCGGCGGGACTCGCGCTCCTGGTCGGCGACGAGGTCCTCGTAAACCACCCTGGTGTGGGCGGCGCCGAGGTCCGTGAGCACGCGCTCCCAGTGCGTCGTGAGTCGGTGGTACTGGCGGTAGAAGTGGCCGAGGTCCTCGAGGCGGTGGGACCAGGGGTGGTCGCCCACGAAGTGCTGGGCCCAGCACGACAGGCACGTGTCGCGCGGGTCGCGGACGCAGTGGATGACGCGGGCGCGTGGGAAGAGGAGCGGGACGAGGCCCAGGCGCCAGAAGTTCATGGGGTGCTTGTCGGTGACGCGGAGCGCGCCCGAGTTGGGGGAGACGACCTTCGCCAGGTAGTGGTCGGCCGCGGCCTTGATGGCGGCGGGCGTGAGTGATGCGGGTGGGCTCGGCTCGGCCTGCCAGCGCGAGCCGTCGGCGCCGAGGTGGAGAGCGGCGGCCTCCATGAGCGCGTCCGACTCCCCCACCGCCGCGACGCCCGGGTGCGAGGCGAGGATCTGCTCGGTGAGGCTGGTCCCGGACCGGGGCATGCCGACGATGAGGACGGGCGCCTCGGTGTCCGATCCGGTTCCCGCCGCGGCGCGGACCGCGTCGGCGGTCCATGTTTGGATCAGGCGGTCGACCATGGCGGCGGTCTCGCGGGCGTCGTAGCGGATCGGGCTCATCCGCCCGGCGCGCTCGAGGGCGTCGGCCGCGTCGTCGGTGCGGCCGAGCTTGTCGTAGAGGGCGGCCAGCTGGCACAGCGCGCGGGCGGCCTCGGTCGAGGGCGGGGCGTCGGCGACGAGAGACTTCAGGGGCTCGAGCCCGTCGGCGTGGCGCCCGGCGATCGCCGCGAGGCGGGCGCGGACTGTTGCGAGGGCGAGGTTGGGCGGGGCGCTGGCGAACGCGTCCTCGACGAGGGCGGCGGACTCGTCGGCGCGGCCGACCGTCGCGAGCAGGCCGGCCTTGGCGGCGACGAGGACAGGATTCCCGGGCGCCGCCCCGAGCGCGAGGTCGAGCTGGGCCAGCGCGTCGTCCGGGCGGCGCTGCTGGACGTGGACGAGCGCGAGCTGGTGCCGGACGCCGAAGGCGGTCTTCTCGTCCGGGCAATCGTCGATGACGGCGAGCAGCTCGGTCTCGGCCTCGTCGAGCCTGGAGTACCTGGCCAGGAGCATCGCGTGCAGCGAGCGGACGCGGATGTTCTTGGGCGCGCGGGCGCGGAGCGTGTTGACCAGGTTCATCGCCCGGACGTAATCGCCGGCCTTGTAGGCCTTCAGCGCGTCGGCGTAGATCTGGCTCACGCCGCCTGCTCCCGCTAGGCGCCCGGGGCGAGGTCGCCCAGGGCGTCGGTCAGGGGCTTGATGTGCTTGGTGTAGTTCTTGTACCGGCCGACCGAGCCGGCATAGATCGGGTCGCGGACCTGGTCGTTGGAGAGGGTGCGGGTCACGCGCCCCGACTCGTGGTAGCGCAAGCACGCGTCGTCCCAGGGCAGGCCCAGGAACTCGAGCAGGCGGCGGGTCTCGCCCTCCTGGTCGGCGACGAGCGACTCGTAGCGGAGCTCGGTGAGTCTGAGGTTGGTCGGCGCCTGGGTGAGGGCCCCGGACCAGTGGGCCATGAGCCGGTGGTAGTCGCGGTAGTAGGCGGCGAGGTTCTCAAGGTCGTAGCTGTACGGGTGGTAGTTGGCGAACTGCGAGAAGTAGCACGAGAGGCAGGTGTCGCGCGGGTCGCGGACGCAGTGGACGACGTGCGCCTCGGGGAACATGAGGGCGATGGCGCCGAGGTTGTAGAAGTTGAGGGGCTGCTTGTCCGTCACGCGCATCGGGAGTGCGGGCGGCGGCTCCTGGGCGTTGTCGCGGCTCTCGCGCTCGATCACGCGGGTGAGCTTCTGCTCGTACATCTGGGCCGCGACCTCGAGCTGCTTGCCCTTGAGCGCCGTCGGGTTCTGGACGACCGGGCGGAGGGTGTCGCTGGCGGCGCCCATGACCTTGCGGGCGATGAAGAAGACGGTGTCCAGCTCGCCGCAGGCGTAGACGTCCGGGTGGCAGGCGAGGATCTGCTCGACCAGGCTGGTGCCCGAGCGGGGCATGCCCACGATGAAAACCGGGGCGGTGGACGTGCCCTCGGGGCGCTTGACCTTGGCGATGGCGCCGGGCGTCCAGTTCTTGATGACGTTGTCGACGAGCTTGGCGTGGGCGGGGGCGTCGAACTCGACGGGGATGAGATTGGCGGCGCGGCGGTGGCAGGCGAAGGCCTTGTCGTAGTCGCCCGCGCGGTCGTGCAGGTCGCCGAGGCGCCCGAGGGCCTGGGCGAGCTGCGAGGCGGACATGCCGGGCTGCTCGACGAAGGGGGACAGCGCGTCGATGGCCTCCTTCGGGTCGCCCTCGCGGAGGCGGAGGCGGGCGAGGGCCATGGCGGGCGAGATGTGGTTGACGCCGCGGGCGGCGGCGTCGGCGAGCAGGGCGCCCGCCTCGTCGCGTCGCCCGGCGTACATCAGGGCCTCGGCCTTGGTGCCGATCAGGAAGGGGGCGTCCGGGTTCGACTCGAGGCCCTTGTCGAGGGTCTCGAGGGCGTCGTCGTGCCGTCCCTGGTTGATGCGGAGCTGGGCGAGCTCGTTGGTGAGGCTGATGCGGAGGGCGGACTCGGGGCCGGACTCGAGGGCGCGCTCGAGCATCTTGGCGCCCTCGTCGTATCGGCCCAGGCGGGAGAGGACGATCCCGTGCATCGCGATGACGGGCGGGTGGTCGGGCGCCTGCTGGATGAGCTGGTAGGTGAGGCCGCCGGCGTGGCGGTAGTCGCCCATGCGGATGAGGCGTTGGACGTCCTGGAGCGCCTCGGCGATTGTGACAGACTGGCCTTCCAACGTGCGGTCTCCCGTGTGGTTCGCGGGCGAGTCTAGCTCTGGGCGCCGGGGCCCGGCGCGGGGCCCGGGTCGCCCTCGGGCAGGGCGTCGCCCAGGGCCTCGACGAGGGGGCCCAGGTGCTTCTCGTATCGGCGCCATCGGTCGAGGGATGAGGCGTACATGGGTTTGGTGACCTGATCGACGCTGGCGGTGAAGGTGATGCGGGCGGACTCGTGGAACCGGAGGCAGGCGTCGTCCCAGGGCAGGCCGAGGGCGTCCACGAGGCGGCGGGTCGTCGCCTCCTGGTCCGTGACCAGGTCCGCGTAGCGGAGCTCGGCGATCTCGAACTCTGGGTCAGCCTCGTGCATGACGCGGGCCCAGTGGTCCATCAGCCGTGCGTACTGGCGGTAGGCCCGCCCCAGCTGGACTAGGTCGAACGTGAAGTCGAGCCCGGTCGAGAAGTTCTGGAAGAAGCAGGAGACACAGGTGTCGCGCGGGTCGCGGCGGACGTGGATGACGCGCGCCCCCGGGATCGCCGCGTGGATGATGGGGATCCGGAGGTAGTTGCCCACGAGCTTGTCGGTGACGCGCTCGGCGCCCGGCGCGATGGTGTCGAGCGTCGCGAGGTAGCCTTCGGCGGCGCGGGTGAGCATGTCGGCGGTGATGTCCGCGGGGTCGTTGGGCAGGGGGACGCCCCTGGGCGTCGCCTCGCCCAGCGCGTCGCGGAGGACGGTGGGCATGGTCATCAGCTCGCCCGCGGCGTGCACGCCCGGGTGGCAGCCCAGGATCTGCTCGGTCAGGCTCGTGCCCGAGCGGGGCATGCCGACGATGAAGACCGGCCGCTCGTCGGCGATCGTCGTTCGGGCCAGGGCCCGGACGCGCTCGGGCGTCCAGGCGGCGATGGTCGCGTCGGTCCAGGCCTCGTTGGCGTCGGCGTCGTAGCGCGAGGGGCGGAGGGCGTTGGCGCGGGTGTAGGTCTCGAACGCCTCGTCGTACCTGCCCTGCTTGTCGAGCAGGGAGGCGAGGGCGAAGAGGACGAGCTTGCGTGATTCGTCGTCCAGGTCGTCGCGGTCGAGCCACGTGCTCAGGCGGTCGGCGCCCTCCTGGGCGCGGCCTGTCTGGGCGCACAGGCGGGAGTACTGGTAGGCCAGCGGGGCGAAGCCGACGGCGTTGTCGATGTGCGCGTCGAGCAGGGCCGCGGCCTCGTCGGTGCGTCGCTCGTGAAGAAGGGCGCCGGCCTTGGCGGCGATCAGGGGCGTGGCGTTGGGCACCGCCCGGAGGCCGGGGTCCACGGCGTCGTGCACGCCGTCGGTGTCGTTCATCCGCACGCACGCCTCGGCAAGCAGGAACCTCGTCCGGACCGCCTGGCGGGGGTCCGTGATCGAGTCGAGCAGTGAGCGGAGGTGCTCGCGGGCCTGCTCGTGGCGGCCGGCGTGGAAGAGGGCCTGGCCCCAGAGACTCAGGGCGGCGACCGACCTCGGGTGCTCGTCCAGGAGCGTTCTGGCGGCCCGGACGCCCTCGGCGACGCGGCCGGAGGTGAGCAGGGCGGCGGCCTGGCGGGCGCTCTGGATGACGGGGTCGGTGGGCAGGGGCGGGTCCTCGTGGGCGGGCCGTGGCGAGGGCCCGGGGACGATCGGAGAAGGCGGAGGGGCACTGTAGTGGGCGTGGGTGGATATGGTTGGCCCGTGCGCCGGGTGACGCTCATCTCGACTGGGGGGACGATCGAGAAGACGTACGACGAGGCGTCGGGCGATCTCTCGAACCGGACGAGCATCGTGCCGCGGATGCTCAGGCGGCTGCGGCTGGAGGAGACCCAGGTCAGCTCCGTCCAGCTCATGCAGAAGGACAGCCTGGAGCTGACCGACGCGGACCGGGCGCGGATCCTGGACGCGGTGCGGCTGCACGCCGACGGGGCCGGCCCGGGCGACGGCGTGATCGTGCTGCACGGGACCGACACCCTGTGCCAGACCGGCGACATGCTGGCAGAGAACTTGTCGGACGTCGGCGTGCCCGTGATCCTGACCGGGGCGATGCGGCCGTACGAGATGACGCGGTCGGATGCGCTGCAGAACCTGACCGAGGCGTTCCTGGCCGCGGGCGTGCTCGGGCCGGGCGTGTACGTCGCGGCGCACGGGCGGGTGCTGAGCTTCCCGGGGGTGCGCAAGGACCGGGCCAAGGGCACGTTCGTCCGAGACGCGGCGGTCGGCGGCGCCTGATCAGCGAGCCGTGATCGGCTAGGCCGGGTCCACGCCCGACGCGTACTCGCCCAGGGCGTCGAGCAGGGGCTCGAGGCGGTCGCCGAACTTCTCGTGGCGGGCGACGGCGGTCGTGTTGATCGGCTCGGTGACCTGGTCGCGGCTGGCGGTCCAGGTGACGACCTTGGCCTCGTGCGGGCGCAGGACCGCCTCGTCCCAGTCCATGCCGAGGAACTCGAGCAGGCGGCGGGACTCGGTCTCCGGGTCGGCAGTCAGCCGCTCGTAGCGCAGCTCGTGGATGGGCGTCGCGAGGCGCGGGTCGGCGAGCGTCCGGCTCCAGTGGTCCATGACGCGGCGGTACGCGCGGTAGTAGCGGCCGACGGCGGTCAGCGAGCTGGTGAAGGGCAGGGGCAGGGCGAACTGCTGGGCGTAGTTGGACAGGCACGTGTCCCGGGGGTCGCGGAGGCAGTGCACGACGCGGGCGCCGGGCAGGATCAGGGGCAGGAGCCAGAGCCGCAGGGCGTTGAGGGGCTGCTTGTCGGTCATCCGCCCGGCCGGGGCGGCGAGGCGCTCGATCTCGCCTCGGTACCACGCGGCCGTCTGGCTGATCTTCTCCTGCTCGAGCGCGTCGAGCTTCGGGGCGGGGGCAGCGCCCGCGCCCAGCAGCTTGCGGGAGGACCAGAGCAGGTGGTTCAGCTCGCCGGCGGCGGTCGCGTCCGGGTGGGCGGCGATGACGCGCTCGGCCAGGCTCGTGCCCGAGCGGGGCATGCCGACGATCAGGATCAGGCCCGAGGCATCGATGTCGGCCCTGGGGGCGGCGGCGAGCGCGTCGGCGCTGCAGGCCTCGATGATCGCGTCGATGTTCGCGTCGTGCCTGTCGGAATCGAACGGACGCGCGCCCTCGTTGGCCTTGTCGTAGCAGTCCATCGCGCGGTCGAAGTCGCCCTCCTTCTCGAGCTGGGCGCCGGCGCTGGCCCAGAGCGAGCGGGCGACGACGCGCGGCAGCTCCGTCGCGTCGAGGTACTCGATCAGCTCGGCGGCGGCGTCGGCGTGGCGACGCTGGCGGGCGCGGATCCGGGCGCGGATCGCGGCGAACTCGGGGAAGACCCGGCCGCCCGACGCGAACCGCTCGGCGACCAGCGCGTCGGCCTCGTCGATACGCCCCATCTCGAGCAGCGTGGTCGCGCGGGCGGCGAGCAACGGGGGCGAGCCGGGCGTCGAGGCCAGGCCCCGGTCGATCACGTCCAGCGCGTCGCCGCCGCGGCCCGCTCGGCGGAGGACGTCGCCCAACGCCCTCCTCAGCTGGACGGCGCCCGGAGAGGCGGCCAGCAGGAACATGGCGTTCTCGAGCGTGGCCAGGGCCTCGTCGTTGCGGGCGGCGCCCGAGAGCGTGCGCGTCAGCGTCAGGTGCGAGCGGACGTCCTGCGGGCGGGCCTCGGCGAGGCGGCGCGCGGCGGCCAGGGCGGCGTCGTAGTCGCCCGAGCCGGCGATCTGGTCGATGCGTGCGGTGACCTGGTCGATCGTGGCGGGGTTGGCCATCGGGGATGCTATCGGTCGGGCCCGGGCTCGAATCGCCAGAGCTTCGCGCGGACCGAGGGAGGGGCGAGGCGACGGGCGATCAGAGCGAGGATCGGTCCGGAGGCCCACAAGGAGAAGAGAAGCCCGAGTGATCCGACGATGTAGCTCGCCCAGCCAACCGGCCTTCCGACGATGCTCTCGGCGTCGTAGACGGCGTACTCCCAGCCGGGCGGGGCCGTCGAGATCGTGAAGTACGCGAGCAGGCCCAGAGCGCCCACGGCGATGGCGAGCAGGACCGTCAGCCCGAGCGCCGCGGCGTGCACGTGCGCGAGTACGACCCGCCAGAGCAGCGCGAGGGCGAGGCAGAGAGGGGCGAGGTAGAGGAGATCGGTCAGCACGATCCAGTCCGTGCCCCCGCCCCGCCCGCCGAACTGGGCCAGGACCCGCTCGCGGTTGGCGTCCCACCAGCTTTCGGGGACCAGCTCCCAGATCGTGGCGCCGTCGCGGAGCGAGTTCGAGTAGCCAAGGTGCGCCTGGCTCGGCACATACTCGTTCGAGATGTGCTGGGCGAACGGGATCGAGGCGGCATAGGCCGTGGACTGTGACAGGCCCGCGAGCGACGCGGCGGTCCACACGACCATCGCGATGATGAAGCAGACCCAGAGGAACGCGACGAGTGAGGCCCGCGTGCGTTCGGCGCGGCGGCCGCGGAAGCGCGGGCCGTAGGCCTGGACGTTGCCGCACTCGGGGCAGGCGACGACGTTCATCCGGTAGTGAGACTCGTTGTAGACGCGCTGCCCGGCGAGATCGTACCTGCACGCCATGCAGACGGTCCCGCGGCGTGCGGACGTCACGGGCTCGCCGAGACCCTCCACGCGTGCGCGGGGCCCAGGGGCGGACGTGGCGTCGTCCATGGCGATCGATTCGGTTCGCGGCGGAGGCGGATCCGCGGCGCGTCAGCCCGTGATCGAGGTGACGCGGACGGCGGTGTACCGCTGGCGGTGGCCGGTCTTCCGCTTGTAGCCCTTCTTGGGGCGGAACTTGTAGATGTGGAGCTTGTCGCCCATGACGAGGGGCTCGATGATCTCGGCCGAGACCGAGGCGCCGTCGACGTAGGGCGTGCCGATCTTGGCCTTGCCGCCCTCGGGGCCGACGACGAGGACCTTGTCGTAGGAGATGGAGTCGCCGGCCTTGGACTCGCCGGAGTTGTGGAGGTCGATGAGGATCTCGTCGCCCTCGAGGACCTTGCGCTGGCCGCCGGACTCTTCGATGATGGCGTAGCTGGTCGCCATGGGGGATGCTCCGAAGCTTGGCCGCGCGGGGTCGGGGCGGGCTGGGCAGCCCGGCTTGGGGCCCGTTCCGCGGCGGGCCGGAATGGTAGGCGGGGGTCTAGGAGGGGTCGACGGGCCCCAGCGCCTCCCGCAGGGGCCCGAGGTGGCTCTCGTAGTGCTTCCAGCGGGCGATGGCCGAGCGGTAGATCGGCTGGCGGACCTGCTCGTTGGACTGGGTGCGGACGACGCGCTTGTTCTCGTGGAAGCGGAGGCAGGCGTCGTCCCAGGGCAGGCCGACGAAGTCGATGAGGCGGCGGGTCTGGGTCTCCTGGTCGGCGACCATCTGCTGGTAGTCCATCTCGAGGATGGGCAGGTCGAGGGCGGACTGCCAGTGGCGCATCATGCGCTCGTGGTCGCGGTAGACGCGGGCGGTGTGGGCTAGGTCGTAGCACCAGGGGTGCGGGCCGTAGAAGTGCTGGAAGTAGCACGAGAGGCAGTTGTCCATCGGGTCGCGGCGGCACCAGACCACGCGGGCGGCGGGCGCGATGGACTGGACGAGGCCGAGGCACCGCCAGTTGCCGGGCATCTTGTCGGTGAATCGCGGCGCGGCGCGGGCGGCGGGCGGGATGGAAACCTGCAGCTCGCCGGCGTATTGGTCGGCGACGCCCGGCTCGCACAGGGGGGCGGGGTCGAGCAGGAAGTACATCTGCGACGGGTCGCGGCCGCCCTGGAGCCGGAAGGCCATGTGCGCGATGGTCGGCCGCTCGCCCCCCGGCTCGACGCCCGGGTGGGAGGCGAGGATCTGCTCGACGAGGCTGGTGCCCGAGCGGGGCATGCCGACGATGAGGATCAGGTTCGCGCCGGGCGTGGAGGCCCGGGGGAGGGCGGCGACGGCGCTGCGGGTCCAGCCCGCCTCCATCGTCGCGACGCTAGCCGTGTGCGCGTCGGGGTCGAAGTGGGTGGCGGCCATGGCGTTGGCCCGCTCGAAGGCGGCCCAGGCCTCGTCGTAGCGGGCGGCCTTGTCGAGCAGGTCGCCGAGCTTGAACAGGCACATCACGACGTTGGGGTGCGCGGGGGCGCCCTCGGGCGTGCACCGGCGGAGGGCGTCGATGGCGTCGTCGGCGCGGCCGGCCTTGGCGGCGATCGGGGCGACCTGGGCGACGATCGAGGGGGCGGACACGCCCTGCTCGAGCAGGGCGATCGCGATGCGCGCGGCCTCGTCGTGCTCGCCGACGATCGCCAGCAGGTCGGCCTTGTACGCCAGGGCGGACTGGTTGGCCGGGTCGATCGCCAGGGCGCGGTCGATCGCGGCCCGCGCCTGCTCGTACTTCTCCATGAGCGAGTAGGCGCGGGTCAGCTCGATGTAGGGAAGCACGGCGCCCGGGTTGAGCGAGGAGGCCTGGAGCAGGTGCGGGACGGCCTGCTCGCGCTGGCCCAGGCCGATGAGGCAGGAGCCGATCGTGTACCGGATCCCCCACTGCTGCGGGTAGTCCTTGGCGAGTTGGAGGAATCGGTCGTAGGCCTCGGCGTAGCGGCCGTGGACGTAGAGGTTGTGGGCCTCGGGGAGGCGCGGGTCGGAGGCGGCGTCGGCGGGCTGGCCCTGGTTCTGGCCCGGTGGTTGGCCCGGTGGCTGGCCGGGTGGTTGGCCCGGGAGGTGGCCCGACATCAGGCGCCGGCCCCGTCGCGGTCCTTCCCCGCCCGCTCGGCGCGCTTGCGGGCGCTCTCGTCGAGGAGGCGCTTGCGGAGGCGGACGGACCGGGGCGTCAGCTCGACGAGCTCGTCGGGCTCGATGTACTCGAGGGCCTGCTCGAGCGAGAGCTCCTTGGGGGCCTTGAGGGTGACCGTGGCCTCCTTGTTGGCGCTGCGCATGTTGTCGAGCTTCTTGAGCTTGACGATGTTCACGGGCAGGTCCGTGCCCTTGTTGTGCTCGCCCACGACCTGGCCCGCGTAGACCTTGTCGCCCGGGCGGACGAAGAGGACGCCCCGGTCGTGCAGACCCTCGCAGGCGTGGCCGGTGACCTGCCCGGTCTCGGTGGCGATCATGACGCCGGCGATGCGCTCGTGGCGGGTGGAGGCGGAGGGGACGAACTTCTCGAACGTGTGGTGCATGATCGCCTCGCCGGCGGTGGCGGTCATGACTCGGCCCCGGAGGCCGATGAGGGCGCGGGACGTGATCTCGAACACGCAGTGCGTGATGTCCGGGCCCCGGTCCTCCATCTTGCGGGTCTCGCCCTTGCGCTCGCCGATGAGCTGCATGACGGCGCCGACGGCGGCGTTGGGGCAGTCGATGACCAGCTCCTCGACGGGCTCGTGCATCTTGCCGTCGATCTCCTTCTCGATGACGATCGGGCGCCCGACGGAGAGCTCGTAGCCCTCGCGGCGCATGGTCTCGAGGAGGATGCCCAGGTGGAGGACGCCGCGGCCCGAGACGACGAACTCGTCGGCGGTCTGCCCGGGCTTGACGCGGAGGGCGACGTTGTGCTCGAGCTCGCGCTCGAGGCGGGCCCTGATCTGGCGGCTGGTGACGTACTGCCCGTCCTGGCCCGAGAAGGGCGAGTCGTTGATGCGGAAGAGCATCGAGATGGTGGGCTCGTCGATGGAGACGGCCGGGAGCGCGTCCGGGTGGTCGGGGTCGCAGATGGTGTCGCCGATGTCCACGTCCTCGAGGCCGGTGACGGCGCAGAGGTCGCCGGCGTCGATGCGGCCGGCGTCCTTGCGGCCCAGGCCCTCGAAGCCCAGGAGCTTGCCGATCTTGGCGTTGACGACGCGGGTCTGACCGTCCTTCGTGTGCTTGACGAGGGCGATGGGCAGGCCCGGGCGGATCGAGCCCTGGTGGACGCGGCCGATGCCGATGCGGCCGACGTAGTCCGAGTAGTCCAGGGTCGTCACCTGGAGGCGGAGGGGTTTCTCGATGTAGACGTCCGGGTGCGGGACGTGGCGGACGATGGCCTCGAAGACGGGGCGCATGTCGGTGGGGTCGTCGTCGGCCGGCCACGAGTCGCTGGCCCAGCCGGTCTTGGCCGAGGCGTAGACGACGGGGAAGTCGAGCGCGTCGTCGTCGGCGCCGAGGGCGACGAGCAGGTCGAAGACCTCGGTGACGACGCGGTCGGGGTCGCCGTCCGGGCGGTCGCACTTGTTGACGACGACGACGGGTCGGAGCTTCTCGGCCAGGGCCTTGGAGAGGACGAACCTGGTCTGGGGCATGGGCCCCTCGAAGGCGTCGACGACGAGCAGGCAGCCGTCGGCCATGCGGAGGACGCGCTCGACCTCGCCCCCGAAGTCGGCGTGGCCAGGGGTGTCGATGATGTTGACGCGGTAGTCCACGCCGTCGGAGGCGTGGTAGTTGACGGCGCAGTTCTTGGACAGGATCGTGATCCCCCGCTCGCGCTCGAGGGGGTTGGAGTCCATGATCAGGTCGTGCTGCCCGCCCTGGAGCTTCTCGAGTTCGCCGGCGCGGAAGTTCCCGGACTGCATGAGCAGCTGATCGACCAGCGTGGTCTTGCCGTGGTCGACGTGGGCGATGATGGCGACGTTGCGGAGGTGCGCGACGGCGTCGGCCTGGGAGGGGGGCGTCGGGGTGTGGGTGGTGTCGCTCATCGGTTGGTGTGGCGGATGATAGCTCCGGCGGGCGGTCGCCCCCGGCGATCTGCGGCGATTCTCGGACATCGGGACGCCCGGGAAAAACCGGTCGGCCGCGGCGGCCGGGGGCGGGCGTCACAGAACGTGCGATCGTCACGACCGGCACAGCCGGATTGACTGGCACGGGGCCGGACGCGGGGCATGCTGCCTGCGTGTCGGCGTGGAGCGTCGGCGGAGTGACATGCGAGGCGCCCCGGGCGGGTCCGCTCGGCGCCGTCGCGACTGTGTGAAGGGGTCAATCCGATGCGTTGCCAGAGTTGCCGCGTGGTCGCGGCGGTCTCGCTGTGGGCGTGCGCCGGCGGCGCGGCCAGCGCCGACGTCACGTCTCTGTACCACACCGCGTTCGAGAGCACGGGCTTCCCGGGCCAGTGGACCCGGCGGGATCACACCCGGGCCGGGAACTTCACCGGCTTCCTCGGGCGGTTCGGGGGGGACGACTTCACCACGCTCACGCTCGGCGCCATCGAGCGGCCGTCCAAGCCGGACGGCGGCGGAGGCGGCGGCGGAGGTGGTGGCGGCGGTGGCGGAGGAGACAACGAGCCCGGGCCCACGATCGTCGGCTCGCTCGGCTCGCTCGGCGTCCCCGACCACATGGCGCCCCGGTCCAGCGACCCCCAGATCCTCTACCGGCTCCAGTTCGACCTGTTCGTGATCGACTCGTGGGACTCGGACGCCCACGCCGACGGGCCGGACTCGTTCTCGGTGTCGGTCAACGGCGTGACGCTCTTCGACGAGGTGCTCTCCAACCACCCGTCGGCGGTGAACTTCAAGACGCCCGAGGTCGGGCCGGCGGGGCTCGGGTTCGCCTCGTGGAACGACTCGATCTACCGGGACATCGAGCTGTGGTTCGCGGTCGACCCCGCGGACGAGCTGATGCACATCACGTTCGCGGGCGCCCTGAACCAGGGCCTCGAGGACGAGTCGTGGGGCCTTGACAACGTCCGGGTCGGGTACATCGTGACGCCATCGCCCGGCGCGGGCGCCCTGCTGCTGCTCGGCGGGGGCGTGGCGCTGCGAAGGCGCGAGAGGACACAACCGGAGGCTGGCGGGAGAGAGCCCCGAGTCTGAGAGAGGAGAGGCTGCGTCAGGGGAGACCCGGGTCGGGCTCTGCGGGCACGGATTGAACCGCCGCGTTCATCACGATGTCCACGCGCCCGCGGACCAACCCGTCCCGGCCCGGGTCCTCCCCGCGCGGCGGCGCGACGAAGCGCCAGCGGAGCAGCTCGGCGTGGCGCATCGCGGTGAGCGGCGCGAGCGAGGCCCAGGGTTCCTTGGCCACCGCGTCGTGGATCTCGCGGGGGCGGACGAGCCCCGCGGCGATCAGGCGTGAGCCGGGGTCGGGGGCGGCGCCCGCGAGCGCCTCGGCGAGCGAGCGCGTCGCGGCGCTGGCCGCGGCGGTGTCGCGCCGGTCCGACGTCAGGCACATGGCCCACCACGTCGGCGACGCGTCCGGCCCGGGGAAGCCCAGGCCCCAGGCGGCCAGCGCCTCGCGGCCCAGCGGCGTGAACGTGTTGAACGTGACCGGGCGCGTCCGTACGGCGCGGGGGAACTGGCCCGCGAAGTCGTCGCTGGCCTCGTCAGCCTCCCCCGGGGCGCCCAGCATCCCGGCGCTCGAGCGGTCGACGGCGGCGGCGGGGTCCTCGACGGCGGGGGTCTCCGAGGCGATGCACAGTCTCAGCGCGGACTCGGCCGGGCTCGGCTCCCGGTCGAGCCGGACGACGGTGCGTCCGCCGACGAGCGGCCCGATGTCGCCCGGGAGCGAGAGCATCGCGGGCCAGACCGCGAGCTGTCCGCCGGGCTCGTCCGCGGCGCCGATCCCCTCAGGGAGCGACTCGGCGACGAGGGCCAGGGCGCCGTCCTCGAGGCGCTCGATGACGCGGGCGTCGAGCCGCGACTCGTCGGGGTCGGGACACCAGTGGGCGGCGTCGAGCGCGAGCTGTGCGGTGCAGCGGCTGCCATCGATGGTCGCCGAGCCGGCGATGGGCATCGTGCCCCCGTCGGGTCTGAGGAGCCGGAACAGGGCGAGGACCTGCCCGGGCGGGAGGTCGCGGGTGAGGGCGAAGGCGTCTGTGGCGCCGAGCGTGCGCCGCTCGGGGATCTTGGCGCCGACGACGCGCGAGACGACCAGCTCCTCGAGCAGGTCCTCTGAGTCGTCGGGGCAGATGATCAGCTCGGTCGCGCGTCGGTCGTCGGCGCCGCGGCGGTCGACGAGTGCGAGCAGGAAGCGGCCGTGCTCGGCGGCGAGGATGGGCTGGGCGGCGATCTTGGCGCGCGGGGCGGCCTGGAGCCGCTTGCGGATGAGCTTTTCGCCGCGCTCGGACACGTCGGTGATCAGCGCCCACGAGCTTGCCCCGGGCTGGCCGGCGCGCTCGGGCTTGTCGCCGGCCCGGGCGATGAGCACGACCCTCCGCCCCAGGAGCTCCTCGAAGGCCTCGTCCTCGCGCAGGCCCAGGCGCTGGGAGAGCGCGCCCCAGCGCTTGAACGTCTCGGCGAACTGGCCCGAGTCTGCGATCGCCGCCCGCAGCGCCCGGCCTGCGGGCGAACTGGCGAGGGCGGCGGGGTCGTCGATGAGCACGACCGCGTCCGCGTCCGCGGGCGCCTGGGCGATCTGCGACCACGCGGGCCCGTCGAGCGAGGCCGGTGCGGCTGGGGCGAGGGTCGCGAGCAGAACGGCGGCGAGGAGCCGTCGCGTCCACGTCACTCGGGTCTGGCTCTGGCGGGGTCGGCGGGGTCGTGCGGTCACGGCCGGCCCCGGGTCACGGCGCCCCTGGGGAGCGGCGCTGGCGGACCTCGGTCACACCCCAGATCGCCGGGCCGGCGCCCAGGCGGGTGGTGCTGCAGCGGACCGAGGGGGGAGCGGCCGGGGCAGGGCCGAAGGACAGGTCCTCGACGGCCGGGACTAGCGCGGGCACGGCGCCCGCCGTGAGCATGGAGGGCCGGGCCTGGTCGCGCGGGGCGCAGTCCGCGGTCTGGCTCGAGCAGGAGACGGTCTCGAGCGAGAAGCGGACGCGCTCGATGCTCGACCGGAAGGCGCCGACGCCGGCGGCGGCGTCCTCGTGAAACGCCTCGTTCACGTCGGCGAGCAGGGTCTGATCGTCGGCGAGGGTCGTCTGCTCGGGCCAGGCGCGGCGGCCGGCGGCGATGCCGAGCATCGCCAGCAGCGCCAGCGCGACCACGCCCGAGCGGGCCACACGCGTCATGCGGCGCATCCGCCTGGGCAGGAAGCGGCGGCGGTTGTCGGCGTGCTCGAGGATCCGGTTGGTCAGGTCCGGCGCGGCGGGCGGTGTGCGGAGTTCGGCGAGCACGCGGGCGGTGCGCTCGAGGTCCGCGCCGGCGCGGGCGTCGCGGCGTACGGCGCCGAGCACCTCGCGGCGGGCCTTTGACGACAACTCGCCGTCGAACAGCGCGTCGATCAGCTCGTCGGGCGGGATCGGCCCGTGTTCAGAGTGCTGGTTGGCGCCGGCCGAATCCTTCACGCCGTCGTCTCCGTCATGGTGAACGCCGCGTTGGGCGAGTGCTCGATGTGCACGCGCAGGCGCTTGCGGCCGCGGTGCAGGTGGCTCTTGACCGTGCCCTCGGGCATGTCCAGGTGCTGGGCGATCAGGGCGATCGGCCAGTCGTGCTGGTGGAAGAGGATCACGACCTCGCGCTGCTCGTCGGGCAGCGTGAGCAGGGCGGCCTGGAGGGTGTCCTTGAGGACGTCCTGCTGCTCGTCGGCCTCGACCGGGGCGCCCGGGGCGCCGGCGGCGGACTTCCACCCCCCCACCATGTCCGTGTCGTACGCCGGGCGGTGCTTGGCGATGGCGTTCAAGTACAGCCGCCTGGCGATCGTGAAAAGCCAGGTCGAGAAGCGGTAGCGGAAGTCGAAGCGGTCCAGGTTCGTCAGGACGCGGACGAAGGCCTCCTGGACGATGTCCTCGGCGACGTCGGGGCGGCCCGACATGCGGAGCATGTAGGCGTAGAGGGGCTGCTGGTGGTGGCGGATCATGGCCGCGGCGGCGTCCTTGTCGCCCTTGGCGGCCCGCTCGATCAGGCTGCGTTCCTCGGATCTGAGCATCGATCCCTCCGCGTCAGGCGAGTATACCGGGCGCCCCCTCCGCGGTTCCCGGCAATCCCCGCGTTCTGTTCGGGATATCGGGGGTGGGGTTCCCCCGGCTGGAAAGACCAGCGGCCCCGGACGGTGAGGTCCGGGGCCGCCGGCAGGGATGGCGAACTGACCGCCCCGCGCTGGCGGGGCGGAAGGTGGGCGCCCTAGGCGGCCTTGGGCAGGCGGCGCTTGCGGCCGACGGTCCGCTGGTCCTCGGTCGCCCGCGTCTCGGGCTCCTCGAGCAGCATCTGGACCAGCTCGATGGGGTCGGTGGCCCAGAGGTCGGCGCCGATCTCCTCGGCCAGGCCGTCGGCGCGGTTGAACACGCCCCCGCCCACGACGATCTGCGTCTGCGGGCAGGCGCCGACCTCGTGAAGGGTGTCGATGAGGCCGCGGATCACGGGCAGGTCGCCCGGCGCGGAGCTGAACATCAGCAGCACCTCGGGCTGGTCCTGCTGGACGAGGGACTGGATCTCGTCGGCCGGGACGCCCCCGCCGGCGAAGCGGACGCGGAAGCCGTGGGACTCGAGCAGGTCGACGGCCATCTGCGCGCCAAGCTCGCAGCCCTCGTCGGGGCCGCAGCAGGCGAAGACGGATCGGCCTCTCGGTGGTGTCTCGACGCGCTGCAGCAGGCGGACGGCGGACCGGTCCACGATGACTCGGAGCAGGCGGGTCGCCAGGTGGTAGCCGAGCGTGGTGACCTGGTCGTCGCGGCGGAGCCGCTCGATCATCTCGTAGGTCGGCCAGAAGAGGTCGGTGATCAGCGACTGGGGCGAGACGCCCAGGGTCGTCTGCTCCTCGATGATGCGGCGGGCGTGGGTGCGGTCGCCGCTCACCAGGGATTCAAAGAAACGTTCGGTCACGAGATCGGATGACATGGCAAGGCGCCTCCCTGTGGCTGGCCCTCGGTGGCCGTGGTGGACAGATGTCGGTGGCCTCCCAGCCCCCGGCGTCGCCCGGGACCCCCGGGCGGCAGGCGAGGGATCGGGCGGGGCCGGGCGCACGCGTGAAGTTGGCCACACCTGTCCGCCGGGGGTGGCGCGGGGCGAGCGAAGCGTGTTATTGGACCGTTGTGGCGCCCCGAAACCCGCGTGATCCGGGCTTCAAGGGTTGGGCGTTATGGGACGTTCGCGGGCGCGTGTGCTTATTGGACCGGCGCTGGGTGGTTCGACGCGGGGTCGGCCGCGCCTTCTCGGACCGCCCGGTGGCAGACGCACACCCCGAGGGTCATGGGCCTGGAGGTCGCGTCCCGGAAGCCGGCGGCGGTGATGGCGTCGCGGAGGGCGGCCGCGTCCATGAACTGGCCGACCGACTTGGGCAGGTAGGCGTACGCGCCCGATCGGTCGCGGGCGAGGAGGGCGGCGGTCCTGGGCATGAGCCAGCCGCAGTAGAAGGCGTTGAGGCGCCGGACGACCGGGTTGGGCGGCGCGTGGAACTCCAGGATGACCAGGCGCCCGCCTGGCCGAAGCACGCGCGCAAACTCGGCCAGGGCGCGGGCCGGCTCCTGCACGTTGCGGATGCCGAATGCGATGGAGACGACGTCGAACTCGGCGTCGCCGAAGGGCAGGTCCTGGGCGTCGCCCTGGATGTACGAGAGCTTGGCGGCGTGGGCGGGGTCGAGGCGGGTCTGCTTGTCGCGCGCGTGTTCGAGCATCTTGTCGGTGAAGTCGAGACCGACGACCTCGCGCGCCCGGGAGGCGGCAAACGCCTGGGAGAGGTCGCCCGTCCCGCAGGCGGCGTCGAGGACGCGGTCGGTCGCGGAGACGCCGGCGGCCCGGACCGCCGCCCGGCGCCAGGCCTGGTCGCGCCACATGGAGTGGACGCGGTTGTTCAGGTCGTAGGCGTGGGCGATGGAGGCGAACATGTCGCGGACGCGGCGGGCCTTGTCCTGCCGCGCGTGGACGGCGTCCAAGTCGCCCTGGGCCCAGGCGGGGGGCGTCTGCTGGCTCGCGGTGATACGATCGGTCGCGGGCATGGTCGGGTGATCCTATTCATGCATCGCCCCGCCCACGGGCCCGGATTCAGACTCGGAGGCACGACATGCGCACGCGGCTCGGACTCGCTCGGCTCCTCTCCATCACGCTGCTGGCCTCCGTCGGCGCGGCGGCCCAGGTCGGGTGCTCGACCAACCCGGCGACCGGGGCGCGGTCGTTCACGCTGCTCAGCTGGGAGGAGGAGCGGGCGATCGGGCTCGAGGCCGGCCCCCAGATGACCCAGCAGTTTGGGGGCGAGGTCAACGACGCGACGACGCGGGCGTACGTCAACGAGGTCGGCGCCAAGCTGGTCACCCATGTCGAGGAGGGCGTGCCCGATCTGCCGTGGGAGTTCACGCTGCTGGACTCGGCCGTGATCAACGCGTTCGCGCTGCCCGGGGGCAAGGTGTACCTGTCCCGCGGGCTGGCCGAGCAGCTGGGTAGCGAGGCCGAGATGGCGGGCGTGATCGGGCACGAGATCGGGCACGTGACGGCGCGTCACGGCAACCAGCGGATGAGCAAGCAGATCGGCTTCAACGTCGCGCTGGCCGCGGGCGCGGTCGCGGTCGGCGTCGCCGGCGACGACACGGCGCTCGGGCGCTACGGGCAGATCGGCGTCCCGGCGCTGGCCGTCGGCGGGAACATCGTGCTGCTCAAGTACGGGCGGGACGAGGAGCTCGAGGCGGACATGCTCGGCGTGCGGTACATGAGCAAGGCCATGTACGACCCGAAGGGCCAGGAGCTGGTGATGGAGACGCTCAAGGCCGCCTCGGCCGGCGCGTCCCGCCCGCCCGAGTGGCTCAGCACGCACCCGGCGTCGGACACGCGGATCGCGCGGATCCAGGGCATGCTCGCCGGCGAGTACGCGTACACGCAGAACAACCCCGACTACGGCATGTACCCGGACCGGTACCGCGAGCGGATGCTCTCGCGCCTGTCGGACATGCCGCCGGCGGCGCACCAGGGCCAGGCGGCGATGGGGCCCGAGGGCGAGGCCGGCGTGCTGGCGCGGGCGTCGCTCTGGTGCGCGCACTGCCGCGCCGAGCACGGCGAGTCGCTCGCGGCGGCGCACGACGCATCGGGCACGAGCAACTAGCCCGGAGCGTAAGCGACGGGCCCCGGCGAACCCGGACGGGCCAGGTGTGATGGGGCCCCACCGGGCCCCGCGCTGACGCTTGGGGCTAGCCGCCGGGCGCGCTCTCGAGGCCCCAGAAGCGGGCCCAGGTGCCCCAGGCGAAGGCGTGGACGTCGTCGTCGGGCCAGCCGCGGGCGCTGAGCGCGTCGGCGAGTTTGGCCAGGTCGCTCGGGGTGTCGATGCCGGCGGGCAGGTCGTTGGCGGTGATCCCGCCGTCCATGTCCGAGCCCAGGCCCACGCCCCGGCGGTGGCCCATCACCTCGCAGACGTGCTCGACGTGGGCGATCGCCTCGTCGATGCTCGGCCGGTCGGTCGGGTCGTCGCGGTCGAGACCGGTGCGGATGAAGTTGCGGACGAGGTTGAGCCCGACGACGCCCCCCCGGCGGCCGATCTCGGCGATGGTCTCGTCGGCCAGGTGCCGCTGCCACTGCTCGTTGTCGCGGCCGCCCAGGAGCCGGCGGCAGTTGGAGTGGCTGGCGATGACGGGCGCGTCGGTCAGCTCGAGCAGCTGCTCGGTGCTCAGCTGGGACAGGTGCGAGAGGTCGTGGACGATGCCGAGCTGGTCCATGCGCGCGACCAGCTCGCGGCCGAGGTCGGTCAGGCCGTCGTCGTCCGAGCCCGCCTCGACGCCGTTGCCCGCGGCGTACCGGGACTTGTGCCACCAGGCCATACCGATGGCGACGACGCCCGCGTCGGCCCAGGCGTCCAGCTCGTCGGGCGACGAGATCGGGTCGGCGCACTCGACGAGGATGCCGAGGCGGAGGGGGGCGTTGTCGGCGGTGGCGCGCTCGGCGCCGCGGCGGGGCATGAGATCGACCACGCCCGCGCCCGCCCAGGCCTGGTATAGCTTGAGCTGGCGCATGCCCGCGCGGTACGCCGCGTCCGCGTCGCCGATCGGGTAGGCGAGGGGCGCGGTCTCGGCGTCGGGCGCGGCCGGGTCGGTGACGGCCTCGGTGAAGATCGTGCCCAGGCACGCGCGCACGTTGCCGTCCCGCAACGAAGGAAGCGTGACCGCGGCGGGCTGCAGCTCGCCCCGGCAGTCGTCGAGGGGCGCGTGCATGTCTCGTCCCTTCTCGGCGAGCATGCCCAGGTCCAGGTGCGCGTCGAACCAGCGTCGGGGCGTGGTCTTTGGGCCGGTCATGGGGCGATGGTAGCGTGCGCGAAAGCGGAGGCCGCGAGAACCGAATACCATCGTGGACGAGTTGGGCGCGACGAGTGCGCCCGCGAAGGGAGGCGGACGTCATGAGGACGCGGGCGATGGCGAATCGGGGCGGGGCGGGCGTCGCGGCGCCCGGTGGGGCGCGCGACGGGAAGGTGCTGATCGGGTGCCTGGTCGTGCTCGTGCTGCTCATCGTGCTGATCGTGGGCGGGGTGGTGTACGTCGCGATGAGCTGGAAGGGGTGGGCCGCGGACATCGGGCAGAACGTCGCGACGGAGCTGATCGAGGACTCCGACCTGCCCGACGAGGAGAAGACCCAGGTCATCGCGCAGATCAACGAACTCGCGGCCGGGTTCAAGAGCGGGGATATCTCCTTCGAGGAGATGGGGCAGATCTTCGAGAAGCTCGCCGAGAGCCCGTTGCTGCCGGCGGCGATCGTGTACGAGGCGCACGAGGAGTACTTCGTCGAGGCCTCGGACCTGAGCGACGAGGAGCTGGAGCAGAGCAAGGTCGCCCTGGCGCGGCTGGCGCAGGGCGTGTTCGACGAGAGCATCTCGCCGGCGACGCTCCAGGACGTGTTCGAGCCGATCGAGAGCGCCGGCGGCGCGGGCCGCGGCGTGCACATCGACCACCCGCAGTTCAAGCTGCATCTCAAGCCGCCCGAGGACTGCACGGACGAGGAGCTGCGACAGGTGATCGCCAACGCGGTCGCGGCGGCGGACGAGGCGGGCGTGCCGGCCCAGCCGCCGTCGATCGACGTCTCCGACGAGATCCAGAAAGCAATCGACAGCGTGACCGGCGGCGCGGACGACGAGGAGGCGGCCGAGGAGGCCGAGGCCCCGGCGGTCCCCTGACCGGGTTTCCAGCGCCCCGCGGCGGCACAACACACGCACGCGGGCGCACGACGCGCAACAGAAAACCGCCCCGGCATCAACCGGGGCGGTTTCTTCTTGGCCGAGCAGGTCTGTCCGGATCAGTACTCGAGCGCGCGGCCGAGCGTCTTGGCGTGCTCGACCCAGCCCGCGACCTCGGACTCGGTCGGGACGCGGCGGGTCAGCTTCTTCGCGTCGTTGACCTCGACCATCTTGGCGGCGAGGTTGGCGGCGTTGCGCTGGGCCAGCTCGGGCACCGTGTCCACGCCCGAGGCCTCCAGCAGCTCGGAGAACTCGCTGCCGATGCCCTTGACGCGGTAGAGGTCCACCATGTTGGCCCACTTGAGGATGTGCGCGTCGCCGATGTCGGACTTCTCGGCCAGAGCCTTGCGGTCGGCGGGGCTCTTGCAGGCGGCGAGCAGGGCGTCGGTATCGTCGATGCCGGCCTTGCGGAGCTTCTCGCCGTACGACGGGCCGATGCCCTCCACGTCCTCGATCGGGTAGTTCGCCATCTCGGTTCTCCTTGGGTGTTCAGGCCCCCCCGGGGCCCGGAGAAGAGGATAGCCCACGCCGGGGCCCGCGCCGAGCGCCATCAGACCGCGGGCAGGAAGACCTCGGCGATCATGCACCGGAGGCTGCCCCCGCCGACTCGCTCGATCGTCGGGATCGGCGCGTGCACGAGGGTGAGCCCGGCGCCGGTCAGCGCGTCCCGCTGCGCGGGTGTGAGGGCGTCGTGGGCGGTCGTGGACATCGCCATTACGCCGGCGCCGGACGAGGATCGCAGCTCGAGCATGTTGCCGACGAACGACAGGACCTGGTCGCGCGTGATGTCGATGCGGGTGTGCCCGGACCGCTCGAGGGACTCGTGGACGCGGCCGCGGTCGGCCTCGGCGATCGACTCCGAGCAAACGACGGCGACGCGCTCGCCCAGGGACATAATGACGTTGGTGTGGTAGTACGCCCGGCCCTCGGCGTCGGCCGCGTCGAATAGCACGCCCCGGTAGCCGAGGCGGGCGCAGAACGCGTCGAAGGCGACCCCGTGCGTGCGGGGCGAGCGGCAGGCGTACGCGACCTTGTTGACACGGTCGAGGACGAGCGAGCCCGTGCCCTCGAGGAACTCGCCCTTGTTTTCGTGGGCGCGCACGAGCCATGAGTCCAGGACGCGGAGGTCGAGGCCCTGCTCGGCTGCGACCTGTTCGAGAAGCTGAGGCCGGCGCTCGCGTCGGCGGATCGGCGAGAGCATCGGGTAGAGCACGGCCCGCCCGTCGGCGTGGGTGGTGAACCAGTTGTTGGGGAACACCGCGTCCGGGGGCGCGGACTCCGGCGAGTCGTCCGCGACGATGACGCGGACCCCAGCGTCGCGGAGGCAGCCGACCGCGGCGTCGAACTCCTCGCGGGCGAGGTCCCCCACCGCCGCGGCGTCGGCGCTCGCCTCGTACTGGAATGCGTTGGACGCGCTCGTCTCGGGGTTGGCCCCGAACCGGGCCGGGCGGACCATCAGCACGGTGTCGGTCGCCTGGGCGGTCACACGCGCATCTCAACCGGCTCGCGATCGGTCAGGATCTCGGCGGTCGTCTTGGCCTTGACCTCGTCGACCGTGACGCCCGGCGCCAGCTCGGTCAGGCGGAAGCGGTTCATGTCCGCGTCGAACTCGAGGACGCACAGGTCGGTGATGATCATGTCGATGCAGGCCAGGCCCGTGAGGGGGAGGGTGCACTCGGGGACAATCTTGGGGTCGCCCTTCTTGGAGCAGTGCTCCATGGTGACCACGACCTTCTTGACGCCCGCTACCAAGTCCATCGCCCCGCCCATGCCCTTGATCATCTTGCCGGGGATCATCCAGTTCGCGATGTCGCCGGACTGGGAGATCTCCATCGCGCCCAGGATGCACATGTCGATGTGCCCCCCGCGGATCATCGCGAACGAGTCAGCGGAGGAGAAGTAGCTGGCGCCCTTGCGGGCGGTGATGGTCTGCTTGCCGGCGTTGATGAGGTCGGCGTCCACGTCGGCGTCCTTGGGGAAGGGCCCGATGCCGAGCAGTCCGTTCTCACTCTGGAGCCAGACGTCCATCCCGTCGGGGATGTGGTTGGCGACGAGCGTGGGCATGCCGATGCCGAGGTTGACGATGAAGCCGTCCTCGAGCTCGGCGGCCGCGCGGCGGGTGATCTGGTCGCGGGTCAGTGCCATGGGCCCATGATACTGCCCGCCGCCTCAGCCCGAACGCCTTCGCTCGATGGTCAGGGCGACCGGCTTCTTGTGGCGACGGGCCCTTCGGCGGAGCAACCGCCGGACGCCGAGCCCGACGACGCCGGCCACCACGAGCGTCGCGACCCAGAACTGCCAGTCGCCGACCGGGAACATCACCCGACCCCGGCCAGGCGGAGCGCCTGGTAGACGAGCATGGCCAGCAGGTAGGCCAGGCCGCTCATCCAGGCGAGCTGGAGCAGGGCCCACCTGGCGCCGCCGGCCTCGCGGGCGGTGACGACGAGCGTCGGCAGGCACTGCATCGCCAGGACGTAGTAGACGAGCAGGGACCAGCTGGTGGCGGTGGTGAA
The DNA here is from genome assembly GCA_041987545.1 of Phycisphaerales bacterium. Classification (GTDB taxonomy): domain Bacteria; phylum Planctomycetota; class Phycisphaerae; order Phycisphaerales; family UBA1924; genus JAJRXR01. Next base: position 52,127 of record JBHIWH010000010.1, on the reverse strand, counting down.
GATCGGGCCGCCGTCGTCTCGCCGCGCGGTCGCCAGCGCGTCGAAGACTCCCTCCTCCTCGACCTCGTCGGAGCCGACGACCTGGACGGCCATGGTCGTGACGAAGACCTCGCGGGCGGCGAAGCTGGCGAGCACGCCGATCGTCAGGCGGCGGTCGTAGCCCAGGGGCTCGAAGACGGGCTGGAGCGTGGCGCCGGCGCGGCCCAGGAAGGAGTTGCGGGCCGCGTGCCGCGACTCGATCGCGTCGGCCTCGGCGTCGAGGGCCTCGGCGCGCTCGGGCGCGGTCGGCGCGACCTCAACGGCTTGTGCGCGCAGGGCCGTCGCCTCTTGCGGGGGCGGCACGTGCGGGTACTCGCCCAGCCACCAGAGCACGATCGAGATACCCAGGATCAGCGTGCCCGCTTTGCGGACGAAGACCTTGCCCCGGTCCCACGTCGTGAGCAGCGCGGTCCGCAGGCTGGGAAGGCGGTAGCCGGGCAGCTCGAGCGCCATCGGGCGCGTCTTGCCCCGGAGGATCGTCCGGCGGGCGACGAGTGACGAGAGCAGGGCGGCGAGGATGCCCAGCGCGTAGCACCCGGTGAACGCGACCGCCTGCATCGCCGGGCGCTGCGGGAACAGCAGCGCCGTCAGCAGCACGTACACCGGGATGCGCGCGGTGCAGCTCATGAACGGGGCGACGAGGATCGTCGCGAGTCGGTCGCGCCGGTCGGGGACCGCGCGGGCCGCCATGATGCCGGGCAGGGCGCAGGCGTGCGACGAGAGCAGCGGCACGAACGCGTGCCCCGACAAGCCGAACGGCCGCAGCAGGCGGTCGATGACGAACGCCGCCCGCGCCAGGTACCCCGTGTCCTCGAGCAGCGAGATCAGGAAGAAGAGCAGGCAGATCTGGGGCAGGAAGATGAGCGTGGCGCCCACGCCGGCGATGACGCCATCGACCAGCAGGTCCCGGAGGATGCCGGCGGGCAGCGCGTCGTGGGCGGCCGACCCGAGCGTGGCGAAGAAGATGTCGATCCAGTCCATCGGGTACGCGGCCAGCCGGAAGATGACCCAGAACAGGGCGGTCATCGCGATGGCGAACAGCGCGACGCCCAGGACCGGGTGCGTGAACGCGCGGTCCAGTCGGTCTGTGAGCCGGTCCGACCCGCGCTCCGGCGCGTCAGTGCCGACCTCGGCGTAGACCCGGTCGGCCCAGCGCTCGAGCTCGTCGATGCCCTCGGGCGGCTCGTGGGCGGGGGCGCGGGGCGAGGCGAGCAGGGCCCGGAGGTCGTCGATGCCCTCGCCCGTGCGCGCGCTGCACGAGACCACCGGGCAGCCGAGACGATCGGCGAGGCGGCCGGTGTCCACGTGGATGCCGCGCCGGCGGGCGGCGTCGATGAGGTTGATCACCACGACCGTCGGCGTCCCCCGGCGCAGCGCCTCGCCCGCCATGACGAGGTTGCGGACGATGTTCGTCGCGTCCAGCACGATCACCTGCGCCTCGGGCGCGCCGACGCCCGGGAGCGTGACCTTGCCGGACAGCACATCGCGCGACAGCCTCGACTCGGCGACGTCCAGGTCCAGCGAGTAGTACCCGGGCAGGTCGATGAGGCAGAGGTCGCCCGCGTCCTCTCCCTCTTGGACACTCACCAGGCCGATGCGCGCGTCCTGGGTCGTGCCGGGGAAGTTGGACGTCTTCTGGCGGAGGCCGCACAGGCGGTTGAAGAGCGTGGTCTTGCCGACGTTGGGGTTGCCGAGGACGGCCAGGACACGGGTCGCCGAGTCCGGGGCGATCGGATCGGGCCGGGCCGGTTCGGGGGGTGCGGGCGTGTCGGTGCGGGCGCTCATGCGGCCCGCGCTCAGGACGCCGGGCTCACGAGCACGCGGCGCGCGAGGTGTCGCGACAGACCGATGCGGCACGCTGGGCCGCACTCGCCCTTGACGCTCACGATGCACGGCTCGCCGAGGCGGCACACGCGGACGCTCGCGTCGGGCCGGAGCCCCATCGCCCGCAGCAGGGCCGCGTCCGCCGAGTCGAGCGTCGAGCCCTGAACGCGGCACGTGGCGCCGCGGGGCAGCTGGTCCAACGAAACGGGTGCGGGGGCGGTGGCGGTCGGCACGCGGGAGGCTCCGTCGTGGGGCTCGATCGCCCCACGCGCGGATCGTATCGGCATTGAGACTGGGTCTCAACTCGGAGCGGGATTGGGGACGCTTGGGGCCGCGGCCGGGCCCTACCGGGCCCTACGGGGACAGGCGGGCGCGGAGGCGGCGGACCCGGGCCCTCGTGGTCAGGACGGAGCCGGCGATGAGGGGCGGGACGCCGATCGCGCCCACGAGCACGTGCCGCAGGATGCGGTCCGGGCGTTCCTCCTCGGCGATGTCCGGCTGGGCCATCGCGTCCGTGGTGGCCTGGGCGTAGAGATCGCGGATCTCGCCCAGGGCGCCGTAGAGACCGATCGCGATCAGGATGATGCCGAGCAAGATGAGAAGTGTCCCGATGAGTCGTCCCACGGCGGGTCTCCGGCGGTTGCGGCTACAGCCCGAGCGCGTCGGCGAGCCGGGCGAGCGTTGCGAACTCCTGGTCGGGGATGGCGTCGGCCTCGCCCGAGCTGGACGGGCCGGCGCGGTTGATCCACGCCGTCCGGAACCCCATGGCCCGGGCGGGGGCGATGTCGTGGTACCGGCTCTCGGCGGCGTGCAGGATGCGGGCGGGCTCAAGATCAAGACGGGAAGTGACCTCGTTGAAGTGGGCCGCGGCCGGCTTGTACGAGCGGACCTGCTCGGCGGTGACGACCGCGTCGAACTCTGTGTTCAGGCGTCGCAGCGTCTGGCCCATCAGGTCGTCGTCGATGTTGCTCACGATCGCCAGGCGGCAGGACTTCTTGAGCCGGTGCAGCGACTCGACCGTGTCGGGGAACGGGCGCCAGGAGGCGATCGACTCGGGCAGTGTTTCCGTCTCGGTCTCGGTCGCGCCGGGGACGAGGGCCCGGAAGACGTCGCGGAGGACGGTGCGGTACGGGCGCCAGGCGCCGGCCTGGACGCGGCGTTCGTGCTGTGCGTATTGGGCCAAGAGCGCGTCGTCGTGCTCGATGCCGATGCGGTCGCGGTAGGGCGACAGGGCGGCGAGGATGCCCCCGGACCAATCGATGAGCGTGCCGTAGCAGTCGAACGTGATCGCGTCGGGTCTGACGAGGGCGGGCATCGGGCCAGCATACGCCCCGGGCGGACTAGGCCTGTGGGGGTTAGGCCTGGGCGACGTACTCGAGGTTCATGCAGTAGCCGGCCCGCCAGATGGGGTACTCGACCTCGCACCGGAAGCCGACGAGTTCGCCCGGGTCCCAGCCGAGGCGCTCGAACGTGTGGGCGGTCAGCTCGGCGTGCCTGGCGTAGAAGGGCGACTGGGCCGAGCCGATGCCCACGCCCAGCAGCTGTAGCTTGGGCTGTGCTGGGAATCGGGTGAGCCAGCGGTCGCCGGTCGGGCTCTCGAGGTTCGGGTACCACATCTGCGCGTCCACCGCGGGGCGGAAGAGGCGCTCCATGTCGCGGTGGAAGTAGACGTCGAAGATGAGGCGCTGGCTCGGGCAGTTGACCAGGCTCCAGACCGAGTCAAGCGCGGGCGAGCCGTCGGGGTTGTGGTACGGGTGGACGAAGCGGCGGGCGGTGACGACGTCGAAGCGCGTGCCCGGCTCGAGGCGTTCGGGGTCCACGACCTGGACGAGCTGCGAGCCGGGGCCGCGGGTCGTGACGGTGGGCAGGGGCGTGGTCGAGAACTCGGCGAGGATGGCCGAGGGCGTGGCGCCCTTGGCCGGCTGCTCGTCGAGCGAGACGGGCGCGGGCTGGGGGTCGGCCTCGGGGTCGAGGGTGTCGCCGGCGAGGATCGAGGCGGGGATGCCGCCGGGGGTGACCGAGGTCTGGATGAGGCCGTTGACCACAGCCCGCTCGATCTTGTCGGGCTGTCCCGGCGCGGGGCGGTAGGCCTCGAGGCTGATGGCCAGCTCGCAGGCGCGGCCGGTGACGTTGACGGCCGCGTTGAAGAGGTCGGCGCGGGCCTCGAGCGAGCAGAGCGCGTGCGCGTCGTCGCCGGCCTCGGCCGCGGCGATCCGGTCGGCCAGCTTCGACTGGCTGCCCGCGTTCTCTTTGATGAACCGGTCGAAGTCGCGGACGGCGGTCTCGGCCAGGGCGATCAGGTCGGCGTCCACGCCGACGCCCGCGCATCCCTCGAGGAACTGCTCCAGGCCCTTGACGCCCGGGAGGCGTGCGAGCGTGCCGGCGTCGGCGGCGGGCTCGGCCAGGACCGAGACCACCCGCTGGCAGGTGTTGCGGACCACGTCGATGTGCCTGGACATGCCCGAGGCGCCCCGGGCGTGCTCGGGGAGCGACGCGACGACCGAGCCCAGCTCGCCCCGGAGCCTGGAGGCCAGCCGCTCGGCGCGCCCCCACTGCTCTGAGGACAGGGGCTCGGCTCTGCGGGGGGCCAGGGCGACGGGCATCACCCGGACGATACCGGATCCCCGCCCCGTGGAGGGGATCGCTCCTGCGGCGGGTGGCTGTCGGAACCGTGGTCTGCTCATGTGCTCGTCGGGCCCAGAAAGGGCGAATCCCCCATTGACACGAAATCTGACTTCGGATTATCCTCAGGACAGACTTGAAGATCAAGGGCCTCGTGGGTAAAGATGGCTGGGCCCCGGCGAGCCGGGCCCCAAAGAGAGACGGCACCCACACGGATCCGATGGGCGGGTCCGGACCGGAGATGACGGCATGAAGACGACTGGATGCGTGTGCGGCGTGGCGATGATGGCGGCGTGCGGGACGGCGGTCGCGGGGGGGGACGTCCTTCGCCTGCCGACGCTCGGCGGGACCAACTCCTTCGCCTGGGACATCAACGACCTGGGCCAGATCGTGGGCGACGCCGACCTTGCCGGCGACGCGGTGACGCACGGCGTGCTGTGGGACAAGGGCGCGGCGACCGACCTGGGCGCGTGGGGCGGGGCGGGCGAGCCCTCGCACGCCGAGGCGATCAACAACCTGGGCCAGATCGTCGGGTACAGCGAACTCACCGCCACCGGGGCGCGCGAGGCGACGCTCTGGGCCCCCGACCTGAGCATGCGCAACCTGGGTATCGAGATGGGCGCGGTCGGCTCCTCGATCCCGTGGGACATCAACGAGAACGGCGAGGTCTGCGGGCAGGCGGCGCTGACGCCCGGTTTCTCCAAGGGCTTCATCTGGGATGACGCAAACGGCGGGCGGACCGAGGGGACCGTGTCGTTCTACATGGGCGGCGCCAACCAGGGGATCAACAACAACAGCGTGCTCGTCGGGCACGGGTTCTTCTTCGGCGACCCGGACATCGCGATGCTCGCGACGCCCGACGGGCGTGGCGCGTGGGACGAGTTCGAGATCGGCCCGCCCGGCTTCACGTTCAGCATCGCGTCGGAGATCACGGATGCGGGGATGGTCGTCGGGTTCACCAACGCCGACAGCCCCGGGCCCTGGAACGCGTGCGTGTTCACGCAGACGCCCCCCGGCTACTCGACCCTGGGAACGCTGCCCGAGCTCGAGAACTCCGAGGCGACGGACGCCAACGAGGCGGGCGTGATCGTGGGGCTGGCCTTCGACAACGACTTCCTGCTTCCCGACCGGGCCTGGGTGTACATGGACGGGGAGATGCACGACCTGAACGACCTGCTCGTCGGCCGCGGCGAGAGCGGGTTCGAGGTGCTGCTCGGGGCGACGGGGATCAACGAGAACAACGACATCGTCGGGTACGGCCTGACGACGGACGGGGCGATCGCGGGGTTCCTGATCGAGGGGTACGGCCTCGAGTCGTGCCCCGCGGACCTGGCCGAGCCCTTCGGGCAGCTGGACTTCTCCGACGTGGTCGCGTTCCTGTCGGCGTTCGCGGGGATGCAGTTCCCGGCGGACCTGGCCGAGCCGTTCGGGCAGTGGGACTTCTCCGACGTGGTGGAGTTCCTGAGCATCTTCGGCTCCGGCTGCCCGTGAGGCGCCGGGACCGGTCTCGTATCAAAGACTGATTCACACCGACTCGCATCGACACACACCCCCACCTTTGACTCGGAACACGAGAGGAGAGTTCGTTATGAGAGGAATCATCACCGGCCTCGCGGTCGCGGCCCTGGCGGGCGCCGCCTCGGCGGACATCGCCAACTTCGACAGCGACACCGAGGGCTTCAAGGGCGACACGTTCACCTCGGGCGGGATCACGTTCTTCGACCTGAACACGGTCTCGGGCCTGAACCCGGACGGGTCGAACTTCGTCCCGGGCGAGTACGGCACGGACCTGATCGTCGAGCGGGCCGTCGCCCTGTTCAACGACTTCCCTGGCGCCGTCAGCTCGCCCAACGTGCTGGGCTTCGGGACCGCGTTCGTCCCGGGCGACAACCTGTCGATCAACATCTTCTCGACGGTCTCGATGACCAACGGGTCGGTGCAGGACTCGGCCAGCCTCGACCTGATCTACTTCGAGAACGGGCCCTGGGGCGCGATCGAGGTCTTCTTCGACGCGATGCTCGGCGGGTCGGTCGTCGCCAGCGACATGCTGACCGTCTCCGACCTGGGCGGGCGTGACAACGTGACCACCGCCCACCTGTCGATCGACGGCGTCCAGTTCGACGAGCTGCGGCTCTACGCCCAGTTCGGCGACGGGACCAACACCGTCATCGCGGGCGTCGTGGACAACGTCTCGATCACCCCGGCGCCCGGGACGGCGGCGCTGCTCGCCCTGGGCGGGCTGGCCGGCGTGCGGCGCCGGCGCTGACCGACGCGGACATTCTCTCTCCCGGACGCGGGCGGACCGCGCGAGGGGGCTCGATCAGCGGGCCGTCCCCATCCCCCGGGGCGGTCCGTTGTCGTGTTGATGGGGCGGCGTCAGTCGGCGAGCTGCATCGCGGGGCGCAGGCCCCGGCGGCTCGACACGGGTTTGCCCGCCAGCGTGAGCGTCCGCGGGTACCACAGCCAGACACGCACGATCCAGAGGGGCTTGGCCATCAGCCCGCGGAGGACGCGGGAGGCGCCGTCGCGCCACATCGTCTCGAAGTCCTCGCCGGCGTGGCGGGGCGTGAGGCCGAAGCTGCTGGCGGCCCAGTGCTCGCCCTGCTGGTGCAGGGCCCAGAGGCGGTCGAGGTCGGGCTCGTCGGGGAAGACCTGCATGAAGCGGCCCGGGACGTCCGGGACGAGCAGGTCGTCGCGGCTGGTCAGCGTGTCCAGATGATTGGCGTCGTCGAAGAGGGTCATGAACTCGAGGTAGAGGGCGTTGGGCTTCATCTTGTGGCGGAAGGCGATGAGGTAGCGGTCGAGGCCGGGCGTCTGCCAGGCCTCGAGGAGGGTCTCGGCGAAGGTATTGGCGGGGTAGGCGTAAGCGCCGACCCACCGCCAGCCGTGGCGCTCGGCCCAGAGGCCGACGTCGCGGGTCGCGTCGAGGAACTGCTTGTGGGTCTCGGGGTCGAGGGTCTCGACGCGGGCGTCGGGGGAGAGGTAGGCCCGGGCGGCGAGGTACATGAGGGCGCCGGGGAATACCGCGACGAGGATCACGCCGACCACGATGCCGACGATGGTGGTGACGGTCTGCGTGTCCATGGTCTTCGTGCCGGCCGGGCGCGCCTTCAGCCGGGGCTGGTCGTCCGCTGCTCGATGCGCTTCTCGCTGACGGTCTGGACGATGCGGTCGACGAACGCGCCGGGGGTGTGGACCTGGTCGGGGTCGATCTGGCCCACGGGGACGATCTGCTCGACCTCGGCGACGGTGAACGCCGCGGCGGTGGCCATCATGGGGTTGAAGTTGCGGGCGGTCTTGCGGAAGACCAGGTTGCCGAACTCGTCGGCCTTCCAGGCCTTCACCAGAGCCAGGTCGCCGTAGAGCCCGGTCTCCATGACGTAGTCGCGCTCGCGGCGGAACTCGGCGTGGACCTCCGGGCCGGCCATGGGGGGCGTGAAGGCGCGGGTCTCCTTGCCCTCGGCGACCTTGGTGCCCGCGCCCGAGGCGGTGTAGAAGGCGGGGATGCCGGCGCCACCGGCGCGGACGCGCTCGGCGAGCGTGCCCTGGGGGTTGAACTCGACCTCGAGCTCGCCGTCGAGGAACTGGCGGGCGAACTCGTCGTTCTCGCCGACATAGCTGGAGATCATCTTCCGGATCTGCTTGGTCTCGAGCAGGAGGCCCAGGCCCCAGCCATCGACGCCGGCGTTGTTGGAGACGCAGGTGATGCCCTTCACGCCGGTGTCGCGGAGGGCGACGATGAGCTGCTCGGGGATGCCGCAGAGCCCGAAGCCGCCGACCATGCACATCATGCCGTCGCGGATGATGCCCCGGTCGCGGAGGTCGGCGAGGGCGGCGGCGGCGGAGTCGGCGCGTTTGTCGATCATGGGCGTCTCTCGGGGGCGTTCGCGCGGGGCGGCGGGCGCCGCCCGCTGGGGCACGGGCGATGGTACCGGGTGAGACGCGGGGCGGTCAGGGGGCGACGATCTCGGCGGGCAGGACGAGCGCGTAGCCCTTGGCGTAGAGGCGGGCGACGGCCGCGCCCTGGAGCTGGGCGGGGCTGGTCAGTCCCCAGGCGTCGAGCCACTCCTGGGGGACGTCGTCGCCGTCGCCCAGCTCGTCCCATGGGGTGTTGTGCAGCCAGACGGTGTTGCGGAGGGCGTTCTGGGCCGCGGGCAGGGCGTCGATGGCGCTCATGATGCGGGCGTCGGTGTCGGCGGATGCGGGGAGGGTGGCGTAGCGGGTGTAGATGTACTGGAGGAGGGCGTAGTGGCGGCGGTCCTCGTAGGGGGTGCCGTTGGGGTGGCGGCGGAAGGCCTCGAAGCCGACCTCCATGCCGTAGGGCGCGAGGATGGCGGCGAACATGGAGAACCAGGCGAAGGGGGTGGACCCGTCGGGCGCGCCGCCGGGCGTGTAGAGCGTGCTGCCGTCGATGACGAGACCGCAGCGGGCTCCGGTCAGCGAGCTGATCCAGAGCGCGTCGTTCCACCACGAGAGGAGGCGGTCGGCGTCGACGACGAGGTCGTCGCCGTGGTTCTCGACGGGCCCGACGTAGAGGAGCACGGGGACCCTGGAACCGGCGAGGATTCTCGTGAGCCGGATCAGGTCGTGGTAGGGCCAGTCGTCGAAGGTGGCGGCGATCATGGACGAGCCCTGGCGGGGCCCGGAGATGTTGTTGAGGAAGAGCGCGAAGCCCGAGTGGCGGGCGGTGCGGACGGTGCGGGCGAAGTCGTCCCAGCCGTTGTTCGTGCCCCGGACGACCGGCATGTTCACGTGGACGCTGATGCCCGTCGGCGTGATGGGGTCGAGCATGTAGACGGGCGAGGAGAACCCGCCGCGGACGTCCGCGGCCGCGGGCGTGTCGGCCGACTCGAGCATGGGCGGGTGCGCGGCGGCCGGGGCGGAGATGGCCAGGCACGCCCACAGCGCGACGGCGGCGAGTGACCGGCGGGGACCGGGCGCGACCCGGGTGGGCGTGTGCGAACGAATGGGCACGGCGACTCTCCTCCGAGACCGCCCTGCCGGCCGGGGCCGACGACGGCGGTCTGCGGGGCGATGCTACCGCACGGATCGGGCCGAGTCCCGGGCTTTTTTCGGACGCGGGGGCCCGCTAGTCGATGCCGAAGGACTCGGGGGGGAAGACCAGGCCGTAGCCCTTGTCGAAGAGCCTGGCCGCGGCGGCGGCCTGGAGCCCGGCGGGGGACGAGAGGCCCCAGGCCTGGAGGTAGACCATGGGGACGTCGTCGCCGTCGCCCAGCTCGTTCCAGGTGTGGTTCTCGAGCCAGACGGTGTTGATGAGGTCGGTCTTGGACGCCGGGAGCGCGTCGATCGCGCTCATGATGCGGGCGTCGAAGTCGATGCCCGGCGGGATGGTGGCGAATCGGTCGGTGATGAACTGGAGCAGGCCGTAATACCGGCGGTCCTCGAGGGGGCGGTCCTGGTTGTCGAGACGGATGGCCTCGAAGCCGACCTCGATGTTCATGGTGGCCATGATGCGTGCGTACAGGGAGTAGTACCAGAGGAAGGTGCCCCCGCCGGGCGCCATGTCCGGAACGCCGAGCGAGCCGGCGTCGATGACAAGCCCCGCGTTGGCGCCGGTCACGGATCGGAGCCAGGTGACGTCGGCGTGCCAGGACAGGAGCCGGTCTGGGCCGACAACGAACATGACGCCATCGACCTCGACGGCGCCGACGTACATCAGGATCGGGACGCGGGAGCCTGAGATGATCGATGCGAAGGTCGTGAGTTCCTCGAAGGTCCAGTTGTCGAAGGTGGCGGCGACGTGCTGCGTGCCGCGGGCGCCGTCGAGGTTGTTGAGGAAGAGATAGAACCCGCCCGCGCGGGCGACCTCGACCATCTCCTCGAAGCGCTGCCACCCGAGGTTGGTGGTCCTGACGACGTGCATGTTGACGTGGATGCCCACACCGGTGCGCGCGATGGGCCGGGTGACGTACCCGAAGTCGCCGCCGGTCCGGGGGGGCTCGGGGAACTGCTCGAGCGCCTCGAACGAGGCGGGGGGCGGGATGCTCGCCGCGGCGGCCGCCTGGGCGCACACGCCGGGCAGGAGCACGCCGATCCCCATGAACAGGGGGGCGAGTGTGCGGGTGACGATCGACGCTGGTGTGGTGGTGGTTCTTGACCTCAACGCGGAGTCCTCCGTGACTGCGGCGCCGCCCATACGCCCGGCCTGCGCGGCCGGGTTCCTGGAAAGAGACAATCGGTAAAACGTCCCAGGTATGGGCAGAATCGGCCGGCCAGTATTGCAAAAACCGGTCGGCCTCGCGGCTAGGGGGAGCCGCCCGCTTCGGGCGCGGCGCAGCTGACAAGGACGTAGCCCCGGAAGCGGCCCGGGGTGTCCCGCTGCACGCTGGTCAGCTCGAAGCGGACGCCCCGGGGCTCCTCGCCGATCGCCTCGCGGAGGTCCTCGACGCCCTGGTCGACGGCGGCGCGTCGGGCCTCGCGGAGGGTCTGGCCGGTGGCGCTGGCGACCAGCCGCACGCGCCCCGGCTCGGGCGCCGGGGTACGCAGCCACCAGTCGTCGAGGGACTCCTGGGTCGGCCGCGGGGCTGGTGGGGCGGCGGCGGGCGCCTGGGCAGCGGCGGCCGGGGGCGCGGAGTCCGGGGTCGCAGAGTCCGGGGTCGCGGCGGCCTGCTCGCGCTGGGCGGCTCGCGCGGGGCTCCCGCTCGGCTGGCGCTGCTCGGGCGCCCGCTCCAGCTCCGGCGACACAGACAGCGGCTCGGCGACCAGCGGCCCCCGATCCGGCTCTCGGCGGACGGGGGGCGGGGCGCAGGCCTGCAGCGCCAGCGGGGCCAGCAACACCCCCGCGAGCGCGGGCGTCGTGCGGCGGCGTGTGAAGGTTTCGCTCATGGCGTCGGCGCCCCCCGGCGCCCGGGCACGCCCGGGCGGAGGGAACCCTAGTCGGCCCGGAAGAGGTCCGTCTGGTCGAAGCCCCCGGCCGGGCGGCTGGACAGGTCGTCCAGCTCGGTCTGGATCTCCTCGAGCGTGGACAGCTGGAGGTGCTCGGTCGCGAAGCGGATGTAGGCGACGGGGTCGGTGGCCCGGAGGCGGGTCATGACCCGCTCGCCGATGACGTGGGACTCGACCTCCCGCTCGAACTCGTGGTGCAGCTCCTCCTCGATGTCCTCGACGATCTTGCGTTTGGTTTCTTCGGGGATGGGCCGCTTGCCGCAGGCGGCGGCGATGCCCTTGAGGATGTTGTCCCGGTCGAAGGGGACGCGGGAGCCGTCGCGCTTGACGACCATGAGGCGGGAGGCCTGCTCGACCCGCTCGTAGGTGGTGAAGCGTCGCTCGCACTTGTTGCACTGGCGCCGGCGGCGGATGACCCGGCCCGCCTCGGTCGAGCGGGAGTCGATCACGCGGTCGTCGTTGGCGTGGCAGAAGGGGCAGATCATGCGGCGGGGAGTCCCTCTCGACGGGCATGATGACGACCCCGGGCACGGGCGTCAAAGGCGACCGCCCCGGGGCCTTCGCGGGCTCGGGCGGGGGCCCGTGCGGCTATGATGGCCCCGATGAGCCGCCGAACCACGACCTCGACTCGGAAGACGACCACCCGGGGCGGGTGACGGGCGCTCATCGACCGCGAGGATGAGGAGAGCCCGGCCGGTACGCCGGGCTCTTTTGGTTTAGAAAGGCATCGGGGATCAGGCATTAGGCATTAGGCATTAGGAAGAATCAGCATGCCGCGGATTACGCTGCCGGACGGGTCGGTGAGGGAGTACGAGGGCGCGGTGACGGCGCGCGAGGTCGCCGAGTCGATCGCCCAGGGCCTGGCGAGGGCGGCGGTCGGCGCGCGGATCGACGGCGAGCTGGCCGACCTGTCCACGACGATCGAGAACGACGCCTCGCTGTCGCTGATCACCGAGCCCCGAAAGGGCCAGGAGGCGGACGCGGACGCGCTGTACCTGCTGCGCCACTCGTGCGCGCACGTGATGGCCGAGGCGATCCAGCGGGTCGTGCCGGGGGCGCAGCTTGTCTACGGCCCGCCCCTCGAGACCGGCTTCTACTACGACATCGCGTTCCCGGAGGACAGGCCCCTGAAGGAGGGCGACTTCGAGGCGATCGAGAAGGAGATGATCGCGATCGTCAAGGAGAACCGCCCGTTCACGCGGTACGAGCTTGAGTACGGCGAGGGGATCAAGAAGCTCGAGTCCGAGGGGAGCAAGTACAAGGTCGACAACGCGCACCGTGCGCACGAGGCGGGTTCGCTGGAGCTGAGCTGGTACGCGACGGGCGAGCCGGGCAAGCACTGGGAGGACCTGTGCCGCGGGCCCCACGTGCCGAGCACGGGTCGGATCGGCGCGTTCAAGGTGATGAGCCTCGCGTCGAGCTACTGGCACGGCGACGAGAACTCGGACCGGCTGACCCGCGTGTATGGCACGGCGTTCTTCAGCAAGAAGGACCTGGAGGAGCACCTCCATCGTCTCGAGGAGGCGAGGAAGCGCGACCACCGCACGCTGGGCAAGCAGCTGCAGCTCTTCCACATCGACGACACGGTCGGGTCGGGCCTGATCCTGTGGACGCCGCGGGGCTCGGTGGTGCGCAAGGAGCTGCAGGACTGGATCGGCGGCGAGCTTCGCAAGCGCGGGTACACGGACGTGTTTTGCCCGCACATCGGCAAGCTGGACCTGTACAAGACCTCCGGGCACTTCCCGTACTACGCCGACAGCCAGTTCACGCCGGTGATGGACCGCGAGTTCATTCACCGGGTCGCGGACGAGGGGTGCAGCTGCTCGGAGCTGTCGAACCTGGTCACGATGGGACAGGTGGAGGGGTACCTGCTCAAGCCGATGAACTGCCCGCACCACATCAAGATCTACGACAGCCAGCCGCGGAGCTACCGGGATCTGCCGGTGAGGCTCTCTGAGTTCGGGACGGTGTACCGCTGGGAGCAGTCGGGCGAGCTGAGCGGGATGACGCGGGTTCGCTGCTTCACGGTGGACGATGCGCACCTGTTCTGCAGAGAGGACCAGATCAAAGATGAAGTCCAGGGGTGCCTCGACCTGGTCAAGCTCGCGTTCACGACGCTGGGGCTGAGCGATTTCCGCGTGCGGGTGGGCCTGCGCGACCCGGACAGCGCCAAGTACGTGGGCGACCCGGCGGTGTGGGACAAGGCGGAGGCGGCGTGCCGCGAGGCGGCGGCGGCGCTGGGGGCCAACGTGTCCGAGGAGCCGGGCGAGGCGGCGTTCTACGGGCCGAAGATCGACTTCATCGTCAAGGACGTGATCGGGCGCGAGTGGCAGCTGGGCACGGTGCAGGTTGATTACAACCTGCCCGAGCGGTTCGACCTGTGGTACACGGGGGCGGACAACGAGAAGCACCGGCCCGTGATGATCCACCGGGCGCCGTTCGGGTCCATGGAGCGGTTCATCGCGGTGCTCATCGAGCACTTCGCGGGCGCGTTCCCGACGTGGCTGGCGCCCGAGCAGGTGCGTGTGCTGCCGATCAGCGAGAAGTCGGCGGCGTACGCGGACGACGTGCTGGGCAGGCTCGTCGAGGCCGGCGTGCGGGCGACCTTGGACGACGGGAACGAGCGCGTGCAGGCGAAGATCCGTCACGGCGCCGAGTGGAAGATCCCGTACCTGCTGGTCGTCGGCCCGCGGGACGCCGAGGGCGGGACGGTCTCGGTCCGGGCCTTCGGGATCGAGAAGGACCTGGGGGCGATGCCCCTGCACGAGTTCGTCGAAGGGATCCGCGAGGAGATCGGGACGAAGGGGAGCTCGACGGTGCGGTCGCGGTTCGAGCTGGCGGACGCGACGGCCTGAGGAGGCGTCCCATGAGGCTCGCGGCCGCTGTTCTGGCTGTCTTGGTCGTCGGCGCGGGCGCCGGCGAGCCGGAGCGGTTCGTCTTCGAGCACCCGTCGCCCGAGGGCAGCGAAACCCGCCGCTTCGAAGCACGGATCGATCGGCCGGAGGCCGGCCGGGCCAACGGGCACGCCGTCATGCTGATCGGCGGGGGCTCGGTCACGGACATGGACTGGACCGTCATGGGCAGCTACGAGCTGGACGGCGAGGTCACCCGCGTCACCATCGACAACGCCCCCACCCGCGACGCGAAGACCATCGGCGACGCTCTCGTGGACGCCGGGTTCACCGTCATGCGTTGGAGCTCGATCCACCAGGACGACGAGCTGGCGAAGGAAACGCCCGGGATGGCGATGGGGATCCCGTTTGTGTACTCGGTCGGGCTGACGCGGGCGGCCCGGGACGCGTTTCGGGAGCGGGCGCCGGAGGCGGGAGAGAGGCTGATCCTGGTGGGTCACTCCCTGGGGGCGCCGCGGGCGACGGCGGTCGCGGACGAGGGCGTGGTCGGGCTGGTGTTCCTGGCGGGGGCGTACATGTCGCGGACGCTGACAAGCCCGCGGGAGATCTGCGAGGACGCGTTCGGCGAGTGGGCCTACATCGACGCCGACGGCGACGGTGTCATGACCGACGCCGAGCTGGGGCCGGACCCGCGCGGCTGTCCCACTGGGTCTGTTGTCTCTGCACTGCGTACGCACGATGTCGATGGCGACGGCGACGTCCGCCGCTGGGAGGTCGCCGCGTGGGGCGAGCGTCCCGATCACGCGGCCGCGGAGGGCAGCGCCGAGCTGCGCCCGGGCGTCCCCTGGCCAAGCGAGGTGATCCGAGAACGAGCCATACCGTCGCTCGCGGTATACGGCGGCCTGGATCCCATGTCCGTGCATGGCCCCTGGCTGGAAGCGTTCGCCAAGAGGCAAGGGCTCGCGGATGTCAGCGTCGAGTACTGGGCGGCGCGGGGGCACCAGCTCTCGCGGGAGGAGGGCGAGCTGTGCGGCCCGATCGACGCGGGCGTGGTGTGGCGGATCGCGGACTGGTGCTCCGGGGTCGCTGCGGCGCACAACCCGTAGAACAACCCGTAGAACCCGCACACCCGGCGGCCCGGCGCCCGGACCAACGGCACAGGTCGACCAGGCGTCATCCCGGCGGGGGTGAATCTGCGCGTCGGGGTTGGCGGGGCGTGGATCTCGTGGCCTGTTGTGCGTGAGCCCGGCGGAGAGAGACGCGGGGCGCCAAGCCGCACGAGAGAACCAAGAGGAGAGACGATCATGAACCGCACCTGCGCCATCGCTGCGCTCGCCGCCGCCGCCGTCACGGGCGCCGCCCAGGCCGACGTCGTCGCCGAGTTCGCCATGCTCGACCACCCGGACGGGAACGCCGCCCCGGCGTACTACGGCCTCCGCGCCGACAACCTGTTCGGCGAGGGCAACATCAACACCTTCAGCCTCAACCACTTCGGCGACTCGACGCTGACTGTCTACGACAACGGCGGCGAGCTCTCGATCCACATGGCCGGCACGCTCTTCGGCGGCGAGGACGGGGGCGCCGCCCCGATCGACCCGGCCGCCTACACCTTCGAGTTCTGGTACACCGAGGGCGTCGAGGCCTACAACGGCGGCTGGCGCGTCGTCGGCATGTCCGACGCCAACGGCGGGTACATCGACGAGGTCGGCGGCGACGGGTACTACACCTTCGGCACCAAGACCAACGGCGACGGCGTCGCCTTCATCTTCGCCCCCGATGGGCACCGCCTCCCCGGCGACGACGACCTGGCCGGCCGCGGCTGGGTCATGTCCGACCAGAACCCCCGCGGGCACTACACCCAGGACTGGCTGTTCACCGCCGAGGTCATCCCGGCCCCCGGCACACTCGCACTCGCCCTCGGCGGCGGTCTGATGACCCTGCCCCGCCGCCGCCGCAAGTAATCACTCGTCCCTTCATTCGCGGCGTCACTCCGCGAACGCACACCGGCGACGGACGCGTGGAGACGCGTCCGTTGTCGTTTTTGGACGGGGGGCGGCCCTTGATGAGCGCGGCCCGATCTGCTCGAATACCCGGTCGGGAGATGACACCAACGGGCGTGACGGGGGACTCGCGATGCGTGGAATTGCGGCGGCGGCGGCGTGCGTGCTGGCCGGGGCTCAGGCCTGGGCCCAGACCGAGATCATCGACGGCGCCGCGGACGCGGGGACCGGCCCGGACATGGTGCTCGTCTCCGGCGGCTACGACGCGTCGAGCCTGTACCTGGCGGTCGAGTTCGACACGATGACCTTCGATGCGATGGCGGACGGCTTCCTGATCGGGCTGGACGCGGACTCGAACCCGATGACCGGGGTGGCGGAGCCGGCGTTCTTCCCGATCGGCGGCGAGTTCAGCGTGTACTACAACTCGGCGTTCAGCACATCGATCGTGCGGGTGTACGACGCCGTGGCGACCGTGGTCATCGCGACGGCCCCCGTGTCATTCATCGGGGATCGGGCGGAGGTTGTGGTCCCGCTGGCGACGCTCGGGGGCGACGACGGCGTCATGGGGTTCGGCGCCGTCAGCGGCGTGCCGCTGGACGCGGAGTTCATCGAGCCTTTCGACTACGCGCCCGACTTCGTCCTGGGGATGCCGCTGGTTGACCAGACGTCGCCGATCGCGGAGCACTGCCCCGCCG
This sequence comes from Phycisphaerales bacterium, assembly GCA_041987545.1. GTDB lineage: Bacteria > Planctomycetota > Phycisphaerae > Phycisphaerales > UBA1924 > JAJRXR01. The sequence goes on along the minus strand of JBHIWH010000010.1, from coordinate 35,189 downwards.
ACCTCGCCGAGCCGTTCGGGCAGTTGGATTTCTCCGACGTGGTCGCGTTCCTCACGGCGTTCGCCGCGATGGATCCGGCGGCGGACCTGGCGGCGCCCGCGGGGCAGTGGGATTTCTCCGATGTCGTCGCGTTCCTGGGCGCGTTCGGAGCGGGGTGCCCGTAGTCGGGCCGCGTCGTAGACTCGGTCGATGGGCGAGCCGGTGCGCATCGCGATGTGGTCGGGGCCGCGGAACATCTCGACGGCGCTGATGCGCTCGTGGGGATCGCGGGCGGACACGGCGGTCAGCGACGAGCCGCTGTACGCGCACTATCTGAGCTGCCTTTCGCCCGGGGACCGCGCCGTGCACCCGGGCGCCGAGGACGTCATGCGGTCGCAGCCGACCGACTGGCGCGAGGTCGTCTCGTGGCTGACCGGGCCCGCGCCGGGCGGGGCGGGCGTCTGGTACCAGAAGCACATGGCCCACCACCTGACGCCGGGGATGGACCGGGCGTGGACGCTGGGGCTGGGCAACTGCTTCCTGATCCGCGAGCCGGCGGAGATGATCACGTCCTTTGTGAAGGTCATCCCCGAGCCGCGGGCCGAGGATCTGGGGCTGCCGCAGCAGGTCGAGCTGTTCGAGTTCGTGCGTGAGCGGGCGGGCGGGGCGCCGCCCGTGATCGACAGCCGCGACGTGCTGGAGAACCCGCGGGGGATGCTCGGGGCGCTGTGTGCTCGGCTGGGTGTCGCGTTCGACGGGGCGATGCTGTCGTGGGCGCCGGGGCCCCGGCCCGAGGACGGCGTCTGGGCCCCTCACTGGTACGGCAATGTCTACGAGTCCACGGGCTTCTCGCCGTATCGCGCCAAGGACGAGCCCGTGCCGGAGCGGCTGGCGGGTGTGCACGCGGCGTGCCAGGAGCTGTACGACAGGCTCGCGGCGCACAAGATCGCGCCGGCGTGACTCGGGGGCCGCGCGGGTGCAACGCCGCCCCGGGGAGGCGGTAGCGCTCCAGAGCGAAAGGGCATCACCATGGACGCGTTCACGAGGCGGGCGTTTCTGGCTGCGGGACCGGTCGGCGTGCTGGGGGCGACGGCGTTGGCCAGGCCGGGCCGGGCGTTGAGCGCGGCGGGCGACGCGGACACCGTCGGCGCCGACTACCCGACGACGCCGGCGGACCGGGCCCGCGAGTTCGTGGGCGCGTCGCACGTGCGGCTGGAGCGGGTGAAGGAGATGCTCGCCGAAGACGCGGGGCTGGCCAAGGCCTCGTGGGACTGGGGGTTCGGGGACTGGGAGACGGCGATCGGCGCCGCCTCGCACACCGGGCAGGTCGAGATCGTTCAGACACTGATCGCCCACGGCGCACGCCCGACGCTGTTCACGATGGCGACGCTGGACGAGGTGGACGCCGTGCGGGCCGTGGTCGAGCACGTCCCGGGCGCGGGCGAGCTGGAGGGCCCGCACAGCATCTCGCTGCACGACCACGCGCGGGCGGGCGAGGCCGCGAGAGTGATGGAGTATCTGGAGTCGAAGGGCCTGGCGCCGCCCGACCCGTTCAAGACCGAGAAGGCGTCGGTCGAGGCGTACATCGGGGAGTACGCGTGGGGGATGGGCGAGACGGAGCGGTTCGTGGTCAAGTGGTTCGAGCGTCGGTCGGCGCTGACGATCGAGCGGGCCGGCGGCCTGTTCCGGATGATGACACGACGCGGCGAGCACGAGTTCTCGCCCGCGGGCGCCCGGCACGTGCGAATCCGCTTCGAGATGGAGGATGGTCGCGCGGCCAGGATCGTCGTGCCGTGGGCGGGCGTGACGCTCGTGGGCCAGCGCGTCTAGGGCCGCCCGGGGCGGGGGCCGGCGGTACGCTTGGCCCATGCTCCAGACGTTCAACGAGAAGAACCGCGACCTGCTTGTCAACATCAACGGCGAGCTGATCCACCGCGATCAGGCGGGCGTGTCGCCCTTCGACTCGGCCGTCCAGGGCGGGGACGCGGTCTGGGAGGGTCTGCGGGTCTACGACGGACGCGTCTTCAGGCTCCGCGAGCACCTGGACCGGCTGACGCACTCGGCCAAGGCGCTCGCGTTCGGATCGATCCCGAGCCACGACGAGCTGATCGCGGAGATCAAGAAGACGCTCGAGGCCAACTCGATGCGCGACGGCGTGCACATCCGCCTCACGCTCACGCGGGGCGTCAAGATCACGAGCGGGATGGACCCGAGGCTCAACCAGTCGGGCCCGACGCTGATCGTGCTGGCCGAGCACAAGGCGCCCGTGTACGACTCGGCGGCCGGGACGGGCGGCCTCACGCTCATCACTTCGAGCATCCGACGGTTCGGGCCCGACCAGATGGACCCGAAGATCCACCATTGCAACCTCATCCAGTCGATCATGGCCAAGGTCGAGGCGAACGCCGCGGGCGCCGACGACGCGGTGATGCTCGACCAGCGGGGGTTCCTGGCCGAGGCGAACGCGACGCACGTGTTCATCGTCTCGGGTGGCAGGGTCGAGACGAGCCGTTGCGTCGCCTGCCCGGAGGGCGTCACGCGGGCGGCGGTGCTGGGGCTGTGCGCCGAGCACGGCATCCCCAGCGCCGAGCGGGATATCTCGATGGCCGAGGTCTACCGCGCCGACGAGTGCTTCACGACCGGCACAATGGGCGAGATCGCCTGGGTGGGCACGATCGACGGGCGGCGGATCGGGGCGGGCTCGGCCGGGCCGGTGACGATGCGGCTGCGTGGGCTCTTCGCCGAGCTGACCTCGCGCGAGGGCGAGCGGGTCGTCGGCTAATCGTCCGCGGCGAGCCTTTCGGCGAACCAGTCCCAGAGCCCGCTCTTGCGGTACGCCGAGTCCCACGAGTTGTGGTTGTCCTCGGGGTAGATGGTCAGCTTCGCGTCGGGCGCGTCGGCGGCGAGCAAGGCCTCGTGGAGCTTCTCCGACTCGGACGGCGGGACAATGTCGTCACGCCCGCCGTGGAAGATCCAGACGGCCATGCCCCTCATCGCCTCGGCGGCCCGGGCGTACCGCTCGTCGGGCGTCGGCGAGTCGAACGAGACGCGCCCGCCTTCGGGCTCGAAGCGGCGCATCGTGTACCCGCAGACGGGGGCGGCGGCCCGGAACCGCTCGGGGTGGCGGGATGCCAGGGCGATCGTGCCGTGCCCGCCCTGGCTCAGGCCCGTGAGGCCGACGCGATCTGGGTCGGCGCCGAACTCGGCGATCGCCAGATCCAGCATCGACAGCACCGCGTCGAGGTACTCGTCCCAGTCCACGTTGAACTCGGGCTTCTGGGGGATGACGACGACGAAGGGCCAGCGGGCGGCGTCCCAGACGATGGCGTTGGGCAGGCCCACGCCCAGTTGCTTGAGCCCGTCGGTCCCGCACTCGCCGTAGCCGTGCAGGAAGACGACGGTGGGCGCCGGCTCGGCGAGGTCCAGCTCGCGCGGGACGTAGATCGCGCCCTTCACGGGCCCCCGCTCGCCCTCGACCTGGACGAGGTGAACGCCCGGGGTCGGGGGCGCCGCGATCGCGGGCGCGACGAGCGTGAGTGCACAGACAACGACCGCGGCAAGGGACGCTCTCATGTCGCCTCCGGATTCGCCGGCGCCGCCTGGCCCGACTTCTCGCCCAGGATCGGGCTGGGCGCGACCTCGCGCTTCTGCGCGGCGCGGCTCTGCTTGTGGGACTCGATGATCGCGACCGCCTCGTCGGGGTCGTCGGTCGTGTGGATCAGGTCCATGTCCTCGGGCGAGATCGTGCCCATGCCGATCAGCGACCGGTCGATGAACTCGCGCATCGGCGCCCAGAACTTGCGGCCCATGATCACGATGGGGAAGTGGTCGATCTTGCCGGTCTGCATGAGGACGGCGGTCTCGAAGATCTCGTCGAGCGTGCCGAAGCCGCCGGGCATGACGACGAACGCGTCCGAGTACTTGACGAGCATGACCTTGCGGACGAAGAAGTAGTGGAACTCGACAAACTTGTCGAGGTAGGCGTTGGGCTCCTGCTCCATGGGCAGCTCGATGTTGCAGCCGACCGAGAGGCCGCGGCCGTCCTTGGCGCCCCGGTTGGCCGCCTCCATGACGCCGGGCCCGCCGCCCGTCATGACGGCGTAGCCGGCCTCGGCCAAGACCCGGCCCGTCCGCCTGGCCAGCTCGTAGTACTCGTGCCCCTCCTCGAACCGGGCCGAGCCGAAGACGGTCACGCACGGCCCGATGAAGTGAAGCTGGCGGAAGCCCCGGATGAACTCGAAGAAGATCTTGCCCGCCCGGAACAATTCCTCGCGACGCAGGCGGGGGCCGGCGAGCAGGGTCTTCTCGTCGCCGGGCGGGGGACGCTTGCCCCAGGGCCGCTCGGCGTCCTCTGCGGGGCGGGCCGCGTCGGCGCCGGGCGGGGATTCACGTCTGGACGGGTCGAGGTCCATGGGCGGAGAATAGCCGGGCGGCGATCGTGACCACGGCCCGCCGACGCGCGGAGGCCAGATGAGCGACTGGACCATCACCGGCAGCGAGGGCCTGCCGATCCTGGGCGACACCGACTCACCGGGGAGCGGAGCGCGCTGCGCCGTGCTGCTGGTGCACGGCTTCAAGGGGTACAAGGACTACGGCATGTTCCCCGTGATCGGGCGCGCCCTGGCCGACGCAGGGATCATCTGCCACCGGTTCAACCTCGCCCACTCCGGGATGACCGACCGCGTCGAGACGTTCGAGCGGCCCGACCTGTTCGAGCGGGACACGTGGGCGTTCCAGGTCGAGGACGTGGCGGCGGTCGCGGGCGCGGTCCGCGAGGGCAAGATCGCGGGACGGGGTCTCCCGCTCGTCCTCGTCGGGCACTCGCGGGGCGGCGTGACGGCGCTGCTCGCCGCGGCGTGGCGCGCCGATGAGATCGACAACCTCGCGGGCGTGGTCACGATCAACGCGCCGGGTACGTGCTGCTCGCTGAGCCAAGACCAGAAGCAGGAGCTGCTGCGGGCCGGGACGCTCGACTCGCCCAGCGGACGGACGGGTCAGACGCTTCGCGTCGGCCGCGCCTGGCTCCAGGACCAGCTCGACGAGCCGGCGCGGCACGACGTGCCGGCGGCGGCGGCGCGCGTCCCGGCGCCCTTGCTCGTGATGCACGGCGACGCGGACACGACGGTCGATCCGGGCGCCTCGGCGACCATCGTGGGCGCCGCCCGATCGGCGCGGCGTGTGTTGATCGAGGGCGGGGATCACGTGCTGAACACACCGAACCCGGCCCGGCCCGGGGGCGATCGCTCGCCGCAACTGGACCGGACAATTGGTGAGATCGCGGCGTTCTGTGACGAGTTAGCGGCGCCAAACAGCCGATAGAGCGTCTGAGAGCCACCCCGGGCGCGACGCTGGACCCGGCCGGCGCTCGGCGCGAGAATTGGGGCCGGCGCCTCGGTGGAACGAGGGCCGAACCCCGCGGAGACCCGAACCGTGCGAACGCACGCCGTGACAGCCCTGCTCCTGCTCGCCGGCGCCCCGACGGGCGCGCTGGCGAGCGACGGCGGGCCGATCACGCTCTCGATCTCCCGGGCGCTCACGCCTGTGACGGTCGTCGCCGACGACACGCCGGCCAGCGACGCGGACCAGGCCGCCACCCTGGACAACCCGTCGTTGTCGCTGACCACGGGCGCGGCGGACGCCACGGACCCCGATCAACACGCACACGCGGCGCACGCCGCCGGCGATTCGTTTGCGCCCCGCGAGGGCACGGCGGTGCTCGGGGTCTCGGGGTTCGACGCCCCGCGATCCGACCCGCTCGACGAGCTGCTCCGGAGCGAGCGGTCGCCCCTGGAGCTCGCGCCTAGCCTCCGCATCGAGTTCTCCCGGCCGACGCAGTTGCGCGACGGCGGGGTGAGCGGGGACGCCGGGGCGCTGCGGCCCGACCGCCTGTCCGCGTTCGCCGACGACCGGGGCGACATCGATCTGTACAACGTCGCGTTCCGGTGGGACGCGGTCAGCCGCGGCCCGATCACGCTGTCATTGATGGGCGGCGTGCAGGCCGTGCAGGCGAACATCGTCGGGCGCGTGGGCGAGTACGACTCGGACGGGAACCTCGTCTCGTCCCGCCTGGACGATGCGCAGGGCGTCGCGCCCGTGCCCGTCGTGGGCGGGGGCGTGCGGTGGGACGTCAGCGAGAAGTTCTTCATCGCGGGCGCCGCCCAGACGCACACGATCCCCGACGGCGCGTCGCTGCTGGACCTGACGGCCCAGACCGGGCTGGACTTGTCGCCCACCGTCGGCCTGCGGGCGGGCTACCAGTACCTGCGGACGACCGTCCAGGTGCAGGACCTGGACGCCTCGCTGAGCGTCTCCGGGCTCTTCGCCCGTCTCGAGATCGCGTTCTGAGCCCGCCGGGCGGCTCCGGGCCCGACCGAGTCGGGTCCCTCTACGGGCAGCCGGCGCCGAACGCGGACAGGAACGCCGTCACGTCGGAGAAGTCCCACTGACCCGTCGGTTCGGCCAGATCCGCCGCGTCGTCCATCGCGCCGAACGCGGTCAGGAACGCGGTCACGTCGGAGAAGTCGAGTTGGCCGAAGGGCTCGGCCAGGTCCGCGGCGTTGCACCCCGAGGGGCCGGGGACGATGGCGACATCGCCGCACTCGACCGGCGGGTAGAAGAACCCGTCCCCGCCGTCGATCTGCGGGCCGAACGTCTGTCCCACGACGTACGACGAGCCGTCGGTGCTGAACAGGTTGAGGTTTGTGAAGTAGTTCGGGAAGACGCCCTGCCCGGTGGCGGCGTGGTAGCCCTGGTCGTCGCGCGACCAGTCGATCGTCATACCCTGGCTGAAGTTGGTGTCCTGCGGGATCAGGTACAGCTCGGTGAACGCGAGGTCCGCGCCCGCCTTGTAGACCTTGTCCTCGAGCATATCGTGCAGGTAGTAGTCGCCGGCCGAGTCGATGGCGAAGCCCATGCCGCGCTGGATCTCGGGCAGGCCCGTGAACTCGCCGACCTCGGTGACCGAGCCGGTCTGCAGGTTGACGCGGTAGAGCTTGGTGTTGGTGATCTGGGAGCGGATGCCGTACATCTGGCCGTCGGCGGGGTTGAACGCGAGGTCCTCGAGCGTCTGGAGGGAGAACCCGATGGGGGTCGCCTGGCCCGTGTCGGTGTTCACGCTGTAGAGCCCGGACGCCGCGCCCCCGGTCGTGCGGAAGAAGGACGCGTAGGCGTAGAGGTTGCCCTCGTCGTCGAAGTCCATGCCGCCGAACCCGATGTCGTCAACGCCCATGGGGCCGACGATCACGTAGTCCGACGGGTTGTCCACGTCGAACATGATCAGGTCGTCCTGGGTCTTGCTCGACGTGTACAGCCCGTCCGGGGCGTAGGCGGTCGGGCCGGCGAGCGCGGCGCCGGCAAGGAGGGCGAGGGCGGCGGTCGTCATCGGTGCGGTTCGCATGTCGTGGGTCCTGCGCATGCCCGCCCGGCGGGCAGGGGTGGTGTGTGTCGTCCTCTCCCGGCGCGGCCGCGCCCGAGGGAGTCGGCGCGGCGCGCCGGGGGAGCGTCGCTTGCTTGATCGATCAGCGCGTGCGGCGGCGCGCCAGGACTCCCAGGCCCATCGCGAGCGCGCCCGCGGCGCCCGGGGTGGGGAAGTAGCCCGCGTGCATGTTGTCAAAGAGCAGCCCCTGGCCGATCCCGTTCGCGCCCGAGAGCTCGACGGTCGTGAACGCGGTGTCGCTCTCCCAGCCGATCCAGGTCCACTCGATCGGGTTCGACGAGAACGAGACGGTGTCGATGACGTTCCCCTCGTCGTCCTTGAAGACGGCGGTCCCGCCGCCGAGCACACCGACGGTGTTGACGTACCCGCCGAAGCGGTACAGCTCGGTGTCGAAGTCGTACACAGCCGCGCCCGCGAGGGTCGCGCCGAACAGGTTGCCGCCCAGGGGCAGCACGGTGCCCGAGGCGCCGGTGAAGTTGAAGGCGATGACGATGGTGTGGGCGACCGAGTCGTCGAGGGTGGCGCCCCCGCCGAAGACGTTCAGCGGGCCGGGGTGGGCGCCCGGGGTCGCGACGTTCTCGAAGGTCTCGAAGGCGTCGCCGAAGAACTCGCCGGTCTCGGTGATGTCGGCGTGGGCCAGGCCCGCGGCGCAGGCGAGCGCGAGGACGGGTGCGGTGCGTCGGGTCATCGGGTCTCTCCTTCTCTCGCGCCGTCGGCGCGTGCTCTCTCTCGGGCGCGGCTGGCCCGGTCTCTCGGGCGAGCATACCGGTCCTCGATCGCCGCACAAGAGTTCGCCCGTATCTTCTTGCAGATTTTCATATGAATCTTCGTGGTGGGTCTTGGGCTCGGGGCGGATCCGGCTACAATGGCCGCCCAGAGGGCCAGGACGGCCCGCGCGACCCGCCCCGCCGGAGACCCCATGCTGGCCCCCGAGACCGCCCCGCCGCCCTTCCCGACGCACGCGCGGAGCGTGGTCCGATCGGTGCGTGGGTCGTTCAGCGACCTGCTGGTCGCGATGGGGGCCGACCCGCAGGACCCGGGCTCGATCAGCCGCGAGGCCGGGCTGACCAAGACACTGGCGTGGAAGATCGCAAAGGTGGTCCAGGCCGACGACCCGGCGGTGGCGCTCCAGCACATGCCGGGCGCGTCGGGGGTGAAGCTGCTGCTGCGGGGGGCCCAGAGGGCGGGCGTGCCGGCGGACCAGATCAGGACGGCCCGCGAGGCGGTCGAGGGCTTCGAGAGCCTGATCCGCGTGCACTGCGGCGACCGGGCGACGCTCGAGATGATGGGTGTGGAGTTGAGCCCCGCCGGCCGCGAGCAGCGGGACGAGCATCACAGGAAGCTGCTGTACCAAGGGGCGAGCTACCTGTGGGGCGTGCAGGCGCGGGTGACGCTGAAGGTGGGCATCGTGGCCCCGGGCGCCGAGCCCGGGCTGCTGGACTTCGCGTCGATCAACGGCCTGATCGACTTCCGCCGCCTGCGCCCGGACGTCTCGTGGGTGATGGCGTCTCGCCAGAGCCAGAACGACGACGGGACGCCGATGGCGACCTCGGCCTCGGAGGCGATCGACCCGAGGTACGCGGGCCCGGAGCACGCACCGCTGCTGGCCGACTTCTGCTCGGACTCGGCGCTGAACCTGCGGCGGCGCGACCGCGGGTCGTACACGAGCTTCGAGCTGGTCGAGGGACCGGTGGGCAACACGGGGGCGCTGACGTGCGTGTTCGGCGCGGTGCAGCGCGGGATCCCGTACTGGGCGACCAAGGAGAACGACCGGGGCGAGCACAGGGCCCGGTGCGACATCCCGGCGGAGCTGATGCTGCTGGACTTCTTCGTGCACGAGTCGATGACGTGGGCGCTCCCGCCGGAGGTCGCCCTCGAGAGCGACATCGGGGCCGGCGGGCCCGACCCGAGGCGGACGCGTCTGCCCATGGCCGAGCGGCTCCAGGACCTGGGCGCGGGGCCCCTCGCGCCCGCGACGCCCGAGGCGCCCGACTACCGGGGCATGCTCGCGGCGGTGTACGGCCGGCTCGGGTGGGACCCGGGCGCGTTCCACGGGTTCCGTCTGCGGATCGCCTACCCGGCGTTCCCGACCGCGTACGTGCTGCACTACCTGCTGCCGGAGACGCCCGGCGGCTGAGTCGTCAGCCCCGCATGAGCTCGACCAGGATGTCCAGGCCCTTCTCCAGCTGGGGGAGGCTGGTCGCGTAGCTGACGCGGAACCGGTCGTCGCGGGAGCTGAACACGCCGCCCGGGATGACCAGGACGTTGCGCTGGATGCAGCGCTCGACGAACGCCGAGCCCGTGAGCCCGAGATGCTCGGGGACCTTGGGGAACGCGTAGAACGCGCCGCCCGGGGTCGGGACGTCGGTGACGGCCGACAGCCGCTCGACGACCAGGTCGCGGCGGCGCTGGTACTCGCGGACGTGCGCCTCCATGGGCACGTCGAAGCTCTCGGCGACCCCGACCTGGAGCGGCGCCGGTGCGCACACGAAGGTGTACTGCTGGAGCTTGGCCATCTGGGCCAGCAGGGGCGCGGGGCCGGCGGCGTACCCGAGGCGCCAGCCGGTGCACCCGTACGTCTTGCCGAACCCGCGGATAAGCAGCACGTCGGCGCTGGCGCCGTCGAACCGGGCCGGGCTCGGGCAGCGCCTGATGGAGTCGTCGCCCCGTGCCCTGTCGGTGAGCGAGTCGTCGTAGGTGAACTCGTCGTAGATCTCGTCGGAGATGAGCAGGACGCCGCGGTCGCGGCAGAGCTCGAGCAGGTCGCGGCATTCGTCGACCGAGCCGACCGTGCCGCACGGGTTGGAGGGTGAGTTGTACAGGACGGCCTTGGTGCGGTCGGTGATCAGGGGCTCGACGCGCTCGGCGGTCATCCGCAGGTCGGGCTCGGTGTCGCAGAGCACGGGCTCGGCGCCGCACATCCGGACCAGGTGCGGGTAGGCGACGAAGTACGGGTCGGGGACGACCAGCTCGTCGCCCGGGCCGAGGATCGCCAGCAGCGCGAGGCTGAGGGCGCCCGAGGTGCCGGTGGTGACGAGGGCGGAGGCGCCCGGGCCGGCCGCGGCGCTGGCGGGCATGACGTACCAGCCCAGGTCCACGTTGAGCCAGCTGACGATGCGCTCGAGCAGCTCGGGGATGCCCTGGGTGGGCGAGTACCCGTTCCGGTTCGCGTCGATCGCGCGGACGGCGCCCGCACGGATCTGCTCGGGCACCGGGAAGTCGGGCTGGCCGATCGAGAGGTTGATCGGGTCGGTGAGCCGGCTCGCGGCGTCGAAGATCTTGCGGATCCCGGACGCGTCGATCGCGCGGGCCCGGTCGGAGATCAGGCGGTCGAAGTCCATGCCCGAGGATATTGCGGATGCGGGGCGCGGGGCGCCCGGGGACCTATTCCTTGACCTTCGTCTTGGGAAGGCCGAGGGGCGAGTCCTTCTTGGTGTCGAGCTTCTTGTCGGCCTTGAGGGATTCGACGCGCTCGGCCCGTGTCATGACGGACCGCTTGCCGGCCAGGGCGCCCTTGGTCTTCAGCGATCGGTCGAGGCTCATGACACGTCTCCGTCGTCTCGCCCGCCCGTTGCTACGGGCGGTACAGGCTGTAGAAGGCGCTCGAGAAGTCGGACCCACCCCGCTCCTCGCGACGCCAGCGGTCGCCGATCTCGGCCACCCGCCGCTTGTGCTCGCGCCGCTCCGGACCCATCTGGCTGAACTGCCCCGACGGGATCGGGGCCTCCAGCGAGAAGAGCCGGAACCTCGGATCATTGGACGAGCCCGGGCCGTCTTCAAGCGGGATCGCGATCAGACGCTCGCCCCGTGCGGCGAAGTACTCGATCGCCGCCCGGGCGTGCGATTCCGGGAGGTCCCCCATCTGGAGGTAGTTGGTCTCCGGGATCCGGGGGTCGGCGGCGACCCGGCCGGCGGAGGTCAGGATCGGGCCGTCGTCCACGATCGAGGGGGCCGGGTTCTGGGGGGGCGACGCCGGGGCGGCGCCCGCGCGGGAGGGGGCCTGGCGGCCCGGGTTCCGGCCCTGGAGATCCCGGCCCTGGGTGTCGGACCCGGCCCGGCTGGTCGCGTCCTCGAGGACGGGGTCGACGATGGGCTCGCCGCCCGCGTCCTCGCCCAGGCTGGCCTGGACCCAGGCCCGCTCGCCGGCGCGCTGGCCCAGCGAGTAGCCGACGACGTACGCCAGCAGGCAGAACGCGAAGACCACCACGATGGCGACATACAGGGTCGTCGTCGGGATCGTCACGAAGGGGCGCGAGCCGGGGTCGGGCGGCGGGGGCGGGGGCTTGACGGCCACCGGCTCGGACGGGGCCGGTCGGGGGGCCTTGGGCCTGGGCGCTGGCGGAACGCGGGTGGACGCGGCCGCCGAGGCGCGGCGGGCGCTCATCAGCTCAAACAGCGGCTTGCTCGACCGCCCGGGCATGGGCGCGAGTCTACCCGATCCCGGGCGCGCGCGGGCGCCCGGTTGACGCCGCCCGCGGGCCGATTCGGGCGGCCCGGAGGGGCCCGGGCCGGGCGCTATACTGGGCCCCGATGGCGATCCGCGAGGACGAGATCATCCGCATCCAGGCCGCCCCCCTGAACCGGAGCGAGGCGGTCTACCTGCCCGAGGTCCTCAAGGGCTTCCGGACGACGATGCGGCATTTCTTCACGTCCTTCGGCCAGGGCAAGACCAGCCGCACGATCCAGTACCCGGAGCAGCGCCGCGAGCAGTACTCGCCCGAGGAGGGCGGCCAGGAGCCCTCCAACTTCCGGGGCGTGCACCGGCTGAACAAGGACGAGGACGGCAGGGTCAAGTGCGTCGCGTGCATGATGTGCCCGACGATCTGCCCGGCCAACTGCATCCACATCACCGCCGCCGAGAGCCCCTGGGACGACCGGGAGAAGTACCCGGCCAAGTTCGAGATCGACGAGCTGCGGTGCATCTACTGCGGGATGTGCGAGGAGGCCTGCCCGGTGGACGCGATCGAGCTGACCACCGAGTACGACATCGTCGGCCTGACCCGCCAGGAGATGATCTTCGACAAGCAGAAGCTGCTCGAGGTCTACGACGTGACGATCGGCAAGAAGCCGATGTGACGCCCCCCGCGGCGCCCCCCACGACACCCGAATCCCGAGACCAGCCGACCGTCCAGAGTGGCGTTCGGGGGATGTCCTGCGTCCCGGAATGCGGGCCCCGGGCGGCGGGACGACCTGTGATTCTGGGACTTGTGGCAAGAAATCAACACGGTCGGGTGGCACTCCGGCGGGCACGAGGCATCTTGAAGGTGTGTGCAGCAGAGTCCGGCCCCCGGTGGGGGTTGGCTCCCAATACGTGACGAAGTAGCAAGGAGCGTTCCCCCATGCTTCGACTGAGAGAGATCACCCGCGCCGCGGGCGCGGCCGCGATCGTTGCGCTTGGAGCGAGCGTGACGACCGCCCAGGCGGACATCGACGCCTCGTTCGGCTTTACCGATCTGGCCGCCAGCTTCAGCTTCGACGAGGGCCTCGGGGGAGGCATGTTCGTCGCGGACGGCACCGTCAACTCGACCGGCGACGTCACCCGCCTGCTCGGGGGGACGAGCACGGCCAGGTACGACTCGGGGGACATCGACGGCGCCCCCGCCTCGGTGCACTTCGAGATCACCGTCGAGAACATCAACTCGATCGCCAAGACCGCCGACGGGTCTGGCACGTTCACCATCGTGGACGCCGACGGCGACGTGCTCATGGGCTCGTTCGCGGGCAGCTGGAGCGGCGCCGGCCTCGGGTTCACGTTCTACGGCGGCACGGGCGCCGACTTCATGTTCGACTCCTCGGGCGGCAACGGCACGTTCGACGGGCCGTCGGGCGGCAGCTTCTCGACCGACTTCGGTGTCGAGAATCTCTTCGGCGCCGTCTCGCTGCTGCTCCAGCAGCCCAACGCCGAGTTCTTCGCCGAGTCTTTCGAGGGCGTCTCCGCCCAGGCCGACGGCATCATGGACATCCCCGCGCCGGGCGTGCTCGCGCTCTCGGCGATGGGGCTCGGGATCGCCGGCGTCCGCAGGCGCCGCTGATACGGCTTCCAAGGCCTCGTTCCGACCCACCTCGCGCCCGCTGGCCTCGTGCCGGCGGGCGCTTCCTCTTTTTGGTCGTGACCGCTCAGGCGTGCAGGGCGCCGAGCGGGTCGGCGAAGCTCCGGGCCGCGCGTGCGACGGCCTCGGGCCAGTCGTCGCCGCCGCCGTCCTCGGGGTACAGCACGCTGCGGCTGGCGTTGACGACCAGTCCCAGGGCGCCCGGAGAGCCCGCGCCGGCCCGCGCGAGCGGGCGCACGTCCTCGACCGTGCCGCCCTGCGCGCCGACACCCGGGACGAGGAAGACCTGGTTGGGCATGATCTGGCGCAGCCGCGCGCCCTCGCCCGCCGCCTTGGTCGCGCCGACCACGGCGCCGACGTCGCTCAGTCCGGACGAGCCGCGGCGGGCCCGGCCGACGTCGGCGATCATCGACGAGACGCGCTGGGCGACCGTCCGCCCGTCCTGGAGCACGAGGGTCTGCAGCTCGTCGGCGTCCGGGTTGCTCGTGCGGGCGAGTGCGAACACGCCCAGCCCCGCATCCAGGAACGGCTCGATCGTCGAGCGGCCCATGTACGGGCTGAGGGTGATCCAGTCGGCGCCCAGGGCGGCGGCGCCCGCGGCGTAGTGCCCGGCGCTGCTGGCGATGTCCGCGCGTTTGGCGTCGAGCACGACGACGAGGCCGCGCTCCCGGGCGTGGGCGACGACCTCGCCCAGCGCTGCAACGCCCTCGGCGCCGTAGCGCTCGAAGCACGCGGACTGCGGCTTGACCACGCCGACCGAGTCGGCGACCGCGTCGATCACCCCCAGGCAGAACGCCTGGATCGCCGAGGCGGGCGTGACGCGGGCCGAGCGGAGGGGCGCGGGCAGACGCTCGAGGACCGGGTCCAGGCCCACGCAGGCGCAGGAGCCGGCGCGGTCGATCGCGGCGGCGAGTCGGTCGGCCGGGGCGCCGACGGCGGGCTGGGGCTCGGTCTGGGCCAGGGCTCGATCTCCTAGAGTCCGTCGTGGGCCAGACGCCGGACACGCCGACGCGCATCGACCTGAAGAAGGACCGCGGGCTGACCGTCGAGTGGGCCGACGGCACGGGATCCTACTACACGATCGAGTACCTGCGCCGGATGTCACCGTCGGCCGACGCGCGGGAGCTGCGCCGGCACATGGACATCAACCCGCTCACGGTGCTGCCGTCGGGCGGTGGAGGCGGCGGCGGGGCGCTGACCGCGACCGACGCCGAGCTGGTCGGCAACTACGCGATCCGGATCAGCTTCTCAGACGGGCACTCGACGGGGCTGTACACGTGGGCGTATCTCCGTGAGATCGACCCGGCCGAGGGCGAGAGAACGCGGGCGCCGGGCGACGAGGGGCCGGGCCACGACAACCCGCTGGGCCTGGGGGGAGGCTGAGGTGGGCGGGGCCGAGCCGGTCGCCGAGGGACGCGTCGCGCCCGGGGCCGTCGGGCTGACGACGCCGATCGGCGAGGTCGCGGGGATCTCGCCCGCGGTGGCCGCCGAGCTGCGGTCGCTCGGGCTGTGGAACGTCGGGCGGCTGGTGGCGCACATCCCGATGCGGCACGAGCGCGAGGAGGCCGAGGCGCCCATCGGCGAGCTGGCGCCCGGGTCGGTGGTCTCGACGCGGGGCGAGGTGACGGCGACCAGACTCGCCGGCTACGGGCGCAAGCGCCGCTTCGAGGCCGTCCTGCACGACGGCGTCTCCAGGCTCGACCTGGTCTGGTTCAACGCGCCGTGGTTGCAGGGCAAGATCACGCCCGGGATGCGCCTCTGGGTCCAGGGCAAGGCCCGCGCACAGCGCGACGGCGTGCAGCTGGCCAACCCCAAGTGGGAGGAGATCAAGGACGAGTCGCCCGAACCCGAGGCCCGCGACGAGCGCCTCCGCCCGGTCTACCCGGCCTCCGAGCGCGTCACGAGCCGCCAAGTCGAGGACGCAATCGCGCTCGTGCTCGGGCCGGCGCTGGCGCTGATCGAGGACCACCTGGACGAGGACTTCCGGCGCGAGCGGGAGCTGCCCGAGCTGCGCGAGGCGTACCGGATGCTGCACGCGCCCCAGAACGAGGCGGAGGTCGAGAACGGGCGCCGACGCCTGATCTACGACGAGCTGCTGCTCCTGCAGCTGGGCGTGGCGATGAAGAGGGCGCACCTGCGTCGGACGCTCAGGGCGCCCGCGCTCCGCATGGACGACGAGGTCGATGCTCGTATCCGCGGGCTGTTCCCGTTCGAGCTGACGCCGGGGCAGGACAAGGTCGTGGGCGAGATCGCGGCGGACTTGTCATCGGAGACGCCGACCAACCGGCTGATCCAGGGCGACGTGGGGTCGGGCAAGACGCTGGTGGCGCTGTACGCGATGCTGATGGGCGTGGCGAGCGGGAAGCAGGCGGCGTTGATGGCGCCGACGGAGATCCTCGCCGAGCAGCACGCCGAGTCGATCCGGGAGATCCTGGGGCGGTCCGGGAAGCCGGGCGGAGTCTCGATCGCGCTGCTGACGGGGGCGATGCACGACGCGGACCGGGCCGCGGCCCTGGCGCGCGCGGCGGCGGGCGAGGTCGATCTGCTGGTCGGCACGCATGCGCTGCTGACCGAGCGGGTCCGGTTCAAGGACCTGGCCGTCGTTGTGATCGATGAGCAGCACCGGTTCGGCGTGCACCAGCGGGCCAGCCTGCGGGCCAAGGGCACCGTGGGCGAGGAGGGCGAGACGGTCACGCCGCATGTCTTGGTCATGACCGCCACGCCCATCCCTAGGACGCTGGCGATCACGGAGTTCGGCGACCTGGACGTCTCGACGATTGACGGCCTGCCCCCCGGGCGGACACCGATCGAGACGCGGGTCGTCACGCCCGAGGATCGCGAGAAGGTCTACGAGTTCGTGCGGTCACGGATCGAGCGGGGCGAGCAGGCGTACGTCGTCGCGCCGGCGATCGACTCGGGGCAGACGGCGGGCGCGGACCTGCGGGACGT
Organism: Phycisphaerales bacterium; assembly: GCA_041987545.1. Taxonomy (GTDB): domain Bacteria; phylum Planctomycetota; class Phycisphaerae; order Phycisphaerales; family UBA1924; genus JAJRXR01. The sequence continues at coordinate 18,776 of JBHIWH010000010.1, read as the reverse complement.
GCGCGCACTGACCAAGGAACTCGAGGAGGGGCCCCTCGCGGGGCTCCGTGTCGCGGCGCTGCACGGGCGGCTGAAGCGTTCGACGCGCGAGCGGGTCATGGGTCGCTTCCGGGCCGGTCTGATTGATGCGCTGGTCGCGACGACGGTGATCGAGGTGGGCGTGGACGTGCCCAACGCGAGCGTGATGGTCGTCGAGCACGCCGAGCGGTTCGGGCTCGCGCAGCTGCACCAGCTGCGGGGGCGCGTGGGGCGGGGAGCGGCGTCGTCGGTGTGCGTGCTTGTCGGCGAGACGACGACCGAGGACGCGGCCAGGCGACTGGAGGTCATGGCGCAGACTTCGAGCGGGTTCGTGCTGGCCGAGAAGGACATGGAAATCCGCGGGATGGGCGAGCTGTTCGGCTCGAGGCAGTCGGGCGTGGCGCCCTTCAGGATCGCCGACCCGAGGCGGGACCGGGAGCTGCTGGAGATGGCCAGGCGGGACGCGGCGGCGTGGATCGACCGGGCGCCGACGCTGGACCGGGACTCGGACGCCCTGGTCCGCCGTCGGCTCATGCACACGCACGGCGAGGCGCTGGGCCTGGCGGACGTGGGATAGCACAAAAACCTCACGATGCCGCCGAGCACAGTGCCCACGGATCTGTGGTGAACATCCCCGGGGCAAGCCGGACACGATCACCCAATATTGTGTCCGAATACCGTACATAATGCTATCATTTTGACGAGATGTTCGTTTGATCGGCTCGCGTTGGCCGAACAGGGGGCGTAGTCTTGCCGGCATGGACGGGGGAAGCCTGCACGATCGGCTGTCGGCGGCGGTGGGCAAGCGGACGTACCGCTCGCTGTCGGACCTGACGGGGGTCCATCCGGAGACGGTGCGGCGGTACATGCAGGGCCAGGCGCCCAGCGTGGAGTTCGTCTCGGCCGTCTGCCACGCCCTGAAGCTCAACGGGGACTGGGTGCTGACCGGCAAGGGCCCGATGCGCCGCGACGAGGTGCGGCGCGAGGCCCTGCGGGCCGCGGACCCGAGCGAGCTGCTGGCGGCGATCGCCGAGTCCCTGGAGGCGCTGACCGACCGCGTGGACCGGCTGGAGCGGTTCGTGCAGGGGCTGGAGACTCGGATCCGGGGGTCGTCTGGTAGGCTCGCGTCGGGGGGTGAGACGGGGGCGACGCGGGGCGATGTCGAAGCCAAGGGAGCCGATGCACACGCCGCCGGGGCGGCCGACCGGGTCCGATCCGCTGTTGCCCAACGAGCACGTGCGGATGCTGGTGGAGCTGCTGCGGTCGGGGAGCCCTGAGCTGAGCCGTCGATGGGTGGCGGCGCTGATGCTCGTGCCCGAGGATCGGCGGGAGTCGATCGTCGAGGCTGTGGAGGCCCAGATCGTCGAGGAGTTCGGCGGCGAGTCGCCCGGGCTCGGGCGGGACGACGAGGGGTAAGACGCCCCGCGCGGGCGGCGGCCCGCCCCCACTACGATCGCGCATGGGGTTCAACAAGGAGCTTGCGGTCCGGTTCGAGCAGATCGCCAAGATGCTCGAGCTGACGGGCGCCAACCCGTTCCGGGTCAACGCGAACGCGAAGGCGGCGCGCGTGATCGGGGACATGACGTCGGACCTGGAGCCGATCGCCGAGGACGCGAAGGCGTTGACGGCGATCGAGGGGATCGGCAAGGGGACCGCCGAGAAGATCGGCGAGTTCAAACGCACGGGCAAGATCGGCGAGCACGAGGATCTCAAGAAGGAGATCCCCGCAGGGCTGCTGACGCTCATGGACGTGCCCGGGCTGGGGCCCAAGACCGTCGCGCTGATGTGGAAGCAGATGGGGATCACCGATGAGGCCGGGCTGCGGGCGGCGATCGAGGACGGCTCGATCCTGGACCTGCCCCGAATGGGCAAGAAGACGGTCGAGAACATCAAGGAGTCCCTGGCGTTCGTCGCATCGAGCGGAGAGCGGCTGAACCTGGGCATCGCGATGCCGATCGCCGAGCGGGTCGTCGCGGCGATGGAGAAGGTCAAGGGCGTGAAGCGTGTCGCGTACGCCGGCTCGCTGCGGCGCGGGCGGGACACGATCGGGGACATCGACATCCTGGTCACGACGAGCAACGCGGACGCGGCCCGCGAGGCGTTCGTCGGGATGGAGGGCGTGACAAAGGTCCTGGCCAAGGGGGAGACCAAGTCCTCGTGCCGGATGGACCTGGGCGGCGCCGACTCGGCCCGCTGGGGCGACGACGCGAAGCAGAGCGGGGGCGTGCAGGTCGATCTGCGAATCGTGCCCGAGTCGTCGTGGGGCGCGGCGCTGATGTACTTCACGGGTTCCAAGGACCACAACGTGCGGCTGCGCGAGCGGGCGATCAAGAAGGGGCTGACGCTCAACGAGTACGGCTTGTTTCCCGACGAGGAGGGTGAGGGCCCGCCCCAGTCGCGGGGCGTGAAGCCCAGGGCGTCCAAGACCGAGGAGTCGATCTACAAGGCCCTGGGCCTGGCGTGGGCGCCGCCCGAGATCCGCGAGGACGCGGGCGAGCTGGACCTGGACGAGACGCCGGGGCTGGTCGAGGTCGGGGACGTCCGGGCCGAGCTGCACGCGCACACGACGGCCTCGGACGGCTTGCTGGACCTGGAGGAGCTGGTCGGCGAGGCCAAGCGGCGGAAGTTCCACACGATCGCCGTCACGGACCACTCGAAGAGCAGCGCCCAGGCGGGCGGGCTGGACGAGAAGCGCCTGCGGGCGCAGCGGAAGACGATCGAGGCGCTGCGGGAGGAGACCGCGGGCATCGAGATCATGTGCGGGTGCGAGGTGGACATCCTGGCCGACGGGCGGCTGGACTACGACGACGACTTCCTGGCGGGGCTGGACGTGGTGGTCGCCTCGCCGCATGTGGCGCTGAGCCAGGAGCCGAAGAAGGCGACGGCGAGGCTGCTGGCGGCGATCGAGAACCCGTACGTGCACGTGCTCGGGCACCCGACGGGCAGGCTGATCAACCGGCGCAAGGGGCTGGAGCCGGCGATGGACGAGATCATCGCGGCCGCGGTCGAGCACCGCGTCGCCCTCGAGATCAACGCCCATTGGATGCGGCTGGACCTGCGGGACACGCACGTGCGGGCGGCGGTCGAGGCCGGTGCGCTGATCGCGATCGACTGCGATGTGCACGAGCTGGGCGACTTCGACAACCTGCGGTACGGCGTGCTCACCGGGCGGCGGGGGTGGCTGCCCCCCGAGCAGTGCGTGAACACGTGGACCAAGGCCAAGCTCCACAAGTGGCTGCGGTCGAAGGGGCGGGAGTAGCCCCCTGCCGGGGGTATCGGCCGCGGGGCGTGTGCTGTACGCTCGCGGCTTCACCACGGGTCTGCGAGGAGTCCGCGATGGTGTGCGGGAACGCGAGCGAAGGACGGACGAGCCGTGGCTTCACGCTGATCGAGCTGCTGGTGGTCATCGCGATCATCGCGCTGCTGATCGGGATCGTCCTGCCGGCGCTGGGATCGGCGATGGCGGCGGGGCGGAAGTCCAAGAACATGTCCAACCACCGCCAGATCGGGCTGGCGCTGCAGCTGTACGGCGACGACCACGGTGTGTACATGCCCCACAAGATGCCCGAGGGCGTGCACGCCGCGACCGGGCGACCCAAGGCCCGGTGGCACTTCATCATCGGCGACTACGTGGGCCGCCCGATCGTGCCCCAGGGCGCCGACGAGCTGAACGACTTCCTGACCACCAACGACTTCCCGCGGCTGGACAACGAGATCTTCCTCGACCCGACGCAGCGCTTCGAGGACATGCGGGCCAAGCAGACCGGGAACATCCAGGTGCTGCGGTGCGGGTCGTACGGGTACAACTACCAGTACCTGGGCAACCCGAGGACCGGCGCCGACGGGGGGTACAGCAACTACCCGGTCGGCGGGCATCAGATCCTGCAGCCGTACCGGACGGTCGCGTTCGCCGACTCGGGCGGGAGCCAGGTGCTGCGGACGAGCGAGGGGTTCCGGGAGCACGCGTACACGCTGGACCCGCCGCGTCTGGACACGGCCCACAACGGGGCGATCGAGTGGGGGCACTCATCGGGGCAGGTGGTCCCGGAGCTGCGGCACAACGGCCGGGCGATCGTGAGCTGGCTGGACGGGCACGCCGAGGCGTCGGGGCTGGCGGAGCTGGGCTACCGGGTGGTGGACCAGTCCACGGGGTACGTCGAGCCGGACACGGGGGACAACTCCATGTTCAACGGGATCGGGTACGACCGGGAGGCGACGGAGTGAGCGCCGACGCTAGAACACCAGCCGCGAGCGCTGGCCGCACTCCGGGCAGGTGACCATGTCGTTCTCGGCCTTGAGACCATCGAGGTTGTAGCCGCAGCTCGGGCAGCGGCCGATGAGTCGGCGGACGACTGAGTCGGTCGGCAGCGGACGCTTGGCGGGCATGACCTTCTCGACCAGGTGACCCCGCTCGCGGGTGACGCGGGCGGCCTCCTCGGCGTCGGGCGCCTCGACGACCAGGCGGTAGAACTCCTCGCGGGCGAGGTCGTGGCAGATCACCGAGTAGAGGCGGGTGGGCACTCCGGGTTTCCCGCTATATGAATGTGGCCAGGATCAGGAGTCCGGCGATCAGTCCGACGATCCCGACGGCGATTCCCCCGATGATGGCCAGCGCGTGGACGATCCCGTCTTGCGGCGCCGGCTTGGGCTCGTTTGTCCACGCGACGACGACCTGGGCGCGGCCGCACTCGGGACAATCCACCACAGAGTTCGAGACCCTGAGCCCGTCGAGGACGTAGCCGCACCGGAGGCACCGGAGCACGCCCAGCGGCGCCGGGCGGGCCGGGTCCGGGGCGTCGGCGGTCGAGCGGATGGTCGCGGGATCGACGTCCAGGCCGCGGCGTCGGAGGATGGCCTCGGCCTGGGCCGGGGAGGTCGCGGCGACGCGGAGGTCGCGCCACTCCCGGTCGCCTTCGAGGTCCGCCGACCGGACCCGGACGAGCCACGTCGGCCGCGTGTCCGTCTGGCCAGGGCTCGGGGGCGAACCTCGCATGTCGTGAGTGTAGTTGCGGCTCGGCGGAGTCCTAGACTCCCCCCACTGCCGCGGTCACGGCTCTGACAGCTTGAACAGGAGCGGGCGCGGGGGCTCTCCCTCGCACGCCCGGGCGATCGCATGTTCGACAGACTCTCCGACGGCTTCAACGGCATGATGCGCAAGCTCTCCGGGCGCGGCTCGATCTCCGAGGCCAACGTCCGCGAGGCGATGGAGGACGTCCGCACGGCCCTGCTCGAGGCGGACGTCAACTACGACGTCGTCCAGAAGTTCACGCAGGACGTGATGGACGACGCCGTCGGGCGGGACGTGACCAAGAGCCTCAAGCCGGGCCAGGAGATGATCGGCATCGTGCACGCGCGGCTGGTCGAGCTGCTCGGGGGCGACCCGGCGGCCGGGCCCGAGGCGGCGATGGAGGGCGGGGGCGAGATCCTCAAGGTCTCGCCCGGGCCGACCGTCGTGATGATGTGCGGGCTCCAGGGCTCGGGGAAGACGACGACCTGCGGCAAGCTGGCGGGGTTCCTCAAGAAGCGCGGGCGGTCGGTCATGCTGGCCGCGGCGGACCTGCAGCGGCCGGCGGCCGTCGAGCAGCTCGAGACCGTCGCGAGGACAGCCAACGAGACCGTGTCCGGCGGGGCGCAGATCCATTTCTACGGCGAGCCGGACAAGTGCGACGAGTACGGCAAGGCCGTCGGCGTCGCGGTGCAGGTCTGCCGTAACGCCCTCAGGGCCGCCCGCGAGAAGGGCGTGGACGTGCTGATCCTGGACACGGCCGGGCGTCTGCACGTCAACGACGAGCTGATGGGCGAGCTGCAGCAGGTCAACAAGAACCTTTCGCCCCACCACATCTTCCTGGTCGTGGACTCGATGACGGGCCAAGACGCGGTCAACTCCGCCAAGTCGTTCCACGAGCGGTTGGAAGTCGACGGCGTGATCATGACCAAGCTCGACTCGGACACCCGGGGCGGGGCGGCGATCAGCGTGAAGGCGGTCACGGGCGCGCCCGTCCGCTTCATCGGCGTGGGCGAGAAGATGGACGCGCTGGAGGTCTTCAACCCGCACCGGATGGCGGGGCGGATCCTGGGCATGGGCGACGTCGTGTCGCTCGTGGAGAAGGCGCAGCAGGAGGTCAGCGAGGAAGAGGCCAAGGCGCTCGAGGCCAAGATGGCCAAGGGCGAGATGACGATGGACGACTTCCTCAAGCAGCTCCGCTCGCTGCGGCGGATGGGGCCCATGAAGCAGGTCATGGGCCTGCTGCCCGGCGTGGGGTCGATGCTCAAGGACGTGGACATCGACGAGAAGCAGCTCGACCGGACCGAGGCGCTGGTCCAGTCCATGACGCCCGAGGAGCGGAAGAGCCCGAAGAAGATCAACACGTCGCGCCGGCGGCGGATCGCCAAGGGCTCGGGGGGCGAGCCCCAGCAGGTGGCCCAGCTGGTCAAGCAGTTCGACGTGATCAGCAAGATGACCAAGCAGATGGCATCGATGAGCACGAGCTCGAAGATGGCGGCGGCCAAGCAGCTTGCCGGGGGCGGGATGGGGGACATGATCGGGGGGATGGGCGGTCTGGGGCTGGGTGGGCGTGGCTCGACCAAGGCCAAGAGCCGCGGCGTCAAGAAGCGGAAACCCAAGAAGCGGCGGTGATCCGCCGGCGCCGAGCCCTCGGCCCAGTGCAGCGGACCCGGGCCCACGCCGGTAGCATCCCCGAATCACGACCCGAAGGGAGGGCCCGCGATGAGCAGACGAGGCGCGTTGGTCGGTGTGGCGGTGGTGTGCACGGGGGTGTTCGCCGGCGGCGCCGGCTACCTGACGTACGAGGCCCGCGAGGCCGCGAATGACCGGGCGTCGGCCCTGGCCGCGGTCGAGCAGATGTACGCCGTCATCTCGGGCCCGGCCGGGCAGCAGCGGGACTGGGACGAGTTTCGGGCCTGCTTCGCCGAGGACGGGAAACTGACGTTCTTCACGCAGGGGCGCCCGGCCCAGGGCGAGCAGGAGGCGATCCCGCCCCGGCGGATCACGTGGACGCCCGACGAGTACGTGGAGCGGGCGGGGGCGCACATGGCGTCCAACGCGTTCTACGAGCGCTCGACCTGGAACAAGGTGCAGGTCTTCGGGCGGATGGCGCACGTGATGAGCGCGTACGAGACGCTGACCGAGCCGGGCGGCGAGGCGGTGGCCCGGGGCGTGAACAGCTTCCAGCTCGTCCGCGACCCGGCCGACCCGGAGAGCGAGTGGAAGGTGCTGCTGATCTGCTGGGACACGGAGTCGCCCGAGCGACCGATCCCGGCGGAGATGACGGCCGAGGTGCGGGCGGACGTGCCGACGGGCGACTGAGCCGCGTCAGCGACGCCCTGTCAGGGCACGACAACCGGACACAAAGAAACAGCCGCGGGCGCTCGTCCCGCGGCTGTGTTCGTTGGCAGGGCCCGGGTCCTCAGGCGGCGCCCGAGGGCGGGTCCGGGATCTCCTTGATGCTCACCAGGACGATGATGCCGCAGACCAGCGAGCCCACGTTGCCAACCAGGATCGTGCAGATCTCGAGGATCGAGATGAGCTTGACCTTGGACTTGTGGGCGGAGAAGTCGGCCTGGCCGAGCTTCGAGAAGTAGATGAACTCGAAGACCGCGAGGACGACGAGCGGGACGGTGAAGATCACGCCGATGCACCATGTCAGGTGGGCCAGCCCGGTCATGACGTTGAGGATCCCCGAGATGAGGATCGGGATGCGGATGATCATGGGCGCCCCGGGCGTGCTCGCGGGGGCGGGGGCGGGGGGCGGCGTGTCGGGCGTGTCGGTCATGCGTCGGGGGATCTTTCGCTCAGTTCAGCGCCGCGACCCGGGACCGGGCCCGCGGCTCGGCGCGTGATCAGCCGTTCTCGTCGTACTTCTCGAGCTGCAGGAGCGTCCAGACGCCGCAGGCGACGCTGGGGATGTTGAACAGAAGGATCGTCGCGATCTCGCAGATGGCGAGGATCTTGAGCTTCTTCTTGGTCGGGCGGGGCTTCTTCTCCTGGTGCAGGTGGACGAAGACCAGGATCTCGAAGACCGCGAGCACGCCCATGCCGATGGCCAGCGGCAGCGTCAGGCAACCCACGAACATGAAGATCAGGATGATGCTGAGCAAGATCCATGAGAGCCCGGCGATCGCGTTCATGATCCCCGAGATCAGGAAGGGGAACTTCACCAGGTTCATGTCCAGGGGGGCGTCGGCGCCCGATCCCGGCGTGCTCTCGGCGGGCTTGGCGCCCGTGTCTTCCTTGGATTCAGTCATGGGCGGGATCATCGCGGAAACGCGGGCGCCCCGCAAGCCGGCCCGGTGACCCACCCCGGGCCCGCCCGGCGCCAACCAGTCCGTCCCCGCCCGGCCTCCCCGGCTCACTCCCGCTCGATGGGCAGGAAGTCCTGGGCCTCGCCCTCGGCCCAGGCCCGGAAGCGGGGCCAGAAGATCTCCTGGATCAGGATCTTGAGGCAGGCCGCGATCGGGATGGCGATCAGCAGCCCGAAGACCCCGAAGAGCACGCCGCCGGCCAGGGAGGCGAAGAGGATCGCGGGGGTGGACATCCCGGTCTCCTTGCCCTGGATCATGGGTGTCCAGACGTAGTCGTCCAGGGCCTGCGCGACGAAGTAGAAGACAGTCGGGGCGGCGATGACATACAGGACGTTGCCCCGCAGGCCCGTGTGGTTCTCGAGCCAGAGCAGCAGGATCGCGACGGGCACGCCGACGAGGGCGAGGTAGGGCACGATCGAGAGGACGGCGACGATGGGCCCGAGGATGAACGCCGCGGGCACGCCGATGATCCAGTACCCGATCGTGAAGACGATCGCCTGGATGAAGGCGATCGTCAGGCGCCCGCGGATGAAGGCGGCGATGACGCGGTCGAACTTGACCGCCAGGTCCACGACGCGGTCGCGGTTCTTCTCGGGCAGGAGCTTCTGCGTGAAGCCCTTGAACTCGACCCAGCCGGTGGCGAAGAAGTAGAAGAAGAAGGCGGTGAGGAAGAGCATGAACAGGACGCCGAAGGCCTTGGAGAGGAAGGCGACCGCGACGCCGACGGCGTTGGCGCTGACGCCCGCGGCGGCCTGGGCGACCCGTCCCGCCTCGGCCTCGAGGTAGTCGCCCACGTAGTCGAGCGCGACCGTCAGGTCCTCGCGCTCGTTGGCGCCGATGAGCCACTCGTGCAGATCGACCCACGCGGGGCCGGCGACGTCCTCGAGATCCTGGACCGCCTGCTCCTCGGCGGTCCGTGCCTTGGCCAGATCCTCCTCGATGTTCTCGACCGACCTCGGGCCGGACGGGGTGTCGGTCGCGTCGGATGACTCGGGAGCGCTCTCCTCGGTCGCCTGCTCGCCCTCCGCCTGCTCGGCCGGCGTCTCGTCCGGTGGCGGCTCGAGGCCGGCCTGGGCGTTCTCCAGCTCGCGCTCGAGGCCGCGGACGTTCCGCACGGCCTGTACCGACTCGTTCAAGGCGATGGTGTTGGCGCCGACGGTCCGGATCAGGGCGGCGCCCTGGATGACGCCGTAGCTCAGCGCCAGCGCCCCGGGCACGACGACGCCGAGGACGATCGTGACGAGGATGGCGGTGACCGCGCCCTGGCGCTTGAGCCTGGTCCGGCTCATCAGGAACTGGATGACCGGCTCGAAGAGGTACGCGAACAGGATCGCGAGCAGAACGGGGACGGTGACGATGCTCAGCTTCTGGCCGAGCCAGAACAGGGCGATCACGCCCAGGACCATCAGGACGTCGCGGACGTACTGGACCTGCCAGAGGTGGAGGCGGGCCCACTCGGCCGAGGGCTCGGCGTGCTCCTCCTGCCCGCCCTTCTTGCTCTTTCCCGCCCCGTCCTTCGCCATGGGCTCAGAGCGTACCACAGGCCCGGCCGGACGCGGGGTCGCGCCGGGGTGGCCGATTGGGCGGGATCAGGTCAGGGGCTCAGGCGCCGGCGGCGGTCGTAGGCTCGGGCTCGGCGAAGGCGTCGTCGAACGTGTACACGCCGACGAAGTCGTCGATCGTGTCCTCGTCGGTCTTCCGCATCAGGCCGGCGTCGACCATGGCGAAGATGATGCGGCCGAAGTCCTCGGTCGAGCGGATGCCCCAGCGGGAGAGGACGGTCCTGGCGAGCAGGCCGTACTGGCGCTGGCCGAAGTCGCGGAGACCCTCGCACAGCTCGCGCCCGGAGACGTGGCGGGAGTCCTCGTCGGAGGGGTCTGCGGGCGGGGCGTCGGCGGCGTCGTCGCCGTGGACCATGCGGACGGTGTGGGCCAGCCCGTCGCGGATGAAGCGGTAGGACTCGGGCGAGTAGCCGCCCGCGTCGGTCATGACTTGCTTGAGGTCGATCTGCTGGGACATATGCCGAACGCTCCGTGCGTCCCTGACCCATCGTCAGACGGGGCGGGACGACGCGAATTCTAGGGGACCAAACCCGATTCGCACACCGTGTATTCGTGGTTCGGGGCCCCGGGATTCACGGCCCTTGTTTCAGGGTGTTCGCACCACGCTCACGTGCCGGTTCCCGGCCAGGTGCCAGCGGAGGGGCGCCCGGGCCCAGTCGTCCGAGTCGCCGACCCCGATCCTCGCGTCGTTCACCAGATTCACAGGGTCTATCGGACCGCCCGGCGGAGATTCCACAAAGAGCCGCGGGTCGGCCGTGAGGTCGATCCCGGTCAGGGCCCGGTCGATGGCGAGGGCCTGGCAGATCTTGGCCGGGCCGGAGCAGAGGTCGGTGTCGCGGAGGGGGCGTGCCGGGCGTTTCCCCGAAGCTCGGTGGGCGCGCATCCGGTCGAGCCCTTCGGTGGGTTCGAGGGCGCGAATGAGGACGGCGACCGGCTGGCCGACCTCGCCCGCGACGACGTTGAAGCAGTGGTGCATGCCGTAGGTGAAGTAGACGTACGCGGTGCCGGGCTTGTGGAACATGGGCTCGGTGCGCTTCGTGCGTCGCCCGCCGACGGAGTGGGCGCAGGTGTCGTCGGGGCCGATGTAGGCCTCGGTCTCGACGATGGCGCCGGCGAGGCGCGAGCCGTCGGGTAGCACGCGGACGAGGGTGCACCCCAGCAGCGCGCGGGCGAGTTCCGGCGAGGAGCGAGCGAAGTCAATCCTGCGGAGCCGCGGCACGCGGGACTCTATGGCCGGATTGCGGCGTTGAGAGGCCCCAGGCGGCGGCGGCGAGAATTCACGTGAGGCCGTGGCGGCGCCCCTGTAGTCTGAACCCGGAGAGGGGGAGGCGCCATGATCAGGAATGCGGCTCTTGTGGCATACGCGGCGGCGTGCTCGATCGCGTCGGCGGACATCGTCGAGCTCGACGACGGCGTGTTCGGCGCCGGGTCCGTGACGCTCGACACCGACACGGGCTTGCAGTGGCTGGACCTGACGCTGTCCACGGACCTGTCCGCCAACGAGGTTGACGCGCAGCTCGGCGTGGGGGGCACGTTCGAGGGCTGGCGGTACGCGAGCGTCGCGGAGGTGCTCACGCTGTTCGTCAACGCGGGGATCCCCGACGTGCCCGGCCAGTCGAGCGCGAACATCGCGCCGGCCCAAGCGCTCATGGACTTCGTCGGCAGCACCGGGTTCCAGGCCGGCATCGGCGACGGGCGCCAGGCGTTCGGGATCACGGGAGATAAATCGGGCGGGCTCCGGCGACGCGCCGACATGGACGGCCTCATGGTCAACGGGATGCCCGAGATGAGCGTGGGCGCCTTCGCGTTCCAGAACCCGAACGGCGGGGCCCCCGTGCTGGGGAGCTGGCTCGTCCGCGTTCCGCACCCGGGAACGCTGGCCGTGCTCGCATGCGGGTCGGTCGGCGCGTGCCGTCGATCCCGGTCGCGCGAAAGGGCATACCCGGGCGGATCGCGCTGAACACGCGGTGACCGGCGCCTCGTGCTCGCGCGGTAGATTGTCACGATGGACATCCAACTCGACCACGTCGCGATCAATGTCTCGGACATGGACCGCTCGGAAGCGTTCTACGGCCGGGTCCTGGGGCTGAAGGACGCGTTCCCGGGCGAGTGGGGCGGGGCGCCGCGGATTCTGATGGCGCCCGGCTCGCGCACGGGCGTCGCGATCTTCCCGGCCGAGTCCGGGCCGGCCGATCGGCCGCCGCGGCCCGCGGGGGTCGTGGATCACTTCGCGTTCCGGACGTCGCGCGCCGCGTGGGAGGCGTTCCGCGGGCGGCTCGAGGAACTCGGCATCGAGCACGACGAGCAGCGCTTCGGGATCTGCTACTCGGTGTTCTTTCGTGACCCCGACGGCAACAAGGTCGAAGTCACGACGTACGAGATTAACTCGTGACGGCCGAACGACTCACACATGGGCGCGTAACTCCGGAAACAGCAGGCGCTCGGGGGCGCCGACTCTCCTGGAGGGTTGGTTGCGACGCCGCTCGCTACCCCGCTTGATGTGGGCTCAGCTCGCGGACCCAAGGCGAGTCGGGCGATTCTCGCCACGCACGCCACCCCAGCGGAAGGTCTGCCAGTTCCCTCAATCTTGGCTCAATCTCGCATGCCTCTGACAGCGCGATGACTCGACCGATCTCGATTTGATCCCCGTCGCCGACACCCGCGAGCGGCAAAACCTGCCAACTACCATCATCCTCGTCGTGGGTGACAAGACCGATCCAATCCTCACCATCCAGCACCGATCGCGTCGTCATCACCGCGACGTTGGGCGGATCCTCGAAGGGCCAGTCCGGGTCAGTCATCGACAGGCCCCACTCACGCGTACGCGTGCAGCCCCGGCAGCAGCAGGTTGACGCCGAAGTACGTCCAGAGCATGACGATGAAGCCGACGACGGAGAGCCAGGCGGTCACGAAACCCCGCTTGCTCCCGCCCGTCGCGACGCGGACGTGGATGACGATGAGGTAGATGATCCAGGTGACCAGGGCCCAGGTCTCCTTTGGGTCGAAGGCCCACCAGCGGCCCCAGGAGTGGTCGGCCCACCAGGCGCCGAGGAGGATCCCCACGCCCAGCGTCCAGAAGGCGAGCTGGAGGACGATGAGCTGGGCTCTGTCCAGGTCGGCCAGCAGGCGGGCGTTGGTGGGCGCGTCGTCGCCCCCGACCCCCCCACCGCCCGCGACCGCGCCTGCGGCGACGAGCTGGGCGTCTGACTTGCCGAACCACTTGGCGCCGTAGTGCGAGCCCAGGTAGAAGAGGCTGATGATCATGCCCAGCGTGATCAGGCCGTAGCTGGTGAGCACGGTCGTCACGTGGTACTTGAGCAGGACGGAGGTGTTGAGGATCGCGGCCTCGCGCCCGATGCTCACGCCCGGGATGTTCATCTGCGTGGCGCCGGTGAGGATGAGGAATCCCGCGCCCGCGGCGGCGGCGCCGAAGAGCCACTGGCGCCGCCAGATCATGATCACCAGGCCCACGATCGCGGCGAAGAGCGAGACGCCTGTCATCGACTCGAACTGGTTCTGGATCGCGAAGCGCTCGGCGATGATGCACCGGGCGCCGAAGCCGAAGGCGTGCAAGCCGATCGCCAGGACCAGGGCCGAGACACCGCCCAGGACGAGCCACTGGCGCCCGGTGCCGAAGGCGAGCACGAGCATGAGCAGGCTGAGCAGGTAGACCCACGCGCCCCAGGCGAAGGCGTTCGAGCGGTTGTACGCAAGCTCGAGGCTTCGGCGGGAGTCGGGGTACACGTCCGGGTGGATGGTCGGCAGCTCGGCGGCGAGGGTCGCGATCGCGGCGTTGGCGCGGTCGGCGTCGAGGGCGCGCCAGGCGTCGCCCAGCTCGAGCGCCGCGGCCCGGGCGGGGGCGCCCGAGGGCAGGTCGGTCAGCGGGAGCCATGTGTCGCTCGTGCTGTCGGGGGCCGCGAGCAGCAGGTTCGACGCGCTGAGCAGGTAGAGCCGGCGCATGTTCTCGGTGCGGTTGAGCGCGTCGCGCATGGGGGCGCTGCCGCCGTACTGGTTGAAGACGGGCGTCGCGTTGGCGTCGATGATGTCGGGCGAGAGCCGCGTCCGCTTGCTCCAGAGCTTCTGGGTCGGCTCGTCGTCCGGGAAGGCGCTGGCGAGCATCGCGTCGCGCAGCGGCAGGTACTCGACGTGGATCAGCGGCTTGTCGGCGTAGTACGCCGGGTCGATGACCATGTCCATCAGCGTGAACAGCGGGTCGGGCTTCCAGGTGTCCGGCTCGTCGGCGCCGGGCGCCAGGGGCAGTATGTCGATGAAGTCCTTGCGGCCCGTGATCGTGCGGACCGTCTCGCGGGCGAGCGTGTCCAGGATCTTCACCCGCCCGTCGTGCTGGACGGCCAGGTCGCGCAGCGGGCGGATGTCGAGCGCCTGGGCGAAATCGCGCTTGGCCTCGACGCCCGCGGCGGGCTCGTTCTCGGGCAGGCCGAACGGATTGAGCAGGGCGTTGGGGTCCTGGGCCCGGACGAGGTCGTGCTCGGGGTGCGTGTTGCCCGCGCCGCCGGCGGGCGCTGGGGGCGGCTCCTCGACGCCCGCGGGCGGGGCGCCCTGCTGGGCGGGGGCGAGGGGCGAGGCGAGCAGCAGCGCGAGGGCCGCGGCGGTGATCGAGATGAGTCGGCGTGTCGTGCTCATGCCCCGGCTCCCACCGGCTCGGGCGCCGGAGTCTTGTCGTCTGACTTGGCCTTCGATGCGCGCGTGCCCGCGGACGCACGGGCGGCGAGCTTGTTCTTCTCCCGCCGCACGAGCCAGGGCTTGACGTAGAAGGCCCAGGGGATCCCGACGCCCATCATGATCCCGCCGAGGGCGATGACGTGGATGCCCGGGTTGTTGCCCACGCCGAGGATCGTCCAGCGGGCGCGCGGGCGGTCCTGCAGGCCTTGGTCCACCATCTGCTGGCTCTGGGTCCAGCCCTGCTGGTCCCAGCCGGCCTGGGAGAGCTTGAACTGGTTGGGGTTGAGCCCGCCGAGCAGGCGGCGGGAGAAGTTGCTGATCCACGACGCGTCCTCGTCCCAGTGGAACGGGGCGCGGAGGGGCGCGTTGAGCTTGGTCACGTGCTCGTAGGGCTCGAACTCGGTCGCCGAGCCGACCATGCCGCTGGGCTCGACGCGGACGATCGACTGATAGTCGCGCGGGGCGCCGCGGTGGTCGTAGGCGATCATCTCGAAGTCGACGAGCCTGACGGCGAAGCCCGGGAACAGGTGCTGCAGGCGCCCGAACGCGAGGCGCAGTCGCCGCCCGTCGCGGAGCGTGACGACCTCGCCCGGGTCGGGGTCCAGGAACGCGTACCGCTTGAACGGAAGCCACAGCGTCTGCGTCTCTCCAGAGGCCGTGACCTCGACGGCCAGCATCGCCTTGCCGTGCGTGCCGATCTGGTCTTTCTCCCGGTCCTCCGGCGGGACCGGGACGGGGCGCTGGAACGTGCGGCCGTGGTCCCAGCGGCCGGCCAGCGCCAGGTCGATCCGCGGGACGATGTCCTCGACGCGCCCGCCCTCGGGCACGTCGTCCACGACGCGCAACGCGCCGCCCGGCTGGCGGACGATCGCGCGGACGCGCCCGTCGGCCCGCTCGTCGAAGTAGACCTGCAGGTGCGAGCAGTCGATAAGCGAGAGCCTGATCGCGGGGTCGGCGTCGCGCCGGCCCGGGCGCCCCGTCGCGGGGTCGGTCGTGCTCAGCAGGTCCTGGGCGATCTCCGGGAAGCGGTGGTAGACCCAGCGGTCGTACGTCTCGCCCTGCTCGGGTGCGGACGAGGCGATGCGCTCGACCTCGACGATCGCGACCATGCTCGTCGCGCCCTGGTAGCCCTCGGTGATGATCGGGAACGGGGGCTCGGGCAGGACCTCCCGCACGCGGACGGCGTACCCGGTGTCGGAGAGCACCTCGCGCACGCCGGGGACCACCCGCAGCACGGTCCGGAAGTCGGGGCCGTCCTCGCGGGGGATCTCGACGACCAGCGCGTGCTGGGCGCGGAACGGGAGGCTGGAGGACAGGTCGCCCCAGCGCGTCTCGTCCATCCCGATCGTGTACTCGACGCCGAAGCCGTCGTTCTGGGAAACCCGGGCGGCGGGGTCCCGCGGGAAAAGCGCAAAGTTGAACGCGGGGCGGTCCGGGGGCGGCGCGTGCCCGTGCTCGTCGGGCAGCTCGGAGTACAGCTCGATGAAGCGGACGGGGTCGGCCCGGAATCCCGGGGGGATCGGGTCGTCGCCGTCGAGGTCGACGCGGACGATGTCGTCCTGGGGCTCGGCGTACGAGGCGTACCCGACGACGCGGAAGCGGATGTCCGGGTCCACGTTGGGCGTGGGCGCGCGCCAGTCGGGGACGTCGAAGGACAGGTCGCGGCCGGCGTCCCACGTGGAGTCCAGGCCGCGGATGGACCAGAGGGTCTCGGCGCCCTCGCCCGTGCCGGCGTCGAGGTTGTAGTCGTTGTACCGGGGGAGGCGGTCGAGGCGGCGCTGCTCCCAGGGGGCGTGCCCCGGGCGGCGGGCGCCGCCCATGTCGTGCGTCTGCGAGACGTACAGCACGGGCCTCTCGCGGTCGTAGAACGCGACCTGGGGCAGGCCCGCGTCCTGCATGGGCGAGTTGGGCGCCAGCAGCAGCGTGTCGCCCTCCTGCTTCAGGCGCCCGTAGAACAGGGAGCCCAGCGCCATCAGCACGATGCCCGTGTGCACCGTCAGGACGCCCAGGTTCTTTACGTTGAACTCGATGCGCCGGAGCGTCGCGACGACCATGTTCGTCACGAACAGCAGCAGCGCGAGCTTGAGTGGCCACCAGGCGTAGAACTGCGCCTCGGTCATCTCGAACCCCGGCAGGCGGCGGAGCGTCGTCGCGTTGTACGCCGAGACGAACGCGGGGAAGAAGCGGACGCCCTCGCCCGACTCAGGGATGTACCGCAGCGCGGGCCACAGGAAGGCGCGCCAGATGAGGACTCCCGCAACGCCCAGGGCGATGAGCAGGAGGAGCGTGACGGCGAACCGGGCGCCCCGGCCCGAGTTCTTCATCAGGCGCCGCGTGACCGCCGTCGGCGGGACCGCGACGAGGAGCGCCAGCGCCACCAGCGTGAGCCCATAGAAGATGAACGTCGGGGCGAGTGCGAGCAGGCCGATCGGGACGCTGGCGAGGATCGAGTAGACGGCGATGAACGTCAGGAGGATGACCGCGAACGTGATCGAGCTGAACGTCCGGAGCACGAGCCGCAGGGGCGTGAGGGCGCCCGTCAGGTTCTCGTCGTCCCAGCGTTTGACCTGCTGCCACTTGCGGCTCATGTCGCCTCGTGTCGCGGGGTGGTCGGCGCCGGGCTCGGCTGTCGTAAACCCGGAATCGTTCTAGAGATGGTACGCCCGTCGAGCCCCACGGAGCGGCGGTTTATCGCGTCTGGCAGGCATGATTCCGCATGTACAGGAACTCCGGGGCCTCGCTCCCGCCCAGCGCCGAGTTGAGCGGGTCGGGGTCGCTCCCACCCGTGGGTACGGCGAGCAGGCCCGCGATCGGGCCCGGGTCGAGGCGGAACGCGCTCTCGTCGAGCCCGAGCGCCCGGGCGCCGCGGGTCGTGCCCATCGAGAGCAGCATCGCGGCGTCCGCGCCGTCGCGTGCGTGCAGCACGCGCATCTCGTCGAGCACGGAGAGGCGGGCGTTCGGTCCGCTGGCGTGCTCTGGCGGGAGGCAGACGATCGAGTCCGTGCCGAGGCAGACGTTGACGCCCGCGTCGAGCATCTGGCGGTACGGGTGCGGGCCGAGGCGGCCCGGGGCGTCGAAGTACGCGCTGGCGCGGGGGCAGTACGCGACGTTGGCGCCGCTGGCGGCGAGCGCCTCGATCTGCCCGCCCGCGTCGTTGACGTGCACGAGCATGGGCGGCGGGGACATGCCTCGGCAGGCCGCGAGGAAGGGCGCCAGGTGCGCGATCGGGTGCTCGCCGTGCCCGACGTCGATCGAGTCGTCCCAGATGCCGAAACGCTCGAGCATGTCGCGCTGGGGGCCGGCGCCCGAGGCGATGAACTCGAGCTCCTCGGGGGTCTCGGCCGCATGCGTGCACAGGGGCAGGCCCAGCTCGCGAGCCCGGCTCGCCGCCCACAGATACGCGGAACGAGCGACGGTGTTGGTGGCGTGGGGCTGGAGCCCGAGGCGGGCGGCGTCGCCGGGTTGGGGCAGCTCCTCCTCGCGCTCCAGCGCGTCGAGTGCGGCGCCGACCCGCTCGATGGCGCCAGTCTCGGCGAGGCCGATGGCGAAGAACTCGAGGTAGGAGACGCCCGCGACCGGAGACTCTCGTAACGCCTTGAAGGGCATGATGTTCGGCACGCCGGCGGGGGCGCCGGCGATGTCCCCCAGCGCCGCCGACCCGCCCCGGATCGAGAGGTCGATCCCAATGCGGACCGAGGCGAGGATGTCCGCGTCCTCGGTCGCGCGGGCGGCGCGGATCATGTCCACCCAGGCGACGAAGCCGTCATCGGGCGCGTGGGGGCGGGGGCCGATGTGCGTGAGGTCGAGGTGGGCGTGGGCGTTGACGAGGGCCGGGAGGAGGACCGCGTCCGGGCGACTTATCACGAGGTCTGGGGATGGGCTGTCGGTTGGTGTGGAGAGCGAAAGCAGTTCGATGCGTGCGCACTGGCCGGGCGGGCCCGGAGACTGAGGATCGGTCACGCGGAGGGTGAGCGCCGCGGGCGAGGCGAGCACGCCTCGCTCGTCGGCGGCGGCGCGGGCGTTGATTCGGACGATCGAGGTGTTCGGCGTGTGGGCGGGCACTGTGGATCGCCGGCGGGAGGGGGGAAAATCGGGTAGGCTCCCGGCACTCCGCACGGATCATGGACGGGCGCGCGACGGACGCGGAGGCCCGCGGAGGCATGGAGCGCAGACATGGTATTGAATCGCGCA
>JBHIWH010000009.1:0-169262 GCA_041987545.1 Phycisphaerales bacterium | reverse complement strand
TCGGATTCCATGAAGAAGTTTCCGGGATCCTCCTCCCATCCCGCAGTGACGACCACATGCGAACCAAGCTGGCCGATATCCGCCGCGACGTAACCTGCGATACGGTCCGCGTAACCGGTGCGGATGCGGTTGCTGCCTCCGGCAACCGGTTGCCAACCTGAATCCGATTGCAATCCGACCGCTGCCCAGACACCCGCGTCCACCTTGGGCGTAAGTGCATAACCAGCCAATGCCCGGAACTGGTCCATGAAGACCGCATCATCCGTCTGGAAGAACTCCGTGTCGTAATACAGATCGTAGGTGAAGTCGAGGATCGAGGCGACGCCCGGGTTGAGGCGGAGGGTGGGGGGGTCGCGGGGCTCGCGGGCGAGCTGCTCGCGGGCCTGCTCGACGTGGTTGAGGTAGAGGTGGGCGTCGCCGAGGGTGTGGACGAACTCGGCGGGGCGGTAGCCGCAGACCTGGGCGAGCATGCAGGTGAGCAGGGCGTAGCTGGCGATGTTGAAGGGGACGCCGAGGAACAGGTCGGCGGAACGTTGGTAGAGCTGGCAGGAGAGCATGTGGGGCCCGCCGTCGTCGGCGGGGGCGACGAAGAGCTGGAAGAGGCAGTGGCAAGGGGGCAGGGCCATCAGGTCGAGCTGGCCCGGGTTCCAGGCGGTGACGACGTGGCGGCGGGAGAAGGGGTTGGCCTTGAGGCCGTCCACCAGGGCGGCGATCTGGTCGATGCTCTCGCCGCCGGGGGTGGGCCAGGAGCGCCACTGGGCGCCGTAGACCGGGCCCAGGTCGCCGGTCTCCGGGTCGGCCCACTCGTCCCAGATGGAGACGCCGACGTCGTTCAGGGACCGTGCGTTGGTGTCGCCCCGGAGGAACCAGAGGAGCTCGTGGACGATGGAGCGGGTGTGGAGCTTCTTGGTGGTGAGGAGGGGGAAGGAGAAGGCGAGGTCGTAGCGGGCCTGGGCGCCGAAGACGGCCAGGGAGCCGGTTCCGGTGCGGTCGTCGCGCTTGACGCCGCGGTGCAGGACGTGCTCGAGGAGGTCGAGGTACTGGCGCATGGGGCCCTCCGTGGCTCGGCACGGAAGGTAGAGCGCCTCGGGCGCGGACGCGAGCGTGTGGATATCGGGGGTCAGTCCTCCGGAGGGAAGATGACCCAGTCGGCGTCGGCGGCGGAGGTTGTGGGGCCGCCGAGCGGGACGACGAGGGGGCGGCGGGAGGTGGGGGCGACGCTGGCGGTCGCGGGGTCGAAGCGGGCGCGGAGGTTGGTGACCCGGGCGGTGCCGGGGGGATAGGGGCGCGGGGGTCGGCGGGCGTCGTCGTCGTCGCCGTCCACGCCGGCGGACCAGATGACGGGCGAGCCGTCCTGGAGGCGGTAGCGGATCGTCGCGCCCGGGTCGAAGGGGTCTTCGGGGAGGCGGGGGAGCGAGGCCGGGACGAGCTGCTCGAGGGACTCGGGCCAGTCGCCGTGGTCGCGCTTGTACGCGGCGGCGGAGAGGAGGGCCGCCATGGCGTCGGCGTGGGCGCGGGCGCGGAAGGTCGTGCCGACGGCGCTGGTGAGGTTGGGCACGACGTCGATCAGGGGGCGCCAGGCGAGCTCGTCGCGCTCCATTTCCCGGAGGCGGCCGTCGAAGCGTGCGATCAGGTCGGGCATCGCGGCGGGGCCGGCGGCGAGGGTCTGCTCGGCAACAAGGATGAGCTGCTCGTGCGCGGCGGACTGGCGGGCCCGGCCCATGACGCTGGCGTCCACGAGCGGGCCGGCGAGGGACGCCGAGGAGCGGACCAGCCAGGGAGTGTCGTGCTCGGGCACGACGCCGAAGTCGGTCGGGCGCTCTGTCAGCTCGGCGAGGAGGCGGACACCCTCCGGTGTGAGCCGGCCCCTGCCGCGGCCGTCGTCGGTGAACGCCCGCTGCATCAGGTCCTGGAAGAACATCCGCTCCATGTCCAGGCCGAGGTCGAGCGTGCTGTCACGCCCGGCGGCGATGGCGTGCGAAAGGGCGACCAGGTCGTTGCGGGAGAGCAGGTCGGGCGACTCGTGCACGACGAGCCCGAGGCGGGCCATCGCCAGGTCGTGGACGGCGATGCCCACGAGCGAGCTGATCAGGCCGGGCTCGCTCGAGAGCTGGCGGGCGAGGCCGAGCAGGGCGTGCAGGTCCGCGGCGATCCGGTCGGCGTCGCCCTCGTCGAGCGCCAGCCGGATGTCGAAGGCGTACACACGGGCGAGCGTGCGGGCGTAGCCCAGGTGGGGGAGGAGGGCGGCGAGGAGCGCCTCCTGGTCGGCGGGGTCGGGCGCGGGCTCGACGGCGACGGTGATGGTCGAGTCGGTTCCCTCGATCGCCAGCTGCTCGGTGCGGTCTGAGTAGATGACGCCGATCGCCGGCCGGGCGGCGGCGGCGCTCACCCGGTCGAGGGTGGGGCGGAACGCCCTGAGGGCCGCGACGGTCGCGTCGTAGTCCGGGTGGTCGCGCGGGACGTCGTAGATGGAGTAGACGCCCGCGTAGGTGTGCGACTTGTCCTCGGCGGCCGGGTCGGCGCGGGAGGTCTCGACGAGGCGCTGCTCGACGCGCTTCCACTCGGATAGGGCGTCGAGGTAGACGGGCCAGGCCTTTTCGGCCTCGGGCAAAGCGCGGACCGGCGCGTTGAGGCGGGCGAGGTAGTCGGTCTTGATGCTCGGGGAGCCGGCGTGGAACCTGGCCGCGAGGACGATGTACGACACGAGCACGAGGGCGAGCGACCCGAGCACGGCGCGCGTCGTCCAGCGGCGGATCTGGTAGGGGAGGGGCCGCTTGCGTTTGACGGCGCGGCGGATGAGGCGCCCGACGTGGCGGGGGTCGCCCAGGGAGGCGAGGACCTCGGGCTCGGGCGTGCCGGCGTCGGAGGCGTCCCGGGCGTGGGCGATGAGCTCGCGGGCGACGTCGGCCTGCTCGCTGGCGTGCAGGCGGGTCGCGCGGACGATCGCGCCGAGTCGGTCTCGGACGGGCTCGTTCAGACCGGACTCTCGGATCAGCGGGGCGGCGAGGCGGTGGCGGCGGACGCGCTCGGCCACGCCCCGGGCGGCGAGCATGATCGGGGAGCGGCGCACGGACCACCTCCACGCGGCGCTGATCGGGCCTCGGCGGGCGATCGGGTTGGCGCTCATGCCGTTCCTCCTGCGAGGGCGGTCGGCTTCACGACGCCGAGGGCGGCCATCGCCTCGGCCAGCGCGTTCCAGGCCTTGCGGTCGGTCGCGAGCTTCCTGCGGCCCGAGCCGGTGAGGCGGTAGTATTTGCGGTCGCGGCCGGAGTCGGCGGTGCGCCACTCGGCCTCGATGAGGCCCTTGGCCTCGAGGTTGTAAAGCATGGGGTAGAGGGTGGACTGGCCCATGGCCAGGACGCCCTCGGTGCGGCTGGCGAGGGCCTCGACCAGCTCGTAGCCGTACATCTCGCGGGCGGCCAGGAGCTGGAGGACGGCGGTGGGGCCGGCGCCACGCATCAGTTCGCGTTCGAGCTTCACGGGGAGCCTCCGGGGGTGGGTGGGCGCCATACTCGGCGTCGCATACTTTGTGTAGCATAGTATTCGGCCGATCGAGGAGTCCGGTTGCGGCGTCGGCAGGAATTGGAGTCCTGGCCGGTGGTGGAGGCCCGACCGAGCGGGGCCTAGCGGGCGATGAGGGTTGCCCGGAGGTTCTCGTGGCGGGCGAAGCCGCGGCGGACGCTGAGTTCGACGGTGGCGCCGGGCCCGTAGGCGCCGAGGCGTCGGATGAGCTCTTGGAGGTCGCGTGTGGGGGCGCCGTCGATCGCGGTGATGCGGTCGTCCGGGCGGAGGCCGGTGCGCCTGCGGGCGTCGGTAGAGAGCGAGACGACGACGGGCCCGTCGCCGTCGCCGTTCTCGATCTCGACGCCGAGCGTGGCGGAGAGGTCGGCGCCGGTCTCGGGGACCATGGGCAGGAGGCGGACCCAGGCGCGGTAGTCGTCCTCGATCTGGTCGATGGGCTTGGCGAAGACGGCCTCGAGGGCCTTGATGCCGGTGGGGTCGTCGTCGAAGGCGGACGTGTACGAGGCGTACCAGTCGCCGAGTTTGTTCGTGTCGGCGAGGTAGAGGAAGACGGTGCGGGCCTGGGCGTACTTGGCCAGCGGGCGGCGTGAGGAGAAGTCGCGCTGGTCGTAGGAGGCGAGCTTCTCGATCGTGTCCAGGCGCCCGATGTCGAGCTGGCGTTTGACGATGTTGGAGCGCCAGGAGGGCGTGACGGCGATGCGGTCGCCTCGTCGGTCGTAGTCCTCGATGAGCGAGCAGAGGCCTTCCTGGATCCAGATGGGGTGGGACTGGCCGCGGCGGGTCATGTCGCGCCAGTGGAGGACGTGGAGGAACTCGTGTCGGAGCGTGGCGCCCAGGTCCTGGGCGACGAGCTGCTTGAGGTCGTGGAGGTAGGCGCCGCCGACGCGTGAGAAGTTGCCGCGGGCCGAGGCGCCCAGCGCGCCGACGGACCACTGCGTGAAGTCCTTGCCGCTGGGCAGGACGACGACGACCCAGGGGTCGCCGGCGGCGAGGTCGGGGTCGAGGACGCCGTCGAACACGCTCTGGTCGGCCCAGGCGGCGATGGCGGACAGCTCGTCGAGCGAGTCTCGCGTGGCGGTCTTGTTGTGGGCGCTGAGGACGGTGACGCGGAGGGCGTCGTCGGCGGCCTGCTCGTACCGGCCGTCGAGCCAGGCGCGGACGCCGGCGACGTTGGCGTGGCGGCGGGCCTCGAGGATGTCGGGCCAGGCGCCGACGATCTGCTGGTACAGGGGCTCGGCGCGGAGGGCGTCGAGGTGGGGGTCGCGGCGGAGCTGGTGGATGTCGTCGAAGCCGTGCTCGATGGAGGCGGCGAGCATGTCGGCCGCCTCGGCGGGTAGGCCCATGAGCGAGCGCACGCAGGCGAGGTTGTAGTAGACGGCGTGGGACGTGGGGGTCAGCTTGCGCTGGTCCTCGAGCAGGCCCTCGGCCTTCTCGAGCTGGCCCCGCTCGATCGCCTGGATCGCCTGCTGCTCGAGACGGCGGGCCTTGGCCTTCTGGGCTGGCGTGGCGGCCGAGCGGGTCGCGCGGGGCTCGGGGACCGGCTCGTCGAGCAGCCACTCGTCGATGAGCAGCAGGCCGTCGGGGTAGTCCTCGTCGTCCTGGGCGCGGGCGGGCGCGGGAACCGCGGCCAGCGCGAGGGCCAGCGTGGCCAGGGCCAGCGGGGAGAAAGCGAGCGGGTTGGCGCGTCGCGGCGTGTGCATGCGGTGGGTCGCGGGCTCGGTCTGGCGCCCGTGGGTTTGGGGGCGCCCGGTCGGCTGTTGCTACTCGCCCTCGCCGGGGGCCGGGCCCCCGGGGGCGGGCCCGGCGAGGAGTTGTACGAGGGCCCGGGGGTAGGCGTTGCGTTCGAGGGCGAAGACCCGCTCGCCCAGGCTCTCGGCGGTGTCATCGGGCAGGACGGGGCACCGCTCCTGCAGGATGACGGGCCCGGTGTCGTACCGGTCGTCGCAGAGGTGGACGGTGCAGCCGGATTCTCGGGCGCCGGCGGCCAGGACGGCTTGGTGGACGCGGAGGCCGTGCATCCCGGGGCCGCCGAAATCGGGCAGGAGGGCGGGGTGGATGTTCACCACCCGCCCCCGGAGGCGGTGGGGGATGGGCAGGAGCTGGAGGTATCCGCCCAGGACGATCCAGTCGATCTGGTGTTCGCGGGTCAGGTCGTCGAGCTGGTCCGGGCTGAGGCGGCCCGGGATGACGAGGGTGGGGATGTCGTGCTCGCGTCCGATCTGGGCGCCGCGGCACTGGCGCGAGGCGACGACGAGGGCGATCGTCGCGGGGAGGCGGCCGTCACGCGTCGCGTCGAGGAGGTAGGACAGTGTGCGGCCGCCGCCGGAGAGGAAGACGGCC
Organism: Phycisphaerales bacterium; assembly: GCA_041987545.1. Lineage (GTDB taxonomy): Bacteria > Planctomycetota > Phycisphaerae > Phycisphaerales > UBA1924 > JAJRXR01. The sequence continues at coordinate 163,400 of JBHIWH010000009.1, read as the reverse complement.
AGGCGCGGGAGATCGTCGTCGTGGTCGGGCTTGCGGGTGGGCGGCCCGGCGGTCACGCCACCGCCTCGACGGCGGCGTTGCGGTCCGGGGCGATCTTGAAGAGGCGGTCGAGGCGGGCGATCTTGAGCAGCTCGAGCAGCTCCTTGTTGAGGCCGAAGAGGACGAGCTTGCCCTTGTCGGCCTCGCAGGCGCGGTGGAGCTGGACGAGCGAGCCGATGCCGGCGGAGCTGATCATGTAGACCTGGGTGAGATCGACGATGAGCTTGCAGGAGCGCTTCTTGGCGACCTCACCCAGCTCGTTGGCGAGGATGGGGCCCTCGCGCTCGGCGATGCGTTCGGTCTTGACGGTGGCGGCGGCGTAGCCGTCGAGGCCTTCGGCCCGTGCGTGGTGGGAGTCGAGGAGGACCTCGCCGGAGGGGGCGGGGCCGTCGTCGTCGCCGCCGGCGGGCTTCTTTGACTTGCCGAAGATGTTGCCGATGGCCAAGGCGAGACCCCCTTGTGGTTGGGGTGCAGGATAGCTCAGGCGGGGCGATCCGCAAACGGGGTGGGCCGGCCGTCGGGACCGAGGGCGACGAGCGTGGTGGTCGCGGTGGTGACCCGGACGGGGTCGATGGCGGGGTCGCGCTGGGTGAAGACCTCGACCTCGATGGTGACGCTGGTGGTTCCGGCGCGGACGGTGCGGGTGTGGAGGGTGACGACCGAGCCGAGGGCGACGGGGGCGTGGAAGTCGACGCGCTCGATGGAGGCGGTCACCCAGGTGAAGTCGCCGTGGCACAAGGCGTGGACGAAGGCGGCCTGATCGATGTAGGAGAGGATGACGCCGCCGAAGATCGTGCCGTAGGGGTTGGTGTCCCGGGGCATGGTGACGACGCGGAGGGCGAGACGGCGCTGTGCGGGGTCGGAGCAGCATGGGCAGGGGTCGGTCATGGGCTGAAGGGTACGGGCCGGGGGCGGCGCGTATCGTCGGGGCCTATGGCGGACGGGCTGCGGGTGACATTCGAGGCGTACGCGCCCTACGAGGCGGGGCTGCTGGCGATGGGGCGGGGGCCTCTGCTGGAGCGGTTCCGCGGGTGCGTCGAGTGTCTGGACCCGCGGGTGTTCGAGCTGACCGACGAGCAGCTGGACATGGCGTTCCTGGCCGACGCGGGGGTCGGCAAGTGGCCGGTCCGGGTGGTGCTGGGGCACCTGGCCGAGACGGAGGTTGTGCAGACGCACCGGATCCGGCGGACGCTGGTGGAGGAGCGGCCGATCCCCTCGACGTGGGACGAGCAGGTGTTCGTCGATTCGGGCATCTACGGCGGGGGGATCAGGCCGGGCTTTGGGGGCGGGGCGATCGCGCCGCCGATCGGGGCGTTCGTGGCGGCGGTGCACACGCTGCGGCAGTGGACGGCGGCGACGCTGGAGCTCGTGCCCGAGGCGGCGCTGGATCGCGTCGCGATGCACCCGGAGTTCGGCGAGCTGCGGGTGCGGGAGATGGTCGCCTTCGAGGTCTGGCACTTCGAGCATCACGCCCGGTTCGTCAACGCGAAGATCACGAGGATCCTGGGCGGCGAACCGCACGCGTTCGGGGCCGAACAGTGACGGGGACCATGCGCGGAACCGCAGTGCATCTCGGGTTGGTGTTGATCGTCGGCGTCGGGCTCGTCGGCGGGTGCCGCCGGTACGAGCGGGTGGTGCGGTACGAGCCGATGCTGTCGGGGCTGCCGGGCGCCGAGGTGGGCTCCGACGTGACGACGGCGGGCGCCAAGCGGGCGGGCGAGCCGGAGGTCGTGGACGCGGGGGAGGAGACGCTGCGGGTCGAGGGCGTGGACGGCTCGGTCGTGCTCGTGTCCAAGACCGGGCGCCAGCTGATGGCGCACGTGTACACGACGCTGGCCAACGGCGAGGCGGATCTGTTCGTGTCGCAGGTGCTCAGCCAGATGTCCAAGGACGAGTTCCGCGAGCGGGGCGTGGACCCGCTCGAGGGATTCGAGTTCCTGCGGGAGAATCAGGAGCTGATCCGGGCGCTGTTCAACCGGATCCCGATGGGGGAGTTCACGCCCGGGGTGTTCATGCGGGCGCAGGGCAACAACGTCTTCCGGCTGGGCGTGCAGGGGATCGGGGCGCGCGGGCTGACGTGGACGTTCATGGACATGGTGTTCGAGAACGGCGGGTGGCGGCTGCGCTGGTTCGGCTCGTGAGCCTCGGCGCGGGGCTGCTCAGTCCTCGCCGACGGCCTTGAGGCGGATGCGGCGGGTGATCTCGCGCCCGTCTCTGACGAACGTCACCTCGATGGTCTCGCCCGGCTCGTGGGAGATGAGGCGCTGGGCCCAGGCCTGGGCGTCGGCGACGCTCTCGCCCGCCCAGGAGGTGATGCGGTCGCCGGCCTCGATGCCCGCGTCGGCGGCGGGGCTGTCGGGGCTGACCGCTCTCACGAGCACGCCGTTGCGCGGGTTGCGGGCGGCGGGGACGAGCCCGACGCGGACGCGGGGGCGGCCCTCGTTGGCGCTGGCGACCTGCTGGCGCGTGCGCTCGCCCGTGTAGGCCATCTGCTGCCCGCGGGTGGCGGCGTCGAGGGCGATGTCGGTGAGCAGGCGCATGACGCGGACGGCGCCGTCGAACTCGATGGTGTCGATCGTGTCGTCGGGCGTGTGGTACTCCTCGTGCCCGAGCGTCGTGAAGTGGAGGAAGGGGATTCGCTTGGCGTCGAAGTTGGCGTGGTCGGAGCGTCCCGACTCGACGCCGGGGGCGGTCATGATGGCGAGGCCCGAGCCGGTCAGGTGCGGCTGGGCGAGGTCCTCGAGGCCCTCGCCCGACTTGATGCCGGCGACGAAGACGTAGCCGTCGCGCATGCGGCCGATCATGTCCATGTTGAGGGCGAGGGCGTGCGACTCGTGGGGGACGACGGGGTGCTCGAGGTAGTGGCGCGAGCCGTCGAGGCCGGATTCCTCGGCGGTGAAGGGGAGGAAGAGGACCGAGCGCACGGGCTGGTCGGGGGGCAGGGCGGCGTAGGCGTCCTTGAGGATGGTGGCGGCCAGCAGCACGCCCGCGGCGCCCGAGGCGTTGTCGTCGGCGCCCGGGTGGATCTCGCCCACGCGGTCGGGCGCGAGCGAGCCCCACTCGCCGGTGCCGATGTGGTCGTAGTGACCCGAGATGACGACGTACTCGTCGGCCAGGTCGCCCCTGCCCGGGAGGACGGCGCCCATGTTGTCGGTCTCGAGCGGGGCCGCCTCGATCGTGACGTCGATGGAGACCTCGGCCTCGGGCAGTTCGATGATGGCGCGGCCGTCGTCGGCCAGGACCTTGAGGTCGTTGAAGCCGCGGCCGTCGGGGTCGCCCGCGGTGACGATGCGGTCGGCGACCTCGGGCGTGACCATGATGACGGGGATGTCGAAGAAGCCCTGGCCCTCGAGGGTCTCGCTGGTGTCGGCCAGGCGCCCGACGCGGTCGTCGTCGGCGTTGGGGGGCGTGACGATGATGGCGGCCTCGGCGCCGCGGCGCTGGGCGGCGGCGACCTTGGCCGTCAGCATCGAGTGCCGGCTCCAGCCCTCGTCGACCCACTTGCTCGAGCCGAGCTCGTCCATGGGTTCGAAGCGGAGGATGAGGGCGATCTTGCCGGACATGTCTATGGACGCCGGGTAGCCGAGGTAGCCGTCGGGGCCGGAGACGATGGAGTAGCCGACGAAGATGCAGGGGCCGGTGATCGAGCCGGTGGCCGAGAGACCCAGGACGGTGTAGTCCTGGTTCATGGTGAGGGTCTTGCCGGCGAGTTCGACCTGGGCGGCGGTGACGCGGGCGTCGGCGCCGAGCTCCATGGGCTGGCGGTAGCTGGCGCGAGGGGTGAGGACCTCGGTCCCGTCGTCGCCGGTCGTGGTGGTGGGGAAGGCGGGCTCGAGCTGAAGGTCCTCGAAGACGGACTGGATGTAGGCGGCGGCCATCTCGGCGCCCGGCTCGCCCGGGAGGCGTCCCTCCATCTCCGGGTCGGCGAGGGTGAGCAGGTGCTCGCGGTAGATCTCTGCCAGATCGATGGTTGCGTCGGCGGGGGGCGCGGGCGTTGGCGGCGCCGGCTCGGCCGGGGCGTCCTGGGCGGCGGCCAGCGCGGGCAGCAGCGCGAGGATCGGCAGCGCACGGATGGGGTTCAACGGCGTCCTCCGGCTCGCGTGGGGCGGCGCGCGCCGGCCGCCTCTGCACGCGAGTGTACGGCGAAGACGGGGGTGTGGATCGGCGGGGGCGCGGGCCTTGGGGGTCGCGGGCCCGCCCCTACAGTTGGGACCCGGGCGCCGGATCTGCGCCGGGGGAGGGAGCACGGATGACGACACTGGACGCCTCGGCACGCTCTATGACGACCAAGCCAACGACCCCGCAGCGTTCGATCCTGGAGCCGACCGACGCGTTCGCGCCGCGTCACATCGGGCCCGACGAGGCCGAGCGGGCGCGGATGCTGGCGGCCCTCGGGTACGACTCGATGGAGGCGTTCGCGTCCGACGTCGTGCCCGCGGCGATCCGGTTCGAGGGGGAGCTGGACCTGGGGCCGGCGCTGGGCGAGCGGGCGATGCTCGAGGATCTGCGCGGGCTTGCGGGCAAGAACGAGGTCTGGCGGTCGTGCATCGGGATGGGGTACGTGGGGACGGTGACCCCGCCGGTGATCCTGCGGAACATCCTGGAAAACCCTGGGTGGTACACGCAGTACACGCCCTACCAGAGCGAGATCTCGCAGGGGCGGCTCGAGGCGCTGCTGAACTTCCAGACGATGATCGCGGACCTGACCGGGTTGCCCTTGTCGAACGCGAGCCTGCTGGACGAGGGGACGGCGGCGGCCGAGGCGATGAGCATGTGCGCTCAGATCGCGCGGACGCAGCCCAGGTCGTTCTTCGTCGCACAGGACTGCCACCCGCAGACGATCGAGGTCGTCAAGACCCGAGCCGAGTCGATGGGGATCGAAGTCGAGGTCGGGGATCCGGGCGGGGTTGATCCGAAGGCACACTGCGGCGTGCTGGTGCAGTACCCGACGACGGACGGGCGGGTGGAGTGCTACGAGTCGCTGGCCGCGGCGGTGCACGAGCACGGGGCGCTGCTGGTGGCGGCGGCCGATCCCTTGGCGTTGACGCTGATCAGGCCCCCCGGCGAGTGGGGGGCGGATATCTGTGTGGGCAGTGCGCAGAGGTTCGGCGTGCCGATGGGGCTGGGGGGGCCGCACGCGGCGTTCATGGCGACCAGCGAGGCGCACGCCCGGAAGATGCCGGGGCGGATCGTGGGCGTGTCCAAGGACGCGCGGGGCAGGCCGGCGCTGCGGCTGGCGATCCAGACCCGCGAGCAGCACATCAAGCGCGACCGGGCGACGAGCAACATCTGCACGGCCCAGGTGCTGCTGGCGATCATGGCGTCGATGTACGGCGTGTACCACGGGCCGAAGGGCCTGACGGCGATCGCCAGGCGCGTGCGGGCGCTGACGCAGACGCTGCGGGCGGGGCTGCTGGGGCTCGGGCACGGGATCGGGGAGGACCTGGTCTTCGACACGCTGCGGGTGCGCGTCAAGGGAGACGCGGCCGAGGTTCTGGCGCGGGCCGCGGATCGGCGGATCAACCTGCGCGATTTCGGCGACGGCTCGCTGGGAGTGACGCTGGACGAGACGAGCGGGCCGGCGCTGATCGCGGACCTGCTGGCGGCGTTCGGGCACGAGGGCGAGGCGGACGTCGAGGCGATGTCGCGGGAGGCGAGGCTGGAGATCCCGGCCGCCTTCGAGCGGGCCAGCGCGTTCATGACGCACGAGGTGTTCAACTCGCACGAGTCCGAGACAGCGATGCTTCGGTACATCACGGAGCTGCAGTCGCGGGATCTGAGCCTGGCGCACGCGATGATCCCGCTGGGCTCGTGCACGATGAAGCTCAACGCGACGACGGAGATGATCCCGGTCACGTGGCCCGAGTTCGCGCACGTGCACCCGTTCGCGCCCAAGAGCCAGTGGGCGGGGTACGCGGAGATGTTCGCGAGGCTGGAGCGGCAGCTCGCGGAGATCACGGGGTACGAGGCGGTGAGCCTGCAGCCCAACGCCGGCTCGCAGGGCGAGTACGCGGGGCTGATGGTGATCCGGGCGTACCACCGGTCGCGGGGCGAGGCCCACCGCGACGTGTGCCTGATCCCGGAGTCGGCGCACGGGACGAACCCGGCGTCGGCGGTGATCGCGGGCATGCGGGTCGTGGGCGTGAAGACGGCGGACGGGCACATTGACCTGGCGGACCTGCGGGCCAAGGCGGAGATGCACGCCGAGAAACTCGCGGCGATCATGGTGACGTACCCGTCCACGGCGGGGATCTTCGACCCGGACATCAGGGACGTGTGCGCGGTGGTGCACGAGCACGGCGGGCAGGTGTACCTGGACGGGGCGAACCTGAACGCGCAGATGGGGCTGTGCCGCCCGGGCGACTACGGGGCGGACGTCAGCCACCTGAACCTGCACAAGACGTTCTGCATCCCGCACGGCGGGGGCGGGCCCGGGATGGGGCCGATCGGCGTCAAGTCGCACCTGGCGCCCTTCCTGCCGACGCACCCGGTGATCGCGCCGGACACGGCCGGCTCGGAGGCGATCGGGCCGATCTCGGCGGCGCCTTACGGCAGCGCGGCGATCCTGCCCATCAGCTACGCCTACATCACGATGATGGGCGCGCCGGGGCTGAGGCTGTCGGCCGAGTCGGCGCTGCTGGCGGCCAACTACATGGCCGATCGGCTCAAGGACCACTACCCGATCCTGTACCGCGGGCGGAGCGGTCGGGTGGCGCACGAGTTCATTGTGGACTGCCGCGGGTTTGAGAAGAGCGCGGGGATCAGGATCGACGACGTGGCCAAGCGGCTGATGGACTACGGGTTCCACGCGCCGACGATGGCGTGGCCCGTGCCGGGTACGCTGATGATCGAGCCGACAGAGTCCGAGCCGCTCGAGGAGCTGGACCGGTTCTGCGAGGCGATGATCGCGATCCGGGCCGAGATCCGGGAGATCGAGGAGGGGCGGGCGGACCGGGGGGACAACCTGCTGGTCAACGCGCCGCACACGATCGACATGGTCGTCGCCGACGAGTGGGGGCGGCCGTACCCGCGTGAGCGTGCGGCGTACCCCAGCGAGGATCTTCGGCGGCGCAAGTGCTGGCCGAGCGTGGCGCGGGTGGACAACCCGTACGGCGACCGGAACCTGATGTGCACGTGCGCGGGGATGGACGAGCTGGCCGAGGACTGAGTCCTCAGTCGTCGTCGAGCGGGACGCCGGCCCTGGTGAGTTCTTCGATCGCCGGGGCGAGGTGGCGCTCGTAGTTCCTCCACCGGGCGACGCCCCTGGTGTTGATGGGGCGGCGGACCTGGGCGGCGCTGGCGGTGTTGACGTGCCGGCGTGATTCGTGGAAGGCCATGCACGCCGGGTCGAAATCGATGCCGAGGAAGTCGCTGATCGAGCGGATCGCGGGCTCGGGGTCGGCGACGAGGGTCTCGAAGCGGGCGGTGTGGATGGGCAGGTCGGTCGCGTCGCGCCAGTGGGCCATGAGGTCTCGGCAGGCGGTGAGCTGGCGGGCGATCGTGCGCAGGTCGGTCGCGAAGCCGAGGTGGGGGCCGAAGTTCTGGAAGAAGCAGGAGAGGCAGACGTCGCGCGGGTCGCGGGTGGTCTGGATGACGCGGGCGCCGGGCAGGATGCAGGCGGCCAGGCCCAGGTGCAGGAAGCCGCCCGGGTGCTTGTCCAGGACGCGCGTGACGGGGGGCGCCGCCTTCGGGCGGAGGTGGTCGAGGTACTCGCGGGCGAACGCGTCGGCGGATTCCTGGGTGAGTGAGGCCGGCGTGGTGCGCTGCGAGATGAGTGGCAGTGCGCGGGACTCGCCGACGGTCTCGCAGGCTCGCCCCGCGACGAGGATCTGCTCGAGCAGGGTGGAGCCCGTGCGGGGCATGCCGACGACGAGGACGGGGGTCTCGTCGCGTATGGAGGCGCGGGGGAGGGAGGCGAGCGTGTCGCGCGACCAGAGCTTGATGATGGCGACCGCGTCCGCGGGTTGGCCCTTGGGCATCAGCGCGTTGGCCTGGGCGAAGGCGTCGAAGGCGGCGTCGTAGTCGGCCTCGGCGTCGCGGAGGTGGCCCAGGGCGAACAGCGCTTCGCGGCGGAGCTGGGGGTGGAGGTTGGGCGTCGCCAGCACGCGGTCGATCAGCGCCAGGCCCTCGCCGGCCTTGCCGACCTGGCGGCAGAGGTTGGCGGCGAGAATGATGATGTTGGGGTTGGCGCCGGCGCCGGCGATCAGGGGCTCGGCGAGGGCGAGGGCCTTGGCGGGCTCGGCGGTGTGCTGGTGGATCAGGAGCTTCTGGAACACCGCGGGCGGGAAGCCGGGGGTGAGCGCCAGGGCCTTGTCGAGCGCGGCGTGGGCGTCGTCGAGTCTGTCGAGGAAGCGGAGGCATTCGCCCAGGTCGGTCTGGGCGAGGGGGTTGGCGGGTGCGCCGGCGACGGCTGATCGGAGGTGCTCGAGGCCTTCCTCGGGTCGGCCCAGGCGGGTGAGCGAGGCGCCGAGGACGTGGCGCATGGTCGGGTCGTTGGGGTTTGCGCGCAGCGCCTGCCGGGCGAGCTGCGCGGACTGATCGAATCGCCCCGCGGAGATGGCCTGGAGGGCGGCGCGGCTCGGGTCGGGGGGCTCGGGCGCGGGCAGGCCTGGGCCGGTGATGCTCACGCGGGTGCTCCGGCTGGTATGGTCAGTCGTCGATCGCCCCGCCCTCGCGGAGGACGTCGAGCATGGGGCCGATGTGCTTCTCGTAGCGCTGCCAGCGGGCGACGCTGGACTTATAGATGGGCTGGCGTACCTGGTCGCGGCTGGCGGTGGACACGGTCCGCTTGGAGCGGTGGAACTCGAGGCACTTCTCGTCGAAATCCAGGCCGAGGAAGTCGAGCAGGCGGCGGACCTGGGCCTCGGGGTCGGCGGTGAGCTCCTCGTACTTGAACTCCAGGACGGGCAGGTCGGTGACCTCGCGCCAGTGTCTGGTGAGCTCGAGGTGGGTGACGTAGCGGTGGGCGCACTCCTCGAGGTCGACCGAGTAGAGGTGGCGGGGGCCGAAGTTCTGGAAGAAGCACGAGAGGCAGTTGTCGCGTGGGTCGCGCATGCAGTGGACGACGCGGACGTCGGGGAGGTAGCAGCCGGCGGGGCCGAGGATCTGGTAGTTGTCGGGCATCTTGTCCACGACGCGCTTGGCCTTGGGCGAGCCGAGGCGGTCGAGCATCTCGTGGTACCGCTTGGCGCCGGCGTCGGCCTGGGCCTGGGTCAGCTTCGCGGGCTCGAAGTGCGACAGGTCCAGCATCAGGAGCTGCTCGCCGACACCCGCGGCCTTGGGGTGGGCGGCGATGATGCTCTCGGTCAGCGTCGTGCCCGAGCGGGGCATGCCGACGACGAGCACGGGGCGGTCGGTCCGCACGCGGCTCTTGACGGCCTTCTGGTAGGCCTCGGCGGTCCACATCTCCTTGATGCCGTCGATCTCGAACCGGGGGCCGGGCGTGGACATCTTGTTGGCGCGGTCGTAGGCGGCGAAGGCCTCGTCGTATCGGCCCACTTTGTCGAGCAGGCGCCCGAGGACGTACATGGCGCTGAGGCGGACGCCCTTGTGGAACAGCGGCTGCTTGAGGGCTTCCTGGAGGAGCTCGATGCCGTCCTCGGGGCGCTTGAGGGCCTCGGTGAGGTCTGCGAAGGCGACGACGATGTTGAGCGGCGCGTCCTTGGCGCGGGCGCGGGGCTCGATGAGGGCGGCGGCCTCCTCGTAGCGGCCGAGCTGGGCGAGGCAGGAGCACTTGAGTGTGAGCGGGCGGAGGTGGTCGCTGACGGCCAGGGCGCGGTCGAGGTACTCGATGGCCTTCTCGGGCTCGCCGACAACGCGGTGGTACTCGCCGAGGCCGGCGAGGATGTGCGGGTTGTCGGGGGAGCGGCCGAGGGCCTGGCGGAGCTTGATGGAGCCGAGCTGGAGGTTGCCGGACTGGAAGAGCGCCCAGCCGTAGGTGAAGAGCATCTCGGGGTCGTTGGGTGTGACCTTGAGCGCGTCGCGGGCGAGGCCGGCGGCGGTGTTCCACTCGCCGGCCTGGAGGGTGGTCCTGGCGCGTTCGCGGGTCAGCTTCTGTGCGTCGGTGCGCGCCCCGGTGTTCGCCATCTTGCCCGCCATGCGTCTCCCTCGGTCGTCGGTTGCCCGCGAGTCTAGCCCCCGATGAGCGAGGCCTCCCGGATGATCTGCAGCGCCGGCGCCAGGGGCGCCTCGTAGTTGCGCCAGCGCCCGACGGACGTGTCGAAGAGCGGGCGGCGGACCTGTCCCATGCTCGCGGTGTCCATGCGGCGGCGCGACTCGTGGAAGCGGAGGCACGTCTCGTCGAAGGGCAGGCCCAGGAACTCCAGCAGGCGGCGGACCGACGCGTCGGGGTCGGCGACGAACGCCTCGTACTGGTCCTCGTAGATCGGCAGGTCGAGCGCGTCGATCCAGTGGCGCATAAGCCGGTGCTGGGCGACGAGGTGGCGGGCGCAGGCCTCGATGTCGCGGGTGAAGGACAGATTCGGGCCGAAGTCCTGGAAGAAGCAGGAGAGGACCGTGTCGCGTGGGTCGCGGGTGCGCCAGACGACGCGGGCGCCCGGGACGATGCGGCTGGCCAGGCCGAGGGTGAGCGTGTTGCCGGGCATCTTGTCGAGGACGCGGATGGTCTGCGGGCCGGCGGCGGCGCGGAGCGAGGCGAGGTACTGCGCGCCCATCGACTCGACGCGGGCGCGGTCGAGCGTGTGCGGCGGGGCGGCGGCGGCCAGCTGCGAGAGCACGCGCGACTCGCCCACGCCCTCGGCAAGCGGGTGCTGGCAGACGACCTGCTCGCACAGGCTCGTGCCCGAGCGGGGCACGCCGACGACGAGCACGGGCAGCTCGGCCTGGTCGCGGGCGATCGGCGTGCGCTCGAGGACGTCCTTGGACCAGACGTCGATGAGGCGCGCGGGGTCGCCCATGGGGCGCTCGGGCGTGAGTTTGTTGCCGCGCTGGAAATGGGCGAACGCCTCGTCGTACCGACCCAGGGCGTCGAGCGTGTGTCCCATCTCGAAGCTGGCGGCGCGGGCGAGCGCGTCGGGCAGGCCCGGGCGGGCGAGCAGGTCGTCGAGCGCGGCCCGGGCCTCCTCCGGGTCGCCCAGCTGGCGTGTGAGCGAGGCGAAGACGGTGATGATGCGCGGGTCGGCGCCGGGCTTGCGGGCATGGGGGGCGAGGGCGTCGAGGGCCTCGGCGTGGCGGCCGACGGTCTGGAGGAGGTTGGCCTTGCCCGAGAGGGCGGCGGCCGAGCCCGGGTCGTACATCAGCGCGCGGTCGAGCAGGTCCAGCGCCTCGTCGGTGCGGCCCAGGTGGCGGTGGGCGTTGGCCAGGTCGAGGATCGTGGGCGGGTGGACCGGGCGGCGCTTGAGGGACTTTTCCAGGTGTGGCAGGGCGTCGGCGGGGCGCCCGGCGCGGGTGAGGGCGGCGCCGAGGGCGGCGAGCAGGTCCGGGTCGCTCGGGCGGCGCTGCAGCGCGGCGGACGCGACACGGGCGGCGTTGGCGTAGTCGCCGGCGGCGATGAGGCGGCGGGCCTCGGCGGTCGCCTGCCTGGGCGAGGGCTGGCCCGACGCGGGCGTGGGCGGGGGGCTCACGCCGAGTCCCCGTCGTCGAGGGCGACGCCCCGGGCGCGGAGTGTGTCGATCAGCGGGTCGAGCCGGTCGGCGTACCGGCGCCATCGGGCGACGCTGGAGGTGTACACCGGGCGGCGGACCTGGGCGCTGGAGGCGGTGGTCACGGCGCGGGCCGAGTCGTGGTGGCGCAGGCACGCCTCGTCGAACTCCATGCCGGCGCGCTGCAGCATCGCGCGGATCCAGCGCTCGGGCTCGGCGACCAGCTCGGCGTACGGCACGTCGAGGATCTCGATGTCCAGCACCCCGCGCCAATGGTCCATCATGGCGAGGTACTCGGCGAACTGCTCGCCGCAGAGCGCGAGGTCACGCGAGAACGTGTGGCTCTCGCCGAAGTTCTGGAAGAAGCAGGAGACGCAGGTGTCGCGCGGGTCGCGGACGCAGTGGATGACGGTGGCGGCCGGGGTGAGGCGGGAGACGAGGCCCAGGTTCATGTAGTTGCCGGGGAGCTTGTCGACGACGCGGTCGGCGCCGGGGGCGGCCTCGCGGAGGCGGTCCAAGTATGCCCGGGCGTGCTTGTCGACGGTCGCCCGGTCGAGGTTTGCCGGGTTGACGCCCTTGCGGATCTGGGGCAGGGCGTTGCACTCGCCGGCGGTCCCGATCCGCGGGTGGGCGGCGAGCATCTGCTCGACGAGCGTGGTGCCCGAGCGGGGCATGCCGACGACGAGGATCGGCAGGGGGTCGGGGTCGGCGGCGTGCGGGATCGCGGCGAGGCGCTCGGGGGTCCAGGGCCGGGTGATGCGCTCGGCGGAGGTGACGACGCCGGCGGGCGACATCGCGTTGGCCTCGGCCGCGGCGTCGATGGCCTCGACGTGCTCACCCGCGATGTCGAGCAGGCGGGCGAGCAGGTAGGTCGTGGACCGGCGGACGTCGGGCGGGGCGCCCGGCTGGGCGAGCAGCGCGCGTGCCGAGGCGATGCCGGGCGCGGTGTCGCGGCTGGCCTCGCACAGCTCGGCGTGGGAGTACAGGAGCGGCGCCTGCGGGCCCAGGCGCTGGATCGACTCGGCGAGCAGGCGCTGGGCCTGGTCGTACTCGCCCAGGTCGCGCAGGGCCTGGGCCTTGAGGTGGATGGCCTGGGTGGCGTCGGGGTCGAGCTTCAGGGCGCGGGCGAGCGCGTCGTTCATCTCGTCGAACCGCTGCAGGCGGCGGTAGACCTGGGCGAGGGTGACGTGGACGGCGGGGCTCTTGGGCGCGAGGGCGGCGGCGCGCCGCAGCTCGGCGAGCGCCTCGTCCAGCGAGCCCAGGCGGGAGAGGGCGGCGCCACGCAGGTGGATCAGCTCGGCGTCGGTCTTGAGCTTGCGGAGCGCCTCGGTCGCGAGCTGGAGGGCGGTCGCGGCGTCGCCCTGGCTCATGGCGCGGATGGCGCGGGCCTTGGTCAGGTCGGCGCCGCCCGGAGTTCGGGCAGGTCCGCGCGCGGGGCCGCGGGCGCTGCGGGGGGGCTTGGGTCGGCTGGGGCGTCGGGCCATCGGGGGTCGCTTCGGGGGTCAGTCCGCGTCGTCGAGGGGGACGCCGTGCTCGGTCAGGGCCTCCACGAGCGGCCCGATGTGCTTCTCGTACCGCTTCCAGCGGGCGAGGCTGGACTTGTAGACGGGGCGGCGGACCTGGGCGCTCGAGAGCGTGGTGACCGTGCGCTTGGACTCGTGGAATCGGAGGCAGGCCTCGTCGAACTCCAGGCCCAGGAAGTCGAGGATGCGGCGGACGCCGGCCTCGGGGTCGGCGACCAGTTCGGCGTAGCGGACGTCGAGGATGGGCAGGTCGATGGTCGCGCGCCAGTGGTCCATGATGCGGAGGTGCTCGGCGTACTGGGCGGCGCAGGCGCGCAGGTCGCTGGAGTAGGTGTGCTGCTCTCCGAAGTTCTGGAAGTAGCAGGACAGGCAGGTGTCGCGCGGGTCGCGGAGGCAGTGGATGGCGCGGGCGCCGGGCGTGATGCGGCTGACCAGGCCGAGGTTCATGTAGTTGCCCGGGAGCTTGTCCACGACGCGGGTGATGGAGGCCGGGTCGTCGGCGGAGCCGGCCGAGGTCTGGGCGCCCCGGGCCAGCTCGGCCAGGTACGTGGCCTGGAGCTGGTCGATGGTGGCCTGGTCGAGGTTGGCGGGGTTGTGCGCGCGCCGCAGGGCGGGCAGGACGTGCGACTCGCCGACGGTGCCGGCGAGCGGGTGGGCGGCGATCATCTGCTCGACGAGGGTCGTGCCCGAGCGGGGCATGCCGACGACCAGGACCGGGAGCTCGCTGGGATTGGTGGCGCGGGGGACGCGGTCGAGCTGCTCTGCGCTCCAGCGGGCGACGACGTCGACCTTGAACGTGTTCTCCTTGGCCGGGACGAGTGCGTTGCCCTCGGCGAAGGCCTCGAAGGCCTCGTCGTGGCGGCCCTCGGCGTCGAGGAGTGACCCGAGCAGGTGCCACGCGGCGCGGCGGACCTGAGGCCGGACGTTGGGGAGCCCGAGGACCCGGCGAGCGGAGGCGGCGCCGGCCTCGGTGTCCCGCGTCGCCTGGCAGAGCTCGGCGTGGGTGATCAGGAAGTTGACGTCGTCGGTGCCCTTCTTGATCGCGGGCTCGACGACGCGGAGGGCCTCGTCGTACTTGCCCTCGTGGCGGAGGGCGGTGGCCCGGAGCTGCAGCGCCGGGGGCAGGTCGGGGGCGGCCTGGAGGGCGGTGTCGATGGCGGCGTTCATGTCGTCGAAGCGTTGCAGGGCGCGGTAGGCCTGGGCGAGCGAGACGAGGATGCCGGGGTGGCGGGGCTTGAGGGCGAGGGCCTTCTCGAGCAGCGCGACGGCGGAGCCGGGCGAGCCGAGGCGGGACATGCTGGCGCCCATGATGTGCAGCAGCTCGTGGTCCCGGGGGGACTTGCCCGCGGCCTCGGTGGCGAGGCGGATGGCGCCGCGGTAGTCGCCCTTGGCGTAGGCGCGCTGGGCGCGGGCCTTGGTGAGGTTTGGCGCGCCGGGTTTCTTGCCGGCGGGGCGCTGGGCGCGGGGAGGGTTCGGGCGTCGTGCCATCGCGTGCGAGTGTAGAGGGTGGGGCGCACGAAAAACGCCGCCCGGGGGCGGCGTCGAAGAGGGGGCTGGGGTGAGCGCGTTCAGGGGCCGCGGCGTCGGGCGGCGGGGTCGGGGAGGATGTCCATGTTGCGGCGGCCCTCGGAGTAGGTGGCGCGGGTGAGGTTGCGGGGCCAGAAGGGGTAGCCGTCGATCTGGCGGTGGACGTAGTCGGGGGCGCGGACGACGAGGTGGTTCTGGAAGTAGCGGATGGAGGCGCCGTCGCCGCCGTTGGCGACCCACTCGTCGGGCTCGACGAGTGTGGTGATGATGAGCATGATCTCGTCGGCGCGGTCCTGCTTGGGCGTGATGTCGCGGTCCTGGGTCTGGCCCGTGAAGGGGCTCTGCCCGCCGCCGCCGCCCCCGCCCTGGGAGGCCTGGAGGACGGACTGGAGGTCGAACTCGGGGGCGTCGGAGTAGTCGGGGATCTCGATGATGAGGTCGTTGATGTCGTACATGACGAGGCGCTTGCGCTGGTTGAGGCGGTCCTTGGGGCCGACCTCGAAGGTGCCGTCGGCCGAGAGCTGCCAGGCGAAGCTCTCGGGGTCGCCCGCGTCCTCGCCGGCGCGGACGAGGATGCGCTCGACCACGTCGAGCGCGGAGACGTCGTTGAACTTGAGGTTGACCTCCATGTCGGGGTCGAAGCCGGTGGCGTTGACGTTGTCGAGCCAGAGGGTCTCGAAGGGGGCGCCGGTGAAGCTCTCGAGGAAGGCCATGACGTCCTCGAGGCGCTGGTCCTCGAAGGCGATGGTGACGGGGCGGGAAAGGCGCATGAGGGTCTCGCGCCTGGGGTTGGCCTGTCGTGCGACGGGCGCCGAGGCGCCGTCCTGCGCGCTGGCGACGCCGACGGGGGCGCAGAGGCCTGCGGCGGCGGCGATGGCCAGGGTCACGGGCAGGGAGCGGGACGGTCGGAACTGGCGGGTCACGGTGTGCTCCTTTCGCACGGGGCCGGCGTTGCACCGGCTCGGGCGGGTCGCTCCGGCGGGGGCCGCGACGTTCGCGGCGGTGGCGACGCTCACCCTGGCCCCTCGCAGTGGGCCTACAGGGGGAAGTATACGGAAGTTTCGGCCGGATCCGGGCGCCAGTTCCGCCGGGGGCGGGCCTGGCCAGCCGATCGGGGGCGGCGGAGGGGGCGGGGCCCGAAAAAAACGACCGGCCGACCCGCGGTTGGCGGGCGGGCCGGGCGTGCGGCTCGGGAGGAAGGCGCCGGGCTCAGCGTCGGCGGCGGGTGGCCGCGAGGCCGGCGATCGCGAGCGGCGCGAGCGTGGTGGGGGCCGGCACGCGGTAGCTGAGGGCGCTGACGTTCACACCGACGTCGCCCACGGAGACCATGCTGCCGTCGAGGGTGTTGACGGAGAACAGGACGTCGCCGTCGTCGCCCAGGAGGAGGGTCGAGCCGTCGGCGCTGAAGTCCATGCCCCCGATGGCGGCGATGGACTGTCCGCTGGCGCCGACGAGCGTGGCCGTGCCGTCGGCGGTGGAGATGGTGTAGAGGGACTCGGTGGAGGAGTCGTAGCCGTACATCAGGCCGGTGACGGGGTCGATGGCGAGGCCCATGATCTGGTCGAGGCCGGTCTCGCCGACCTCGGTGAAGGTGACGGCGCCGCCGAGGTTGGAGAAGGCGTAGATGGAGTCGCCGGAGGTGGCGTCGCCGTCGCTGACGGAGACGTAGAGGGTGGACCCGTCGTTGCTGAGGGTCATGTCGCCGTCGCCCGAGTCGCTGAAGCCGATGGTGGTCAGCTGGGTGTTGACGCCGTTGTTCCAGTACCAGAGGCCGCGGTCGCCGGGGTCGTTGAGGGAGTCGGTGCTGACGAAGTAGTAGAAGGAGTTGTACGAGTCAAAGTCCATCCCGCGGTTGAAGTTGCCGTCGACGAAGCCGAGGTTCATGGCGCTGCCGCCCGGGTCGGCGAGGTCGAAGGTGGTGATGGGGTCGGGATCGCCCGCGGTGGAGATGACGGCCCAGTCGAAGGACTGGGCGTTGGTCGCGGCGGCGAGCGCGCCGACGAGTGCGGGCGCGACGATCGCTGAACGAATCATGTGGGTTCCCCTTTGCTCTCTTCTCTTCTCTGCCGGGCCGGACGACGAACTCCCCGCCGGACCCTCGGGGTTCTGGGGAGCACGCCGGGCTCGAGTGACCCGCCGCGTGCCCTCCACCCCGCAACTTACCGGACCAAAGGGGGACGGCACGAGTGAAATCCGGCACGTTGGGGGTGCGGTCGGTGGCCGCGCCGGTTCTGTTCGCGCTCGGGACGGGTGGCCGCCGCTTCCGCCGCGGCGGGCCCCGATGTAAGGTTGGGCGAGACCCCGTGGGAGAATCACGCATGGCCGGAGCACGAGCCTGGTTTGCCGCGTCGTTGTTGCTGATGGTGGGATTCGCGGCGCCGGCGGGTGAGCCCGGTCGTGTGTCGCTCGACGCGACGCCGTTCCTGGCCGAGCCGGGCGAGGCGCGGGGGCGGGCGGTGCGTGTCGCGGCGCCGATGCCCTACGCGGCGCGGGTGGCGGACCACGCCGTCGAGGCGGCCGGCGCCGACGGGAGCGTGGCGCGGACGATGCGGATCGAGTCGCCCGGGGCGCTGTTCATGAGCGCGAAGTTCTCGCGGTTCGTGCTGCCGGCGGGCGTGGAGGTGACGTTCGCGGCGCGGGGCGGGGCGTACCGGGCCGGCCCGTTCACGAGTCGTCACGTGACATCGACCGGGCGGTTCGGGACGCCGATGATCCCGGGCGACGAGCTGACAATCGAGGTCGTGACCCCGGTGGGGGCCGAGGCGGCGGAGCTGGTTCTGGAGTCGGTCTCGCACGGTTTCCATGACGCGTTGGGGGTCGGGCGGCTGCTGGACTGGCACGAGCGGACCGGGGAGACGGTGCGGGGTGGGCCGTTCTCGTGCCAGCGGGACATCGCGTGCCCTGAGGGCGAGCCGTACCGGCATCTGAAGGACGCGGCGGCCGAGGGGTACGACGGCGCGTTCGTGTGCAGCGGGCAGCTGGTGAACAACACGCGGCAGGACGGGCGGCTGCTGTACATCACGGCCGCCCACTGCGAGTGGTGGCGGGACCCGAGCACGATGGCGTACTACTGGGATTACGCGAACCAGACGTGCGGCGGCGCCGACTACCCGTCGTTCACGTTCTCGACCGGGTCCACGGACCTGTACCACTCGACGAACCCCGACTTCGACGTGAACCTGCTCGAGCTGGGCGGGGGCGACCTGGAAGGAAACTACGACGTGTATTTCGCGGGCTGGAACCGGGGCGCGGCGGCGCCGACGAGCAGCGTCGCCATTTCGCACCCGGACGACAAGCCCCTGCAGGTCGCGATCGACGAGGACCAGGCCCAGGACTGCGCGCTGGGCGGGTGCCCGGGCGGGTGGGGGGCCTGGTACTGGCGGATCGACGACTACGAGGTGGGCGTGACCGAGGGCGGCTCGTCGGGCGGGGGGCTGTACGACCAGGACCTGCGGCTGGTGGGCGTGCTGACGGGGGGCGTCGGGACCAACTGCGGGAACTTCGGCTGGGACGAGTACTTCAAGCTGAGCACGGAGTGGGACGAGCTGCGCCCGTTCCTCGACCCGGACGACACGGGCGCGATGAGCGTGGCGGGCTGGGACGGGTCTTCGGTCTCGTGCCCGGCGGACCTGGCCGAGCCGTTCGGGACGCTGGACTTCTCCGACGTGATCGCGTTCCTGTCGCTGTTCGCGGCGAGCGATCCGGGGGCGGACCTGGCGCTGCCGCTGGGCGTGTGGGACTTCTCTGACGTGATCGCGTTCCTGGGCGCGTTCGGCGCCGGGTGCCCGTGACGGGATCGCGGGCGGCGGGCCGGGACCGATCGGGCCCGTGTACGATGCGCGGATGCGAGCCCGAGCCCGATTCGTCACGGCGCTGATCGCCCCGTTGCTGCTCTCGTGCGGTCTCGCGCCTGGCCAGCACGCGGGGGGCCAGCAGGCGACGGGCGAGACCGACCCCGGCGTCACGTTCCGCGTGTACGAGGTCGCCGAGAATCTCGAGGAGATCCCGCGGCTCGCCCCGGACCAGACGCCCAACCTCGATCAGCGGCGCGACCTGATCGACTACAACGACGACGACTTCGCGGGCGTCGCCGCCCCGTTCGTCACGCACGTCATCGCCCGGCTCCTGATCGAGACCCCGGGCGAGTACCGGTTCCGCCTCACCAGCGACGACGGCTCGCGCCTCACGATCGACGGCGACGTCGTCCTCGACAACGACGGGCGCCACGGCGCCATCTCGCTCATGAGCCCGCCCCGCCGGCTCGACGCCGGCGCACACGACTTCTTCGTCGAGCACTTTGACTACGTCGGCGCCCGCGTCCTCCGCCTCGAGTGGCTCACGCCGGGCGCTGAGGGCTGGGCGACGATCCCGACCGAGAGTCTGCGCGCCGAGCGCGACCTGACGCGCGTGACATCGCCGGGCGTCAAGCGGATCGAGGGGGGGCGGCGTCCCGGCGACCGCGCGCCGCTCCAGGGGGTGCACCCGGGCTGGGAGCTGTCCACGATCCGCCCGCCGGGCTACGAGCCGAAGGTCGGCGCGATGGCGTTCCTCCCCGACGGGCGGCTGGTCATCGGGACGTTCGACCCGCTCCAGCGCGACGACCGCGAGCTGCCCGACATCGAGTCCAAGGCGCCCGACTCGCTTTACGCGCTGGCGAACCTCGACGCCGACGAACCGGGGGGCGTGACGCGGACGCGCATCGCCGGCGGGCTGTACGAGCCGACGGGGCTGTGCGTCGTGGACGGCGTCCTGTACGTTGCCAACCGCCTGGGCGTCGAGCGTCTGCTGGACCGCGACGGCGACGGGTTCTTCGAGACGCACGAGGTGGTGGGCCGGGGCTGGGAGGGCTGGAACTATCACCAGTTCGCCTTCGGCCTCGTGCATCGGGATGGAAAGCTGTACACCGCGCTGTCGACGGCCATGGCCCCGCCGGGGTGGGAGGGGATGCAGGAGAACGCGGGGCCCAACGGCCCGATGCGGGGCGGCCTCGTCGAGATCGACATCGGGACCGGCTCGACGCGCGTGATCGCGGGCGGTCTGCGCACGCCCAACGGGCTCGGGTTCGCGGCCGACGGGGCGATGGTGTACCTGGACAACCAGGGCACGTGGATGCCGACGAGCCTGCTCGCGGAGATCACGCCCGGGCGGTTCTACGGGCACTACAACTGGACGAACCCGGTCCCCAGGCTGGCCGACCGGTTTCCGTTGGGCGGGCATCCGAGCGTGCTGTGCGATCGGACGCGGACGCCCGCGGCGGTGCTGATGCCCCACAACGAGGTCTGCAACTCGCCGACGCAGCCGCTGGTCATCGAGTCGGGCCCGTACGCGGGGCAACTGCTGGTCGGAGAACTGACGGCCGGCGGTGTTCGGCGGGTCATGCTCGAGCGTGTCCGGGGCCGGCTCCAGGGCGCGCTGTTCCGGTTCACGCAGGGGCTGGAGTCGGGCGTGAACCGCATGGCGTGGGGCCCGGACGGGTCGCTGTACGTCGGCGGCATCGGCGCGGGGGGCAACTGGAACTGGCGCGGCACGCAGTTCGGGCTGCAGCGGCTCACGCCCAGCGGGCGGACCGCGTTCGAGATGCACAGCGTCCGGGCGGCGCCCGACGGGTTTCGGATCGCGTTCACCAAGCCGGTCGATCCGGCCTGGCTGGCGGTCGCCGAGAACTACGCCGTCACGTCGTGGACGTACGAGCCGACCGGGGTCTACGGCGGGCCGAAGGTCGACGAGCGTTCGCACGCGGTCGCCCGAGCCACGCCGACGCCGGACGGCATGGGCGTCCGGATCGTCTTGGACGGGTTCGAGGCCGGGCGGTGCTATGCGCTGCGGACGGACCCTGTGAGCGTGGACGGCGAGGCGATCTGGTCCACCGAGGCCTGGTACACGCTCAACGCGATCCCGGGCGCCGAGCCGATCAGGCCGTCGTCCATCGATGGTGTCGAGATCGAGACGGACGCGGTGGGCGTCGGCGTTTTGCCCCCCGCGGGCGCGGTGGCGCTGACGGGGAGAAGTACCGCCGCGGCGCTGCGGTACGAGGGCGCGGAGTTCCCGCCCGAGGCCTCGACGCAGGACGACCTGCTCAAGGGGCCGGGCTGGCTAGCGGTGGGGGAGGGCAGCGGGGACCTGGTGAGCACGACGGAGTTCGCCGACGCGCGGCTGCACGTCGAGTGGCTCAGCCCGCCCGGGGGGGAGGGCCAGCTCGCGGGCAACAGCGGCGTGTACCTCCAGAGCCGGTACGAGATCCAGGTGCTGGGCACGCCGACGGGGCCTGACCGCCCGGCGCTCAACGAGGCCGGCGCGATCTACAACATCAAACGCCCCGACGCGAACGCGTCCCGCGGCCCCGGCGCGTGGCAGGCGTACGACATCTGGTTCCGCGCGCCCAGGTTCGAGGGCGGCGTGAAGACGGAGGACGCACGCGTCTCGGTCTACTGGAACGGCGTGCTGGTTCACGACGACGTCGCCCTGCCGCACGGCACGGGCGCGCAGCGGGCCAACGCCGAGCGACCCGCCGAGGGGCTCGATGTGCAGATCGGCCCGCTGCGTCTGCAGGACCACGCGTCGGGCGCCGAGGGCCCGGTGCGGTACCGCAACTTGTGGATCGCGCCGCTGTCCGACGCCGACTACGAGCCGGGCGGGTGGATCGACCTGCTCGCGGACACAGGCGAGGGGGACTGGATGGTCCGGGGCGGGCACGCCGGGTTCGAGCTTGCCGACGGCGTTTTGACCGGGACGTCGACGCCGGGCTCGCCCAACACGTTTTTCACGACGCGCGGGACCTACGCGGACTTCGAGCTGAACTACGAGGCGAGGGTCGATCCGCGGCTCAACTCGGGCGTGCAGGTGCGGAGCCACGTCGTCGGGGGCGCCGACAACCGCGGCGGCGGGCTCCGCGGGTACCAGGTCGAGCTGGATCCGAGCGAGCGCTCGTACACGGGCGGGATCTACGACGAGCGTCGGCGGGGCTGGCTGCACCCGCTGCACGCGGCGCCGTACGCCCGCCGTGCCTTTCGCCCGGGCGAGTGGAACGAGATTCGTGTCGTGGCCCGGGGCCCGGTGATCCGGACGTGGATCAACGGCGTGCCGGCGGCGGAGGTCTTCGACGCGGCCACGGGCGCGGGGCACATCGGGTTCCAGGTGCACGATGTTGGCGACCTGGCCGAGCCGCTGCGGGTCGAGTTTCGAAACGTGCGGATCCGGCCGGACCGCCGGCGCCCGTGAGAGGTCGCCGAGGCCGCTGGGCTACACGCCGATGGGCAGGGTCAGCACCGGCTTGGTCCCCTGGACGCCGCCCGACTGCAGCTCGAGCAGCTGGCCCAGCAGGGCGAAGGTGGCCTTGGAGTCCAGGTCGTTGTCCCTGATCCAGAACCAGGTCTTGCGGTAGCGGACCGCGACGTAGGCGGAGTCGGGCGCCGACGGCCCGGACTCGATGTGCATCAGGCCGCCGGTGATGCGGAGCCAGTCGAACGGCTCGCCCTCGTCGTCGAGCGTGAGGGTGACGTTTCCACGCTGGACGTCGCGCTCGGGCGGGATCACGCCCTGGGACAGGAAGAACATCGACGCCATGATCGAGCGGGTCACGAGCCCGACGCCCTCGCCGGTGATCTCAGTCTGGCTCGCGGTCAGGCCGCGGAGTTCGTCGCCGGCCGGCAGCTGGAGGAGCTCCTTGAGGCGCTGCACTTCCGAGGAGCGGGACGCGTCGTGGTCGAACCGGATGACCAGCGCGCTGCTGCCCTCCTCTGCCGACAAGCCAAGCTCGAGGTCGCCCCTCTGCCAGAGTGCCTGGAGCAGGTCTGTCGCCTCGAAGAAGCCCTCGTACCTCGGGACCTGGCGCGGCGTCGGGCCGGAGGCGCGCGGGGCGTTCTCCAGCGGGCCCAGCCGCTGCACGCACACCTTGAGGATCCGCTCGATCGACCACCCGGAGTGGTACATGAGCGCGAGCGTCTCGGTCTCCAGCGGCGTCATCAGCTTCCGAACGAACTGCTCGCCCTGCAGGGGCAGGTAGGTGACCGAGGGGCGCTCGGAGAGGCGGAGGCCGCTGCGGAGGGTGAGCAGGTCGATGTCCGGCGTCGAGATCGCGGCGGTCGCGCTGCCGTCGGCCGCGATCTCGAACGACGTGGTGACCGACGAGACCTCGAGGAACAGGGGGACGTCCCGGTATCGCAGGCGGACCAGGTTGAGCAGGAGCTGCTCGCTGGAGGTCTCGGCGATCGCGGCGTTGTAGTTGGTGCGGCTGGTCCGGATCGAGGTCGGGCCGCTCAGGGAGCAGCCGGCCAGCACCGCGACGCAGGCGAGGAGCAGGGCGAGCCGGCTGACCAGCGGCGCTCGGAGTCGTTCTGGCCCGCTGCGATCGGTTCCGCACGCGCGCGCACGGGTTTTCGCACGACTCGATCCGGATGTCCGCGGCATGCCTCGCGTCCCCCAGGAATGGGCTCCCAGCCGGGGTCGAGTGTAACGAACTCCGCGCCGAGGGCGGGGGGGACGAGGGCGAGGGCACGCCGACCCCGACCAGAGGTCCCTGAGCCAATCCGGGAGATTCTCCGGCGACGCCTGCAAGGTCCTGGGTCCTCGCGTCAAGTCTCCATTGAACCGGCCGCCCGTGCGCCGAGAGGACTCGACGGCGGGCCGCCCACAACACAGGAGCTTGCCATGATCTCCCGCATCTTGCCCTCTCTCGCCATCCTCGCACTCACGAGCGCATCGCCCGCGGTCGCCCAGGAGTATTTCGGGCTGCAGCACACCGCGCTCGGCGGCGCCGACCTGGTCATGACCCCCGAGGGCCTGGCCATCAACAACCTCGGCAGCACGGGCAAGGACGGCGTCGATATCACGATCCCGCCGCCCCCGCCGGGCGCCACCCGCCAGGGCATCTTCATCGATGTCCGGGGCGTCCGCGATGTCGTCCTCGACACTTCCGTCCGTCTAGGCTGCGTCGGAGTCGGGAACTCCGGCGCCCCCGAGGAGGCCTGCTCGATGACGTTCGAGCACGCGTCGGGCATCCCGACGGTGTCGTTCGACTTCGGCGCGATCCAGCCGTCGAGCGTCCGCGTGGTGTACTCCTCGCACGGCACGGTGCTGGCCGAGGAGGTCCTGCCCGCGCCCGTCGCCGGGCCATTCGCCCTCTCGGGCGACCCGGTCGAGCTCGACCCGGGGTTCGTCAACGGGTTCAGCGCCCACTTCCACTGGCCGAGCCACAGCTGGGTGTTCGACTGGACGTGGGACACGTCGCGCATCATTCTCTTGGGCGGCGGTGAACTCCTCGGCGTCGATCACGTCGAGGTCCACGCCGAGAACGTCCAGACCGAGTTCACCTCGTTCGACACCGTCACGATGGCGGTCGCGGGGCCCCCGACGGTCACGGTCACGCACGAGCTGATCGAGACGATCGTCGAGGAGTGCCCGTGCGACGTCGCGCTGCCCTTCGGCCAGCTCGACTTCTCAGACGTGATCGGGTTCCTGCAGTGCTTCTCGGGGGCCTGCCCGTAAGGCGGGGGAACCGGAGTCCGGAAAACCAGGAGGCGCGCTAGCCCGAGCCGGGCGGCGCTCCACGGGCCCGCCAGGCATCCGCCCCGGGCCCGTCTCCGAGCGCGGTGCAGACGCCGACCATGTCCTCGATCAGCATGTTCCGCCAGGCGAAGGAGGTCCCCGAGTTCACGCCGTACGCGTCCGCCCACGCTCCCTCGAGGAATGGGCGGGCCTCGGCGTCCCGGCCCAGGAGCATCAGCACGTGCCCGCGAGCGAACCGGATGTGCGCCGAGGTGTCCGCGGGGATGGCGTACTCGACCTCGAAGACGCGGGAGGCCTCGAGCGAGAGCGCCTCGGCCCGCTCGAGGTCGCCGATCCCGGCGTGGCCCATTGCCAGCCCGGCCCGCGTCAGCGCGATGAGGTAGTGGTCCGGCGAGAGCTGGGCCGAGAACGACGCCAGCGCGGATTCGTAGACGCCGACCGCTTCCTCGTGCCGCCCCGCCAGGTCGAGGTACCAGCCGAGGCGTCGGCGCGAGTTCGCGGCGAGCAGCTCGTCGCGGGCGCCGTCGGGGATCGACGCCCAGATCGCGTCGGCGCGCTCGCCCAGGGGCGCCGCCCGCTCGGCCCGCCCGGCGTACACCTCCGCGACCGCGGCCTGCTCCACGCACATGAGCACGCTCAGGTCTGACTCCCCGAACCGGTCGGCGAGGATGTCGGCGGCGCGCAGCGTCGCCTCGATCCGGGTGTCGATGTACCCCTCCACCCAGGCTTCTTGGAACTGGGCCATGAGCATGCCGACGGCCGCGGGGTCGTCGGCGCCGAGCAGCGTTGCCTGCAGGCGGAGCACGCGCGAGATCGCCGCGGTCCGCCCGGTCCGCGCCAGCCGCGGCGCCGGCATGACGGCCGCCCCGCGGAGTATGAGAATGTCAGCCGCGACCGCGTCCGCCGCCGACGCCGCGTCCTGTCCCCATACCTGCTCGACGCCGCCGCCGAGGGCGCCCGGGGACAGGGCGCACAGCTCGCCCGCCTGCGCGAGCGACTCGAGCAGCGCCGGGTCGTCGGGCGACATGCCCCGGAGCCGGGCGCGGAGCGCCTGGGCGACGAGCGGCTCGGCCCGGGCCGCGTCCTGATCATCCAGCGCCGCCCGGGCCTTGATCGCGATCATCGAGCTCCATGCGGGCCCGCGGCCCGTCGTGGCGTCCCCGAGAAGCTCGATGGACCGGTCGGCGTACGCGACCGCCTCGGGGGTCCTCCCCTGCCGCATGCAGATCGTCGCGAGCAGCCCCAGTGACTCACCGACGGAGGGATGCGTCGGGCCGAGCGTCCGCTCGCGCATGCGCAGGGCGTCGAGCGCGAGCGTCTCTGCCTCGCCCAGCCTGCCGCGGACGAGCAGGACGCCCGCCAGCCCGTGCAGCCCCGCGGCGATCTCGGGCGTCTGCGCGCCCGGGTCGTGCTCGCGCAGTCGCACCAGCCCGTTCCGCAGCGCGACCTCCGCGTACTCGACGAACTGCGTCCCCTTCCCGGTGCCCAGCCCCGTGTACACGCTGCCCCAAAGACGGCGGATCTCCTGGTCCAGCTCGGGCTCGTCGGCGTACGCGCCCGAGTCGAGCCGGAAGTACAGCCGGCTGAGTCCGGCGGCCACCGCGTCCCCGACCTCGGGCTTGCTCGGGTCCGCCCCCGGCAGCACCTGGCGGAACAGCTCGGTGACGGCCCGCAGCCTGATCTCCTCCAGGCGCGCCTGCTCGCGCTGCTCGGCCGCCCGGCGCTCGGCGTCCGCGGCCATCGACAGGCTGCGGACACTCAGCCCGAGGGCCGCCAGCGCCAGCAGGGCCGCGGCCACCCCGCCGACGACGCGCCACCTGTGCCGCGAGACGAGTTTCCTGGTCAGGTACCACGCCGACTCGCCGCACGCCTCGACGGGCAGGCCCCGCAGGAACCGCTCGACGTCCGACCCGAGCGCCGCCGCGGACTGGTACCGGTCGCGCTTGTCCTTCTGCATCGCGCGCCCGACGACCATCTCCAGCTCGGCCGGGATCGTCGGGTCGAGGCGGCGCATGGGCGTCGGCTCCGCCTCACGGATCGTGGCGGCCATCTCGAGCAGCGATCCCTCGAGGGCGTAGGGCAGGGCGCCCGTCAGCAGCGTGTACAGCAGCACGCCGAGCGAGTAAACGTCGGTCAGCGCGTCGACGGCGTTGGGGTCCCCGCCGACCTGCTCGGGTGAGGCGTAGGCGGGCGTGCCCGCGAGCTCGCCCGCGTGGGTGCGCAGCGCCCCGCCCCGGCGTGCGACGCCGAAGTCCAGCACGACCGGCGACCCGGCCTTGCGCACGAGGATGTTCTGGGGCTTGATGTCCCGGTGGATCACGCCGTTCAGGTGCGCGTGGTGGATCGCGGCGCACACGCCCGCGAACATTCGCAGCGCCTCGTCCCGCGCCCTGGGCGTGCCCGACACGGGCCTCGCCCACAGATCGATCGGCGCGCCCTCGACGTACTCCATCACGATCGCGGTGCGCCCGTCCCCGACCTCCCTGGCCTCGTGGACCATGACGATCCCGGGGTGTCTCAGGGCGCCGACGATCTCGGCCTCGCGCCTGGAACGCCACCCGTCGTCGCCGCCCGCGACGACCTTGATCGCGACCTCTCTCGCCGTGCTCTCCTGGACGGCGCGGTACACGACCCCCTGGGCGCCCACGCCCGCCTCGCCGACGATGCGGTACCCCGCCAGCCGCGGCGCCCCCTCGGGCGCGAGCCGCCCGGACGCGAGCTGGCGCACCCTCGTGAGGAATCCGAGTTCGTCGCCGACCTCGGCGACCCGACCGCGGCACGCCGAGCACGCCTCCAGGTGCGTCCGCGCCGCGTCGTCCGCCGCCGCCCCCGACGCGATCGCGTCGATCTCCGTCGGCGTCAGGTGGTCCTCGCGCCCCCGCGCCACGCTACACGTCGTCCTCGAACGCGTCGGTGAGGCGGGCGACGACGTCCCGCAGCCGCTTGGTCACCCGGCTCCTGGCGACGTAGACCTGGTCGGGTGTCATCGCGCACTGGGCGGCCGCCTCCGCCGCCGGCACGCCACGCAGCGCGACCAGCTCGAAAGCGCGGAGCGTTCTGTCCTCGATCGATGAGTCGTCGCGGAGCGTGTCCACCGCGCGCATGAGCAGCTCGCGGTCGCGCTCCTCTCCCCACACGCGGCGCAGGGCGGCCTCGTCGGCCATCGCGTCGACCTCTCCCAGGGGCGCCGCGTCGTGCGCCGCCCGCTCGCGGAGCGTCGCCAGGATCAGGTTTCTGGCGATGCCCATGATCCAGGAGCTCAGACGTCCCTTGCCGCGCTCGTACCGCCCGGCGCGGTAGGCGCCGACGAACTCGGCCAGCGTCTGTTGGGCGACCTCCTGGGCCTCGTTGTCGCGCAGGCCGAACCGCCTGGCGAGGCTCTGGATCACGCCCCGGTACCGCTTGTCGAGCTGCTCCCAGACCGGCTCGTTGCCGGGCTCGCGCAGCGCGTCCAACAGCTGTGTGGTCGTGCGGGTCGCGAGGATCGATGCCGGTGGCGCCACTGGAATGCCCCGGTGTGCTCAGGGGCAAGTGCCGGATGCGACTCCCTGAGACCCAAGGCCAGTCTACCAGTCTTCTCGTCGATCCCCCATAGCGCGCCCGCCCAGACACCCGGCGTGCGTCGGACGGATCCTGCGTGCCCTGCCTCTCCGAGGCGTCTGCCTCGCGTGCCGCCGACTCGGACGATCCGTATTCGCTGACCGACGCGGACCTCGGCCGCAAAGCCACCTCGGGGACTCGAACCCCGGACCTGAGCTTTACGAAGCCCGGGTCGGTTCTGCAAGCAGCGCGAGGTCAGCACCTTGCGATGACGTCGATTCGTGCCCCGGCGATAGCCCCGGCAGTCCGCCAGACGCTCGTCCTGTGGATCCCGCGTTGGCCAGCGTTGTGGAGACCTGGCCTCGACTCCCACCAGCGATCCGGGCCGGTGTGCTGGCCTTGATTGCCGCAAGCATCGAGGAGGCTGGCCGTGAGTAAGCAGCGCCCAAAGCCGACGAAGTCTGGTGAACCGTCGCCGGTCATCAAGCTGAGCGCCGACCCCGCGACGGACCCGGCCGCGGCGAGGCAGATCCATGCCTCCTCCGTGCCTGGGGCCATCTACGGCGACGCCCTCAGGTACCAGCTCGAGGGGCTCTTCAAGGGGCTCCGGCTCGCCCAGTCGGCTCACACGTACGTCGAGGACCTGATACGGCGGATGGATCCAAGGGACCCGATGGAGGAGATGCTCGTCGCCCAGGCCCTCATGGCCCACGCCCGGGTGCTCCACCTGACCAAGATCGCGAACCGGCAGACCTGCCTCGATTCGGTGCGGATCGTCAACGAGCACGCGGACAAGGCCAGCAACACGTTCCGGCGCCTCATGCTGGCGCTGCACGAGTACCGGAAACCGCCCCGCGGCGGGGACTCGTTCACGGCCATCCGGCAGGCCAACATCGCCGGGCAGCAGGTGGTCATGAATGGAAAGCCAGAGTCAACAGAAAACGCAACGAACGAACAAGGATTCGGGGGAGCAGGCGGAACCGGCTGCGGCGGGTCGGGCGCGGCGGCAATACCGGCTGAGCCCGGAAGGTCTGGCGTCGCTCCGGGCCTCTGCAGCGAGGGTGAAGCCTTGGGAGCGGTCCACAGGCCCGCGGACAACCGCAGGCAGAGCGAGCAGCAGTCAGAACGCCGTCAAACACGGGCAGCGGTCGGCGGCCGCGATCCAGGTTCGGCGTGACGTCACCCTCCTGCTCGCAGCCCTGTGAGCGTGGGCTTCACTCCCACCGGAATGGCGGCTGTTTGAGTGGCCGGTCATTCCCCACACCTCATGCGTGATCCGGAGACCGAGGGGAGTTGGGAGAACGAGCGCCCTCCACCGCGCGGATGCCGAGGCCGACCAGCGGCGCCACTCTCGCAGCCAACAGCCCCGCTCGGATGAGTCCGATTGGGCCAAGAACGGACACTACAGCGAAGGCTACAGCGGCGGTCGCGGCGGGGTTCTCGGCCGCCGTCTCGATCGCGGCCTGGGCGCAGGACGGTCGGGCCCGCCGGACCTGCGGGCGCGGCTTGCGCGCGGCCCGCCGGACCCGCGCCTTGGCGGAGCAGATGGCGTGGGTGTCCCTCGTGTCTGGCCTGGAGTCGGCCGCGTTCTGGATCATCGTGTCCTCACGATCGCATTCTTCGGTAGACCTCGTACGCTCCCCACCCCGCGCCCGCTGCGACAAGCGCGCCGATAATCGAGAGCGCCTCGGGCGCGCCGATCTGTAGCGCGACGAGCCAGGTCAGCCCGACGCCGAGCGTGACCAGCCCCAGGAGGGCGATCACGCCCAGCGCGAGCAGGAGCCCGGCGTGGAGAGCGAGGCGGGACGCGCGGTCGCGGACCACCCGCCCCTCTGCCTCGAGCAGCTCGATCCCGGCGACGAAGGTGTCCGCAAGGCGTTCGATCATCGCGCTCACCGGCTCATGAGCTTGGCCGCGATCGCCCCGGCGCCGAATGCGAGCGCGAGGTAGGTGATGGGACGCTCGCTGACCGTGTCGGAGAGCCCCTCGTGGGCGTGCTTGGCGGACTCCCTGGCGCGGCCGGCCACGTCGCCGATCTTCTCGCCCGCGGCGTGCATGGCTTCGGCTGTGTTGTCGCGCCCATCTCGGGCCAGGCCGGCGATGAGGTCCGCGACGTCGGCCTTGAGGGCCGCGACATCGGTCTTAACGTCGGAGAGGCTGGCGTGGTCGGGAGATTCAGTGGTGTGTGTGCGGCTCATGGGAACTCCTCTTGGGAATGGGGGGATTCGAGAGTGTGGGAACGAACCGGGCGCCGGCGGCGTCAGGACGGGACGTCCTTCGGGGTCTCGAGGCGGCTCCGCTCCTTCGCGCGGAGCGAGGCGGCCCAGATCGCGGGGTTCATCAGGATCGCAACGCCGAGCCCGAAGACGAGGACGACGGCGCCGGCCGCGAGCCCCGCGAACACGGCGGTCGCGACGCTGAGCAGCACGACCAGGGCGACGGCGCCGATCAGCAGGTTGCGGATGTTGCCCGTGTCGTACTCGGGGTGCGCGGGCCGTCCCTCCGGGGAGACACGCTCGATGCGTTTGCTCCGGGACTCGGGCTCGTCGCGGCCGCGTTCGCCCTGGGGGACGCCGGTCGCTGGCGTCCCCGCCGAGGCGCGTGGGCTCGTGTGTTCTGGTCGTCTCGTCGTCATGACGAAGCCTCCTTTCCAGGCGCGGGCCTCGGGCTGGGCCGGGGGCCGCGCCGAATCCGACGCCGGGGCGGGAACCCCGGCGTCGGTTGCTCGGGGATCAGATCGCGTCAGCCGTCGTTCCAGACGGGCTCGTCCCCGTCCCAGAACGAGACCTGGCGGTCGGGCGTGTTGATGGACCAGGCGACGTAGTGCTCGGCGCCCTGCACGGTGCCGCGGCGGGCACGCACCGAGACCTGGTCACCCTCGCTGATGTCGAGCGGCTGGTTGGCCAGGTACCACTCGGGGCCGAGAATGACGGTCCGCTTCCCCTGGTCCGTCGAGATCGTCACGACCCGGGCGGGCCCGACGGCGGCGCCGAGTCTCTTGGTCGAGACTTCGACCACGTCGCCCGCGAGGTTGACGGTCTCGCCCTCGGCGATGGAGGCGTAGAACGCCCGCTCCTTGTCCGCGCCCATGCGGCGGGTCGTGGCGTCGGCGCCCTGGCGAGGGTTGAAACGCTCGGGCTCGACGCCGAACACGCGATAGACCGGCGCGAGCTTCGCCTGGGTCTCGAACATCGTCACGTCGTCGGGCATCGGCTCGCACCCGGACAGAGCCTCGTCGGTGGCGTCGATGCGGACGGTCCCGTCGGCGCCGACGCGTGCGATCGACCAGGGGACGCACTTGATCTCGTCGCCCAGGCCGAGGAAGTTCTCGTTGGGGTCGTAGCCGAGGATCGCGACGGAGCCGGAGCGTCGTTCGATGACAACGTTCTGGATCTCGCCCGCGTCCTTGTCTGAGCTGCTCACCGCCTTGGAGCCGACGAGGTCACTCAGGAGGATGAGGCGCCCGGCGGCGCGCCGATCGCCCGTGGAGGCGGACTCGGAGGGGACGTTCCACTGGGGCTCGCCCTGCGCGTTGCGGAGCGACAGGCGCTGTCCATCGATCGTCGCGGAGGTCACGACGTGCAGCGTGTCGCCGGAGCGGCTCACGGGCGCTGTCTCGGCCTCGATCTCGTCGCCCCGCATGGGCGCGGCGGCCGAGCCCATCACGAACCACGACGGGCCGAGGATGACCTCGCGCTGCTCGTTGTCGTCGGTGCGGACGATGGCGATCACGGACTCCTGGCCGTGCTCGCGCTCGCGGCGGACGTCGGTGATCGTCCCCTTGAGGCGCTCGCGCTTGGCCTCGCGGATCTGCATGGCCGTGTCGTCGCCGCCGTTGGCGTGGGCGCGGCCCGCCCGGGCGGAGTCACCGCCGGCCTCCTCGCCCGTCCACCACCGCTCGACGGACTCGGTCCAGGTGGTGTGGTCGAGGTTGGGCCAGGTCTCCGGGTCGAACTCGACGGCGCGGTCGATCTGCTCCGGCGTCATCTGGAGCGTGAAGTTGCCGTCGGCGCGGTCCCAGCCGAGGCGGGCGTAGGGCACGGCGATCGTCTTGCCGCCGACGCCCAGGGTGGCCCCAGACTTGATGAGGGCCTCCGTGATCTCGCCCGAGCCCCGGTCGATGATGAAGTCGGTGACCGAGCCGATCGTCTCGCCGTTGCGGTTGGTGACATCCGCGCCGACGAGGGCGCCGGACTTGAAGAAGTCGCTCCGCGTCAGCGTGGTGTCCGTGACCGCCCTGCTCGCGGGATGGGCACGGTCGTCGTGATTCTGCTGGGCAAGCGCCGAGGCGGGAGCGCCGGCGATCACCGTGAGGATGAACGCGTGCGTGGTGATTCGTCGTGAGAGGGTGCGTGTCATGTTGATGCCTTTCATTCGCTGTATGAGCCCGTCGTGTCGTCTGGCCGAATGAGGGGCCCGCTCGATCGGCATGCAAAGAGCTTCCGGCCGCTGCGTGAGCGACCCGTGAGCCGATCGTGAAAGTGCATTTATTCTGCGTCGCGGTCCGGGCGGCGGTGGGCGGCGTCGCGCTCCGCGTCCTCAAGCTCGAACAGGGCGCGGCGACCGGAGGTCGTGAGCCTCCACCCCGCCAACGCCACGCCGATGCTCAGCGCGAGCGCGGCCGACACGATGAAGACGACGTCGATCCAGACCGGCGTCCGGGCGCCGGCGGCGTACCGTGCGGCGCCGGTCAGGAACGCGACCACGAGGGCGAGGAACAGACATGCGACGAGCCGGGCCTGGATGGGAACGCCTCCTGGCATGAGTTTCGCCGTGGGGCGTGAAGCCATCCTGAG
The DNA here is from genome assembly GCA_041987545.1 of Phycisphaerales bacterium. Taxonomy (GTDB): domain Bacteria; phylum Planctomycetota; class Phycisphaerae; order Phycisphaerales; family UBA1924; genus JAJRXR01. The sequence goes on along the minus strand of JBHIWH010000009.1, from coordinate 130,871 downwards.
GCGTCCATGAAAACGGCCTCATGTGTTGGCATTGTTCCAGAAAGGCCTAGCATTCCGTGGCGGCGTCCCGCGGACCCGGGGGCGTACCCCACAACATGACCGCGCCGCCTCGGGGATTCACTCATGGACTTCTTCGGGAAGCTTCTGGATACCGGGGACTTCCCGCCCCGGTGGGACTGCGGGAACTGGGAGCCATTCCACGGCTGGCTCCACATCGTCTCCGACTCGCTGATCTTCCTGGCGTACTCCGCCATCCCGGTCAGCCTCGCGGTGCTGCTGATCCGGCGACGGGACTTCCCGTTCCCCATGCTGATCGGGCTGTTCTCCGCCTTTATCTTGTTCTGTGGGGTGGGGCACCTGCTCGAGGCGGTGATCTTCTACGAGCCGGTCTACCGCCTGGCGGGGGTCTGGAAGGCGGGGACGGCGGCGGTCTCGCTGGTGACGGCGTTCGTGCTCATCCGGGCGATGCCCGCCGCGTTGACTCTGCCCTCGGTCATCCGCTCCACCCAGGACCTCGAGCGGGCGGTCGAGCGGGAGCAGGCGTTGCGTGAGGAGCTCTCGGCGGCCCGGGACGAGCTGGAGCGGCACACCTCGAAGGTCACGTCGCGGGTCTGGAAGCTGACCGCCGCGTTCGAGGCGGCGCGGGCCGTCGCCTGCCGCTGGACGGTCGAGGACGCCCGCATCGCCTGGGAGGTGGGCTTCCAGGAGGGCGCGGCTCGGGCGGGTCTCCCGGCCTCGAGCCGGTTCGAGAAGTGGTCGGACCTGCTCGACGAGGGGACGCTGGAGACCGTGTGCCGGCGGTGGCGCGACGGCCTGGAGCGCGACGCGCAGGTGGATATCGAGGTGCCGGTGGAGCGCGCGCGCGGGTGGCGGATCCTCATCAGCGCGACCCCCGAGCCGCGGGTCGAGGGGATGCCGCGGTCGATGGTCGGGCTGTTCAGGTTCCTGCCCGAGTAGCGCGGGGTCCGGCCGCGGGCGGGGCCCGGTGCGCTCACTCGTCGGGGTCGGGCTCGTCGTCGCACCCGTCCTGGCCGGGGGTCGAATCGTCCTTGACGGGCAGGGTGACAACGAACTCGGCGCCCCCCCCCTCGCGGTTGGCGGCGACGATGCGGCCCGCGTGCAGCTCGGCGATGCCCTGGGCGATCTCGAGCCCGAGGCCGTGCCCCCGGCCGCGGCGCTGCTCGTCCTCGGTCTGGGCGAACCGGTCGAAGATCGCGTCGAGCTTGTCGGGCGGGATGCCGGGGCCCCGGTCGCCGACTCGGACGCGGACGCTGTCGGCGTCGCGTTCGAGCGTGATGCGGACCGACTCGCCCTTGGGGCTGAACCGGATGGCGTTGCGGACCAGGTTGTCGAGCATGGTGCGGAGGAGGTCGGGCTCGCCGCAGATGGTGGTGTCGATGTCGAGCTCGCCGTCGAGCAGGTGCGGGGAGAGCCTGACGCGGTACTGCTGGGCCATGCCCAGGCAGTTCTCCACGCTGTCCATGACGAGGTCGTTGGCGGGGTACTCGAGCTCGCGGGAGAGGCCCTTGCCGTCGCGGACGCGTGTGAGGGTGAGGAAGCTCTCGACGAGGCGCCCGAGGCGGGTCATCTCCTCCTGGGCGCTGTCGAGGTAATCGGAGACGTCCTCGTCGAGGCCATCGCGGCGGAGGGCCTGGGCCTCAAGCAGGAGCACGGAGATGGGGGACTTGATCTCGTGCGAGACGTTGGAGAGGAAGCGCTCCTGGGCCTTGAAGGCGGCCTGGATGCGCTGCCTGGCCTCCTCCAACTCGCGGCTGAGGTTCGCCACCTCCCAGGTGCTCGACTCCTCGACGCTGAGCTCCTCGTCGATCGACTCCGGGCCCAGGCGGCGGGCAAAGCCAGTGACGCGCTCGAGGGGGGCGACGGCGACGCCGGCGATGAACCAGCCCGCGACGCTCGCCGCGACGGGTCCGATGAAGCCCGCCAGCAGCAGCACACGAGTCAGCAGCGCGAGCTGGCGGCGGGCGAAGGCGTCGCTCACGGCGATCACGAGGGCGTACTTCTCCCCGCCGCGAACGAACGGGTAGACGATCGTGGGCGATGAGCTCGCGGCGGGGTCCGGGTCGGGGAGCACGCCCAGGTCCAGGGTGGCGAACGCGGGCCGGCCCGAGGAGAGGGCGCGGGCGAGGGGGAGAGCGTCCGGGTCGAAGGGGGGCTCCCGCTCCCCGACCTGGGACCGGCGGGTCTCGTCGAAGACGTCCACGACGTAACGGCCGAACCAGACCCACCGGAGCTCGCCCTGGACGCGGACGTCGAGGTTGTGGGCCGAGACGTCGGGCAGGTAGTCGCCCACGGGCTCCTCGAGCCGGATGGCCTTCTCGAGCAGCATCTCCTCGTACATGCTCTGGATCGCGGCGCGTTGGTAGAGCCAGAAGACGGCGCCGGTGGTCCACTGGATGAGCGTGAAGATGGCGACGACCCAGAGCGTCAGGCGGGCGCGCAGCGACGACCTGGGCACGATGCCGCCCCGGCTCTTTGGCCCGGCGGCGCCCACGGGTCAGTCCATGATCCCGAAGCGGTACCCGGCGCCCTTGATGGTGTGGATCAGCGGCCGCTCGTGCCCCCGGTCGAGCTTTTTGCGGAGCTGCGAGACGTAGACGTCGATGACGTTGCTGCCCACCTCGAAGTTCATGTCCCAGACGCCCTCGCCGATCTGGGCCCGGGAGAGCACGCGGTTGGGGTTCCGCATGAAGTACTCGAGCAGCGCGAACTCCTTGTTGGACAGCTCGTGCTTGGCCTCGCGGCGTTCGGCGACCCGGGTGTAGAGGTCGAGCTTGAGGTCGTCGCACTCGAGCACGCGTCCCTCGGACGCCTCCCCACGCCGCAGCAGCGCCCGCATCCTCGCGAGCAGCTCCTCGAACTCGAACGGCTTGGTCAGGTAGTCGTCGGCGCCGGCGTCGAGGCCGGCGACCTTGTTCTCCGTGCCCGACAGGGCCGTGAGCATGAGGATCGGCGTCTCGACGCAGCGGCGGCGCAGGTTCCGGCAGACCTCCACGCCGTCCCGGTCGGGCAGCATGAGGTCCAGCAGGATCAGGTCGTAGGGCTCGACGGCGGCCAGGTCCTCACCCTCGAATCCCGTGTTGCACGCTTCGGCCGCGTACCCGTGCTCGCGGAGACCCTTCTGCAAGGACGTGGCCAGCTTCGGGTTGTCCTCGACGATCAACACTCGCATGCGGTGCTCTCCGGCGCGGCGGGCCTGCTCCTCGCTCGGCCCGCTCCGCAATGGTAGTGCCCCCTCGGTCCCCCGGGGCCCGCCCGAGCGCCGCCAAGATGAGCCTGATTTCACGCGGGCTTCAGCCTGGCTCCACACGCCGCGACGAAAGTACCGCTGAACACCACACGGGCGGCGACCCGCCCGGTCGGACTCCGCAGGAGACACGCCATGATGTCCAAGAACGAACTGATCTCAAGGTCTCGCACGCTCGTGATCGCGCTCGGCCTCGCCGTGTTTGGCGTCTCCCTCCAGGCCTGCAACACGACCGAGGGCGTGGGCGAGGACATCGAGGCCGCCGGCGACGCGATTGACGACGCGGCCGAGGACGCCAACGACTGACTCGCAGATTGAGCGTGGATTCACCTCCGGCTCATCGTGGGGTCACGCTCGCGCGGCAATATCACTGTCACACCCGAAGGGTGGGACACACCACGGAATCAGGCGCCAACGGGAAGCACCCGCGGCGCCACAGGACAAGGAGCATGTCATGCTTGGTTGGGCGATTGCATTCTTCATCATCGCGATCATCGCGGCGATCTTCGGCTTCGGCGGCATCGCCGCCGGCGCCGCGACGATCGCCAAGGTTCTCTTCTTCGTCTTCATCGTTCTGTTCCTGCTGTCGCTGATCGCCAGCCTGTTCCGCCGTGGCAGCACGACGATCCAGGTATAGCGACGAGAACTGACTCACTACAGCCCCGAGGAGGCTCACCCCATGCAACGCAACACGCTCGGTCCCCGGCTGCTCTCGGTTCTCGCGGCCGCGACCATGACGACACCGTTCCTGCTCGCCGCCGGCTGCGACGGCGATGCCGAGGATGCGGCCGAAGAGGTCGGCGAGACCATCGACGAGGCCGCGGACGACGTCGAGGACGCGATCGACGACTGATCGGCGTCCCGGCTCCCGACGCATCGGGCGTCGCGCGAGCCGCGATGTTCCCCCCTTCAACACCTGAACACGCAAGGAGACGATCATGGAGACCACTCGAACGCTCAACAAAGAGACCCTCTCGGCGCTCCAGGGCTTGATCAAGATCAACACCGACAGCCACGAGGGCTTCAACACCGCCGCGGATCAGCTCGAGGGCAACGCGAGGCTGGGATCGTTCTTCCGTGAGTGCGCCGCGGAGCGGCAGACCTTCGCCCGCGAGTTGCAGACTATCGTGGGCGCCAACGCGGAGGAGCCCGCCGACGGCGGGACCGCGAAGGGGACGGTGCACCGCTGGTGGCTGGAGATCCGTGGCACGATCCAGTCCGGCGACGAGCACGCCGTGCTCGCCGAGGCGGAGCGCGGCGAGGACGCCATCAAGCACGAGTACGAGGATGTCCTCAAGTCCAATCCGGGCAGTGCTGTGAACGACGTGCTCCAGCGGCAGTACGCGGCGGTGAAGAGGCGGCACGACCAAGTCCGCGACATGCGAGACGCCGCCGCCAAGAGCTGATCGACGGTCATCCCCCCCACGCGGGTCCATGGGCATCGCCTGTGGGCCCGTCTTCTCTCCACGAACTCGATCTGGGGCGTTTCCGACGAGGCCGCTCGTGATGGACCGGAGCCGGCCGCTCCGATCAAGGCTGACTTGGTCGCCGACCGTGATGGGCTGCCGAGCGTGGACGACGACAGCACGGACGACTACACGATGACCTATGACGAGGTCGGCAACCTGACCGACGACGACGAGCACTACGAGTACGTCTACGACGCCTTCGGGCGCCTGGTCGAGGTCAGGAACCAGTCCAGCACCACCGTCAGCCAGTACGAGTACTACGGCACCGGGTGGAGGTCCAAGGCGATCAACGACTCGGACGCCGACGGATCCATGGCCGACGAGACCGCCAGGTGGTTCGCCTACGACGCCAAATGGCGGATCGTGGCCGCCTTCGACGGCGCCGCAGACCCCGACGATCCCCCATGACGGCCGGCGTGCCGCCGTGTACACTCCCGAGCAGTTGACTCAAGAGTGCCCCCCCGCGGGTCCACGGGCGTCGCCTGTGGGCCCGCATTTCGTCACACGGCCCGGGGATCGGCCGCACAACGCGCGTCGCAAAGCGATCCGCCGAGACTCCCCAAGAACGAATCCTGCGGCGATGCGATGCCGTCCGGACCAGGGCATGGCGGGGCCGCTAAGTCAGGCCGAGGGCCACGACGACCCTGAGGCGGACGGTCACCTCGTTCCCCTGACCGTCCTTGCCGATGGCCTCCACCGGGCTGCCGCCCTTCAGCAGGTCGCCAACCGTGTAGCAGACTCCGTCGGACCCCACGTAGCAGTAGGAGTCATCCCCGCTGGTCGAGCCGCTCATCGACAGGGTGGCGTTGGCGGCACTGACTTCCCCATCGCCATGGGAGCAGAGGTCGGACCGTGTGGCCCCTCCGGAGTAGGACTTGTTGAGCCACGAATCCCTCGTGGCGCCGGGCACAAGGCCATCGAGCACCTGCATTGCCTTGTCGTACGCCGACGTTCGCAACGCGGCCGACGTCCCCGCCGGAATGTCAAACTCGGTAAAGGTACTGATTTTCCCAGGGTCAGGCATCTCTCGTCCCTCGCGTGTGATCTCGGCGGGAGGACACACAACCGAGAGTGCCGTGCGGGAAAATGCCGAGTATTCAGCGAGCGCTCCGCGCGCACCGAAAGCCGCGTCCCAGGGCGATCGACTCAGGATGGGCCGATTGCACGTGCCCGAGCTGAGGGTCAAGCCCGCCGGGGTCCTCGAAAGCCATTCCCGCGATCGAGCGCTGGTCCGGCTTGAGCGCGCCGCTCGGGGGATCGACGAACGGTGAGTCGGTCCACTCGGACACATTCCCGAGCAGGTGGACAACGCCGTCTGTTCGATCATCGCCGGCCTGGGACGCGGTCCGGAGGCGCGACATCGCTCGGCGGATTCGCTCCTCCCGGCCATCCGGTGTACGCATGGCGAGCCAGCCCGTGCCGCCCGCGTTGGATCGGCTGGCGATCTCCTCCCGGTCCGCGGGACCGTTCCATGGCGTCAGGCGTCCGTCTGGAGAAGCCACCGCACGCCACTCGGCGAGGCTGGGGAGCCGCTTGCCGAGCCACTCTGCGTACGAGACAGCGTCGTCCCAGCTCACGCCGACGACAGGGAGATCGTCCCATTCCGGCTCGTACACCACCGCCCACCAGGATGGAGGGGCATGACCAGTTGCTTCCACGAAGGCGCGGTATTCGGCGTTGGTTACCTCGTGCGCGTCGATCCAAAGATCGCCGACTAGGACCATCCCGATCGTGGTCTCGTCGGGAAGCGTGCTCGGCAGTTCGATCCGATCGCCTGCCTGCGACAGTCTTGTCAGCTCGACGCTCCGCTCGCCGTCCTTGACCACGAGCCGCACCCACCCAGGCTCGAGCGAGGCGCCCTCGATCCGCTCGGGGACAAGATACCCGCTCGTCTCAGGGTTGAATCGTCGCTCCGAAACTGTGATGCCAACCGGAATGACCAGGCTCGCGGTCACAGGTGGCCGCGCTCGTAAGGAAATGCCCACGGCGAATGCCCCAATCGCGAGGAGCACTGCGCAGGTCGTAAGCCATGGGTGTCTCCAAGCCGCGCGCCGAGCCTTGGTGTGGAGCCCGACCCTGGGAGCGAGGACCGGCGCCCCGGTGAGCAACGCCCGCAGATCGGCCGTCAGGCGGCCCGCGTCTTGATACCTGTCGGAGGGCTCGGTCGCGGTGGCGGCGTCGATAATCCGGCGCAGGTCCCGCGAAGGCTCGGCAACACTCGAGCGGAGGATCATCCCGATCGAATAGATGTCTGCGGTTGCATGAGCGCGGGCGCCGGCCGCCTGCTCAGGCGCCATATAGCCGATCGAGCCAGCGCCTGCGAACGTTGAGGTGGCCCGAGTGCCGATCGCTTTGGCGATTCCGAAGTCGACCACAACGGGGCGGCCGTCATCGCGAATGATGATGTTCGATGGCTTGATATCCCGATGAACGACGCCACGCGAATGAGCGTACGCGAGCGCATCCGCAACGTCCGCCAGCACGCGGGCGATCTGTGCCTCACTTCGTGCCTCGTTAAGCCAGCGGTCGAGCGGCACACCACGGACCAACTCAAAGACGACGCAGATGCGACCGCCGACCTCAAGCCGGTCGATCGGTCGGGCGATCCCGTCGTGCCGGAGAGGGGTGGTCAGGTCCCACTCTCGAGCGAAGGTGGATCGCGCCCTCGCAGAGCCGACGAGTTGGCGTGCGAGCACCTTGACGGCGACTTCTCCGTCGCCGTCTTCCGCTCTGTACACGTCGCCGGAGGCGCCCGAGCCAAGGAGTCCAAGTACTCTGTACGGGCCGACCCGATCAGGGCACTCGATCGCGTCGCGGATCATCTCATCGGTGCCGCCTCGTTCATGGGCCCGCAGCAGGGCTTGTACTTCTCGTCTCGTGGCGCTGTCGCAAGCGCCTGCCAGAAACTCGGTTCGCGCCGCGCCGCGCAGCTCAACCGCACGGATGAAGATCTCTTTGACATCAGCGCTCACCGGCCAACCTCCGGCCGAGCCATGCCCGTCCGTACTCAACGTTGGTCCGCAACCGGTGGATGTTCACGCCGAGTTCGTCGGCGGTCTGGGCGAGCGTCTGGCCTCGCACGACGTGCAGCCGGATCGCCTCCTCGCAAGCCGGGTCGTGCAGTCGCAGGGCTCGCATCGCCTCATTGACCGCGACGGCGTCGGCCCGCGATGCCCGCGTGGACGACTCGACGTTCTCGAGAAGCGGGAGCGGCCGAACCCCGCCGTTCCGCTTCAGGGCGGAGTCTCGCTTCGCGTGGTGGCCCAGCACGCACTTCATCGCGTGTCCCATGAGCCCGAAGAAGTGCGCGCTATCGCTGGCGGTCCTCGCGGCCCACGCCCCCCCGTTCAGGTAGGCCATGTGGAACAACTCGGTCGGCTCCATCGATCTGATGCCTCTCCGCTTCAGCCGAGCGGCGGCCATACCTCGAAGCCTGCCCTGCGTGGTCTCAAGCACCATCCGCCAAGCTGAACGATCGCCCTTTCTGGCGGCAGCAAGCAGTTCGGTGACGGAACGGTTCATTTGCATCCCCAGACCCCAAAAAAATCCTAGAGAAATCCGCAGAGCGGGTCCAGAGGCGTGCCTACGGCAGTGATCGACGCCAAGGGGGGGGCTCCCCAAGACTCCGCGTGCGACTCCAGACCCGTACGCACCGGAGAGCGTCGCCAAGCGGCCCAGGGCGCCGAGGGCACTCGCCCCCTCGGGTTGCTTGGCGACGCGTTGGGGGGATCGCGAACAAGTGGCGCGAAGCCGGCAGGTAACTCGCGCTCGCGAAGGAACTTGCTGCCTGCGGTTCCCGACCAACTCAGGACGCCGATGGGGGTCAGAGCACGCAAAGACTGGAGTCGTGCCAGGGGCATTGGAAGCTAAGCATTTCTCGACAGAATTAGAGAATGGACAATCAGCGGGTCGTGGGACGCAGCGGCCTCCCAAGAGCGGTGGCCCGGCCAGAATCCATCCAGCGCAGGCCCGGCCTGAGAGTTGGTCCGACCACAATCCCGAGTGCTTGGCACGGTCCGCAACCCGGTGCAACGGGCGACGTTCCTTCGCCTTATGGGTCTTGGAGAACGGCGAGAGGTCTAGGAAGGGATCAGGCCTCACGTGATGTTGCCCGCCGCTCTACGGTCCCTCCACGATGTCGGTTGCAGTCTCGCCGATTCGAGAGCGGGGGCACACTGGGAGAAGCTAGTTCGGGCGTGCTGCCGCCTCGGAAGTCCGGCACCCAAGTCCGTCTGTATCTTCAGCGTGACCCTCGACGCCGCCGTACTGAAGGCGTACGGCTTCAGCCCGAAGAAGGACCTGCTCGTGCAGCTGCTGGAGCTGAACCTCGCCGTCGCCCCCCGCGAGGCCGCCGGCGAGCCGGTCACCCTCCCAGGCGTCCCGCGGTCCTCTCTCGACGCCGGCGGCGATCCCGAGGCCCTGGTCACGGAGGACTGCATCCGCCCCGCCTGAGCCCGCCCCGCCGCCGATGGCGCCCCCGAGTCCCATCGGTCACAATGCGGCCCGGGCAGCCGGCCGATCACCGGCGAACGGCGCGAGCGCGGCCGCGGACCACCCGCCCACGGCCGCGCTCGCCCGGCCCCAGACAGGCGGGTGAACCATGTCCAAGCAGGACGCCAAACGGGCAAATCCACGCCCCGTGATTGACCCCGAAGTCGTTGAAGGGCAGATCGCCTCGGACCCGGGCCTCGCGCTGTCGGGCGCACTCTGCATGGTGCAGGTCATATGTACGACCCAGTGCATCGCGCCGCCCCTGGATGAGCCAGAGACAGGCACGCCGGAACAGCAGCGAGACGCGAGCGTCGAGGCCTTCAATGCGATCATCCAATTCGGTGAGGCGACCGGCAGGACCGACACACCGCAGGTCCGGCTCGCAGCCCACGCGCGAAAGAACCTGAGCGGGCGCACGGATCTTCCGAAGCCAATCCCAAGAGAGCGGAGAATCTAGAGCGTTATCGAGTTGTTGGGGATCGGCATTCAGTTCTGCGAGATTGGATTGCGTGCAATCGCTGCAGGGGGCGCCGAGCCGCTCGATAGCAAGCTCGCTCTTGGCGCTTGGACGAAGTCCGTGGATATCGAGCGAGCACTCGGTCGAGCCAAGGCCGCCTTCGAGGAGGCCGGACACCAGATGTGCTTGCCGAACCCCAATACCCGCGGATTCGAGCAGCGCTTTGGACCCTTCGCAGCGTGCTTCAAGAAGGCACAAGACGAGCTCGACATCGTTCGTGTCCGATTGGCGAACGACACTCGCCCCTCCGGGGCGTCTGCAAACCCACCGCAAAGCTTGTCTGGAGAGCAGAGTTCCTCGAGTCCTGGCCCGGTCACAAGAGCCTGCTCGCCGAACGGCGCTGACGTCGAGATCGGTCTTTCGAGACCGGAGCGGATGGTCCTGACGACCCTGTCTACCGTCGATGGTGCGTGCCTGCTCTCAGTGCGGGAGATCGTCGAGCGAATGCCGCGTGGTGAACAGATCGCGGCCGAGACTGCACGGAAAGCCCTCAACAAGCTCATTGAGTGCGAGCTCGCGGAACGCCCCGAGGGGTCCAGGCGTGGCGCCAGGCTCACAAACAGCGGTCGACGTCAGGCGGGAAAGATCGCGGATTGAATTGGGCTTAGCTAGGCCTACCGATGGGAATGCGGTGCGACATTGCCCCTATGGCAATCATCCCGCATCCAGACGAGACACTACCACTCAGCCCTGCTGCCAAGAGCCTTCGCGTGCCCGTCGGATGGCTTCGAGCCGAGGTTGAAGCGGGCAGACTCCCCGCCCTCATCGCCGGCCGATCCATCCTAATTCACGTCCCAACCGTCGCGGAACTGCTCAAGGCCCGTGCCAAGCAAGGGGAAGGGGCCGCGAATGACGGATAATCGCCCCCTCAAACCCGTCCGGGAGCCGGCAAGCAACACGGACGGGGTAGCACAGAGTGCTGAGTATACGCCCTTGTTGATCGACGCCAGGTCCGCTGCCGAGTTGCTTGCAATCGGCCCGCGCACGCTCTGGTCACTGACAAACCGCCGGGCCATTCCGGCACGGCGCATTGGCCGAGCCGTCAGATACTGCCCCCGAGAGCTCGCGGCTTGGATCGACCTGGGTTGCCCGACCGAGCCGGGGGCCGCCGACCGCGTGCGGAAGGCGGTGCGGCGATGAGCTGGTTCACCGACCCCCGAGACTGGGGGAGCGAGTACAGCCGCCAACTGGCCCGGCGCTCGTTCGGAGCCCTGAAGCACGAGCTTGCTTCGGCGGAAGAACATGGCAACTTTGGGCGAGCCCACGCCATACGGCGCGAACTCCAGCGGCGTCAGGCATTCGTGCGTGCGGCTCTCGGGGCGAGGCGCCCGAGGGGGGCGAGCGATGGCTGAACCACTCACTCTGACGCCGGACGACATCGAGCGGGGAATGGAGGACTCCACGCCGATCGTGAAAGGGGCGCCCTGCCCTTTCAAGCCAGCGTCTCCGGACCCGACTGGAACTCCCCAGGATGCGATTCAGTCACCAAGGACTCTGGGTGATCGAAACGAATTTCCGGCGTTCGAGGTCGTCCCCCTCAGCGAGCTCGGCGACTCGGAGCCCCCAGACTGGATCTGGCCCGGCTTCATCGCCCGTGGCGCGATCACGCTGCTCTCAGGCCTCTGGAAGGGGGGCAAATCAACACTTCTGGCCCACCTGCTCCGAGACATGCAGCGGGGCGAAGGGCTGTTGGAGGCTCCGCTTGAGACATCCGTGCTGATCGTCAGCGAGGAGCCCGAGCGGCTCTGGGCGACCAGGCGCGACGAACTGCAGCTCTCGGATCGCGTACTGCTACTCCGGCGCACCTCGTTCCGGAGGCCCGATCGCCGCGGCTGGTTGGCGCTGGTTGACGCCATCGTGAGCCGAGTCCGTGAGGGCGAGATCGGCCTGGTCGTGTTCGACACCCTCCCGGCTCTCTGGCACGTCTGGAACGAGAACGACGCCAGCGAGGTCACTGACGCCCTAGCGCCGCTCCGGGACATTTCGGGCGAGGGCGCCGCGTTGCTGCTGTGCCACCACTTCCGGAAGAGCGATGGGGGAGAGGGGACCGCGAGCCGGGGCTCGGGGGGGCGTGTGCTCGTTCGTCGATGTCATCGTGGAGCTTCGCCGCTACGCGAGGGACGATCTGAGCGACCCAAGACGAGTTCTCACGGCCCTGGGCCGACTAGAGGACATACGGGCGGAGACCGTGGTCGAGCTGGGGAACGAGGGCTTTCGGGTTCTCGGAGAGCGGAAAGACGCGTGCCGGGAGAATCTGGTCGTGGCAATCCTCGAGACCCTGCCGCGGGTCGGGATCGGACTGACCGTAGAGGAGATACAGGGCGCGCTTCCGATCGAGCCCCGACCCGGCATCTCGCGACTACGAGGGCTACTCAGCCAAGGAGCAACCGAGAACCGCTGGACTCGATCAGGCGCTGGCAAGAAGGGCGATCCGCATCGCTTCGCCGCGATCCCGGACAGCGGACTTGCTCGGAGCATGGAGACGCCAAGCCCAACAAGTGGACCTCAGGTATCCTGAGCGGAGAGGAAATGCGATGGCACGCAGCAAGCGGATTCGGAGCAAAGGGAGAGGTTCGCTGTACAAGCGCGGCGGGCGCGGCCCGTGGATCGCGACATGGCACGACCATGATGGCAAACGCCGCGAGCGATCGACCCGGACGACCGACCGTGCCGCGGCCGAGCGCATCCTGTCAAAGCATGTGGCCGACGCGGCCTTGCGTCGTGAGGGCGTCGTCAATGCCAGGGCGGAATCCACTTCCAAGAACGAGCTGGCCCCCGTCGAGATCCACCTAGAGGCGTGGGAGTCGGCGTTGCGGGCGAAGGGAAACACCGCGAAACGCGTATCGGTCGTGCTTCGCCAGGTTCGACGCGTGTTCTTTGACTGCAACGTCAAGGCTCTCCGCGACATCGAGGCGGAGCGAGTGCATCGCTGGATCGGAACGCGACGCGAGGCGGGTGATGCGCCACGGACCATCAACGGCCATCTGCAGGCCGTGAGGCAGCTCATCCGCTGGGCAGTTGGCGAGGGTCGCATGGCGAGCAATCCGCTCGCGGGCGTTGCCCGAGTCCGGGTCGTCGGGCAGACCTTCGAGCGAAGGCCTCTCGAGGCTCAGGAGGTCGGGTACCTGATTCGATGCACAGCAGGCCGGCCGCCAGTCCGCGGAATGACCGGTCCCGACCGGGCCATGCTCTACTGGCTCGCCGTGGGAACTGGGTTCCGGGCCGGCGAGTTGGCCAGCCTGATGCGAGCGAGCTTTGATCTCGAAGCGGACCCGCCCGCGGTCACCGTGCGAGCTGCCTATTCCAAGCGCCGGCGAGACGATCGTCAGCCAATCCGTCCGGACCTCGCCAATGCGCTTCGCGGCTGGCTCGCCGGCATGCCGGCGGGCGAGCCTGTATTCCGCTTGGGCGACCACTCGAGGCTCGCTGGGGTCCTCAGGACCGATCTCCGGGCTGCGCGCGCTCGCTGGATCCTGGAGGCTCGTGACCCCGCGGAGAGGCGATCAAGGCGGGCCTCAGGCTTCCTCCGTGAGCAGGGGAGCGACGGGGAGCGCGTGGACTTCCACGCCCTCAGGGCCACGTACATCACGCTGCTGGTCAAGAGTGGGGCATCAGTCAAGGAGGCCCAGGAGCTCGCCCGGCACTCCGACCCGAAGCTCACGATGAATGTCTACACGAGGCTGGGCGTCCACGACCTGGCCGGGGCGCTCGACCGTCTGCCCGGCCTCGGGGAAGCCGGCACGACCAGCGCGGCGAAGGAACAGCGCGCGACGGGCACGTTCGACGAGCGTGGCCTGCGCCCAGCCGACCCCCAGCTATATCCCCGGCAGTTGGAGCGCCGAACGGCACAAGACGGTGCGACGCCCGGCGAGGGCGACCGGCCCCTCAGGCTCGCTGGTGAATCGCCCAACCCTCCGCGGCACGCGGCGTTGTGCGACCCGGCGCCGGCTGACGCGGCCCAGGGCCGCAAAGCCACCTCGGGGACTCGAACCCCGGACCTGAGCTTTACGAAAGCTCCGCTCTACCAACTGAGCTAAGGTGGCGACCGCCCGCGTTGGGGCCCGGGGGCCGGCGCGGGGCCGAGAAGTATGGGCAGGCGCGGGCCCGGTGTCCACCCTGGCTCGGGGCCCGCCCGGGGACGCGGGGGCGGCCCTTTCTCGGACCCGGCGCCCGATCGAGACTGAGACTCAGTTTGAACTGCGCGTTGAGACCGTTTCTCGGGGACTTTCGCCGGTCGATCGTGGACACTCTGCACTGATACGCGGGCGCGTGGACGCCCGCGGGAAGGAGTCTTCCGATGCTCAAGCTCAGCGACGGCCAGTGCGGCCTGTGCGCCCACTTCGGCGAGAACGCCCCGGCCGACACGCCGCAGATCGTCCAGGTCCGGATCAACGGCGAGGCGCCCGAGGACATGCTCGAGCCCTGCGGCCTCCCCGAGAACGCCGACCTGCATCTGAAGGTCAGCCCGATCTCCGGCTGCGACGGGTTCACGCCCGCCAAGAGCGCCTGAGACCCGGCCCGGTCAATCGACTTCGGGTGGCTCGACCGGCTCGAGTTGCATCCGCGCGCCCGCGGCCCGCAGCTGGTCGAGCTGGCGGGAGCCGATGCGCGCCCGGAGCGTGACCTCGCCGTTCTCGTACGTCCGGTCGAGCACCTCGCCCCGGTTCTCGATGGTGTGGACGGTCTTGGAGTCGCTCAGGGGGACGCGGATGTCGTAGACGCCGACGGCGCCCATCGCGGCCGACCGGACGCGCTCGACCAACGCCCCGCCCCCGATCTTCGGCAGCCCGTCCGCCCCCGCCAGGGCGCACACGGGGACCGCCCCAGGCGAGCGGCGCTGCCACACGAGCACGTCCCGGTTGTCGCCCAGCCGGTCGGCCTTGTTCAGGATCAGCAGCCGCTCGGGCGGGCGCCAGGGGCGGGCCTTGAGCCCGTCGCGCCTGGCGGCCGCGTGCTCCTTCCGCTCCACCGCCTCGACCTCCTCGAACAGCTCGTCGAGCGTCCGGTTGACGGTCTCGAAGTGCAGCTCGGCCGCCGGGTCCGAGACGTCCAGCACGATCAGCAGCAGGTCCGCGTGCGTGGCCTCTTCCAGGGTCGCGCGGAAGGACGCCACCAGGTTGTGGGGCAGGTCGCGGACGAATCCGACCGTGTCCGAGAGCATCACGCTCAGCCCGCCGCCCAGGTCCCACTCGCGCGTGCGGCTCATGAGCGTCGCGAACAGCCGGTCGTCGGCGTACGCGCCGCCGGTGGTCAGCGTGTTGAACAGCGTGCTCTTGCCCGCGTTGGTGTAGCCGACGAGGCCGACGGTGAAATGGTCCACGTTGCGGCTCTGCACGGCGCGGCGTTTGCGGGCCTGGATCGCCGACAGTTCCTGCTGGAGGTCCTTCTTCCGCTTCTGGACCAGGCGCCGGTCGATCTCGAGCTGCTGCTCGCCGGGGCCTCTCGTGCCCACGCCCCCGGGCGAGCCGCCGACGATGCGCTCCAGGTGGTCCCACATGGCGCGGAGGCGCGGGTAGGTGTACTCGAGCTGGGCCAGCTCCACCTGCAGCTTGGCCTCGTGCGTCGTGGCGCGGCTGGCGAAGATGTCCAGGATCAGCTCCGACCGGTCGAGCACCTTCCGCTCGATGATCTTCTCGATGTTGGAGATCTGCTTCGGGCTCAGCTCGTGGTCGAAGATGACGGTCGTGGCGCCGAGGGTGTCGCAGAGGCCCTTGAGCTCCTCGACCTTGCCCTTGCCCATGAACGTGCCGGCCTCGGGCGCCTCGCGGCGCTGCTCGAGCGTGCCAACGACGACGCCGCCCGCCTGGCGGGCCAGCTCGCCCAGCTCGCCGAAGGGGTCGTTCGGGTCGTACCGATCGCCCGGGAGCCGGACCGCCGCCAGGACGGTGCGCTCCGCCTGGACCTTGATGCTAGTGCGTTCCTTGGTGGGGGGCATTCGCTTCGTATCTCGGAGAGGAGGGCTTCCAGCCCTCCGTTCAATGTCGTTCCGATCGAACTGTAGGAAACGCCGCGTCCGTTCTCTCGGCGGGGACTCATCCACACGGGACGGCTGGAAGCCCTCCCCTCCCTGAGGCATGGGGTTTCCGGCGCCGGCGTACCATCGCCCGATGCTGGTGCTCGGGATCGAGACATCCTGCGACGAGACGGCCGCGGCGGTCGCCGACTCGCCGACGGGCGTGCGCTCCAGCGTCGTGCTCTCGCAGGACGACCTGCACGCCGAGTACGGCGGGGTGGTGCCCGAGATCGCCAGCCGCCAGCACGAGCGGGCGATCCTGCCCGTCGTCCGCGAGGCCCTGAAGCGGGCGGGCGTGTCGCTGTCGGACCTCGACGCGGTCGCCGTCGGCAACCGGCCGGGGCTCATCGGCTCGCTGCTCGTCGGAGTCTCGGCGGGCAAGGCCCTGGCCTGGTCGCTGGGAAGGCCCCTGGTCGGCGTGGACCACGTGCACGCGCACTTGCACGCGGCGTTTTTGGGCGTCGAGCCCGCGACGCTCGACGACGCCTACCCGGCCCTGGGCCTGGTCGTCAGTGGCGGGCACACCTCCTTGTACGAGTGCGCCTCACCGACCAAGCTCACCCGCCTCGGCGCCACGATCGACGACGCCGTCGGCGAGGCGTACGACAAGGTCGCGGCGATCCTGGGCCTGCCCTACCCGGGAGGGCCCAACGTGGACCGCCTCGCGTCCGAGCCCGGCGCCGACGAGTCCGCCCACGACTTCCCGGTCAGCCGTTTGGGGCGCGACTCGCTCGATCTGAGTTTCTCGGGGCTCAAGACGGCCGTGCTGTACGCCGTTCGGGGCGTGCCGGGCAAGGACGAGCCCCGCGACGCGGCGTCGCTCACCGACGCGCAGCGCCGCGACGTCTGCGCGAGTTTTCAGAGGGCCGCGGTGGCCGCGCTGATCCTCAAGCTCGGGCGGGCGATCGAGCGCGTGGACGGCTGCCGCACGCTGATCGTCGGCGGGGGGGTGAGCGCCAACTCGCGTCTGCGGCGTGAGGCCGAGGCGTTCGCCAAGGACCGCGGCGTTGCGCTCCGGATCCCGGAGATGCGCAACTGCGTGGACAACGCGGCGATGATCGCGGGGCTGGGGCACGTGCTGCTGGACGCGGGGCGCCGCGACGGGCTCGACCTCGAGGCCGTCCCGACGACGGCGTGCTAGAGATGCCCGACCCGTTCCTCGACCAGCCCAGCGTCCCCCGCCCGACGCACCCGGCCGCGCTGCCCGAGGACGAACTGCTCAAGCAGTGCGCGATGACCCGCGGGCGCGGCTCGGGCCCCGGCGGCCAGCACCGCAACAAGGTCCAGACCCTCGTCCAGCTCACCCACGAGCCGACGGGCATCACCGCCCACGCCGGCGAGCGCCGCAGCCCGGAGGTCAACCGGAAGGTCGCGTTGCGCCGCCTCCGCCTGGCCCTGGCGACCGAGCAACGCGTGCTTGTGCCCGAGGGCGAGATCCGGTCTGACCTGTGGCGCTCCCGCGTCCGCGGCGGCAAGATCGCGCTCAACACACGCCACGCGGACTACCCGGCGATGCTCGCCGAGGCGATGGACGTGCTGGCGGCCTGCTCGTGGGATCCGAAGTGGGCTTCGACGCGGCTGGCGTGCACGGCGAGCCAGCTGGTCAAGCTCGTCGGGGCGCACCCGCCGGCGCTGGTCGTGGTGAACGAGGCCCGGAAGGCCCGTGGGGACCGCGCTCTGCGGTAGATCCGGCTCGGGTCAGCGGCGCCGACGCCTGGCCAGCACCGCGCCGCCGAAGGCGAGCACGCCCAGGCCCGAGGGCGCGGGCGCCTCGCGGACCGAGATCGTCGCCACCGCCCGGGCGGCGCCGAACTGCGATACGTCCTGGCCCCCGGCGAAGCCCTGGCCCGAGAGCCCCGCCCCGCCGTTGATGCTGGCGATGAACTCGCCCGTCCCGCCGAGCAGATCCTCGCCCGACAGATCGAAGAGCTTGAAGCTCGTGCCGACGATCGTGAAGCCGGCGCTGTCTTCCCACTGGATCAGGTGCCCCGGGGCGGCGCCCTCGCCGACGTGGAACCCGAGCCCGGTGATCGGGTTGCCGCCCAGCAGCGAGCCGGCGGAAATGAGGGCGCCCCCGTCGTCCATGCCCCACTCGATGACGAACTCGAACGTGTGCGGCGCGACCTGGGCCTGGGACGTGGTCACGTGCATGGAACGCCACGGCTCGGTCGAGTTGAGCCCGACGAACGCGGTGCCCCCGAAGATGTGCACGTCGGGCGCCGAGTCGAGGAAGTCGTAGCCGCCCGCCGAGTGGATCGTGATCGCCGCGCCAAACAGCTCGCTCGACGCGTCCCGGGGCGCGCCCCCGGTCCGCGGCGCCGGGAGCGTGAAGCCCCCGGGCTCGAGCGGGAGCAGTGGCTGGGCGAGTGCGGGGCCGGCGAGCGTCGCCAGGGCCGTCGCTGCGATCACGGGCAGGGCTGTCCGTCTCATCGTGTCTCTCCTGAGCCCGCGCTCGGCGTGCGGGGGCCTCGGAGCAGAACATGACGCGCAGGCGGCGCCGCCGCCACGACTGGCGGTTTCGGAGCAGACCTTCGACGCCGCGCCAGCCGCGCACGCGCCAAGCCTTGCCCAGCTTCACGCCCCGGGGGCCCTCGGCGCCTCAGTCGCCGTGCTTCGCGCGCAGCTTCGTGCTCAGGCGGCACATCAGATGGGCCCGCTCGAACTGGTCCACCCAGTCCTGCCGCGTGGCGGCGACCTCGTCGTCGGGCAGGGGCGCCCCGGGCAGGGGGCAGGCCCCGCCGAGCTGCCGCGAAGCCAGCGCCCGGTACCGCGCCAAAGTCCGATCACCGACGGCCGCCAGGAAGTCCATCTCCTCGTTCATCAGGATCACCACCGGCACGCGGACGCCGTCGCAGATGAACAGCCGGTCGGCCAGGTCGCGGTGCTCGTCCCGGTCCACGAAGCGGCAGCGGACCACCGCCGGGTTGGCCTCCTCGATGAACTTCAGGAACGGCAGCTGCTGCACGCAATCGCCGCACCACGTGCCAGAGACCGCCAGGGCGTTGATCGGGCGGATGAACGCGGCGACCAGCGCCCGCTGGGCCCCGGTCAGGGCGGCCCGCTCCTGGAACGAGAGCCAGTTGTCCTTGTGCTCCGGCTTGGCCGTCGCGACGTATCGCTCGTAGGGCAGGCCCAGGTCGAACTTGGCGGCCAGCAGCTCGGTCTCGATCATCCGTCTCGCCTCCCCGCGCGGTCGCGCCGGGGATGCTAGCGGCGCCTCGGCAAAAAGAAACAGGGCGGGCCGATCGGCCCACCCCGCGTCGCTCCGTGAGCGCCGGCCCCGGTCTCGGCGGCCAGGCCTCAGTCAGACTTCGCGCTCGCCGTGCTCGCGCCCGAGAACGACTCGGCGATCTCGGTCTTGAAGGACGTGTGCGGCGGCAGGCCCATGGACGCGCGCCGCGCGTCCAGGTTCTGGGGGTCCTCGATCGGCGTCGCCGGCAGGATGATCGGGAGGTTGTACGCGTCGGGCGAGACGCGCATCTGCGTGCCGTAGAGCTGGGGCTGACCGCGGTAGACGCGGAGGCGGTCGGTGAGCACCGCGACGTACCCGCCGTGCAGCACGCCCGCCTTGACCATGGGCGTCATGTGCCCGATCGCGTCCTGGAGGAAGTCCGGGTCGTGGCCGGCGTACTGGGCGGTCAGGATCGCCGCCGACGCGGCCCGCGCGCCGACCTGCTCCGGGCCCGGCCAGCCCTTGGCCGCCACGATCTGCTTCAGCCGCTCCGTGTGCGCCCGATCGACCGCCATCACGTAGTCGTGGACGACCGGGTCGCGCTGCGACTCGGGCGCCGATCGGCGGTACTGGGCCAGGGCCGGGGCGCGCATCGCCAGCAGCTCGGCCGCGACCTCGTCCCACGACAGCGCCGACGCCGGCGTCTCGTACACCGGGAACTCGAAGCCCAGGCTCGACCTGGCGTGGCTCTTCTCGGCCTCGCTCAGCTCGATCGTCTTGAACAGCGACGAGGCCGTCGCGGAATGGTCCTGCTGCGTGTGGGCCGAGGGCGCCGAGACGCCCCCCTCCCGGGCGACGTCCCGCTGGCTCGAGGCGCAGCCGGCGGCGAGGGCGATGGAGAGCAGGCAGGCGGCGGTGGGGGTGGCGTATCGCATGGTTGACTGAGCGTCGGATACCCTGGTTCCCCCGGACATCCGCGGTCGGCGGCCGGCCGACCGACACGGGAAGCTGTTCCGGAACAATGGGTTACGACGATCCTGCCTGTCCGAGAACGCCCTCGGGAAGCGGCCGCCGCCCCAACCCGGGCGGGGGCCTGGCGGTACAACCCACGCATCCGCCCTGGCCCCCCGTGCGGACCGGGCCCCCGGCTCCCGGCCTGAACCAGACCCCCGGCCCGGACAGACCCCCTGCCCAGGAGACAGACATGCAGCGGAACCCGACCGGCGTCCTCGTCCGAGTCTCGGCCGTCATCGGCCTGCTCGCCTGCCTCGGCGTGTTCGTCGCCGGCCTGCTCCAGGAGCCCGAGGCGCCCAGGACGGCGATGCAGGACGACCCGGTCGCCCAGGAGTTCCAGCGGGGCCAGCAGGCCGCGGGCGAGCAGCGGTGGAAGGACGCGATCGCCAGCTTCGAGAAAGTGGTCGAGCAGCAGCCGCAGCACGCGGGCGCCTGGTTCCAGCTGGCCTACGCGGTCCATGCCTCGGGCGACTACAAGCGCGCGATCGGGCTGCACGAGAAGGCGGCCGGCTTCCGCCAGAGCGCGCCGACGGCGCTGTACAACCTGGCGTGCGCGCACGCGCTGCTCGGGCACACCGATGAGGCGTTCTCCGCCCTCGACCGGGCGATCGCCGCGGGCTTCGTCAGCGCCGAGGTCGCCAAGAACGACTCGGACCTCAGGTCCATCCGCAACGACGAGCGGTTCGAGGCCGCCCTCGGCAAGATGCGTGCGGGCCCGATCAACACCCTGCTGCACTTCTGGGTGGGCGAGTGGGACGTGTACGGCGCCAGCAACGGCGGCCGCGCGGGCACGAACAGGCTCAGCCTCCGCAACCAGGACCGGTTCATCCTCGAGCAGTGGACCGACAGCCAGGGCAACACGGGCGAGAGCTTCAACTACTACGACCCCCGCGAGGGCGTCTGGAAGCAGGTCTGGTCCGACGCGGGCGGGCTCGTCGAGTTCGTCGGGCGCCGGCACGAGAACGGCATCCTGTTCGAGGGCGAGCGCGTCGGCGGGCAGGGGCCCGCGAGCCGCGTGCGGATGTTCGTCCGCCCGATCGCCGAGGGGCGCGTCCGCCAGACCGGGACGCGCTGGAACGACGAGTCCCAGGAGTGGGAGCCCCGGTACGACCTGGTCTACGTGCCCAAGGGCGAACCCCTGGACAAGTCGGCCGACGCCGAGGACTGAGCCGGAGCTCGGGAGTCAGTCCCGCTCAGGCCCCGCCTCGGACTGCAGCGCCCGGAGCTGGTCGAACGCCTGCAGGGGCGAGAGCCCGTCGAGCTTGATCTCGCGGAGGCGGTCCACGACCGGGTGCGACGGCGCGAACAGGCCGAGCTGCGCCTCGGCGCCGGGCCGATCCGGGGTCGCCGCCGCCCGGCCCGCGTCAAGCCCGCCCGCGTGCTGCACGGAGAGTGACTCGAGGATCTCTCGCGCGCGGGCCGTCACCGACGGCGGGATCCCGGCCAGCGCCGCGACGTGCACGCCGTACGACTGGTCGGCACGCCCGGGCAGGATCCGGTGCAGGAAGATGATCTCGGCGCGGCCCTCGGGGTCCTGCTCGTCGGGCGCCGTCCACTCCCGGACCGCGACCTGCAGGTTCCGCACCCGCCCCGGGAGCTGGTCCTCCAGGTCCGTGATCTCGTGGTAGTGCGTCGCGAAGAGTGTCCTGGGGCCCGTCGATCCGTCCTCGCCCGCCCCCTCTCCCGCCAGCCGCTCGGCGATCGCCCACGCCAGGCTCAGCCCGTCCAGCGTGCTCGTCCCCCGCCCGATCTCGTCGAGGATGACCAGCGAACGCTCACCGGCGTTGTTCAGGATCGCAGCCGTCTCCGTCATCTCGACCATGAACGTGGACTGGCCCCGGTGCAGCGCGTCGTCGGCGCCGACGCGGGTGAACACCCGGTCGCACACGCCCACGCTCGCCCGGTCCGCGGGCACGAAACTCCCGATCGAGGCCAGCACGACCAGCAGCGCCGTCTGCCGGATGTACGTGCTCTTGCCGGCCATGTTGGGCCCGGTGATCAGCGCCAGCCGCGCCTCGGCGTCGCCGACGCCCAGCTCGCAGTCGTTGGGCACGAACCGGCCCTCGAGCAGCTCGTCGAGCACCGGGTGCCGCCCGCCGTGGATCGACAGGACGCTCTCGTCCACGACCTCGGGCCGCACCCACCCCCGCGCCCGGGCCTTGTCGGCCAGGCCCAGCAGCGCGTCCAGCTCGGCCAGCGCGTCGGCGTACGCCTGCAGCTCGCCCACGAGCGCCGACGCCCGCCGCACGAGCTCGTCGAATAGCTCTCGCTCCCGCGCGACGGCCCGCGCGTCGGCCGTCGTCACCCGGTGCTCGAACTCCCGGAGCTCGGGCGTGACGAACCGCTCGGCGTTCTTCAGCGTCTGCTTGCGCGTCAGCGCCACGGGCGCGCGCCTGGCCTGGGCCGCCGGCAGCTCGATGTAGTACCCGAAGACCTTGTTGTACCCGACCTTCAGCGACGGCAGGTCGTGCTCGGCGATCAGCCGCGACTGGTAATCGGCCAGCCACTGCCCGGCGTCCCGCTGCAGCGAGCGCGCCTCGTCCAGCTCGTCGTCCACGCCATCGCGGATCAGCCCGCCCTCGCGCAGGTGCCCGGGAGGGTCCTCGACGCACGAGCGCAGGATCGAGTCGCCCAGCCCCGAGACCGACGCCCGCGCCGAGGCCAGCCTCTCGTGCAGAGCCCGGAGCGCCGGCGTGTTCGAGACCGTGTCCACCAGCGCCGGCAGCCGCTCGATCGCCCCGCCCAGGCAGACCAGGTCCCGCGGCGTCAGGCGCCCGAGCGCCAGGCGCCCGGCGATCCGCGCCACGTCCTGCACGCCGGAGAGCAGGTTCGCCAGCGCGCCCGCCGCGGTCCGGTCCTCGACCAACGCGGCCACGGCGTCCTGCCGGGCCCGCACGTCCTCGGCCCGCGCCAGCGGGCGGCACAGCCACTCGCGGATCAGCCGCCGGCCCATGGGCGTCCGCAGGACGCACCGCGTCCCCGTCGGGCTCTCCAGGAACACGCCCAGCAGCGACCCGGCGACCGAGCCCGACCGGATCGTCCGCTCGATCTCGAGGGCCCGCAGGCTCGTGGCGTCCAACGCGCAGAAGCGCTCGTGCTCCTCGCGCCGCGGCGGGCGCAGGTGCGCCAGCGTCACCGCCTGCCGCTGGAACTCGCCGCCCGAGGCCGCGTCGCTCGCCTCGCGCCCGACGCCCTGCGTCTCCCGCAGGTACCGGACCGCGGCGCCCAGGGCGCCGATCGCCGGGTCGTCCTCGGCCAGCCCGAAGCCCTCGACGCCGGCGACGCGGTACTGCTCGCGGACCGCCTCCATCGCCTCGGCGTGCCGGAAGTGCCACGCCGCCCGCGCCGTCGCGTGCGCGCCCAGCGCCTCGACCAGATTGCGGACTCGCGCCGGGGTCTTCCCGTCGGCCGTCTCGGCGTACAGCACCTCGCGCACGGAGCGTTGCGCCAGCTCGTCGAGCACCGCCTCGGGCGAGCCGTCGGCCAGCACGAGTTCGCCCGTGGACAGCTCCGCGATCGCGCACGCGGCCGTCTCGTCGTCCACGAACGCCACCGCCGCCAGCGACGCGACCTGCTCGCCCGAGAGCAGGCTCTCGTCCACGAGCGTCCCGGGGGTGACGACCTGGGTGACCGCGCGCTCGACGACGCCCTTGGCCTCCTTCGGGTCCTGCACCTGGTCGCAGACCGCGACGCGGAAGCCCTGGGCGATGGCCTTGCGCAGGTACGTGTCCAGCTGGTGGTGGGGGACGCCCGCCATAGGGATCGGGCTGCCGCGGTTGGACAGGCGGAGCCCCAGCGCCGGCGCGAGCCGCTCGGCGTCCTCGCCGAACATCTCGTAGAAGTCGCCCATCCGGAAGAACAGCACGCACTCGGGGTGCTGCTCCTTGAAGCGCCGGAACTGGCGCATCGCCGGGGTGTCCCACGGGTCCTTGGGCACGGGGGGAGAGGATAGCCTCGGGCCCGCCGTCGCCCGTCTCTCGACACCGTCTCCACACCGGCGCGCGTCCGTGGTTTCCCTAGACTCACGCCCCGTGCGCCCGACCCCGTGCCATGGCCGTGTCCCCATCCGCCTGTGGCGCGTGTGGTTTGCGCTCGCCCCGGCGTTGGTGGTCGTGCTCATCACGATCGCCGGCATCAACCAGGGCGACTTCCGGACCGACTCGCACGTCTACGCCGCCGTCACCCAGGGCATGGTCGAGTCGGGCGACTGGCTGCACCCGATGCTGGGTGACGCCCCGTACCACCGCAAGCCGCCCATGGCCTTCTGGATGGTCGCACCCTTCGTCGCGGCGTTCGGGCCCGAGCTCTGGGCCGTCCGCCTGGCGATGGGCGCGTACGCGGGGCTGACCGCGACGGGTGTCTTTCTGATGCTCCGGGGAATCGTGCGGCTGCGCGTCGCGATGGCCGCGGCCCTCATCTTCGCCCTCACCCACGAGGTCTTCCGGTACACGCACGCGTACTCGCTCGATTTGCCCCTGGCGCTGTTCGTGCTGCTGTGCGCGTGGGGCGTGACGCACGCGACCGGCGCCCGGCGGGGGCGGGCGCGAAGCCCGTGGTGGATCGTCCTCGCCGGCGTCCCGATGGGCGCGGCCCTCATGGTCAAGCCCGGGGCGGCGTTGCTGCTCGTGCCCCTGCTGGCCGCCTGGCTCTGGGCCGCCGGGCGGGCGAGGCTGATCCCCTGGCTCGTCGCGCTCGTCGTCGTCGGCGTGGCGCTGGCGGTCCCCTGGCACCTGGAGATGATCCGGGCCTACCCGGCTCAGTCCCCCCAGCCCTTCCTCGACACGTACTTCGGCGCCGAGACGATCCAGCGCTTCCAGGGCGGCGACATCGTCGTCCCCGAGCCGTTCTGGTACTACGCCCAGCAGCTGGGCGAGACGTACTGGCCTTGGCTGCTCACGCTCACCGGCGCGCTCGTGTACATCGTCTGGCGCCGACGCCCGGTCACGGGCGCCTGGGCGGGCGACGCGTTGGGGCTCCTGTGGGGCCTGGCCTGGATCGTGATTCTCTCGACGCTCGCCGGCAAGTCGATGCGGTACGTCGTGCCCGCGTACCCGGCGCTGTCACTGCTTGGCGCGGGGTTTCTCGTGCGCGTGATGCCCCGCGGACGCCGTCGGCTCGGGCGGCTGATCCCGGTCTGGATTGCGCCGGCGCTGGCCGTCCTCGTCGTGCTGTTCGAGATCAGCGGCGTGCGCATCCACTCGCCGCCGCCCGGGTACCGCGCCGACATGCTCGAGTACTTCGACGACTACGCCGGCGGCTCGACCGACGACTGGCCCGCCCTCTGGGTCTCGCCGGACCAGCTCCGCACCGCCGCCCACATCTACCTCGAACGCGGGGTCTACCCGGGCCTGGCCCGCTCCGAGGAGGCGCCCCTGGGTGGCGAGCCCCAGCCCGGCGACCTCATGCTCTACCGCATGCAGGACCCGGCGTACCCCGAGCATCTCCGCGGCGGGTACTGCATCCGACCGGGCGACACCCTGCTGGGGCACTTCGGCCTCTGGACCGTGACCAGGCTGGAGTCGCCCTGGACGGGCCGCTACTCGCGCCGGACCGACCGGCCGGCGCCCGCCGATCGCCTACCCTCGTCACCATGAAGGCGGTTCTGCTCGCGATCGCGGCCGGGCTCTGCTGGGGGGTGGGCGAGGTCTGCACCCGATCGGTCCTGCACTCGGGCAGGTTCGGGCCCTTCGCCGCCATCGCGATCCGCTCCACGGTTGCCCTTCCCCTGATCTGGCTGGCGTACCTGGTCGCGGCCAAGGCGCTCAACGCGCCCGCCGAGGCCCGGGCGTGGTCGGAGGCCGGGGGCAGGTCGTGGGCGCTGCTCACGCTCGGCTCGGGCGTCGTCGCGGGGGCGGCGGCGATGATCTGCTTCTACGCGGCGCTGAGCCTGGGCGAGATCAGCCGTGTCAAGCCGATCGCCTTCGCGCTCGCCCCGGCGACGGCGGTGCTGCTGGGCTGGGTTGCGCTGGGCGAGAACATGACGCCCAAAAAGCTGATCGCCGTCGGCCTCATACTGGCGGGCGTCGTGCTGCTAACGCTGGGTCCCTCGACGAGCGCGACGGCGCCGGAGGTCACGCCTTGAGCGAGATCGAACGCATCAAAGGCGAGTTCGCCGACGCCGCCGAGGCCCTGGACGAGTTCCGCGCCAGCCCCGGCCCGGCCCGCCTGGTCGCAGAGCTCGCGGCCCTGTGCGCCGACTCGATTCGATCCGGGGGCAAGATCCTGGCCGTCGGCAACGGCGGCTCGTGCGCCGACGCGATGCACTTCTGCGAGGAGCTGACCGGGCGCTACCGCGACGACCGTCCGCCGATCCCCGCGATCGCGTGCACGGACCCCGGGCACCTGACGTGCACCGCCAACGACTACGGCTTTGAGGCCGTCTTCGCCCGATGGGTCGAGGGCCTCGGGCGACCTGGCGACGTGCTCGTTGCGCTGTCCACGAGCGGGAACTCCAAGAACATCGCCAACGCCGTCGAGGCGGCGCGCGGACGCGAGATGCGCGTCGCGCTCCTGCTCGGCAAGGGCGGTGGCGCTTTGGCGGGCAAGGCCGACTGCGAGTGGATCGTCCCGGGCGCGACCAGCGATCGGATCCAGGAGATCCACATGCTCGTTCTGCACTCCCTGGTCGGCGCGATCGAGCGCGGGCTGGGTCACGCGGGCTAGCCGGGCGGCTGGATCGCCCCGCCGAAGAAGTACCACCCGATCCCGATCGTGAAGACGTAGCAGCCCCACAGGGCGTGCTCGATGGTCACGCCGACCAGGCTCTTGCTCCGCTCGTACGTCCATGCGAAGAGCAGCCCGCCGACGAACGTCATCGCCGGCGCCAGCCAGTTCAGGAAGACGACGTGCATGAACCCGAAGACGGCGCCCCCGACGATGATCCGCGTCGTGGGCGCCCGGAGGATCGGCTCGTACCGGTGGTGGAAGAACGCGCGGTAGATGACCTCCTGGGGCCACACGCTGAAGATCGGATAGAGGACCATGATCGCGACCCACAGCTCGGGCCGTTCGCGGGGCAGGTGGAGCCAGGCCGCGTTCGGGTCCAGCGTGGGGAGCATCAGCCCGTACTCGGCGGCCTCTGCCACGAGCGACGACCCCGGCTGCAAGAACCAGATCAGCAGGCTCAGCACGCCGGCCAGGGGCACGAAGATCAGCAGGATCCGGGGGATCTCCCGGATGCCGGCGCGGAGGTTCCAGAGCCGGCGCTTGCGGAACGAGGGCTCGAAGACGAGGAACAGCAGGCACCCGGCCGCGAAGGCGAAGAGCGTGGGGAACATAAAGCTGCCGCGGGCGATGCTCGCCGCGGCCCGCGTCGACACGCCCGCGTCCTCGAGCCACCCCGAGACGGTCGCCTGGTTCAGCCGCGACCACCAGAACGCGCCCGGGATGGCGATGAACAGGAGAACAAGCTCGACCCAGCGCGCGACGACGACAAGCGCGCGCGGCCGATCTTGTCCGGGCTGTGCCTTCTCCGTGCTCAACGCCTGATCCTTCGGCGATCGGCGGCCGGTCGTTTCACCCGCGGGGTAGCGGTCGTCAGACCGCCGGCGCGGGTCGGGCTGTGCTCTTGACGTGCAGCTCGTCCAGCTGCGCCGCGTCCACGACGTTGGGCGCCTCGCACATCAGGTCCGCCCCCGTCTGCGTCTTCGGGAACGCGATCACGTCGCGGATGTTGTCCGTCCCGGCCAGGTGCATCACGAGGCGGTCGAGCCCGAACGCGATCCCGCCGTGGGGCGGGGCGCCGTAGCTGAGCGCATCCAGCAGGAAGCTGAACTTCAGCTTCGCCTCGTCCTCGGAGATCCCCAAGAGTTCAAACACCTTCTTCTGCACATCCTGGCGGTGGATACGAATCGACCCGCCGCCGACCTCCGAGCCGTTGACGACCAGGTCGTACCCGTCGGAGACGATCGACTCGATCGTCTCCCGGTCGCTCGGGTCGGCGGCCATGAACCGCTCCAGCTCGGCGTCCGAGGGAGCTGTAAAAGGATGGTGCATCGCGTAGAAGCGGGCCGTTTCCTCGTCGTACTCGAACATCGGGAAGTCGATCACCCAGAGGAAGTTCCACTCCCCCTCGGGGACGAGGTCCATGTCGCGGGCGACCTTCTGCCGCAGCTCGCCCAGGGCCTTGGTGCAGACCGAGTACGTGTCGGCGCCGAACAACAACGTGTCGCCGTCCTGGGCGCCCATCCGCTCGATCAGCTCCGCGGCGATCGGCTCGACGAACTTGGCGATGCCCGCCTCCAGCGTCCCGCCCGCGACCTTGGTCACGGGCACGCCCCCGGCGCCGAAGTCCTGGACGAACTTGCTGTACCCGTCCGTGATCTTGCGCGTCAGTTTCTCGGCGCCCCCGGGCACGCGGATCGCCTTGACGATGCCGCGGTCCTTGCCCAACGCCTCGGTGAACACCTTGAACTCGGTCTTGGCGGCCAGATCGGAGACGTCCACCAGCTCCAACCCGTACCGCGTGTCCGGGCGGTCGATGCCGAAGCGGTCCATGGCCTCGCGGTACGTCATCCGCGGGAACTCGCCCGCCTCGTAGCCCAGGATCTCCTTCCAGATCCGGCGCGCGAAGCCCTCCATCACCCGCAGCACCGTCTCCCGATCGACGAAGCTCAGCTCGCAGTCGATCTGCGTGAACTCCGCCTGGCGGTCGGCCCGCGGGTCCTCGTCGCGGAAGCAGCGGCAGATCTGCAGGTAACGGTCGCACCCGGCGACCATCAGGATCTGCTTGAAGATCTGCGGCGACTGGGGCAGTGCGTACCACATCCCCGGCTGCTGACGCGAGGGCACCAGGTAGTCCCGCGCCCCCTCGGGCGTCGAGCGCGTCAGGCAGGGCGTCTCGACCTCGAGGAACCCCTGCTCGTCGAAGTAGTCGCGGGCGAGCTTGGCGACCCGGTGCCGCGTCCGGATGATCTCCTGCATCTTCGGGCGGCGCAGGTCCAGGTACCGGTGCTTGAGCCTCGTCTCCTCGGCCGGCAGGTTGTCCTCGTCGGAGGCGATCAGCGGCGGCTTGGCCGTCCGGCTCAGGACCTCCAGCTCGGTCACCACGATCTCGACCTCGCCGGTCGGGATCTTCTTGTTGACGCTCGCCCGCTCGCGGACGACGCCCTTGGCGCCGACGACGTCCTCGAGGTGCAGGCCCTTGGCCTGCTTGGGGAGTTCGGCGCCCGAGTCCTCGGCGTCGAAGACCAGCTGCGTGATGCCGTAGCGGTCGCGGACGTCCACGAACACCAGCTCGGCGGACTGCTCGCGCCGGGCGTGGACCCAGCCGCAGAGCCGGACTTCCTGGCCGACGTGCTCCTTGCGGAGCTCGCCGCTCGTGTGCGTGCGCGTGCGCATCTGAAGGCTCCCTTGCAGAAAATGGGCCGGACTATAGGGGTGGGGGGTCCGGGCCCCGGGGGCCTCAGGCCGAGTCCGCGTCGGGCGTGTGGGACGGGTCCGGGCGGCGCGGGGCGTACCAGAGGTCGAGCCCGTCGCGGCTCATCACGCCCCGGCGCCCCCTGGTCGCCAGCCCGCCCAGCGCGCCCATCAGCTCGCCCGCCGAGTACGCGCGGAGTTTGCGGCCGGACGTGACCACGGGCGAGCGGACCCACGCGTGCCGCCCGACCCTCCGGAGCCGCATGCAGATGTCGGCCTCCTCGCCCGCGAACAGCGCTTCGTCGAACCCGCCGACCGCCTCGAACGCGTCCCGCCGGACAAAGAGGTACGCCCCCGACGCGCCGCCCGTGAACGAGTAGACCGCGAGCACCAGCCGCAGCAGCGGGCGGGACCAGAGGGGGATGCGCCCGTCCCATCGGACCTCGGCGCCGCCGTACGCCGCCCCCCTCTCGAACGCCCGGAGCGTTGCCTCGGCGGCGCCGGGCGTCACGATCGTGTCGGCGTCCACGAAGACCAGCAGCCGGCCCCCCGCGACCCCCGCCCCGGAGTTCCGCGTCGCCGCGATCTGGCGGTGGTCTACCCGGATCACCCGCGCCCCCTCGCCCGCGGCGATCTCCCCCGTGCCGTCGTTCGATGCGTCGTCCGCGACGACCACCTCGTACGCGGCGCCGAGCTGGCGTGCCGCGGCGTGGATCGAGCGGATCGTCCGGGCAATCAGCGCCGCCTCGTTGTGCGCGGGGATGACGAACGAGATCATGGCGGTCGGCCTGTCAGCGGGATAGGGTCGGCGGCGGTCCGCCGGGGGTTGGGCCGAGCCTAGCCGCCGGGCCTGGCGATCGGAAAGACTGGCGAGCCGCCGGTGGAGCGTCCGATAGCCCGATGTTGCCCGGAATCGGGCCCGATCGCCGCCGTCTCGGCGATGGGCTAGAATCCTGGCCACGCCCAGGACCCCGGCGCGTCTACGCCGGGGCGGAGGATTCGCGCCGGATGCGAGACCGCCAGGACCACCCGTCGAACATCGGCCCGTACCGCCTGGTCGGGCGGCTCGCGGACGGGCGCGTCGGGCAGCGCTGGGTCGGCCTGCACGAGCGCGAGCGCAGCAACCACTTGCTGTACCGCCTCCCGGCCTGCCGCGACAACTCCGAGCGGCGCGAGACGATCGCCGCCCTCGACGAGATCTCCCGGATCACGCACGCGCACACGCTGTCGATCGAGCGGTACTCGCTCGAGCAGGACGGCTGCCCGTGGCTCGTTGCGCCCTACCCGGGCAACCAGGGCGGCCTGGTCACGCTCGCCGACGTGCTCGAGGCCAAGGGCGGGCGCCTGCCGGCGTTCGAGGGCGAGCGCACGCTCGACCACCTGCTCGCCGCGGTCATGACCGCCCACGAGCGCGGCGTGGTCCACGGGCCCGCCGACGAGTCCGAGCTGTTGGTGGACCGCCACGGCGCCGTCCTCATCGAGCTCTACGGCCTGGCCAACCGCCTCCGCGAGAAGCCCGGCGCCGGCCCCGAGGTCGTGCGCGACGAGGTCCGCTCGCTCGTGCAGCTCGGCTACACGCTGCTCACCGGCCTGCCCCCTGAGGAGCCCATGATCCGCGCCTCGCGGATCGTCCGCCGCCTCCCCCGCGCCTGGGACGCGTGGTTCGAACGTGGACTCGACGCCGCCGGCGGATTCGCCTCGGCCCGCGAGGCCCGCGACGCGCTGCCCTCGCACGTCGGCGTCCCCGAGATCCCCGCCCCCGTCGTCAAGACCAAGGGCGTGCTCGGGCGCTTCCGCAAGGCGGGCAAGGGCGACGGCACGGCCCGCTAGGCAGCCGCCTCAGATCCCAACACACGTTTCAGAGTCGATCCCGCCCGCGGCGGCGCTACGGCGCTGGGTCTGTCTCGGGCGCCGCGTCCCCGAGGCGTGTCCGCAGCTCGGCCAGGCGGGCCCGCTGCGCTTCGTCAAGGGCGCCGGCGAACCGGACCGTCAGCTCGTCGTGCACCCACCGGGCGTGGGGCGTGCCCACGGCAAGCTCGAGCCCCCGCAGCCACGCGTCGGCGCCCGCCTCCAGGCCCATCGCATCCTCGACCCGCCCGAGCCCGAGGAGGCATGAGACGCGCGCGCCGACCCACGCCGCGAGCAGCGTCGTGTTCTCGGGCGCGACCGTCGCACGCTCGAGCGTCGCCAGCGCCTCGTCGGCGCGGCCCATCCGGAGCCGGGCGGCGCCGAGCAGCACCATCGCCTCGCCGATCGCACCGCCCGCGGGCGACCCGTCCGCGGGCGTGTCCTCCTCGAGCCGGGCCAGCACGCGCTCGGCCAGCCCGTCGTCGTCGAGCCCCGCCGCCGCCCGCACCAGCTCGGGGGCGGGCATCGCCTCGCACATCTCCAGGACCGCGTCCCGCCGGGCCTCCGGGCTCGGGGCGGGCAGCCCGCGGAGTGTCAGCAGCGCGTCGGCGGTCGCGCCGCGCGTCAGCAGCGCCCGCCTCGCCGCGCCGAAGAGTGCGGGGTCCGAGTGAGCCGCGGCCACGATCGCGTCGATCGAGCCCGGGTCGCTGGCCAGCGCACCGGCGGCGCGTGCGCGCGCCTCGCCGTCATCGCCCGAGAGCAGGTCCCGCACGCGGGCCAGGTCTCGTTCCTCGCCCAGGGCCGCGAGCAGCCGCAGGCCCTGGACCGTCAGCAGGCCGGCCTCCCGCTCGCGCAGGATCGAGAGCAGCTGGTCGCGGGGCTCGCCCTCGCCCAGCGCCCCGGCGCGGTGCAGCGACCAGGCGGCCTCGAGCGCGACGTCGCGGGCCGGGCCTCGCTCGCCCGCCCATCGCGCGACGAACGGCGCCGCCTCGGCCGAGGGCCACCGCGTCACACCCCGCAGCAACGCCGCGGCGACCGCTGGGTCCCGCTCGGCCCGCAGCCGCTCCAGGATCGCGCCCGCCCCCGACTCGGGCCCGAGCCGCACGACCAGCGCCGCCGCCCGGCGTCGGATCGAGGCGTCCGCGTCGTCCATCAGGTCCACCGTCGCCTCGCCGACCTCCGGACCGAGCCGGAGCGCCGAGGCCAGCTCCCGATCGATCAGGTCGAAGGCGAGCGTCCGCACCGATGGGATCTGCTCGTGCAGCATCGTGACAAGCAGGCCCGACCTGGCCTCGGGCTCGAGGGCCAGGTGCAGGCGCCGGTACGCGTCGGTCAGGTGGTTCTCGGCGACGCGGGCCCGCTGCTCGAGCCTGTCGGCGCGATCCGCGAGCCCCTCGATCAGCCCGCCGAGCCACGCGATGCCATCGACCGCGCCCTGCCGTTGCAGCCACGACTCCCACGCGCCCGCGTCGGCGGGCAGGTCTCGACCGGACAGGCGGACAAGGGCCGTGTGCGCGGCACGCCGCACGCCCGCGTCCGGGTCGTCGCGGAGCAGGCCGACGAGCATCTCCGCGGCCTGCCTCGTCCGGAACGAGCCGGCCGCCGAGGCGACGAACCTCCGGACCGCCGCGTCGTCGCCGGGGACGAGGGAGACCGGGGCCCACAGCTCGCGCGGGGCGACGGGCGTGCGGGCCATGGCCTCGAGCAGCAGCCTGGCGCCCGAGCCCTCGCCCACGCCGCGCCCCAGGATCGCGTTGATCGCCAGCAGCCCGTCGCGGGAGGACCCCCGGGCGACCAGGGCGGTCGCCGCCCCGAGCCGGTCGGCGCGGTCCAGTTCGGTGTTCTCGATCGCGGCCGAGAGCGTTGAGACCTCCGAGGGGGCCTCGGCGGGGGGTGTGGTCGCCGGTGGTTGGTCGTCAGACCGGTCCGATTCGGGCGGCGAACCGGGCTGGCACGCCGCCACGGGCGTCGCCGCCAGCGTCAGGGCGAGCAGGAGCGTCGAGATGGCGGCTGTGGGTCGCATCCGGGCGCGCATCGGGGCCCCCGATGTGGCGGGCCCGAGAAGCCTACGCCGCAGGGGCCCCTGAGTGCAGGTTCGGCGGGCGGGGGGCCGATCAGATTGATGGTCGGGAGGCCATCGAATACGATCCTGAGCGGCGGGGGCCTTTGAGCCCCGGAAGGCGCGGGCGAGTGAACGACTGGCTGGACGCTGAACATCACGTCGAGCGTGCCCACGAGCTGTTCGACGCGGGCCGGTGGGACGAGGCGGAGAACGAGCTCCGCCGAGCACTGTCGCTGAATCCCTACCAGGCCGAGTGGCACTTCAACCTGGGACTCACGCTCGAGGCCGCGGGCCGCACGGGCGACGCCGCCAACGCCTTCCGTGACGCGTTCGAGCTGAGCTCCGACCCCGACGCGCACGCGGCGATGCTGGTGGGTGTGAACCTCGTCCGCGCCGGCAAGCCCGCCGAGGCGCTCGAGTGGCTCGAGAAGGCCGAGAAGCTCGACCCGGGCTCGACCGAGGCCCAGGCGCGGCGGATCGAGGCGTTGTCACAGCTCGGGCGCCACGACGAGGCCGAGGAGCTGTTCTACGTCGCGATCCAGGTGGACGCCGAGAACCCCGAGCTGTACGCCGCGATGTCCGACTCGCTCATGGAGCGGGGCGCGCACGACAAGGCGGTCTGGTGTCTCCGCGAGGCGGCCAGGCTCGACCCGGAGTTGCCCCGCGTGCAGGCGCGTCTGGCCGAGGCGTACGCCGCGACCGGCCGGCTGGAGCGCGCCCGCCAGCTCTACCTCCGCGAGCTGCGGCTGGACCCGGGCGACGTGGACACGCTGCTGGACCTGGGCTCGCTGCTGGTGGACATGCACCGCCCGCAGGAGGCGGCCGAGAAGTTCCGCCGGGTGCTGGAGATCGAGCCCGACCACGCCGAGGCGCATTCGCTGCTGGGCGACCTGGCCGAGTCGCAGGGCGACCTGGGCGAAGCGCTTGTGCAGTTCGACGTCGTGCTCAGGCTCGACCCCGAGTACCCGGGCGCGCGTCGGCGGCTGGCGGGGCTGCTGCTGGGGCGTGGACGCGAGGAGGACCTGCCCCGCGCCCGCGACCTGCTCAGGCTCGACCTCCGCGCCTCGCGGCAGAATCCCGATGAGTTCGACGCCGAGACGCTCGACGAGCTGGGCCTGCTCCTGCTCGACGGCGGCATCACGCACGAGGCCGTCCGCACGCTCCGCGCGAGCCTGGCCCTGCAGGGCGAGAACTACCTGGCGCACCACCACCTCAGCGTCGCGCTGCTCGAGGCCAAGGACGTCAAGGGCGGCGTCGAGCACGCGCGGCTGGCGCTGAGCCTCCAGCCGCGGTTCGTCCCGGCGATGCACAACCTCGCGCTCGCTCATCTGCGCCTGGGCCAGTGGCTGCGGGCCCGCTACTGGGTCCGCCAGGCCTCGCGGATCGACCCGGACGACGCGTCGCTGCGCCGCCTGCGTCTGCTGCTCAAGCTGCAGAGCCTGGGGAGCGTGGGGCTGTTCGTGCTGCGTGCCGCGGCCCGCGGCGGGCGCTGGGGCCTGGGGCTTGCCACGCGTCCGGCCCGCCGGACGGCCTGAGCCAAATCACGAATCCTGAGACTCGCCGTCGCCCGTCGGTGGTGCGCTGTCGGCCCCGCCGTCCTGGCCGTCGCGCTTGTTCTTGTCGCGCCGCTTCTTCCGCTTGTCGTCGCGCTGGCGCGGGCGCCTGGCCTTGAGGGGTTCGATCTCGGCGCCGACCAGGCGGTCGACCTCCTCGACGTCCTTGTCCCCCCGGCCGCTCAGGCACAGCAGCACGTGCTGGTCCCGCTCCATCTCCGAGGCGATCCGCAGCGCGTCGGCGATCGCGTGCGCCGTCTCGAGCGCCGGGATGATCCCCTCGGCCCGGGCGCACAGCAGGAACGCGTCGAGCGCCATCCGGTCGGTGACCGACGAGTACCGCACGCGGCCCGAGTCCTTCCAGAAGCTGTGCTCCGGGCCCACGCCCGGGTAGTCAAGCCCGGCCGAGACCGAGTGCACGTCGGCGGTCTGCCCGTCCTCGGTCTGCAGCACGTAGCTCCGCGAGCCGTGCAGGACGCCGGGCTTGCCCTCGGTCAGCGGCGCGGCGTGCTCGCCGGGCCCGTGCCCGCGCCCGCCCGCCTCGACGCCGAAGAGCTTGACGTCCTCGTCGTCGATGAAGGGGAAGAAGACGCCCGCGGCGTTGGACCCGCCCCCGACGCACGCGACGACCGCGTGGGGCAGCGACCCGACGTGCCGTAGGCACTGGGCCTTGGCCTCGCGCCCGATCACGGACTGGAAGTCGCGGACGATCATGGGGAAGGGATGTGGGCCGACGACCGAGCCGAGGATGTAGTGCGTCGTCTCGACCGAGCCCATCCAGTCGCGCATGGCCTCGTTGGTTGCGTCCTTGAGGGTGCGCGACCCGCCCTCGACCGGGATCACCCGGGCGCCGAGCATCTTCATGCGGACGACGTTGAGCTTCTGGCGCCGCGCGTCCTCGGCGCCCATGTACACGTCGCACTCGAGGCCCAGCAGCGCCGCGGCGGTCGCCGACGCCACGCCGTGCTGCCCCGCGCCCGTCTCGGCGATGATCCGCCGCTTGCCCATCTTGCGGGTGAGCAGGCCCTGGCCGATCGTGTTGTTGATCTTGTGCGCGCCCGTGTGGGCCAGGTCCTCGCGCTTGAGCCAGATCGTCGCGCCCCGGTCGCGGGAGCCGGCCCGCTCGCGCGCCTGCCGCGTCAGCCCCTCGGCCCGGTGCAGGGGCGTCGGGCGCCCGATGAACGAGCGGCCCAGGTCGCTCAGCCGCTCCCAGAACTGGCGGTCGTCGCAGACGGTGGCGTAGACCTCCTCGAGCTCGCGGAGGGCGGCGACGAGCGTCTCGGGCACGTACACCCCGCCGAACTCGCCGAATCGGCCCGCGCGGTCCGGGTACGACGACAGCCGCGGCGGCGGCTCGGGCTTGCCGTCCGGGCTCTTGGAGTCTGGCTGGCTGGGCGTGTCGGCCTGGGTCACACCAGTCAGAATAGACCAACCTCGGGCCCGCCGCGGAGCGTCTCGGCCTTGGCGAACTCACGCTCGGTGCGCCGGGCCGCGCGCACGCCGGCGGTCTCCCGGACCGGAGCGAGCAGCGCCAGCCCCACCCCGAAGAACGCGGTCAGCACCCACAGCGCCACGTGGGTTCCGAGCCCGGCCTTGACGAAGCCGAAGCTCATCACGCCCACGACCGCCGACAGCTTGTAGACCATCCCCCAGAGGCCGAAGAACTCGGCGACCTTGTGCCTGGGCGCGAACCGCCCGACCATCGATCGGCTCGACGTGCCGATGCCGCCGATGCCCAGACCGATGCCGCCGCCGAGGATCCAGAAGAGCACCTCGGGGATCGGCCCGAACGAGCGGGCGAGCGCGATCGCGCCCGTCGAGAGCATCCAGACCACGAGGAAGAACGCGACGACGGTCTTGGCGCCCACGCGGTCCTGGTACCGGGCCGTGCCCAGCGCCGCGACGCCCGCCAGGACGGTGAGCATCCCCATGAAGAGCGTGAGCTTGGTCAGCTGAGAGGCCGGGTCGGTGAAGACCTCCTCCTTGGCGACGATGGAGGCGAAGAAAATCACCGTCTGCACGCCCAGG
The DNA here is from genome assembly GCA_041987545.1 of Phycisphaerales bacterium. Classification (GTDB taxonomy): domain Bacteria; phylum Planctomycetota; class Phycisphaerae; order Phycisphaerales; family UBA1924; genus JAJRXR01. The sequence goes on along the minus strand of JBHIWH010000009.1, from coordinate 94,082 downwards.
GCGTAGACGAAGAAGGCCAGCAGGAACCGGGTCAGCTGGGCGTACTTCGAGGCGTCCCTGATGGTGCGGACGACCTGCTTCGCCGCGGCCGCCGCGGCGCTGCCCTCTCCCCGCGACCGGGGCGGCTCGCCCAGCGCGAACACCGCGGGCGCGATGCCCACGAGGAACCAGATCCCGGCGAAGACGAACAGCGGGCGCCAGTCGCCGGCGCTCTCCCAGCCCAGGCCCAGCGCCGCGCCCAGCGCCACGCCGATGAGCACCAGCGCCCCGGCGTACCCGAGCGCCCAGCCCAGGGCCGAGACGCGGCCGATCGTCCGGGGCGTCGAGACGGCCGGCAGGAACGAGGCCAGGAAGTTCTCGCCCAGCTGGTAGGCGATGTTGGCGGGGATGTAGACCAGCATCGCGACGACGACGGCGCCCGCGGGCAGGGCGCCCAGCGCGCACGTCAGCGTCCCGGCGATGATCCCCGTCGCCATCAACATCGCCTTCCGCCAGCCCCGGATGTCCGCCAGCGCGCCGACAAACGGCGAGAGGGCGACGACGACGAGCATGCTCCCGCCGACGGCCAGCGACCAGAGCCGGTCCCCGTCCGCCGTGCGGTCGGCGCCGACGACCACGTCCTTGAAGAAGAGGCTGAACAGCAGCGTGTTGATGAAGAGCGTGAACGACTGGTTGGCCAGGTCGTAGAGCGCCCACGCGAGGACCGCGCCCCGCTTCGGCACGTTCTCGAGTGGGTCGAGCTTCACTGGCCGCCTCCGTCGGTGGGCCAGAGCCTACCGCCGGGGCATGCCGCGGGGCGGGTCAGTCGTCGTGGTCGTGCCCATCGTGCTCGCCGTGGTCGTGATCGTCCCCGGCCTCCGCCCCGCCCGTCTGCTCGCCCGACTCGTCGGTGGCCTCCTCGCCAGACTCATCGCCGGTCTGGCCCGGCGCCATGGGCACGGGCTTGCCGAACTCGGCGAGCAGCGCGTCGATCAGCTCGACCTTGTGCCCCATGGGCATGTCCGGGTGCAGGGCCCGGTGCCGCACCACGCCGTCGGGATCGATGATCGCGATGTGCGGCGTGGACTCGACGCCGTACTCGGGGTTGTACAGGGTCTGCGAGGTAAACACGATCGGCCAGGTGATGTTGACCTTGCCGATGTAGTCGCGCATGAGGGCGAACTCGCTCTCGGGCGAGCCAGAGGTATCGATGACGCCCCGCTCGGGGTCGCCGTGGCGCCCGCGGAGGCTCGTCACGCCCAGGATCACGACGTCCGCCTCGGCGTACTGGGCCGCCAGGGCGCGGATCTTCGGGAACGTCCGGATGCAGACCGTGCACTCGGTGTGCCAGAAGTCGAGCACGACGACCTTGCCCTTGAGGTCCGCCAGCGAGCGGGCGCCGCGGATGTCCTCGTGGTCGGAGGCCCAGATGAAGTCGAGCGCCGGCGCCTCGTGCCCGATCAGCTCGCCCCTGGCGAACGCGCCGTCGGTCCGCAGGACGGCGTCGTCGAGCATCTCGGCCAGGATCGGGTCGGTCGAGCCGTCGATCCGCGAGCGGACGCCCCGCAGCATCGCGGCCACGCGCTGCCGCATCGTCTCGCGGGTGGCCCTGTCCTCGTCCGAGTCGTCCAGCAGCGCGTCGATCGCGCCCAGGTAGTCCATGCCCGCCAGCGCCAGCTCGACGGGCGCGTCGGGCGTGAGCGTGTCGCCCAGCGCCAGCACGTCGTCCCGCACGGGCTCGAGGCCCTCGGGGCGGAACTCGCCGAAGAACGCGAGCAGCTCGAACAGGCCGACCGCGTACCCCTGCGAGAGGGCCTCGCCGATCTTCGGGTGCCCGACGATCGAGGCGAGGCGGTCGGGCTCGGGGAGCTTGCGCTCCAGGTAGGTGTAGATGTACGACGCGTTGACCATGGCGACGGCGCCGTCGAGCGTGTCGTCGGTCTCCAGCCGCGCGGCCCGGGCGAGCACGTCGCGGGCGCTGGCCTCGGTCGCGGTGAGGATCGGCGCCAGCCGCTCGATCGAGCGTGCGTCGAGCTCGTCGAGATCGAGCACCTCGGGGTGGCGGGTGCGGAACTCGGCCATCGCCGCCTCGTACTCCTCGAACGAGTTCACCTCGTCGGTCAGGGCGGCATACGCGTCCAGGGCGCTCTCGATCTGGGCGTCGGTCGGCGGGGCGGCGTGGGCCGCGGCGCAGGCGAGCAGGGCGGCGATCGATGCCAGTCGAGGGGCCAGTCGTGGGGCGAGTCGTCGGGGTGTCGGCACGTCGGGTCTCCGTTCGTCCTCGGGCTGGCGGGGCCAAACCAGGCCCGGCCCCGCATTCTTCCCGCAGGCGCCGGCCTCGGGCTGACACCCGGGGCCGATCCGCACTTCAGGCGCCATCGGCGTTCAGGCGCCGACGCAGGAAGTCCGTCTGCAGATTCTTGGCGTCGTTGGCGTGCCGCCCGAAGCCCAGGTGCTCGCTGGGGGCGCCCGTCTCGGGCCAGGTCGTCACCTCGATGAGCCCGTCGTCCGCGCCGGCGGTCCGATATCGCTGGCCGAGGGCCTCGACGAAACGCCGCTGCGCGTCCCACGGCACCATGACGTCGGCCTCCGAGTGCAGCACCAGCAGCGGGATCGGGCGCCACGTCTCCAGGTGCTCGATCGGGTCGAGCGGGCGGACGCGGGCCGCGTCGTGCTCGACGTTCCACGGCGCGCCCTTCGCGCCCGCCCGCGGGAAGTACAGGTCGCGGAGCGAGCCGGACGTCGCCTCGACGGCGGCGCAGACGAACGGGTGCTCGTCGCACAGCCGACGCAGCGCGCCCATCCCGCCCAGCGACATCCCGCCCAGACCCAGACGCGACGCGTCCATGACATCCGCGTACTCGCCCGAGCCCAGCGCCGCGACGACCTGATCGATCTCGGGCAGGAGCTGCCCGAGCGTGCCCAGGGAGTTGGCCGGGTCGTGCGCGCCCTCGCCCCGCTCGCCGTGCCCGGGCAGGTCGATCGCGCAGGCGGCGATCCCGGCGCGGATCCAGCGGAGGTACCGCCCCGAGTCCAGCTCCTTGTGCGCCGTGCGGCCGTGCAACCAGATGACGCAGGGCGCGGGCCGCTCCCAGTCCGGGTGGGCGATCAGCGCCGGGATGTCCGACGGGCCGAGGCGCACCGTCCGCGATTTGTCTTCCAGCGCCCGCGGCAGTCTCAGGAATCGCTCGTCCATCGCCACGCTACAGCGCCACCTGCTGCCCGGCCCGGATGTGCTCGGCCTTGACCTCGCCCGCCTTGATCCGCTCGGCCAGGTGCTCGGCGTCCAGCGCCGTCAGCGGGCTGATCTCCAGGAGGCACTCGCACGCGCCCGTCGCGTCCCTTGGGACGTCCACGCCCGCCGCCTCAAGCCAGCGGGCCGCCCGCTCGGTCTGCAACTGCTTGCTCGAATGCACCGAGTCGGTCCCCTCCGCGTTCTTGACCGGCGCGAACTCCTCGACTCGGTCGGTCTCGACGATGATGGACCGCTCGGCCAGGCCGATGGCGTCGAAGATGAACTTCTCGAGCTTGACGGCGTTGGGCTCGCCCGGCTCGACCCGCTCGCCCGTCGCCGCGTCCACGTGAGCCACTTTCTTGACGGCGCGGTGGAACGGCAGCTCGAAGTCCGGGTCGCCCGCGAGCTTCTCCAGGAACGCGACGCCGACGGCGTGGATCGCGAGGTTGCCGCACAGGAACCTGAGGGCGCCCGAGTCGTCGCGGGCCTCGGCCAGTTCGGCGGGCAGGTCGGAGTACTCGACGACCTGCAGCGTTCCGTCCACGACGCCGAAGACGCCGACCTTCTCTTCGGGCGCGACCTTGGGCGCCATCTTGCTCGAGAACTCGCCCGACGAGTCGGGCGCCGAGGCGTGCAGGCCTAGGAACGCCGGGTCCGCGACCCGCACCGAGGGGTTGTCCACCTGGAAGTAGCTCACGTGCTCGACGCCGCGACGCTTCATGTCATCGATCGCGCCCGAGACAGAGAGCGCCCGGATCGCCCCGCCGTGCCCGTCGGGGTTGGTCGCGACGACGCCCTTGTCGGCCAGCAGGATCTTGCCTGTCTGCTTGTCGAAGCTGGGCATCGCGCCCTGCTGGAAGAACATGACGTCGGCCTCGGGCAGGCCGAAGAAGTCGTGGGTCTTGAAGAACGCGACGGTCGCGTCGTGGTTGAGGGGGCTGGTCATGACGTACCAGGGCACGGGCGCGCCGTAGCGGCGCGACGAGGCCAGGATGCCCTCGGCGAAGATCCGGAACAGCGGCTTGTCCGTCACCGCTCCGACCGGGTAGCAGCCCTTGGGCCCGTCGTACCCGAGCCTCGACCCCTGGCCGCCCGCGACCGTGAAGCAGGCGACCTTGCCGCCCTTCAGCAGCGCCTCGCCGGCAACCTTGGCCGACGCCTTGTCCCAGGGGCGGCGGGACGAGCCCGGGTCCACCGGGTAGTACTCGGCCGGTTCGATCGACGTCGGCGCGTCGGCCGCCCCGCCCGAGCGCACGTACTTGTCCACCCACCCCGGCACGCGCTCCAGGTCGAGCCCGTCGATCTGCGCGCACAGGCGCTCGACCTCGCTCGGCGACAGCTCGCCCGCGAAGGCGAGCAGGTGCTCCTGGCCCACCTTGGCCAGTCGGTCACGCGTGGCGTCCAAGCTCGGCATCCGGCGTCTCCTCTCGTCTTCGGCCCCGTGGGCTCCGGCGTTCGATGGTAGTGGGGGGCGCGCCGCCCGGCGCCGTCGGCGGTAGAGTCCCGCACATGCTCGATATCCGCCACCCGCCCCGTCTGCCGCTCGTCGCCCCGTCGATCCTGTCGGCCGATTTCGCGCGGATGGGCGAGGACTGCCGGGGCGTGATCGACCAGGGCGCCGACCTGCTCCACCTGGACGTCATGGACGGGCACTTCGTCCCGAACCTGACGATGGGCCCGAGGCTGTGCGAGGACCTGCGGCGGGCGATGCCCGACGTGTACCTCGACGTGCACCTGATGGTCAGCGACCCGGGCGCGATGATCGGGCCATTCCGGGACGCGGGGGCGAACCTGCTGAGCTTCCACGTCGAAGTCGCGCCGGGCGAGGACGGGCTGGCGCTGTGCGAGCGGATCCGGGCCGCCGGCATGTCGCCGGCCGTGGCCATCAACCCGCCGACGCCGCCAGGGCCGCTGGAGCCCTTGCTCGGCGCCGTGGACATGGTCCTGGTCATGAGCGTCAACCCGGGGTTCTCCGGGCAGGCGTTTATCCCCGAGGTGCTCGAGAAGACGGCCTGGGCCCGCGAGCGGCTGCGCGACGACCAGCGGGTGCAGATGGACGGCGGGGTCTCTCCCGAGAACGCCGCCCGGGTCCGGGACGCCGGGTGCGACGTGCTGGTCGCGGCCTCGGCGATATTCGGACGTCCGCCGAGCGAGCGGGGCGATGTGATCGGACGCCTCCGGGGCGGGTGAGTGCCCCATTCTGAGGGCGCCCGGGCGGGGCGGACCGCGGATGCGAAGCTGCGCCCGCCGAATACCCGATAGGATTCCGAACAGATACGTGAATCGGCGTGGCGGCTGGCGTTGGTCCGCCCCCGGTCCGATGCTAGACTCACCGCCTCGCTCCCCGGCTGGGGGGCGAAAAGCAGGAGGTTGAAGGGAGCCCGCGGCCCCGGACGTTCCGGACGCACGACGAGCCGCGACGCACACCGCTCCCCGCACCCACCCATGGCCAAATCGAACGTGTTCAAGCTCCTGGTCCTCAGGGCCGGCGGCTCGGCGTGGGATCGTGAGCGCCGGATTGTCGGCGCGACGGATCTGCCCATGGACGAGGCCGGCCGCGAGAAGATCGACCACGAGGTCGGGGCGCTCCAGGGCCAGCGTCTGTCGGTGGTGCTGAGTGCGCCGGACGAGGCGAGCCGCGCGACCGCGGCGGCGCTGTCCGAGGCGACCGGCGCGAAGGTCAAGCCCGTGTCCGGCCTGGCGGAGATCGGGATGGGTCTGTGGGAGGGCGTCCTGGGCGCCGACCTGGAGACCCGCTGCCCCAGCAGCTACCGCCAGTGGCTCGACGACCCGACGAGCGTCCGCTCGCCCGAGGGCGAGGCGTACGGCGAGGGCGAGGACAGGATCCTCGGCTCGGTCGCCAAGGCGCTCGACAGACTCAAGGCCCCCGAGGACGGGGTGGCGGTGGTCGGCCGCACCCTGGCCGTCGGCGTGGTCCGCTGCTGGCTGGACGACCGCGACTCGTCGGAAGTGTGGGAGGCGGCCGAGCCGACCCTGACACGTCACGAACTCGCACGGGCGGCCCTGGCGGGCGTCCACGAAAGATCCCGCGCCGGGGCCTAAGGACCCGATTGGATATGCTTCTGCCCTCGTGGGCGGCGGGAGAGGCCGCCCAGCCCGACGCGCCGCCCGATCGTGGGCGCCCGGCAAGGGGGAGTGGAGAGCTCCACGACGGAGCACGGACCATGCCCGAACTCGCGACCAGGACCTGGACGCAGATGAAGCCCGCCCGCAGGGCGGTGATCCCCGAGGGGCTGTGGCTGCGCTGCCCCGGCTGCGCCCAGCTCATCTACCGGCGTCAGATGGAGGCCAACCTGCACGTGTGCCCCGAATGCGGGCACCACTTCCGCATCGGCGCGGACGAGCGGGTGCGGCAGCTGACCGACCCCGGCTCGTTCACCGAGATGTTCGCCGAGCTGGCGCCGGGCGACCCCCTGAAGTTCCGCGACCTGAAGGCGTACCCCGACCGGGTGCGTGCCGAGCAGATCCGCACGGGCCAGAACGACGCGTGCGTCGCCGGCGAGGGGTTCGTCAAGGGCCGCCCGCTCGCGCTGGCGTGCCTGGACCTGACGTTCATGATGGGCTCGATGGGCTCGGTCGTGGGCGAGAAGCTGACGCGGTCGATCGAGCACGCGACCGCCAAGGGCCTGCCCCTGGTCATCGTGAGTTGCTCGGGCGGCGCCCGCATGCAGGAGGCCGGCCTGAGCCTCATGCAGATGGCCAAGACCTCGGCCGCCCTCGCACGCTTCGACGACGCGGGCGGCCTGTTCATCTCCGTGCTCACCGACCCGACCACGGGCGGCGTGACCGCGTCGTTCGCGATGCTGGGCGACGTGATCTTCGCCGAGCCCGAGGCGCTGATCGGCTTCGCCGGCCCGCGCGTGATCCGGCAGACAATCCGCCAAGACCTGCCCGAGGGGTTCCAGCGTGCCGAGTTCCTCCGGGACTCGGGGATGGTGGACCGCGTGACGCCGCGGCACGAGCTGCGGAACGAGATCGCCCGCGTCATCGACTACGCGGGCAAGTAACGGATCCAGCCCATGCGTGACGGCAGCTCGCCGGCGAGGGGGAGACCCTGGGCCTGGCGCGGCGTGGCGTTCGCGAGCGGCCTCGCCTTCGCGGGCCTCTCGGTCGCCTCGTTCCCACCGTTCGACCTCTGGGGGCTCGCGCTGGTCGCGGTCACGCCCCTGGCGTGGCTGGCCGCGGTCGGTCGGGCGCGCCCCGCGAGCCTGGGCTTCTGGGCGGCGATCGGCTCGTCGCCGTTCTGGGTCTTCGAGCACTGGTGGGTGCGGGAGGTGTCGGCCGCGGGCCTGGCGCCGATGGTCATCTACCTAAGCGTGTACCCCGGGCTGTTCGTCTGGATCGGGGCGCGTGCTATTCGGCGGTGGCCGCGGCTGTCCATGACGCTGGCCGCGCCATTCGCCTGGGGCGGGCTCGAGTTCCTCCGGGGCGCGATCGCCTTCGACGGGTACCCCTGGTACCTGGCCGGCGCGCCCCTCATCGGCGCGCCGGGTGAGTGGTTGAGCTGGGCGGGCGCGTACGTCGGCGTGTTCGGCGTCTCCATGCTCGCGTGCCTGGCGGCGGGCCTGCTCGCCGACGTGCTGCGAGCGCGGATCGGCGCCGGGCAGATCATCGGGGCGCTGGTCGTCATCGCGTGGGCGGGCCTGGGGATGATCGCGGCGCACGAGCCGGGCGAGGCGGGGAGCCTCCGCGTCGCCGTCGTGCAGACCAACGTGCCCCAGGACAACAAGATCGGCTGGACACCGTCGCAGCGTGTCCACGACTTCGATCGGTTCCTCGACCTGACGCGGGCCGCGGCGGGCGTGGGGGAGACGCCGGATTTGGTCGTCTGGCCCGAGACGATGGCGCCGGGTGACACGCTCGACGCCGCGTCTGTCGAGGCCGAGCGGGCGGCGGACCTGGTCTGGATCCTCGACGAGCCGATCGACGGGGCGACGCACATCGGCTCGACGATGCTGACCGACCTCCTGCTGGCGGTCCAGGCGAGGCTCGGGGCGCCGATGCTCGTGGGCGCGACGGCGTACGACAACCTCCGCATCCAGTCCGACCCGGGCGGCGCGATCCGATACGAATCGGACGCGGTGTACAACTCGGCGTTCCTGATCGAGGGCGGGGCGGTCGGCCAGACCCGGTACGACAAGCTGCACCTGACTCCCTTCGGCGAGGTGATGCCGTACATCTCCGCGTGGCCCTGGCTGGAGCGCCGGATGCTGGACGTGGGCGCCGCGGGGATGAGCTTCGAGCTGGCCGAGGGCGCGGGCCCGGTGCGGTTGGACGTGCCGGCCGAGGGCGGGCCTGTCGCGGTCGCCACGCCGATCTGCTTCGAGGCGACGATGCCGGGCGTTTGCAGGCGGCTGGTGTTCGAGGGGGGCGAGCGCCGGGCCGGGCTGATGATCAACCTGACCAACGACGGGTGGTTCGGCTCGTCGGACGCGGGGCGGCGTTCGCACCTGCTCGCGGCCCGGTGGCGGTGCGTCGAGCTGGGCACGCCGATGGTCCGGGCGGCCAACACCGGGGTCTCGTGCGTGATCGACGCCCACGGGCGGGTGGTCCGGGACCGCCTGGACGACGGTTCGGCCGCGGACCGGGCCGAGGGGACGCTGACCGAGGACGTGCCGCTGGCCTCCGGGGTGACGCCGTACGCCAGGATCGGCGATCTGGCCGGCTGGGCGGGCCTGCTGGGGGCGGGGGTGGTGCTGCTGGCGGGGCTCGGCGGGGGGCGCCGGGGCCGCCCGGTCAAAGCGGAAACGGGCGATACGCCGATGGACTGAGCGAACCGGCCCCGTCCGAGGGTCGAACGACGAGTCTTCCCCCGGGGCCCGGCCCCGGGGACGCCCACCGCTCCGACGGGGAGAATCCAGATGCGACGGATGACAGGGATCGTGGTCTTTGGCGCGTTCGCCTCGGGCCTGATGATCGGCGGGTGCTCCCAGCCGACCTCGACCGAGGCCCGCCGGCCGGCCGCCGAGCCGGCCTCGACCGCCCCGATCGTGCAGGCGTCGATCGCCCGGGAGGACGCGATCGACCTGCTGATCGAGGCCTCGACGTCGCCGACGGCCCTGGTCCGCGCCAACGCGATCGAGGCCCTGGAGAAGGCGCCCGGGCGCCTGAACGAGACGGTGAGCCAGGGTCTGTACGACCAGAACGAGGGCGTGCGGACGGTCGCGACGATGGTGGTGGGGCGGGCCCGGCTCGAGCAGTTCGCCATCGCGGTGGACACGCTCCGCGACGACCCCTCGCCGTTCGTTCGGGCCTCGTCGATCTACGCCCTCCGCCGCCTCGGGCGGGACATCGACCCGACGCCCCTGGCGAGCTTGCTGCTCGAGCACCGCAACGCCCGCGTGCGTGCGCACGCGGCGTTCGTCCTGGGCGAGCTGGGCGACCCGAGCGCGCTGCCCCTGCTGCGGACCGCGTCGATCACGTCGGCGCCTCGCGCGACCACGAGCGAGCGGCGCCACCTGGAGCTGCAGATCTCCGAGGCGATGATCAAGCTCGGCGAGAACGACGAGCTGCAGACCGTCCGGGCCGCGCTCTTCCCGGCCAGGCCCGAGCAGCTCGAGGCGACCGCGCTGGCGATCCAAATCATCGGCGAGGTCGAGGACCGCGGGTCGATCGACCAGCTGATCTACCTGGCCGCCTACCAGGGCCAGGGCCAGCAGCGGATGCCGGCCGAGGTGCGGCTGGCGATCGCCGACTCGCTGGCGAAGCTGGGCCTTCGTGACGGGACGTTCATCGCCGACGAGTACTCGGGCAGCGAGATCGACGCGGTCCGGGCCCAGTCGGCCTCGGTGTACGGCCGAACGCGGCAGCCGGAGAACCTGGGCAAGCTCCGCCAGATGATGGGGGATCCGTCCCCGATCGTGCGTGTGGCGGCGGCGGCCGGGGTGCTCGAGGTGACGGCGGAGAACGCGGCCAGGCACGCGGCGGCGCCGACGATCTCGGAGTGAGGCCCGCCCCGATCGGGGCGGTCGCGGGGTCTGCGGGCGGGGCCGATCCGGAGAGGCCGAGGGTGCGTATGGACGCCCGCGGGCCGACGCCGGGTGGGTAGGGTGTGGCCGCGCGGGCCGGGGGAGCCCCGGCTATCATCATGACCCGTTCGCCAGAGGCGGGCGGGGACCCCGGGGCGAGCATCTCCCCGGGGCCATCGGCGGCCGCGCTCCGCCGAGGGGTCCGAGAGCCGCGGCGGGGTGGAACACGCCGCACACCAGAGACGCACACACGGGCGGGCGCCCCGCCCCCAGAGCAACCGACGACGAGCCGAAGGAGACGACGGTGCACATCCTGACGAAGGTCTTCGTCCTGTTCGCGGCGATCCTCAGCGTGCTGATGGCGGCGCTGGCGATCTCCTACACGGCCAACGCCGGCCGGATCGTGGACGATTACAACGACATGCGTTCGGCGGTCACCGGGGCCAAGGAGTCCGAGGCGGCGCAGCGGGCCGTCTTCGACCGCGAGCTCGAGGCCAAGAACCAGCAGATCGAATCGCTCCGCCAGCAGATCGCCACGCTCGAGGGCACGCTCCGCGAGCGCGACGGCTCGCTCTCCGAGGCGCTCGTCCGCGCCGAGCAGGCCAGCCACGAGGCGGACGCGATCCGCGGCCAGATCAGCCAGCTCGGCGTCGCCACCGGCACCCAGGCCAAGATCATCGACAGCTACCGCGACGAGCTGCAGGACCTGCGGGTCTCCGAGCTGCGTTGGCGCGGCGAGAAGCTCGACCTCGAGGACGAGCTGGCCGACCAGGAGAGCCGCATCAACGTGTACGAGCGGAACGAGCGGTCTCTGAAGGAGCAGATCGCCTCGATGCAGGACCAGATCCGGCAGCTCCGCAACGGCGGCGCGATCGGCCAGGGCGGGCCCCGCGGGCCCGTCGAGATCCAGGGCCCCGCGATCCGCGGCGTCGTCCAGGAGGTCCGCCGCGACGCGAGCGGCGCGACCGTCATCCAGGTCTCGCTGGGCCAGCGTGACCGCGTCTCGTCCAACAACAAGCTCTACCTGGTCCGCGGGACGCGGTACCTGGGCGAGATGGTGATCGATCGCCCCGACGTGAACTCGTCGGTGGGGCGGATCCTGAACCTGTCTTCCAACGACATCAGCATCCAAGCCGGGGACACGGTCCTCAGCCGCCTCCCGTGATCTCGCCCGAAGCCTCGAACCGAGCCCGGCCCCGCCGACCGCGGGCCGCCAGGGCGTCTGGAGACGACAGATGAGCCAGTTCGGGATGCAGATGCCGGGGGGGCGCCAGTCGCGGGGGTCGGCCCCGGACGTGTACACCGCCCTGATGTTCGTTGGGATCGTGTCGATGGTCGTCGCCGTCGGCCTGCTCTGGGTCGCCGGCTCGAAGGTCGCGCCCGACGGCAACCCGCTCAACCTCCAGGAGGAGGGGCGGATCGAGGTCCCGGACAACTGATTCTCGGGCCGCCCGGCCCACGCCGATCGCAAGAGAGATGAGCGGAGACACCCGACGGGCTTGACCAACGCCCGCGAGGGGGTACATTTCCGAGCCGCGGATCACGCGGCGACAACCCGGGGCGGTAGCTCAATTGGTTAGAGTACCGGACTGTCGATCCGGTGGTTGCGGGTTCGAGTCCCGTCCGCCTCGCTTGATGACAAGCCCCGCGTCGGAGCGCAACGCTCCGTCGACGCGGGGCTTGTGGTTTTTTGCGGGTTCATGTCGTCTCCTGTGCTCGCCCCTGGCTGCGGGGCCTTGCGCGTCGAACGTGCAGCGCTCTTTGCAGCGCGCGCCGGCGTGACCCGGGCCGTCGCGGTGGCTGTGGATGTGGCGATCGCCCGGCCTCGCGCCTGCAGGCCCGGGAAAGACACGGCCGCCGTGAACACGCGGAGCTCTTCGGGGAGCTCTGGGGCTCGGACTCCTGGTCTACCGACGGATGACGCCGCCGCTCGAGACAGTGCTCGATCGTGCGAACGCCGATCCTGCGGGATCCGCCGAGCTTCACGCTCGACAGATCGCCTTGGGAGACAAGCTGCTCGACGGTCCGCGGGCTGAGGCACGTGAGATCTGCGGCATCTCGGACCGTGATCAGGCCTCTCTCGCAGATCTCAGGCTCGAGGCCGCACCGACGCAGCCACTCGACGACGTCGGCCCATCGAATGACTCTCCGGCGGCCGATCTTGCAGGAGGCGATACTCCCTCCACTGAGCAGTGCCTGGACCTTTCTCAGGCTGACTGAGAGAAAACTGGCGAGGTCCCACAGGGAAAACGTCTCTGGTGTTCTGATTGTCCTTGCGGTGTGAGCGAACATCTGGCCCTGTCACAATTGGACAGGGACGCGAATCGGCTCCTGGCCCGTTGTTCAGTCGTGACCTGAGCAGCGCGGGGAGCCGCAGGTGAGGGCATAGGACCGATTTCGAGCATGGCTCGCCGGTCCCGGCAGGTGAGCAGCGAGTCGCTGGATCTGGCGTCGAAGTTGAGCTGGCCGAAGAGGAGGTCCAGGTCCGCGGGCCCGCAGCTGAACGAGACAGCGGCGTCGAGAAGGGCCGCGGTCACGACCGAGTTGGGCGTCTTGCAGTTGGAGACCACGGTCTCCTGGAGGGGTCACCCGGTCGTCCCGGGAACAGAACCACCGGCCCGACGAGACTCACCCGCCGGAGAGTATCGAGCGTACTCGCTGGATCTCGGGCTCCTCCTCGCCGTTCTCCCGCATGAGATCGATGCACTCTTCGAGGACGATCGACGCGTCGTCGTGGCGCCCGCCGGCGTCGAGCGCCCGGGCCAGCGAGATGAGCGTGGACCGTTCCAGGGAGTAGTCGTGCTGCTGCGCGACGAGGCTCCTCGCGGTTTGGAGCCGCTCCACGGCGCCCGCGGCGTCACCCAGTTCGTACCGGATGTCGCCGGCGACCTTCGCGAACCACGCGAGCTCGGGGTTTTCCGCGCCGAACAGGTCCCTGGCGTTTCCCAGTATCTCCTCGGCGACGTCGGACGCGCGTTCGAGGTCCCCCGTCCGCCTGAGCACCTGCGCCAGGTTGGCGCCCGAGTCGAGCGACCGGACGTGCCGGGGGCCGAAGACGTCGATCGCGGTCTTCCAGGAAGTCTCGAGCAGGGCCGCCGCGTCGTCGTACTCCCCGTGCCGATACAGGGCGCCGGCGAGCCCGTTCCGGGCGTTGATGGTGTCGGTGTGCGCCTCGCCGAGGGAGCGACGGCAGGACTCGTAGACCTCCCGCGTGATCTCGAGCGACTGGTCGAACTCGCCCAACATGTCCAGGGCGAAGGCGAGGTTGGTCTTCATGATGTTGGTCTCGCGGTGGTCGGGCCCCCAGACGCGCTCGGCGATGGGCACGAGTTCGCGGAGCAGCTTCGCCGACCCCGCCGCGTCGCCCTGCTGCTCGATCGCGACCGCGACGCCGCTGCGGATCGAGAGCGTGGTCGGGTGCTCCGGCCCGAGCCACTCGGAGGCGAGGGCGGCCGCCTCCCGGTAGTGGGCGAGCGAGTCGTCGTACCGACCGGCGGCGCTCTCCTCGATCGCGAGATTCTGCAGCGATCGGATCGCATCCTCGTCGCCCTCGCCGAGCGTGCGGGACCGCGCCTCGTGCACGCGCCGGTGGATCTCGATCGCCTCGTCGAACCCGCCCGCCTCGGACCGGACGAAGGCGAGGTTCGACCAGAGCGAGAGCGTCACCGGGTGCTCGACGCCCAGCGTGGGCTCCGCGTCGGCGAGAGCGGCCTCGATCAGGGGCGCCGCCTCGTCGAATCGGCTGAGGGCGATCAGCTGGCTGGCGACGAGGTTCCGGTACTGCAGCGTCCGCTCGTGGCGCGGGCCGAGGGCTTCGGCGCCGATCGCCCCGGCCTGCCTGGCATGCTCGAGCGCCTCGTCGAACAGTCCGAGCGCCGAGTACGTGCTCGCCATCACGCCGTGCAGCGACGCCCGGGCCGCCGGCTCCACGCCGGTGTCCGACCCGAGCGACCGCGACGCGCGGTCGAGCATCTCGCGGACCGTCGCGTCACGCCCGAGATCGCCCGGGTCGGCCGAGGCGAGCATGTTCTCGAGGAATCGGTTGACGGCGACGGCGTGCGACGACTCGCGGGCCGCCGTCAGCTCCGCCCGCGTCGCGCGCGTGAACAGCACCGACAGGACGACCGCGACGACGGCGACCGAGAGGCCCGCGACGACGGCGAGCGCGACCGCGGCCCGGTACCGCCGCAACGATCGGTTGACCGACTGCCACGCCGAGTCGGACCGGGCGAGGATGGGCTCGCCCGCGATCACGCGGCGCAGGTCCTCGGCCAGTTCCGCCGCCCCCTGGTACCGGTCCGCCTTGTCCTTGGCCAGGCAGGTCAGGATGACGGTCTCGAGGTCACGACCGACCGCCGGGCGGACGGACCGCGCGGGCGTTGGCGGCGTCTCGACGATCGTGTTCAGCGCCTGCCTGATCGGGGTCGAGACGTCGTAGGGGAATCGACCGGTGACGGCGTGGTGCAGCATCACGCCCAGCGAGTAGATGTCCGTCCGGACATCGATCTCCGAGGCCTCGCCCTCGGCCTGCTCCGGGCTGGCCCAGGGGAGCGACCCCGAGAACTGCCCGGTGTGCTCCGTGATCGTCGGCACCGACCCCGAGAGTGAGTCGGCGCCCTCGACGGCTTTGGCGAGCCCGAAATCGAGCAGATGCGGCGCGCCCGCGGCGTCCACCCTGATGTTCGTGGGCTTCAGGTCCCTGTGGATCACGCCCCGCTGGTGGGCGGCGCTGAGGGCGAGCGTGATCGTGCGGAACAGCTCGAGCACCTCGCCGGGCACGGGCCCGCTCGGCTCGGCACAACCGTTGAGCTGCACGAGCCGGTCCTGGAGCGACACGCCCTCGATGAAGTCCATGACGCAGTACAGCCGCCCGTCGGAGGTCGTCCCGCTGTCGTAGATGCGCACGATGTTCGGGTGGCGCAGACGGGCGGCGAGGTTGACCTCGCGCTCGAATCGGCGCCTGGCCCGCTCGTCGTGCTCGCCGCGGGGGGTCAGCAGCTTGATCGCGACCCGGCGGTGGGTGGAGGTCTGGACGGCGGTGTACACGACGCCCTGCCCGCCCCGGGCGATCTCGGCCAGGTCGCCGTAGCCCTCGATGCGGGGCGCGGGCGCCGCGTCGTCGCCGCGCTCGGCGCGGCGGAGCGTGTCGAGCAGCACGCCCGGGTCGGAGTACCAGGCCGAGGTTGTCGCCTCATCGCCCATCGCCCCGCTCACCCCTCGTCCCTGACCTGCGTCTCGACCAGCGCCGCCAGGCGGGCCGTGATCCGGCTCTTGGCCTGGTACACGCTGTCCACGCTGATGCCCAGGGCCTCGGCGGTCTCCCCCGCGCCCCGCCCGCCCAGCGCGTACAGGCGGAACGCGGCCCGGTCGGTGTCGCTGAACTCGGTGTCGATCGTCCTCATCGCCTGCCTCAGATGGTGCTGGCGCCACTCGTCTTCCCAGCGGCTGTCGGTCTCCGGGTCCACCGCCGCGGCCTCGACCGCGCCGTCCCCGGGTCCTTGCCCGCCGACCCGCTGCTTCTGACGGAACTTCTTGAAGATCGCCCGCAGCGTGATCGTCTTCAGGTAGGACCGGAACTTGCCCTTGGCCGGGTCGTACTCGAACCGCCGCATCGACCCGGAGAGCGCGACCAGCACGTCCTGCAGCACGTCGTCGCAGTCGGCGGCCTGGAGCCCCTGGCGGCGGGCGAAGGCGCGGATCAGTTCCCCGTACCGATCGCAGAACTCGCTCCAGGCCAGTGAGTTGTGATCCTCGCCCAGCTTGTCGAGCAGCGTGATGTGGGTCGTGTGCGCGGTCATCGTGGGGTCATAAGTCTGCCCGGCCTGGGGGGCCTGGTCGAGTTTTTTTGGGCGTTGGCGTCAGACCGCGCGCCTCGGCTGGCAAGGACCCATGGCGACGGGCACGAGCCCGCCCGCAACGACACGCACGACGGAGCACTCACATGCCGCCCATCACCCCGCGAACCCCATCCTACCGGCTCGCCATCCTCGCCGGCCTCGTCCTCGGGTGCCAGGCGTTCGTCGCGGCGCCGTCGGCACTGGCCCAGTCGAACCCGCTCGAGAAGCAGTCCGAGAACCCGCTCGACCGGGGCGGGGTCCCCTACCTGGGCCCGGACCTCGACCTTCCCGCCCGCCTGGCCGGCGACGGGCTGACCCTGATCCTCGAGCGCCTCGACGACACCTCGGCCGTCCTCTCGGGCCAGATCCGCATGGGCGACAACACCTTCCCGTTCACCGGGACCTACAAGGACGCGACGCGGCTCGACGGCTCGTTCGTCGCCGGCGGCTCGACGTACGAGTTCTCGCTCCAGGGCGATCGGGCGAACGGGTACAGCTTCAAGACCGGTCAGTCCGCGTACCGCCTGCGGGACGAGGGCGGACGCGCCCCGGGGCGCGCGGGCGGCGGCGAGCGAGCCGACCCGGCGCAGCTGAAGCGCGCGTCCGACGCGATGGCCGCGCAGAACATCGAGGAGGCCCTGCGGATCTGCCGCCCCCTGGCCGATCGCGGGCACGTCGGCGCGAGCTACCTCGTGGGCATGTGCTCGGCGTTCGGGCTGAGCACGAAGCAGGACCTGGACGCCGCCCGGCGCTTCTTCGAGACCGCCGCCCGCGGCGAGCACCCCAGCGCCCTGTTCGAGCTGGGCGTGATGTTCAACGAGGGCACGTGGGGCGAGCCCGACAACGCCGCCGCCATCGCCCACTTCGAGCGCTCGGCCAGGCTGGGCGCGTTGGGCGGGATCATGAGCTACGGCGAGATGCTGCTCAACGGCATCGGGCGCGACAAGGACTTCGTGGAGGGCATCGCCTGGGTTGGCCTCGCCGCCGATCGCGGGTCCGACGACGCCAAGCAGATGATGGAGTACTTCGGCAACGACAAGAGCGTCTCGGCCCAGGATCGGGAGCGGGTCAAGGCCCGGACCGCCGAGCTCGTGCGTGAGATCCCCGACGCCTCGAAGCTGGACGACCTGATCGACTACGACCGGTTCGTGGCGCCCGCCGAGGCGCGCCGGACCGGCAAGGACGAGCGGCCCCAGGCCGCCGATCCCCTCGCCGGCGAGTGGACCGGCTCGCTCAGCGAGCAGATGGACGACGGGCGGATGATGCGGGCGCCCATCAAGATGAGCGTCGCGCGGGCCGCCTCGGGCGGGTACACGGCGGACGTCGTTGTTGAGCTCCAGATGCCCGCCGACGACGGGCGGATGGTCGACGTCCGCGCCGCGGGCCGCTTCGAGGGGGGCCTCCAGGGCGACCGCGCCACGCTCCGTGCGGGCGACACGATGGCGACCGTCGTGCAGACGGGCGAGAGCGGCTCTATGGGCCCGCAGCAGATGGAGTTCACCATCAGCGGCGACTCGATCTCGGGACGCCTGGGCAACGACTACGACGGCTGGTCACAGTTCAGCGCGACCAGGACCGCCCGGCCCGCGACCCGGCCCGGCGGAAACACACGGAACGGCGGCCGCGACGGGGAGTGGCGGCTGCAGGGGGGTGGCGCAACGACCGGGCTCGGGCGTCCCGCTGGGGCAGGGGGAGTGAGTGCCGCCTCTTCGGTGACGCTCGAGCCGGTCGCGCTGCCCGATCCCGAGATGGGCGGCGCACCGTCGCACACGCTCCTCGTCCCGCAGGGCTGGCGCCACCAGGGCGGCGCCCGATGGAGCCAGCCCCAGCTCTACCTGGACATGGTCCACCTGGACCTGCGGGTCACCGCGCCCGACGGCGCCGCGTTCGGCTACTACCCGGGCGCCAACTACACCTGGAGCGACATCTATCAGATCAACGCCCAGATGGGCGTCCCCGGCACGGGCCCCGCCCCCCGCCCCGGTCAGGCGACGGGCGACGGGCTCACGTTCATGCCACTGCCCCAGACGACGGGCGAGTACGTCCAGACCATGCTCATCCCGCAGAACCGCCCCGAGGCGACCGACGTCCAGGTGCTTGAGGCCAGCGAGATGTCCGACGTGCTCGCGACGCTCCGAGAGCTGCTCGGCCCGACCATCCAGTCGATGGAGCAGCAGAACCAGGCGATGCGGCAGATGGGCGGGGGCGAGACGAACACGTCGCTCTTCGCAGACCGTGTCCGAGTCAGGTACCGCGAGAACGGCGTCGAGTTCGAGGAGGACGTCTACGTCACGGGATACGCGTTCATCACGCGCATCCCCATGTCGATGGGCCCGGTCGCGACCATGGCCCGGTGGGGGGTCGAGGACGTCCGCATGGTCCGGACGCCCGTCGGAGGGTCCCCCAACCGCGCCATCGCAGACGCGGCCAGCCTGTCTGTCCGCCCCGATCCCAAGTGGCTGGCGACGGTCATGCAGCTGCGGGCCCAGATCAACAAGACGGTCTCGGACGGCATCGCCGAGCGCGGCCGCATCAACCGCGAGGCGATGCAGAAGTCCTTCGAGATCCACCAGGAGTCGGTCCGCTCCCGCCAGGCGTCAAACGACAGGCTCCATCACCAGTTCATCAACTACATTCGCGACGTCGAGGATTACAAGACGCCCAGCGGCAACGTCGTCCAGCTGCCCAGCCAGTACAACCACGCGTACACGAACGGGCAGGGGCAGTTCATGATGAGCAACGCCCCGCTCTCAAGTTCAAGCGGCTGGACGCAGATCAACCGAGCAAGCCCTTGATGTCGAGGTCGCAACGGCCGGAGAATCGACAGGACCGCAAGCGCCGGGAGCCCTGTCGCGGGCCTCGGTATCTGGGCCTCCTTCGTACGCGTCGGTCATTCTGAGTGACAGTCCGCCGGTCGGAGCGCCAGGGAGAGAGCCCCCCAGGCAGGCACGGCGAGCCGCGCGGGAGTGCGATGCCCAAGATCGGACTCCGGCCGCCGTGGAGGGTCGAGTCCGAGTTTGTTGCTTCGTCCAGCGCAGGGCCAGAGGACAATCGGTGTCCGGAAGTCTCGGCGGGGCATGCTGCCTACAGATGCTTGCCTCGGACTGTCGATTGGATGGTTGCGGGGTCGAGTCCCGTCCGCCTCGCTTCCTTGACACCGCCGAAGGCGGGCTCTCGCTGCGCTCTGATGGCCTCGAGCCCATCAGTTGCGGCTCACGACGGCCGCGAGGCGTGCCTCAGCGTCTCGCAATGCGGCCAACGCTGACTGCTCTTTGTCAACCGCGATCCCATACCGCGACATCCGCGCGGGTGCATCGGTGGCGAGCGACGCTCTGGTCAGGAAGCTCGAGTCTTGATTGAGAAGGTCCAGTGCCGCGCGTGCGCGGCCGCGCTCCAGCACGCTCAGCGCTGCTGAGTCTCTTCCCAACTCGCTCGCTGACAGGGCGTAGATCGGGACGAACTCCTGCAGCCCTATCTGATTGGCGATCATCGCCCGATCCGCCGCGCGATCGCCCACACTTGTCCGCAACTGCTCGCCGATCAGCAGGGCCTCGTCCAGGGTGTCGGTGGCCTGGTTGTGATCTCCCCTCGCCGAACTCAGAACCCCAATGGCGACAAGAGTGTCGAGGGTGTCCGGGTGAAGATCGCCCAGGAGCTCTCTCCGGGCGTCCAAGGCTTGAGCGTAGTAGCGCTCGGCTTCTCCGTATCGGCCTTCCTCAACCGACAAGAGTCCCATCATGTGTATCGTGGACAGCGTGAACGGGTGACTCTCACCAAGTCGCTCTCGAAAGCCCGCAAGCGCCCTTTGGAGATGGGTGCTCGCCTCGTCGAGATCGCCTCGCGAGGCGAGTAGAGCTCCGAGGTTGGCTACGCTCCGTAGGACATAAGGGTGATCGGGGCTCATCCTGGATTGGAAGTCGACGATGGCACTTCTGTAGTACGACTCCGCCTCGCTGTCCCTCCCCTGGCTGGCAAGCAAGGTCCCAAGGTTGTTCACCCACTGCTGGGTGGATGGGTCGTTCGGGCCGACCAAGCGGCGCGACGCCTCGATCGCGGCAAGCCAGTACTCCTCCGCTTCCTCGGCACGGCCCTGCTTGTCCCGGAGGTATCCAACGTTCCCAAGGACGCTGGCCATCAACGGATGCTCGGGTGCGATGGCCCGAAATCCTCGGTTGGCGAGTTGTAGGTATGACTCCGCCTCCGCGAGTTGGCCCTGCGTCGCGAGCAGGTAGCCGAGGTTGTTGGCTGCGGTGAGCGTGTCGACATCCTCGAGGCCGAGCGTCGCGTGATAGCCGTAGAACGCGGCGCGTGCAAAGGACGCGACCTCGTCGAATCGGCCCTGCTCACTCAGGGCGTACCCGACGTTGTTGATGGCTGCGATGGTTCTGGTGTGAGCATCTCCACGGATTCTCCGGTTGCCGACCAGGGCTCTCTTGTAGTGGATCTCGCCCTCGGCGGGCCGGCCGGTCACGGCCAGGAAATACCCGAGGTAGGAAGCGGAGAACAGATAGTCCGGGTGGTCGGGACCGAGCGACTCTCGCCCGCCGCTGGCGGCCGCGCGGTAGTGCGTCTCCGCCCTCACGGGGTCACCGGCGGCTTGGAGCGCGTATCCGGCTCGGGCGTTTGCGAGGACTACGGTCTCGTGTCCTTCTCCCAGGACCGATTCCATGACTCCGAGGGCGCCCCGCAGCTGGTCTGCGATCTCCGACGCGTCTCGGCGCGAGCGCGATCTCAGATGCTCGAGCACGGCCTCAGTCGCGGCGTGGAACTGGCCCCGCGTCTCCTGATCGGCGCGCTTGAGCGCGATCAGCCTATCCAGGGTCGCGCGAGCGCTGGAGACCTCATGCCACTCCGCGGGATCGCCCTCCGGGTCTCTCCATCTCACCGCGCCTGGCGAGTTTCCCTGCCACTCCTCCCGCATCGCGAGCGCCGTCCGGGCCAAGGTGAACGCCTTGTCGAGCGCGGCGTCCTGATCAGGCTTTGAAGGGGCCGTCATGCTGACCCGCTCCAGCTGACGAATCTCCCGCTCCAGCGCCGCAATCTCCACCGCGACTTCATCCGGCAACTCGGGACGCACCACGTCGAGCGGCCTCAGCTCGGGCGGCAGGTCCTCCGGGGCCGGATCCCAATCCGGCAGCTCAAGCGTCATCTCCGGAGGATCGGGGTCCTGGTGGGCCGCGGACATGGACGCGCACAGCCCGCCCACGACAAGAGCTGCGATACAGGTGACTGGGTTCATGTCGTTCCCCCAAACCTGAAGTGCATCATGGCAGGCGCCAGGATCGGACTCAAGCGGGGCGTGTCCAGCCCCTGGCGCTGGCGTCCGGGTTCCAGCGTGGCTCTACTCTGCGGGTCTGACGGGGACCACATACGCGACGGCTTCATGGTTCGGTCCAAGCCGGCGCAGGTGTGCCGACAATGTCTGGACCGGGCCCGGGAGCACTCGGCGCTGGCCGGGCGCTCTTGACACGCTCAGCCGCTGGATGCCGAGCTTTGTGAGGATCATCGGTGTCAGATCGGTGGCGCTGTCGGCCAGCACCGCTCCGGTGTTCTCTGGCCACGGAGGTGCGCCGACCGAGTCGCGCCATTGCTCATACGCCGGGAGAGGTTCGGCCGAGGCGATGAGCGCAAAGGCGTGCAAGCCGGGCCCCTCCTCCAAGTTCCAGAGGTCCTGAATCTCCCCGGGAGAGGGTGGCGGGAACTCGAGTGTGCGGATCGGCTCCGGTGCGTCTATCTTCGACGCCGGCCAGCACAGAAACTCGTCCCCACCGGACGCGGCCAGCGCGACGAGGTATACGTAAGCTGGCTCCTTAAAGCTCGCGACGAAGCGAAGAGCGTCACCTTCTCTCACGTGCGCCGGTTCGGGGTTCCCGGGCGCCACCTTGACCGGCTGTTTCACACTCTCCGAGTCATCGGATGCAGCCCGGTACACCTCAACGTATGCCTCCCGGATCACCCCGCCAAACTGGAAGTCTGGCACGCTGGCGGCTTCAGATCCGGGCTGGCCGGCGAGTTCAGGCCCGGCTGAGTTCGGCGCCCACCAGGCGAGGAGCGCGACCATCGCCGCGATGACAACGAGCGCGGCGGCGCCCCCGCCGATGGCCGTCCTGAGCGTCCGAGCGCCACGCGACGAGCCGCCGCCGCGTCCGGCCGCGGGGGGCGGCGAGGCGAGCAGGCGGAGTTTCGCCTCAGCGTCTCGGTCCGACACGAACCCGCGTGGCGGGCGATCCGAGCACAGGCCCAGGATGCACTCCAAGAGCCCGCGTCGCTGCGGGTCTGCTTCGGACTCGATGTCCTGCTGCAGCTGGATGCGGCTGAAGTAATCCGCGGAGTTGCCGGAGAGCAACTCGAAGAGCGTGACGCCGAG
Organism: Phycisphaerales bacterium; assembly: GCA_041987545.1. Lineage (GTDB taxonomy): Bacteria > Planctomycetota > Phycisphaerae > Phycisphaerales > UBA1924 > JAJRXR01. The sequence continues at coordinate 71,675 of JBHIWH010000009.1, read as the reverse complement.
GGCGTACCGGTCGTGATAAGGGCAGCCGACGTCGCTATCGGGCGGGTTGTAGCCCGGTGTGTACCCCCGTCGTCCTCCCTCGCGTCCCAGGAGGCCGAAGTCCGCGAGCCTCCAGGTCCCGTCGATCGAGAGGATGTTCTCCGGCTTGATGTCCTGGTGCACGAGGTCCTTCTCGTGCAGGTGCGCGACGCCGGACATGAGGTCGGCGCCGATGCCCGCGACCTCTTCCACGCCCAGTCGCCCGCGGCGCTTGAGGTGCTTGCGCAGCGTCATCGCCTGGTAGCCGGACGTGGTCATGGCGTCGTCGCCGGTCGCGGCGTTGTCCGCCCTGGGCATCACGCAGTACACCCAGTCTCCGGCGAGCCCCACCTCCTCGATCGGGACGAGGTGGGCGTGGTTTGCGGCGACGCGCTTGTACGTCCTCAGGCTGTCCACCTCGCCGGCCGAGACCCGCTCGAACAGGCGGATCGCGCACAGGTGCTCGAGCCACTCGTGCTGAGCGAGCCAGACCTGGGCGAACTGGCCTTCGCCGATGCGGTGCAGGAGCGTGTACTTGGGGATGACGACAGGCGGGCCGGGCGGACTTTCCTCCGGACTCGTCCCGACTCCGGAAGGGCCGGCGCCCGCCTCAACCCCAGACTCGACCGTCGCCGACTCGCGAGCGGCGTGGTCTGTGACGGGAACGCTATCGAGCGTTGGAACCGCACCGTCCAGGAATCCCTCGGCGGCGGCACGCTCGTGAGCGGCGAGAAGCCGCGTGACCTCGGATTCGAGTTCGGAGTCCCCGCTGCAGAGCGACGCCAGCAGATCATCCGAGCGGCTTGCCGGCGCGTCCAGCACCTGCCGGAAGATCAAGCGTGCCCGCTCGGATCGGCTGTTGTCGTTGCTGCTCATCTCACGCCCCGAAGTCGCTCTGAAGACGATCCCCGATGGCCGGCCGCCCGAACCCGCCCGAGCCCAGTCCGGCGGGCGAGAAGGCAAGAGCGTACCGGATGAGGACTCGAGAGTCCCCTCCCGGCGACGTCTCTACCATCTGGGGCATGCCCGGAGGCGAGTCCAAGGTCACCCGTCTGCTCCGAGACCCGCGGCTGGAGGCGGAGGGTGGCGCCGAAGAACTGTTCCGCGCCGTCGAGGCGGAGCTCCGGGCGCTCGCCAAGGCACGCATGGCGCGGGAGCGTCCTGGGCACACACTGCAGGCAACGATCCTGGTCAACGACGTGTTCATCCGCCTCGTGCGAGATCACCGTGGCGCGTTCGAGAATCGTCGTCATTTCTACGCCGCCGCGGCCGAGGCGATGCGCCGGATCCTGATCGACCACGCCCGTGCGCGCAACGCACTCAAGCGGGGCGGAGGCGCGGCAGCGGATGCCGGGGGTGTACCCGAGCCTGCCGGCACGACCGGCGCCATCGATGTGCTCGAGATCAGCGAGGAACTGGACGCCCTCGCGCACGTCCACGAGCGAGCGGCCCAGGTGGTCAAGCTGCGGGTGTTCGCGGGGCTGACCCACGCCCAGGTCGCCGATCTGCTCGCCGTCTCCGAGCGGACCGCAAGGACGGACTGGGAGTACGCGAGGGCCTGGCTCTATGGGCGGCTGCATCCCGATCCTCCTCCGGTCGACCGTCGGTCTGACTGAAACTCCATGAATCGGCCCCCGGCGGGGTCTCGCCGAGGACCGGAGAGAGGCGTCCCCCCTCCGCCGCCTCCTCAAGAGTCATGGCGAGATAGGTGTCGTGACTCGGCAGCTCCATTCGGAAAAGTGCGGGCGGGGCGCGAGTCCCTGGCGGGCGTTGAAGCGGAGCGACAAGCCGGTATGCTGCGATCGAGTCAGGTCGCCGGCCGGCCAGCACAGCCGGCCTGTCCAAGGGGGAGGGAATCCGAGTGCGATCCAGCAGACTGTCCCTGCTCCCGGCGCTCATTCTGGTTGCGGCGGGGGGGACGCCCGCGACGGCTCAGGTCGAGCGGGGCGCACCCGCTGCCTTTGCGCTCGAACTGCCCGAGTGGAACCCGGATCCAGAGGATCTGCCGCCGGAACTGCGGCCTCTGGGCATCGTCAGGCCGACTGTTCCGGGAGCGGTGGCGAGCGACATCGCGGGATGGGAGAGCCGCCTGCGCCAGCTCGAAGAGCGGGCGGTGTCGGCGGGGGCCCGCCGCGAGCAGGACCAGGCCATCGACGAAGCGATTGGGCTGGCAGAGCAGATTGTCGCCGCACGAGAGTCCCACCAGGGAAACGGTGGGGACGTCGTGCGATGGCGCAGCCCGTCGGGCGCCCCCGCCGAGTGGCATGAGTTGGCCGACGCCCGTCGCACGCTCGCGTTCTACTCGCGTCTACGGGCGTTCTCAGATGAGGAGAGGGCTGCCCTGCGGCAGCTTCAGGAGACCACGGAGCAACTCGTAGCATCGCAGCGCACTGGCGACTATGAGCGTGCGCTCCTGATCGTGAGAGACCGGCGTGCCACACGCGAGCGACTGTTCGGGTCCAGCGATTTACGCACGCTTTCCTCGATGAACAACGAGGGCTTCCTGCTCCGGGCTCTCGGTCGCCACGAGGAGGCGCAAGAGGTCTTCCTCGAAGCCCTCGGAGCATGCCGCGCCGCACTGGGCGACGAGCATCCGCAGACGCTCGGGATGCTGAACAATCTCGGTCACGTTGCGATGACGCGTGGCGAGATCCGGCGTGGCGCCGAGTTGTTCGCCGAGGCTCTGGCGGGGGCCAGCCGCGTGATGGGCCTGCAGAATCTGAGCACGCTCCGGATGATCAACAACCTCGCGGACGCTCGGCAGGCGCTCGGCGACGACTCAACAACCGCCGCGTTGTTCCGCTTTGCCCTTGACGGGCTCTCCCAGCTGGTCGGCGATGACAGCCAGGAAGTGCTGATCGCGGCGAACAACCTCGCCGGCGTGGAGGAGCGACGCGGGAGGCTCCGCGCATCTCGCGACGTTCGAGAGCAGGTCGCTCGCGGCTGCCGGGTGGCGTTTGGCCCGGATCACCCATTCACGCTTACGGCGGTCGTGAATCTCGGCAGACTCGATATCAAGCTCGGGCGATTCGACGAAGCGGAGGCCGGCCTGCGCGAGGCTACCCGCGCATTCGAGTCGCGGCTCGGCTCCTTGCACCCGTCATCGCTGAACGCGATGCACAGCCTTGGGACGCTGATGCACGCTCAGGGTCGGCATGCCGACGCGGAGTGGTATCTGAGAACGGCCCTCGAGGGCAGGCGCGAGTCGTTGCCGCCGCAGCACCTCGACACGCTTGGCAGCGCAAGCGTTCTGAGCCTTGTCTTGATACAGCTCGATAGCCTCGACGAGGCCGCGGCGTTGCAACAACAGGCGTTCGAGGGATACGCGAGCACGCTGGGGGTGACGCACCCGTTGACGCTCACCTGCGAGAACAACCTCGGTTTCTTGAGGCTTCGGCAGCAGAGATCGGACGAGGCGATCGAGCACTTTGAGCACGTGATCGCCGCGAGCGGTGGCGAGACACGGGGCGAAAGAGTGATGCACGCGTTCAACAATGTGGGCACGGCCTGGATGAGCCAGGGTGACGCGGGCCGGGCGGCGGAGGCGTTCCGCGAGGCCCTTCGGCTGGCCGATACGAGCACGGCCGACCGCGAGCCGTTTCTCATCAGGGTCTGCTTCCACCTCGCTCTGGCGGAAGAGGCCCTTTTGAGGCCCGATGTCGCGCTGGACCTTTACGCTCGGGCGCTCCGCAGCGCAGAGGGAGTTCGGCCCCGCGTCATCGGCGGGGCCGCGGAGCGTGCTGCTGTGGCGGAGTCGATCGGCGCAACTCGGATTGCACGCTCGATGTCGCTGTTGTGTGCACGCACCGGTGAGTCAAGAACGGCGCTCACAACGATTGAGCGAGGGCGGGGCCGTGCAGCGCTTGACCTCTTGAGCACGAGAGCCATTGACTCGCTTGGATCATCCACGAGTTTGCCGCCCTCGGCCGCAATGGACCAGGCGGTGCGCGCCGAGCGAGCCGCTCTTGCCGCACTTCGCGAGGCCGAGGCCCGGCTGGTGGCCGCTGAGAGAAGCGAGCAATGAGAGCCAGGATCAGAGCAGGAGTCCGCGGCGTCTTGGTGGGTGTCGTCCTGGGAGCAACCCTGGTCTGGGGCGTTCCTCGGGGACTGGCCCAAGACGCGGGCGACGCGTCGTTGACGCTCGACCTGCCTGAATGGGACCCCGATCCCGAGGACCTGCCGCTGGAGCTTCGGCCGCTGGACGTGACACGTCCCACGCTGCCGAGACATGTGGCGGCGGAGGTGGCGGAGCTTGAGGATCGGATTGCCGAGATCGAGAGCTCGTGGCCGGAGGGCAGAGTCCGCGAGGCCCAGGACGCGCTGCTCGACGAAGCGATCGGGCTGGCCGAGCGGGCTCTGGCACTGCGCGAGGAACACCAGGGCAACAGCGGGGGCGTTGTCCGCTGGTACGACGCGGCGGGCGAGGCGAGCGACTGGCACGAGGTCCTCGCCGCTCGCCAGCGGATCGCGGACTTGCGGCTCACCCGCGACCTGAACGCCAACGACCTCAACGCATTGATTAGAGCCTGGCGTCTGTTCTTACGCGAGGGCGGCTTGTATCAAGCAGGCAAATACGCCGAAGCCCTTGAGATCAGGACAGAGACATTCGCCATCGTTCGCCGCGTGCTCGGAGACGAGCACCCCCAGACACTGGGGGTGATGAACGACATGGGCTTCTTGCTCAGCCGCGAGGGCAGGCTGTCCGAGGCGGAGGCGTTGTACCGCGAGGCGCTGGACGGCCGCCGCCGCGTGCTGGGGGACGAGCATCCGAGAACGCTCACCTCGATCAACAACATGGGCGCGAATCTCTGGTCCCAGGGCAAGTTCTCCGAGGCCGAGTCGTACTACCGAGAGTCGCTGAACGGCCGCCGCCGCGTGCTGGGGGACGGGCACCCGGACACGCTCATGTCCATCAACAACATGGGCGTGCTTCGCGTGTACCAGGGCAGGCCGTCCGAGGCCGAGCCGTACTATCGGGAGGCGCTGGAGGGCCGTCGCCGCGTGCAGGGGGAAGAGCACCCGATGACACTCCAGGCCATCAGCAACCTGGGTGGCATGTTCCAGGCTCAGGGGAAGCTGTTCGAGGCCGAGGTGTACTGGCGCGAGGTCCTGAGGGCGCGCCGCCGCGTGCTCGGGGACGAGCACCCGGACACTCTCGACTCCATCAGCAATATGGGCGGTCTGCTCTCGTACCAGGGCAAGCTCACAGAGGCAGAGCCGTATTACCTTGAGGCACTGAAGGGATACCGCCGAACGCTCGGGGACGAGCACCCGAGGAGATCCATGTCGATGAACAACATGGGTTTCTTGCTCCATTCGCAAGGGCGGCTGTCCGAAGCCGAGCCGTACTACCGCGCGGCGCTGGAGGGCCGCCGCCGCGTGCTCGGGGACGAGCACCCCGACACGCTCAACTCTCTCGGCAACATGGGCGTGCTTCTCGATTCCCAGGGCAAGCTGTCCGAGGCCGAGGCGTACTACCGCGAGACGCTGGAAGGCCGCCGCCGGGTGCTCGGGGACGAGCACCCGGACACACTCACCTCCATGAACAACATGGGCGTGCTTCTGTATTCTCTGGGCAGGCTGTCTGAGGCGGAGCCGCACTTCCGCGAAGCGATTGAGGCTCATCGCCGCGTGCTGGGGGACGAGCACCCGAGCACGGTCGGCGCCATCAACAACATGGGCTTCCTCCTCGATGCCCACGGCCGGCTGACCGAGGCCGAGCCGTGTTTCCGCGAGGCGCTGGAGACGGTGGAGCGGCTGCGCGTGAACATCGCGGGCGACGCCTCGGCGCGGGCGCGGTGGGCCAACACAGTCAACCTCCCCGCGATGACATCGCGATACTCCCACGTTCTGGTGGCGATGGAGCGTGATCCCGATGCCCTCTCAGTGGTCGAGCGCGGCCGTGCTCGTGCGGCGTTGGACCTGCTGGATCGGAGCGAGGGATCGGCCGTGCAGTCGTTGAGGGCGACGGGGGACGCGGCTCGCGCCGGGCGGTATGAAGCCGCGTTGGAGTCTGAACGGGCCGCGTTGGTCGCGTTGCGTGAGGCCGAGTCGCGCCTGGCGGTCGTGAAATGAGTCAACCCCAGCAGGGACAGAGGATGACACTTCACACGGCGATGTGCGGCGTGCTCCTGTCGGTCGTCATGGGCGCCCCAAACGCAACCAATGCGCAGCCCACCGGCGATGGATCGATCGTGCTCGACCTGCCCAAGTGGAACCCGGACCCGCGAGATCTCCCCGAGGAGCTGCAGCCGCTGGAGGTCTCTCGCCCGACTCTCCCCAAGTCGGTGGCGGAGGATGTGGCTGCGCTCGAGGAGCGGATCGCGGAGCTGGAGCGGATCGGGACGAGCTCGGATTCGACGGCCCGGCAGGACGCGGCACTCCGGGAGGCGATCGAGATCGCCGAGCGAGTCCTGCAGATCCGCGAGAGGCGCCAGGGCGAGAACGGGGCGGCGGGGCCATGGAGCGATGGAGCCGGTCGCCGTGCAACCTGGCCCGAGCTCGTGGATGCCCGCCAGCGGGTGCTGACCAATCGGCGAGTGATCGGCCTGAGCCGCGATGAGCGTCTACAGCTCGCGTCGCTTGAGAGCCTCGAGGAGCAGGCCGGGGCATCGCTCCGACAAGGCCGGCCCGACGACGCGGAATCGCACGCGTCGCAACATCTCGAGATATGTCGGCGGTTGCTCGGCTCCGAGAGCCCGATCACGCTCTCGTCTATGAACATGATGGGCATGGTGCTGCACGGGCAGCGGAGGCTCCCGGAGGCCCGGGGCTATCTCGAGGAGACCCTGGAGGTTCGACGCCGGGTGCTCGGGCCGGGTCACCCCGACACGCTGACTTCCGTCAACAATGTTGGTTTCTTGCTGAGCGCCGAGGGCCGGTACTCGGACGCGGAGCCGTACTACCGGCGTGCCCTCATGGGCTCACGGCGCGTGCTCGGCGACTCACATCACGACACGCTGCGATCTGCCGGTAACGTCGGGACATCGCTCTGGCGCCAGGGCCGACTGGACGAGTCGGCCCCGTTCCAAGCGTGGGCGTTCTATGGCCTACGCCAGACACTGGGCGACGATCATCAGGACTGCCATCGGGCGGCGAGCAACCTCGGGATGCTGCATCTCGCGAGAGGCGAGCTGGCACGGGCCGAGAGATACCTGCGTTGGGGGGCCGAGCAGTCTCTCCGAGTGTTCGGGCAGGATGATCCACGGACAGCCAGCGGAATGCAGAATCTCGCGGGGACTCTTCTTGATCAGAACCGACTCTCGGAGGCAAGCGTCGCGGCACGAGCAGCGATCGAGGGATTTCGAAACTCGCTCGGGCCCGATCACCCGGCAACTGTTCATGCCCGTGTCATCCTCGCCGGGACACTGATCCAGTCTGGCCGGGCGAGTGAGGCGGAGTCGCACCTATTGCTCGCAATGGACGCCGCCAAGGGATCGCTTCGCGCGGAGCACCCCCTGGTGCTGCTCGTGGAGAGCAACCTGGGTTCGGTGCTCATGGAGTTGGACAGGTGGGAGGAGGCGATGCCCCACCTGCGGCGTGCGCTCGAGGGTCGCCGGAGAGTCCTGGGAGACGAGCATCCGGAGACGCTGACGTCTCTGCACAACATGGGTGCAGCCTTGCAGCGTCTCGGCCGCCTCGGTGAGGCCGAGGAGCACTACCGGGAGGCGCTGCATCTCGCGCAGCGTATTCGGGGCGAGTCACACCCGGACACATCGGATTCTCACCACAGTCTCGGGCACGTGCTCCTCGCGGACGGCCGGCTCGCCGAGGCGGACACCCACCTCAGGCGCGCGCTCGAGATCCGCCGGAACGCCCTGGGGGACCGCCACCGAGATACACTGAACTCGTTGCACTACATGGGATTCCTGCGACTCAAGCAGGGTGACCCGGCGGACGCCGCGGAGTTTCTCGACGAGGCGATCGCGATCGCGGGGCAGCTTCGGACGGACGTCGTGGGGGGCGCCCGGGAGCGAGCGACCCTGGCAGATCGGCTCAAGCTCGTTACGATCAGCCTGACCTACGCGCGGGCGCTGGTCGAGCTCGAGCGGCCCGCCGATGCGTTCTCGGCGATGGAGCGCGGGCGTGCCCGCGCTGGCCTGGATCTGCTGGACCAGTCACGAGAGAGGCTCGGAACAGGCCTCGAGCAAGTGCAAGGGTTGGGCCTCGTTCGCCAGTACGAAACGGCTCTGGACCAAGAACGTGCGGCACTCGTCGCGCTCCGCGAAGCCGAGTCCCGGTTGGCTGCACTCGAGAAAAGGTAAGTGCAAATGAACGGGAATGGCCTCATCCACGCACCGGGAGTTCTCGGCGTCGTCCTCGCGATCGGCGCTCTCCTGACGTACGCGCCGGAGGCGGTCGGTCAGGACGAGAAGCAAGATACCTTCCGACTCGACCTGCCCGAGTGGAACCCGGATCCCGAGGATCTGCCGCCGGAGCTGAGGCCGCTGGACGTTGTTCATCCAGAACTCCCGCCGGATGTAGCGAGGGATGTTGCAGACTTGGAGAGGCGAATCGCCGAGTTGGAACCGCTCGGCATTTCAGCGGAGACAGGCGAAGCGCAGGAAGCGGCACTGCAGGAGGCGGCCGAGCTCGCCGAGCGTGTGCTTAGACTCAGAAATGAGCATCAGAGCAACAAGCCCGGCGCCATTCGGTGGACCGATCCCTCGGGAGTTCCGTCCGACTGGTGGGAAGTGACATCTGCTCGTCTGAAGCTAGAGCATTTGACGACACTGCTGGCGATATCGCAGGAATCCAGGGCGATGTACGCCGAAGCGCTCGGCATGAACCGGAGTTTCCTAGATATGGTGTCCGACGGGCGCTTTGTCGACGCTGAGCGCCGAGTGAGAGCGCAGATCGAACTTGTCTCCGGATCAGTTGGCGAGGGGCACCAGGTGTTTTTCACGCTAGTGCTGAACAGGGGGTTTGTTGTTCGCAGCCAAGGTGATTTCGCTCGAGCCCTCGAGCTTGAACGGATCGCGCTGCAGGGGAGACGAGACCTGCTCGGGGCCGAGCACCCTGAGACGCTTCTGGCAATCAACAACTATGCCTATACATTGGATCTCGCTGGCAAAGCTGTAGAAGCAGAGCCGCTCGCAATGGAGTTCCTGCGCGGGTGGCGTCGCATGTTCGGGCTCTCCCATCCGAATACCATTACCGCAGTCGGCAACTACGGCAGCATTGTGCGATCCCAAGGTCGATTGCGAGAGGCCCTGCCATTCTACCAGTTCACGGCCCGCGAGCGCCGTCGCGTGCTCGGAGACTCTCACCCGGACACTTTGGCGGCGATCAACAATCTCTCCGTGTTGATGACTGAACTCGGCAAGATCGGTGAGGCGATCGACTACCAGAACGAAGCATCGCGAGCCCGTGAGGAGGCACTGGGCCACGCGCACCCCGCTTCGCTTCAGTCCAGAGTTAATCTCGGATACTCCCTGGTAGAGTCCGGCAGAGTGTTTGAGGCCGAGCTGGTACTTCGATCGGCCCTTGCCGAGATGCGTGCGCTCTCGGGAACCGAGCATCCGGATTTCGCCGCATGTATGAACAATTTGGCGCTTGCGCTTCACGGACAAGGCAAGTACGCCGCGGCGGAGTACTACTACACACAGGCGCTCGAACTCGACCTGGTGCTCCTCGGAGAGGAACACCCTTCCTATCTAACACGACTCCACAACTTGTCCGCTGTGATGCTCGACCAAGAGCAGGAACAGGAAGCTCTCTCAGTGATCGAGAACGCGGTTGCGGTGTCTAGGTCGAAATGGGGCGAGGCCCACCCTGAGACCGCGACCATGATCTTGCAGCTCGGTCGAGTTCAGCAGAGAATCGGAAACAACGAACTTGCAGAGTTGGCAATTGCCGAGGCCCATTCTATTCGGTCACGCCAGTTGGGGCCAGGTCACATCTCGAGCCTGGAAGCGCTTGGAGCTCTCGCCACGGTGCGCGCCGAGCGTGGTGATCTTGAGCGGGCGACGACTGAGTCTCAGCAAGTAGTCTCGGGACTCGCCATGCGTCTCGGCGAAGACCACCCGAAGGTGATTCACTCAAGACAGGTGCTCGCACAGATTCTGATGCATCAAGGGATGTTGGAGGAAGCGATCGATCAGTACGAGTTGTCGCTTTCTGCGGCACAGCGCCTGCGTGAGGTCTCGATTGGTGGCCGGGTGGTGGACGCAGCACGGTACTCCAGTGAACTGAGGTTGGACACACTCTCGGCCAGCTACTGCTTGGCTCTTGTTGAAGCGCACGAAGGTGACATGGCTCTTGGAGTTTTGGAAGGCGGCCGTTCTCGCGCCGCGTTGGACTTGCTGGGCCAGGACGAGGGCGTGTTGATGAAATCGCTGAGAGCCGCTGGCGACGCCGAACGTGTGGCACGATACGAGTCGGCCCTGGATTCGGAGCAATCGGCTTTGATAGCGTTGCGCGAAGCCGAGGAGCGGCTGGAGTCTCTTGGTCGCTCACGAGACTCGAGGGATTGAAGGTGAGGAACAAGCCCCAGGTCGAGTGGGGCTGCAACGGGAGGTCGTGGATCATGCAACGAGTGGGGCACACATTCACAGCATGGCTCGTTGGCGCCACCATCGGCCTGGGCCTGGCGACACCGGCGCTCGCCCAGTCCGACGAGCCGACCCGGGAGGAGCTGATCGAGTTGGTCAAGCAGCGTCGCCGGGAGTTGTCGGAGGCGACGGCGGCGGTATACGCGGAGCTGCGTGGTCTGATCCCGGCGGTGGACCCGCTGACGGCCGAGGAGATCCTCGAGGGGCTCGCCGACGACGAGATGCTGGTCAGTTTCGTGTGGACGAACGATGCGGTGTTCGCCCTGTCGGCCGGTGGTGGCGAGGTGCAGAGCCACACGATGGCCGAAGGCGACGAGGCCGAGGACGGCCTCCGGGCGTCGCTCGGCGCCCTCCGGGGGGCGCTGGCCTCGCAGTCGGGCGAGCCGGTCGAGGAGGGCCTGCTCGATGAGCTGCGCACCTCGCTTCTGCCCGAAGACCTGATGGCGAGGATCGGGGGCGCGGCCCGTGTGATCGTCGTGCCCGACGGGCCGCTGCACGCGGTCCCGATGGAGGTGCTGTTGCCCGACACGCCGATCTGCTACGCGCCCTCGGCGACGATCTACCTGGACCGCGTGCGGATCGCCCGCGAGCGCGAGGACGCCGGCCCGGCGTCGGTGCTCGTGCTGGGCGACCCGGATTTCGGCGCCAAGGCGATCGACCAGGAGCAGGTGCTTGCCTCGGTCCGCAGCAGCGACTTCGATGCGGTCGAGGCGGGGGCGTCGGCGCTCGAGCAGGTGCGGCTGTACGGGGGGACGCTTGAGCCCCTGCCCGGGACCAAGGCCGAGACGCGCGAGATCGCCGAGGCCTTCCGCAAGGCCAAGATCATGCCGTCGGTGCTCACGGGCGACCGGGCGACGGCCGAGCGCCTGCGGCGCGCCGTTGAGCGCAAGCCGACCTACCTGCACCTGGCGACGCACGGGCTGCCGGGCAACGCGGCCAGGCCGTACGAGGCGAGCCTGGCGCTGACCCAGCCCGAGACACCGACCGTAGATGACATCGGTTTCCTGACGCTCGAGGAGCTGATGGGCGACTGGCTGGGCAAGCTGCGGGGCTGCCAGCTGGTAACGCTCTCGGCCTGCGACACGGGGCGTGGCGTGGCCCAGGGCGACACGGTGATGAGCCTGCCGATCGGCTTCTTCGCCGCGGGGGCCGAGACGGTGGTGGCGAGCCTGTGGCGCGTGGACGACGCGGCGACCGCCTTGCTGATGGCCCGCTTCTACGAGAACCTGCTGGGCCAGACCGAGGCGAGCCGGAGCGTCTTCGGGCGCGAGTACGAGGCGGGCCGCGCGATGCCCAAGCTCGACGCCCTGGGCGAGGCCCGGGCCTGGCTGCGTGGCCTGGACGCGGAGCAGGCCGAGCGGGCCCGGCGGGGTCTCGATCGCTCGCTCACCCGCGCCCCCGGCGCCCGGAGAGTTGAGGAGTCGACAGACGCACTGCACCCCTACGCGCACCCCAGGTACTGGGCGCCCTTCGTGCTCGTCGGTCATTCCGAATGAGCAGCCGAAAATCGTCGCCTCGAGTGAGGTTTTTGACACGGGAATTGCCCGGAACACGAGGTATCCTCGTCACGGCGTGTCGCGGAGCCGTAGATGCTCGATGGCGGGGCCAGACGTTTTGGCCGCTGACAAGAGAACCATCGCCGATCGCGCTGACCTCTAGGAGACCCCGGGTATGAAGGCATTGAGAGTGACAGGAGTGGCGATTGCGGGCGGCCTGTGGATGAGCGGGCTGTGCTTCGCGGACGAGGCGAGCGTTCGGGCGCACCTGGCCAGCGGCGAGGCCACCGCGTACCTGCAGCAAGGCGATTCCCGCATCGAGCTGGTGGAGCCGGGGAAGCGCGCTCCGTCGGACGCGATGGTGTTCCAGAAGTTCATCGGTGATCTCCCGCTCCACGGCGCCCGGGTCTTCGTGATCGAGAACGCCGACGGATCGGTGGCGAAGGTCTTCGACGACTCGACGGCGGATCTGGCCCTGCGTCGCGGCCCGATGAACTTCACGCGGGACGTGGTCGTCGACCTGGCCGAGGAGTTCCTGCCCGAGGCGATCGACTCGGTCGCCGAGCTGGTCTGGTTCCGCGTCGGCGACGAGGCCGTCCTGGCGTGGGAGGTGACCACGTCGCTGGCCGATCTCGGGGCGCCGGCCAGCCCGACGCACTTCGAGATGGTCATCGATCCGGCATCCGGCGACGTGCTGAGCCAGCGACAGATCGACACCAAGACCTACGCCGCGGGATCGCCCGAGACCGCCGGCGATGTCTACCCCCGTATCGTGATCAACAACACGATCGGCGCCCAGGGCTCGAGGGACTACGCCGCGCCGTTCGACGCCGTTATCCGCGTGGGCGGGTGCTCCGGCACGCTGATCGCGCCCAACCTCGTCCTCTGCGCACGCCACTGCGGCATCGGCGCCGGCGACCTCGTCAGATTCGGTGACAACTCGAACAGCGCCGACTTCACCATCACGGTTCAGTCGTCGACTCTCCCGGCCGGCGGCGGCTCGCTGCTGGACGGCGGCGACGTGTCCATCCACGTGCTCAACGGCACGGTCCCCGCCAACATCGCCGAGCCCATGCGGCTGATCGACGAGACGGACGAACTCGAGGGCATGCTCTGCGCGACCCTCGGCTACGGGTACAACGGACTCGGCAGCACCGGGCACGGCTTCTCCGGCGATGGCTTCCGCTGGGGCGGCGAGAACATCATCGACGCCTACGGCAGCCCGGCCAGCGCGGGCGGGTCCAACATCATCTCGACCGACTTCGACAACGGCACCACCGGCGCCAACACGATCCCGACCAGCAGCTCGACCCCGGTCGAGTTCGAGGCGACGACCGCGCCCGGCGACAGCGGCGGCCCGGTCCTGGTCCAGTTCGGGAGCGAGTGGGTGATCGCGGGCGTCCTCTCGGGCGGCACGACGAGCACGAGCGTGTACGGGGACATCTCCTGGTGGACCGGCACCGCCGTCTTCCGCGACGCGATCGAGTCCGCCGGCGGCCAGTTCGTCACCGGCCTCGAGATCCTGTTCCCGGAGGGGCTGCCCAGCCTGCTCTCCTCGGCCGGCGGCGAGACGCTGAACGTCGAGATCGTCCCCTCGGAGGCCGATCCCATCGTTGTGGGCAGCGGGACGTTCCATGTCGACACGGGCTCGGGGTTCCAGCAGTTCGCGCTCGTCCCCGACTCGGCGACGAGCTTCACGGCCACCTTCCCGGCGCCGGCCAAGTGCCCCGCGAACGTGGAGTACTTCATCTCGTTCGAGCTTGAATCGGGCAGCGTCGTCTCCGCGCCTGCCGGCGCATCGAGCGTGTTCAGCGCGCTGGCCGCGGATCAGGTGGATCTGGACGACCTGTACGACTTCGAGACAGCCGTCGGCTTCTCGGCGGGGGCGCCCGGCGACGACGCGACAACGGGCGTCTGGGTCCGCGTGGACCCGAACGGCACCGGGGCGCAGCCGGAGGACGACAACACCGCCAGCGGCGTCCTCGCGTGGGTCACCGGCCAGGGGAGCCCCGGCGGCGCGTTGGGCGAGAACGACGTCGATGGCGGCACGACCTCGCTGGTGAGCAACCAGATCGACCTGACCGGCACGGAGTCCGCGACGATCTCGTACGCGCGGTGGTACTCCAACAGCGCGGGCGCGGCGCCCAACGCGGACGTGTTCCAGGTGTTCGTCTCGGAGGACGACGGGGCGAACTACGTGCTCGTCGAAACGGTCGGGCCCGCCGGCGCCGGGACGTCGGGTGGCTGGATCGAGGCGGGGTTCAACGTCGGCGATTTCGTCGGCCTGACCTCGACGATCCGCGTCAAGTTCGTCGCCAGCGACCTGGGCGCCGGCTCTGTTGTGGAGGCGGGCATCGACGACGTGCGGATCTTGGGCGTCTCGTGCACGGGGAATCCCTGCCCGGCCGACCTCGCCCTCCCGTTCGGCGTCCTCGACTTCTCCGACGTAGTCGCCTTCCTGTCCGCCTTCGGCGCCGAGGACCCCGCGGCCGACTTCGCGGCCCCCCTCGGGATCTTCGACTTCTCTGACGTCGTCGCGTTCCTGAACGCGTTTGGCGCCGGCTGCCCGTAGCGGCCCCGCACCGTGCTTCACCGCCCGCCCGGCCGACACGCCGGACCGGGCGATTCCAGCGCCGCGACGCCCCGCTCCGCCCCGTGCCGCGGCGCCCCCGGGTGCTCGGCGATCCGAGTGGTCGGCCGGGGCTTGGTGCAGACCGCCTCGATGGCGGTCGCCTCCCGGTTCGACTCCCTCCGCCGCGAGGGCTGCCATCCAGCGCGTTCCGTCGTCGGGGCGCCGCGGGTCCCCCGACCCGGCCGTTGGCGGGTCCGCCCGGCGAGCATGTGCGGCAAATGTACGGATGGTCGAGAGTTTGGGCGACGGGGCTTGACGAGGCGATGTAAACCTTTACATTGTGAGTGGCGCGGCCCGCGACGCCAGAGCCCGGGATCCCGCGCCGAACCCTCGGAAGGAGTGCGACACATGAACCGAACCGTGACCCGCATCGCGGTGGCCGCCGCGACCGCCGCCGCCCTGGGCGCCCCCGCGTCGGCCAACGACGACGCCAACCTCTTGCTCAACCCCGGGTTCGAGACAGAGAACCCGGACAACACCGCTCTGGCCCTGGGCTGGGACGGCATCAACGTCGGCGCCGCCGGGTACATCGACATCAACGACCCGGGCGCGGAAGTCCGCACCGGCTCCAAGTCCCTCATGCTCCCGCCCGCGGCCGGCGGTGGCGACAACTTCCGCGGCTGGACCACCAACTTCTTCCTCCCGGACGGGTCGGACCTCTACGACCCGGACTATGTCTACCTCGGCGGCGACGTCCACATCATCGGGTACTACCTCATCCCCGAGGGCGAGACGATCTCCGGGGAGGACCGCAACGGCATCAAGCTCGAGTTCCGCCGCGAGCCGCCGAACTTCTCGATCTACACCTCCGTCGAGTTCGACGTCCCGCTGTCCGAGACGGGCGGTGAGTGGGTCCGATTCCAGGCGACATTCACCGACGAGGACATGCAGGCCGTCGGCGACTTCCCGCCCTACGCCACCAGCGTCAGCGTCCTGCTTCAGCGTTTCACCGGCGGCGCGACATCGACCGGGCGGATGTTCTGGGACGACCTGTGCCTGATCCAGGGCGAGCTGAGCCCGGGGTGCAACGACGCCGACCTGGCCGAGCCGTACAACGTGCTCGACTTCTCCGACGTGCTGGCGTTCCTGACGGCGTTCAGCGCCCAGGACGCGGCCGCCGACCTGGCCGCCCCGTTCGGCACGTGGGACTTCTCCGACGTGCTCGAGTTCCTGGGCCAGTTCAGCGCCGGCTGCCCGTAACCACGGGCCCGACAGCCCGAAACGGTTCCCACCCGCCCCGCGGTGTTCACGCCGTGGGGCGTTTTGATTCAACTCCCCCCGCGCGGGAGACTCCGAGCAACCAGTAGGCCGCAGGACGCCCGTGCCGGAACACGCCCACCACCAGACCGCCGCCCGAGACCGGATCCCGTGGGTCCAGCTCGTCGCGTACGGCATGGGCGGGTTCGTCCCGATCGCGCTGTTCAACTCGGTCGGGCAGCTCTCGGGGCTGATCGTCAACGTCGGGCTGGGGATCAGCGCGATCCTGGTGGGCCTGGCCCAGATGGCGCCGCGCCTCTGGGACGCGTTCACCGATCCCCTCATGGGGCACCTCTCCGACAACACGCGCTCGCGCTGGGGGCGACGGCGCCCGTACATCCTCGTCGGCGGGATCCTCGTCGCCGGCACGTTCGTGATGATGTGGTCCGTGCCCCGGGGCTGGGACGCGACGGCCCAGTTCTGGTACTTCCTGATCGCCTCGCTCGTCTTCTACACCGCCGTCACGATGTTCGAGATCCCGCACGGCGCCCTCGGCATGGAGATGACCGCCGACTACCACGAGCGGACAAAGCTCTTCAGCGTCAAGAGCTTCGTGGGCAACGTCGGGGCCATCGCCACGCCGTGGTTCTACGCGATGGCCAACTGGTCGCTGTTCAAGGGCGCCGGCGGCGACGAGGTCGACGGGATGCGGAACGTCGCGTACCTGGCGGCCGTGCTCGTGCTCGTGCCGGCCTTCGCGTGCGCGCTCCTGTGCAAGGAGCGGCGCCTGGACCAGGCGATCGCCCAGAAGCGGGTCTCCCTGCGGGCCAGCATGGGCCAGACCCTCCGCAACCGGACCTTCCTGATCCTGGTCGCGATCATCTTCGCGACCGTGATGGGCTTCAACCTCGTCAACGGGTTCGCGAACTACATCTCGATCTTCTATCTGTATGGCGGGGACAAGCAGGCGGCCTCCGTGCTGCTGGGATGGGGCGGCACGGTCTGGGCGGTGACCGCCGTCCTGGCGGTGTTCCCCCTCAACTTCATCAGCAAGCGGATCGGCAAGTCCAAGACGCTGATCATCGCGATCGCGCTGATGGGCGGGGCCCAGGTCTCCAAGATCGTCTGCTACGACCCGGACCTGCCCTACCTGGTGCTGGGGCCGACGGCGATGCTCTCGGCGGGCATGCTGATGTTCTTCACCCTCGCCAGCGCGATGGTCGCGGACGTCTGCGACGAGGACGATCTGCGCACCGGGACCAGATCAGAGGGCGCCTACTACGCCGTCTTCTGGTGGTTCATGAAGATGGGCATGGCCGGGGCGTACTTCATCGCGGGGGTGCTGATCGAGCTGACCGCGTTCGACGAGAAGTCCGACATCCAGACGCCGCGGACGCTGCTGCTGCTCCGGGTCTTCGAGATCGGGATCCCGATCGTGCTGTGCGTTGCCTCGTTCCTCTTGGTGCGGATCTACCCGCTGTCGGAGGACCGGGCGTACGAGGTCAAGCGGCGGCTGGAGGCGAGGCGGACGCCGAGCTGCGATGGGTGCGGGTACGACATGTCGGGCGTGCCTGTGGGATCGCCCTGCCCGGAGTGCGGCGCGGCGCGCGGAGCAGAATCAGAGGGCGACGAGCCCGCTCAGGGTCCCTGAACCGACCGCTTCATCGCGTTGATCCGGTCGACGGTCTCCGTCCACTCGTCCTTGTCTACGAGCACGCCGGTCGGGCGCCCGTCGGCGAACTGGCTCGGGATGCCGCCGTCGGGGTCGATCGACCCGGGCTGGAGCAGCAGGAGCCGCTCGAACTCGCCGCGGTTCATCGTCCACTCCTCGCCGGTCTCGGTGCAGCGGATCGTGACCTGCTGCGAGCGGCGCTCGAGTGAATCGGGGGCGTCGCTGCCCATGCCCTTGTACATGAACCAGGCGGCGGCGACCGCGAACACACCGGCGACGAGCCAGCCGATCCAGGGTTTCTTGTTGATCGCGTCGCGGAGTCCCATGTCGGCCGGCCCTCCGGATCAGGAGTCGGGGTAGAAGTGGCCCCAGTTCCAGAAGTTGATCTGCGAGTTGTACTTGTCGCGTCCCAGGATGTACTCGGCCTCGGTCTTGAGCTCGACCCGCTGGTCGCCCCGGAGGATGTAGCTGCTGCCCTCGGTGTCGAAGCCGTTGAGCCGCTGGGTGACCGCGGGCGAGCGGTGCCGGGGGATCCAGTCCACGGCATCGATCGCGACGACGACCTCCTCGGGGTGCTTGACCGCGCGCCAACGCTGGCCCGAGACGCCCGAGTTGGGAAGCCCGGCGAACATCGCCGAGTCGTTGAACCAGTACTCCGTGTACTCCTCGGTCCCGTCGAGGTCGTAGTCGAAAACGTGGATCCGCCCGCCGCCCTGCATGGACTGGCGTGTCTGGGAGTCGATCACGGACGAGGCGCCCTGGGCCGCGGGGCAGACGAACACGCCGCTCTCGGCGGCGCCCGAGAGGTAGTCGTCGAGCACGCGCATCGCGTTCCAGCGGTGGGCCCGGAAATCGTGGTTGCCCGTGATCGGGTTCGTCTCCTTGCCGGCCAGGAACGGGTAGATGTCGATGAATCGCTCGTCGCCGTCCTTCTGGTCGTCGAGATACATCTGGTTGGCGAGGCCGATCTGTCGGAGGTTGCTCATGCAGACGACGTCGTTGGCCGTCTGCCGGGCCTTGCCCAGGGAGGGCAGCAGGATCCCGATCAGCAGGGCGATGATGGAGATGACGACGAGCAGCTCGATGAGCGTGAACGCGGCGCGGGCCGGATCGCGGCGGCGGCCCCTCTCGTCCCTCGCTTCGGCGGTCCTCATGTCTTGCTCCTTTCGGTCGAGTGCACGCGGACGTGCGTGGTCGCGCCCGGGCTCGGGACCCAGCCGACACGCACGTCCGCCTCTCCTCTCTCGGGGATCATCGACTCGGTCAGCAGCCCGCCGGCGACTGGCCGGCCGTCGAGCGTCACGCGGGCCTCGACGCCCGGGTCGAACGACCCGGCGTCGAACCGTACGCGGATTCGCCGGCCCCGCCACGCGCGGGTGACGTCCACCTCGCCCAGAGCCGGGAACGGGCAGGGGTCGATCCGCAGGCCCTCCCAGATCGGGCGAATGCCGATCACCCACTCGAGGCCGACGCGGTGCAGCCAGGCGGCCGAGCCGGTGTACCAGGTCCAGCCGGCGCGGCCGGGGGTTGTCGAGAGGGGGCCGTCCACGTTGCCGGGCAGGACGTAGGGCTCTGCGGCGTACGACTCGGCGTCCGCGCCGCGCAGCGGGGGCGAGATCGAGGCCCAGATCGCCGCGACCGCCTCGGTGTCCCGCCGGCGGCAGGCCGCGGCCAGCGCCCAGGTCGCCGCGTGCATGTACACGCCCCCGTTCTCGCGGGCGCCCGGCGCGTACCTGGACAGGTACCCGATCTTGTCGTCGGGGACGGTGTACGCGGGGGCGAGCAGCAGCGGGCCGTAGTCGGTGAGCAGGCGTGACTTGACCGACGCCCAGGCCTGGGTCGCGCGCTCGGCGTCGCCCATGCCAGACAAAATCGCCCAGGTCTGCGCGTTAAGAAAGACCTGCCCCTCGATGCAGTCGGACGAGCCGAGCCAGCGGCCGGCGCGATCAGTCGCGCGGCGGTACCAGGCGCCGTCCCAGCAGTGGGCCTCGAGCGACTCTTGCAGCGCGGCGCGTTTGCCCTCGTACTCGTCGGCCGTCGAGACGTCGCCATGGGCCCGCAGCGCCCGGCCGAACTCGCGGAGGGTCTCGCCCAGGAACATCGCGAGCCAGACGGACTCGCCGTGCTTCTCGTCGCCCACGTGCGAGAGGCCGTCGTTCCAGTCGTTCTCGCCGATCAGGGGCAGGCCCCGGTCGCTCATGCGGGAGAACGCCCGGGCGATCGCCCGCTTGCCGTGCTCGGCGAGCGTCGCGCCTGCCTTGTCATCGACGAACGGGGTTTCTTCGTTCAGGATGGACAGTTCGCCGGTCTCGCGGATGTACGAGGCGGCGATGAAGGGCAGCCAGAGGTAGTCGTCCGAGCAGCCGGTGCGAAGGCCCGTCTCGGTGATCGGGTTCCACCAGTGGTAGACGCTCCCGTCGGCGAACTGGTGGGCCGCGTGCAGGAGGACCTGCTCGCGGCAGCGGGCCGGGTCGAGCGCGAGCCAGAGCTGGCTGTCCTGGAGCTGGTCGCGGTACCCGAACGCGCCGGACTGCTGGTAGTACCCGCTGCGGCCCCACATCCGCGCGCTGATCGCCTGGTAGGGCAGCCAGGTCGAGATCAGGAGGTTGAAGTCGTCGGCGCCGGTGCGGGCGCTCGTCGGGGCGAGCCGCTCGTCCCAGGCCGCGGTCGCGGCGTCGAACGCGCGGTCGATCGACTCTCCCGAGCCGTACCGGTCGAGCAGGTCGCCGAGGGCCGCGGGGTCGTCGGCGACGCCGAGCCGGAAGCAGATCGTCACCTCGGCGCCGGCGGGGAGTTCGAGATCGGTCCCGACGACGCCCGAGGCGTCGACGAAGCGCCCGAATCGGCCCTCGACGCCGGCGAGCATGCCGGCGGGGCGAGCCGGGTCGCCGTAGCGGCCCATGAAGTCGGCCTTGTCGCTGGTCGCCCAGGTGTTGCCCGTCCCGCCAGAGATGGCGAGGGCCGCGGCGTGGGGCCAGGGACGGTTCCAGTGGTCGTCCGGGGTGCCGAACGGCGCGTCCCACATGTTCTTGGTCGCGACGACGGCGTGGCGCTCGGCGTCATGCCGTGTGGTGAAGAACAGGCGGTGGAACTCGCGCTTGGAATCGGGCGCGGTCCCGCAGCACCACTCGAGGTAGGCGCCGAGCCGGAGCCTGCGGGGGCGATCCGAGGTGTTCGCGAGCCGGACGCGCCAGAGCTCGATCTGGTCGTCGGGCGCGACGCAGATGTCCCAGGCGGCGCGGATTCCCCGGCGATCGGTCTCGAAGGTCGTCATGCCCGGGCGGTGGACGCAGCGGAACTCGTCATACCTCGCCCGGCAGGGGTGGGGGGAGAGCGACCAGAGCGACCCCGGGTCGTCGGCGTCGGCGTCGAGCTCGGCCAGGTACAGGAAGCGGCCCGAGTCGTCGCGGGCCAGGTCCATCTCCCAGCGGGTGAGGACGTTGAGCTGGCAGTGGTCGAGCCAGGAGAAGCCGCCGCCGTTCTGGCTGACGACCAGGCCGTACCGCCCGTTCGAGATAACGTTCGTCCAGGGCATCGGGGTCGCGGGGTCGGTGATCGCGTACGCCCGCCCGCCTTCGATGAACTTCCCGAACTGGTTGGTGAGCATGCCCGTTCGTCCTCGCTGGTCCGCTCATCGGGCCGGCCGGGCGGCGTCCTCGTGATCGCCCGCAGAAGGCCCCGTGAAAGGCGGCGGGGGCGTCTCGGCCCCCGCCAGCCGTGATTCAAAGACACGCGGGGGAGAGCCCCGCGGAACGAGAGAGACTCAGCGCCTGCGGCGCGTGAGGGCGATGCCGCCCAGCCCGAGGACCGCGAGGCCGCCCGGCGCCGGGATCATGATCTGGCTGAAGCGGATATCGACGGCGCCGAAGTCCGCGTCGGGGTTGTTGATCTGGGCGCCGACGCCCATGAACATGTCGAAGCTGCTGGGGATGCCGCCCTCGAGCGTCGTGAACGCGACCTCGCCGCTGGACACCCAGCCCGAGCCCTGCGTCAGGTTGTTGTACATGTACTCCATCGTCGAAGGCGTCGAGCCGAACTCGCTGTCGCCCGGGCGGTGGATCATCCGGAGCATGACGTCGTCGCCGACGTCGAAGAGGCCGGAGCCGAAGGAGTGGAAGGGGAGGACGGAGCCGAAGGCGGCGATCTCGCCGGGCCCGGACAGCAGGCCGAAGATGCCGAACCCGAAGAGGTCGAACTGGAAGCCGGCCTCGACGTTGTCCACGCTGTCGGCCTGGGCGATGTTCATGGTCATCTTCATGTCCCAGCCGTCGCCGAAGTCGAAGTCGACCTTGCTCGAGCCGGCGTCGTCGCCCATCCACGCGACGTGGCGGTTCGCGAACCCGCCGGCGCCGTACGAGTTCTCCGTGATGGACACCGAGCCCATGACGGTATCGAAGTTGCTCATGTACGTCAGGTTCGAGTCCGGCCGATCGTTGAACAGGCGCGGATTGTCGATGAAGCTGCCGATGTCGCTCACGCTCGCGTGCGCGAGACCCGCGCCCCCGCACAGCGCCAGCAACCCGATCGTCGTGCTGATCCTCATGTCGGACTCCTCTCTCTCTGCTCTCTGCTCGCGGCGACACTCGCCGGCGTGAACTCCGATCCGCGACGCGGGCCCGGCCCCGGGCGGGGACCCCGGCCGACGCGACGCCGTGTAAACGTTTACATGGTCCGGCCCGGGCATCCCCCTGTCAAGCGCGATCTGACCACCCGTTTCCGTACAAAATCCTAGTCGGTCAGCCGCAGGCGCCCGAGACCCTCCCGGATCGACCGATCCCGCCCGAAGAGACGCCAGACCAGCCCCGTCCGGGCGTTCTCGATCCCCAGGAGCATCGGGCCGTGGTCGATCGCGACGTCGTCCTCGGCGACCCAAGGCTGGCCCTCAACCCCGAGGTTGAACGCGTCGGCCAGGCCGTACCCGCCCGCGCCGGGCTCACGCCAGACCAGCGGCTCGCCGTCCGCGTCACGAAGACCCTTGTAGAAACGCAGCGCCGCGACCGCCGCCGCGGGCTCGAACATGATCGACGCCCCCGCCGCGTACGGCGGGACCGTCCCGTCCCCCGTGCGGTCGGGCGGCTCGTACGTCGAGTAATCCCGGTCCGCGACCGCGCCCGGCATCGGCGCCGCATCCGGGAATACCCCGGCGACCAGGTACCCCCCCGGCCCGTCGCACGCGCTCAGCCCCCACGCGTGCTCGCCCAGCGTCGGCAGCCCCCGCGGGTTCTCGAGCGCGCGGGCCCGGTGCAGGTTCACGTGCCTGCGGCTGTTCTCCCACCAGTCGACGCGGCAACGCGACGGCACGCCCCGCGCGCCCGGGTCGTCCGTGCCGAGGCTCGCGTAGTCGATCCAGCAGTGCGCGAAGAACGACGTAAACAGCGCCCCCGAGTACGGGAACCAGACGAGCGGGCCGGTCGCCTCGTGGGCGCCCAGCTGCCGCCTGAGGGCGTAGTACCGCCGGGCCGGGATCCGATGCCCCTCGTCGGGCGCGCAGACGCCCATGAACGTCACGAGCCGGTGCTCGTCGCCGCTGTCGATCCAGGAATACTCGATCAACGACCCGTCCCCGGTCGGGTCCTCGTCGCTGGCCGGGCGCCAGCCGAGGCTGACATAGCCCCCCTCCAGCCCCGAGCCCGTCTCCTGCAGGAAGATCGACCAGTCCGCCTGCCGGACGAGCCTCCGGCCGATCTCCCGTGTCTCACCCCCGAAGTACTCGCCGACCGTGATCATCCCGGCGAAGAGCACCGCCGAGTCGATCGTGCTGACCACCAGCTCGGCCCCGACTCGTCGGGGCGACGCGTCGTGCGGCTCCAGGAAGTGGTAGAACAGCCCCGCCTTCCGGTTCGAAGGCTCGCGCTCCAATGCCCGGAGGATCAACAGCGCCCGCCGCTCGCCCTGCTCGCGCGTGATCCACCCGCGTTCCACGCCGATCGGCAGCGCCGAGAGCTGGAACCCCACGCCCGCGACGCTGATCACGTCGCTGCTCGTCCGGTCGTAGACCATCCCCGTCTCCGGGCTGACCGCTTCCCAGAAGAACGCGAAGGATGCGCGCTGGATCTCGTCGAGCAGCGCGGCGTCCTCGTCCGAGAACGCGAACGGGGGGCGCGGCGCCGACCCGCCGGCGATCACGACCGCCTCGGCCCTCGGCGGCGAGGCCTCTGGCGGCCCCCCCGACGCGGCGCAGCCGGGCCCGGCCGACACCCCGACCAACGCCGCGAGCAACGCCCCCGACGCCAGAGCCACCGAGCGTGCCCTTTGTGTAAACGCTTTCATCGGCTATCATCCTCCCCGATGGGCGCCCAGGAGACAAGCCCGGACCCCGCCGCCCGCGGCGGACGCAACGGGGTCTCGATCCGCAACGTCGCCGAGCGGTCGGGCGTCTCGATCGCCACGGTCAGCCGCGCCCTCAACACGCCCGAACGCGTCTCGCCCGCGACGGCCCGCAAGGTCCAGAAGGCGGTCGACGAGCTGGGCTACCGCCCGAACCTGTTCGCCAAGGGCCTGCTCACCCGGCGCAGCCGCGTGATCGGCGTCTCGCTCCCGGACATCTACGGCGACTTCTACTCCGAGCTGATGCGCTCGGCCGACGACCGCGCCCGCGAGCTGGGCTACCACGTCCTGGTCAGCTCCAACGCCCACCGACCGGAGGACGGGCCGGCCAACGCGTTCGCCCTCGACCTGGCCGACGGCCTCATCGTCATGCTCACCGAGCGGTCGCGGGTGGACCTGGACGCCATCGCCCAGCTCGCGCTGCCGACGGTCGTCATGGGTATCGACCGCCCGGGCGTCGCGGTGGACACGATCAGCTTCGACAACGTCTCGGGCGCCATCGCCGCCGTCGCCCACCTGCTCGAGGGCACGCCCGCGTCCAAGTGCTACTTCGTGGGAGGTCACGTGGGCAACCTCGACTCCGACGAGCGGACCGCCGCCTTCGTCGAGGGGCTCCGCCGCGACGGGCGCCAGCCCGCCCCCGAGCAGATCGCCCACGGCGAGTACTCGTTCGACTGGGGCTGGGACTGGGCCGAGCGGATGATCAAGCGGAACAAGCTCCACGGCGCCGCCGTGCTCGCCGGCAACGACGAGATCGCGATCGGCATCGCCAACGCCGCCCGTGACCACGGGCTGTCGCTGCCCGGGGACCTCCGCCTCGTCGGGTTCGACGACTCGCACCTGAGCAGCTTCCTGCGGCCCAAGCTGTCCTCGGTCCGTCTGCCCGTCGCGGACATGGGCGCCGAGGCGGTCAACGCCCTCATCCGCAGGCTCGAGAGCCCGGGCAGCGCGCCGCGGCACGCGCGGCTCGCCACGTCGCTCGTCGTCCGCGACTCCAGCCGCCTGACCGGCGACGGGAGCTGACCCGGGATGCGCCCGCCGCGATCCGCACGACTGATCGGTTGCTGTACGACGCTCGCGCTCGCGTGCGTCACGGCCCCCGCCGCGCCAGACCCGGCGGCCTGGCCCGTGTCGGGTCCCGACGAGACCGCCGCCGTCGCCGCGGCGTCGCTCTCCGGTCGGTACGCCGCGGCCGACACGCTCGAGGACACGGTCGAGATCCGCGACGTCCGCGCCGCCCTGTCGCGCACGATCAGCGGGGCCGAGATCGCCGCCCTCCTGCCCTGGATGGACCTGGGCCCCGGGCCCGACGGGCCCGGCGCGCTCGCGTGGTCCGAGTCCGGGAGGCTCCTGTTCATCCTCGTGCACGACGACACGACGCCGCCCGACGGGCTCGGCTCGGACGCCGTCCTCCGGTATGACTCGTACACGGACGCGCTCTCCGTCTTCGTCCGCGCCGAGCTGCACGACGACGGCGCCGCCCACCCGCACCTGGCGATGCTCCACGCGGGCGGGCGGTTGTTTGTCGGCACGACGGCCGCCGGCCTCCGCGTGTACCGCGCCCAGCGGAACGACACCGCCGGCGCGATCCTCGGGACCGCCGGCCCCGGCGCGGGCGCGCCGATCCGCGGCATCGCCCTCGACCGCGCGCTCGGGAATCTCTACGCCGCCACCAACGAAGGCTTCTACCGCGCCGACGCCGGCCAGACCCCGCCCCTGTTCACCCGCGTCGGCGACCTCGTCGGCGCCCGCGGCATCGCCCACTCCGACCAGTTCGGAGACACCAGCACCCGCGGCGTCTACATCGCCGCCGACTCCGGCCGCCTCCTGCACGCGACCGATCTGCAGGCGCTGGGCATCCAGGCGTGGGCCCCGACCGAGTACCTCGACGCGGGCCAGGACGTGCACGACGTCGCCGCCACGGCCTGCGGGCGCCTGCTCGTCGGCGCCGACGAGGACGCCATCCTCGTCTCCGAGACACTCGACACTCGCCTGCCGTTCGAGGCGTGGCTCGCCGACGAGTTCGCCCAGGGCGTCCACTTTGCCAAGGGCCTGATCTCGCCCGACGGCGAGCCGCCGGGGTGGGTGATCGACGCGGACGTCGCCGCCGGCGGAACGCGTTTCCATCCCGCCACCCCGGACGCCGCGGCGTGGACAGTTCTGCTTCTGCTCATGAGCGATCACCTCGCGGACGACGCGGCCGCCGAGGGCCTGGTCGCGCAGATCCTGGAGCGGTACGCGGGCCTCGCCCCCGACGGCATCGGGCCCAGCGTGTCGGCCGACGGGCACATCCGCCACTGGATCGATCCCGCGACCGGGGGCGTCCAGCCGGGCGGGTGGAACGCCGAGTTCGCGACGCTGAGCACCATGCACATCGTCTTCGCCGCCGCCCGCGCGCGGGACTTCTACCCGAGCAACACCACAATCGGCGACGCGGCCGACGCGATCATCCAGCGCGTCCAGGAATGGGACGACTTCATCGCGCCCGGCTCGCACGCCCTGTACTTCCGGGCCCAGCCCGGGGGCGGGCCGGCGCCCGGCAGCGCATCCTCCCCGTTCCACGAAGGGATCATCTTCGTCGAGCAGGCCGCCGCCTTCGCCGATGCGCAGCCCGCGCTCGAGCACTGGCTCGACCGATCGCAGCTGCCCTCGGCGAGCTTCCTGACGGGCCAGCCGATCACCTCGGGCTCGCCCGGCGCCTACCAGGCCGCGTTCGTCTCGCTCTACTCGGCGCTCGTGCAGCGGCCCTACCGAGAGAGCCCCGAGTGGCGGGCCCACCTGGCGAACCTGCTCGCCTCCAACGCCGCCTGGACCGACGACAACGCGCCCCCGTTCATGACCGTCTTCTCCGCGGGCACGACCGCGCCCGAGTGGGGCGGCTACCACGCCGACTCGCTCGGCGACCACCCGGGCGACGTGACGTCGCTGCCCGCGCTCATGGCGTTCTCCGCCCTTGGTGACACGGCGCCCGCCGTCGCGGCGTACCACGCGTACAGGCACGGCGCCCGCCAGCAGTTCGAGTCGGGCGCCTCGCTGCTCTTCCGCCGCTCCGCCGAGAACCCGGCCTTCGCCCCGGGCGACGCCGCCCTGCCCGACGTCGCGCTCGGCGCCCTCGCGCTCTCCGAGCTGATCGAGCCGGGGTCGATCGACCTCGTGCTGGCCCGCCCCTACGACGCGCCATGCCCGGCGGACCTGGCAGAGCCCTTCGGCGCCCTGGACTTCTCCGACGTCGTCGCGTTCCTCTCGGCGTTCGCGGCGATGGACCCCGCCGGCGATCTGGCCGAGCCGTTCGGCGCCTGGGACTTCAGCGACGTGGTCGCGTTCCTCGCCGCCTTCGCCGCCGGATGCCCATGAATCACCCAATCCGAGCGCGCACGCCGCTCGTCGTCGCCGCGTTCATGCTCCTCGCCCTCGGCGCCTGGATCCCGCCGGCGTTCGCCCAGCCCCGCGTCCTCGAGGACTTCGAGGACATCTCGGACTGGGAGGTCATCGCGTCCGACGGCGTGGAATGCCGAGTCTCCCCGGCGGCGCGCGATGGCGGCGGCGCCATGCGGGTCGCCTACGACTTCTCGGCGGGCGCCGGCTTCTGCATCGTCCGCAAGCGCGTCGATCTGCCCCTCGACCCGAACTACAGGCTCTCCCTCGACGTCCGGGGCGACGCCCCCGCCAACGACCTCGAGCTCAAGCTCGTCAGCCCCACGGGAGACGACGTCTGGTGGGTCAACCGACGCGGGTACGCGCCGCCGGGCGTCTGGACGCGCCTCGCCCAGAAACGCCGGCACTTCGAGTTCGCCTGGGGGCCGTCCGGGGGCGATCCCCTCGCGGTCATCGGCTGGATCGAGTTCGCGATCGCGGCCAGCGAGGGCGGCGCGGGCGAGATCTTCCTCGATGAACTCCTGTACGAACCCCTCCCCGAGCGGGAGCCCCGCCCCGTCGACCCGCGCGTCCGCGTCGGCGTCGGCGACTCGGGGTCGGATGTCGAGGGCGACGGGGCGCTCCCGTGGCGGGCGGCGCCGGGCGACCCTTCCTGGATCGAGTTCCGCTTCGACTCGCCCGTCGAGATCAACGCCGTCGAGCTGGGCTGGGATCCGGCGCACACGCCGGCGAACTACGAGCTGATCCTGGAGCTGCCAGGCGGCGGCACGGACACGCGCCGCGTCGAGGGCGGCGCCGGGCCGCACGCGTTCTACACGCCGGAGACCGAGATCGAGGCCGTCCGTGTCCGCATGCCGCCCACGAGCGAGCTCGGCGCGGCGCTCGAGTCCGTCCACTTCTGCCCGATCGACGAGGCGGTCGACCCCAACGACTTCCTGGCCAGACGCGCCGCGACAGGGCCCCGCGGCTCGTTCCCGCGGTACTTCGCGGGCGAGCACACGCCCTGGACGGTCGTCGGGCTCCCCGGCGACGACGACGAGGCGCTCGTGACGGCGGACGGCGCGGTCGAGCTCCGCAAGGGCGGCTTCACGATCGAGCCGTTCCTGCTCGCCGAGGACGCGGACATCACCTGGGCGGACGCCGAGATCTCCCGATCGCTCGAGGACGACAGCCTGCCCATCCCGACCGTCCGCTGGGACGTCGACGACCTCGTCTTGGAGACCACGGCGGTGGGTACGGGCGAGCCCGGGGCGGCCGTGCTGCTCGTCCGGTACCGGGTCACAAACACGGGGACGGCGCCGCGGCAAGTCGGCCTGGCTCTCGCCGCCCGTCCGTTCCAGGCCCTCCCCCCCTGGCAGCGGCTCAACATCGTCGGGGGATTCTCGCCGGTGCACGCCGCCCACGCCCGGGTCGATTCCATCACGATCAACGAGCACGGGCGAGTCATGGCGCTCAGCCCAGCGGACGCCGCCGCCGCGGCAGCCGTTGATACCGACGCGATCCTCCCGCGCCTCCGCGCCGCCGAGGGGACGATGGAGACGGCCGCGTCCTCCCAGGGGTTCGCCTGCGCCGCGATCCGGTACGACCTGGATCTCGCGCCAGCGCAGTCGCGGGAGGTCGTGATCGCGACATCGATCGCGGAGCGTGAATCCGCCCCGCCCGAGACTTCAGGCCTCGACTTCGACGCCACAATCGAGCGTGAACGTCGCCGATGGGCGGCGCTGCTCGACGCGCCGCGTCTCGACCTGCCCGAGCCCGCCGCCGAGCTTGCGCGGGCCGCCCGGACCACGCTCGCGCACATCCTCGTCAACCAGGACGGACCCGCCATCCAGCCCGGCTCGCGGACGTACGAGCGGAGCTGGATCCGCGACGGTTCGATCACGTCCCTCGCGCTCATCGCGTCCGGTCACGCCGACCGAGCGCGGGCGTTCGTCGATTGGTACGCCCCCTACCAGTACGACTCGGGCAAGGTCCCCTGCGTCGTCGATCACCGGGGCCCGGACCCCGTGGACGAGCACGACTCGACAGGGCAGCTGATCTTCGTCGTCTGGCAAACCTACCTCGCGACCGGCGACCGCGCGTTCCTGGAGCGTCACTTCCCGCGCGTCCGGCGCGGCGTCGAGTACTTGCGGGCCCTCCGCGCCCGCCGGCTCACGCCCGAGTACACCGGCTCGCCCGACCCCCTGCAGCGCGCCAAGGCCGGCCTCGTGCCCGAGTCCATCAGCCACGAGGGCTACTCCGCCAAGCCGATGCACTCGTACTGGGACGACTTCTTCGTGCTCCGTGGCCTGCGCGACGCGGCCTCGATCGCGGGCGAGCTGGGCGACTCCGATCTCGAGCGGGAGTACGCCGCCCTCGCCGGCGAGTTCCGCGACAGCCTCTACGACTCGATCCGCCTGGCGGCCGAGACGCACGGCATCGGGTACGTCCCCGGGTGCGTCGAGCTCGGCGACTTCGACGCGACCTCCACGTCCATCGCCGTCTTCCCGGGCGACAACCTCGGCTCGAGCATCGATCCACTCCTCCGCTCCACGTTCGACCGCTACTGGGCCCACTTCGAGGCCCGACGCGACGACCAGATCGAGTGGCGCGACTTCACGCCCTACGAGTTCCGCCTCGCCGGCGCCTTCGTGCGACTGGGCGAGCCCGAGCGCGCCCGGGCGCTGCTGGACTGGCTCGTGCGCTACCGCAGCCCGGCCGCGTGGAACCAGTGGCCCGAGGTCGCCTACCGCGACATGGCGACGCCCGGCTTCGTCGGCGACATCCCGCACACCTGGGTCGGCTCGGCCTTCATCCTCTCGCTGCACGCGCTCTTCGCCTTCGAGCGGGGCGACACGCTCGTCATCGCCCCGGGCGTCGATCCCGAGTGGATCCGCTCCGAGGAGGGCGTCGGCGTCGAGCGGCTCGCGACACGGTGGGGCGTGCTCGCCTACTCCTACCGGGGTGACGGCGACCGGGCCGTCCTGACGATCCGGTCGGCGCCGGAGGCGCCGGGCGGGCTCATCGTCGGCCCGCCCGCCGGCGGGTCGTACAGCGCCCTGGTGGATGGCCTGCCCACGCCCCTCGAGAAGGGCGCGACGATCACCCTGAGCGCGGAACCGCACGTCGTCGTCTTCAGCCCAGTCAACAGGCCGGCGCCGGGCGCCCCCTGACCGGTCTCGGTTCGTTGCGCCCGGCCCTGCATGACTCGCCCCGCGGCTTCCCCGCGGCGGCCGATCTGCGATACTCGGCGACGCGGGCGCCCCGCAACGCCGAGTTCCTCTCGGTGCGAGCCGCGGATATCTACGTCCGCGTGCACGTGGACGGGTTCGTGCTGACGCCGGCCCCGGGGTCCGCGGTCGGCCTGGTCGTGGGCGCCATGCTCGTGAATCCTCGTCCGCGCCGATTGCGCATCTGACACGGCGCCGCGTCTCCCGGTAGCCTCGGGCATGGTCGCTCGGCTCTGCTTGCTTGTCTTGGCTGCGCTGGCACCGGGCGGGTGCGCCGGCCCGCCGCATCTCCCCGGCCTGCCAGCCCCGATCTCGAACAACGCCGTCGCCTCGGTCGTTCGGTCGGACGGCTCGTGGACCCTCTACTCGCTCATGGGCATCACCGACCCGAGTGACACGGCCACGATCACGACCGAGAGCTTCCGCATCGACGCGGGCGACTCGAACTGGCGGCGGATCGCCGACGCGCCGGCGCTCCGGGGCCGCGGGAAGATTGGCGCCAGCGCCGTCACCGTCGCCGGCGAGGTCTACCTGATCGGCGGGTACGCCGTCGTGGACGAGAGGACCGAGCTCACCGAGCCCCGCCTCCTCCGCTACGACGACGCGGACGACGCGTGGATCGAGCTGGCGCCCCCGCCCGTCGAGGTGGACGACACGCTCGCCGCCGTCTGGCGCGATCGGTGGATCGTGCTCGTCTCGGGCTGGCACGGCCCCGCGCACGCCAACGTCCGCGACGTCCAGCTCTTTGACACCCACTCCAACACATGGACCGCGGGCACGCCCCTGCCCGGCCCGGGCCTCTTCGGCCACGCCGGCGGGATATCGGGCGACACGCTGCTGGTGATCGACGGCGTCACAGACGCCGACGGTTTCGCCATCTCGGACGCGGTCTACATTGGTCGCCTCGACCCCGACGAGCCCGGACGCATCGAATGGCGCGAGGCGCCGGCGCACCCCGGGCGCCCGACCTACCGGGCCGCGGCCTCCACGACGCACTCCACCGACGGCCCGATCTACGTTCTCGGCGGGACCGACAACCCCTACAACATCTCGGGGATCGGATACGACGGCAACCCCTCGGCGCCCCTGGACCAACTGCTCGTCTTCGATCCGGGCGCCCAGACGTTCACGACCCACCCCTCGCCGTGCGGCCCCCTCATGGACCTCCGGGGCCTCGTCCCGCTCGGCGCCGGCCGATGGGCGACGGTGGGGGGGATGACCGAGTCGGGTGGCGCCAGCGCCGGGGTTCGATCGTTCGTTCGCGAGCGGCCTCGGCTGCGCACACCGTAGTTCGTCGGGACGGACTACCAAGTATGCGCCGATCCAAGTACGATGCTCTGCTCATGGGACGCCACCTCGGCATCATGGCAGAATCGTGCATCGCCTCCGCCGGCATCGTTCTCGTGATCGCAACGCTCGTGCCCGCACTCATCGGCGTTCCATCTCGTAGTACTGTCATCGACACGTTCCCCTCCATCCACACCGTCGCGATATCCAGCAATCCTGAAGACCTCACGGGAACTTCGTCGGTGTATCTCGTGAGCGGAAGCTACGAGAACCCTCCCACCCCAGACACGGCGATCCGCAGCGTGCCGAGGGGGCACGTGTTCGTCGGGAGAGTGACGCCTCGGCTGCGTCGGGACCATACTCCTTGGAACCGGCTGTTCCGTTTTCCGGTCACGCGGAGCGAGACATTGACGTTCTCCATTGCTGGCGGGAGTCTCCCGATGGCTGCGGTCCTTGAGTCGCACCGAGATACGCTGATTCCGCAGGCGTTCGAGATGATCCAGCCGCGATTGGTCGCCGACTCGAGCGTGTTCTCGGCGAAGGCCGTCTCGGAATCAGATCTCCGGCTGGGCGTCCTTCGCGCCGAGACCCGCGACGGCTTCGGCTGGCTCATCGCGCAGGTCGCCGCCTTGCTGCTCGGCGTCTCATTGATCGGATTGGCGGCGTTCAACTTGCTCCGACGGATTCGCGAGGCGCCGAACGTGGAATACGTTGCCGGCTAGGCTTGTTCTTTCAGGTCAACCACTCTCGGGTATCGATTCTGTCAAGGAGCTCGCCATCCGCCGCGCTGAATCCCAGCCCCGCCGCCAGAACATCTCCGCCTCCGGCCACGACATCCGCCCCCTCGGGCCCGACGCGATCGAGCGGCTCGCGGCCGACCTCGCCCCCGAGGAGCGCGACGTCATCCTCCGCAAGGGCACCGAGCGTCCGTTCTGCGGCACCCTCCTCGACAACAAACGCGACGGCCTGTACGCCTGCCGCCTCTGCGGGCTCCCGCTCTTCCGCTCGGGCGCCAAGTTCGACTCCGGCTCCGGCTGGCCCAGCTTCACCGAGCCCGCCGACCCCGACCACGTCGCACGCATCGAGGACCACTCCCACGGCATGACGCGGACCGAGATCGTCTGCGCCCGCTGCACCGCCCACCTCGGCCACGTCTTCCCCGACGGCCCGCCCCCGACGCACGAGCGCCACTGCCTCAACTCCGTCTCCCTCGAGTTCTTCGCCGAGGGCGACGACCTGCCCGTGCGCTCCCGCCCGCCCACGACCGACACCGCCTACTTCGCCGCCGGCTGCTTCTGGGGCGTCGAGGACCGATTCCAGAACATCGACGGCGTCATCGACGCGACCAGCGGCTACCAGGGCGGCGCCTCTGAGAACCCGACCTACCGCCAGGTCTGCTCGGGCGACACCGGGCACGCCGAGTCGGTCCGTGTCATTTACGACCCGGCCCGGGTCGGCTACGAGGCTCTGCTCGCCGCCTTCTTCGGCATGCACGACCCGACCCAGCGCGACCGCCAGGGCCCGGACGTCGGCTCGCAGTACCGCAGCGCGATCTTCACGACCTCCGACGCCCAGCTCGACGCGGCCCGGGCGTTCGTCTCCCGCCTCACCGGGACCGACCGCTTCGCCGGCCGCCAGATCGTGACCCAGATCGAGCCCGCGCCCGAGTTCCACGAGGCCGAGGAGGCCCACCAGGACTACAACGCCAAGCACGGGCGGAGCTGCGGCATCGGCTGAAACCGAGGGCCCCGGCGGGCCGATACACCACCCGGACCGGCCCGCTTGACGCCGGGGCGCGGGGGGCTACACTTGGCCCACGCCCGATCCCGGGCGGACTCAAGACCATGACGATTCACTGCACCAAAGCCGCGAAAGCCAAAGACGCCCAGAGCGTCCGGGTGATCGCCGCGGCGGTGCGCGGTCGGAGCTGAGTCCACACTTAGCCCCGGCCGCCCCAGGAACCAAGGCCAGCCCCCGGACGCCCCGTCTGGGGGCTTGTTGTTTTTGCACTCCTCACCAACCCACCACCAGGCCCCGCACGGGCCACCCAGAGAAGGACACACGCCATGAGCCAGACCGCACAGATCACCGCCGAGTGCCCCGAGTGCGCCGCCCAGGTCCGCTTCGACCGCCCGCCCCTGGCCGGCCAGATCGCGACCTGCCCCGAGTGCAGCGCCGAGCTGGAGGTCACCAGCCGCGAGCCGATCCGCCTCGAACTCGCCCCCGAGGTCGAGGAAGACTGGGGCGAGTAATCGCCGCCTCACGCCTCTCGGAGGCCCGGGCTTCCAGCCCGGGCGCCTGATCGTCCGCCCCGTCCGCGCGTCACACCCGGAGACACGACCGTGCGCATCGCCATGCTCCATTCCCGCCTCCGCGTCGAGGAGCGACTCGTCCTCGACGCGATCGAACGCCGCGGCTTCACCGCCGAGACGATCGACCTCCGCGAGCCTGTCTTCGACCTGGGCGACCCGGGCCGCTGGCGCGAGTTCGACCTCGTCATCGACCGCTGCCTCAGCCTGACCTCCTCGCTCAACGCGGTCCGGATCCTCGAGTCCTACGGCGTGCGCTGCGTCAACCCCGCCGAGACGATCGACATCTGCGCCGACAAGCTCCGGACGACCCTGGCCCTCGAATCCGCGGGCGTGCCGTCCCCCCGCACCCTCGCCGCCCTCTCGCCCGAGGCCGCCCTCGAGGCCTGCGAGAACATCGGCTACCCCTGCGTCATCAAGCCGACCGTTGGCTCGTGGGGGAGACTCGTCTCGCGGGTCAACGACCGGCACGCCGCCGAGGCGATCATCGAGCACAAGGCCGTCCTCGGCTCGGTCGCCCACCACGTCTACTACATCCAGGAGCTGGTCGCCAAGCCCGACCGGGACCTCCGCGTCTTCGTCGTCGCGGGCGAGCCCATCGCCGCAATCGCCCGCTCCAGCGAGCACTGGATCACCAACACCGCCCGGGGCGGCTCGGCCAAGGGCGTCGAGGTCACGCCCGACATCGCCGACATCTGCCGCCGCGCCGCGGCCTGCGTCGGGGGCGACGCCGTCGCCATCGACCTGTTCGAGTGCCCACGCCGCGGCCTGCTCGTCAACGAGATCAACCACTCCATGGAGTTCCGCAACTCCATCGACGCCACCGGCGTGGACATCCCCGGCGCGATCGTGGACCACGCCCTCTCGCTCGCCTCCACCCCGGCATCGGACGCCGCAACGCCCACCGCGACTGGATCCCGTTCATGACCGTCTCCGCCGCCATCATCGGCGCCTCCGGCTACACCGGGGGCGAACTGCTCCGACTCCTCCTCGACCACCCCGAGGCCGAGGTCGTCGGCGCGACCTCACGCAAGCTCGAGGGCCAGCCCGTCCACCGCGTCCACCCCAACCTCCGGGGACGCACCGAACTCAACTTCCGCGCCCCCGACGACCTGGAAAGCGTGGACGTCCTCTTCCTCTGCATGCCCCACGGGCACGCGGCCGGCAAGATCGACCACTGGCTCGGCCTCGGCAAGACGGTCATCGACCTCTCCGCCGACTTCCGCCTCCGCTCGGGCGCCGCCTACCAGGAGTGGTACGGCTCCGAGCACCCGGCGCCGAACATGCTCGACTCGGCGGTCTACGGCCTGCCCGAGCTGCACCGT
Organism: Phycisphaerales bacterium; assembly: GCA_041987545.1. Classification (GTDB taxonomy): domain Bacteria; phylum Planctomycetota; class Phycisphaerae; order Phycisphaerales; family UBA1924; genus JAJRXR01. The sequence goes on along the minus strand of JBHIWH010000009.1, from coordinate 36,275 downwards.
CGTCGCATGTCGGGCGCCCGCCTGATCTCCGGCGTCGGCTGCAATGCGACGGCCATGAACCTCGCCCTCCTCCCCCTGGCCCGCGCCGGCCTGATCGACCGAGTCATCGCCGACATCAAGGTCGGCTCGTCGGAGGCCGGCGCCGAGGCGTCGGCCTCGTCCCACCACCCGGAGCGCTCCGGCGCCGTCCGCACGTACGCGCCGACCGGGCACCGCCACGCCGCCGAGGTCTCCCAGGAGCTGGGCGACTTCCAGCTCGACGTCTGCGTGACCGCCATCGAGATGGTCCGGGGCGCCCTGTGCACCGCCCACGTCATCCCGACGCAGCGCATCGACCACCGCGAGCTCTGGAAGCACTACCGCGAGGCCTACGCCGCCGAGCCCTTCGTCCGCATCGTCCGCGAGCGCAACGGCATCCACCGCCTGCCCGACCCCAAGATCCTCGCCGGCTCGAACTACGCCGACGTCGGCTTCGATGTCGATGAACGCACCGGGCGGATCGTCTCGATCTGCGCCATCGACAACCTGATGAAGGGCGCCGCCGGCAGCGCCGTCCAGTCCATGAACGCCGCCCTGGGCCTCCCCGAGACCACGGGCCTCACCTTCCCCGGCCTCCACCCCGCCTGACCCGTCCGCGCCTCACGGAGGGGAGGGATTCCAGCCCTCCCGAGCGAGCACCAAGCCATGACCACCCCCAACACAATCGTCATCAAGATCGGCGGCGGCGAGGGCATCGACCTCGAGCCCGCTCTCGCCGAGATCGCAACCCTCGTCGCGGGCGGCGCCCGCGTCGTCCTCGTGCATGGCGGGTCGCACGAGACCAACGTCCTCCAGGACCAGCTCGGCCACCCGCCGACCTTCATCACCAGCCCCTCCGGGCACACCAGCCGCCGGACCGACCGCACGACCCTCGAGATCTTCGAGATGGCCTACTGCGGCAAGATCAACAAGGGCGTCGTCGAACGCCTCCACCAGCTCGGCGTGGACGCGGTCGGTATGTCGGGGATCGACGGCGGAGTCTGGCGGGGCGCCCGCAAGGACGCCATCCGCGCCGTCGAGGACGGGCGGACCGTCATCATCCGCGACGACCTCTCGGGCCGCGTCGAGCGCGTGGACGGGGCGTTCCTCGGCATGCTCCTCGACCACGGCCGCACGCCAGTGCTCTGCCCGCCCGCCCTGAGCGCCGACAACGAGGCGATCAACGTGGACGCCGACCGCGCCGCGGCGATCACCGCCGCCGCCTTGGGCGCCAACGAGCTGCTGCTCCTGTCCAACGTCCCGGGCGTCCTCCGCGACCCCGCCGACCGGACCAGCCTCATCGCGACCGCCGCCCCGGGCGACGAGGCTGTCCGCACCGCCGCCAAGGGACGCATGAAGAACAAGGTCCTCGCCGCCGAGGAGGCGATAACGGGGGGCGTCTCCCGCGTCGTCATCGCCTCGGCCAACGCCGACTCACCCATCGCCAGCGCCCGCTCGGGCGCCGGCACCGTCTTCGAGGGAGCCCACGCATGACCACCCTCTCCGCCCGCCGCGCCCCCCAGCCTGCTCCCAACGCCCTCGACCCCTTCGACGAGCAGACCGCGATCGACCTGGTCCACGACCTGGTCGCAACCGCCAGCGTCTCCGGCGCCGAGCGCGAGGCCGCACACCTGTTCGCCGAGCGCGCCGCCCGGCTCGGCTTCACCACCGAGATCGACCACGTGGGAAGCGCCATCGCGACCCGTGGCTCGACCGCCGACGACGCGATCGAGATCGTCTGCCTGGGGCACATCGACACCGTCCCCGGCGTCATCCCCGTCCGCATCGAGGGTGGCGTGCTCCACGGCCGGGGCAGCGTCGACGCCAAGGGCCCCCTGGCGACGCACCTGCTCGCCGCCGCCCGCGCCGAGTTGCCCGAGAACGTCCGCCTGCGCGTCGTCGCGGCGGTGGGGGAGGAGACCGCCGACTCGACCGGCGCCAACGCCGTCGCGCCGAGGCTCAACCCCGACGCGTGCATCGTCGCCGAGCCCAGCGCCGCCGACGCCGTCACCCTCGGCTACAAGGGCCGCCTGCTCGTCGAGCGCCACGTCGCCCGCGAGGCGCACCACAGCGCCGGCCCCGACCCCAGCGCCGCCGACGACCTGCTCGAGTGGTGGAACGCCGTCCGCGCCCGCATCGACCTGCTCAACGACGGCCGCGAATCGCCCTTTGAGATCCTCCAGCACTCCGTGCTCGACCTCTCGCACGACTCCGACGGCGTCACCGACCGCGCCCGCCTGCTCGCCGGCTTCCGCCTCCCCGACTGGATCACCCCCGAGCTGCTCGAGCAGGAGCTGCACTCGATCGACCCGGCCGCCGACGTCCGCGTCACCGGCCGCGAGCGGGCCCACCGCGTCGAGCGCAACGACCCGGTCGTCCGGGCGATGACGGCCTCGATCCGCGCCGCCGGCGAGCGGCCCCGCCACAAGCTCAAGACCGGCACCGCCGACCTCAACGTCGTCGCCCCGGTCTGGGGCTGCCCGATCGCCGCCTACGGCCCCGGGGACTCCACCCTCGACCACACCCCCGAGGAACGCCTGGAGCTGCCCGAGTACCTCCGGGCGATCGCGATCCTGACCGACGGCATCGGCCGCCTGGCCCGCCAGCTGCTCGCCGAGCGGGGCTGATCGCCCAGGCCCGCCCCGGGGGCCCTCCCGCGCATCCTCGGGCTCCGACAGCGGATACGCTGCCCGGATTCTCGGAGGCCGCCGCGACGTCCGCGGCCCCCCGCGCGCACCGGAGGCGCCCAGCACGTGACCGCCACGCCCACGCTCACCCTCGCCGCCCAGATGGGGGTCATCCCCTTCCTCCTGGCGGCGATCGTCGTCCTCGGCGTCGGCGCCCAGTGGCTCGCCTGGCGCCTCAAGATCCCGTCGATCCTCCTCCTGCTCATCTTCGGCATCCTCGCCGGGCCCGTCTTCCGCAGCCTGGCGCCCGACTCGCAGTTCGCCATGTCCCCCGACGACCTGCTCGGCGGGGACCTCCTCCTCTCGCTCGTCGGCATGGCCGTCGCCCTCATCCTCTACGAGGGCGGGCTCTCGCTCCGCTTCAAGGAGATCCGCGGCGTCAAGACCACCGTCGTCATGATGGTCACCCTGGGAGCGGTCATCACCTGGGGCGTCGCGACCGTTACCGCCTACCTCTTCCTGGGCCTCTCGCTCCAGATCTCGCTGCTGCTGGGCGCCATCCTCATCGTCACCGGCCCGACCGTCATCGGGCCCATGCTCGCCCACATCCGCCCCGCCGGCGCCGTCGGCCCCATCCTCAAGTGGGAGGGGATCGTCATCGACCCGATCGGCGTCGCGACCGCGGTCCTCGTCTTCGAGGCCATCGTCATCGGCCAGGGCGCCGACGCCAACGCCGCCATCGCGATGGGCATCCTCAAGACCATCGGCGTCGGGGGCGGGCTCGGGGCGCTGGCCGCGTTCATCCTGCTCGCCTTCATGAGCCGCTACTGGATCCCCGACGTCCTCCAGAACCCCTTCTCCCTGATGCTCGTCATCGCGACGTTCACGATCTCCAACGTCTTCCAGGCCGAGTCGGGCCTGTTCGCGGTCACGCTGATGGGCGTCATCCTCGCCAACCAATCCCGCGCCGACATCCGGCACATCATCGAGTTCAAGGAGAACCTGCGGGTCCTGCTCATCAGCGCGCTCTTCATCGTGCTGGGCGCCCGCCTCCGACCCGAGGACATCCAGGCCCTCGACTGGTGGGCCGTCGCCGCCTTCCTCATCGTGCTGATCACCGTCGCCCGCCCGCTCGCGGTCTTCGCCTCGACCGTCGGCGCCGGGCTGAGCTGGAACCAGCGGCTCTTCCTGGCCGGCGTCGCGCCCCGGGGCATCGTCGCCGCCGCCGCCGCCTCCATCTTCGCCATCGCCCTCGAGCAGCGCAGCATCCCGGGCGCCGAGCAACTCGTCCCCTACACGTTCGCGGTCATCATCGGCACCGTCGCGATCTACGGCCTGGCCGCCACGCCATTGGCACGGCTGCTCGAGGTCTCCGACCAGAACCCGCAGGGTGTGCTCATCATCGGCTCGCCCCGCTGGGCCCGCGCCCTGGCCGTCGCGCTCAAGAACCGCAAGTACCCCGTCCTGCTCGTGGACACCAACCGGGCCAACATCCGCGCCGCCAAGATGGAAGGGCTCAACGCGGTCAACGCGAACATCCTCTCGGAGCACACCTCCGAGGACCTCGACCTCCGCGGCATCGGGCGTGTGCTCGCCGTCACGCCCAACGACGAGGTCAACGCCCTCGCACTCCAGCGCTTCACCGAGGTCTTCGACAAGTCCAGCCTCTACCTGCTCCCCGCACGCGCCGCCAAGAAGAGCGAGGGCGAGGCGTCGCACCGCGTCGGGCGCCGACTCTTCTCCGCCAACCTCGACTTCGCCCAGCTCGAGTCACGCATCGCCAACGGCTGGGTCGTCAAGACCACGACGCTCTCGCCCGAGTTCACGGCCAAGGACTACCAGACGCTCTACGGCCGCGCCGCGGTGCCGCTGTTTGTCATCCGCGCGAGCGGCTCGCTCGCCATCTGCGCCGCCGACCGCGCCATCGAGCCCGAGAACGGCGACTCGATCGTCGCCCTGGTCAACCCCGAGGAGCTCTTCATGCCCGGCGCGCTGTCGCGCGAGGGGCCCGAGGGCGCCGAGGCGACCCCGGAGACCTAGGACTCGCGGACCACGCTCGCGAGCCCGAGCATCCGAGCGACCGTGCCGATGCGCTCACCGAGCGTGTGCCCGGGCGGGCTGGCCCCGTTGTGCGCGAGCACGACGACCGTCTCGTCATCATCCGCGTCGACCCCGCCCCGGTGAGCCCGGGCCGCGTCACGGATCCGCGCGCCCACCGAAGCGCGGTCGGAGACATCCAGCCCGCCGACGAGCCGCAGAAGCCCCTCGCGCCCCAGCTGCTCGCCGCCGGCGTCCGCCGACTCGGGCAACGCGTCCGTGTACAGCACCACGATGTCCCCCTCGCCCAGCGGCGTCGCCGACTGGCCGAAGCTCGTCGGCTCGATCACGCCCAGGGGCAGGTTCGAGATCCCGACCTCCGACGCCTCCGCGTCGCCCGTCTCGAGGTACGACCACGCGCCCGCCGACGCGTCGTAGCGAAGGGGCGGCGGGTGGCCCGCGTTGACCAGGATCAGGTGGTCGGTGGGCGCCCAGTACGTCGCCAGCAACGCCGTCGCGAATCGGCCGCCCCGGTTGACCGTATCGAACTCCGCGTTGAGCGACCTCGCGAGCCTCGTCATGTCCGGCGTGTTGATGTGCTTGCGCATCAGGCCCTGCAGAGTCGCGGAGAGCGCCGACACGCCCGTGCCGTGCCCCGCGACGTCGGCCAACGCCACCCTCGCGATGCTCCCCGCCCCGCACTGCGACACGTAGTAGATATCCCCGCCCGACTCGTCCCCGGCGTGGGGCGTCGAGGCCACGTGCACGTCCACGCCCGGCACGCTCACACTCTGATCAACAGCCCGGTTCCCGCCCCAGATCTCCATGCAGCGCAGCGAGATCGACTCGCCCAACCCGGCGCCCGGCTCGTCCTTCATCTTCATTCCCCGAACGCCACCGACCCGGCGGCGCTCGGTCAACCACGCCCGCCCCGCCGGTGTTCCCGCCCGATCACCCCTTGGGCGGGGCGCCCCAGCTCATCTTGTTCATCAGCGTCCGCCAGTAGCTGGCGTCGGGGTCGGCGACGAACCGCACCCGCCGCCCGCCGCCCCGGATCCGGACCCGCTGGCCCTGGGTCAGGCGTCGGCGCTCCTGGCCGTCGGCCATCAGCGTCGTGCCCCCGCCGTTCTCCTCGTTCGTCTCGATCAGCGCGACCTCGACCACGCGGTCCTGGCCCAGCACGATGGGCCGGAACGCCAGCGAGTGCGCCGCGATCGGCGTGATGACCGTCGCCTCCACGCCCGGCGCCACGATCGGCCCGCCCGCCGACACGTTGTACGCCGTCGAGCCCGTGGGCGTCGCGACGATCAGCCCGTCGCCCCGCACCTCGGGCCCCGCGTCACCGTCGATCGACATGCCCAGCGTGATCATCCTGTAGGGCGGGCCCGCGGTGACCACAAACTCGTTGACCGCCTCGAACTCCTCGCCCGACGACCCGTCGGGCTCGACGACCGACGCCCGAAGCATCGAGACCTCGTGCGTCGCCAGCGCGCCGTCGCCGAAGACCGCCCCCGCGTGCCGGCGCAGCGAGGCCATGTCGAAGCCGGCCATGAACCCGACCTTGCCGATGTTCACGCCCAGCAGGGGCACGCCCTCGGGCGCCTCCCGCCGCGCCGCCGACAGCAGCGTCCCGTCCCCGCCCAGCACGACCACCAGGTCGCACGCGTCGGCGCCCGGGACCGGGCCATCGTCCAGCGCGTCGTGCACGCCCAGCAGTGTCCCGTGCTCGCGCACCAGCGCCGCGACCTCCTCGCCCGCCTCCGCGGCGTCGAGCTTCCCCCGGTTGATCAGCAGGACGACCGATCGGCCCACGCGAGTCTCCCGCTACACGCCCGCCCGGTCGCTCTTGGCGGGCTTGACCTCGCGCGACGCGCCCTCGGCCCGGGCCGCCGCGTCCCCGCGGGCGACTCCCTCGCCCCGCGCCGCGAACGCGCCGCGGATCGCCCGCGCGATGCCCGCCGCGTCGATCCCGGCCTCGCGCTTCTGGCTCGACCGCGAGTCCTGCAATATCCAGGCATCGGGCAGGCCCACGACGCGCACGCCCGAGGCGTTGAGCCCCTGGGCCGCCGCGCTCTCGAGCACCGCCGCCCCGAACCCGCCGACCACGGAATGGTCTTCCACCGTAACGATGGGGATCCCCCGCGAGAGCAGCGCACGCACCAGCGCCGCGTCCACCGGCTTGGCGAACCGCGCGTCCCAGACCGCGACGCGGTACTCCCCGCCCAGCTCACCCGCCGCCTCGAGCGCGTCGATCGCGGGCGTGCCGAACGCGAGAACAGCCGCGTCCGGCCGGGCCGCGTCCAGGTCCTCGAACCCGGGTGTCAAGAGCCGCGCCTTGCCCAGCTCGAACGCCGGGCAGTCCTGCTCGCCGAGCCGATCCGACACCGCGTCCCGCGGGTAGCGGACCGCCGACAACCCGTCCTCGTACGCCCGCATGAACTCGAGCGCCGCGACGAGGCTCGGCTCGTCGATCGCCGCCAGCAGCGCCGCGTCGGGCAGCGTCCGCAGCAGCGCCACATCGCAGAATCCATGATGCACCGCGCCGTCGCCCCCGACCAGCCCCGCCCGGTCCAGGCACAGCCGCACGGGCAGGCCCTGCAGCGCCACCTCCTGGAACGCCTGGTCGAACGCCCGCTGAAGGAACGTCGAGTACACGGCGAAGAACGGCTTGGCCCCCGTCTTGGCCAGCCCCGCCATCATGTCCAGCGCGTGCGACTCGCAGATCCCCACGTCCCACGAGCGATCCGGGAACTGGGCCAGGGCCTTGGCCACCCCCGTCCCGTCCGGCATCGCGGCGGTGCACGCGACGACCCTCTCGTCCCGCTCCATCACGCCGCACAACGCGTCGGCGAACGCCGCCGTGAACGAGCGCCCGCTCGGCGCCATCTCGACCCGGCAGCCCAGCCGCTCGTCACGCTCGACCCTGAACGCCTTCGGCGAGTGGAACCGCTCCGCGTCCCCCTCCGCCACGTCCAGGCCCTTGCCCTTGACCGTCTTGACGTGCAGCACCATCGGGCGGTCCATGTCCCGCGCCTCGGCCAGGAACTCGATCAGCGTCGGGATGTCGTGCCCGTCGATCGGGCCCACCGTCACCAGCCCGAAGTGCTCGAACCAGCTCTCCTCGGCGATCATCGCCTTGGTCATCTCGCCGGCCCGGTGGTACGCCTCCTGCAGCACCCCGCCGCCCGGGATCCTGCCCAGGATCCGCTTCGCGCCCTTCTTGAAGTCCGAGTAGGTATGGCTCACGCGGACGCGATCGAAGTACCCCGCCAGCGCCCCCTGCGGCTTGCTGATCGACATCCCGTTGTCGTTGAGCACCACCAGGAACTGCCGCCTCAGCGTGCCGGCGTTGTTCAGCCCCTCCATCGCGACGCCGTTGACGATCGATGCGTCGCCGATGAGCGTGACGACCCGCCGCCCGTCGGGCTTTGCCTCCGCGTCGTACGCCTCGCCCGCGAGCGTGTCGCCCCGCGCCATGCCGACCGCCGTCGAGACGCCCGTGCCCGCGTGCCCGACGCGGAACAGGTCGTAGTCGCTCTCCAGGGGCTCCGGGAAGCCGGCCATGCCCTCGCGCGTCCGCAGCTTCGACAGCAGCGGGTACCGCCCCGTCAACAGCTTGTGCGGGTAGCACTGGTGCCCGACGTCGAACAGCAGCCGGTCGTGCCCGAAGTCGAACACGTAGTGCAGCGCGATCGTCAGCTCGACCACGCCCAGGTTCGGGGCCAGGTGCCCGCCCGTCCGCGACACCTGGTCGATGATCGCCCCGCGGATCTCCGCCGCCAGATCGCCCAGGCGATCGACGGGGATCTTCCGCAGGTCCGCCGGCCCGCCGAGCTGTTCAAGCATGCTCATCCGCTCGCTCCGCCCCCGGGGCGCTCGCCCTCGGGAACTTTCAATGATTCTTGAAACAAGCCTAGGAGGCCCGAAAGTCGCCCGCCACGGGCCGCAGTGGTAGGGGGGTCAGATCGGCCCCGTTCGTCCATTGTGCCGAATTTGGCCCCGCCGTGTTCACCGGGCCCTCGTCGCCAGCGACGCGGCCAGTTCTCGGAGGGCGGCGCCGCCCTCGCCGAACGGCTCCACGGCCCGGGCCGCGACCCCGCCCAGCCGCACCGCCTCCTCCCGCGCCCGCTCGACGCCGTGCACGCCCGGGTACGTCAGCTTGCCGGCCTCCGCGTCCTTGCCCGTCCGCTTGCCCGCCTGCTCGCGCGTCGCCTCCACGTCCAGCAGGTCGTCCACGATCTGGAACATCAGCCCGACCGCCTCGCCGAACCGCGACAGCCGATCGACCGCCTCGTCCCGCCTCGGCTCGCCCATCCCCGCCGCGTGCGCGCCCAGGACCGCGCCCATGCGGCACGCGGCCCGGATCAGCGCCCCCGTCTTCCGCGAGTGGATCGCCTCCAGCCGCCCCGCGTTATCCAGCGACGCGTCCAGCCCGCCGAGCGTGTCGTACACCTGCCCGTCGATCATCCCCGACGTCCCGTCCACCAGCTCGCTCACCAGGCGCGCGACCACGTCCCCGGGCAGCGCGTCCGCGCCCGGCGCCTGGTGCCGCAGCGCCCCGAACGCCAGCGTCAGCATCGCGTCGCCCGCGAGGATCGCCATCGCCTCGCCCGAGCGCACGTGCAGCGTCGGCCGCCCGCGCCGCAGGTCGTCGTCGTCCATCGCGGGCAGGTCGTCGTGCACGAGGCTGAACGCGTGCACAAGCTCGACCGCCGCCCCGCCCGGGAGCGTGACCTCGCCCGGCGCCCCGCACGCCACGCCGCACCACCACGCCAGCGCGGGGCGGATCCGCTTGCCCCCGCCCAGCAGCGCGTACCGCACGGCCTCGTCCAGGCTCGGCGCCATCGATGCCGCGTCCAGGTACTCACCCAGGAACGCATCGACCGCGCCGGCCGGCCCGCTCGTCAGGCCGCCCACGTCCCCGGACACGCCGCTCGCCGTCGCTGGCTCGCTCACGCCCAATCGTAGAGGCGCCGCGCCGCCCGCCGACGCCCGGGCCCTCCCCCGAACGCCCCGGCTACCATGCCCGCCGTGAGCGTCCTCGACGACCTCATCACGTTCTTCCGGGCCGGCGGCTGGGTCATGTACCCGCTGCTCGCCCTGAGCGTCGTCTCGGTCGCGCTCTCGGTCGAGCGGGCCGCCTTCTGGCTCCGAACCAACTCCCGCCGAAACCGCTACCGCATGTCCCGTCTGACGGCCAAGCTCCGCGCGGGCGACATGCCCTCGGCCGTCGCGATCGCCGAGCGCGCCGGCGCGATCCAGTTCCGCTACGCCGCCGCCCTGCTCGACCACGCCGCCCGCCCCGGCGCCGACGCCGCGACCATCGAGCCCGCCGCGATGGAGCTCATCGAGGACGCCCGCCCCGCCGTCGAGCGGTTCGGCGCCGTCCTCTCCACCATCATCACCGCCGCCCCCCTCCTGGGCATCCTCGGCACCGTCACGGGCATCATCCAGAGCTTCCGCCTGCTCGGGGGCGAGGGGACGGTCACCGACCCCGCCGCCGTCGCCGCCGGCATCGCCGTCGCGCTCTACACGACCGCCTTCGGCCTCATCGTCGCGCTGATCACGCTCTTCCCCTACGTCGTCTTCCGCACGCAGGCCGACCGCATGCTCTCGCGCCTCGAGACAATCGCGGCGACCACCGCCCAGGCGTTGCCCCAGGGCCGATCGCCCGGCCTCGCCCCCGCCGACGCCCGCGCCTCGGCCTGAGACAGAACCCCCGGCGCACGAAAAACCCCCGCTCGCGCGGGGGCTCGCCATCCAATCCGCCCGACCTACCGACCTACCGACCTGCCGACCTGCCGACCTACGCGTGCGCTTCCTGTTCCTTCAGCAGCTCGAAGATCTCCGCCGCCTCCGTGGCCTCGTAGATCCGCGTCCGGAACTCCTCCATCGTCATCAGGCGGCTGATCCGCGCCAGCGCCTGGATGTGATCGCTCGTCCGGTCCGGCGGGCTCGCCAGCAGCACGACCAGCTGCACCGGCTGCTTGTCGATCGCCTCGAACTCCATCGGCGCGCTCGGCTTGCCGATCGCCATCGCAAGCCCGGTCAGCCCGCTGCACTTGCCGTGCGGGATCGCCAGCCCGTGCCCGATGCCGGTCGTCCGCGTCTGCTCACGCGTCCAGACTGCCTCCTTCAGGGCCTCCGGGTCCTTCGACTTGCCGTGATCGGACAGCAGATCGACCAGCTCGTCGATCACGCCACGCTTGTCGTCGGCCTCGAGCGGCGCCTTGACGCACTCGGGCGAGAGAATGTCCAGAAGGTTCACGTCGCGTCCTTCAGTCTCAGTACCGAACCGGGCTTCTCGAACGCCCGCGTGTCCTCGTCTCTCGACTCGGGAGGGCGAGTCTACCGCACCCCGCCCTCCCCCGCGACGTCTTCGCCGCCGCGGGCATCGCGGATTGTTGGCCGCCCACACCTAGCGTTCGAGCAGGCAGGCGAACGCCCCATCCCGGTACCGAGAGGGCGGGTCCGAGGGCGCCCCCCCGGGCATGTGCCGCGCCGTGCGGACCACCCGGAGCCCCAGGTCTCGCCCCGCCCACTCCGACTGGGCCTCGTTCTCCTCGCGCTCGATCGAGCACGTCGAGTACAGCAGCCGCCCGCCATCGCCCAGCAGCGCCGCCCCGTCCCGGGCCGCCTGCCTCTGGATCTTGATCAGCCGGTCCTGCTGGCGCCGCGACACGCGGTACCGCGCCTCCGGACGTCTCGGCAGCACGCCCGTGTTCGAGCAGGGCACATCCAGCAGCACCAGCCCCGCCCGCCCGCCGACCTCGTCCGCCAGCGCCGCGTACTCCACGACGCGGACGTTGCCCCCGCCCGCGAACACGCGCCGCAGCTCCGAGACGCGCCGCCCGTCCACGTCCGACGCCACGATCTCCGCGTCGGGGAAGACCCGCGACAGCTGGCGTGTCTTCGTGCCCAGCCCGGCGCACGAGTCCACGACAACGCGCGGGGCTACGTCACCCGCCAGGCGCACCGCCTCGCACGCCGCCGCGTCCTGCACCCAGATGTCCGACCTCGCCCCGAGCAACTCGCCCAGCTCCGCGCGCGTGCCCAGGAACACGCCCGAGCCCTCGCTCCCGTGCGGACCCACGAGCGCGGCGTCAACCGGCGCCTCCGCGTGCGCCAGGTTCAGCACGATCGGCGCATCGCACAGCCCATGAATCGCAAGCGCCCTGGCGACCTCATCCCCGAACGCGTCCCGCCACTTCCTGACCAGCTTGATCGGGACCGAGGCCGCCGCCGCGATCCGCTCCAGCTCATCACCGGGCAGCACGTCCTCGTCCAGCACGACGGCCGTCCCATCCGACCGGGGAACCTGCCGCCGGCTCGATGCGTCCCAGGCCTCGGCCCGTTCGCCCACGAGCCGCGACACCCGCCGCAGCACCGCGTTCACAAGCCCGCCCGCCTTGGGCCGCACGTTCCGCTTCGCCCACTCGACCGATTCGTCGATCGCCGCGTGAGGCGGCACCCGGTCCAGCAGCACCAGCTGGGCCGCGCCCGCGAGCAGCGCCGCCCGAACCCCAGGCTCGATCGTCGCGACCGGGCGGTCCAGGGCGTGCCCGATCAGACACTCTAGCGTCAGCCAGCGACGGGCGCACTCCCGCTGGATCGTCGAGGCCAGCGCCGCGTCCCGCGCCTCGAGCCCCGACGTGTCCAGGGGCTCGATCGCCAGCTCCGGGAACGTCTCGGCGTCGCGGGCCAGGCGCCGGCACGCGATCTCACGCGCCCCGCCCCCATCGCGCGGCCCGCTTGCCGCGGGGCCTTCTCGTCCGAACGATCTCTCGCGTCCTGCTCCCAAGGGGCGAGTGTACGCCCTCCACCCCAGACCGAACCCGTGACCCACGCCGACACACAACCCCCGTCCCGGCCCGCCCCCGAGCGACAGCGCGGCCTGCTCGCCTCGCTCCGCATCCGCAAGAAGCTCATCCTCCTGCACACCATCTTCTCGCTCGTGCTCGCCGCGGTCCTCCTCGTCCCCCTCCGCCCCGCGCTCCGCAACACCGTCCTCCTCGCCGAGGCCGAGGACGCCGCCCACGTCGCCCGACTGATCGCCGACGGCGACCTGGATACCGACGCCGCCCGAGCCCTGCCAGGGTTGACTATCGACCAGGCCGTCGGCGCGCCCGGCGTCCCCCACGAGTCCATCACCGCCGCCGAGACCTCCCCGGGCGAACCGATCGTGATCGCGGCCAACGCGGACACGGGCGGCGCCGTCGTCCACGACGACGCGGGCCGGACCTGGGTCGTCCGCGCCCGCCACGAGTCCGCCCGCCGCGCCGCCGTCACGATCTACGTCGTCGCCGGCGTCGCGGTCTTCGCCGTCTACGCCCTCGTTGCGGCCGCGCTCGAGATCTTCGTCCTCCCCCGGCACGTCTACGGCCCCATCCGGCGCATGCTCCGCGCCGACCGCGCCGTCCAGGAGGGCGACAAGGCCGGCGAGCTGATCCCCGAGTCCCAGATCCCCGCCGACGAGCTCGGCGAGATCATGCGCTCCCGCAACGACTCGGTCCGCGCCCTGCGCCGCCACGAGTCGGCGCTCGCCGATGCCCTGGACCGCCTCGAGCAGGTCGCCACCGACCTCCGCCGCAAGAACCACCTGCTCGAGAACGCACGCAGAAACCTCGAGGGCGCCGACCGCTTGGCCAGCCTCGGCATGATGTCCGCCGGCATCGCCCACGAGCTGAACACCCCCCTAGCCGTCGCGACCGGGCTGGTCGAGAAGCTCGAACGCGATGGCGCCCTGCCCGACACCGAGCGGGCCCTGCTCTCCCGCGTCGTCGGAAGACTGGAGCGCCTCAGCGAGAGCCTGCTCGACTTCGCCCGCGCCCGCCCGCCCGAGTCACGCCCAGCGCACCTGGCCGACGTCATCAAAGAGGCCGCCACCCTCGTGCGGCTCGACCGCGACGCCTCCGACGTCCGCCTCGACACCCGCGTGCCCCAGGACCTCGTCGTCGAGTGCGACGCCGACCGAATGGTCCAGGTCTTCGTCAATCTCATCCGCAACGCCGTCGACGCGATGCGCGGGGCGACCCCCAACGGCGCCCACGAGCCCGCACTCGAGATCACCTGCGACCGCACCACGCGCGACGGCGCCGACTGGGTCAGCATCACCCTGGCCGACAACGGGCCCGGCATCGACCCGGACCTCATCCCCCGCCTCTTCGAGCCGTTCGTCTCCACGCGCCTCGACGCCCGGGGCACGGGGCTGGGCCTGGCCGTCGCCGACGGCATCGTCCGCGAGCACGCGGGCATGATCCTCGCCCGCAACCGCCCGGGACAGGCCGGCGCCGCCTTCGAAGTTATGCTGCCCGTGACCGCCGCCCGCCCCAATCCCGCGACCGACCCCACGACCGACACCGCGCCAGACCCAGAGGACGCCCATGGCTGAACCAGCGCCCAGCGCCGAGCCCGCGGGCGAGACGCCCCCCCTCTCCATCGTCGCCCTCGACGACGACCCCGACTTCCGCGAGTACGTCACGTCCATCCTCGAGTCCGACGGGCACCAGGTCCGCGCCGTCAGCACGCCCGAGGCCTTCTTCACCGCCTGCGAGTCCGCCCTGCCCGACATCGTCCTGCTCGACATCAAGATGGGCGGCGTCTCGGGCGAGGACGTGCTGGCACAGATCCGCGACCGCTGGGCCAAGCTCTGCGTCATCGTCGTCACGGGCTACCCCTCGCTCGACTCCATGCGGCAGACCTTCAAGCAGGACGTCTTCGACTACCTCGCCAAGCCGTTCACGCTCGAGGAGATGCGCCGCGTCCTCGCCCAGGCCGCCGACGCCTTCGCCCTGGGCCGCCGCCCGCAGGACCGCCTCCGGGCAGAGCTCGGGCGCCAGGTCCGCCTGGCCAGGACCGAGCACGGCTGGACCCTCAAGGAACTCTCAGAGGCCGCCGGCGTCTCCGTCAGCCAGCTCTCGTCCATCGAGCGCGGCGCCCACCTGCCCAGCGTGGAATCGCTGCTGGCGATCGCGACGGCGCTGGGCCGCGCGCCCTCCGCCTGGCTCCGGGCCGCCGGCTTCTGATGGTCGCCGACGCGCCATCCCCGTCCGTCCAACACCCCGGCGTTGACATCCCGCCCCGCCCGGGCTTGAGTGCGCCGTGAGCGACGCGACGAACGCAACCGGGAGCAGCGGGGGGGCCGACCGCGGCGCCGTCCTGTTCACCGGCTTCGAGCCCTCGGGCGACGACCACGCCGCCGCCGTCATCGCCGAGCTCAAGGCCCGCGACCCGGACCTCACCATCTACGCCTGGGGCGGCCCCAAGATGGAGGCCGCCGGCGCGACCATTGTCCATCGAACCGGCCAGGACGCGGTCATGGGCATGCCGGGCCTGGCCAAGATCCGCGAGCACCGCCGCATCAACGCCCACATCAAGCGCTGGCTCGCCGACCACCCGATCCGCGTGCACGTGCCGGTGGACTCGCCCGCGGCCAACTTCCCGGTCTGCGCGATGACCAAGGCCGCCGGCGCCCGCGTCGTCCACCTTGTCGCCCCCCAGCTCTGGGCCTGGGGCGCCTGGCGACTCAAGAAGCTCAAGCGCTCCACCGACCACGTCCTCTGCCTCCTGCCCTTCGAAGAGGACTGGTTCCGCCAGCGCGGCCTGGACGCGACCTTCGCCGGCCACCCCCTCTTCGACAAGCCGCTCGACGAGCCCGCCCTCGACCAGCGCACCGCCGACTGGCCCGACGGCGAGCCCCGCGTCGCCCTCATGCCCGGCTCCCGCCCCGCCGAGATCCGCAAGAACTTCCCTTTGCTGGTCGGCGCCTACCGCCGCCTCGAGCGCGAGCACGAGGGCATCGCCGGCGTCGTCGCCGCCACCCGCCCCGAGATCGAGCCCGAACTCCGCCGCCTCGCCGGCGACTGGCCCGCCTCCCTCCGCGTCGAGCACGCCCGGACCGACGAGGTCATCCGCTGGTGCGACCTGGCCCTCGTCGTCTCGGGCACGGTCACCCTCCAGATCGCCCGACAGGCCAAGCCGATGGTCGTCGTCTACCGCTCCAGCCGCCTCACCTGGAGCCTCGTCGCGAGGTGGCTGCTCAAGACGCGCTACCTGAGCCTGCCGAACCTGGTCGCGGGCAAGCAGATCGTGCCCGAGCTGATCCCGCACTTCGGCGGCTCCGAGCCCATCGCCGACCTCGCCGTCGCGCTGCTCGAGGACCCCGCCCAGGCCGAGGAGCAACGCCGCGAGCTCCGCCGCCTCGCGCAGCGCTTCGAGGGCCACTGCGCCGCCACCGCCGCCGCCGACGCCATCGAGCGGTTCCTCCCGGCCCGCGAGCCCGCCGCCAGCGAGGCCACGCCCGAGCGCGCCTCGGCCTGACGCCCGGGCGATGTTCTCTCTTCACAGCCTGATCGGCGCCAGCGCCACGCCGCACGCGCTGTTGCCCGCGCGGTCCTCAATATCAAAGACCTCGACCTCGGGCGCCCGGATCGGCGCGCCCTTGTCCAGCAGCCGGTGCGCCATCTGCGCCAGGTCATGCTCGGCCGTCGCCCGGTCCGCCGCGAACAACACCACCAGCGCCCCGGCGTGCTCGATCGACGCCTCCCGCGCCAGCTTCCGCGCGTCGTCCAATGGCCCCTTCACGAGCTGCGTCGCGTACGCGCTGTTCGCCCGCGGCACGCCCTCGACGTACGAGAACTGCGCCACGGTCTTGACCTCCAGCCAGTACGCCTCGCCGGGCTCGACCACGCGCTCGCCCGCGCCCGCCATCGACTCGGCCAACGGCTCGAACAGCGTCCCCGTCGCCCGGTCGATCTCGACCAGCTCCGCGACCGGGTCCAGCAGCCGCGACCCGGGCTCGCGGGTGAGCACCAGGTCGCACCGCTCCCGGTCCCGCCGGATCGACCGGTCCTCCACCCGCCCGGCGTAGCACCGCTCGGTCCACACGCCGTACCCCGCGTGCTCGAAACCGCCCCCGAGCACCGGGTGCAGGCCCACCTCGTCCAGGGCGTCGATCCCCCGCACCGCCTGCTCATCGCGGGATCGGGCGTCCGCGTCGCGCAGCGCCTGCGCGGCGATCCCGACCAACTCAGCCGCCGACCACGACCCGCTCATCGCCCCAAGGCTACCTCGATACCGCCCCAGATTGCATTCCGACGCCGATTCGGCGATCATCCCCCCTTCACCCGACCCCCTCCCGCCGAGATCGGACCACCCGCATGGAACATGTCAACAACTTCGTCGGCACGCTCAACGGCATCCTCTTCTCCGACTACACCGTCTACGCACTCCTCTTCACGGGCGTCCTCTTCACCGTCTGGTCCATCTTCGGCCAGTACCGCGCCCTGACCCACGGCGTCGCCGTCGTCCGCGGCAAGTACGACGACAAGGACGACCCCGGCGCCATCAACCACTTCCAGGCCCTCTCGGCCGCCTTGTCGGCGACCGTCGGCCTCGGCAACATCGCCGGCGTCGCCGTCGCCGTCGCCCTCGGCGGCCCCGGCGCCGTTCTCTGGATGTGGGTCATCGGTGTCCTCGGCATGGCCCTCAAGATGACCGAGGTCACCCAGTCCATGCTCTACCGCAACACCGACGACCCCGACAACCCCCACGGCGGGCCCATGTTCGTCGTCAAGAAGGGCTTCAAGGAGTGGGGCCTCGGGCCCATCGGCGCCCTCATCGGCGGCATCTTCGTCATCACGCTCCTCATCTCCGCGCTCACCGGCGGCAACATGTTCCAGGCCTGGAACGTCGCCGACATCACCTTCACGTACTTCCAGATCCCACAGGGCGTCACCGGCGTCGTCCTCACCGTCGTCGTCGGCCTCGTCATCATCGGCGGCATCAAGCGCATCGGCTCCGTCGCCGGCAAGATCGTCCCCCTCATGTGCGTCATCTACATGCTCGCCGCCTTCGTCGTCCTCGGCGTCAACGCCGGCCAGATCCCCGACATGCTCGTCCTCATCGTCAAGAGCGGCCTCCCCGACTTCCTCGGCGGTGAGTCCCCCGACGCATCCGGCGCGTTCCTCGGCGGCACCTTCGGCTACGCCGCCATGTGGGGCATCAAGCGCGCCCTCTTCTCCTCCGAGGCCGGCCAGGGCTCCAGCCCCATCGCCCACTCCGCGGCCAAGACCGACGAGCCCGTCCGCGAGGGCGTCGTCGCCGGCCTCGAGCCCTTCATCGACACCATCGTCGTCTGCACACTCACCGCCCTCGTCATCCTCTCCTCCGGCGCCTACAACCGCGAGTCCGAGGCCAACTTCGCCTCCGTCAGCGACATCCGCGTCGTCCAGGCCACCAACGGCGACGGGCCCATCGAGAACACCTGGACCCTCGAGGGCTCCGCCCTCCCCCGCATGACCAAGGAGGCCCGCGACATCCGACGCGCGGGCGAAAACGAGTCCGGCTGGCGCGACGGCGAGACCGTCTTCATCGTCGTCGAGGCCGACGTCGATCCCAACACCGGCCGCGAGCACCGAAAGATCACCGGCACCGTCTCCTCCGACGAGGCCGAGGACGGCTCCACGCAGTACACCGTCGCCTGGGGCACGCTCGAGTCAGAGACCGTCCCCACGTTCAGGCCAACCGAGGACGGCGACCCGGACCTGGGCATCTACGGCGACTACGCCGGCGCCTCCCTCACCGCCTACGCCTTCGACCGCGTCTATCCCGGCTTCGGCATGGTCCTCGTCACCATCGCCGCCTGGCTCTTCGCCATCTCCACCATGATCTCCTGGTCGTACTACGGCGAGCAGGGCGTCTACTACCTCTTCGGCTGGATGGGCGAGAAGAGCATCAAGCCCGTCGTCCTCCTCTACAAGCTCGTCTACTGCCTGCTCATCCTCGTCACCACCATCCTCGCGATGCCCCTCTTCACCGACTCCAACGGCGTCAAGCAGGCCTTCATCGCCAACGACCACCAGCTCGACATGTGGACCACCCTGGGCCTCGGCGTCATGCTCGTGGCCAACATCCCGATCATGCTCATCTTCGGCTACAAGGCCATGGGCGCCTACCACACCTACTTCAAGCGCATGAAGTCAGGCGAGGACCGCCCCCACGACGCCCCGCCCATCGAGGACGTCGTCGAGGGCAAGGACGTCGAGTAACCCCAGGCCCCGCCCGGGGCCCACCCCTTCAACCAAGAAAGCCCAGGGTCTCCCGACCCTGGGCTGTTTCTTTGCACGCCCCGAGATTCCCCCGCGCCGTCTACGCCCCCTCGATCTCCCCATCGACTGCTCTCGCGATCTTCCCGATCGCCTCGACCGCCGACGCGTGCGTGCTCGCCCGCATCTTCCTCATCACCGACCGCCAGACCCACGGGATCGGGATGACGGTCAGGGGCAGGTACCACATCCACGTCGCGAACCACCCGCTCACCAGCCCGCCGTACCACCCCGGGAAGTACGTCACCAGCAGGCTGTGCGTGATCGGCAGCCCCGGCCACACGCTCACCGCCAGCACCACCGCCATCGCGATCGGCCACCGCCGGGGCGTGACCAACTCCCACTCCAGCCGTGTCAGCCCCTCCCCCCCGCGCGCGTGGGCCACAAGCGACCGGTCGAAGGGCGCCCCCTGGGCCTCGACACAGAACAGCCCCCGCGCCCCGTCCTTCTCGAATCCCGGCAGCTCCCCCCGCTTGGACATCTTGCCCAGCGCCGCCACGATCTCCGTCGCCGACTTCTCGGTCGTCACCACGGGCAGCGCCCCGCCCGCGTCCCCCGCCCCCGGCTTGTCCGTCTTCTCATCCATGGGCCCCACATCATCGGCACGCCGCGCCATGCCCGTCCACGCGCGCTCTCGGACGTTCCGTCTGTGACGTCTGTGACGGTCGTTCCGACTTTGGCACGTGTTCTGCCTGTACCGCCTGTGCCATGAGTATCAAGCCCTCTCACACCCCGTCGTTGCGTCTGGTCAACACCTCGGCGTCGCCCCCGGGCATCATGTCCCGCGAACGCGACACCAGGCGCCAGGCCTCCCCCCGTCCCCAGAACCTCCGCCCCTCGGGCACCGACCCCCTGGGCGAACTCGCCCAGCAGGCCAAGCGGGCCGCGCCCTCGGCGGACCTGTCCGCGGCCGACGCCCGGTGGGTCTTCGCCGTCCGCGTCGCCTACGCGATCGAGCCCGGGCCCGAGCCGGCCCTGCCCTCGGACCGCCGCCGGCGTCTGCTGGTCGTCGCCAAGGCGCTCGGGCTCCGCCCGTTCGACGCGAACCTGATCATCGCCATCGTCCAGGACGCCGCCCGCTCGGGCGACCCCCTGGGCTCCTCCGTGGAGGAACGACTCGGTCTCATCCGCCCCGCGCACAAGCGGGGCGCCTCGTGGGCGTCGCTGGCACTCGTCGTCATCGCCAGCGCCGCCTCGACCGCCGCCCTCGTGAGCTGGGCCTCGTCAGCCTGGCTGTTGGGCGGCTAGCCCCCTCTGTGGGGGACATCACCCGCTCGCCTGGGCGGGACACATGCACGCGAGCCAGCGCGCCGGTACGCAGGGCCGGCGCGCTGGTTTCGCGCGCGGACCGAGCCGTTCCAACCCCCTCTCCCGCGCCCCGCGGGAGAGGGCAGGGGTGAGGGTCTACAACTCCTCTGTCTCCTCTCCCGACCTCCCGACCTGCCGACCTCACGACCTCACGACCTGCCGACCTCACGACCTGCCGACTTCACGACCTGCCGACCTCACGACCTGCCGACCTCACGAGGATCCCAATGCCCCTCATCAAACCAGGCCGCAACGCCCCCGACTTCTCACTCCCGGACCAGGACGGCAAGACCCACACCCTCGCCGACCACGCCGGCCACCCCGTCGTCCTCTTCTTCTACCCCAAGGACATGACCAGCGGCTGCACCGACGAGGCCTGCCAGTTCCAGGACCTCCTCCCCCGGTTCAAGCGCTCCAAGGCCAGAGTCATGGCCATCTCAATCCTCCCGCCCAAGTCCAAGAAGAAGTTCGCGGACAAAGAGGGCCTGACCTACCCCCTCCTCGCCGACGACCGCCTCAACAAGGACGGCAAGCCCGACCCGCTCGTCTGCAAGAAGTACGGCGTCTGGGTCGAGAAGTCCATGTACGGCCGCAAGTACATGGGCATCGCCCGCACCACCTACCTGATCGACGCCGACGGCAAGGTCGCGCAGCGCTGGGACAAGGTCAAGGTCCCGGGCCACGCCGAGGAAGTGCTGGAGGCGGTCAAGACGCTGAGTTGACGCTGTGCCGAACATGTCCCCGTCAGGCAATCCGCCGGACAGGTGACCGTTGTATCCGTACATATGAACATGCGAATGCTACACCTGACCGCGATCGGCCTCCTGCTTCCCTCGTTGGTGGCACTCGGTGGAGCCAGCGGCCTACCCCCACCTCAGGTTACGCCGGCGCGTCCTAGCGACACGCGAGACTCGCCGCCCGATTGGCTGCATCTGGATGAACTCGAACAGCCGGTCTCTGATTCCGAGTACAACGCGCTCCGTCGCGGGGTCGTCCATCGCTTGCCGGAACTGGTCGAAACCGCGGAACAGGCCAACCGCGGATATCTGGGCTGCGGCATCGGCAGTATTCGAATCCTGCATGGAGAGAGATCAATCGAGTGTCGTGGTGGCCTCGATGCGAATCACGTCTTCGGCCACGCGGTCCGAGCAGTAGATCTCTTCGCGATTCTCGTCGCGAGGCGTGTATGTCTCGAAACGAAGGCCGAGCACTTCTCGTCCGAGGAGAGTGGCTACCTGGCCGGTCTCGTGTTGGGTCTCGTCTGGGATATCGATGATCCCAACTCGATATCGTGCGCCGCGGGCCTGCTCGACGATCCGATGTCGTTCAATCGTGACTACGCGAACTGGGCAATCCTCCGAGTCGGGCACCAGTTCGAGTCTCGACGTGAGCAGGCGTCGGCGTTCCACATCGATCCCGAACTCGTAGAAAAGTACGCCAAGCGATTCAACTGTGACATGAGCTGGGTTGGGACTCTCCTCCCCCTCCCTGCCGACCATCCAGCCCCCTGATGTACTGAGTCAGAACCGGGCAGGGCTATTCTTCAACGTGACCACCCTCCCCGCCCCCGACCTCTCCGACGACGCCGTCCTCCGCCTCATCGCCGGCATCCGCCCCTGCCGCCGCGGCGGGCTCCGCATCGAGACCGACTCCCTCAACACGCCCGGCGGCGCCAAACCCCTGATCCACAACTACGGCCAGAGCGGCTGCGGCGTCACACTCTCATTCGGCTCAGCGCAGCTCGCCGCCGACCTCGTCGCCGACGCGCTCTCCCTCCCTCTCCCCCCCGGGGGAGAGGGCCGGGGTGAGGGGGCTCTGACTTCTCTCTCTTCCTCTCTCCCCCCTGTCGCCGTCCTCGGCGGCGGCGTCACCGCCCTCGCCACCGCCCGCGAGCTGCTGAGCCGCGGCCACCCCGTCACCTGCTACGCCGCCAAGTTCGCCACCGACACCACGTCCAACATCGCCGGCGCCCTCTGGCTGCCCACGGGCGTCGAGTTCGGCGACTCGCCCGAGCGCATCGTCCGCTTCCACGACGTCCTCCGCCGCTCACGCCGCGCGTTCCGGGAGATCGACCGCGACAAGTGGGGGGTCGAGGAGCTGCCCGTCTACGAGCCAGCCTACGCCCCGCACGAGCAGCGCTACTTCGACAACGGCACCCTCCACGAGCCCGAACTCCTCGAGCGCCTCCCCCTCGCCGGCCCGCCCCGCTCGGGCCGTGTCTTCCGCACCGACTTCATCCACACGCCCCGTTTCCTGCGCACGCTCGCGGCCGACGTCGAGTCCAAGGGCGGCGCCCTCGTCCCGCGCACGTTCGACTCCCGCGAGCAGCTCGAGACACTGGCCGAGCCCGTGATCGTCAACTGCCTCGCCCTCGGCTCGCGAGAGCTCTTCGACGACCGGGACATGTACCCCGCCCGCGGCCTGCTCCTGCACCTCCGCCCCCAGCCCCTGGGCTACATCGTCCACGACGGGTACAAGTACATGTTCCCCCGCGAGGACGCCCTGATCCTCGGCGGCACGTTCGAGGCCGGCGTCGAGTCCGACACCCCCGACGAGCACCTCTGCCGCGAGATCCTCGCCCACCACCGCCGCTTCTTCGCCGCCGATTGATCCCCCGCCCGCCGCTCGGACGCCGCCCCAAAAAACTTGAGCGACCACTCAAAACCCGCTTGCAGGGCTCGGCAGAGGCCACTATCGTCCTTGAACGATCACTCAAGGACGCCCCGCCCGTGGCCCCCGACACACGCGAGACCATCCTGACGACCGCCGCCCGGCTCTTCCTCGAGCAGGGCTTCGCCGCCACCGGCGTCGCGACCATCTGCCGCGAGGCCGGGATCAACACCGGCTCGCTCTACCACTTCTTCCCCTCCAAGGACGCCCTGCTCATCGGGGTGCTCAAGTGGTACGAGGACCATCTCCGCCCCCTCGTCATGGACCCGATCGAGCAGGCCGAGCCCGACCCCATCGAACGCATCTTCAAGCTCCTGGCCTGGTACCGCGGCAACCTCGTCGCGACCGACTGCCGCCTGGGCTGCCCGATCGGCAACCTCGCCCTCGAGGTCTCGGACACGCACCCGGAGGCCCGCCCGTTCATCGACATCAACTTCCACAACTGGGCCGATGCGATCCTCGCCTGGCTCGACGAGGGCGCCGACCGCCTCCCGCCCGACACCGACCGCCGCGCCCTGTCGCGGATGGTCCTGACCGTGATGGAGGGCGGCATCATGCAGGCCCGCGCCGCCGGCTCCCTCGCCCCGTTCGACGACTCCGTCGCCCAGCTCCGGGCGTACACCGACCTGCTCACCGGCGCCGAGACAGGCGCCCGCGATCAACGACCACAGGAGACCTGACCATGCGTATCTCCCTCGCCGCCGCCGCGCTCTCGCTCGTCCTCGCGCCCGCCGCCCTCGCCGACGACGCGCCCCTCTCCGCCCCGCCCAGGCCCGAGCACGTCGCCGACGGCCCCCTCCAGGCCCTCGACTACTTCATCGGCGACTGGGTCATCGACGCCCGCTGGGCCTGGGGCGACACCCTCAACGCCCGCAACGAGTACCGCGTTGGCCTCGGCGGCAACTTCGTCGAGGTCGCCACCATCGTCCGGGACAACGACGGCCCCGTCTACGAGCGGTACTTCTCCGTCTACGCCCACGACGCCGCCACGAACCAGACCACCGCGATCGGCTTCACCCACGACGGCTCGGTGACCAACCTGCCCACCGAGGTCAGGAAGGAGGGCGACGCCATCGTCATCCTGACAGACATGACCGAGGGCGGCACGCGCATCCGCCAGCGCGTCAAGACCGACGGCCCCGACGCCTACACCTGGAAGGTCTGGATGACGCCCGCGGGCTCCGACGCCGAGCAGCAGATCATGGAAGGCGTCTGGCGCCGAGTCACCGACGACGCCGAAGGCGATGACGCGGTCGGCGCCGCCGCCCCCGCGGGCGTCGCACGCCCGATCAACGCCGCCCTGTTCGACGCCTCGGGACTCGACCTCCGCTCGTTCACCGAGGCCGCCACCATCGACGCGCCGCCCGCCGAGGTCTTCGGCGCCTGGGCCACCGCCGCCGGCTGGCAGGACGTCTATGCCCAGAGCCGCCCCGACGCGACAGCCAACATCGACCTGGCCATCGGCGGCCGCTACGAGTGGCTCTTCGACGGCTCGCTCGGCTCCAACGGCTGCCAGGTCCTCAGCTACGTCCCCAACCGCATGATCTCGTTCACCTGGAACGCCCCGCCCGCCCAGCCCGAGTCACGCGCCAAGCGCACCTGGGTCGTCGTCGAGCTCGAGCCCGCGGGCGACGGCCGGACCGATGTCACACTCACCCACCTCGGCTTCGGCGACGCCGAGCACTGGGACCAGACCGAGTCGTACTTCAAGAGCGCCTGGCCCCGAGTCCTGGACGCGATGCGGCGGCACTTCGCCGCCCACGGCTAGTCGCCCCGTCCCCGCAACGCCCGCACCCAGCCCACGACCATCAGGATCAGGCCGCTCACGACCCCGGCGACGATGAACCCCAGCACGCCCCCGATCGTCATCGCGATCGCGGGCGACACACCCGACCCAAGCCGCGGGCTCTGGCCCCGAGCACCCAGCCAGCCGAGCAGCACGCCAACACCAATACCGGACAGCACGAACACCATCTGGAACAGGTTGTCCTTCACCCGCAGCGACGGCACGAACCCGACGGTCTCGGCCACCCGGTGATAGTCCTCCATCGCCCCGCTCTTCTCGGCCGGCGCGGGCCCGACCTGCCCGGGCTCCGTCGGCGGCGCCGCCCGCCCGCTCTCCCCGCCCCGCTCGCTCATGACTCCGCCTTCCTGAGCCACTCGGCCTCCAATGGCCCCAACTCCTCGCGCAGCCGATCGCGCTCCTCGGTCAGCGCGTTCGCCCGCGCGACGTCCGCCCACACGTCCGGGTCCGCCAGCTTCCGATCGATCTCGCCCACCTGCGACTCGAGCAGCGCGATCCGCTCCTCGATCTTCTCGATCGACATCCAGGAGTACTTGCTCTTGGCCTCGTCCTTCGCCTGCTTCTGGGGCGCCGCGACCGCGCCGTTGGCAACCGTCGCGGGCTTGCGCCGCGCCGTCGCCTCCTCGGCCGCCCGCGCCCGCTCCTCCCGCCGCCGGACCTGCCGGTCGTGCCACTCCGTGTACGTCCCCGCGAAGACCTCCGCCCCGCCCCGACCGTCCAGCACGAGCAGGTGGTCACACGTCGCGTCGATCAGCGCCCGGTCGTGGCTGATCAGCAGCAGCGTCCCCTCGAACGCCCCGCCCTTCCTGGGATCGTCAGGGTCAGGGCGAGACAGCGCCTCCTCGATCCGCTCGGCGCTGGGGATGTCCAGGTGGTTGGTCGGCTCGTCGAGCACGAGCACGTTCTTGGCGCACGCGAGCAGCGCCGCCAGCCGCACCCGCGCCCGCTCGCCCCCCGAGAGCACGCCCACCTCCTTCTCCTGCTCCCGCCCGCTGAACAGGAACGCCCCGGCCAGGTTCCGCGCCTCCTGCTCGCTCAGCAGCACCCGCTCCCCCGTCTCCTTCTTCACCAGCTCCTGCATCTGCCGGTACAGCGCCCGCTCCGGGTCGAGCCCCTCGTCCGACTGCCGGAAGTAGCCGACTTCAAGCTTGCTGCCCAGGCTCACGCTCCCCGCGCCCGGCTCCACCTCGCCCAGCAGCGTCCGCACCAGCGTCGTCTTGCCCGCGCCGTTGGGCCCGATGATCCCCCAGCGCTCGCCCCGGCCGATCTTCACGCTCAGGTCATCGAACAGCACCTTCTCCGAGCCGTCGTCGTTGACGTACCGCTTGCCCAGCCCGCGCGCCGTCGCGACGATGTCCCCCGTCCGCTCGGCCCGCGCCAGGCTCAGCCGCAGCTCGGCCAGCTCCATCGGCCGCTCCAGCGTCGAGTCCAGCTTCGCCCGCTCCAGCCTCGACTCCCGCCCCCGCGCCTGCTTGGCCCGCTGCCCCGCCTTGTACTTGCGGATGAACGCCTCTTCCCGCTTGAACTCCGTCTGCTGCTTCTCGTACGCCCGCATCTGCGCCTCGCGACGCTCGGCACGCAGCTTCCGGAACGCCCTGTAGTTGCCCGGGTACTCGATCAGCCGCGCCTGCTCGACCTCCACGATCCGGTCCACCACCCGGTCCAGCAGGTACCGGTCGTGCGAGACCATCAGCACCGCCCCGCCGAACTCGTCCCGCAGGAACTCCTCGAGCCACTCCCGCCCCGCCAGGTCCAGGTGGTTCGTCGGCTCGTCGAGCAGCAGCACGTCCGGCCCCTCGAGCAGCGCCCGCGCCAGCGCCAGCCGGCCCTTCTGCCCGCCCGACAAGTCCCCGACGGCGATCTGGAACTGCGAGTCGTCGAAGCCCAGCCCGTGCAGCACCGCATCGATCCTGTGGTCGATCGCGTACCCGCCCGCGGCCTCGATCGCCCTCTCCAGCCGCTCCTGCTCGCGCATCAGCTTCTCGAGCCCGGCGCCCTCGGCCGAGCCCATCGCCTCGAAGATCCCCTCCAGCTCCGCGTGCAGCGCGTGCAGCGCCGCGAACGCGCCCTCGGCCGCGTCCCGCAGCGTGTCCCCCGGGTTGAAGTCCGGGTCCTGCTTCAGGTACGACGCCCGCGCCCCCCTCTGGAGCGTCACGTCCCCCGAGTCCGACTTGAGCAGCCCCCCCAGGATCTTCAGGAGCGTGCTCTTGCCCGTCCCGTTCCGCCCGACCACGCCCACGCGCTCGCCCGGCTCGACCGAGACCGACACGCCCGAGAGCACGACGTCGTTGCCGTACGCGTGCGCGATGTTGGTCCCGGCCAGGATCGGCATGGGCGGAGTCTAGTTCTCGAGGCCCGGGCGTTCATCACCCGCAACCCGCCGTAGCCGCCCGCCCGAGTCACCCACCCGGGAACCCGCGGCGGAGCACACGCCGCACCCGCGCCCGCACCGAAGCCGCCGTCTCCGTCTCCATCGCGTCCGCCAGCAGCGCCACCGCCTCGGCCCGGTACCGCGGGTGTGCCAACGCCAGCTCGTAGTACCCGCTGTACGCCCACGCGCGTACGAACTTGTTCTCGTCCGCCAGGCACCCGTCGAGAAACCGGGCCACGGCCCCCGCCCGCCCACGCGGCGCCGGCACGTACGGCATGCACTGCAGCAGGTGCAGCCTCGCCTCCCACGCGACCAACCCGCCCGCCCTCGCGTACAGCTCCGACGCCAACGCCTCCGGCGCCCCGCCCTCCTCGAACCAGCGCTTGAGCAGCCACGTCGCCCCGACCTGCAGCGCCGGCTCGTCGAGCAGCCGCACCAGCCGCCCCGCGAACCCCCGCGAGCCCGCGTGCCGCTCGTACACCCGCCCGATCTCGCCCGCCGACTTCCCGTCCCAGGCCTCGATCTCGGACCGCAAGCTCATGCCGCATTCTTCGCCCGACGCGCGCCCCCAGCGCCAGGGTCAGGGGCACCCGTCCCCGAACGCCGTCAGGAACGCCAGCGCGTCAGAGAAATCCAGCACGCCCAGCGGCTCGGCCAGGTCCGCCTCGGCCCCGCCCGACCCGAACGCGCCCAGGAACACCAGCGCATCCGAGAAGTCCAGCACGCCCCGCGGCGGCGACAGGTCCGCCGCGTTGCACGCCGGCGTCGAGGGCGTGTAGACGAACGTCGGCGTCGAGGACGCCCCCTCGCCCACCCCGCCGAACTCAACACTCGTGATCCCCTCGCCCTCGACCGTCACGAGAACGATCTCGAACGCCGTCGCCCCGCCGAACTCGGCCTCCGACGCGACCTCGAACCCGTCCTCGTCGAACGCGTCCACGATCACGACCGCGTTGACCGTCGCCGCGAAAGACACCGTCACCGACGACGCCTCCTCGGGCAGCTCCGCCCGCAGGAACGCGTCCACGTCCGCCGACGCGTCGAAGACCGCCACGCCCTCGGTCGGGTGCACCGTCGCGCTCATCAGCCCCGCCGGGCCCAGGGGCGTGAACAGCACGCCCCGCTCGGTGTACGACGCCATCAGCGAGCCCGGCGGGTACGACTCGAACCCGATCGAAACGCCGCCCCCGCCCAGGCAAGCCGACCCGCACGCGACCAGCGCAGACGCGCAGACAAGTGTCCGTGTCATCGAGACCTCCTCGGATGTTGATACGACCCCGCCGGCGGACCGTCCCCTCGCGCCCGAGCCCCGTCGGCGTGGGCGACCCGGTTCCGGGTCCAGCCGACAGGCCGATCGAGCGACCGGCGTGGGCGGCTATACGCCGCGTGCGGGAGCGGGTTCCGGATCATGGCCCATCGCCGCCCGACTTCTCATCCTCGGCGTCATCCAAGGCGGGCGACAGCCGACGACCGCACTCCGGGCAGATCGCCTCGAGCGACTCGCCGAGCGCGTAGCCGCACCACGGACATCGCCCCTTCAACGCGCGATTCCGTCTGAGATCCCAAACAGCAGACCGCCAGACCGCCGAGCCGGCCCCGCACGCACTCACGACAACGGGGACAGCCATGAGCCCCACGGCGAGTGGCGGGAGTGTCCCTTGTAGTAGATCAAGGACGACGATCACGACGCCTCCACCGACGGCGCCGACCACAGTCCAGAGCACGAGCGCCCGCAACCGATCGGCCGACTGACGCTCGTACCACGCCAGCGCACGCAGGAGTTCACCCCGCGTCCAGGGCATCACTCCACGATCTTGAGCACCCGCCCCGCCTTGTGGTCCAGGATGTACAACTCCCCGTCCAGGTCACGCCCGAAGCTCGAGATCGCCAGGTCCGCCCCGCGCCCGCCGAACGTCTGCGCGAACGAGTCCGTGTGCTCGACGATGTCCTCGGCCTCCCAGTCGTCGCCCAGCCGGAAGCTCCAGACCCGCCCGCTCATGAAGTCCGCCACCAGGTACCGGTTCTTGAGCCGCGCGATCGACGCGCCCTCGTACAGGAACCCGCCCGTGATCGACGCCACCGGGTGGTGCCGGTACTCGAACACCGGGAACTGCACGCCCCGCTCGTTGAACGCCTCCTTGTTCAGCCGCGGCGGGTCCTGGAACCGAGCACGCCCCGGCTTGAACCGCCCCTGCCCCTCCATGATGTTCCAGCCGTAGTTCTCCCCGCCCCGCGAACCCGCCTTCTGCACGTGCACCCACTCGAACCGGTTCTGCCCGACGTCCGCGATCCACATCCGCCCCCGCGAGTCGAACTCGAACCGCCACGGGTTCCGCAGCCCGTACGCCCAGATCTCCGGCTTCGCGTCGTCCAGGTCCACGAACGGATTGTCGTCGGGCACCGCGTACGCCAGACCCTCGTCGGGCTCGCCCGTCACGTCGATGCGCAGCAGCTTGCCCAGGTGCGTGCCCAGGTCCTGGCCCGCGCCCCGCGGGTCGTTGGCCGAGCCCCCGTCGCCCATCCCGATGTACAGCATCCCGTCGGGCCCGAACCGCATGCACCCGCCGTTGTGGTTCCCCCACGGCTGGGCGACCTCGAGGATCACCTCCTCGCTCGACTCGGGCGCGTGGTGGGACGACTCGGCCGTGAACCGCGACACGATTGTCCGCCCGTCTCGCCCCGAGTAGTTCAGGTAGAACCGCTTGTTCTCCGCGAACCCCGGGTCCAGCGCGATCCCCAGCAGCCCCTGCTCCCAGTTGTCCGTCGCGAAGTCCGACCGGTCCACCTCGAAGAACGGCTCCTCGAGCAGCTCGCCCCCCTCGATCACCCGCACCTGCCCGGACTGCTCCACGACGTAGAACCGCTCGGCGTCGGTCGGGTCGGCGACAAAGTCCACCGGGCGATCCAGCCCCTCCTCGATCCACGCCTCGGCCCGCTGCGCACAGGCCAGGGAGGAGAGACCAACCAGGGCGCCGAGACCCGCCGCGAGTGTGATTCTCATGCTCATGCGCCAAGCGTACACCACCCCGCCCGGGGGGGTGACGCCCGCCTGCCCCGGGAATAGGGCCCCGCCCGCCGCCGCTATACTTGTGCCGTGTACGAGCGTCCCAGACCGAGCACGTCGGCGGGCGACGCCGCCAGCGCCGAGCCCGCCCCGGCCCCCGTCACGCTCCGCACGCTGACGCGGATGGCCGCCCGCGGCGAGCCCTTCGCCTGCCTGACCGCCTACGACGCCACCACCGCCAGGTGGCTCGAGCGCGCCGGGGTCCACCTCCTGCTCGTGGGCGACTCGGCCGCCCAGGTCATCCTCGGCTACGACCGCACCATCGACATGCCCCTGGACGTCGCCGTCGCCCTGACCGCCGCCGTCAAGCGCGGCGCCCCGCGGACCGTCGTCATGGCCGACCTGCCCTTCCTCTCGGTCCACGCCTCGGACGAGTCGGCGATCCGCAACGCCGGCCGCTTCATGACCGAGGGCCTGGCCGACATCGTCAAGGTCGAGGCGGACGCCTCGATGGCGCCCCTGGTTCACAAGATGACCCGCGCCGGCATCGCCGTCTGCGCCCACGTGGGCCTGCTCCCCCAGCGGGTCTCCCTCAAAGGCGCCTACGTCGCGGGCGGCCGCACCGCCGACGACGCCCAGCGCCTGATCGAGGACGCCGTCGCCCTCGAGCGCGCCGGCGCCGTCATGCTCCTCGTCGAGGCCGTCCCCCCGGAAGTCACCGAGGCCCTCGTCGCCCGCACGACCATCCCCGTCATCGGCATCGGCGCCGGACCCGCCTGCCACGCCCAGATCCTGGTCATCCAGGACCTCCTGGGCCTGACCGACCAGCCGCCCCGTTTCGCCGACCCGGTCGCCCGGATGGGTCCGGATATCGTCGAGGCGGCCCGGACCTGGGTCCAGCGGGTGGCGGTGAGGCAGATCGGGGGGCAGGCTTACACCATGCGCGAGGGCGAGGCCGCGAAACTGGCCCGCCCCGGCCACGAACAGACCCCCGGACAGGGCCGGCGACCGAGGCACGCCGGCGCCTGACACCGACCCACGCGCGTCCAGACCCGACCCGCGTCCCAAGGAGGGAACCCATGCGCCGATTCGTTGCTTACGGGCCCGCGATCGTCGTGCTGATCACCTGCGCCGTCGCCCTGCTAGCCGCGCCCGCACTCTTCCTCCGCCTCGCCGACGCCCAGACCACCGCCGAGATCCGCCTCGCCCGCCAGACCATCGACGACGACGACATCCTGGCCCGCATCGACCGGGCCGTCTCCGCCGTCGCCGACTCCGTCCGCCCCTCGGTCGTCCACATCACCCCGCCCGCCGGCGCCCGCGGCTTCCCCCGCTCGGGCGTCTCCGGCGCCGGTTGGGTCTACGACGAGCAGGGCCACGTCGTCACCAACGCGCACGTCGTCCGCGGCGTGGGCGACAACTTCGCCATCGAGTTCGCCGACGGCCGCGTCGCCGCCGCCACACTCGTCGGCGCCGACCCCTACACCGACGTCGCCGTCCTCGACGTCAAGTCCGACGGCGCCGTCTTCCCCCTCCGCCGCGCCTCCCCGACCCAGCCCCCCCGTCAGGGCGAGCGCGTCTTCGCCTTCGGCTCGCCCTTCGGCTTCAAGTTCTCCATGTCCGAGGGCGTCATCTCCGCGCTCGGCCGCGCCCCCGTCGGCGTCACCAACACCCTCGCCGGCTATACCAACTACATCCAGACCGACGCCGCCGTGAACCCCGGCAACTCCGGCGGGCCCCTGGTCAACATCCGCGGCGAGGTCGTCGGCATGAACGTCGCCATCGCCACCGGTCGCGACACCACCGGCGCCCCCGCCGAGTCGGGCGACTCGGCCGGCATCTCCTTCGCCATCCCCATCGCCGCCGTCGAGTTCGTCGCCGAGCAGCTCATCGCCAAGGGCGAGGTCTCCCGCGGCTTCCTCGGCGTCTCCTTCAACGCCTTCGGCGGCATCGAACGCCTCAACTCAGGCGCCGACTTCATCCGGGGCCTCCGCGTCACCAACGTCGTGGACGACGGACCCGCCGACAACGCCGGCCTCCGCGAGGGTGACGTCATCACCGAGATCCTCGGCCAGCCCATCACCGACTCCGAGATCCTCTCCGCCCTGGTGAGCGTCTCGGCCCCGGGCGCCGAGATCCCCATGACCGTCTACACCCCGGGCGACGACGCCCCACGCACCCTCGCCGTCACGCTGGGGCAGATGCCCGACATCGTCCTCGCCCAGCGCGTCGCACGCCCCATCCAGAACCAGCTCGGCGCCATCATCGGCGCGACCCGCAGCCGCTTCGGCGGCTCGGCCGCCCCCTACATCACCCGCGTCTTCGATGACACCCTCGCCGAAGACATCGGCCTCCGCGCCAACATGCGCATCACCGCCGTCAACGGCGACCCCGTCGAGTCACTCAACGACTTCTACCTCGCCATCGTCCGCGAGAACACGATGCTCGGCCGCCGCACGACGCTCACCGTCGAGGCCCCCGACGAGGACGCCCCGCGCGACATCTCGTTCCGCCTCTCGCCCTGAGCTTCCGGTCGCCGCGCGATAGACCAACTACGGCCTGCTCAGCCGCACGACCACCGGCGTCCGGTACGCCGGCACGCGCGCCGCGTCCGCGACCCACACCGGCTCCGCGACCGCCGCCTCCGGGCTGAACACCTCCGCCAGCCCGATCGTCTCGCCCCCGAACGTCGGCCCGTCCAGGTGCGGCGCCCCGAACGTCGCCAGCCCGATCAGCAGCCCCGTCCCGTCCGCGTCGTAGAACTCCTGCCCGCGGTACTCGACGAACGCCGAGCCCCCGAACACCCAGCCCTCGGTCTCCAGCCCCTCGCCCGTCTCGGCGTGCACGATCATCTCGGCGACGTCCACCTCGACCGGCCCGCCCGACCCGTCCTCGTACACCACGACCACCCGCACCGGGTCCCCTGTCGGCGCCGACGCCTCCACCCGCGCCCCGTCCCGCGACCGCCCCCCGAGCCCGCCGGCCCGCCCCGCCTCGAACCCCGCCAGCAGCAGCGCCGCGTGCACGTGCGAGGGCTTTGCCTCCGTCACCACCAGCGACTCGTGCTCGCGCGTCCCCTTCGTGCACGCGACCAGCTCCAGGTAGACGTCCGGCGTCTCCTCGTCATGGCAGTCGATGGGCACGAACCCGTCGAACTCCACGACCCCAGCCCCCGCGTCCACACGCACGAACGGGAACATGTCCACCAGCCCGCGCCCGCCCCCGGTCTCGTCGTCACGCCCGCCGCCCTCGACCTCCGCCGGCGCCTCCGGCGCGGCTGCAACGACCGACTCGTCCCCGTGCCCGTCGTCGCGCGCCGGCGGCGCCGAGCACCCCGCGACGACCAGCGCCGCCCCGACGACCATCGCCATCCTGCTCACGCCGACCGCCTCCGCCCGCCCGCCTCGCGGACCAGGTCCGCGAAACGCCTGCCGCGCTGCTCGAAGTTCTCGAACTGATCCCACGACGCGCACCCCGGGCTCAGAAGCACCGCCTCGCCCTCGCCGGCCCGCGACATCGCCTCGCCCACCGCCCGCTCCAGCGTCCCGCACGAGATCGCCCGAGCGCCCCCGACCAGCGAGCTCGCCGTCTCCCCGATCGCGTACAGCCCGCCCACGGTCTCGCCCAGCGCCGCGATCGCAGACAGGTCCACGCCCTTGTCGTACCCGCCCGCGATCAGGTGCACGCCCGCCTCGCCCTTCTCGAGCGTCCCCGCGACCGCCTCGACCGCCAGCAGCGTCGCCGCCGGCGTCGTGGACTTCGAGTCGTCGTACGCCCGCACGCCCGCCACGTCGTGCACCAGCTGGAGGCGGTGGGGGAGCCCCGGGAACGAGCGGACCGCGTCCCGCGCCGCCGCGACGCGCCCGCGACCCAGCGCCGCCCCGATCGCCCGCGCCGCCACTTCCGCGTTCAGCGCGTTGTGCGCCCCGGGCACCGCGCACCCGCCGACCCCCTCGCCCGCGTCGATCTCGATCCGCTCCACGCCGCCGCGGCTCGCCCACCCGTGCACGCCCGGGCCCAGCACCGCCCGGTCGCCGGCCCGCTGCGCGTCGAGCAGACGCCGCTTGGACTCCTGGTAGTGCTCGACCGACCCGTGCCAGTCGATGTGGTTGGGCGCGAAGTTCGTCACGACCGCCACGCCCGCCCCCTGCCACGACGCCTCGCGACCCAGCCAGTGCAGCATCGCGCTCGACAGCTCCAGCACGACCCACTCGTCGCCCTTGATCTCGCCCAGCGTCTCCAGCATCGACCCGCCGATGTTCCCGCCAAACCGCGAGCGGACGCCCATCGCCCCCAGCCCGTGATGGATCATCGACGCCGTCGTGCTCTTCCCGCTCGTCCCGGTCACGCCGATGACCCGCTCCCGACGGCCCAGCCGCTCGCACAAGAGCGCGATCTCCGTCGTCA
Source organism: Phycisphaerales bacterium (assembly GCA_041987545.1). Taxonomy (GTDB): domain Bacteria; phylum Planctomycetota; class Phycisphaerae; order Phycisphaerales; family UBA1924; genus JAJRXR01. The sequence continues at coordinate 1,924 of JBHIWH010000009.1, read as the reverse complement.
CCCGCGCCCCGCTCGCCTCGCCGGCGCGCACGAACCGGTTGTCCCAGGGCGTCGCCACGCCCGGGTTGACGACGACCACGTCGCACGTCGTGAAGTCGCTGACGTTGTGCTCGCCCAGCCGCAGCTCCACCCGACCCGCGTCCACCAGGCCCCGCAGCCCCCGCACCGACTCGTGCAGCCTGGCCTCCGGCTCCCGGTCCGTCACCAGCACGTCGGCGCCCTGGGCCGACAGCCACCGCGCCACGCCCAGCCCGCCGCCGAACCGGCCCAGCCCCATCACGACGACGCGTTGACCGTCGAACTCGCCCATCGGCGCATCCTACCTCCCCCCCGGTTCTCGGAGGGGTGGGCTTCCAGCCCACCCGCGTTGCCCCGCCGCGCCCTCATGCTTACAACAACGCCACCGGGTCCACGTCCACCGCGACCTGCCGATCGCTCGTCAGCAGCCCGGCCTCCCGCGCCGCCGCCAGCGTCCGCCGCAGCCGCCCCGCGTCCGGCGCCACCACGTCGATCCCGATCCGGTGCCGCCCCGCGACCCTGGCAATCGGGCATGGCCACGGCCCGTCCACCCGCACGCCCCCGCCCGCCGCCGACCGCAACGCCTCCGCGAGCTTCGCCGCCAGCTCCGTCGCCTTGTCCAGGTCCTCGTCGCGCACGACCACCCGCGCCATCCGCGTCGCCGGCGGCAGCCCGGATTGCTCGCGGATCTCCAGCTCCTGCCGCGCGAAGCCCACCGCGTCGTGGTTCGCGGCGAACCGCACCGCCGGCTCGTCGGGCGCGAACGTCTGCACGACCACCGCCCCCGGCTCGGTCCCCCGACCGGCCCGCCCCGCCACCTGCGACACGAGCTGGAACGTCCGCTCCCCCGCGCGAAAATCCGCCAGCCCGAGCGCCGTGTCCGCGTTGATCACGCCCACCAGCCGCACGCCCGGGTAGTCGAGCCCCTTGGCGATCATCTGCGTGCCCAGCAGCAGCCGCAGCTCCCCCTTGCCGAACCGCTCGAGCACGTCGAAGTACGCACGGGCGTTTCCCATCGTGTCCGAGTCCACCCGCTCCATCGTCTCGCCCGCGATGAGCCCGAGCGTCGTCCCGAACCGCCGCTCCAGCTCCTCCTCGACGCGCTGCGTGCCCACGCTCAGGTCGATCAGGCCCTTGCCGCACGCCGGGCACCGCTCGGGCCGCAGCTGCTGCGCAAGACAATGGTGGCACCGCACGTACCCCTTCCGCGCCCCCGCCCGGTGCACGACCATCGTCGCGTCGCACTCGGCACACTCCAGCCTCCAGCCGCAGTTCGCGTCTGGGCACGCGACGTACCCCGCGTACCCGCGCCGGTTCTGCAGCAGGATCACCTGCCCGCCCCCCTTGATCGTCCCCTCGATCGCGGCCTCGAGCGTCGGCCCGATCGCGTCCAGCACGTGCGGGTCCCGCCCCTCCATCTTCCGCCGCGCCCGCCGCTCCGCGTTCAGATCGACGATCCGCACCCGCGGCAGCGCCCCTCCCCCGACCCGCTCGACCAGCTCCCACAGCCGGTACCGCCCCGCCCACGCGTTCCGCCAGCTCTCCAGCGACGGCGTCGCCGACCCGAGCACGACCGGACACCCCTCGATCTGCCCGCGCTTCACCGCCACGTCCCGCGCGTGGTACCGCGGCGCCTGGTCCTGCTTGTACGACGAGTCGTGCTCCTCGTCCACGATGATCACGCCCAGATCACGCACCGGCGCGAACACCGCCGACCGCACGCCCACGACCACCCGGGCGTCACCCGACGCCGCCGCCGCCCACTGCTTGTGCCGGCTCGCCGCCGTCAGCCCCGAGTGCAGCACCGCCACCCCGCGCCCCGCGAACCGGTCGATGAACCGCCCCGCCGTCTGGGGCGTCAGCGAGATCTCCGGCACCAGCACCAGCGCCGCCTTGCCCGCCGCGA
>JBHIWH010000008.1:117436-192556 GCA_041987545.1 Phycisphaerales bacterium | reverse complement strand
GCCGCGACCCGCCCGCCGACGCCAGCCTCCCCGAGCGACAGCGTCACCACCCGCCCGTCGGCCATCTCCACCTCGATCCCCGCCGTGTCGCCGGCTCCCTCGCCCGGCCGCGCCTCGAACGCCGCCGTCGCCAGCAGCCGCACGCCCGCGCGGACCGCCTGCTCTCGCGCCGGCCAGGCCGTTTCCCGTCCCCCGTCGGTCCAGCGAACGATCCAGCCGGTGGGAGACGCGCCGTCCCGCTCGGCGATCGCCACCGCACCATCGCGCTCGACGCGGACCGTGGTCACCGTCGCCGGGTCGATCTCCAGCCGCAGCACGCCCCCGGCCTCGGGCACGCCCGAACGCCCCTCGTCGCCGGAACCACCGCCGACCAGGAGGTACAACGCCGCGAGCACCCCCGCCACGCACACCCACACCATGACAACTCGCCCGGACACGCCCCGAGTGTACGGCCTGTGACTCCCCGGGAGCCCGCTCCCGCCCACGCGTGTCCACGACCCGGCCCGACTCAACCGGGCCGACCGATCCGCACGATAATGAGCCGATGGGACCACACGACCCGGCGCCCGCTCGCCCTTTGGTCGCGATCACGACCGATCTGATCGACCGCCGAGGGACCGCGACCAGCCGCGTCGCCCTGGACTACGCCGCCCGCGTGCACGCCGCCGGCGCGACGCCGGTCTTCTTGCCCCCCATCCCGGCCATGATCGGGGATGCGATCGAGCGCTTCGACGCGTTCGTGCTCACCGGGGGCGACGACCCGGCGACCGAGCCGTTCGGCAAGCCGACCCACCCGAAGGCGACGCTGATTCACCCGACCCGCCAGCGGTTCGAGACCACGCTGCTCGCCGAGCTCGCCGATCGGCGCCCGGACGCGCCCGTCCTGGGTATCTGCCTCGGCATGCAGCTCATGGCCCTTGTCGCGGGCGGCGAGCTGAACCAGCACCTGCCCGACACGCACCCAGACGCCGACCTCCACTGGGAGCACGAGCACCCCGTCGAGGCCGTGCACGACAGCCCGCTCGTCGCCAGCGGCATCATCCTGTCCCGACATGTGCAGGCCGTCGCGGACCCGGGCGAGCTCGAGGTCGGTGCCCTGGCGCCCGACCGCGTCATCGAGGCGGTCGTCGATCCGGGCCGCGCCCACTACCTGGGCGTCCAATGGCACCCCGAGCGCACCGGCGCCGGCCCGCTCGGCCAGGGCTGCTTCGACGCGCTCGTCGCCGCGATCGCCGCCCCCTCTAGGCCAGCGCCAGCGAGTCCTTGACCCCCAGCGTCTTGTAGATCTCCCGCGTCGCCGTGGACTTGTTCAGCGTGTACAGGTGCACGCCCGCGACCTTGTGGTCGAGCAGATCACGGCACTGCTCGGTCGCCCAGTGCACGCCCACACGCCGCACCGATTCATTCGATCCGTCCGTCCGGTTGAGCGCCCGCATCAGGGGCGCCGGGTAGCGAGCCCCCAGCGCCAGCTCCGCCATCCGCCGCATCCCCTTCACGCTCGTGATCGGCATGATCCCCGCGATGATCGGGATTTTGATCCCGGCCAGCTCGCACCGGTCGCGGAAGTCGTACAGATCCCGGTTGTCGAAGAACAGCTGCGTGATGATCGCGTCCGCGCCGGCATCAACCTTCGCCTTGAGATGATCCATCTCCACCATTCGGTTCGGGCAACCGGGGTGGCCCTCCGGGAACCCGGCGACCCCGATCCCAAACCCTCGCTTGTCCGGGTGGTTGCCCTTCTCGCCGAACTCCTTGATGAAGCGGACTAGCTCCGCGGCGTACTTGAAGTGATCACTCGCCGGGTCGTAGTCATCCATCCCGGACGGCGGGTCCCCCCGCAGCGCCAGGATGTTCGTGATGCCCGCGGCGGCGTACTGCTCCAGGATCTCCCCGACGACCCTGTCGTCCTGGCATACGCACGTCAGGTGGGGCACGGGCGTCAGTGACGTCTCGCGCTTGATCCGCAGGACCAGCTCCCGCGTCAGCTCCCGCGTCGAGCCGCCGGCCCCGTAGGTCGCGGACACGAACGTCGGCTTCAGTTGCTCGAGCTCCGCGATCTCCCCGAACAGCGACTCCGCCCCATCGCCGGTCTTCGGCGGGAAGAACTCGAACGAGAACGTCGTCCGGTGCTGCTCGAACATGTCCCGAATATGCATCGGTGCTCCGTCCCGGACAGCGGCTGGGGTCCACTCGGCAGCACATGATACCATTCATCCGGATGGACGGATGAAAGGGCTCCCGGTCCGCCGATCCGGCCTTATCGGCCCCCCGTCCGCGGCCGCGGCCCGGCTCGGCCCCGTTCTGGCGAGCCTCGGCGCCGCCCCGGGCCGCCAATCCGGTAGCTTGAGGAAGCCGCAGCGACCCCAGACGCGGATGGACCCAAGCCCATGGCACGCCAACGCATGAACGCCGACGACGCCATCCGGGGCTTCCGCCTCGTCAACCGCTGCCGCGACCTCGGCGCCGACTCCGACGCCTGGCGCTCGCGCCTGTTCGACGGCATCCGCGAGCTGGTCAACGCCCAGGTCGTGATCGGTGGGGAGATGCGCGGCTTCGACGAGCCCTCCTCCCGGTTCGAGAGCCTCGCCCTGCACCGCGTGGGCTGGCCCTCCGAGCAGGCCGAGCGGTCCTGGGCCGAATACGCCGAGTCCACCCCCATGGAGCGCACGCCGGAGTACCCCGTGCTCCGCAACTTCGACGGCCCGCTGGTCACGCTGCGGCGCGACAAGATCTGGGCCAAGGAAGATTGGTACCGCTCCAAGACGTTCAACGACGTCCACCGCGCCTGCGGCATCGACGACTACATCATCTCCATCCGCCGCCTGCCCCGCCTGGGCCACTTCACCAGCCTGTTCATCCACCGAGCGATCGACGACCCTGCCTTTACGAACCGGGACGTTGACCTGGTGAACCTCGTCCACCACGAGATCGGCGAGATGATCGGGGGCGAGCTGGCCGCCGCGGCCGAGCCCAAGCCCGGCCGCCTCACGCCGCGCCAGCGCGAGGTCCTCGACTACCTGCTCGACGGCGATTCCGAGAAGCGGATCGCGTACGCCCTCGACCTCTCCCGCGCGACGGTGCACGAGTACGTCACCGCGGTCTACCGCCACTTCGAGGTCTCGAGCCGCGCCGAGCTGCTCGCCCTCTTCGTCGGGCGGGCCCGCCCGCCGCGCGTCTCATGACGCCCCAATCGGATCCGCCAGGACACATCCCACCACCCCGTCGCTGCAACGCGAGCCCGGGCCGCGCCTTCACGCTCATCGAGCTGCTCGTCGTCATCGCGGTCATCGCGGTCCTGATCGGCATCCTCGTGCCCGCGCTCGGCTCGGCCAGGAAGACCTCCGTCAACCTCCTCTGCGCCACGCGCATGCGCCAGATCGCCCTCGGCTGGCAGATCTACGCCGGCGACAACGACGACATCTCCGTCCCGGGCCAGCCGGGCCGCTACGCCGACGAGCGGCTCAACCTGTACCCGCTCGGCAACGGTCTGCAATACCGCCCCCGGTGGTTCGCGCTCCTCGGCGCCGCCGGGGGCTTCGACGCCTACTCCCAGCCCAGCGAGGACCGGGCCGACGAACATTCCATCCGGATCGACGGCTCCGAGGTCTTCCTCTGCCCCTCCGTTCCCGAGTGGCCGTCCACACGCAACTACGCGTACGGCTACAACCACCAGTTCCTGGGCAACACCCGCTTCCGCAACGACGACGAGAACGCGGGCTTCATCAACTTCCCCGTCCGGGCCTCCCGCGTCCACGCCGCGATGACCGTCCTCGCCGCGGACACCTTGGGGACCGCCGCCGGCAAGCCCGAGATCGCGCGCACGCCCAACCTCGCGGACGGTTCCCGCCACCCCGAGCTGACGGCGATGGGCGGGCACGGCTACGCCCTTGATCCCCCGAGGCTGACCAACGACTCCGACTACGCCGACCGCCGCAACCGCGCCCCGGAGCACCGCTCCGCCCCCCACGAGCGCCACTCCGGCGCCGCCAACGTCTCGTTCTGCGACGGGCACGTCGAGTCCATGACCCTCGACGAGATGGGCTACGTCGAGAACCCGGACGGCTCTGTCGCCGCCCTCGACCCCCGCGCCACCAACCGCCATTTCTCGGGCGACGGCACGGATCGGGACCCGCCCCGCCTGTCCGGCCCGGATCCGTGAGCGGCTCGGCGCCCGCAACCGGGACCGCCTCCGCCCCAATCACAAGTAGACTGCCCCCATGACGGCCATCGACGCCGCCAATCTGTGCGCCTGCCCGACCTGCGGCCTCATCCAGCGCCTGCCCGCGATCCCCGCCGGCAAGCGCCCCGCGTGCCGCCGCTGCCGATCGCACCTGGAGCGGCGCTCCCCGAGCCGCAACGCCTCGACCGTCGCCGCCCTCGCCCTGGCCGGCCTCATCCTCTACCCGTTCGCCATCCTGCTCCCCGTCCTCCGCCTCGAGGAGATGGGGCACGCGACCACCACCAACATCTGGGACGGCATGGTCTCGCTCTTCGCCTCGGGCCAGCTCCTCGTCGGCGTCATCGTGTTGATCGGCTCGGTCGTCGCCCCGCTGGGCAAGCTCGGCGCCATGCTCGCCCTCTGCCTGGGCGACCTGCTCCTGCACCGCCGCCACCAGGCGTTCACGTATCGCGCCGTCGAGTGGCTCGGGCGCTGGGGCATGCTCGACGTGCTGCTCGTCGCCACGCTCGTCGCCGCGGTCAAGCTCGGCGACTGGGTCCAGGTCCACCCGGGGCCGGGCGTGCTCGCGTTCACCGCGGTTGTCGTCCTCTCCATGCTCGCCTCGGCCGCCTTCGACCCCCGCGCCATCTGGCAGGAGGCCGACACATGACCGACACGGACAGCGTCCCGACCGCCCGACTCGTGCGCCGATCGCGCTTCAACCCCGCATGGCTCGCGCCCGTGGTCGTCCTCGCCGTGGTCGCGATCGTCGCCTGGCAGGGCTACTCGCAGCGGGGCCCGCGGATCTCGATCCGATTCGACAACGCCTCGGGCCTCCGCGAGGGCGACGCCGTCGTGTACAAGGGCGTCCAGGTGGGGGCCGTCACGCGCATCGCGCTCGGCGCCGACTCCGGCAGCGTGATCGTCTCCGCCGAGCTCAACGCGGACGCCGCCCGCCTCGCCACCGAGGGCGCGCAGTTCTGGATCGTGCGGCCCGAGGTCAGCCTCGAGCGCATCGCCGGGCTCGAGACCCTCGTCGGCCCGCACTACATCCAGCTCCGCCCGGGCCCCGAGGGCGCCGCCCCCGCCCGCGAGTTCACCGCCCGCGCCGGCGCGCCCCAGTCCGACATCGACATCCCCGACGGCGCCCGCCTCGTGACCCTCCGCGCCGCCCGCCTCGGCCCCGTCGCGCGGGGCACGCCCATCACCTACCGCGACATCCCCGTCGGCCGCGTCTACGAGACCGCGCTGGCCCAGGAAGCCGACGCCGTCATCATCTCCGCCGCCATCGACCCGCGCTTCGTGCCCCTGGTCCGCGAGCGCACCCGCTTCTGGAACGCCTCGGGCATCCAGGCCGACTTCGGCATCTTCGCCGGCCTCTCGCTCCGCGCCGACTCGCTGCAGTCCGTGATCAACGGCGCCATCGCGATGGCCACGCCCGACCGCACGGGCGGCCAGATCCAGGACAACCACGTCTTCGACCTCGAGACAGAGGCCCCAGAGTCCTGGGCCCGCTGGGACCCCGAGATCCCCCTCGCCAGCGCCCCGTAGGTCTCCCTTGATCCCGCCCCGGTCGTGCCGCTAGCGTGAGGCAAAGGGGCGGCCCGCCGCCGCCGGTGTTTCGTGCTGCGCCCCGAGCGGGCGCCCGGAGGCAGCGATCCATGAATCTCAATCCCACGACCCCCGTGCTCCCGCTCGTGCTCATCACCGCTTCCGCGGCGAGCACCGCCCTCGCCGGCCCGGATCCCGTCCCCGCCACGCTCGAGGTCCTCCGAGGCGACATGTTCGGCGACATCGCCGTCGTCGGAGTGAACCCGTGCGCCACCAACGGCGACGGCAGGGCCGCGTTCATTTCGATCTACAACGGGTTCGGCGTCTGGTACGACGGCGCCCTCGTCTGGGACAGCGACGACGCCCTCCCCGACGTCCTCAACACGGGCGAGGCGAGCATGGGCATCGCCGACGACGGCTCCTTCCTCCTCCGCCTCCGCTGCAGCCTCCTGCAATGCATCTACGCCTCCGACGGCGTCGTCCTCACCGACGGCGACCCCGCCCCCAACGAGCCCCCCGGCTTCGCCATCGCCGCGCTCGACAGACCCAACCTGACCAACGACGGCGTCGGCTACTGGATCGCCGGCATCGACGACGGCGCGGGCAGCCCCGGGCCCGCCTCCTGGCGCATCCACCGGCGCGGCACGGACGGCTCCATCTCCACGCTTGTCAGCCAGGGCGACACCATCGACGGCGTCACCCTCGGCCCCATCGGCCCCGAACTCGACGTCTCGGGCTCGGGCGAGCACACCATCTACATGTTCCGCGACACCTCGCTCGACGCCTACGTCGTCGCCGACGGCGCCATCGTCGCCGGCGAGGGCCTGCCGACGGGCGACGGCGACAACTGGACCTCCTTCGACTCCGTCTCCATCAACAGCTCGGGCAACTATGTCATCTCGGGCGACACCAGCGGCAACAAGACCGTGGACCAGTTCATCGCCTACAACGGCCAGATCATCCTCCGCGAGGACGACCTCACCATCTCGGGCCGGCTCGACGGCAACGGCACCGACGCCCTCTCCATCAACGACCTCAACCAGATCGTCATGATCTGGGAGATCCGCACCGACGCCGTCCCCGCCTCTACCGAGTCATTGCTCTACGTCCGAGACCCGGCCAACGCCGCCGGCTCGCTCTACCGCATGCTCTCGATCGGCGACGCGATCGACGTGGACGACGACGGCCTCGGCGACTGGATCATCGACGACTTCAGGGCCTCCGCTTTCACCGCCCCGGGGCTCGACCTGGCCGAGGATGGACGCGTCTTCGTCGAGGTGACCCTCGACTCCATCGACGGCACACTCACCAACCGCCCGGCGATCATCTCTCTCATGTTGCCCACCCCCTGCAACAACGCCGACCTGGCCGACCCCCTCGGCACGCTCAACTTCGACGACGTCATCGCGTTCCTCACGGCCTTCGCCGCCATGGGCGCGCCCGCCGACCTCGCCGAGCCCTTCGGCCAGTGGGACTTCTCCGACGTCGTCGCCTTCCTGACCGCCTTCGGCGCCGGCTGTCCCTGACCCCCGCCCCAGGCTCTTGTGCCGGCCATGCCCCCCAACTAGCCTGACGGCAGTGGGGGAGGAGCGGTCCCGCATGAACAACTCGTGCGGCTCCTCCCGTGAAGAACGCACTCCACGGAGCAGAGCCATGAGATCCATCCGTCCCTGCCTCGCCCTCGCCATCGCGGCCGGCGCCGCGGCCCCCGCGCTCGCCGGCGGCGTTGTCTCCGGTTCCATCGTCGTCAAGGAGGGCGACGCCCTCGCCGACTCCCTCGTGGACACCCTCAACGCGCCGTACACCAACGGGAATGGCGTCGTCGGCTTCGTCGTCGGCCTCGCCGACGGCCGCCGCGCCATCTGGTACGACACCGGCGCCATCTTCGCCTCCGACGACGCCCTCCCGGACCTGCTCACCGGCTCCGAGAGCAACATGGGCATCGGCGACGCCGGCCAGTTCATCTACAGCCCATCGTTCAACGGCGAGGACTCCGTCTGGGGCCAGGACGGGCTCATCCTCGCCGGCCTCCAGCAGCCCCCCGGCTTCTCCGAGGACTTCGAAGTCACCTTCAACTCCCGCCCCCAGATGATCAACGACGGCACCGGCATCTGGGTCGCCGGCATCAACGACGGCGCCGGCGGGGGCTCCTCCGCCCAACGCGCCCTCTACTCCCGCAACCCCGCGGGCGTGATCACCGCCGTCATCATGACGGGCGACGCCATCCCTGGCGGCGGCGGCCTCACCGTCGACTTCCCCTCGGGCGTCGACTTCAACTTCAACTTCTCGGGCAATGGCGCCCACTCCATCATCACACTCCTGGCCGACACCGGCTCCTCCACCGACGACGACCTCCTCCTCATCGACATGGCCACAGTCGTCGCGCGCGAGTCCACCCCGACGGGCCAGGGCGACAACTGGGACAACCTCGATTCGGTCTCCATCAACAGCTCCGGCGACTACCTCTTCTCGGGTGACACCGACGGCGCCTCCACATCCGACGAGTTCATCGCCTACAACGGCGCCATCGCCCTCCGCGAGGACGACGTGGTCGCGGGCCTGACCCTCGGGTCCTCCGTCGGCGCTCTCTCGATCAACGATCTCGGCCAGGCCGCCTTCATCTGGAGCACCGACGAGGCCGGCGAGACGCTGTTCTTCGCCGCCGACGCCTCCGACCTCCCCTCCGCCGTCAAGCTCCTCTCCGTGGGCGACATGTTCGACGACGGCGAAGGCCCGTCCGCCGACTGGGTGATCACCGACTTCAACGCCGCCAACATCACCGGGCCCGGCCTCGATCTCGCCGAGGACGGCGCCGTCCACGTCGAGGTGGACATCGAGACCCTGGACGGGCTGACGGAGCTCGAAGCCATCATCCGCCTCGCCCTCCCGGGCGCCGGCGGCTGCAACGAGGCCGACCTCGCCGACCCGTTCGGCGTCCTGAACTTTGACGACATCGTGGCATTCCTGAACGCCTTCACCGCGATGGACTCGGCCGCCGACCTGGCGATCCCGTTCGGCCAGTGGAACTTCGACGACGTCGTCGCGTTCCTCGCCGCGTTCAGCGCCGGCTGCCCGTAACCCTCGCCGTTGAACTCCACAAAGAAAGCCCAGGGACGCGAGTCCCTGGGCTCTTTCATTGCGCCGAGTACCCAGAAGAACTCAGTACCGGTAGTGCTCGGCCTTGTACGGCCCGTTCACAGGCACCCCGATGTAGTCCGCCTGCTCCTGGCTCAGCTTCGTCAGCTTCACGCCGAGCTTCTCCAGGTGCAGCCTCGCGACCTCCTCGTCGAGGTGCTTGGGCAGCATGTACACCTTGTTCTCGTACGCGCTCTCGTTGGCGTGCAGCTCCATCTGCGCGATCACCTGGTTCGTGAAGCTCGCGCTCATCACGAAGCTCGGGTGACCCGTCGCGCACCCCAGGTTCAGCAGGCGACCCTCGGCCAGCACCAGGATGCTCGTGTCCTTGCTCTTGAACCGGAACTCGTCGTACTGCGGCTTGATGTTGATCCGCTCGACGTCCGCGTCCCGGGCCAGCTTCTCCATCTGGATCTCGTTGTCGAAGTGCCCGATGTTGCCGACGATCGCCTTGTCCTTCATCCGCTTCATGTGCCCGAGCGTGATGATGTCCTTGTTGCCGGTCGTCGTGACGAAGATGTCCGCCGTCTCGACGACGTCATCGAGCGTCGTGACCTCGAAGCCCTCCATCGACGCCTGCAGGGCGCAGATCGGGTCGATCTCGGTCACGATCACGCGGCAGCCCTGGCCCTTGAGCGCCTGGCAGCACCCCTTGCCGACCTCGCCGTACCCGCACACGACCGCGACCTTGCCCGACAGCATCACGTCCGTCGCCCGGTTCAGCCCGTCGAGCAGGCTGTGGCGGCAGCCATAAATATTGTCGAACTTGCTCTTGGTCACCGAGTCGTTGACGTTGATCGCCGGGAAGGGCAGGACCCCCTGCTCCGCGAACTGGTACAGGCGGTGCACGCCCGTCGTCGTCTCCTCGCTGACGCCCTTGATCGCCTTGGCGAGCTTCTCCCAGCAGCCCGGGAACTCCTTCTCCTGCTCCTTGAGCTGACGCAGGAACGCCCCGAACTCCTCCGGGTGCTCGTGCGGCGCAAACTCGGGGATGCTCCCGGCCTTCTCGAACTCCAGGCCCTTGAGCACCATCATCGTCGCGTCCCCGCCGTCGTCGAGGATCAGGTTCGCGCCCTCGCCGCCGGGCCAGTTCAAGATCTGGCGGGCGCACCACCAGTACTCGTCCAGCGTCTCGCCCTTCCAGGCGAAGACCGGGACGCCCTCGGGCTTCTCCGGCGTCCCGTTCGGGCCCACCACGACGGCCGACGCCGCCGAGTCCTGCGTCGAGAAGATGTTGCACGACGCCCAGCGAACCTCGGCGCCCAGCTCGACCAGCGTCTCGATCAGCACCGCCGTCTGCACCGTCATATGCAGCGAGCCCGCGATCCTCGCGCCCTTCAGGGGCTTCTTGCTCGCGTACCGCTCGCGGAGGGCCATCAGGCCCGGCATCTCGTGCTCGGCCAGGCGGATCTCCTTCCGGCCCGCCTCGGCCAGATGAAGGTCTCTCACCTTGAACTCGAGCGTCCCGCCCGCGGTCTTCACGCTATCCGGCTTCGTCATCATCGCCGTCATGTCTGTCTCCAAGATCCTGAAAGTGTCCGTTCTTCCAATCCGCGATCGCCCCGTCACGGGGCGCCGCGCCTCACTTCAATCGACCGACCGCGGCGAACAGCCCCGGTCCCTTGGCCTGGCTCTCGCCCCGGATTGTCCGCACGTCCGGCGCCCCGAACCCGGCCCCCTCGAACATCTCCGCGAGCCCGGACTCGCTGAAGCCCAGGTGCTTGTGCCCCATCGTGTGCTTGTACTCAACCCGCCCGTGCTCGAGCATGTCCACGACCAGCGCCACGCCCCCGCCCCGGTCGGCCCGCAGCACGCGGGCCATCTCGCGCATCGCTCCAACCGGGTCCTCGACGTGGTGCAGCACCAGCACGCTCACGATCGCGTCGATGCTCCCATCGTCCAAGGGCAGCGACTCGACCGAGCCCTGCACGAACCGCACGTTCGCCGCCCCGTCAAGCCGCCGCTCCGCGGCCTCCAGCATCGGCGCCGACTGATCGATCGCCACGACCTCGTTCACGCACGGCGCCACCAGCTCCGCAACGTTCCCCGTGCCGCACCCGACGTCCGCGACCACCCAGTCGCGGGGCAGCATCGTCAGCAGCGCCTGGGCCGTGAAGTGGTTCCCGAACATCTCGCTCCGCAGCGCGTCCCAACCGCCGGCGATCCGCCCGAAGAACGACACCGAGTCCGTCGCACGCTCGGCGATGACTGCTTCCACCCGCCGCGCATCCTCGGCCAGCTCAGGCGTCTCGCCCATCTGACCCCGGACCGTCACCCACAGCGCCCGCTCCTCGTCCGACAGGTCGTCGAGCAGCACTCGGTAGTAGCTCGCCGTCCCCAGCTGACGCCGCACCAGCCAGCCACCCTCGCCCAGCACCTTGAGGTGACGGCTGACCGTGGACTGGGGCAGCTGCAGCACCCGCGCCACCTCGCCGACCGAGAGCTCCTCGCTCTCGAGCAGCCGCAGCACGCGCAGCCGAATCGGGTCGGACAGGGCCGAGAGCCGCTCCAGCACGGTCAGGTTGACGTTCGGGTACTTCATCCGTATATCCGGATGAAGCGTAAGACGGCCCGCCCCGTCTGTCAAACGGGCCCCGCGACCCCCGGCCGGCTCAGCCGTCCGCCCCCGGCTGCAGCGCGAAGCTCGGCCCGACGATCTCGCCCAGTTCTTCGAGCCGGGCCGTCGCCTGCGCGTCCGTCGCGTCGAACCAGAGGACCTTCCGCAGCGACCGGACCTCGCCCTCGCGGTCCCCGATCCGCCGCCGGAAGTCCGCCATCGCCCGGTGCGGCTCGGGCGAGGTCCGCCCGTCCAGGGCCACGCCCTTGCGGTACGCCGCCAACGCCTCGTCCATGAACCCGAGCCGCTCGGCGTACCGGGCGGTCCGGATGTGCCCCGCCGAGGTCGGATCACGATCAGCCAACAACTCGAGGTGCTCGAACAGCGCGGCCACCTCGCCAAGCTCGAGCAGGGAATCCGCGAGCGCCTCGGCGTACGCCGTGTTCTCAGGCTCCAGGTCGTACGCGACGTCGAACTGCTCGCGGGCGTACCTGGGCTCGCCCATCGCCATGTACGTCAAGCCCAGCCGGTGGCGCCCCCAGGCGCTCTGAGGCCGCTCGTTCACGTACGCCCAGTAGTGCCCGAGCGCCGCGTCGTAGTCCCCCCGCGTGTACGCCGCGTTGCCCTCGGCCTTGTAGCCGGTCAGCTCGGCCGAGTGGGTGACGATCCGCTTGGTCTTGCACCCGCCGAGCGGGGCGACCCCCGCGATCACGACCGCCGAGACACCGACCACAACCAGCTTCGAGGGGGGCAAACGCATCTCATCGCTCCGTCTGCGCGTTCGGACCGGGGGCATCCATCGCCCCGTCAATGCCGCATCCTACCCAATGGGGCCGATCCCGTGGGACCTACCCTCGCTTGTGCACACGCCCGAGCCAAACCCGATCCGGGCGGTCGTCCTCCGCCACGACCAGCCGGGGGACGCCTGGCACCACGACCTCCTCCTGGAACGACCTCCCCGGAGCTCTCAGGCGGCGGCGGATCCCGACGATCGCCGCCTGATCGCGTTCCGGGTTGCCCCGCCGCCCCACGAGCCCGCGACCACGCGTGCCGAGGCGACCCGGCTCCCGGACCACAGGGCCCTGTACCTGGACTACGAGGGCCCGCTGACGCGCGGCCGCGGCGCCGTCCGCCGTCTGGCGACCGGGCGAGTGCGATCCCTGCACGAGGCGCCCAGCTCGATTGCAGCGGCGATCGATTTCCCGCAAGGCTCGGTCGCGCTCCAGGGCGAGCGGGTCGAGGAGGACCGCTGGAACCTGCGGTTCGACTGGTGCGCCGGCTCGTAACCCCCGCTCGGGCCGCTTCCTGGACACCGATCGGGCGTCTCGGGTAGCATGGCCAGAACCGGCCGCTCGGCCGAGTCCGTCGCGGCCGGGCCCGCCGGCCACGCCGCGCCGACGCACGGAGGAACGCATGCCCCGCGCCCACCCCCTCTTCTCCCCCTTCGAGGGCGGCCCCGACTGGCCCAAGCCCGTCAAGCGCGAGCCCGGCAAGAAGAAGCCCGCCCCGGGCGAGGGCAAGCCCCCGGGCTCCGTCTACGACGACAAGAACCTCGATCCCGAGCACACGCCCATCCACGTCTCCGACGAGGAGGGCGAGATCGACCCCCGCCTCGTCAATCCCGCCGCCAACAAGACCGTCACCTCCGGCTCCGGGCCCGGCGCCTCGGACAAGATCCGCGCCTTCCAGCAGCACCTGGGCGGCAAACGCCACGAGGACTCCTGGAAGCGCTCACCGAACGTCACCGGCGCCGGCGCGATCCACGTCAAGAGCTTCCACTGCAAGCTCACCGGCGACTCCCTGACCTACCTCGACCAGCAGATCAACGAGTGGCTCGACGAGCACCCCCAGTACGAGGTCAAGATGGTCACCACCTCCATCGGCCTTTGGACCGGCAAGCTCAAAGAGCCCAATCTGATCGTCAACGTGTGGGTCTAGTTTCCCAGCGACCGCCAGAGGATTGCCTGAATGGCGCAAGTGCCATCGGGAACCCCAGCGCGCGGTGCTCAGGGTAGTCTCGTTCCGTATGAGGTCCGTAAGAAACTCGGGAGCGAATTGCGAGCAAGATGCGAGCGTGTAGTGGACTGCTGGCGCCATTGGCATTGGCCGGAATGGGACTTGGGCCGTTGCGCTCCACAAACGAGGAGCCTCCCTACGAACTCGGCGGTCTCGATCGTGACATCGTGTTCGAGCATCGGTACTTTGCGGACAAGGGGCTGCTGGAGGTGACTCTGAGCACGCCCGTCTCCGACATCACGCGGCGCATGCGAGACCAGCCTGATTCTTGGAGCCAGCCGGGATTCCTAGTTGTCTTCGGTTTCGCCGGCCGCGAGCAGACTCGCGAGGCCTTTCTCGGCGCCATCCTCATGCTGGACAGGGCTTACGCTCCCGGCGGCCAAGCGTCTGCAGAGGAACCGGCGCTTGCAGCAGACGTGATCGTCGAGGTCGATTGCCCCCGCGGATCACCCTGTGACGGGAGCCCCGCATTCGAGGCGGTGTACCTGCACACGGTGGCACCGGAGTTTGATCAGGAAACGATCTCTGTTGGCTTTGGAGTCCCGGACGACGGGAACGCCGAGGGCAATCCGAGAGATGTGATCAGTACCCCCTTGGATTTGGATCTTCTCTTCTCCTGGCTTGCATCCGACGGGGCCACACTTCGAGTAGGCAACACTCGCTGGGAGTTCCCCGAGTCGTTTCGCCAGCACCTGCTCAACTACATGGACGGGCTTCCGGGCTGCGGCGAACCCGACTTGCAGCCTGGAGCGGCGCCTGCATCATCCTCAGGATGAGCCGTACGACCCATCTCCACATGACGCTTGAATGTGCAGGACGGATGGCATCGAGGCCGCCTACCCCCCAAACCCCTCCGCCATAATCCGGTCCGCCTCCCCCTCGCGCCCCACCGCGCGCAGCGTCCAGTCCATGTACTGCATCATGCTCCGCGTCACCGGGTGGCCGTACCCCAGCCGCTCGGCCAGGATCTCGCACCCCTCGACGCGCAGGTCCGCCGCCTCGTCGAGGCGACCCTGCTCGTACCGCACCCAGCCACGCAGGCACAGCGCGATCCCGTACTGCTCGTGCCCCTCGCCCAGCCGCTCCCGCGCCCGGGCCATCGTCCGGTCTGACCATGACTCGCCCCGCCCGACCTCGCCCGCCGACAGCAGCGCCATCGTCAGGTTGTTCATCCCCTGCACGACCTCCTCGGCCGAGTACCCCTTGATCTCCCCGGCCCGCTCGATGTAGCTCAGGTAGTGCGGCTCGGCCTCCAGCGGGCGCCCCGCGTTGACCAGCGTCGCCGCCAGCAGCTGCTGGGCCGTCAGCGTCAGCACGTGCTCGGCGCCCAGCCGCTCGAGCAGACCCTCATACGCCCGATCGAGCAACTCCACGCCCTCGCCCGCCCGCCCCATCTGCCCCAGCGCCGCCCCCATCCACGCCCGGCAGACGAGCGTGTTCGGGTTCGAGGAGCCCATCTCGTCCCGCGAGATCACCCACGCGTCCTCGAACCGCGCGTACGCCCGGTCCGGGGCGCCCTTGCTGATCTCGATGATCCCGATCGTCCGCAGCACCCGCGCCCGCACCACGGGCTCGTCGGCGAACCGGTCCTCGAGCGCCCGCACCGCCGGGTCCAGGAAGTGCTCGCGGTACAGCGCCACGCCCAGGTCCGTCTCGCTCACGCCCGCCATCGCGGCCCGCAGCGCCCCGCGCGACGCCTCGTCCTGCTCGCCGGCGCTCTCGGCGATCCGGCGCAACGCCGACGCCCCGAGCCCGCGCATGCTCACGTTCCGCAGCATCGCGCTCTGGAAGTCCACGAGCCGCTCGGCCGTCGCCGTCCGCTCCTCCGCCAGCCTCTTCTGCTCGATCGCCCGCACCATCCCCCAGCTCGTGGCCACCACCCCGCCCACGAGCAGCGCCAGCATCACCGCCCCGGCCACGACCTGCCCCCGATGCCGCGCGACGAACTTCCGGACCCGGTACCCCGCGCCCGGCGGGCCGGCCAGCACCGGCTCGTGCGCCAGGTGCCGCCCCAGGTCGTCGCTCAGCTCGCCCGGGGTGTCGTACCGCCGCGAACGGTCCTTCTCCAGGCACCGCATCGTGATCCACTCGAGGTCGCCCCGCAGCCGCTTGGGCAGGCCCGCCACGCTCGCGCCCCGGGCCTGGGCGATCCGCGTCGCCAGCTCGCTCCCCGGCGCCCTCGCGATCGTGCCCAGCCTCGTGCTCGGCCGCGGCGGGTCCACCTCGCGGATCAGCTTCTGAAGATCCGCCTCGCTCTTGGAGAGCAGCTCATCCGGATCGAACGGCAGCGCCCCCGTCAGCAGTTCGTACAGCACCACCCCCAGCGAGTACACGTCCGCCCGCGTGTCGATGTCCAGCCCCGACATCTCCGCCTGCTCCGGGCTCATGTACGAGGGCGTCCCGATCATCTGGCCCCGCCCGGTGAACATCGTCCGCGCCGACAGCTGCTGGTTCAGCGCCTTGGCGACGCCGAAGTCGATCACCTTGACGCCGACGCCCTCGAGCCCGCTGTCCCGGGACTGGACATCCTTGGGCGTGTGCCCGGTCTCGTAGGCCGCCAGGATGTTGCTGGGCTTCAGGTCCCGGTGGATCACACCCTTCATGTGCGCATGCTGCACCGCCTCGCACACCCGCATGAACAGCTCGACCCGCCGCTCGATCGAGAACCGGTTCCGGTCGCAGAAATCAGTGATCGGCTCCCCCCGGACCAGCTCCATCGCGAAGAACGGCAGCTGCCGGCTCGTGACGCCCCCGTCGAACACCCGCGCGATGCACGGGTGCTCCATCACCGCCAGCGCCTGCCGCTCGGCCTCGAACCGCGCGACCACCGACCGCGAGTCCATCCCCGGCTTGATGACCTTGACCGCGACCCGACGACGCACCGGCTCGAGCTGCTCGGCCTCGTACACCACACCGAACCCGCCCTCGCCGATCTCCGCGAGAATCCGGTACCCCTCGATCTCGACGGGGGGCATCTCCCCCGAGGGGGATGCGCCGTCGCCCAATGTCGTGTGCTCGTCGCGTGCCATGCGCCCACCGGCAAGGATCGACCGACGCTAGTCTACAGGCCACCCAGGGCCAGGCCGAGCGACCCGGGCCAAGGCCCGCCCAGTGTCGTTGATCTTCGGAGACCGTGATGCCACGCAGAGTCCGCATGGGAATGGTCGGCGGAGGCCGGGGCGCGTTCATCGGCGCCGTCCACCGCACCGCCGCACGACTCGACGACCGCGTCCAACTCGTCTGCGGCGCCCTCAGCTCGGACCCCGATCGCGCCAGAGCATCGGCCGACGACCTCCACCTCCCGCCCGACCGCGCGTACGCCTCGTACGATCAGATGCTCGAGCGTGAGTCCGCCCTGCCCGCCGACGAGCGCATGGAGTTCGTCGCGATCGTCACGCCGAACCACGTGCACCACCCCGTCGCCCGCGCCGCCCTGGAAGCCGGCTTCCACGTCCTCTCCGACAAGCCCGCCACGCTCACCCTCGCCGAGGCGCGCGACATCGCCGGCCTCGCGGCCAAGACCAACCTCCTCTACGGCCTCACCCACAACTACACCGGCTACCCCATGATCCGCCACGCCCGCGACCTCGTCGCCTCGGGCGCGCTTGGCAGGGTCCGCAAGCTCGTCGCCGAGTACTCGCAGGGCTGGCTCGCCACGCCCCTCGAGCGCACCGACCAGAAGCAGGCCGCCTGGCGCACCGACCCCAAGCGAGCCGGCGCCGGCGGCTGCCTGGGCGACATCGGAACGCACGCGCACAACCTCGCCGAGTACGTCTCCGGCCTCAACGTCACGCACGTCGCCGCCGACCTCTCCACCTTCGTCGACGGCCGCCCACTCGACGACGACGCCAACATCCTCCTCCGCCTCGACAACGGCGCCAAGGGCGTCCTCCACGCATCCCAGATCGCCGTCGGCGCCGAGAACGACCTCTCCCTCCGCGTCTACTGCGAGAAGGGCGCCCTCGAGTGGCGCCAGCCGGACGCGAACACCCTCCTCGTCCACCACCTCGACGCCCCGACCCAGATCTTGCGCACCGCGACCGAGCACACGAGCGAGCGCGCCCGCGCCGCGTCCCGCATCCCGCCCGGCCACCCGGAGGGCTACCTGGAGGCGTTCGCCAACATCTACGCCGCCTTCGCCGACGCCGTCCTCGCCCACAACGACGGCACGTCCCCCGAGCGCGAGCCCGACTTCCCGGGCATCGACGCCGCACTCCGCGGCATGGCCTTCATCGAGGCCGCCGTCGCCAGCTCCAACAACAACGCCGCCTGGACCCCCGTCGAGGCCCAGTAGCTCCCCCTCCCTCTCCCCGCCGGGGAGAGGGCCAGGGTGAGGGGCTCCACATCCTCCAATCCACTACGCCTCGCCCCCGCTCAGGTACCATCGCGCCGTGACCACCCAGGCCCACGAGACCGACACGGCGACTGCTCCCGCGCCACCCCGCCCCCTCCTCGACGTCGCCGACCTCCGCGTCCACTTCCGCCCCCGCTCCGCCCTCTTCGCCAAGACCCCCGACCCCGTCCGCGCCGTGGACGGCGTCTCCCTCGCCATCGACACCGGCCAGACCCTCGGCCTCGTCGGCGAGTCCGGCTCCGGCAAGACCACCGTCGGCCGCGCCATCCTCCGCCTCATCCCGCACACGTCCGCCCAGGTCTCCGGCAAGGTCACCTTCGATGGCCACGACGTCCTCGCCGCCCGCGGCCCACGATTGCAAGCCCTGCGACGCGACATGCAGATCATCTTCCAGGACCCCGCCGGCTCCCTGAACCCGCGCATGCGCGTCTGGAAGATCGTCGCCGAGCCGCTGCTGGTCCACAGGCTCGCCACCAAGCCCGACGAGCTCCGCGCCCGCGCCGTCCAGCTCCTCGAGCGCTGCGGCATGCCCGCCTCCGCCGCCGACCGCTACCCCCACCAGTTCTCAGGCGGCCAGCGCCAACGCATCGGCATCGCCCGCGCCCTCGCCCTCGATCCCAAGTTCATCGTCTGCGACGAGCCCACCAGCGCCCTGGACGTCTCCATCCAGTCCCAGATCATCAACCTCCTCACCGACCTCCAGCGCGACCTCGGCCTGACCTACCTCTTCATCTCCCACGACATGGCCGTCGTCTCCCACACCTGCCAACGCATCGCCGTCATGCTCAGGGGCCGTGTCGTCGAGCAGGGGCCGCGGGAGCAGATCATCGAGGACCCACAACACGAGTACACGCGGGAGCTGCTGGGGGCGGTGCCCACCGTCTAGCCGAGCCACATTCGAGGCTCCTGAGCGCGGTACCCTGCGCCCATGCTCCCCACCCTCGCCCTCACCGCAGCCATCACGACCGCCGCCCTCCTCCTCGGCGCCGCCGCCCTCCACCTCCTCCCCAGGCTCGGCCTCCGCGCCATCACCGACTTCCTCTCCCGCGCCCCCGGCCTCGACCTGCTCATCCTCTACTTCACCATCGCCCCCCAGGTCGTCGGCGTCGTCATCGCGGTGGTGTATCGCGGCGAGCTCAACCCCTGGCTCGCCGCCCTGCTCGGCCTCGTCGCCGCCGTCGCCGCCCAGATCCTGGCCGTCCTCCTCTGGGGCTGGGCCCACGAGCTGGCGAACATCAAGGCCGCCCGCGGCCCGCGGATCGTCCACCAGCTCAACAAGACCGTCGGCCGCACGCGCAACCACGCCGCCGTCTGGTGGACCGCCTGGGCCGTCCCCCTCTTCGCCCTCGTCCGCCTCGCCGAGCTGTTCGTCTATCCGCCCCTCACCTGGCTCGTCCGCCTGCCCAAGTACCGGACCGCCGACTGGGTCAACGTCAGCCGCCACAAGTTCGACGGCCTCGTCGGGCACGACCTCATCTGGTGCCTCTACTGCGACTGGATGACCGGCGTCTGGTCACTCGGCACCGAGATGCTGAGGAACGTCGAGAGCTTCTGGTGCCCCATCCGCTTCGACTCGTCCAAGAAGTGCGAGAACTGCAAGATCGACTTCCCCGACATCGAGGGCGGATGGGCCCCCGCCGACGGCACAATGGCCGACGTCGTCGCCACCCTCGACCGCCACTACAAGCCCGGCGCCGACAACCCCTGGTTCTCTCACCCCGCCCGCCTCACCGTCAACGGCGAGGAACCCAACTAGCCGATACACCCTCTCGTGTGCGGCATCCTCGCCATCGCGGCCCCCGACGGCCACGCCCCGAGCGTCTCCGACGCCCAGGCCGCCCGCATGCGCGACCTCATGGCCCACCGCGGCCCCGACGACGCCACCCTCGAGCGGCACGCCTCGGTCCTCCTCGCCCACCGCCGCCTTGCCGTCCTCGACCCCACGCCGGCCGGCCGCCAGCCGATGACCACGCCCGACGGGCGGTTCAGCCTGATCTACAACGGCGAGCTGTACAACGACGCCGAGCTGCGGGCCGAGCTGGAGGCCGAGGGCGTCCGATTCCGATCGTCGTGCGACACCGAGACGGTCCTGCACGCCCTGGCCCGCTGGGGCCCGGACGCGGCGCCGCGGCTGCGGGGGATGTACGCCTTCGCACTCCACGACCGGCGCGACAGGACGCTCCTGCTCGGACGCGACCCGATGGGGATCAAGCCCCTGTACCTCTGGCGGGGCGAGGTCGATGGGCACGCTGAGATGGTCGCGGCGTCTGAGATCCCGGCGATCCTGGCCCACCCCCGCGTCTCGGCGCGGCCCGACCTGGTCGGCATCAGCGCGTACCTGACGACGATCCGCCCGGTCGTGGGCTCGCGGACGATGTTCGAGGGCGTGCGGGCCGTCCGGCCGGGGGAGTGGATCGGGATCGACCTGGCGTCGGAGACACTCCGCGAGACCACGCACGAAGCGCCGATCGCGGGCGCGACGGGCGAAGGCATTCGCGAAATGGTCGAGGACTCGGTGCGGCGTCACCTGCGGTCGGACGTGCCGACGTGCTGCCTGCTCTCGGGCGGGCTGGACAGCTCGGTCGTGTGCGCGGTCGCGCGGCGCGAGACGGACACGCTCCGGACGTACTGCGCCGGCGCGGCGGACGCGGGGTCCGACTCTGCCGACTTCGAGTTTGCACGCGAGGTCGCGGCGGCGCTCGATAGCGAGCACACGGAGGCGATCGTCACGCCCGAGCTGTTCGTCGAGCGCTGGCGGGAGATGGTGGAGCGGCAGGGGGTGGTGCTGTCCACGCCGAACGAGGTGGCGATCAACGAGGTGGCGCGGGCGATCCGGGGGCGGGGGGACGTGGTGACGCTGAGCGGCGAGGGCGCCGACGAGCTGTTCGGGGGGTACGAGCTGCCGATGGCCCTGGCGGCCGAGCACGCGTCCGGGTCGGCGCGGCTGCCCCGGGACGGGGGCGAGTTCCATCTGGCTTCGGCGGCCTGGATCCCGGCGGGCGCGAAGAACGGCGTGATGAGCCCGCCGGCGGCGCGGGCGGTCGAGGGAGACGCGTGGTTGTTCGAGGCGTTCAACGCCGAGTTCGACGCGTGCGAGGCGGAGGTCGGGGCGGGCGCCCGGGGTGACTCGGACCAGGACATCCGGGTGCAGGCGCACCTGCGGTTTCACCGGCGCGTGAACCTGTCCAACCTGCTGCGGCGGCTGGACTCGGCGACGATGCTCGAATCGGTCGAGGGGCGGACGCCCTTCGCGGACGCGGCCGTGTGCGCGGCGGCCGAGGCCCTGCCGATGGCTCGCAAGTACCAGGCCGGTGGAGGCGGGGCCGACGGCGGTACGAAGATCGCGCTGCGTGAGGCGTTCGCGGGAGAGTTGCTGGCGGCGGTGGTGGCCCGGCCGAAGGCGAGCTTCCCGCTGCCGTTCCAGGGGTGGGTGGGGGATTGCGCCGGGGCACTCCGGGAGTCGGTGCTGGCGGGCGAGATCTTCGACCAGAAGGCGGTCGCGGATATCTGCGCCCGGCCCGGCGAGCTGTGGCACATGGCGTGGCCGATGATCAACGTGGCGCTGTGGGGCCGGCGGTGGTGGGGCTGAACCCGAGGGGCGTGGGCAACGCCTCGTCGTCGGCGACCGGGTGCAGGTCCATCGACCAGTAGACGACGTCGTGCCAGCGGCCGTGCTTGAAGCCGTTGGCGGGGAAGCGCGCGGCCTGCGTCATGCCAATCGCGAGGTGGAGGCGCTCGCTTGCGGGGTTGGGCATGGTGGCGCCGGCGATCATGGTTCGGAAGCCCCGGGCGCGGAGGTCGGGGACGAGGGCGTCGTAGAGGGCCCGGCCGATGCCCTTGCCGTGATGATCGGGGCGGACGTAGACGGAGATCTCGACCGCCCACGCGTAGGCGCCCCTCGGCTTCCAGGGGCCGGACTTGCAGAAGCCGATGGCCCGGCCATCGACTTCGGCGGCGTACCAGGGGTAGCGGTCTTGCTCGGCCGCGAAGTGCTCTCCGACCTGGGCAAGAGTCAGTGGCTCGGTCGCGAAGTGGGCGACGCCCGTCACGATCTCGTGGTTGAGGATGTCGGTGATCGCCTGGTGGTCGCGGGGCTCGACGGGGCGGATGAGCATGTGACAGCGTACCGCGGGTGGAGCGCGCGACGCAAGCCGGCCCGGGGGCCGGCCGTGCGTCTCACGGGGTCTGCGTGCTCTGGGCCGGCCTCGGCCGGCCGGGGTCAGTTGCGCATCCAGCGATCGAGGATCGCCGGGTCGTCGTCGTAGTCGACCTCGCTGCGCGACATCTCGACGAGCGTGCCGTCGACGAAGTACAGCCAGCGCTCGAACTTGGCGTTCTTGGAGTCCGAGTAGGCGTAGACCTGCCAGACCTCGAGGGTGCGGGCGTCGTAGGTCGCGGCGTCGAACTTGGTGACCAGGTCGGCCGGGTACTGGGCCAGGGCCTCGTCGCGGTGCATGCCCAGGTGCACGTGCTTGTTCTGCTCGACGAGGGATGCGAACTCGTGGGGGTTGACGGTCCGGTGGGTGTCGGAGGCGTAGCTGTGCGTGCCGTGGCTCTTGACCGAGACGACGCAGCCGGTGAGGAACAGTGTCGAGGCGACGAGGGCGGCGGTGGCGAGCGAGCGCAGCATGGGCGGGTCTCCTGTGTGGTACCGGTTGGTACGGGAACACGGGAGAGGCGTTTCAGAGGGGCGATGTGACGGCGCCGCCCGGATCGCGATCGGGGGACGGGCGGGGGCGTGGAGCCGGGTGCAAGTCGCTGCCGACCGGCGGTTTAGGGGCAGCCCTCGGCGAACTCGGTGAGGAAGAAGGCGACGTCTGAGAAATCAAACTGGCCGTAGGGCTCGGCGTAGTCGGCGATGGGCTGGCCGGCGGCGAACGCGGCAAGGAACGCTGTGACGTCGGAGAAGTCGAGCTGGCCGTAGGGCAGGGCGATGTCGGCGCCCGAGCAGAACTGCCATCCCGGCGTGGGGAGCTGGACGGTGAACGAGCCCGGGCCGCCGGGGCGGAAGAGGCCGACGGTGACGTCGGACTCGGTGGGGCCCGACTCGGTGGTGACGGAGAACGTGTACATCGTGCCCCAGCGGACGGCGTTGGCGGAGAGGTCGGCGCCGGGCGAGTGGTTGTCGGTGAACCAGGCGATGGAGCCGTTGCCGACCCAGAAGGCCCAGGGCTGGTTGTCCACGGGCGAGCCCGAGTGGTAGAGGGGGGCGTGGAAATCGGGCTCGTAGACCTGGGCGACCTGGACGGGAACGGAGAGGGAGGCGGCCGAGAGGTGCGAGTTGAGGTTGTGGATGGCGTAGTGGTAGCGCCACGTGCCGTCGCCCTGGTTGACAACTTTGGCGGCGACGTGGAAGCGGCCGTCGCCCGGGATGTCCACGGTGCGGACGACGACGTCGGGGTCTCCGGCGGCCCAGGCGAGGATGGCGGGTATCTCGCGGTGGGTGTCACCCGTCGCGGCGAACGTGAGCAGGGGGCTCAGGGTCGCGGCGCGGGAGGAGGCGTTGTTCAGGCCCGCGCCGGCGCCCGCGTCGTCGGCGGCGACGTACTGGACCTCGGCGAAGTACTCATCGCCCGGGGTCAGGAGTGACTCGGGGACCTGGAGGCGGCGATTGATGAGGTCGCCCAGCGGCTCGCCCGCGGTGTCGAACGGGAACGGGAAGGCGCCGGTCGCGGCGTTGATCTCGGAGCGCGAGCCGAGGTAGGCCTGGGCGCCCATGATGGAGGCGGCGTTGGGGTTCGAGCAGCCGGCGCCGAGCTGCTGGAAGCCGGCGGCGGGCGTGCAGGTCGAGCACAGGTTGTTCTGCAGGGGGACGACGGTGTGGGCGGCGAAGGAGAGGCCGACCTGTTCGAGGCGCCCGTCGTGGACGCGGTAGAGGTTCTCGATCGTCACGGGATGGGCGGGGGAGTCGATGAACCAGTTGATCTCGGCGTCGCCGAGGTTGCAGGCGGTGGTGGCGAAGGCGTAGGCGTGGACGCCGTCGATCTGGCCGTAGTGCACCGAGGTCGAGATCTCGCCCGTGATGATGTCCGGGCCCGCGAGGGCGGCCGGGGCGGCGAGCGCGAGAGCGGCGGCGGCGAGGCGACGGGTCGTCATGTGGTTCCCCCTTCGTGCGGTTGCGGGGGCAGCGTACCGCGCCGCGGCGCTCTTACGAACCGAAATGAACCCTCGAGAGGGGCTCAGGGGCAGCCCGAGCTGAACGCGGCGAGGAACGCCACGACGTCGGAGAAATCGAAGACTCCCATGGGCTCTGCGAGGTCGGCCGCGGGCTCCTCGGCCGCGAACGCGGTCAGGAACGCGACCACGTCGGAGAAGTCGAGGGCGCCGAAGGGCGGGGCGAGGTCGGCCAGGCACTGGGCGCCGGGCACGGGCAGGGAGACGGAGAACGAGCCGTCGCCTGCCCCCGGGCGGAAGAGGAAGACGGTGGCGTCGGCCTCGACCGGGGGGGCGGGAGCCGTGAACGAGAACGAGTACGTCGTGCCCCAGCGCAGCGCGTTGGCGGACAGGTCGTTTGCGGGTGTGTGCTCGGGGGCGAACCAGGCGACGGAGACGGCGCCGGGCGTGAACTCCCAGGGTTGGTTGTCCACGGGCGAGCCGGAGTGGTAGTGCGGCGCATGGAAATCGGTGTCGGACACCTGGAAGACGAAGGCGGGGATGATGATGCCGTTGGCGGCGCGGTGGGAGTCGAGATTGTGCAGGGCGTAGTGGTATCGCCACGTGCCGTCGCCCAGGTTGATGACCTTGGCGGCGGCGTGAAAGCGGCCGTCGCCCGGCACGTTCACGGTGCGGACAACGACCTCGGGGTCGAGGTCGGCCCAGGCGAGGATGGCGGGGCGCTCGCGCTGTGTGTCGCCCGAGAGGGTGAGGCTGCCGTTGGGCTGCAGGTTGGCCGTGCGGTAGGACGCGTTGTTGGTCGCCGTGGCGCCCGTGTCCTCGGGCGAGACGACCTGGAGTTCGGCGATGTACGTCGCGTCCTGGGTGAGCAGGCCGGTGGGGACCTGCACGCGCTTGAAGATGATGTCGCCCAGCTCGCCGCCGGGGTTGGAGAACGGGAAGTCGAAGATGCCGGTGGAGGCGTTGACCTCGAAGCGGGGTCCGAGCTGCGGCTGGCCGCCGAGGATGCCGGCGGTATCGGACACAGAACAGCCGGGGCCGAGGTCTCCGCCGCCGACGGGCGAGCAGGTGTCGCAGACGCCCTGCTCGAGGGCGAAGAACGTGTGGAAGGCCCAGGACATGCCGATCTGTTCGAGGCGGCCGTCGGCGATGCGGTAGAGATGCTGGGCGAGGAGGGGGTGCTGGTTGGTGAGGTGGTTGTACGTGGCCGTGTCGGCGCCGATGTTGCAGACGGTGGCGCCGAACGAGTAGGCGTGGGTGCCGGGCACCTCGCCGTAGTGGTTGATGGAGTCGACGCGGGCGGCGATGAGGTCGGGAGAGGCGACGGCGGGCGCGGCGGCCAGGAGGGCGGCGGAGGCGAGGAGGCAGGGGGTCATGCGGGTCTCCTTGGTTGTCCGCGATCACCGGCAGCGTACCGCGCCGGGGGCCCGGGGCCGAAGCCGAAACCACACGCCCCAGAGGGGGACTAGGGGCAGCCCTCGCCGAATGCGGTGAGGAACGCGAGGACATCGGAGAAATCGAACACGCCCGCGGGCGGCGCGAGGTCGGCGGCGGGGTCCTCGGCGCCGAACGCGGTCAGGAACGCCAGCACGTCGGAGAAGTCGAGGACGCCCAGGGGCTCGGCGAGGTCGGCCGGGCCGCAGTCGCACGACGAGTTTGTCGGGTCGGAGAGCGGGTCGGCCGGGTCGGCGCAGGCGTCGAACTCGTCGCGGTCGTAATGCCCGTCCGAGTCGCGGTCAACTCCGATGCGGAACTGCGTGCCGAGGGGGACGGCGGTCAACGTGATCTCGGCGCCGGTCGCCGCGGAGGCGATGAGCGCCGAGTGCGAGATGGACTCGGCGGCGCGGTCGGACTGGTACAGGTTGGCGCCGAGGTACGTGAAGCCACGGGGCTCTCCCTGGTAGACGCCCTTGGCCACGAGCCCGATTCGCGAGAGATCCGCCTCGTCCTTCAGGAGTTGGAGCAGGGCGAGGTCGCCCGACTCGGAGCCGTCGAGCGTGGTCTGCTTGCCGACGGCGGCGTGGGTGTCGAGGCTCGGCGGTCCCGGGGGCTCGAGGATGCCCTGGGGCTCGGGCAGGTCGGAGCCGGAGAAAGCGAGCATGAAGGCGACCATGTCCGCGATCTCCTGGTCGGAGGAGACGGAGAAGGCGGGCTCGGCGATGAAGCGCTCGATGGAGTCCACCGAGCCGTCGTGGAGGACGCCGAAGCCCGCGGTGTTGCGGAGCTGGGTGGTGTTGAAGCCGGTCTTCTCGTAGATGGCGCGGGTCTGGGGGATCTTGATGGCGCGGTTGGTCGAGCCGTCGAGCGAGACGAGCGCGTGGTGCAGCTCGCCGTTCGGGCCCGGGGGGAGCTGGTTGAAGGGGGGCCCGCCGATGAAGTCCACGTTGGCGCCCATGCCGGTGGGGAGGGTGTGGCAGGTGACGCACTGGAAGGGGGCGTCGAGGAAGCCGAAGCGGTACTCGTTGAGGCCCGCGACCGCGTCGCCGTTGGGCAGGGGCTGGCCCGGGGGGGCGAAGCGTCCCGTGGTGTAGTGCCCGGGCAGGGGGAGGTCGGTGGGCAGTGAGTTGTCGAGGTTGCGGAAGGGGTTGGGGGGGAAGTGGATGGTGGCGAGGAAGTCCTCGAACTCCTGCATCTCGGCGGGGGTGAGCTCGGTGTCGTCGCCGAGGAGGCCGACGAAGGCGCCGTTGAACTCCTCGATGCCGAATCGGTCGCCCCGCCAGTGGTGGGGCTCCTTCTCGATGATGTCCTGGAGGGTTTGCGTGGTCATGGGGCCCTTCATGGGGTGCCAGTCCGTGCAGGCGCCGTCGGGGCAGTTCTGGTCGAACTCCTTCATCTCGCCGGCCGGGTCGCCCAGGTCCCATGCGAGGCGGTCGGTGCGTGCGTCGATGTGGCACGAGGCGCACGAGGCCTGCCCGAGGCCCGAGGTCTTGTGCGTGTCGTAGAGGTGCTTGCGGCCGACCCTGATCGCTTGGGGGGTGGGGTCGAAGAAGGGGATCTCGAGGGTCGGGTCGCCCGCGGCGGTGAGGTCGATGACGGAGATCGAGCCGGCGAACTTGTTGAGGACGAACAGCCGCTCCTGACCGGGCGTGGCGTCGTAGGCCAGTCCCGTCGGGCCCTCGCCGACCTCGAACGTCGTCGGGGCGCCGCGGGCGAGCGAGGAATCAAAGACGGCGACGTTGTTGGAGCCCATGCCGGCGACGAAGGTGCTTAGGCCGTCGGGCGAGAAGGCGATGGCGCGGGGGTCGCCGACGGACTGGTCGCGGGTGGACTGGAGCTCGGGCACGAAGCCCGGGCCCGGCGAGTAGGTCAGGTGTGGGTTCAGATCGGTGGTCGTGGTGTTGGACGGGTCGAGGGGGTCGATGCGGGAGCCGAGGACGCGGACGAAGCGGCCGTTGACGTTGGGCTCGAAGCGGATCTCATTCGTTCCGTCGGTGCCGACGACGGCGATCTCCTCGGTCGCGGGGTTGACGGCGATGGCCATGTTGGCGTTCATGAGCGAGGTGGAGTAGGAGACGGCGAGCGAGGAGGCGTCCACGATGGCGACGTCGTGATCGACGAGGGTCCAGCCGGTGACGCGGCCCGACAGCGGGGCGAAGGCGCCCGAGACGAGGTTGGACCAGTCGGCGCCCGTGTCGTCGAGCCAGGCGCCGGCGTCGTTTCGGCGGACGATGAGTCCGACGCGTGGCGGGTTGGGGTTTTCCTCGTTCTCGGGGGGACTGAACGCGGCGCCGTCGTTTGGCGGGGGGTTGACTCCGCCGTGGGGGCCGGCGGGTGTGCTGACGACGTTGGGCGGGTAGGCGATGGTGCCGGAGTCGGCGATGCCGCCGCCGAGGATCGTGGAGGCGTTGCCGGACTCGAAGATGGCGGCGTAGACGGTCAAGCCGTCGGGGCTGACGGCCAGGGCCCTGGGGTCCTCGCCCTCGATCGAGATCGACGCGGTCGGCACGCCAGGCGCCGCGGGGTCGAAGACCAGGATCGTGTTGGCCTGCGAGCAGGTGACGAACGCGCGCTGCGGGGCGCCGGCGAAGATCACATCGGCGGGCTCGTCGTCGGTCTGGATGGTCGCGACGACGTTCATCGCGTCCAGGTCCACGATCGAGACCGAGTCGGAGATGTGGTTGACGACCCAGGCCTCGGAGTTGCCGCGTGCGCGGACGGAGACGGGGTCGAGCCCCACGGGGATCGAGGCGACGATCTCGGGCTGGGCGCCGGTGAGGTCGAAGACCTCGAGGCGGTTGTCGGCGGTGTTGACGGCCAGCAGCGTCGAGCGGTCCGGGGTCATGTCCAGCGGGTGGACGTGGGGGTTCTCCCAGTTGACGAACTCGTCGACGAGGCCCCGGGCGATGACGTGGTGGGCGTCGCTCCGGGGGGTCGAGGCGGAGAAGGCGAGGGCGACGACGGCGGCGCCGGAGAGGGTGGCGCCGGCGGCGAGGACGGCCTTGGGGGTCATGACGCGCTCCTGCGGGGATCTCTCGATCAAACACGGCGGGGCGGCTCCCCGGAGTCTCCTTGGGGATCCGCCTGGCCGAGTCTCTCGGAACTCGCAGGGTGCGTCAAGACCGGGTGTTAGGGGCAGCCGTCCCCGAACTCGCCCAGGAACGCGATGACGTCGGAGAAATCAAACGTGCCGAACGGGGCCGCCAGGTCGGCGGGGGCCTCGCTGGCGCCGAAGGCGGCGAGGAATGCGATGACGTCGGAGAAGTCGAGCGTGCCGAAGGGCTCGGCGAGGTCGGCTCCGTTGCAGCCGGCGGGGGCGCCGACGGTCAGGGTCGCCGGATCGGAGACGATCGTGCCGCAGGGGGCGATCGCGTTGGCGGTGTAGGACGCCTCGTCGGACTCGTCGACGTTCAGCAGCGTGAGCGTGTCGGTGTTCGTCGCGCCGAGGATGAGCTGCCCGTCCTTGAGCCAGAAGATCTGCGAGCCCGGGACGCCGAACTCGACGGTGAAGACGACGTCGTCGCCGGGCTCGACGGTCTGGGACTGCGGCTGGGAGATGAACGAGGGGTCGTCCACGCTCAGCTGGACGATGTCCGAGGAGAACGAGGTGCACTCGTTGGACACGACGACGTCGTAGATGGCGGCGTCGGCGGGCTGGGCGTTCTCGATCGTCAGCGTGGCCGAGGTGGCGCCCGGGATGGGGATGATGTTGCGGCGCCACTGGTAGGTGACGGCGCCGGCGGACTCCTCGAAGACGCCGACGCTGAAGCTGGCGGTCGAGCCGACGCAGGCCTGCTCGTCGGCGGGCTGGGTGAGGATGGCGAAGGGCGTGCAGCCCATCTCGTCGCGGTGGGCGGCGACGGTGACGCCGGTGACGTCGTGGGTGCGGGCGTTGTCGGCGGCGCTGGGGCCGGAGGCGATGCCGGTGGCGACGCCGTTGAACAGCACGCCGGGGTTCGAGAACCGCTGGATGCGGGAGCCGGAGGATACACCCATGATGGTGCGTCGGTTGATGCCGTTGCCGTCCTGGAACAGGTGTCCGAAGGAGAACGAGAACACCCCGAAGCCGGTGTTCTGGCGGTCGTGGGAGCAGCCGACGGTGTGGCCGACCTCGTGGGGGAAGGTGATGTTGCCGATGGCGCAGCCGCGGGCGGAGACGGAGAACTGGGAGTTGGCGCCGTTGGGGTTGATGCCGGCGGCCTGGCCGCAGGCGTTGTTGGCGAAGTTGACGAAGAGGGAGACGTTGTCGGCGCCCACGTCGTCGCGGGTGTCGTGGATGTGGTCGAAGAACCCGTCGTTGGAGTTGCGCAGGCGGGAGAGATCGGTGCCGGTATTGCCGGACTCGGAGTAGTCCACCTCCTCGACGTGGACCATGCGGAGGCGGAAATCGGTGATGCCTGAGAGGTCGTAGGAGTCGTTGGCGAGGTCGATGGCGTTCTGGCAGAAGGCGATGGCGCCGGACGTCCCGCCGAGCGTGTTGCGGACGGCCGGCGTGTAGAGCATCATCATGTCCACGGTCGGGACACCACCCCGGGGCGTGACCTGCGGGCCGCCGTCGGGCAGGAGGGCCGCGGCGTCGTCGGGGGTCGCGCAGGGAAGGAACCCCGTGGGGTCTACCTCGTTGACGCGGTGCAGCGGGGCGCCGTCGTCGGCACGGAGGGGCGTGGGCTCGATGGTGAAGGCGCCGAGCGCTGGGTGCTCGAGGCGGGCGGAGACGAAGCCGTTGAGCGTGGTGATGACCGCCGAGGACTCGGGAACGCCGGCGAAGCTGGCGAAGACGGAGACGGCGCCCGAGTCGCGGGTCTCGACACGGCGGGTGACGAGGGCGGCGGGGCCGTCGAGCAGGGCGAGTTCGAACGACTGGGCGCCGCGGGGCACGGGCCCGGGCGAGGCGAGGGCCGAAAGGGCGTCGGTGTCGATGGCGGTGATCGCGCTGCGGCGGGCGTAGTCGATCGAGGCGTCGGGCGCCGGGGGCGAGACGAGGGTGCTCACCGGGGCCGCGAGGGCGGGGGCGGCGAGGGACGCGAAGAGAAGGGCACAGCGGCGGCACGTGGGCATCGTGAACCTCGTCGGTCGGGCTGGATGGAGATATGGGCGCGACCCACGCCCTGCGGAACAGGTGCCTCTACGCGGCCCGGGCCTGGGTGGATGCGTGAGATCGGGCGATGCGGGCGGCGTCGGGCGTGCGGTCTGGAGCAGGATCTCGTGCGGTCTGGAGCGGCGGGCTCAGGGGCAGCCGTTGGTGAAGGCGTCGAGGAAGGCGATGATGTCGGAGAAGTCGAACTGGCCCGTGGGCTCGGCCAGGTCGGCGCATATCGACTGCTCGGAGAAGAAGGTCAGGAAGGCCAGGACGTCGGAGAAGTCGATCTGGCCGAACGGCTCGGCGAGGTCGGCGGGGTTGCAGCCGACGGTGATGAGCGGGGTGGCGACGTAGAGGGCGATGGTGCCGTTGCGGAGGAAGGAGGCGACGCCGACCTGGCCCTGGTCGTTGATGTCGACGACGCCGTTTATGGTCTGCTTGCCGTCGAATCCGCCGAAGTCGAAGCCGGCGATGATGTCGCCCAGGTCGGTGGGCATGAGCTGGTCGTACTGGACGAGCTTGACGAGGGTGTCGCCGTCGCCGACCCAGAGGGCGGTGGAGTCGTTGGCGACGTCGGTGGCGCGGAAGGCGACCCAGCCCATCGCGTTGACGACGGGCGGGAAGTTGGCGAGCGAGGAGTTGTCGATGTCGGGGTTGTCGCCCGCCGCGATCTCGATGATGTCGGCGCCGTCCCAGAGGTAGACGCCCCAGACCGAGTCGGCGGCGCGGCGGGCGGAGAAGGCGACGTACCCGTTGCTGGCGATGGCGGTGGAGTTGACGAAGGCGTTGAAGTTGATCCCGGTCGCGGCGCCGGTCTCGGCAACCGTGGTCGGTGAGCCGTCGGGCTCGAACCGCACGATGCGGCGGGAGGGGCCGGCGCCGGGGATCGTGTTGGCGACGACCTGGCGGGCGTCGTTGGCGGCGGGGGTGAAGAGGAACGAGTAGCTGGGACCGAGGGTCGAGGCGAGGACGGTCTGGGTGCGCGTCGGCCCGTCGAACTCGTCGATCGCGACGACGTCCTCGAGGCCGAAATCAGCGCGGTAGGCGATGGCGCCGTCGGCGATCATGGTCGGGGATCCGATGCCCGACAGGGACTGCGGGCCTCCCGCGGGGAAGTGCTGGAGGAGGGCGCCCGAGGTGTCGAACACACGGGCGCCGCCGGCGCCGAAAGGCCCGTCTGCGACGGCGAGCATGCCGGCGCTCAAGTCGAGGTCGGTCGAGTAGACCGGGTCGGCGGGGTTGTTGGCCTCGATGATGGAGGCGCCGGCGCCGTTGGTGCCGTAGAAGACGCCCTCGGTCTGGGCGCCGGAGGAGATGTAGCGGATGGCGATGCCGCCGTCGGTGTCGAGCGACAGGTACTGCGACGACAGCGAGGACGGGAAGGGGAGGTTGAATGGGGCGATGCCGGAGTCGAGCGAGGAGCGGGCCTGGATCTGGAGATCCCAGTCGTTGGCTTCCGGGATGAGCGAGGGGCCGCACTGGGCGGACGCGGTCGCGGCGCCGGTGAGCGTCTTGACGGCGATGAGGAAGGCGGCGATCAGGGCGAGGTCGCTGGTGGTACGCATCCGGGATCTCTCTCTGGCGTGGGGGGTCGGCCGGGGTCATTGTCTCCGCGGCGGGCGGGCGATCAAGGGGCAGACGCCGCAGAGAGCCAGGGGGGCGATCCTCTCGGGCGTTGGGTCGGCCTCGGGGCGGGGTTGACGGGGCGGGGGAGGGGGGCAATCGTTGTCGGCTCGCCCGCGGGGAGCCGCGGCGTGGGGCAGGTAGCTCAGTTGGTAGAGCACCGCATTGAAAATGCGGGTGTCGCCGGTTCAAGTCCGGCCCTGCCCATTGCTCGAACGCGACGGCCTCCGCGAGACGCGGGGGCCGTGGTCGTTTTGGAGCGGGGCCCGCCGAGATCGACGATGGGCTCCGGGCAGGACCGATAGCCGCCGGCCCCCGCCCGCACACGGATCACACACGATCGGACCCGGCCCGGCCTTGGCGGCCCCGAGCCCGGCGGCTGGGCGTCGGCGGCGGCTCGGTTCATCGTCTGCTCGGGCCTTCCAACCGGAGAGACGAGCGTGAAGTACATCGCTGTGATCGC
The DNA here is from genome assembly GCA_041987545.1 of Phycisphaerales bacterium. Lineage (GTDB taxonomy): Bacteria > Planctomycetota > Phycisphaerae > Phycisphaerales > UBA1924 > JAJRXR01. The sequence continues at coordinate 160,067 of JBHIWH010000008.1, read as the reverse complement.
AGTCGCGGCCCTGGGCGTCCCCTCCCTCGCCCAGGAGTACCGGAGCATCGACGGGACGGGCAACAACCTGGCCGACCCGGCGCTGGGGTCGGCCGGGACGGTCCAGATCCGCGGGGCGGAGGGCGCCCGGTACGCCGACGGGCTCTCAGCGATGATGGGCGGGCCCAACGCGCGGGTGGTCAGCAACACGCTGGGAACGCAGACGGCGTCGGGCAACGCACGCGGGCTGTCGGCGATGTTCTGGCAGTGGGGGCAGTTCATCGACCACGACATCACGCTCGTGGGCGGGGGGCACGAGTTCTCGCCGATCTTCGCCCCGGGCGGCGACCCGGTCTTCCAGGCGGGCGAGATGATCCCGTTCGTGCGCTCGGCGTTCACGACCGATGGCTCGGGCACACGGGCGCAGGTGAACCAGATCACGCACTTCCTGGACGGGTCGATGATCTACGGCTCGGACGAGACCCGGGCCGCGGCGTTGCGCTCCTTCTCGGGCGGGATGCTGCTGACCGGCGCCGACGGGATGATGCCCCGCAACACGGCTGGTCTCGACAACGCCAACGAGGGGTTCCTGCCGGGCGAGTCGCTGTTCCTGGCGGGCGACGTGCGGGCGAACGAGCAGGCGGGATTGACGGCGCTGCACCAGGTGTTCGTGGACCACCACAACCAGTGGGCCGAGCGGCTGGCGGTGGACAACCCGGGCTGGGACGACGAGCAGATCTACCAGACGGCGCGGAAGATCGTCGGCGCCCAGGTGCAGAAGATCACGTACGAGGACTGGCTGCCGGCGATGGGCGTCCAGGGTCTGTCGAGCTACGCGGGGTATGACGAGAGCGTGGACCCGAGCATCTCAACGCTGTTCTCGACGGCCGCGTTCCGCTTTGGGCACACGATGCTCAACGAGGAGCTGCTGCGGATGAACGCGGACGGGACGGCGTACTCGGACGGCCCCCTGACCCTCCGCAACAACTTCTTCAACCCCGGCACGCTCGAGGGCGAGGGGGCGCTGGACGCGCTCATCCGCGGGATGACAGTGCAGGCGGCCGAGGAGATGGACCTGCAGATGGTGGACGGCGTCCGGAGCTTCCTGTTCGGGCCCCCCGGCGCCGGCGGGCTGGACCTGCTGGCGCTGAACCTGCAGCGCGGGCGGGACCACGGCCTGCCGACGTACGCCGAGATCCGCGACGCGTTCGGGCTGGACCCGGTCACGGGCTGGTCGGACATCACGTCGGACGCCGCGCTCCAGGAGGCGCTGGCGTCGGTGTACACGGACGTCGGGGAGGTGGAGGCGTGGATCGGGCTGATGGCCGAGGACCACCTGGCGGACGCGAGCATGGGCGAGACGCTCGAGGCGATCATGCGGGACCAGTTCGGGCGCCTGCGCGACGGGGACCGGTTCTTCTACCTCAACGACCCCGACCTGGACCCCTACATGCTCGAGATCGAGGGGACGACGCTGGCCGACATCTTCCGGTCGGCGGCCGGCGTGGACGGGCTGGGCGACAACGTGTTCTTCGCGACGGCCGTGCCGGCGCCGGGCGGCGTGGCGCTGCTGGGCGTGACGGGCCTGCTGGCGGGACGGCGGCGGCGCCGGGCGGGCTGCTAGGGCTCCGAGTTCGCGTCCGCGGCCTTGAGGTCGCGGTAGCTGAGCGCGACCGGCTCGCCCAGGGCGGGGGCGAAGGCCTTGCGGAGGGCCTCTGTCTTGTCGCGGGCGGCGGTGACCGAGCTCTTGGGGTGGATGGGGACCTCGAACTCGATGAAGTCGCCCACGCCCTCGACGCGGTCGAGGTGGATGCGCGAGGCGCCGTCGAGCCAGAGCTCGCGGCGTTTGGTGACGACGACGTCGGTGGGCAGGGGCTGGGCGCCGTACCGCTCGCGGGCTTCTTCCTCGGTGAAGAGCGTGTAGTGCGAGAGCTTGGGGCGGACGATGTCGGCCCGGTCGTAGAAGATGTACTGGGGCGGGAGCGGGCCGTGGCCCTGCTCGGTGGTCTCGCGCTTTTTGAGACGGCCGGTGGTGACGCGGAAGTAGGTGTCGGTCTGGTCGAGCGTGGAGTCGAGGCGAGCGCCGATCTTCTTGGCGATCGCGCGGGCGAGTGCGGGGTCTCGGAGCTCGGCCTTGTACTCGACGTTGTGCATGGGCGGAAGCGGGAGATCGGCAGGTCGTGAGGTCGGCAGGTCGGGAGAAGACGACGGAGGGAGCGTAGAGGAAAGCGGCTCAGGTGTCCTTGGGGAGGTTCTTGAGCAGGGTTTTCTCGTCCCAGGTCTCGATGCCGAGCTTCTTGGCCTTGTCGAGCTTGGAGCCGGGGGAGTCGCCGACGACGACGAGGTCGGTCTTGGAGGAGACAGAGCCGGTGACCTTGGCGCCGAGGGACTCGAGGATGTCCTTGAGGTCGTTGCGTTCGTAGTTCTCGAGCGTGCCGGTGAGGACGATGGTCTTGCCGGCGAAGGGGGAGTCGGGGGCGGGCCTGGCGCCGGGCGCCTTGTAGTCGTGGCTGGAGAGGTCGACCCCGACCTTCCGGAGCGCGGCGAAGGCCTTCTTGGCGGGCTTGGAGTGCAGGTACGCGTGCACGACCGGGGCGGTGTCCTTGCCCAGGCCTGTCTCGGGGCGCTGTCTGGGATCGGGGTCGAACCCGAGCTCGGTCGCCTCGGTCTTGTTGAGCGACTTGGGGCGGAGTTGCGGCTCGGAGGCCCCGAGCAGCGCGTCGAGGTCGGGGTAGAGGCGCGCGATGGACTTGGCGGTCGCGGTCCCGACGTGGTGGATGCCCATGCCGGCGAGCACGCGGGCCAGCCCCCGCGATTTGGCGTCCTCGATGCCCTTGAGGAGATTCTCCAGCTTTTTGTCGCCCATGCGGTCGAGGGTGAGCAGGGCGTCGGCGTGCTTGTGCAGGTTGAAGATGTCGGCAAAGTGGTAGAGGGGGATGCTCGGCGTGTCCTCGGGGACGCCCAGCTCGGCGCGGCGGGGGTGGCCCTTGGGCAGGTGCGTCGCGCGGATCTGGTCGATGGTGGACTCGCCGAGGCCCTCGATGTCCATCTGCCCGCGCCCGGCGAACCAGATGAGCTTCTCGCGGATTTGGGCGGGGCACTCGGGGTTGACGCAGGATCGCGAGGTCTCGAGATTCGGATCGCCGTCGTGGGCGGGGTCGGCCTCGGGCGGGTCGATCTCGACCGGGCCGCCGCACTCGGGGCAGGTCTCGGGGGCCTTGATCTTGCGGGCGCCCCTCGGGCGTTTGGATTCGATGACGCGGATGACGTAGGGGATGATCTCGCCGGCCTTCTCGATCTCGAGGGTGTCACCGAGGCGGATGTCCTTCTGGCGGGCGAGGCCGTAGTTGTGCAGGGTCGCGTGCTGAACCGTCGTGCCCGAGAGGAGAACGGGCTCCATGACGGCCCGAGGCGTGATGCGGCCCGACTTGCCGACCTGATGATCGACATCCAGGAGCTTGGTCTGCGCGCGCTCGGCCGGGTACTTGTACGCGATGAGCCAGCGGGGGCTCTTGCTCGTCGTGCCCAGGGCGTCCTGCTGGGCGAAGCTGTCGACGCGGACGACCATGCCGTCGGTCGCGTAGTCGAGCTTTGCTCGTTTCGTGTCGAAGGCGGCGATAGCCTCGAGCACGGCCTCGGGCGAGTTGGCGGTCGTCGTGTGCGGGCTCACCGGCAAACCGAGTGACTTGATGGCGTCGAGGAAATCGGTGAAGGTCGAGGCAAGGTCGGGATCGGAGACCTCGCCGCGGCCGTGGGCCACGAAGCCGAGGTTGCGGGACGCGGCGATCTTGGGGTCCAGGTTCTTGAGCGTGCCCGCGCAGGCGTTCCGCGGGTTCATGAACGGCTCCTGGTCGGCCTGCTCGCGCTCCTCGTTGATGCGTTCGAACTCGGGGAGGGGGATATAAATCTCGCCGCGGACTTCGAGGACATCGGGGACGCCCGGCGACTTCTTGTCGGGCTCGCCCAGCGTCAGGGGGATGGAGCGGATGGTGCGGACGGCGTGGGAGACCTCGTCCCCCTTGGCGCCGTCGCCCCGGGTCAGGGCGTGGGCGAGCTGGCCCTTCTCGTATCGGAGCGAGATGGCGACGCCGTCGATCTTGGGGTCGCAGACGAAGAGGAGCTCGTCGCCGTCAAAGAGGCCGGCGTCGGCGTCCTGGTCCTCGAGCTTGAGGTTCTTGCGGACACGCTTGACCCACGCGCGGACCTCGTCCTCGTCGTACGTGTTGTCGATCGAGAGCATGGGGACGGCGTGGGGGAGGGTCTTGAAGCCCTCGATGGGCTCGCCGCCGACGCGCCGGGTGGGGGAGTTGGGGTCGTCGAGGTCGGGGTGGGCCTGCTCCAGGTCGGCGAGTTCGGCGAGCAGGTCGTCGAACTCGCGGTCCGACATGATGGGCTTGGCATCGGCGTAATACGCGCGGTTGGCCCGGCGGAGCAGGGCTCGGAGTTCTGCGACGCGTTTGGCGGGGCCGGGCTCGGGCACGGGCAGATGGTAATGGAGTCGGGGGGCGGGCTGGTCGAAGACGGGCTGGGGCTCGGGTGCGCCGCCGTCGGGGCGGCGACGTGAGCGGGCGTGGCTAGGATGCGGCGATGGCGGCGAAGATCATCGACGGCAAGGCGCTGGCGGCTGAGGTCCGGGAGGGCATCGCGGCCAGGGTGCGCCGTGTCCGGGAGCGGGGGGGCGACGTCCGGCTGGACGCGATCCTGGCCTGCTCGGGGGACTCGCCGGCCCGGGTGTACGCCGAGAACCAGGCCAGGACGTGCGATGAGCTGGGCATCGGCTACGAGCTGCACGAGCTGGACGGCGGGTGCGACTTCGAAGCGGTCGCCGGGCGGGTGCTGGTCCTGAACGAGGACGACTCGGTCAGCGCGATCATGGCGCACCTGCCGATGCCCGAGGGCGTGGATCCGTACGAGGTCCAGGAGCTGATCGACCCGGACAAGGACGTCGAGGGCGTGAACCCGGCCAACATCGGGAACATCGTCTACGGCCGGAGCAGCCTGGCGCCTTGCACGGGGCTGGCGGCGGTGCGGATGGTCGAGTCCACGGGCGTCGAGCTGCGGGGGGCCCGGTGCGTCGTGGTCGGGGCGGGGGACGTGGTGGGCAAGCCGATCGCCGTGCTGCTGATGCAGCGCGAGGCGACCGTGGTCAGCTGCAACGAGTGGACGTGGGGGCTGGAAGACCTGTGCGCCTCGGCGGACGTGGTCGTCAGCGCCGTGGGTCGGCCCGGGCTGATCACGGCGGGGATGGTCAAGCCGGGGGCGGTGGTCGTGGACGTTGGAACGAGCCGCGTCGAGGGCCCTGATGGCAAGACGAGAACGGTGGGGGACGTGGACTTCGACGGCGTGCGGGCGGTTGCCGGCTGGCTGAGCCCGGTGCCGGGGGGGGTGGGCCCGATGACGGTGGCGACGCTGCTGAGCAACGTGGTCGAGGCGGCCGAGCGGGTCGCCGGGATCGCGTGAAGGGCCTGGAATGACGGGGGGTTGCGGGCGTTGACCCGGGGGCGGCGGTCCCCTTGTATTGTGTGGACGCGGGGCAGGACGCCCGGCGACGGCGGGTGGGCCCCGCCGAGAGGAGTTGGCATGCTGATGTCTGGCGCGACGCTCGGATTCCTGCCCAACCTGGGGCCGATGGAGTACCTGATCATCGGCGGGGTGATGCTGCTGCTGTTCGGGCGGCGTCTGCCCGAGGTGGGGCGGAGCCTGGGGCAGGGGATCGTGCAGTTCAAGCGCGGACTCAAGGACATCGAGAACGACGTGAACACCGCGGCCGACAAGGAGCCGGCGAAGTTCGAGGCGGCCAAGCCCCCGGTGAACGCGGCGGGCGAGGACGCCCGGGTGAGCCGCTCGGATCCGGTCGAGACCCCGGCGGGCGAGCCGGGCGTGCGGCCGGCCGGGTCGTAGGGCTACGATCGGCCCTCCCGGACGACCCGGGACGCGGCGAGGTAGCTCAGCTGGCTAGAGCGGAGGATTCATAACCCTCAGGTCGGGAGTTCGAGTCTCCCCCTCGCCATTGCAGCCGAATTGGCCCCGTGCCCGGAGAGGCGCGGGGTTTTTTGTTGGGGGCAATATACTCGTCAGCCGGGCGTTGGGCCCGATGGTGAGACCGTGGGGATGCGCGCGGGTTGCGCGACTCCCCGCCGGGGTTTCCCAGGATCGGAGGGCGTCATGGGCGCGAAGCAGGCCGGGTTGATCGTGGGGCTGGTGGTCGCGGTTGGTGGCGGCGGCGTGTTGGCGTACCAGCTCGCGGGCAAGGCGTCCGAGCCCGAGCCGGTCCAGGAGCCCGTGGCTCGCCCGGCCGAGCCGGCGCCCGCGCCGGCCCTCGTCGAACGCGACGACTGGGACCGTGGCGGCGAGCGCTCCGAGTGGGGCCCTGGTGGATTCGACTGGTCGCGGTTCGACACGGACGGCGACGGCGAGCTGAGCGACGAGGAACGCCGGGCGATGCGCGAGCAGCTCCGGGCCGAGTGGGAGGCCCGGATGGACAAGGACGGCGACGGCGAGATCAGCGAGCGCGAGCGCCGCCTGGCCCGCCGCGAGGCGATGATGAGCAACCCTCGCGGGCGCGAGTTCGCGATGCGGTTCGACGCCGACGGGGACGGGGAGCTGAGCGAGGAGGAGTGGGACGCGATGCGGGAGTGGGGGCGCGAGCGTGAGCGCGAGCGCCTGGCCCGGATGGTGGAACGCTTCGACCTCGACGGGGACGGCGAGCTGAGCGAGGACGAGGAGTTCGTCGCCGACGAGGCCCGCCGCGCCCAGTTCGAGCGGATGCGGGAGGAGATGACCGCCCAGTTCGACGCCGACGGCGACGGGCAGCTCAGCCGGGACGAGCGGGCGACGGCCCGCGATCAAATGCGGTCGGCGTATGAGCGCCGCCGCTTCCGCGATCAGTACGACTCCGGCGGCGACGGGACGGTCGACAACGGCGACCTGGAGAGCTTCCTCCGCAAGTACAACGACGGCGAGATGGTCGCCGACGTGAACGGGGACGGCGTGCTGGATTCCTCCGACGTCGAGCGGTTCCGTGACCTGATGCTCGAGCACGAGCTGTACGGCGACGATCTGCCCGAGTTGCCCGACTTCTGGGGTGGTCGCGGTGGCTGGGGCGGTGGCTGGGGTGGGCGTCGCGGCGGCGGCGGGCCGGGCGGCCCCTGACGTTCTGGCGCCCCGGGTTGGCCCCCGGGCGTAGGCTGCGGGCTTGGACTGGGGACTGATCGTCACCGTGGTCGTGGTCGCCCTGGACTGGGCGATCCGGGTCGCGCTCTCGGTGCGCGTGGTGATGGTGCGGCGGGCGACGCAGACGTCGATCGCCTGGCTGGCCGTGATCTTCTTCGCCCCGTTCGTCGGGGCGTTCGTGTACCTGCTGATCGGTGAGAACCGGCTGGGGACTCGGCGGGCGCGTCGGTACGCCGAGCTGACGCGGGGGATGGACGAGCAGGCCGTGGCCCTGTGGCGGCGGGGCGTGGACTGGACCGCGGGGGGGCGGCGGTACGACCACGTGTCGCGGCTGTGCACGGCCGAGACGCACGTGCCGGCGCTGGGCGGGAACGAGTTGAAGATCCTGGCCTCCAGCGAGCGGGTGCTCGCCTCGATCTGCGCCGACATCGACGCGGCGACCCGGCACTGCCACCTGCTGACGTACATCTGGCAGGTCGGCGGGCACGCCGACGACGTGGCGGCGGCGCTGATCCGGGCCGCGGGGCGTGGCGTGGCGTGCCGGGTCCTGGTTGACGCGCACGGCGCCAAGGCGTTCCTGGCGAGCGACCGGGCGCGCAAGATGCGGGAATCGGGGGTCGAGGTGGTCCCGGCGCTGCCGGTGGGCGCGCTTCGGATGCTCTTCGCCCGGATGGACCTGCGGAACCACAGGAAGATCGTCGAGATCGACGGGCGGGTCGCGTACGTCGGCAGCCAGAACATCAACGACGCGAGCTTCCGCGTGGCGCGGAACCCGCGGGTGGGGCCGTGGGTGGACGCCACGGTGCGGGTGGAGGGCCCGGGGGCGCAGGCGCTGGGGATGGTGTTCCTGAAGGACTGGCAGCTGGACGCGCCGGGCGAGCCGGAGATCGACGCGTTCCTGCCCGAGCTGGAGCCGCTGGCGGGCGAGGAGCACGCCGCGGTGCAGGTGGTTGCGACGGGCCCGGGCGGTTCCAACCCCGGCCTCATGCACAGGGCGGTGCTGGAGCTGGTGCACGCGGCGCGGGAGGAGCTGATCCTGACGACGCCGTACTTCGTCCCGGGCGATGCGATGATGGCGGCACTCGAGTCGGCGGCCAAGCGGGGCGTGCGGGTATCGCTGATCCTGCCCAGCCGGCTCGACACCCCGCTGGTGTGGCGGGCGAGCAACGCGCACCTGGAGCCGCTGCTGGAGGCGGGCGTACGCGTGTACCGGCACGGCCAGGGCCTGCTGCACGCCAAGACGATCACGGTGGACCGCGAGCTGGCGGTGGTGGGCTCGGCGAACCTGGACATGCGAAGCTTCTGGCTCAACTTCGAGGTCGCGATGATCGTGTACGACACGGACACGGCCAGTCAGCTCCGCGTGCTGCAGCGGGAGTACATGGAGGAGTCGCGCGAGCTGGACCTGGCAGGCTGGAGGCGGCGCGGGTTCGGCACGCGGTTCGTGGATAATGCGGCGCGGCTGCTGACGCCGCTGCTCTAGTCTGTCTCGCCGACGGCGCCGGTCTTCCACGCCCAGAGCGGGCCGGGGGGGGTGTCGATGACACGGCCCGACTGGTCGCCGGCGGCGGCGAGGAGCCGCTGCATCGGCTCGGCCGCCTTCTCCTCGGACAGCTCGAACGTGGAGTGGTGGACGGGCAGGAGCGTTGCGGCGCCGATCCGTGTGAACATGGACCAGACCTGCTCGGGTGTGGCGTGCTTGTGCTCCCAGGGGTCGTAGGCGCCGATGGAGAAGACGGCCAGGTCGATGCCGGAGAGGTCGTCGAACGCGTGCGTGTGCGCGGTGTCGCCCGAGACGAAGACGCTGGCCTGATCGCCCGTGATCGAGTAGGCGTTGCAGCCCCGGTTGCGGTCGATGACTGCCCGGGCGCCCCAGTGCTTGGTCTCAAGCGCGGAGACGCGGAGGGGGCCGAAGTCGTCGGCCTGGCCGTAGTCGAGCTCGACGACGGTCCCGAAGCCCCTGGGGATGAGGCGCCGGCACCCCCGGGCGGTGATGACTGTGGTCTTGTCCGAGGCGAGGGCCCTGAGGGTGGGGCGGTCGAGGTGGTCGAAGTGGGCGTGCGAGATGAGGATCAGGTCGAGGGGCGGGAGCTGGTCCGGGCTGGTCGGCGGGGGGGCGAGGCGGTGCGGGCCGAAGGTGAACGGGCCGATCCGCGGGCCGACGCGGCGGGAGAGCACGGGGTCGATCGCGATGGTCGCGCCCGAGACGCGGAGCAGGGCCGAGGCGTGCCCGAGCCAGGCGGCGGCGAGCGGGTCGTGCTCGTGGATCCCGAGCAGCTCGGCCCGCTCGGCCTCGGGCAGCGGGAGCGTCGGGCGGGCGACCGACTCGGCGAGCACGCGCGGGTAGCGGCGCAGGCCAGACCGCGTGATCGCGGCGGTACGCTTGGCCCTCAGCTTGGCGGGCTCTTGGCCGGGCATCCCGGGATTGTTGGGCCGTCGTGCGTCCGCGTCGCGTCGCGGGCTTACGGGCAGCCGCCGCCGAAGAGCACGAGGAACTCGATGACGTCGGAGAAGTCGAACGTGCCGACGGGGTCGGCGAGGTCGGCGGCGGGGTCCATGGCGCCGAAGGCGGTCAGGAAGGCGAGGACGTCGGAGAAGTCGAGGACGCCGAAGGGCTCGGCAAGGTCGGCGGGGCAGGGCTCGTCGGAGTCGTAGACGATTGTCACGGTCGCGGTTGCGGAGGTCCCGGAAGGAGTCGAGACCTGGAAGGTCATCGAGTCGGTTCCCGCGGCGCCGGCGTCGGCCCGGAGCGTGCGCCAGGGGCCGGTGTCGGAGCCGAGGATCGTCGCCTGGGCCGGGGGCGTGAGCACGGTCCAGGTCGCGTCGTCGAGGTCGTCGGCGAAGGTGGAGGGGAGTTCGACGACCCGGACGCTGTCGGGCGCCATGGTCTTCGTGTGCGAGTATGCGACAGGCGTGAAGGCGCCGGGCGAGCCCGCGGCGTTGTCGATCTGGAGCGTGATCGGCGGGGTTCGGGCGGTCGTGCCGTCGGAGAAGTCGATCTCGGCGAAGAGCGTCGCCTCGGCGGAGCCCAGCAGGCGGGCGTGGATGCTGAGCGTGCCGGTCGTGTTCGACGCGGCGACGACGCGGCTGTTGTGCAGGAGGCGGACGGCGGTGACTGGCGCCCCCGTGGCCCCGATCGTGAAATCGAAGCGGGTGGACCGATCGCCGGAGAGCTGGGAGACGTCGAGGGAGACGTCCTGGGGGAGGTTGTCCACGTCGAGACTCGCGGTGAGGGACCCGACCGTGCGGATCGGTGTGTCCTCGTAGGCGATGATCGTCAGCGTGTTGTCGCCCTCGCAGATGTTCGTCGTGTCGATGGTGAAGGACCCGCCCGGGGCGACGGAGTCGGCCAGGACGCCGTTGACGAGCAGGTCGAAGGACTCGATGCCGGCGGTCGGGTGCGTGGTGGTGGCCATGGGGGTGATGGTGACCGAGCCGGAGACCGGGCCGGCGGGCAGGTCTGGGGCCGAGACGCTCGGGATATGGGCCCAGGGGCGGGTGAGCGGGTCGCCGTAGAACAGGCCCTGGAAGGGGTACCAGAAGAGAGAGCGGAAGGCGGACTCGCCGAGGCAGAGGCCGGCGCGGTACGTCGCGTGCATGTTGGCGCGGGGGAACTTGCTGACCTGGTTGCAGGGCTCTTCCACGGTGCCGAAGGAGCCCGAGGCGCCCTTCTCGATCCAGGCGCTGACCTTCATCTGCTGGGGCATCGTGAAGTGGGCGGCGTAGCTGGTGAGGTGATCACAGAACGATCCCGCAAGCAGCGTCATGTCCGCCGCGACGATGTCGTCGTTGTCGAACCCGGACACGATGCCCAGGCAGTCGTGGCGGCCCGCGGGGAGCGGCCCGGCGAGGATGGTGGCGATCCCGCCGGCTTCCTTGATTCGGGTCTCGGCGCCCCCGTACTGCGTGGACCGGACGTTCCGGGCCGGGTCCGACGAGTTGTTCATGAGGTAGAACGTGCCGAACGGGAATGTCCCGTCGGCGGCGGCCGAGCGATCGATCAGATCGATGAGCTCGGAGACGGAGTTTCCCCGGGTCCGGGTGTACCCGAGCATGAAGGAGATGAAGTAGCGGCGGGCGAAGCTGGACTCGCTGGGCTGGCCGCCGGAGTAGGTGACCTCGCTGTCGAATGCGATGGGGTTGGTGGCCCCGGCCGCGTACCGGTTTGGCCAGGAGCGGGAGAGGCCGCCGGCGGTGATCTCCTCGAAGGTGAACGCGCTCGAGTACCCGGCGGTCGTCGAGAGGTGCTCGATCGGGCTCGGGCAGACATCGGAGATCAGATCGGGGGCGTCGAGGCGGAAGGTCGAGTCGGGCATGACGAGGATGAAGTCGATGTGGTCCTCGATGCCGCGTGCCGCGAGCTCTCCCATCAGCGCCGGGAGGCGGACATCGACGAACTCGGCGTAGGTGACCGTGTCCGGGGCCATGTAGAGGACGTTGGAAGCGGGCACGCCGCGGACGTCGACGTAGTGGTTGGTGAGGCGGAGCGCCTCGGGGCTGGCCGGGTTGGCGATCAGGAGGATGTTCTCGGGTCCTCCCCCCGCCAGGGCGGGGGAGGCGGCCAGCGAGAGCAACAGAGCGGGCAAGGAACGCATGTGTCGGACCCTTCGTGCGCGGCGTGGGCGGGGATGCCGCGGCCGGGGCCGGCCGGGCGTCCTCTCCCTCAACGCTACACGCCGGCCCGGGGTTCGTACAGGGATTCTTGGACTTGGGCAGGCCGGACCCCGGATTCTCGGGCCGGACACGGGTGCGGGGTGGACTAGCATTCACGATGACCAGGATCGAACCCACTCTCGACGCCCCGACGCGGGCTGGCGGCTGGGGCGTCGGCGACGCCGAGGCTCTGTACGGTGTCGGGGCTTGGGGCGGCGGATGGTTCGGCGCCAACGAGCACGGGCATGTTGTCGCGCGGTGCGGCGGGGTCGAGATCGACCTGGTGGATGTGGTCGAGGGCCTGCGGGCCCGCGGGGTGGGCACGCCGGTGCTGCTCCGCCTGACCGACATCCTCGACGCCCGGCTGCGTCAGCTCCGGGGCGCATTCGACGACGCGATGCGTGAGAACGGCTACCGGGGCGAGTACCGGGGCGTGTACCCGATCAAGGTGAACCAGCAGCACCACGTCGTGGGGGAGATCGCCGAGGTGGGCCGGGGTCTCGGATTCGGGCTGGAGGCGGGCTCGAAGCCGGAGCTGCTCGCGGTAATCGCGATGACCTCGGGGGCGGACGACCAGCTGATCGTCTGCAACGGGTTCAAGGACGAGCGATACATCGATATGGCGGTGCTGGCGAAGAAGCTCGGGCGGTCGATCGTGCCCGTCGTCGAGAACCTGGACGAGGTCCGGCTGATCCTGGACGCGGGCGACCGGTACGGCGTGCGGCCTGACATCGGTATCCGCGTCAAGCTCAGCGCCACCGGGGCGGGGCGGTGGAAGGACTCGGCCGGGACGCGGTCGAAGTTCGGCCTGTTCGTGAGCGAGGCGATGGAGGTCATCGGCGTGCTCCGCGAGCGGGGCATGCTGGACTGCCTGAAGCTGCTGCACTGCCACGTCGGGAGCCAGATCCAAGACATCTCCCGGATCAAGGACTCGGTCTCGGAGCTGGCGCATATCTACGTCGAGATGTCGAGGCTGGGCGCCGGTCTCGAGATGCTCGACGTGGGCGGTGGTCTGGGTGTCGACTACCGGGGGGAGCAGGTGGACGACGAGTCCTCGATGAACTACACGCTCGAGGAGTTCGCCTCAGACGTGGTGTACCGCGTCACGGCCGCGTGCGACGGGGCGGGCGTCGAGCACCCGGCGATCGTGACCGAGTGCGGGCGGGCGATGGTGGCGTATTCGAGCGTGCTCGTGTTCGACATCCTCGGCGCGACCGGGCCGGGGCGGGCCGAGCGCCCGGGCTCGGGCGGCGACGAGACTCCCACGGATGACGACCCGCAGCCGATCCGCGACCTCCGCGAGGCGCTGTCGATGACCGGCGGCGAGCGGCTCGACGAGTGCTACCACGACGCGAAGAAGGCCCTCGCGGACGCGACGAGTTCGTTCCGCCTCGGCTACATCTCGCTCGAGCAGCGGGCGCAGGCCGAGCGGCTGTACTGGCGGGTCTGCCGCCGGCTCCGCGAGGCGATGCGGGGCGACGAGGACTACGACGACGAGCTGCGCGAGCTGGACGCGGCGCTGGCCGAGGTCTACTTCGCGAACTTCTCGCTCTTCCAGTCGATGCCCGATTCCTGGGCAATCGACCAGCTGTTCCCGGTCATGCCCCTGCACCGGCTCGGCGAGCGGCCGACCCGGAAGGCCATCATCGGCGACCTGACGTGCGACTCGGACGGGAAGATCGATCGGTTCGTGGGGGGAGAGGGCACGACGGGCGTGCTGGACGTGCACGAGCTCGGGGACGAGCCGTACTACATCGGCGCGTTCCTGGTCGGGGCGTACCAGGAGACGCTCGGGGACCTGCACAACCTGTTCGGCGACGCGCACGCCGTGCACATCCGCGTCGAGGACGGGACGTGGGGGATCGAGGAGATCGTCCGCGGCGACACGTCCGCGGAGGTGCTCTCCTACCTGCAGCACCAGCCCGAGTCGTTCCAGAGCCGCCTGGCGCGGGACTGCGACCGTGCCGTCCGGGGCAAGCGGATGACGTCCGGCGAGGCGGGGGCGCTGATGAAGTTCTACGAGAGCAGCCTGAACGGGTACACGTACTTCGAGACCCAGGGCGGGGCGGGCTGAGGTGGGCGGCGTGTTCGACCCGGGCGAGCTGCGGGCCGGCGGGGCGTTCCTGGGGTACACCGCCGAGGGGTTCGTGCCCGAGGCGCCGATCGCCGCGGTGATCCCCGTGCCCTACGACAAGACGAGCACCTGGCAGAAGGGCGCCGACCGCGGGCCGCAGGCCCTGCTCGAGGCGTCGGCGGCGGTCGAGGAGTACGACATCCAGGCCGCGTGGACACCGATCCGCGCCGGTATCGCGACGCTCGCGGACGTCGAGTGCGGCGGCGGGCCCGACCGGCTGGCGGAACTGGTCGAGGAGCGGGTCGGCCGCGTGCTGGACGCGGGGGTGATGCCCCTCGTGCTCGGGGGCGAACACTCGGTGACGATCGGGGCGGTCCGGGCCGCCGCGGCGCGGAGCGAGAACCTGACGGTGCTGCAGATCGACGCGCACACGGACCTCCGCGAGTCCTACGAGGGCTCGGCGTGCAACCACGCCTGCGTGATGGCCCGCGCGCGGGAGGTGGCTTCAATCGTCCAGGTCGGCATCCGGGCGATCGACCAGAGCGAGCTGGCGGGCATGGACCGCTCGCGGGTGGTGTGGGGGCACGAGATCGCGGGGCTGGCCGACGAGAGCTGGATGGACCGCGTGCTGGGCCTTCTGACGGGCGAGGTCTACGTCACGATCGACGTGGACGGCTTCGACCCGGGCATCATGCCGGCGACGGGCACGCCCGAGCCGGGGGGGCTGAGCTGGGGGCAGGTCAACCGGCTGCTCGAGAAGGTGTGCGCCAGATCGCGCGTGGTGGGCGCCGACGTGGTCGAGCTGTGCCCGAGGCCCGGTCTTCACGCGTGCGACTTCCTGGCCGCCAAGCTTGCGTACCGGCTGGTCGCGATGGCGCGTCGGCCCGGGGATCAGTCGGCGTAGCCGTCGGGGTTGGATTCGAACCAACGGGCGGCCGAGGCGACGATCTCGACCAGGTCGGTGTGGCGTGGCGCCCAGCCGAGTTCTTGGCGGATCTTCGAGGGATCGGCGTACAGCGCGACGGCGTCGCCCGGGCGGCGGGGTTGTTCGACCACCGGCACGGTGCGGCCCGTGGCGCTCTCGACGGCCGCGATGACCTCCCGGACGGAGTGCCCGCGCCCGATGCCGAGGTTGTAGGCGACCGTCGTCCCCGGCTCGACGGACGACATGGCGAGCGCGTGCGCGTCGGCGAGGTCCTCGACGTGAACGTAGTCGCGGACGCACGTGCCGTCGGGCGTGGGGTAGTCGGTCCCGAAGATCGCCAGCGGGGCGGCTCCGTCGCGGGTCGCACGGATGGCCAGGGGGATCAGGTGCGTCTCGGGGTCGTGGTCCTCCCCGAGGACGCCCTCGGTGTCGGCGCCGGCGACGTTGAAGTACCGGAGCATCGCGACGCCGACGGGGCGCGACGAGAGCCGGCGGGACTCGGCCCAGGCGGCGAGCGCGTGCTCGAAGATGAGCTTCGTCCAGCCGTAGGGGGAGGTCGGGCTTTGGGGGCAGGTCTCGGGGACGGGGATCATGTCCCTGGGCGGATCGCCGTAGGTGGCGCACGAGGACGAGAACACGAACCTGGAGACGCCCGATGCGTCGCAGGCGCGGAGCAGGGCGATGCCCTGGGCGACGTTGTTGTGGTAGTAGCGGAGCGGCTCGGTGACGCTCTCGCCCACATACGCGAGCGCGGCGAAGTGCATCACGGTCTCGATCGCGTGCCGGTCGAGCAGGGTCGCGAGGAGGTTCTCGTCGCCCACGGCGCCCTCGGCGACGACCAGCCGCCCGCCCGCCTCCAGCCGCTCGAGCGCCCGCCTGTGGCCCCTCGAGAAGTCATCGAGCGCGACGACGGAGTGGCCCAGGGCGAGGAGCCGCTTGCAGGCGTGCGATCCGATGTAGCCGGCGGCGCCGGTGACGAGGATGCTCATGGTCGGACCCCGGGTGCGGTGCTCGCGGGCGGGCAGCGTACCGCCCGGAACGAAACGCGGCCGCCCGTGTGGGGCGGCCGCGCGTGAGAGAACAGGATCGGAGCCGTGTCGCTAGTCGCAGCCCGCGGCGTGCGCCGCGTTGTACGCGACGAGGTCGGCGGCGTCGATCCGCCCGAACGGCTCGGCCAGGTCGGCCGACGCGGCCGCGGTCTCCATCCGCCTCACGAACTCCGCGGTGTCCTGGGCGTCGAGGACGCCGAACGGGGCGGCCAGGTCCGCGGCGCACCGGCGCGGCGACTGGGACACCGCCGCGGCGAGCGTGAAGCCCTCGCCACTCATCACGTGCGGGGCGTGGGCGGTCGGCGTCAGCTCGAGGCGGAAGCCCTGGCCCTCGCAGACCTGCGCGGCGCCCGGGGCGGCCGAGCCGGCGGCGAACGCGGCTGAGACGACGAGGCCGGCGCCGAGCGCGATGCTCTTAGGCGTTGTCATCGGCACGCTCCTTCTTGCGGCGCGTCGCGGCGAGCACGCCCACGCCCGCGAGGGCGACCAGCGGCCAGACGAGCGACGAGCGGGTCAGACCGTTCCGCGACGCCATCGACTCGACCTTGGCCTCGAGCTCGGCGATCCGGGCGTCCTGATCGTTCACGACGCCTCGCAGCTCCTGGACGGCGGCCGCCGAGTAGATGGTGAGGGGGTAGGTATCGACCTGCAGGATCTCGGAGCCGTCGGGCAGGAACTCGCCCGAGCCCTGGACGTGCTCGGGGAAGACCTGGGCGAACTCCTGGGCGATGACGTTGAGGTACCGCCGGTCGCCGATGCCGGCGTGCTCGGCCTTGTAGGCGTCGGTGTACTCGAACGAGACCAGCCGGACCTTGTCGAGCGTGTCGAGCGCGCCGGTCACAGTCTGGACCTCGGTCTTTATGCGGCGGTCGGAGTTGGCGAGCCAGTCGCCGGCCGCGGACTTGGAGGCGTTGCCCTCGACCTCGAGCTCGTTGGCGGCGGCGGTGCGCCCGATGCCGACCTCGCCGGTGGGGAGGATGGACATGCGGGTGGTGCCGACGTTGTTGGCGAGCGTCGAGTGCGAGAAACGCAGCTCGGAGGCCGAGCCCTGGGTGGTGCGGTGGATATTCCAGCTGTCGGCGAACGCGCCCGAGAGGTCGACCTCCTTGAGCGAGAGCGTCGAGCCGACGGTGTTGTTGGCGTCGGAGAGCAGCTCGATGCGGGCGGTGGTGGCCTCGACGGCCAGGACGCCGCCGGTGCCGAACAGGTCGCCCGAGTCGGCGAGGATGTCGGTGGTCTCGACGAAGACGCCGCGACCACCCTCGAACCAGCCGCCCCAGCCGGCGGCGCTCATGGTGCGGCCGCGGACGGCGAAGTTGGCGCCGGTCGTCCCGGAGGCGTTGCCGAAGACGGCGGTGCCCGTATCAGAGTCGTTGAGACCCTGGACGCCGTGCCCGTCGGGGCTGCTGGCCCACCCGATGACGCCGATGGTGCTGCCGGTGGCGGACGGGGCGTACCCGAAGACGCCGCGGCCCGAGTCGCTGTTGGACTGGCCCTCGACGCCGAAGGAGA
Source organism: Phycisphaerales bacterium (assembly GCA_041987545.1). GTDB lineage: Bacteria > Planctomycetota > Phycisphaerae > Phycisphaerales > UBA1924 > JAJRXR01. The sequence goes on along the minus strand of JBHIWH010000008.1, from coordinate 142,702 downwards.
AGCCGCTGGTGGAGGCGGCCAGTCCGCGGACCGCCTTGCCCGAGTTGCTGGCGACGAGGCCCTCGACGCCGCTGGTCAGGCCGGTGGCGGCGTTGTTCTGGCCGAAGACACCGATGCCCTCGGTCGAGGTCGAGAGGCCGAACACGCCCCTCGAGACGCCCGAGCCGGCGGCGACGCCGGTGAGCGTGTTGCCGCCGGCGCGGGTGTTGCGTGCGTTGACGAGGTTGGTCGAGTCGCCCCGGATGGTGAGGGGGAAGTTGGAGTTGGTGGTGCCGATGGAGACGTTGCCGGCGGTGTAGTAGATATTGGAGCCGTTGAGGACCCACTCGGACTGCGGGGAGAAGAGGATCTCGTCGTCGGGGCGGTCGCCGCCGCCGAGGGAGCCCCCGGAGCCGGCGTCGGGGTTGAGGCCGCCGCCGGTGGGATCGACCTGGTCGCGCGGGTTGAGGCTGAGGCTGGCGCGGGCGCCGCCGAGCGTGTCGGCATCGGCGCCGGACGACGGCGTGGCGGCGACGTGGATCCGCGGGCTTGTCTGGGCGTCGAGCCGCTGGCGCGGGGAGAGGACGACGAACTCGCCCTCGCCCGCGGGGGCGCGGACGCTGACCTCGATCCAGAGCGTGCCGGCGCCGGGCTGGGCTGGCAGCGAGACGGAGAAGGCCCCGTCGTCGAGCTTGGTCGCGGGCCGGTCGATGGTGTCGCCGACCTGAGATCCGCCCTGCTGAGCGTCGAAGACGCGGAACCGGAGGTCGGCGCTCGAGTCAACGGGGACGTCGAGGTAGGAGAGCTGGCCCTCGTAGACGAGCGGCGTGGGCTCGGCGAGCGCGGGGGTAGCAAGCAAGGCGGTGGAGGCCACGGCGCCGGCGAGGGCGGCGAGCGTTCTGGTGCGCATTCGACTCTTCTCCGACAGTCGGCCCGCCCGCGCGCTCCGCGCCGGCGAACGGTCCAGGGGACGGGGGCCGACACGATCCATCTGCCCCGGAGGCGCTCCGGGCTCGGCAACCCCACACAAGTCCTTGTCTATCAGGGATCGAGGGGCCCCGCAAGGGGGGCTGTCCGGGGGACGGTCGGTTGTTTGACCGGCCGACAGACCTGGCCCATGGCTGGCTCCGGCTGGCCGAATCCGCACTGGCCCCGGCAGGATTCGAACCTGCGACCGAGACGATTATGAGTCGCCTGCTCTACCGCTGAGCTACGGGGCCCGCTGGTCGCGATGGTACGTCGCGCGGCGGGCGGCGACGGGCGCTCGGGCGCGGTTGTTGGGGGGGCGGGGAGGCCGTAGCATCCGCTCTGCCGCGGCCGCGTTGGCGTGGCGAGATGGGGCAAGGATGCTTCGACGGCCCTTCGGGAGAGCACGGGGGTTGGTGTGTGCGTGCGGCCTGGCCGCGGCCGTCGCCTGTGCGCCATCTGCCCACGCCCAGGACGCTCCACGGGTGTTCGACGGGCGGGGTTTCGAGGGCGTGCGGCTGCCCCTGGCCGCGACGTCCGGCGCCATCGCGTTCCAGGGACGCCGCGTGTGGCTCTGGGAGGAGCCCCCGGGCTCGGGCTCGGCCGGCACGCGGCGGATGCTGGTCGAGGGCGACGTGCGGGCGGTGCTCGGGCGGCACTCGTTCGGCGCCGAGCGCGCCGTGGTGTGGCTCCAGCGGCTGCCCGAGGCGGGCGAGGGCGTCTATCAGGTCTACGCGCTGCTCGAGGGGCTCGAGTCGCTTGAGGGCGACGCGGCGGTCTCGATCCGTGCTGACCGATTGCCCGTTCAGGGCGTCATCGCGCTCGACGAGCCGATCTCGATCCGGACGGACCTGCCTCGGCAGGGTCGGCCGACGGGCGGCGACGCCGCGGCGCTGGTCGAGAGCGCCGAGGCGCTGTTCGCCGGCCGGCTCGCGGAGATCGAGGGTGGGCCTGCGGTTCTCCTGCCGCCGGGGGAGCAGGTCGCGCGCCCGCCGCGGGAGCTGGCCGAGGCCGAGACGCTGCGCGAGATGATGGACCCGTACGCGGTGGCCGACGCCCAGGAAGAGGCGTTGAGCCCGGAGCGGCGGCGCGAGGCGGCGTTGCGCGCCGAGCCCGAGGCGCCCCCGCCGCAGATCTTCGCGGGCGAGGGCGTCTTCTACTACTCGGCGGGCGACCGGGTCTCGGTGCAGCGGGGCGAGACGAACAACACGGTCACGCTGACGGGCGGCGTGGTCATCCAGTACTCGGAGCCGGGATCGGGGAGGACGCTGGAGCTCGAGGCGCAGCGGGCGGTCGTCTTCATGAAGCCGGGCCCACTGGACGAGACGCTGGGCAGCTTCTCGGGCGACGACGTCGAGGGTCTGTACCTGGAGGGTGGCTTCCGGGCGAGCAACGGGTCGTACACGGTTCGCGGCCCGCGCGTGTACTACGACGTGGCGCGGGACAAGGCGATCATGCTCGACGCCGTGTTCTGGACGTATTCGCAGAAGGCGGGGATGCCCCTGTACGTCCGGGCCGACGCCGTGCGGCAGGAGGCGCGGGACCAGTTCGTGGCCAAGAAGGCCGAGGTGAGCAACACCGCGTTCTTCCACCCGCACTTCTCGATCGGCTCGACGAGCGTCAGCGTGACGATGGAGGAAGACGAGTCGACGGGTGAGGCGTACTCGGTCGTCGATGCCCGGAACATCACGCTGCTCGGCGGCGGTCTGCCCATGTTCTGGTGGCCCGTCTACGTCGGGGACCCGGAGAAGTTCCCGCTCCGGTCGGTCGGATTCACCAGTTCCAACCGCACGGGCCCGACGGTCAAGACGAGCTGGGACCTCTTCGGCCTGATGGGCAAGCGCGGGCCCAGCGGGCTCGACGCCGAGGTGCAGATCGACTACTACACGAAGCGCGGCGTCGGGCTCGGGACGACCGCGAACTGGGACACGGCCGACCACACGGGCGGACTCTTCGCGTACCTGCTGCCCGACGACCGGGGCGTGGACCGGGTCTGGGGCGGGCGTGAGGTCGATCAGACGGGCGACGTGCGCGGGGCGATCGTCGCCGAGGAGATGTGGCGCTTCCGCGAGCTGTGGACGCTGGTCGCCGAGGGGACGTACATCTCCGACGAGACGTTCGTGGTCTCGTTCGACGAGCAGGCCTCGAAGACGCGGCGTGAGTTCACCAACCGGCTGTACCTGCGGCGGGTCGAGGGCGACTTCGCCGGCTCGGTCGAGTTCAAGGTCGCGGCCCAGGACTTCATCGCCAACGAGGACATCATCCAGGCGCCCGGGTACCTGGTAGACAAGCTGCCCGAGATCACGCTCAGGCAGGCCGGGGGCGACCTGCTGGGCGACCTGGCGCCGGGCCTGCTCACGCACACCTGGGAGGCGTCGTACTCGCACATGCGGTTGCGGTTCAGCGAGGTGACGGCCGCCTCGCTGGGCTTCACGGACAACCCGTCGGCCCTCGGCGCCTTCGGGACGCTTGCGGGCCAGTCGCTGGGCACGGTGCAGCGCGGGCTCGGGCTGACCGAGGAGTTCGTCAACCGGTTCGACACGCGGCACGAGCTGGCCTCGCCCCTGCAGATGGGGCCGATCTCGGTGCGGCCGTTCCTGGTCGGGCGGTTCACGGCCTACGACAACAACTTCACGGCCTTCAGCCCGACCGAGGCGGACAACTACCGCGTCTGGGGCGCGGCGGGCGTCACGTTCTCGACCTCGATCGCCCGGGTCGATGACTCGGTGGACAGCCAGCTCTTCGACCTGCACCGGATCCGGCACATCATCGAGCCGAGCGTCACGCTCTGGCACGCGGGGACCAACGTCGCCAGCGCGAACCTCCCGGTCTACGACGACGACGTCGAGGCGCTGCTGGACGGCTCGGCCGTCCGGGTCGCCCTCGACCAGACCTGGCAGACCAAGCGGGGCGGGCCCGGGCGGTGGCGCTCGGTGGACGTGTTCAAGCTCAACGTCGAGTACGTCTGGACGAGCGACACCGACGACCGGCTCGGGGCGATCCCGCGGTTCTTCGACGCCAGGCCCGAGCTGAGCACGCCGGGCGAGCATCTGCGGGCCGAGGCGGTCTGGAACATGACCGATGTGGTCGCGCTGGCGGGCGAGTCGATCTACGACCTCGAGATCAACCAGCAGGCCCGGACGGCGGGCGGGATCCTCCTCCGGCACACGGACGAGTTCTCGACGTCCATGGACGTCCGGTACATCAACTCGCAGAACGTGACCTACGGCGGGGCGAGCGCCCGCTATGCGCTCACGGACAAGTACGACGCCGAGGCCCGGGTCACGTACAACTTCCAGCGGGACGAGTTCCAGACCTTCAGCGCCCTGTTCGAGCGGCGGTTCCCGAACCTGACCCTTGGCGTCGTCGTGCGGTACGACAACGTGCAGGGCGAGACGAGCTTCGGGTTCCAGATCTCGCCCCTGGGCGGCGGGCGGAGCGCGGGGTACCTCGAGCCGTCGCGCGGGCTGGGCGGCTGAGGCCTAGCCCTCGGACTCTCTGAACCCCGAACCCGGGTTGCCGACCCTGAGGATCGAGAGCGTGTCCTGGGCGGAGACCGAGCCCAGGGGCTTGCCCGCGACGAGGACGACGGCGTCGCCCTCGGCCGCGATCGCGTGCTCGAGCACGTACGCCTCGACGGCGTCGGTCCAGGCCTTGAGCGTGCCGTCCGGGGGTGTGTCGGCCCGGACGGGGATCACCCCGCCCAGCAACGCCATGCGGCGGGCGGCGACGGGGCTGGACGTGTAGGCCAGGATCGGGACGGTGAACGCCAACCGCGACAGGTAGCCGGCCATCCCTCCTGCTTGGGACCAGACGGCGACGAGCCGGGCGCGGGACTCGCGCGCGATGCTGAGGGCGCCGTGGGCCATGGCGGCGGACCGGTGCGCGTGCTCCGGGAGCTTGGGCTCGGGCAGGCGGAGTGCGGGCTCGGCCCGCATGTGCGCTTCGGCCGCGTCGGCGATGCGACGCATCGTGTCCACGACCAGGGGCGGGCGCTTGCCGACGGCGGTCTCGCCCGAGAGCATCACCGCGTCCGTCCCGTCGAAGACGGCGTTGGCGACGTCGCTGGCCTCGGCGCGTGTCGGGATGGGCGACTCGATCATCGTCTCGAGCATCTGCGTCGCGACGATGACGGGGCGCCCAACCTGGTGGCAGGTCGAGATGATCTGCTTCTGGGCGACCGGGACGTAGGCGACGTCCATCTCGACGCCCAGGTCGCCCCGGGCGACCATGACCGCGTCGGTCGCCTCGACGATCTCCTGGATCCGGGCCAGGGCCTGGGGCTTCTCGATCTTGGCGACGACCGGGATCTGCAGGCCCACCTGCGGGTCCGACCACTCGTGATCGACTGAGCACAGCTCAGAGAGCCTGGCCTTAAGCTGCAGGATCTCCTCGGGCGAGCGGACGAACGAGAGGGCGAGGTAGTCCAGGCCCCGCTTGACCGCCCACTCGACGCACTCCCAGTCGCGGGGTGTGATCGCGGGGATCTTGAGGTCCGAGTCGGGCAGGTTGATGCCCTTGCGGGTCGTGACCCGGCCGCCCAGGGTGACGCGGCAGCGGAGCTCTCGGCCCGGCTCGCGGTCGACGGCGAGCAGGCGGATGGCGCCGTCGTTGATCAGGACGCGCTGGCCGGGCTCGACGTCCTGCGTGATTCGCTCGAGGGTGGTGTCGAGGACGACGAGCGTGCCGTCAACCGTCGCTTGTCCGTGCCCGGGGCGGAAGACGACCTCGTGCCCGGGTTCGAGCATGATGCCGCCGCCCTCGTCGACGTCAGGGACGTCGCCGGCGCGGATCTTGGGGCCCGAGAGGTCGCCGAGGATCGCGATGGGGCGGGGCGCCCGGGCGGTGACCGAGCGGACGAGCGAGAGGCGTGTGTCGAGGGCGGCCAGGTCGCCGTGCGAGAAGTTGAGGCGGAAGACGGACACGCCGGCCTCGATGAGTCGGGCGAGGATGTCGGCGTCGTCGGTCGCGGGGCCGAGCGTCGCGACGATCTTCGTGTGCGCCGGGTGGCGGACCTCGGGCGGCGTGTCGGTCACGGGCGGCCCGCCCCCGCCAGTGCGGCGTCCCGCTCACGGGCGATCTCGAGGACCATGCGGTACTGCGACCGGAACCAGCGGGTGTAGTAGATGCGGGCGCGCGGGAGCGCCCCCTCGGGGCGCCAGGCGTTGCGCACGGCCCGGTACGTGTCCTCGGTCCAGGGGAGGTGGTCCACGGGGCTCTTATCGTCGAACCCGCCCTCGGCGTTGACCGGCGTTTGCGGCCAGGCGAAGAACGCCTCTTCCATTCGGGAGAGGACTCCCGGCGGGAAGTCCGGATCCAGGCGGGCCTCGCAGATCACCCCCCAGGCCGCGGAGCACTCCTGCGGGATGTCCACGGCGTAGCAGCCCATCATGACCTGCACGCCCGTCCGCCAGCCGGGGTTGGAGATGTCCGAGACGAACACGTACGGGTTGGCCTGATCGACGAAGTGGGGCAGGTACCGCTCGTACATCACCCGCCGGACGGGCATGCGCCGCAGCGCGTTGTGCGCCGGGCCCATCGGCTCGCCGTCGGCGCCGACCGGGTTGCCGGCGCCCTCGGGCGTGTCGAGGGGTGGGAACTGCCAGAGGGCCTGGGCCCGCTCGGTCATGCAGAACTCGACGAAGCGCTTGGCCAGCTCGGGGTGCGGGGCGCCGTTGAGGATGCTCACGGGGTCGGCGTCTACGTAGACGGCGGCCTCGGGCTCGGCGTACCCGACGCGGCCGGAGGGCACGGTCTGCGCCTGGCCGCGCCCGTAGAAATCGATCGCCAGCCCGATCGCGGCCTCGCCCTGGGAGACGTCGATGGGCGGGCGTGTCGAGGAGGCGGTGAAGTACGACGCGTTGCCGCACATGGCCCGGAGCAGGCTCCAACCCTCATCCCAGCCGTGGTTGCCGAGGATGGAGTCGAACGTGGTCGTGATCGAGCCGGACTGACGCGGGTCGCAGAGGGCGACCAGGCCGTGCAGCTCGGGGCGGGCCAGGTCCCGGAAGGAGGTTGGCTCGCCGAGGCCCAGCTCGGACATCAGGTCGCGGTTGTAGACGATGCCGAAGGCGGAGAGCGCGGTGCCGAGCCAGTACTGGTCCGGGTCGTAGAGCTGCTGCGGACCGATCTTGTTCTCGCCGAACCACTCGTCGAGGCGGGACTGCTCGAATCCGGCGGGGGACGAGATGGGCACCCGGGCCTCGAGATCGAAATCCACGCTCGTGGAGTCCGAGCCCTTGCGGAGCTGGATGTGGTGCTGGAATCCCGACTTGAGCAGGCCGTGGTCGTACGAGCCGCCGCCGAGCATGACGTCGTACCCGATCGTCCCCGGCGGGAGGCGGAGCGCGCCCGACTCGTCGATCTCCCAGTTGTCGAGCTGGTCGAGGTTGGAGGCGACGGCCCTGAACTGGGCGTCGAGCTGCTTGCGGATCTCGGAGGTCCCCCCGGGGATGCGCCAGTCGATGGCGACGCGCTGGCCGTGGTTCCGCTCGTGCCAGTCCGAGAACCCCCGGGCGAACTCGTCGCGGATCTGCTGGACGTGGGGGGTGACAACAATGAGCGTGGGCCCGTCGCCCGGGGTCGCCGAGCTCCGGCGCGCCAGGCTCATGGCGAACGGGACGCCGATCATGACGGCGAGCAGGACAATGACCAGGACGCGCGCGGGGCTCACGGCGCGAGTCTAGCCGCGGGACGCGGCACGCGAGGAGGCGAGGATGAGCGGGAACGCGGGCAGCAGCGCGGCGATCGTGACCGGCGCCGGGTCCGGGATCGGGCGGGCGGTCGCGGCCCAGCTCGGCCGGCGTGGATGGCGCCTGGTGCTCGGCGGGCGACGCGAGGCGCCGCTGCGTGAGACGGCGGCGATCGTGGATAAGGCGGGGGGCGTCGCGGTGTGCGTGCCGGCGGACGTGAGCGACGCCGCGGGGCGCAAAGCGTTGGTCGAGCGAGCCGAGCGGCAGTTCGGGCGGCTGGATGCGCTGATCAACAACGCCGGGTTCGCGCCCCTCGAGCCGTTCGCCCAGATGTCCGACGCTGCGCAGCGGGAGATCTTCGAGATCAACGCCCTGGCCCCGATGTCGCTCACCCGGGCGGCGTGGGCGATCCTGGCCCGGGGCGACGGGCGGGTCGTGAACGTCTCGAGCATCGCCAGCGTTGACCCGTTCGAGGGGCTGGGCGTGTACGGGGCGGCGAAGGCGGCGGTCAATCTCGCGACACTCGTGATCACCCGCGAGGGCCGGGCGGACGGTGTGCGTGCGTTCGGCGTCGCTCCGGGCGCCGTGGAAACGGGCATGCTGCGGGCGATCGTGGACGAGGACGCCCTGCCGACCGAGGCGTGCCTGACGCCCGAGCAGGTCGCCGAGGTCATCGTCGCGTGCGCCACCGGCGAGCACGACGATGACGCCGGGGCGACGCTCTTCATGCCGGGCCCCGGCGAGGGCGTCCGGGTGGTCATGCCCGGGCTCTGACGCGGCGGACATATCGTTCCCGCGATGGACCCCGTCGAGACCGCAGGCCGCGGGCAGGACACACCGAGCAAGAGCGGTTCAGTCGTCGGCACGCTGGTCGTGGTCGTGCTGATCGCCACGCTGACGGGTGGAATCGGCTGGGCCGTGGTCTCGTGGCGGAGCAGGCCGCACGTCTACGACTTCTCGTCGCCCGAGGCGACGCTGGCCAGCGCCCGCGAGATGCTCGAGCGGGGCGAGGCCGAGCGGCTGGGCGAGTTGCTCGAAGCGACGAGCGACGAGGAGCGGCGCTTGTACGCCCAGCTCGGCGCCGTCCTGGGCGACCTGCAGGACCTGGGCGCGACGATCCGAGACGAGATGCCCGAAGAGGTCGAGCGGCACCGGGAGGCGGTCGCCGAGGCGGCGGCCCGCGGCGAGGCGGTGACGTTCTTTGAGCGGATCGCCGCGGCTCGCCAGGGGCGGGGGCCCGACCTGCCCAACCAGGGCGGCCTGGAGATCATCCGGGGCAGCCCGCAGCGGGGCCGGTTCAACGACCTGATCATGAACCTGCTCGCCGACCCGTACAAGTGGATCGAGCAGAGCGGGGAGCGCGTCGGATTCGTCGAGATCGACGAGACGCAGGTCGCGGTGACGTGGGACGGGGCGATGGTCCCGCCGATCGGGCTGATCATGCGTGAGCAGGGGGACGGGAGCTGGCGGGTTGTGCCGCCCCTGGATGCGCCGTTCGTCAACCGGATCGTGCCGCAGAACGAGGGTGAGTACCAGATCTGGGGCAGCCTGCTGGCGTCGCTGGACAACATGATCGTGGAGCTGGACGAGGAGATCCGCGAGGGCGAGCACGCGACGTTCGAGTCGGTGGCGGACTCGGCGTTCGAGAAGGCCGCGATCCCGACCGCGATGATCATGTTCGCCTACCAGCGGGCACTGCGTGATCGGGGCGACGATTGAGCGGGCCGCGGACGCACAGGACGGCCGCGGTCGTCGCGATCGGCGACGAGCTGATGCTCGGGCAGAAGACCGACACGAACTCGGCGTGGATCTCCGACCGGCTCACGGGCCTGGGCGTGCGGGTCGAGGAGCACGCGACGGTCGCCGACGAGACGCCTCGGATCGTCGAGACATTGGCCAGGCTCGCCGGGCGGGTCGATCTGTTGATCGTCACCGGCGGTCTAGGGCCGACGGCCGACGACCTGACCCGCGAGGCGCTGGCGGCGGCAATGGGCGAGGAGCTGATCGAGGACGCCGAGGCGCTCGATGCACTCCGGGCCTGGTTCCGCGGCCGCGGGCGGGAGATGCCGGCCCCCAACCGAGTGCAGGCGATGCGCCCCGCCTCGGCGCGATGCCTCGACAACCCGAACGGGACGGCGCCGGGCCTCGCGGGCCGGATCGGCTCGGGCGAGACGGCGTGCGATGTGTTCTGCCTGCCCGGGCCGCCCAGGGAGATGACGCCGATGTTCGAGTCATTCGTGGCTCCGGCGATCCGCTGCGACGCGGGCCACGTCGTCGCGACGCGGACGCTGCACTCCTTCGGGCTCGGCGAGTCGGACGTCGCCGCCCGGCTGGGCGAGCTGATGGACCGGGACCGCAATCCGCTTGTCGGGACGACGGCGTCGCTGGGCGTGGTGACGTGCCGGCTGCGATTCGAGGGCGAGGCGAGCGACGCGGACGCGCAATCCCGTCTGGACGCCGCTGCCGGTGAAGTCCGTGAGCGGCTGGGCGACGTCGTCTTCGCCGAGGGCGGGGAGCAGGGCGAGGCGCTGGCGCGAGCCGTGCTCGACCGGCTGCGCGAGCGCGGCGAGCGGCTGGTCTGCGTCGAGAGCTGCACCGGGGGGCTGCTGGGCGAGCTGATCACGCGGGTCCCCGGCTCGTCCGACGTCCTGCTCGGCGGCTGGGTGACGTACTCGAACGAGATGAAGTCGGCCGCGGTCGGCGTTCGGCCTGAGACGCTCGAGGGTGTCGGCGCCGTCTCGCGCGAGGTCGCGGTGGAGATGGCCGAGGGCGGGCTGGCGGCGTCGAAGTCGGCGGGCGGGGCGCAGCACGCCCTGGCGATCACGGGCGTCGCCGGGCCGGGCGGCGGGTCGGACGAGAAGCCGGTGGGCACGGTCTGGATCGCGCGGGCGAGCAGGGGCGCCGCGACGGATGTCCGCCGCTTCCGCTTCCGCGGCGGGCGGGACGCGGTTAGGCACTGGTCGGCCAACGCCGCCCTGGGGATGCTGCGGCTGACGCTCGACGGCGTCGAGATGCCCTTGCTGGGACAGACGCGCGACTGACCCGCCTCACCCGCGCGGTTCGAGCTTGTCCTCGATGCGGCGGAGCGTGTCGCTGATCTCGCGGAGCGTGGCGAGCTGGTCGCCCGATGCGGGAGCCGAGGCGGCGGCCGTGCCCGGGCTCGGCGCCCGGTCCTCACCAGACGCGAGCTTGTCGCGCTGGGCCAGGATCGCCTGGCGGAAGCCGCGTGTGTCCTTGATGCCGATCATGTTGACGAGGAAGCCGCCGGCCGAGCCGGACGATTGGCCCGCGGTCTCGACGCGGAATCCCTCGACGTCGAGCATCCGCATGATGGGGCCCTGGTAGTACTGGACGTCGGTGATCTTCTCGAGGGGCACCGTGCTCTCGACGCGGTTGAGCAGGCCCTTGCGGACCTCGACCGTCCGCGTCGTCAGCTCGCAGGCGAGGCGGTCGAGGTACTTGTCGATCAGCAGCCAGGTGATGAGCAGGACGAACGGGATCACGGGGATCAGGACCACCGTGCAGGCCATGATGATCGTGGGCTGCAGGAGCCAGTAGGTCTTGATCTTCTCGCGGTTGAACTCGGCGGTGCGGAGGGCGGGGTAGTCGGGCATGGGCTTAACTCCCTGACAGTATACTACGAGGATGAGTAAGGATACCGAATCCCGCAATTGGTGGGTTCGCAAACCCATTGAGTGGATTGTGGTTGCGGCACTCGGCTTTGGCGCCGCGATGCTATTGGAGTACATCTCTGCGAGCAGGCTTGCGATTTCCTACTCGGTTGCATCGAGCAGCTTGATCGATCCTGTCGTGGCAGAACGACAACTCGTGCGACTGAAGATTGGCGACGTAGACCTTGAAGCACCTCATTTCTCGGTGCTTAGAGTGTCGAACTCAGGAAACAGGCATATCTCTGACCTTAAGCTGTTCTTAGAGTGTGGCCAGCCCATTCGATCAAGGTTCTTGGCCACAGATCGCCCTGCCATCCGAGAAGGTCTCCGGTGGGGCGAATACGAAGGCGGCGTCACCGTCACAATTCCGACGCTAAACACTGGCGATTCGCTGGAGTTCGTGGTTGTGCATGACGAAGCGCTCCCAAAGCCAATGGTCGTCGACACTACGACTGAGGGTGTTCGGATGAGTGAGACAACGACAGCCGTCAGGTCAGAACGCACGCCGCTAAAGGTGTGGTTCGTAGTCGCGTACTTTGCGCTTGCGTCGGCCTATACGCTTGTGTTCTGGCTCCGAAAATCTCGCTCGTCTCGGCTGCGCCGAGAGATATCGCGGCTCAGGCATGAGCTCGCGAATAGAGATTCAGCGAAAGGCAAGTCAGACACGAAATGACAGTGGATCCGAGGTGAGCCGGACCAGAACGTGTCTCACGTGGTATCCAGACAAGACATTTACAGACTACTCGCCGGGAATGTAGCTGATCGCGCCCTCCATCGGGCTGCTGGCGGTGGCGTAGAGCTTCTTGTCGATCCGCCCGGCCAGGTAGCCCGCCCGCCCGGCGTCGCAGGCCAGCCGCATGGCCCGGGCCATGAGCACCGGGTCCTTGGCGTGGGCGATCGCGGTGTTGAGCAGGACGCCGTCGGCGCCGAGCTCCATCGCGACCGAGACGTCGGAGGCCGCCCCGACGCCCGCGTCCACGATGACGGGGTAGTGGGGGTCGCCGTCCTTGAGCAGCTCCAGGCAGAGCACGATGTTGTTCCGGTTGAGCACGCCCTGGCCCGAGCCGATGGGGCTGCCGGCGGGCATGACGGCGGCGGCGCCCGCGTCCTTGATCCGCGCGGCACTGATCGGATCGTCGGACGAGTAGCAGAGCACCTGGAAGCCGTCGGCGACCAGCTCGCGCGTCGCCTCGAGCGTGCCGACGGGGTCGGGCAGGAGCGTCTTCTTGTCGCCCAGGACCTCGAGCTTGACCCAGCCGGCGCCGGGGTTGCCGAGCTGGTCGAGCAGCTCGCGGCCGAGGCGGGCGACGCGGACGGCGTCCTCGGCGCTGAAGCAGCCGGCCGTGTTGGGGAGGATGGTGTACCGGTCCAGGTCGATGAACTCGAGCAGGCTCTTGCCCTGCTCGTTGAAGAGCCGCTCGCGCCGGACGGCGACCGTGATCACCTGCGAGCCCGACTCGTCGAGCGCGTCGCGCATGACGTCCATCGACGTGTACTTGCCCGTGCCGACGAGCAGGCGGCTTGTCAACTCGCGGCCGGCGATCCGGAGTGGACGGTCCGTCGTCGTCGCGCCCTTGAGGGGCTTGATCTCGGTGGAGGGCGTGGTCATGGGCGACTCTAGCCGTGCCCCGAGGGGGCGCGGCCCGCGTTCAGCCGCCGCCAACGAGGGTGACGATCTCGACCCGGTCGCCCTCGGCCAGGGTGGTCTGGTCGCGGCGGTCGCGGGGAACGAGGGCCTGGTTGACCTCGGCGGCGCAGATGGCCTGGTCGAGTCCCAGGCGGGCGATGAGGTCGCCGAGGGTGGCGCCGGTGTCAATCTGGGTCGGCTCGCCGTTGACGGTGATGGTCACGGACTGGCTCCCGAGGGGGTGTTTCGGCGGTCGTTCGGGTCTTCGCGCAAGCTTGATCGGGAATGAGCCCCGCCCCGGTGGAGGGGGGGGCCGGTTTCCGGTAGCCTAGGGAAGAGAAATTCGGCCGGCCCGTGGGGGCTTGCGGCGTCGTCCACCTGTTCCTGACCCACAGTAAAAGGGGACGGCGGCGTCGGCAGTTCGCGGGGCGGGAGAGGGGCGCGCTCGTTGAGCGCGCAGAGAGAACGTCCGTTGTTTGTTCTGAAGAGAGAACGAGGAGAGAAACCCACCATGCGGACACTTACCGCGCTGCTCGCCGCGGCGGGCGTGGCTGGCGTCGCCAACGCCGACGTCACCATTAACGAGGTGCTGGGCTCGACCCCCGGCACGGATTACGAGTTCGTCGAGCTGTTCAACACCGGTGGCTCCGCGGTCGATCTGACCGGCTGGACCATCGAGCTGTGGGACAGCGACAGCGGCGGTTCGTTCGGCGGGATGGACGGCGGCGCGCCGTACGCCCTGTCCGGCTCAATCGCCGCCGGCGGCTACTGGACCATCGCCAACGCCCTGGCCCAGTCCACGCTCAGCTTCGTCGCCGACCTGACCCACGCGATCGCGATCGAGAACAGTTCGTACACGATGGTGCTCCGCGACGCCGGCTCTGCCGTCGTCGAGACCATCTTCGTGACCGACGGTGGCGCTGGCGACATGGCGAACATCGCCGGCGGCGCCATCACCCCCGACTTCTCGGTCGGCCCGGACGGCTCGTTCCTGCCCGCGGGCTTCTACCGCAACGGCGACGCGTCGCCCGATCTGGTCCAGTTCGAGTTTGGCGACGCCGAGATCGCGGCCGCCGCCACCCCCGGCTCGGCCAACATCCCCGCGCCCGCCAGCCTGGCGCTCCTGGGCCTCGGCTGCATCGCCGGCGCCCGCCGCAACCGCGCCTGATCGCGGCTTGCAGCTCCGACTCTCACGCCGCCGCCCCCTTGGGCGGCGGCGTTTTTCGTGCGCCCCAGAGCTATCCTCCCTCCACGACGGGAGGGACCCATGAAGACCGACGGCGTGCTCGCCTGGCTGGAATCGAACGAATCACGGTCGATCGATCGTCTTGTCGAGTGGCTGCGCATCCCGAGCGTCAGCACCGACCCCGCGTTCAAGGGCGACGTCCGACGGGCGGCCGAATGGGCGGGTGAGCACTTGGCCGGATCGGGCTTCGACGTCCGGATCATGGAGACCGGCGAGCCCGCGGGCGCCGGCCACCCGGTCGTTCTGGCGACGAGCCCGGGGGCCGAGGGGTACACGGGCCCGCACGTGCTGTTCTACGGGCACTACGACGTGCAGCCGCCCGACCCTTTGGGGCTGTGGGAGTCGCCGCCTTTCGAGCCGGTGCGGAAGCCCGCGGTCGATGGCGGCCCGGGCGAGCGAGTCGTGGCGCGCGGCGCGTGCGACGACAAAGGGCAGGTGGCGACCTTCCTGGAGGCGATGCGGGCCTGGAAGGAGGCGGGGGACGCCGTCGGCGGCGGCGTGCGCTTCACGGTCCTGCTCGAGGGCGAGGAGGAATCGGGCTCGGTGAACCTCGAGCGGTTCATCGAGCAGCACACGGACGAGCTCGGCGCGTGCGACGTGTGCGTGATCTCCGACACGGGCATGCTCGGACGCGGGAAGCCCGCGATCACGTACGGCGTCCGTGGCCTGGCGTACACCGAGGTCGTGCTGCACGCGGCCGACCAGGACCTGCACTCCGGCGCCTGGGGTGGCAAGGTCCCAAACCCGATCTCTGAGCTCGTCAAGGTCCTGGCCCAGCTCTGGGACTCGGATCGCCGGGTGACGCTGCCGGGGTTTTACAAGGGCGTCCGCGACCTGACGCCGGGCGAGCGCGAGGCCTGGGAGAATCTGGGCGTCGATGAGGCCGCGTCGCTCCGCGGGATCGGGCTCGGCCCCGAGGCGTCCGTCGGCGAGGCCGGGTTCACGTTCACCGAGCGCGAGTGGGCACGGCCCACCGCGGAGATCAACGGCGTCGTCGGCGGGTACACGGGCGAGGGGGCCAAGACCGTGATCCCGTCGCACGCGTCGGCCAAGGTCTCGTTCCGTCTGGTGGACGACCAGGACCCGGCGGGCGTGACCGAGTCGTTCTTCGCCTGGCTCCGCGAGCGGACGCCGCCCGGGTGCCGGTGGGAGATGATCGATCACTCGGGCGGCCCCCCCGCGACGGTCGCGACGGACACGCCGGCGCTGGTGGCGGCGGCGGCGGCGCTCGAGGCCGCGGGCGGCGTGGAGCCGGCGATGATCAAGACGGGCGGCTCGATCCCCGTGGCCGGCATCCTCAAGAGCCGGCTCGGGCTCGAGACGATCTTCATGGGCTTCGGGCTCGAGGACGACCGCGTGCACTCGCCCAACGAGAAGTTCGAGCTGGACTGCTTCCGCCTGGGCGCCCGAGCGCACGCGATGCTCGTCGAGCGGCTGTGGGCGCTGGGGCGCGGCTAGCGTCCGGCGCCGGCCTCGGCGCGGCGGCGTTCATGCTCGCGGATCTGGGCGAGGCGAGCGATGCGCAGCTCGGCGACTCGGATCGCCAGGTCGTGGGCCGCGGCCTCGTGCGCGACGCTGGCCGCGACGGCGCGGAGCATGCCGAGCACGCACGCCGCGGCGATGAGCGCGAGGACGATCCAGACGATCTGCGGGGCGTCGGACATGCCGCGGGCATCGGCTCCGGGGCGGGCGGGCTTGACCGAACCTAGACTCGATCCGGGGCGCCCGCGGGCGCCCGGACGCGCCAGGCGGCACACGAGACCCGACGCCCGATGCGACACCGTCTGAGAAGAACATGGATCGCCGCGCTCATCGCCACGGCGGCCTCCGCGCTCGCCCCCCAGGCCCCGGCCCAGGTCGGTGGCGAGCCGTCGGGCGGCGAGGTCGAGCTCCGCGTGGCCCGGTTCGGCCCCGGGGGCGTCAGCCGCCAGGGCGAGTGGGTCGGCGTGCTCGTCGAGGTCGCCGACCGAGGGCTCGAGCAGCGGGACCTCATCCTCAGGATCGAGGGCGACGATCCGGACGGCGACCGCCCCGTGTACGACCGGGCAGTCACCTCGAACCCCGGCTCGGCCCAGTCCTTCTGGCTGTACACGCGGCTGGGCTGGGGGTTCGACCAGAGGACGCCGATCACGATCAGCGCCTGGCCCAAGGCCGGCGAGAACCCCGGGCGCGCCGGCTCGCTCGCGTTCGAGCCCGGGGGCCGCCCCGTCGCGCGAGTCGAGGCGACGACCGGCGGCGTGCTCGACAAGTCCCAGGGGATCATCGGCGTGCTCGGCGCGACCACGTTCGGCCTGCGCGGTTACGACAAGCCCCGCCGGGGCGCCGTCGGCGACAACCACGTCACCGGGCACGAGCTGACGCGGGTCGTGGGCCTGGACCTGGCCGACGTCCCGGATCGGGCCCAGGGCCTGCTGCAGTTCGACGCGCTGGTGTGGGGCGGGGCGCGCAGCCCGGACCCGCTGCGCCTGACTCCCGAGCAGACGCGCGCCATCCGCGGCTGGATCGAGTGGGGGGGGCATCTGGTCGTCGTGCTTCCGGCGGTCGGGCAGGAGTGGCTCGCCGGGTCCAACCCGCTGGCCGAGCTGCTCCCCGACGCGCTGCCGGGCCAGCAGGCGACGGGAGTCGACCTCGAGGCGTACCGCCCGCTGCTGACCCGCCGGAGCAGCGCCGAACTGCCGCAGAGCGCGACGATCCGATACCTGGATCCGAACCCCGGGGCGGCGCCCGGCGACGCGACACCCGTGATCACCTCGCCCGAGGGGCGGCCGGTGGTCGTGAGCCGCGCCCACGGCGCGGGGGCGGTGACACTCATCGGGCTCGACCTGGCGGACCCCGCGCTGGTCGCCGCGGCGATGCCGGAGGCGGACCAGTTCTGGAACCGGGTGCTGGGCCGGCGGGTCAATCTTGACGAATCGTCGCGCGCCCAGAACGCGCAGCGCGAGCCCCTCGCCTTCGACCCGGACATCCCGGGCGAGATCGCAAAGTCCGGGCGGGCGTACATCGGCGTCCTGCTCGGGATCGTCGTGTTCGCGCTGTACTGGGTGATCGCGGGGCCCGGCGGGTTCGCCGTCCTCGGCAAGATGAAGAAGAAGCAGCACGCCTGGATCGGGTTCGTCTGCGCGATCGGCGTGTTCACAGCGATCGCGTGGACCGGGGCGACGGCGATCCGGCCCCGCCGCGTCGAGGCGGTGCACCTCACGATGCTCCACCAGGTCCACGGCCAGAGCGTTCAGCGGGCCCGGACGTGGGCGAGCGTGCTCCTGCCGAGCTACGGCGACGGCACGATCGGTCTCGGGGCCGAGGACGACGATTCGCCCTCGTGGCGCGTCTCGCTGGTGAGCCCGTGGGCCCCCCCCGAGGCGGACCTGTTCAAGGCCGCGTCGTTCCCGGACAACCGGGAGTACCGGGTGGACTCGCGCCGGCCCGACTCGATGCGGGCGCCGACGCGGTCGACGATCAAGCAGGTCCGCGCCGACTGGGTGGGCGAGGCGCGGTGGTCCGGGCCGGCGCCGGTCGCGGAGGCTGGCGAGGTCGGCCAGGCGAGGCTGTGGATCGACGAGGAGAGCAAGGTGCGCGGCCTGCTGGAGCACGGCCTGCCCGGGGACATCGAGGATCTGGTCGTGATCGTGGTCTCGCACCCCGAGCGGGTGAGCGGGGCCCGGGGGCAGAACGCGCCGTTCGTCTCCTACGCGTACAAGCGGACGATCCCGTGGGCGCCGGGACAGCGGCTGGACTTGTACGCGGACGTCTCCGAGACCCAGACCCTGAACGACGTGACCCTGGACAAGTACGCGACGACGTTGCTGGCCTCGGGCAAGCCCATCATCAGCGACCTGGGACGATCCAACGCGGGCAAGGTGCTTGAGCGGTACTACGGGCTCGCGCTGTTCCCGATGCTCCCCCCGCCCGACTTCACCCGTGACGGCGCCGGGGACCGGCTCGCGCGGCGAGCCGAGACGCACGGCGTCGACCTCGGGTACTGGTTCACGAGGCCCTGCGTCATCCTGCTGGGCGTGGTCGAGAACCCCGAGGACGCCGAGGCCCCGATCCCGCTGCGGGTCAACGGGCTCGACGTGCCCATCTCGGGCGGGCGAACCGTGTTCTCGTGGGTCTATCCTCTGCCCGCGAACCCGGCGGCGCCGGACCCGTACGAGGACGCGGTCCCCGCCGACGAGATCGAGGACGACGGGTGACGGCCCGCGCCGCGGCACGAGGACAGACCCCTTGGCGATGATCGAGACGGTCAACCTGACGAAGCGGTACGGCGAGCTGGTCGCGCTCGACTCGCTCAACCTCTCCATCGAGGAGGGGGACTGCTACGGGTTCATCGGCCCCAACGGCGCCGGCAAGACCACGACCATCAAGATCCTCGCCACGCTCCTCAAGCCCTCCTCGGGCCAGGCCCAGATCGGCGGGCTCACGGTCGGCTACCAGAACCGCCAGATCCGCCCGCTCATCGGCTACGTGCCCGACTTCATGGGCGCGTACGAGGACATGGTCGTCACCGAGTACCTGGAGTTCTTCGCCGCGGCGTACAACATCCACGGCCAGCAGCGGAAGAAGGTCGTCCAGGACGTGCTGGAGCTCACCGACCTGACGTACAAGGCGACCGCCGAGGTGAACTCGCTCAGCCGCGGCATGCAGCAGCGCCTGTCGATCGCCCGCGTGCTGCTGCACGATCCCAAGGTCCTGCTGATGGACGAGCCGGCGTCCGGCCTCGACCCCCGCGCCCGGATCGAGATCCGCGAGCTGCTCAAGGAGCTCAAGCGGATGGGCAAGACGATCCTGATCTCCAGCCACATCCTGCATGAGCTGGCCGAGCTGTGCAACATGGTGGGGATCATCGAGCGCGGACAGTTGCTGTTCTCGGGGTCGGTCTCAGAGATCCTCCGCCGGGCCCGGGTGGGGCACGTGATCCACATCGGCGTCGCGGAGCGGACCGAGCAGGCCGCCGAGCTGCTGGCCAAGGCGCCGGGTGTCGAGAAGGTGGGCGTGGTGGACAACGGCGATTCGTCGATCGGCGATGGCCGCGTCATCCACATCGGCTTCGACGGCTCAAAGGGCGGCTCTCCCACGGACCTTCCCAACATCCTCGTGAACAACGGGTTCCGCCTGACCAAGTTCGACGAGGAGCCGGTGAACCTGGAGACCGCGTTCATGCGCCTCACCAAGGGCCTGGTCCAGTAGCCCCCGCCCGGGGCCCGCCCCGGGAAGCCTGAACTGAACCAGGACTCGGCGGTAGGATGGGGACGACCCACACGGAGGTATCCCCATGCTCAGGCGTTCTCTCCTGTCGCTCTCGCTGCTGGCCGGCTCGGCCGCCGTCGCCATGGCCGCCCCGCCCGAGACCGAGGCCAGGCCGGTCACGGAGACCCTCCACGGCGTCGAGCTGACGGACGCCTACCGCTGGCTGGAGGGGGACAACTCCGATCCCGAGCGGATGGGGGCGCTGACCGACGAGGTCGCCGCCTGGACCGACTCGCAGAACGCGTACACCCGAGAGATCCTCGACAACCTGCCCGGCCGCCGCTCCCTCGAGGCGCGGCTCCGCGAGCTGATGGAGGTGGGGGCGGTGTCGGCGCCGACGATGGCCGGCTCGCGCTACTTCTACACCAAGCGCGAGGGCGCCCAGGCCCAGCCGGTCGTGTACGTCCGCGAGTCGTACGACGGCGAGCCGCGGGAGCTGCTCGACCCCAACTCGCTCGACGAGTCGGGCCTCACGACCGTGTCTTGGTACACGCCCAACCCGGACGGCTCGCTTCTGGCGTTCGGCATGTACGCCGCGGGCGACGAGAACTCGACGCTGTACGTCATGGATGTGGACTCGGGGGCGTGGCTGGCCGAGGAGATCCCGGGCAAGGTTCGGGGGATCAGCTGGTCGCCCGATTCGTCCGGCTTCTTCTACCACCGCCTCGAGGACCTCGATGACGCGTACTCGGCCGTCTACAAGTACCACGAGCTTGGCACGCACCACCGCCAGGACAAGGTCCTCTTCCGCCAGCACGACATCGACTTCTTCTACGGCGGGATCTACGACGACGCCCGCAAGGCGCAGCTCAAGACCACCTGGGGCCCGGGCGGGTACGCCAGCGACGACGGTCGCTGGCTCGAGGTCTCGTACTGGACATCCACCGCCGACACCGACGTCTGGGTCGCGGACCTGGACCACTGGCGCCGGACCGGGGACCTCGAGCTCGTCCCGGCCGCGATCGACAAGGGCGGCACGCTCGGCGCCTCGCACTACGTGGGGGACACGCTGATCGCCGAGACGACGATCGGGGCGCCGCGGGGCCGCGTCGTCGCGATCGACCTGCACAACCCCGGGTATGAGAACTGGACCGACCTGGTCCCCGAGCACGCGAGCCAGGTGATCGAGGGCGTCTCGTTCGCCCGCGGTCGGGTCTGCGTGCAGTACATGGACAAGGCCGCGACCCGGATCGCGATGTTCGACCTGGCCGGCAAACCTCTGGGCGACCTCGACCTGCCCGGCATCGGCTCGGGCGGGCTGGCGACCGAGGACGACCGGACGGAGGCGTTCCTGACCTTCGCCAGCTTCAACATGCCCCGCAGCATCTACCGCGTGGACCTGGCCTCGGGCGAGCGGAGCCTGTGGGAGCGCCCCGACGTGCCCGTCAACCCGGACATGATCACGGTCCAGCAGGTCGAGTTCCCGTCCAAGGACGGGACTTTGGTCTCCATGTTCCTCGTCCACCGCAAGGACATCGAGCTGGACGGGGACAACCCGACCTACCTGTACGGCTACGGCGGGTTCAACATCTCCATCACGCCGTTCTTTAGCGCCACCATGTACCCCTGGTACGAGCGGGGCGGGGTGTACGCGATCCCGAACCTGCGCGGCGGCGGCGAGTACGGCGATGCGTGGCACCGCGCCGGCATGCTCGAGAACAAGCAGAACGTCTTCGACGACTTCATCGCCGCCGCCGAGTGGCTCATCGAGAAGGGGTACACCAAGCCCGAGCGCCTCGGCGTCGCGGGCGGGTCCAACGGCGGCCTGCTCACGGGCGCCGTCGTCACGCAGCGGCCCGACCTGTTCACCGCCGCGATCTCGGCCGTGCCGCTGCTGGACATGGTCCGCTACCAGGACTTCCTGATGGCGCGGTACTGGGTGCCCGAGTACGGCTCGGCCGAGGACGAGGGCCAGTTCGAGTTCATCCGCGCCTACTCGCCCTACCAGAACGTCAAGCCCGGGACCAAGTACCCGGCGGTCCTGTTCACGGCCGGCGAGAATGACACCCGCGTCCACCCCCTGCACGCCCGCAAGATGGCCGCCCTGATGCAGAACTCGACCGCCTCCGACCAGGAGCGCGAGCCGATCCTGCTCTGGGTCAACCGCGACGCGGGGCACGGCCAGGGCAAGCCGCTGCACCTGCGGGTCCGGGACGTGGCCGACCAGCGGATCTTCATGATGTGGCAGACGGGGATGCTCAGCGAGGGCGGCTGAGGCGCCTGCCGCGGGCGCTCAACGCACCGGCCTAGTCGTCCTGATCTCCGGCGTTGCTCTCGTGTATCCGCGCGAGGCGTCGCCGCGGGTCGATGGTCACCGTGCGCCCCTCGAACAGCGGCGACCCGAGAAGCGGGAACGACCAGGCCTCCGCGAACCGCGCGGTCACGCCCTCGAACCCGACCGGGCCGACCCTGACCTCATCGCGCAGCGTCGCGGACCGGACCGGGAACCGGCTCATGGACGTCCGGGCCTCGCCGACCTGCTCGGCCGGGCCCGCGAGTTCGAGCAGTTCCTCGAACGCCGCCGGCATCGAGAGCGCGGAGTCGCTGCCGGTGTCGAACAGGCCGAAGCCCGACTGCGACCCGATCTCCAAGGGGAACGCGGGGCACCCGCCCGCGATCTCGATCGGGAACACGCCGTCTCGTGCCTCCTCGAGCGGGCCGAGGCCCAGGACCAGCGACGGCGCCCGGAAGTCGATGGCGAAGGTCTGCCGCCGCAGCGCGCCGAACCCGACTATGCCGACGATCGCGCCCTTTCCGTTCTCGCCGCGGATCCACCCGTAGTCGGCAACCAGAAGCTCGGCCACGACCTCGTGGCCCGGCGCCAGCCCGATCGTGGCGGCCGCGATCGGGGTCTCGGACGCGCCCCCGGCGCCGTCCCTGTTCGTGGCCGTCCCCACGATTTCGAGCCCGAGTTCGGAGGCCAGGTCGTCGTCGATCCGGCCGCCGCCGGACGCCCCGGTGTCGATGAGGAACCGATAGGGCCCCTGGCCGTTGACGCGGGCGTCCGCCACCAGCAGCCCGCCCGAGCGAGTCAGCGGGACCTTGACCCCCTCGGCCCCGAGAGCCGAAAGGGTGGTGGCGACGAGGGCGAGCGTGATCGAGAGCAATCGTGCCGGCATCGAGACCTCCTGTAGGTGATCGCACAGGAGGATTCGGATCCTGGCCTCGGATCATGCATCGAGCTGGCGGGACATGCCGTAATGCGCAGCATTCCGGATGAGGCGCCCTCGCCGCAGCCGGCTCACCCGGTGCGGAGGATCTTCTCCATCTTCTTGCCCTTGGCCAGCTCGTCCCCGAGCTTGTCGAGTGAGCGGCACTGGCCGGAGCGTCGATCAATGCCCCGGATCAGGTCTCTGTCCCGAGAGAATGAAGCGATTGTGGCAGTACTCACACAGCCAGCGATTGCCCGAACGCACGCACGAATCCCCAGCAGAGATAGCGATCTGGCAGATCATGCAGTGGGAGTGCGCGGTTCGGTCGTTGAACTGAGCGGGCGACCATCCCAACTGACGTGCTTCGGCGATGTTCTGTTCGAGGAATGATCGCTCGATCTTGGAGCCGTTGATGTTGTCCCATTCTTCCATTGGCCCGTGCTCAGTTGATCGTAGATGGGGTACCCGACACAAGAGCGCCACCAGAGTGGTAGTTCGCTAGCTCAACCAGTCCTTCGCCTTCAATCGCTCCGGCACGTACGTCTCGGTCACGTAGCTGATGTCCTTGGTGATGAGGCTCTCGACCTCCATCTTGAAGCCGTTGGCCAGCATCTTCTTGATCTCCTTCTGCCAGCCCTTGTGCCCCTCGAACCACGGGTAGTCCATGATCTGCTTGGCCCGTGTGATGTCGTTGTCCTTCAGGTCGATCTTGACGGCCTCGGGCAGCTCGCACGCCTCGTAGTCCTTGGCCCGGATGCCCAGGAACTTGGCCTCCGGGATCGCCAGGCGCGTGGACTCGAAGGCGAGCGAGATCGAGCCCTGCTTGATGACGCTGTAGATGTAGTGCCCCCACGGGTCGCAATCGAGCAGGCAGATGATCGGCAGGCCGAGCTCCGAGTTGAGCCGCTGCAGGAGCCGGCGGCAGCCACGGGGCGGCTGGCCGGCGCCGTGCGTCAGGATGCAGTTGTTCTTCTCCCAGAACCGGTCCTCGTTGAACCGGTTCCAGACCGTGCCCTTCTCGACGTGCAGGACGAACTTCGCCTCGCACTTGCCGAACTGGATCACGTCGTTCTCGACGATGCTGGGCAGCGCGTATCCGCCCGAGCCCATGCGGCGGCAGTTGATCTCGTCGCCCTTGTCGATGAGCGTGATGTTGCCGACCATGGCGCCGCGGTTCTCGGCGAAGATATGCAGCTCTTCCCGCAGGGCGCCGAGCGAGACTTCCAGATCCTCGAGGATCGGGTCGGACTCCTGCTGGGTGTCGAAGGTGTTCTCCTTGGTGCCGGCGACGGTGTGCTTGGCCTTGTAGAAGACGCCGCGGAGGCTGGAGGTCTTGTCGGCCTCGATCAGGTCCTTGATCGTGCTCGCGTGGAGCATGGTCTGCATGAACTGCTTGGCCTGGTTGAGGTTGAACAGCTCGCGGTGGGCGGTGGCGTCACCCATCTGGAGGATGCCGCGCTTCTGGTTCCAGATCGTGTTGGTGCGTGATCGGGTGGGGATCTCGATCACAGGATCAGTCGAGCCGTGGGCGGCCCGGACGACCTGGTGCGCGAGCCCGTCCAAGAGCGACAGCGTGCGGGTATCGCGGTCGGCACGCGAGGCGCCGGCCTTGGCCCGGGGCTTCTTGCGGGTCCCCGCGCCGGCGCTCGCCGAGGCCTTCTTGGTCGTCTTCGCGGGCGCCTTCTTGGCGACCTTCTTCTTCGCGACGACCTTGCGCCGGACCTTCTTGACAGCTTTCTTCTTGGCCATCGGTTTGTGCGGGATGGCTGGAAGCCATCCCCTCCGTGATTCAGGATCGGCCGGGTGATAACCGACCCCACCCGGGGGAAAGTCGGCAGGATGCCTGCCGTACAGAGGGAGTCAGTCGTCGAACAGGCCCGAGTCGTCGGCGCCGGCCCGCTTCTTCCTTGTCGTCTTCTTCGAGCTCTTCGCGCCCTTCGCGTTCGACTTCTTGGCGGGCTTGCTCTTCTCGACGGGCGCGATGGGGTTGGCGCCCGAGCCATCGACGATGATCACGCCGTCGTCGGCGTCGAGGCGACCGTTGCCCGCGTCCTTGATGATGTTGCCGTCCTCGTCGAGCTGGGCGTCGGCGATGGCCGTCTTGGCCCGGGCCTGCTCGAGCAGGGCGTCGTACAGCTCCCTGGTGTCCACGCCGACCAACGCGTTGCAGGCCTGGGCGATCTCGCCGATGTACCGCTCGAAGACGTCGCGGCGGTCGCCCTGCCGCTTCATCTTCTGGCGCTTCCGGACGTACGTGCCCAGCTTCCGCCCGCACTCTTGCAGGGCCAGCCGCATCTCCTTGCGGATCTCGTCGTAGTCGGCGATGGCTTCCTTGGACTCACTCGTGAAGGGCACCCAGACGCTGGCCATGTGGATCATGACGACCAGGGGACCGACCGGGGCGGCGCCCCGGGGCTGCGACAGGCCGTAGTTCCGCCAACTGGTCTCGACAACGCTCTTGAACGCGCTGCACGCCGACTGCTGGTAGAGCAGCGGCACGCGGTTGGCAAAGCGGATCACGCGGGCCGACTCGTCGCCCGGCAGGTCCCCGCCGAAGGCGATCGCGGCCTCGATCTGGAACGGGTTGCCCCGGTAGACGGCCGGAGCGCGGGTGCTGGCCGCGTAGAACTCGGCCTTCACGCCCTTGAGCATGCCCGCGAGCATCTGGCGCACGCCGATCGGGGCC
>JBHIWH010000008.1:44158-117211 GCA_041987545.1 Phycisphaerales bacterium | reverse complement strand
AGGAACATGCCCAGCTCGACGCCGTACGGGTGCGGCTTGATCTCCGTCGTCTCGTCCGGCAGCTCCTCGACCGTCCTGGGATAGACGATCCGGTCCGAGTGCTCGGTCGTGCGCACGATCTGCCCCGGCTCGGCGGCGGCCTTGCCCTTCCTCTTGGGCTTCTCGTCGGCGTCCTCCAGCGATGGGTCCTCGCCCGCCTTGGCGGGGGGGATGAACGTGATCTCGGCGTGCGGGTTGGCGATGGCGGTCTGCTCGAGGTACGCCTCGACGCTGACCTTGCCCCGCTGGTACCGGGCGTCGAGGTCGATGGCGACCATCGTGCCCGTGCCCGAGCTGGTCATCGGGAAGTCGTCGGTCTCGACGTCCACGGTGACCTCGGGCTTGTTCTTGGTGGTGTCCATCGCCAGCTCGATGTGGTGGGCGGGCTTGGACTTCTTGGGCTTGGTGTGGATGACCATGGGCTTGCCGGTGGTCATCAGGCCGTACATGCCGGCGGCCGAGATGCCGATGCCCTGCTGGCCCCGGGACATCTTCATGCGGTGGAACTTCGAGCCGTAGAGCAGCTTGCCGAAGATGTTGTCCACCTGCTTGCGGACGATGCCGGGCCCGTTGTCGGTGATCGTGACGCGGTACCGACCGGGCTTGGAGGGCGAGGGTGGCGGCGTGACCTCCTCGATCTTGACTGAGATATCCGGGAGGATCCCCGCCTCCTCGCACGCGTCGAGGGCGTTGTCCACCGCCTCCTTGACCGTCGTCAGCAGCGCCTTGCGGGGGTTGTCGAAGCCCAGCAGGTGCCGGTTCTTGGCGAAGAACTCGGAGACCGAGATCTCGCGCTGACCCGCGGCGAGCGTCTCGGCGGTCGCCTGCCCGCGCGGGGCCTTGGGCCCGCCCTTGGCCGAGCGTTTGTTCTTCGGGTTGGCGCGCGAGGGCCTGGCCGGGGCCATGGTCATTCCCACCCTCCTTGGTGGCGACTGGTGACTCGAAACGTCCGTGTTTCCGGGAGGATAGCGGGGGCGCCGACCGGGCGCCGTGGTGAACACGCGTGGGCCCGGGCCGGTAGATTCGCCCGATGGGCGCCCCCCGCCGCGAGATGCGATGCCTGGCCTGCGGCTACGAGATCGGCTCGATCCGCGGGGCGCCGGCCTGCCCGGAGTGCGGGCGACCGATCGACGCCGCCCACCGGCGCGCGGCCCGCCGCGGCGCCGCGATCGGGAGGCGCCTGGACGCGATCGTGCTCCGGCATCTCGCCGCTTGGGGCGTTGTGGTCCTGGTCTACGCGCTGGGCGCGGGCGTCGTCACCCGCTCGCCCACGAACGCCGTCGTCACGCTGACGATGCTCGCCGTCGGCGTCCTGGGCACGATCGTTATGGGATTCCTGGCCGCGAAGCTGGCCCGGCCCTGGGAGCGCGCCCCGATCCGCGCCGCGTGGCTCGCCGCCCTCCCCTGGCTCCACGGCCCGTGGCTCATGATCGCTCCGGCGACGATCATCATCCTCGCCATCGGCCTCGTTGACCGGTGGTCGTACAACGACGGAGTCCTGACGGGGACGGCGGGCCTCGTGGGCATCCTGCTCTGGCTGCTCGGGTGTGTCGGGTGCTTCGCGGGCGCCGCCGACGCCTGGGGGACGCGGATGCGGCGGGTGTCGCTCCCCGGCCTGCCCACGCTCCGCGGCCGCATGCTGCTCGTCGAGCCGGCGCTGTTCTTCATCACCCTGGCCGGGTGCATGCTGGTGGGCCTGCTGGGCGGGATCGCAGCCGTGGACGCAGCGTTGGAACTGGTCACCCCGATCTGGGGCGAGTTCTGAGCCCGCCCGGGGGCGCGGGCTATGCTTGCGACCCCCCGGGACGCGGGGAGTTCCCAGAGGAAGCAACGATGGAAACGACACTCATCATCCTGAAGCCCGACGCCGTTCAGCGCGGCCTGATGGGACGCATCATCTCCCGCTTCGAGGAAAAGGGCCTCGAGATCGTCGGGGTCAAGATGATGAAGATCTCAAGCGAGCTGGCCGCCAAGCACTACGAGTCCCACCAGGGCAAGCCGTTCTACTCCGGGCTGGTCACGTTCATGACGTCGAGCCCGGTGCTCGTGATGGCCATCCGCGGCGTGGGGGCGATCGGCATCTGCCGCAAGATGATGGGCGCCACCTTCGGCTCCAACGCCGAGCCCGGGACGATCCGGGGCGACTTCGGCGTGTCCAACAGCTTCAACCTCATCCACGGGTCGGACAGCCCCGAGGCCGCCGAGCGCGAGCTGGGCCTGTTCTTCGCCGACGGCGAGGTCGTGCGGATGAGCCGGGCGATCGAGGGATGGGTGTACGACCTCAGCTCCGGCACGCCGGAGTGAGTCGGTCACGACCCGGGCTGCGAGTGTGACGAGCCGCCGCGAGGCTGTCGCGGTGGCCTAGTGGGCTGCCGAGGTCGCCGGCTTGATCTCGCCGATGACATCGGGCTTGGCCTCGTCCGCGGCATCCTCGGCGAGGATCTGATCGGCGATCTCGCGCCGATGGATCTCCACCTCGCGGGGGAAGTCGAACGCAACGCGGACGCGTTCCCCCTTGACCGAGGCGATGCGGACGACGCCGATCGGGTTGCGGGGATCGCCGATGACGACCTCCTCACCCTCGCGTCTCGTGATGACCAGCATCAGACGGCTCCCGTCTCCGTGAAAGGCCCGGAGTCCTCCCAGGCCACGCAGTGCCAAGAGGATAGCGATAGCCGCAGGCAGGCAAAAGCGCGGATTGCAAACGCCGCCGACGGGCGTCTACTCGATCGCCTCGACGCCCGCGACCGAGGGGACATGCTCGCGCAAGTTCCTCTCAATACCGAGCTTAAGCGTCATCGAACTGGACGGGCAGCCCACGCACGCCCCGTGCAGGCGGATCCGAACGATCCCCTCGTCGTCCACATCGATGAGCTCGACATCGCCGCCGTCGGCCTGGATGGCAGGGCGGATCAGATCGAGCACCCGGGCGACCTGGTCGAGGACGGCCGCGGAATCCGAGGCTGGCTGTTCATCGGGGGTCATGCTGGAGCCGCTCCGTCGGACGTCCGTGCCCTGGCGTGGCGCTCTCGGCGCCGGCGGGACCATTGTAGCCGGCGAGGCTGGAATCACTCTCGGATTCTGGTCGGCCCAGGGCCGGTACACTTCCGCCCCATGCACGCACGGCTGCGGATTATCGGGGTTGTGATTCTGGCGACGGGTCTCCTGGGGAGCGCCTCGTGCCGCTCCGGCCAGCCCCAGCCGACCGGCGACCCCCTCCTGGACCTCCGGAATCCCGACCTTCCGATCCGCGACAGGGTCGATGCGGCCCAGCTCGCCTGGGCCGAGGTCGAGGGCGGCGCACGCGATCGCGAAGAAACTCGGGCGGCGATGCGCGGCCTCGCCCGCTCGCCCTCCACGCCTCTCCCGATCCGCGAGCAGCTCGTCCGGACGCTCATGACCGATCCCACGCCCGAGGGGGAGGGCGAGTCGAGGGCGCTGGCCGCGGCCATGCTGCCCCGTGAGCCCGAGCGGACGATCGTCGCGATCATGTCGCAGGCCGCCGGCGAGCGGGGCTGGGAAGAACTCACGACCCCGCTCATCCGCAGCTTCGCCCGGCCAGTCGACGACGTCGACGACGCCATTCGGACGGAGCGTGCCGCGATCGAGGCCCTGCACCCGGGCGAGACGCTCGGTGGCGTCGTGTTCGACGCGTTTCTCGAGCCCGGCGACGCCCCGCCAGGCTGGGACGACGGCCGCTGGCGGGAAGGCACTCGGGCCGACGCGTGGGAGCTGCTGTCCCGGCTCGACCCGGGCGGCGAGGTCCGGTCCGCGTTGCTGCTGCGTGTGGGCGGTCAGGTCGATCTGCCGCCGGACGCCGCCCTGATCGTGGACGACCTCCGCCGCTGCCTCCACGACCTGGCGTGCGTCCCGCAGACATCGGCCGAGCTCGAGTGGCTCCGCTCGCTCCGCCGGCCCGTCACGATCGATGAGCGTGAGAAGAACGAGGCCTGGTGGAACGAGACGACCCGCGCCGTGTCGATGCTCGAGGGCGAGCAGCGGAACGGCCTCGAGCTTCGGCACGCCGAGGCGATCCGCTGGGCCGCCGCCGCCCGACCCGAGTGGGTCGCCGCGTCCCGCCCGCGCCTGCTCGCGGAGCTGGACACGCGGCTCTCGACGCGCCCCGTGCACCGCCGGACCAAGGAGCTGCGGATCAAGCGGACTGGGCGGGCCTACCGCCTCCGCGACTGGGCCGAGCGGCTCGACTGGGCGGACCTGCTGACGCTGCTGGTGATCGACGACGCCGTCCGCGACCCGGCGATCGTGGAGCGTGTGTTCCTGTACGCCGACGCGGACCGGGACGACGAGGCCACGTCCTACGGCGGAACGCTGCAGGCCGAAGGCGCCGGCTCCGAGGCCGGCTCGACCGGCGCGTGGAAGCTGATCCTCTTTCGGCCCAGGGCCCGCGACCGCGGGCTCGACGAGCGGTACGTCGTCGGCGAGGACATGACCCGGTACTCCGACCGGGCCCTGGCCCACTTCCGGCTCAACGCGTGGTCGTCGCGCCTGAGCGACGTCGCCGGACCGAGCGAGTCGGACATCGAGCAGGCGGCACGGTCCGGTCGGACGACCATCGTGTTCACGTCCCTGACCGGCGAGCGGATGAACGTGGACTGCTACGCCCCCGACGGGTCGAGTGTGGACCTGGGCGAGATCAGCCGCTGACGACGGGCCGGGGCCCGGCTGGGAACGTGTGTGCATGAGTTCCTGATCATCGCGCTCTTCGTCGTCGTGTTCACGCGGGAGTCGTTCGGGGCGCCGTTGCTCGGTGAGTCACCCGAGCCGGCCCGTGTTGTCGCGCTCTCTCTCGTGCCCCTTGTCGTGCTCTGGCTCGGGCTGTGGGTGTGGATCCGCGGCTGCACGCGGGCGATGGACCGGCGCGGGTCGGTCCGGGCGATCCGTCGAGCCGAGGACGGGGCGGCGGCGTTCCGGTGGGCCGTCCTCCTGGCCCACGCCGGGAACGTCTTCGCGATCGGACTGCTGGACCTCGTGCGTCGCTGGATCGGCGACGTCGTCCTCATCGATGAGCTGTGCGTGCTGGCGATCCCCGTGGTCGCGATCGGCGCGATGCACTGGGCGATGTACCCGGTCGAGCGGAGGATCCGCGAGGCGGTGCTGTTCCGGCGTCTGGAGGAAGGACGCCCGGTCCACCCGTTTCCGGGGCGATGGCGGTACACCTGGGCCAGCTTCCGCCAGAGCGTGCTCTTCATGGGCGCGCCCCTGACGCTCATCCTGGCGTGGGGCCAGCTGAGCGCGCGGGCGTTCGCGCTGGCGGGCGTCGAGCCGGAGGGGGCGCTGGCCGTCGGCGTGCAGATGCTGGGCGTCGTCGGCGTGCTCGCGCTGAGCCCGCCGATCATGCGGCGGATGTGGAACGCGGCGCCCATCGGCGCGGGCCCGCTGCGAGAGGGGCTCGAAGAACTCTGCCAGCGGCACCGCGTCCGCGTCCGATCGATCCTGGTCTGGCAGACGGGCGGCACGATCGTCAACGCGGCGGTGCTCGGCCTGCTCGCCAGGCTCCGGTACATCGTCGTCTCCGACGCGCTCATCGAGCTGCTCGACGAGCGCGAGGTCGAGGCGGTCGCGGCCCACGAGATCGGGCACGTCCGACGGCGCCACGTGCTCTGGCTCGGGATCGCGGCGCTCGGGTCCGTGCTGGTCATCTCGGCCCCCGTGGGCTTCGGGACCGAGGCCGTGCTGCGGTTCACGCCTCTCGGCTCGGCGCCGGCGCTGGCCGGGGCGGTCAACATCGCCTCGATGATCGCGGTGTTCGCCGGCGTGCTGGTGGTCCTGGGCCTGGTCAGCCGCCGGTTCGAGTGGCAGGCGGACGCGTTCGCCGCCCAGCACCTGTCGGGGATGACGCCCGAGCGGCGGGGCGTGGTGATCGACGCCGAGGCCGCGGGGACGATGTCCAGGGCCCTGGGCCGCGTCGCGAGGCTCAACGGGATCGACCCGGGCAAGTTCACCTGGCGCCACGGGTCGATCCGGGAGCGGCAGCGGCGCCTGGCCTCGATCGTCGGGCGCCCGGCCGACCGGCTCCGGGCCGACCGGGAGGCGAGGGGGGCCAAGGCGATGGCGCTGCTCGCGTTCGCGCTGGGCGGGCTCGCCATGCTCGCCCAGGTTGCGCTGCTGGGGGTCTGAGGCCCTGCCTGAGCCGCGGGTTGTCGTGAGGCGACGGCCTAGAGTCGCCCGTGACCCTGAGCGCGCGGGAGCAGAAGCTGGTCGAGACCATCGCGTCCAGACGCGGGGCGCTGCTCGACGATCTGCGCCTTCACGTCGGCCTGCCCACCGGCGGATCGAACACGCCCGCGATCGACGAGACCCGGGAGCGATTCGCGTCGCGCCTGACGGCGCTGGGCGCCGACTTCGAGCGGCACGAGGGCGAGCCTCGCCCCGACTGGCTGTTCGGCGGTGGGGGCGCGGGTCAGGCGCCGCCCACCGCGGTCTGCCGCAGGACGGACCGGGGGACGCTGCGACCGGTGCTCATCGCCGGGCACCTGGACACCGTCCACGACCCCGAGGGCGACTTCCGCGAGCTGCACATCGCGCCCGACGGCAGGACCGGAACAGGGCCGGGCTGCGTGGACATGAAGGGCGGGCTCGTCATCGCCGTCGCGGCCCTGGAGGCCCTCGAGGAGGCCGGCATCGACGCGTCCTGGTCGTTCCTCATGAACGCCGACGAGGAGACCGGCAGTTACCACTCCGAGGGCGCCATCCGGGCCGAGGCGGGCAGGCACGAGTTCGGCGTCGCCCTCGAGCCGGCCCTGCCCGGGGGCGAGCTGGCGGTCGAGCGGATGGGCTCGGGCCAGTTCGTCATCGAGTGCCGGGGACGGGCGGCGCACGTCGGGCGGGAGTTCGGGCGGGGCGTGTCGGCGGTGACGAAGCTGGCCGAGTGCATCGCCCGGGTCGCGGCGATGGCGGACGAGGGCGCGGGGCGGATCATCAGTATCGGACCCATCCGGGGCGGGAACGCGACCAACGCGGTGCCCGATCGGGCCCTGGCGTGGGGAAACGTGCGGTTCCCGACGCGCGAGGTGGCCGATGAGACCGGGGCCATGCTCGACGCCCTCCAGACCGAGCCCGACGCGATGCCCTCGGTCGTCGTCCGCCGGAGCTTCAACCGCCCGGCCAAGCCGCTGAAGGCCCAGACGGAGCGGCTCGCCCTGAGCGCGCGCGGCGTGGCGGAGGGCCTGGGCCAGTCGCTGCCCTTCACGAAGACGGGCGGCGTCTGCGACGGCAATATCATGCAGGACGCGGGCCTGCCGACGATCGATACGCTCGGCGTCCGCGGCGGTGGGTTGCACACCCCCGATGAATGGATCGAGCTGGACAGCCTCGTCGAGCGCTGCCAGCTCCTGGCCGTCCTGATCGCACGCCTCAGCGAGCGCGGCACGGACGAGAACTGACGGAGCAGCGATGAGCACGACAACCGGGGCCGCCACCCACGGCGCCCAACTCCAGGACAGCCCCGCGATCAACCAGGCGGTCGACGCGATCGTCGCCGAGGTGCGGGCCAGGAGCGCGCAGATCACCGACGTCCGCGGCCCGGTCGACGGGCTGAGCGAGAGCTACGACGAGTTCATGAAGCGGGCCGGCGAGACCCGCGGCCGCGGGCTGCTGTACCCGTACATCGGCTCCGGGATCGGCAACGGGGCCCTGGTCGAGCTGATGGACGGCTCGGTCAAGTGGGACATGATCACGGGCATCGGCGTCAACTTCTTCGGGCACTCGGACCCCGACCTCATCGAGACCCAGGTCCGGACCGCGATCGGGGACACCACGAACCACGGCAACCTGCAGGCCGGCTGGGAGGGGTACCACTTCTCCGAGACGCTGCTCGAACTCGCCGGGCGGAACTCGAGGCTCAAGCACGCCTTCATCTCGCCCACGGGGGCGCTGGCCAACGAGAACGCCCTCAAGATCTGCTACCAGAAGCACGCGCCCGCGAGCCGGGTCATCGCCTTCAAGGACTGCTTCATGGGGCGGACGATCACCATGGCGCAGATCGGGGACTCGGCCGGCGCCCGCGTCGGGATCCCGCTGTCGACCCAGGTCGACTACATGCCTTTCTACGACGAGGTCGCGGCCGAGCACATCGGCGCCAACCGCTACATCGACATGGCCCTCATGCACCTGCAGCAGTACATCGACCGCTACCCGAAGCAGCACGCCTGCTTCATCTTCGAGCTGGTCCAGGGCGAGGGCGGGTTCAACACCTCCACCCGCGACTACTTCAAGGCCCTCATGGAGTGCTGCCGTTCTAACGGCATCGCGGTCTGGGACGACGAGATCCAGACGTTCGGGCGGACCGACCAGATGTTCGCCTACGAGCACTTTGACCTGGGCGAGTACGTGGACGTCTTCTGCGTGGGCAAGATGACCCAGGTCTGCGCGACGCTCTTCACCGAGGAGTACAGCCCGAAGCCCGGCCTGCTCTCGGGCACGTTCACGGGAACGGCGACCGCGTTCGCCGCCGGCGCGAGGATCCTGGAGCGGCTCCGCGACGGCGACTACTACGGCGCCGACGGCTCGATCGTCACACACCACAACGCGTTCCGCGAGCAGGTCAAGGCCCTGGCGGCCAGGCATCCCGACTGGTTCCCCGACGTGCCGTACGTCCCGGGCATGCCGGGCACCTCGGACATCGTCGGCGGGCAGGGGGGGATGATGCGGATGACGCCATTCGGCGGCGACAAGGCCAGGGTCACCAAGGCCTGCCGAACCTGTTTCGACGAGGGCGTGATCGTGTTCTACTGCGGGCACGGGCCGTTCCACCTCAGGATGCTCCCGCCCCTGGGCGTGATGAAGCTCGAGGACTGGCCGCGGGTGTTCGAGCGTGTCGAGCGCGGGCTCGCCAAGGCCGCGGGCTGAGCCGGACGGGGGTGATCCGATGTTCCGGCTCCGCCAGGCCCGCGACTCCGACGTGCCCGCTCTGCTCGAGTTGGCCCACACGGGCAACTTCATCAACCTGCCCCCGTACGGCGAGAAGATCGCTCGGATGGTGGGGGTCAGCGAGCAGTCGTTCACGCGGGTGTCGGACGTGCCGGCGCCGCCCGCCGACCACGACCGCACACGCGACAACTACATGCTCGTCCTCGAGGCCCCGGACGGCTCGTGCCTGGGCACGTCGGCGATCCGCGGCGGGATGATCGCCCGGGACCACCCGAACCTGTCGTACCAGCTGCTCCGCCTCGTGCGAGAGAGCGCGCTGCTGTCCAAGTCCGTGCACGGGCCGAACGAGCCCGAGGACGCCGCCGACCGGATGATCACCTCCGGGCGGATGGAGCACGTCTACGCGATCCTGTTCCAGGACACCGGGTACCCGACGGAGCTGGGCGGGAACGTCCTCCGGCACGACACGCGGGGGCGGGGGCTGGGCAAGCTCGTCAGCTACGCCCGGTTCCACTACCTCAAGGCTCACTCCCGGTGGTTCTCCGACCGCCTCCTGACGGAGATGATGGCGCCGGTCGACGGGTACAACGACGGGACGGCGTTCTGGCGCCTGGTGATCCGCAAGTTCATCAACATGAGCTACGACGACGCCGACCGCCTGTCCACGCACAACGACAAGCGGGAGTTCATGTACGAGCTGCTGCCCAAGTTCGTGAACCTGTCGCTGCTGCCCGACGTGGTGCTCGACACGATCGGGCAGGTCTCCCAGGGCACCCGTCCGGCGGCCGAGATGCTCAAGGACATCGGCTTCCGCGAGACCAACCGCGTGGACCCGTTCGACGCCGGCCCGCACCTGGAGATGCGGCTCAGCGATCTGCGGGCCCTGGCGTGCGAGACGCGGAGTGTCCGCGGGGCGGCAGGCGGGCCGCTGGACACCGACGCGCTGGTCAGCGCCGAGACCGACGCCGGCTTCACGGCGGTCCGCGCCCGCGTCGGGTACGTCGGTGACGGCGGGCTGGGGCTGGACGACGAGGCCATGCGCGCGCTCGGTGTCGGCGACGGCGACCCGGTCATGGTCAGCCCGCTCGCGTTCTCCGCCGACCGTCGGCCCCGCGAGCCGATCCCCGAGATCCACCTGCGTGAGGAGCTGCGCCTCCGCCGCAAGCAGCTCGCCGGTCGGCGCCTCGCGGCGCTGCCGGTCTCGGACGTGGCGCAGATCATCCAGGACAAGCTCGACCAGATCCTGGCATCGCTGGACGAGTCGCGCGACGCCTGAATCGCATCGCAGAGAGGAGTGAGCATCGTGCACGAGGCGCTGAACCGCCCGCCGTCGGACCTCGTGGGGGGCGAGTGGCGAGAGCTGAGCCCGGGGGGCATTGACTCGACGAGCCCCGCCGAGCCGGCGCGCACGCTCTGGACCGGGACGCCCTGCCCGCCGCACGCGTCGGACGCGGTCGCCGCGGCGCGGCAGGCGCTGCCCGCCTGGTCACGCTGGCCCGTCGAGCGGCGCGAGGCGGTGCTCCGGCGGTACCAGTCGATCGCCAAGGACCGGGCCGAGCGGATCGCGGGCCTGATCGCCGACGAGACCGGCAAGGCCCTCTGGGAGTCGCGCCAGGAGGCGGGCCTGCTCGCGGCCAAGGTGGACATCACGCTCGAAGCCGGCGAGTTCAGCGGACGCCACCGCGTGACCCCGTACGACGTGCCGATCAACGACACACGCCAGGGCCGCTGCTGGTACCGCCCGCACGGCGTGATGAGCGTGCTGGGCCCGTTCAACTTCCCGGCCCACCTGCCCAACGGGCACATCGTCCCGGCCCTGCTCACGGGAAACACGATCGTCTTCAAGCCCAGCGACAAGACGCCGGCGGTCGGCCAAGCCCTGGCCGAGATGCTCGCCGAGGCCCTCGAGGCCGAGGGCGCCCCGCCCGGTGTGTTCAACCTGGTGCAGGGCGGGGCCGACATCGCCGCGGACCTGGCGGCGCGGGCCGACGTGGACGGCGTCCTGTTCACCGGCTCCTGGCCCGTCGGTCGCAAGATCCTGGAGGCGAATCTCGACCAGCCGGGCAAGATCGTCGCCCTGGAGATGGGCGGCAACAACGCCGCCGTCGTCATGCCCGACGCGGACCTGCACCAGGCCGCGGTCGAGATCGTCCGCTGCGCGTTCAACACGACGGGGCAGAGATGCACGTGCACGCGCCGGGCGATCGTCCACGAGTCGGTCGCCGACCTCTTGATCCCGGCGATCGTCAAGGCCGCGTCCACGCTCGTCGTCGGGTACCCGAGGGCCGAGCACCCGGTGTTCATGGGCCCGATCATCAGCGAGCAGTCCCGGGCGGCGGTGTTCGACGCCGAGCGGCGCTTCGCGGCCTCGGGCGGCGAGGTCATCCTCGAATCCACCGCAATCCCCGACCCGGCCGGGAACGACCCCGCGGGCTGGTACCTGACGCCCTCGGTCGTCCGCGTCGATCGGTTCGCCGTCGATGGGAACGACGCCGGGTGCGACGAGGAGGTCTTCGGGCCGCTGCTGCGGATCTCGACCGTGTCGTCCCTGGACGAGGGCGTCGAGCAGGCGAACGCGACGCGCTACGGCCTGGCCGCCTCGGTCTTCTCGAAGGACCAATCCGCGATCGAGCGGTTCATGGGAGAGGCCCGGGCCGGGTGCGTCAACGTCAACTGCGGCACCGCCGGCGCCTCCAGCAAGCTGCCCTTCGGCGGCCTCGGCTGGTCGGGCAACCACCGCCCGGCGGGCGCGTTCGCCCTGGACTACACCACGATCCCGATCGCGGGGATGGTCGAGACCGGCGACGCCGCGGCGATCGCGCCGGGGATGACGTTCGAGCGCGGCTGGCTCGGTTGAGCACGAGGTACACTCGCCCCATGCCCAAGACGATCCTCGCCGACACACGCCGCCAGCCCCGATTCGCGGGCGTGAGCACCTTCTGCCGCTATCCGCTGCTCGATCTGGTCCCCGCCGAGTCGAGGCCGATCGACTGGGCGGTCTACGGCGTGCCGTACGACTCGGGCGTCACGTACCGCCCCGGCGCCCGCTTCGGGCCCCGGGCGATCCGCGACGCGTCGCAGTACGTCAAGCGGTACTCGATGCACCACGGCGTGGACGTGTGCGAGACCCTGTCGCTGGCCGACGCGGGCGACGCGCCGGTGAGCCCGTACTCGCCCAAGGACACGCTCGACGGCGTGGCCGCGTTCGCCCGGGGACTGGGCGAGGACTCGACGCGGCTGCTGGCCGTCGGCGGGGACCACTCGGTCGCCTACGCCAACATCCGCGCCTGCTGGGAGAAGCAGGGGCGCCCCGAGGGCGGCCTGTGCCTCCTGCACTTCGACTCGCACGTGGACACGGTGGACGAGGTCTGGGGCCAGAAATGGGGGCACGCCTCGCCCTTCATCCGCGCGATCGAGGACGGGCTGGTCAACCCCAGCCGCATGATCTCGGTCGGGATCAAGGGCCCGCTGAACACGCCCGACGACCTGGACTACGCCAAGTCCCACGGCGTGACCATGCTCACGCGCGACGAGTACCTGGCCGAGACCGGCGCCGAGACGCTCCGCGACTTCGTGCACCGACAAGGCGAGCACCCGGCGTACGTCAGCTTCGACATCGACGTCGTGGACCCCGCGTACGCGCCGGGCACCGGGACGCCGAGCGTGGGGGGGCTGACCAGCGCCGAGGCGCTGGACGCGGTCCGCAACCTCGCCGGCGCCAACGTCGTCGGCGGCGACGTGGTCGAGGTCCTGCCCGACCGGGACCCGGCGGGGATCACGGCCCTGCTCGCGGCCCACATCATGTTCGAGATCATCTGCCTGGACGCCGCCCGGCGGGCGGGCGGCTGACCAGCAACTTCACGCCCGGCGCTTGTGCAGGTTGAGGATCAGCTCCACCTGCCCGATCGGCTGCTCGAGCCGCTGGGCGATCTGCACCGGCTCGAGGCCCTCGTCGGCCAGCTCGCAGATGCGCCGGTGCATCGGGTCGCCCGCGGGCTCCGCGACCGGCGCGGGCGCCGGCGGCGTCTGACGGAACGGGTGCGCCTCGGGCTCGTGCGGGCGGGTCCTCACGCCGGGGGAGATCTCGGCCCGGGCCAGCTTCTCCAGCCGCTGGTCCGCCTCCTCGATCAGCAGCTCCAGCCTCGCGGCCTTGTTGTCCAGGATCGCGCCCAGGCGCCTGGTCAGCTCCTCGGCCTCGGCGGAGAACGTGTCGATCTGGGCGTGAGCGTGCGACCGGGCGCCCGCCTCCTCGCGGATCCGGTCGAGCCGCTCGCGCGGCGTGTGGTTGTCCTCCTCGGCGCGCCTCGCGGTGTTCTTCCGGAGCAGGCGGAAGAGGATCCCGATCATCAGCAGCATGCCGAAGACGAAGAGCAGCGTCGGCGCCAGGTCGCTGGCGAGCGAGGACGTCTGCTGGGCCGCCGGCTCGTCGGCCGCGCCCTCGACCGCCTGGCCCTCGTCCGAGGGCCTGATCACGTATAGGGGCTGGTCTGCCTCGTCCTGGCGGGTCATGGGGGCGTCCTCTGCCGAGCCTGCGTGGCAGAGCACTCTACCATCTCGGCATGGCGACCGCCCCCGCCCAGAGCCCGGCCACACGCCGCCAAATCCGCTCGGATCCCCGGGTTCGGCGGATCGTGCGCGACTGGCGGGCGCTCACCGGCGGCGGAACGGTCCCCGACGCCGACCGGGCCACGCTCGTCGCCTGCTCGGGCGGGGCGGATTCCTCGGCCCTGGCCATCGCCCTCGCCTCGACGCCCGCCCGGATGGTGCTGGCTCATGTGGTCCACGACATGCGGGGCGAGCGCGAGTCGCTGGGCGATCGCGACGCGACGCGGGCCCTGGCCAGAATACTCGGCGCCGAGTTCGTCGAGAGCCGAGTGCGGGTCCGCGATATGCCCGGCAATCTGGAGTCGAAAGCCAGGGATGCCCGCTATAAGGCGCTCGAGGCGCTTGCCCGCGATGCCGGCACGCCGTTCGTCGCCACCGGCCACCACGCCGACGATCAGCTCGAGACGGTGCTGATGCGCCTGGCGCGGGGCGCCGGGCCGCGCGGGCTCGGCGGGATCGCGCCGTGGCGGCCGGTGGGCGGCGTCACACTCATCCGGCCCATGCTCGGCGTCGAGCGGGCGGACGCCAGGGCGATCTGCAACGCGATCGGCTGGGCGTGGCGTGAGGACGCGACCAACGCCGACACCGGCCGAGCGAGGGCCGCGATGCGGCACGAGGTCATCCCCGCGTTGAAGCAAGTGGCCCCGGGGGTCGCCGACCACGCGGCCGCGTGCGCTGATGCGTGCCGCGATGCCGCCGAGGCGATCGCCGAGATCGCCGCGAAGCTCGGCCGCGATGCCGCCGTCGAGGCAGGCCCCGCGGCCATCGCGTGGGAGCGAGCGAGGCTTCGGCAGGCCCCGTCGGCGATCATCGGCGAGCTCGTCCGAACCGCGTACGCCACTGGCACCGGCCGCGGCGACCGGCTCGGGCGGGAGACGCTCGCGGCCATCTGCGGGGCGATCCTCTCGGCGAGCGGCGAAGATCGATCCTTCGAGTTGAGCGACGCGCGGGTCCGCGTCACCCGAGACCTCGTACGCCTGGAGTTCGGCGATGCCGCGACGACGCGATGACGACACCGCCCGGGCCGTCGTGCTGGTGGGGCACTGCCGCCCCGACGCCTGGATGCTCTCGTCGATGGTGCGCCGCGTGGCGCCCGCGTGGCGCGTCGAGATGGTCGGCTCGGACGATGAACTCGCGGGCGTGATCGCGGAGGCCGACGTCCTGCTCGTCAACCGCGTGCTCGACGGCGCGTTCGGCGACGTCATGGGCGTGACGCTCATCGAGCGCCTCGCCGCCGGCGACGGGGCGCCGCCGATGATCCTGATCAGCAACCACGCCGACGCTCAGGAAAACGCCGCCCGGGTCGGCGCCCGCGATGGCTTCGGCAAGCGTGATCTCAACACACCGAGGGCGGCCGAACTGCTGCTCGCGGCGCTCGGCGAGTCCTGAGGCGGCGCCTACCCGCCCCCGGCCTTCTCGCGCGCCAGCTCGATCAACGCCGTGACCTCCTCCGGCGACTGGTACGAGGCCATCGCGACGACGCGGCGGTCCGGGCCGATCAGCAGGAGCTTGGTCGGGTGCTGGATGTTGAACATCATCCCGCCGTCGGGCAGCTCGATCTCGAAGGAGTCGTCGGGGGCGACGTCGAACTTCAGCCCGGTCATGACCAGGTCGGCGACGTACTGCTGGTCGCCCGTGAGGAACCGCCACCGCTCCGGGTCCGCCGCCAGCCGTTCGGAATAGGCCGTCAGCACCTCGGGCGTGTCGTAGTCGCCCGAGACGGAGATGCTGAGCAGCCGGAGGCCCGATCCTTCAGTCTCCTCCTGCACGCGCTGCATCTGGGCGTTCATCCCCGGGCACGCGAGGGGG
Source organism: Phycisphaerales bacterium (assembly GCA_041987545.1). Taxonomy (GTDB): domain Bacteria; phylum Planctomycetota; class Phycisphaerae; order Phycisphaerales; family UBA1924; genus JAJRXR01. The sequence goes on along the minus strand of JBHIWH010000008.1, from coordinate 101,869 downwards.
CACGTGGTGAAGAAGAAGTCCACGACCGAGTACCGGCCCTCGAGGATCGACTCGTCGATCGCCCGGCCGTCCTGGTCGGTCAGTTCGAACTCGGGGATGTAGAAGTCGCGGTACAGGTCCAGGTCGATGGAGACGTCGTCGGCCTCGCCCGGCGAGGCGAGATCGGGCATGGCAGAGCCTGGATCGGTCGGCGCCGACCGCCCCTGCTGCGTGACGTACACCATCACGATCGCCCCGAACAGCGCGACGCCCGCGATCAGGAGCACAGACAAGACCAGAGCGCGCGTCGAACTCACCACTCACCCCTCACAGCGCCGCTCGGATCGCCGCCTCGCCGACCATGGCGATGAGCAGCACGGGCAGGTGGATCACCGAGGCGATGAACACGGCCCGGGCGGCGCCCGGCGTCCGAGCTCTGACGAACCGGACGCACAACGCGACGAACAAGAGCCCGCTGAGCGCGGCGAAGATGGTGTACGGCAGTCCGATGCGCTCGGGCATCGCCCAGGTCGGCGCGAGCGTGCACGCCACGAACGCGACCGCCGTCACGAGCATGACGCCCGATGTGCGCACGCCCGAGGGATCGATCACCGGGAGCATCCGCATGCCGCCCCGCGCGTAATCGTCCCGATACAGCCACGCGATCGCCATGAAGTGGGGCAGCTGCCAGACCATCATGATCCCGAACAGGACGAGCCCGCCGGGCTCGAGCAGCGCGTCCACGCCGAACGGTCTGGCCGCGGCCGTCCACCCGATCAGGGGCGGCAACGCCCCCGGGATCGCGCCGACCAGCGTGGACCACACCGTGTGCGGCTTCATCGGCGTGTACACGAACACGTACGAGATGATGCAGGCCAGCGCGAGAAGCGCCGGCACCGCGCCCGCCGCGATACCCAGAACCACCAGACCGACGATCGAGATGAACGTCCCGAACCAGACGACCGTCGCCGCGGGCAGCCGCCCGCCGGGGATTGGTCGCCCCCGCGTCCGGTCCATGCACGCGTCTCGCGGGACCTCGAGCCACTGGTTCAGGGCGTTGGCGCCGCCGGCGGTCAGTGCGGTGCCGCCGGCGGTCCCCATGGCGGCCAGGGCGAGCACGCCCATGTCCAGCCCGTCGCGGATCAGGGCCGAGAGGGCGAAGCCGACGAGGGCGGTGATCGTCACCAGCCGTGTGATGCCGGGCTTGGTCGTCTCCACGAGCGCGGCGAACGTCGGGCGACGCAGCTCGTCGGCGCGGGTCTCCAAGATGACGGGGGTCTGGCTCACGCCCTGGGCGTCCTCGCGGTTCTTGAGCAGCGGGAATCCGTCCTGTCCCGCAGGAACCCGAGAGTCTAGTCGCCGGGAGTCGCCTCGGGCTCGGGCGTCGGGACGACCAGGTCGGCCCAGACCGGGAAGTGATCGCTCGGGAACTCCGCCGCCCCGCCCGCGTCGCCCAGGGTCGGGGCCGCCCGCCACACGCCGGTCCGGAGGACCTCGAGGCCGGCCGAGGGGATGACGTAGTCCACGCGGAGGCCGAAGCGGGCCGTGTCATCAGGGTCGAGGCGGTCGACCTCGATGTCGGCCCTCGGCGCCTCGAACCGGGCGACGCGGGGCGAGTCGAGCAGCAGCCGCCCGACGGGGTTGTACATGGACGAGCCCTCGTCCGTGTCGGCGTTGAGGTCGCCGAGGATCACGAAGTGCGCAAGGGCATCGAGCCCGCCCGGCCGCCCCGCGTCGTCGATGATGTACTCGGCGTCCTCGAGGTAGTCGGCCCAGAAGCGGATCTCGTCGTGGTTGCGCCGCTTGTTGCGTCCCTCGGGCCCGTCAAACGCGGGGGGCGTCGGGTGCGCGCACAGGAAATGCACGACCGCGCCGCCCGGCAGTTCGACCGGGACGTCCCAGTGGCTCTTGGAGGAGAGGCGCATCCGGTCGCCCGCGTCGCCGTCGTACCAGGGGACGCTCGTGCCGGGGACCATGGGGCGGAGGGCGCCTGGCATGTACGACCACGGAAACAGGCGGAAGGTGCGGGCGTCGCGGGCACGCAAGGTGAGGCGCTCGTCGACGAGCAGGGCCATGGCGTACTGGCCCGGGTACTCGCCGTAGCCCCAGCAGTCGCCGCCGTAGGCGCGGGCGAGCTCGTCGTCCTCGCCGGGCGGCGGGTACTCGACGATCGCCTCGCCGGATCGGTCCAGGTCGAACCCGCTGGCGGCGCCCGTGTTCGAGGGACGCATGAACGCGGTGTACGCGATCGGCTTCAGGCCCGGCGCCTGCGGACGGGACAGGAAGTTGTCGACGAATCGGGCCGCGTTGCGACCGGCGCTGTCCTCGTCGGTGTCCTCCGGCACGTCGGGAGCGCCGGGCCAGTCGTAGGCGATCTCGCTGATCAGGACCACGTTCGGGCGTATCCGCTGGATGACCTCGGCCAGCCCCCGGAGCCGATCGTTCTCCGGGTCGAGCAGCTCGGCGGTGCTCACGTCGTGCAGGTTGAACGTCGCGACCCGGATCGCGACGTCCGCCCGCGCGGGCGAGACTCCCAGCGCGAGCAGGAGGCCGACCAGCGGGGCGAGCAGCAAGCTTGCGGGGCGCGTGTGGGTCATGGCTGGGCCGTCCTCCGGGCTCGGCGCCGTAGACTCTACCCGTCGCGACGCCCGCGGTGTCGCCATTGTCCCGGTAGCTCAGCTGGATAGAGCAGCGGACTTCTAATCCGCAGGTCGAAGGTTCGAATCCTTCCCGGGATGTTCCGCGGCCCAGGTCGGCGGGTAGGCTCGCCCCGATGGGCGCGGAGCGGACGGACGCCGAGCTTGTCGGGGCGATCGCGGCCGGGGACGCGGACGCCTTCGCGGCGCTCGTCGATCGGCACGGCGGGTGGGGCATGTCCGTCGCCAGGCGGTACGCCGGCGGCGAGGCGGCGGCCGAGGACGCGCTGCAGGAGAGCTTCCTGTTGCTCATCGAGCGGGCCGCGAGGCTCGTGATCGGTGACTCCGTTCGGCCCTGGCTCTACCCCGTGATCCGCCACCGGGCCCAGGCGCAGCGGCGTCACGCCCGGGACGCGGCCGCCGAGCCCGTCGAGACGGTCGAGAAGCGCGCGAGTGAGACCCCTGACGACGCGATCAGGCGGGCGGTCGGGTCGCTGAGCGAGCCCCTGCGCGAGACGCTGATCCTGCGTGTCGTGGACGGCCTGAGCGTGGGGCAGACCGCCCGGGCGCTCGACGTGCCCGAGGGGACGGTCAAGAGCCGCCTCAACGCGGCCCTCGCGGCCCTGCGCGAGCACCCAGGCCTCCGCGACGCGTTCTGAAGAAATCTCGGATCGGGCCGAACCAACCCGGGGGCCGGCGCACTCCATGGTGGAGCGACCATGTCTCTTGATGACCATGACACCGCGGGCGATCGGGCGACCCAGGACGCGATCCGGCGGGCGATGACGCCGCCGGGACTCGACGCGGGCGTGCGTGAACGGCTCCTGTCCCGGGCCGAGGCCGAGTTGAAGTCGCGCCGGCGGGGGCCGCGGGTCTGGCGGGTCGGGGGCGGGATCGCCGTCGCGGCGACGCTGCTGCTGGGCGTGGGCGTCACGCTCGTGCTCGTCCGGGGACAGGCCCGCTCGGCAAGCCCGCCTTCGCTCGAGCGTCTGGCCGGCGACGTGAACCACGACGGCGTGCTGGACATCCTCGACGCCCACGCCCTCGCCCGCTCGGTCGAGCGCGGCGACGCGGGCGAGGACCTGGACGGCGACGGCGTCGCGACGCTGGCCGACGCAGACTGGATCGCCGACCGCGTCGTGCGGCTGGGGGAAGCGGGATGAGGGCGACTTCCTCCGCCATGCTGGCCCTTGGCGTGCTCCTCATGAGCGGGCTGGTCAGCCCGCCCGCCGCCCCCGAGAGCATCGACCTCGGCGGCCTTGGCCTGGGCGGCGCCGCCAACGAACCGCCGATCGAGTTCATCGCCCTGGACGTCATCGTGGACGCGGGCGAGCGCGAGCTGGCGGCGTGGCAGGTCGAGTACGAGGGCGTCGCCGCGGATGGCGGGGCCGTGAAGCTCGTCGGCGTCGAGGGCGGGGCGCACGGGGCGTTCGTCGAGGCGCCGCACTACGACCCGGCGGCGCTGGCGGGCGGTCGCGTGATCATCGCGGCCTACTCCACGGGCGCCGAGCTTCCCTCGGGGCAGACGCGTGTGGCCCGGTTGCACCTGAGCGTGCCGGCGGGCGTCGAGATCAACCACGGGATCACGCTGATCGCCGCGGGCGACCGCGCGGGCGATCGGCTGGCGGCAACCGCCCGCGTCGCGCCCTTCCAGGACCAGGCAGAGGACACCCGGCGCGAGACGCCGCAAGGACAGGACCGGACACCATGAGCAGAGCCCGCTGGATCGTCTTCGCGCTTGCCGTCTCCACGCTCGCACTGACGCTTGCGCTGGTCGGGTGCGAGAACGGAACTCGCTCGGCCCAGACCGTGCATGACGCGAGCCCAACGCCCGGCACGGTCACAGAGACTTTCGCCGACGCGCCCGAGTTCGATTTGGGCAGTGTGTTGAGGAGTGAGCAATCGCCGGGCCCTGCCGGTCGGGGGCGGTCGGACTGGCCAGCTATCAGCTTCCGGCGTGGCGCATCCAGTGGCGCTGCCAGCGCTGGCCAGCGCTCGAACACCCCCATGATGCTGGCTTCTGTCGCGAGCACGGACCTGAGCCGAGACACTCGCGAGCTCACGTTCCCCGACGCCTCGCCCACCGACGAGCTCTGGATCATCTGCGAGCCCGAGACCGCCCGGGCCCAGTCCGGCGACGACTTGCCCGGCACCGGCGCGCTCATGACCAGGCTCGCGGGGCAGACCGAGCCCGTGCCCGTGCCCCTGGAGCACACGGCCGTCACCGGCTCGATCGCCGGCTTCGTCGCCAGCGTCAACGTCAAACAGAAGTTCCACAACCCGTACGACGAGAAGATCGAGGCGCTGTACGTCTTCCCGCTTCCCCAGAACGCGGCGGTCAACGGGTTCGTCATGACCATCGGCGAGCGGCAGATCCGCGGGATCATCCGCAAGCGGGCCGAGGCCGAGCAGCTCTACGCCGCGGCCAGGGCCCGGGGGCACGTCGCCAGCCTGCTGACCCAGGAGCGGGCGAACATCTTCACACAGAAGGTCGCCAACATCGAGCCGGGCAAGCGGATCGACGTGGACATCACGTACTTCAACACGCTGGGCTACTCGGACGGGTGGTACGAGTTCGTCTTCCCGATGGTGGTGGGGCCCCGGTTCAACCCGCCGTGGCTCGCCGGGCGGGGCGGCGGGATCGGACACGCGCCCCGCGGCGCGCCGGGCGCCTCGGGCCAGGCCGTCGAGGTCCAGTACCTCGCGCCCAACGAACGGTCCGGCCACGACATCTCGCTGGAGCTGGCGATCGAGGCCGGCGTGGAGATCGAGGACGTCCGCTCGACGTCGCACCGGTTCAAGATGCTCGAGGAGTCGGGCAGCCGCGTGCGGGTGCAGCTCGCGGGCGACGACACGATCCCGAACAAGGACTTCGTGCTCCGGTACCGGGTCGCGGGCGATGCGGTCAAGCCGGGCCTGCTCGTGCAGCCCGACGAGGACGGCGCGGGCGGGCACTTCGCGATGACGCTCACGCCGCCGGCGGACTTGTCTGGGTTGCCCCAGGGGCCTCTCGAGCTGGTCTTCGTGCTCGACTGCTCGGGGAGCATGAACGGGCGCCCGATCGAGCAGGCGAAGGCCGCGGTCTCGCGGGCGCTCGATCGCCTCCGCCCGACCGACTCGTTCCAGATCATCCGGTTCTCGAACAACGCCTCGGCCCTCGGGCGCGCCCCCCTGGACGCGACGCCGGAGAACATCGCCAAGGGGCGGAAGTACCTCAGCGGCCTGCACGGCGGCGGCGGGACGATGATGATCGAGGGCATCAAGGCCGCCCTCGACTTCCCGCACGACCCCGAGCGCCTCCGATTCGTCGCCTTCCTCACCGACGGCTTCATCGGCAACGACGACCAGATCCTGCACGAGATGGGCGCCCGCCTGGGCGACTCGCGGGTCTTCAGCTTCGGCGTCGGCAGCGCACCCAACCGGTACCTCATGGACCGCATGGCCAGGGTCGGACGCGGGGCGGCGGCGTACGTCGGGCTGAACCACGACGCGGGCCCGGTCATGGACCTGTTCCTCGACCGCGTCGAGCGGGCGGCGCTGACGGACATCGCGCTCGACTTCGGCGACCTGAACGTGGCCGAGGTCTATCCCCGGCGCGTGCCCGACCTGTTCGTCGGGCGGCCGGTCGTCGTCCTCGGGCGGTACGAGGGCCGGGCCGACGAGCGCGACTGGTCGGGCGTGCGGGTCAACGGGCGGGCCGGGGGCGAGGCGCGCGGGTTCGCGGTCGGCGAGCCCGCGGACGTGGGCGCCCTCGCGGGCGGGAGCCTGGGGACGGTCTGGGCCCGGATGAAGATCGCCGACATCGTCGCGGCCTCGGTCGCGTCGGGCGCCGACGCCCGGCGCGAGGAGCTGGCGCTCGAGGTCGAACGGGTGGCGCTGGCCCACGGGCTGATGTCCGCGTTCACGGCGTTCGTCGCGGTGGACAGCTCACGCGTGACCGAGGGCGGGCACGGCACGACGGTCGCCGTCCCGGTCCCGGTGCCCGAGGGCGTGCGGTACGAGACGACGGTCGGCTCGGGCGGCTGAGCCGGCGCCGCGGCTTGCGGTATCCTCGGGCCAGAGCCAAAGGGGAGCCGCGGGCATGAGATCGACAGCACTCGGATTCGTCATCGCGATCGTCGCGAGTCTGGCCACGCCCGCGCTCGGAGCCGCGTCGCGTGCGGCCGACACGCACTCGTTCGTGATCTTCGGCGAGCGGCAGCCCGGGCCGGCGGCGGGCGCCGAGATCGTCGAGAAGGCGGTCGCCATGGCCGGGTGGCTGGGCGCCGAGGTCGTGATCTGCCTGGCCGAGGAGCCGGAGCGGGACGCGATGGCGGCGCTCGACGTCGAGTGGCACGCCCCGCCGATCGCCGGCGAGGTGACCGCCTTCAACCACGCCTCGGCGCGGTTCGTGCTGCTGGGCGCGGGCGTCGGCGCCGAGCGCGTCCGCTCGGCGCTTCACGGCGGCGACGCGACGCGGGTGTACGTGTTCACGCTCGAGCCCCGGTGGCGCCAGCCCGACGGCGGGTGGGGGCCCATCGAGCAGGCGCTCCGCGAGGACGGGCGGCCGATCAGCGTGTTCTCCTCGGCCGACCGGTACGCGCGGGACGACGGCGCGGACGGCCCGGTGCGGAGGCGCGACGTCGGGCCCACCGGGGCGTTCACGAATCTCGAGTACGAGGCCGCGTCGTTCCAGCACGTCACGCAGGTCAAGGTGCGCGACGGCATAGAGACCGTCGCGCTGATCCCGATCGAGGAGGCGCCCCACCCGGAGTCGTTCGTCGGCGCCGAGTTCGACGCGCTGGACCGATTCCGGGCGTCGGACTGGGCAACCCTGGACGGCGCCGTCCGGATCGGCCCCGAGCAGGGCGCCCTGAGCGAGCTGTCCATCGAACTCGCGGGCGAGGCGGACATGGCGATCGACTACTCGGCCGCGATTGATGCGCCGCCGGGCTGGACCCTGTCGCAGAGCGCGTTCCGGGGGCGGCTCGAGCCCGGGCAACGCCTGCGCCTCCCGGTACACGCGATCGCTCCCGCGATCGGGCGCGACAGCCCCGGGGTGCTGCTGACCGTTCGCGCCCGGTACCCCCTGTCGTTCGGCGGCGAGCAGGTCGTGACGCGCCGCCTCGCGGCGCCTGTGGAGGTCGTCGGGCTCGAGAGGGTTGCATCGGCCGGCGAGGAGGGCGTCCTCGTCCTCAACGGGCGGTCGGCCGCCCGCCTCGACGGGCTGGACCTGTCGGGGGCGTTCACGTTCGAGTGCTGGGCGAGGGGGCGCGACCCCCAGCCCGGACGGGTCATGTGCCTTGCCGGCCAGGGCGCGGGCGGCATGGGTCTGTACTGGTCCGACGGGGGCGAGGGTGATGCGCCGCTGCCGGTCGGGTTGGTGCGCACGGGCGGGGGCGTCGCCGAGACGCGCGCCGCCGGCGCCTGGGCCTGGGGCGAGTGGACGCACCTGGCATTGTGCTTCGACGGGCGGGAGTCGCGGTTCTACGTCAACGGGGTCCTGCAGTCCCGTGCGACGGCTTCCGGCATGCCCACGCCGGCGCCGGGCCCGCTCTACATCGGAGCCGACGCCGACGAGGACGGGGAGCCCGCCGAGCGGTTCATCGGCTGGATCGACGACGTGCGGATCTCCGAGGGCGCCCGGTACGACTCTGGCTTCTCGCCGCCGCGCACGCACGAGGCCGACGCACGGACGCGCGCGCTGCTCCGCTTCGACACGCGGGTGGAGGGCCTGTTCCCGGACGCGTCCGGCTCGGGCGCGCACGCCTGGGCGGCGGGCGGGGCGGCGATCCAGGCGGGCGGCCGCTAGCCGGCGCGCTTGAGGTCCGACGTCGCCTGCAGGTAGGTCGCCAGTTCGTCGGGCAGACGCTTGAGCCCGCGTTTGCGGGCCTTGTACACCGCGTACTCGAGGGACTCGCGCATCCGGGCCCGGACGGCCGGCGTGACGTTGAGCCCCTCGGCCTCCATCGCCTCGAGCGAGAACTTCCAGGCGTGGTACTCCTCCAGGCATCGTGGCTTGTACACGCCGAACCCGATGGCGTGGTGCCCGATCTCGTGCAGGAACACCGCGGCGGACATGGGCCCGCGCGGCCGGGGCGCCTCGATGAGCCGCGAGACCGTGCCGTCGGCGTAGGTCACCTGCCACGCGACGCCCGACATCGAGCTCCGCCACTTGCGGACGCGGACGCCGTGCACCTTGAGCATGCGCCGGGTGACCTCCTCGTACCGCTCGCGCATCGGAGCGCGGCGGGGCGCCGGATCGGCCTCCACCCGGACCGGGGCGGGCGGGATCGGCGCGGGCGGCGCCTTGGCCTTCTTGGCGGCGCGCCGCTGCGGGCGCCGATCGAGCAGGTCCCAGAGAGTCAGCACGACGGGATCCTCGGAGAGACGAGCCGGGCGCCGGCGAGCCCCTGGCGGCCCCGGGCGAAGTCGGACCAGGGCATCCGGCGCTTGCCGGGCGGCTGGACCTCCAGCAGGCGGATCATCGTCCCCCCGCCGCACGCGACCAGGCCCCCGTCCGCGTTGATGACAACGCCGGGCTCGCCCGCTGGTGTTTCGGATGTGGCTTCGACGGCTTCCGCGCGGAACAGCTTGAGCGTCTCGTCGCCCAGCTCGACCCGGACGCCCGGCCACGGGCTCAGCCCGTTGATCCGGCAGCGGCAGGCGTCGGCGACCTCGCGGAAGTCCACCCAGGCGTCGGCCGACGAGAGCTTGCGGGCGTGGGTCACCAGCCGTTCGTCCTGCTCCTCGGGCGCGAGGCGGCCCGAGGCGCCGCGATCGAGCACGTCCTCGACCAGGTCGGGGCCGTCCGCGGCCAGCAGGTCGTGCAGCTCGCCCGCCGTCACCGACGGCCCGATCGGGCGGCGGGACCGGCCCAGCACGAGACCCGCGTCCATCCGGTCCGCGATGGTGATCACCGAGTTGCCGGTCTCGGCGTCGCCGGCCAGGATCGCGTGGTTGATCGGGGCGGCCCCGCGCCACCGGGGCAGGAGCGAGGCGTGCAGATTGACCGCGAAGCGGTCGGCCAGCAGGTCGGCCGGCAGCTTCTGGCCGTAGGCGATGATGACCCACGCGCCCGCCTGGAACGCGCGGACCCGCTCGGTGACTTCGGGCTCGGCGATCCGCTCTGGCTTGAGGATCGGCGCCCCGGGCAGGTGCTCGGCGGCCCAGGCGGCGATGGGCGTGGGCGTCAGCTTCGAGCCGCGGCCCGCGGGCCGGTCGGGCTGCGTGACGATCGCGGTGACGTTCCTCGAGCGCGCCAATCGCTCGAGGGTGGGCAGCCCGAACGCGCCCGAGCCAAAGAACACGACGTCGTCGATCGCGGTGGTCATCCGTGACGGAGGATACTGGCGTGGATCGCGCGCCGGGGAGCGCTAGAAGAACTGGGACTGCTGCTCCAGGGCGCGGATCGCCGAGCGGTTCTTCACGCGCCACTTCTGGAGCATCCGGTCGAGGATGAGCACGCCGTCGAGGTGGTCCATCTCGTGCTGCCAGCAGCGGGCGAGCAGCCCCGTCGCGGTCCGCTGGAACGGGCGGCCCTCGAGGTCGGTCGCGGCGATGGTGATGGTGGGGGGGCGGAGGACCTCGCCCGTGATGTCGGGCAGGGACAGGCAGCCCTCCTCGCCCGGCTCCGGCGGGCCCAGCGGGTCCGAGAGCGTGGGGTTGATGTAGACCTCGGGCTCGGCGTTGGCGCTGGGGGGCGAGTCGGACGCCGAGCGTCCCTGGCCCTCGGGCACGTGGCATACGAACAGCCGCCAGGAGAGGCCGACCTGGGGCGCGGCGAGCCCGATGCCGTCGGCCTCGCGCATCAGCTCGATCATCCGGCGGGCCACCCCGGCGACCTCGTCCGAGAGTTCGATCGGCTCGCCCTTCTGCCTGAGGACCGGGGCGGGGTAGTGCTGGATCCTCAGCGAGGCGGGATCAGTCGGCATCGGGCGATCGTATGGCCCCGCGGCGTGGGGCGCCCGCGACGAGCCGGGCGCCGGGACGGCGGGGCGAGGGGCCCCGTATAGTCTCGCCCGGCCCGCGCCCCCACCCAAACACGCGGCGCCCGAACTCCCACACGGGGACCCCGACCTTGGCGATCTTCGGCAAGAAGAAGGCGGACGAGCACGACGGCGCCAACGGCGCGACCGACGCGTCGGCGGCGGTGGACGAGGCCTTCAGCCCCAAGAAGGCCAAGGCCTTCTTCGACCGGGCCAGGACCGTCCACGACTCGACCAACTACGCCTACGCGATGCAGCTCTGGTGCAACGGGCTCCGCTTCGAGCCGGTCAGCATGGACGCCCTGAACGGGTTCCTGACCTCGTCGGCCGCGTTCCACGCCGAGGCGGCCCAGGACGGCAAGGGCAAGGGCGCCAAGGCCCTCAAGGACGCCCGGACGGGCGTGACGGCAAAGGGCAAGATCGGCAAGTACGTCCTGGCCCTGTTCGACTTCGGGGCCAAGCCCACAGACTTCGGAAGCGCCCTCCGCGCGGGCGATCTGGCCGCGGACTTGGGCCTCCGGGAGGCGGCGGCGTACATCCTCCGCAAGGCGTTCGAGCTGGCGGCGGCGGACAAGAAGCAGAAGAAGGACAACTACGTCAAGCTCATGAACGCCTTCGAGAAGGCGGAGGCCTTCGACCTGGCCGTCGAGGCGGGCAACGCCGCCCTCAGCTTCGACGTGTCCGACGGCGAGCTGCAGAACCACGTCCGGAACCTCGGCGCCCAGGCGACGATGAGCCGCGGCGGGTTCGACGAGGTCGGCGAGGAGGGCGGCTTCCGCAAGAACATCCGCGACGCCGAGAAGCAGCGGCAGCTCGAGGAGGCCGAGCGGATCTCCAAGTCCGAGGACGTCAAGGACCGCCTCGTCACGCAGACCGAGGAGGAGTACAAGGCCAACCCCGAGGACGTCGCCGTCATCGAGAAGTACGGCCGGGCCCTGCGGGAGCGGGGCAAGAACGCGGACGAGCTCAAGGCGATCGCGCTGTACTCCAAGGCCTTCAAGGACACGGGCCAGTTCAAGTTCCGCCAGCAGTCGGGCGAGATCCAGATCCGGCGCGCGAGGCGCGAGGTCGCCAAGCACAAGCAGGCGTGGGAGGCCTCCCCCGACGACGCGTCGCTCAAGGAAGCGTACGAGAAGGCCCGGCGGGCGCTGCTCGAGCTGGAGGTCAACGAGCTGGAGCTGCAGGTCGAGAAGTACCCGACCGAGCTGGTGCTCAAGTACGAGCTGGGCAAGCGGTACTACGAGCTGGAGAAGTACAACGAGGCGATCGAGCAGTTCCAGCTCGCCCAGGAGGACGCCAAGCACAGGCGGGCTGTCCTGCTGTACATGGCCCGGGCGTTCGTCGCCCTCGACGGCTGGCTGGACGAGGCGATCGCGACCTACCGCCGGGCCCTCGAGGGCCTGGACGACGAGAAGAGCGACGTGGGCCTGCAGATCAGGTACGGGCTGATGTCCGCGCTGCAGGCCAAGGCGGAGTCGGAGCGCGACATGCCCTCGGCCGACGAGGCCGACAAACTCGCCGGCGGGATCGCGATCCAGAGCTTCGGCTACAAGGACATCCGCGACCGCCGCGAGGCGATCAAGAAGCTCATCACCGAGCTCAAGAGCGAGGGCTGAGGCTTGGCCTGGCGGGGCGGCAGCGTCGTCGCGTTGATCCCAGCGCGGCTCGGCTCGACGCGGTTCCCGCGCAAGGCCCTGGCCGACGAGACGGGCACGCCCCTGGTCGTGCACGTCTGCGAGCGCGCCCGCGAGGCCCCGAGCGTCGAGCGGGTCGTCGTCGCGACGGACGCCGAGGAGATCGCCACTGCGGTCCGCACCGCCGGTTTCGAGGCCGTCATGACGGGCGAGCACCCGAACGGGACGAGCCGCCTCGTCGAGGCGAGCCGCGTGCTCGGTCTCTCGCCGGGGGATGTCGTGGTGAACGTGCAGGGCGACGAGCCGGAGATCGAGCCGGGCGTGATCGACGCGGCGGTCGGGGCGCTGCGCGTCGAGCCGGGCAGCGCGTACGGCGCCGACGCGGGCCGCCGACGGGCCGCGGTGGGCACCGTCGCAAGCCCGATAGCGCCCGGCGACGACCCGGCCGATCCAAACGTCGTCAAGGTCGTGCTGGGGGCGCCCGCGAGGGCCTCGGACGTCGCCCCGGCGCTCTACTTCAGCCGCGCCGCGATCCCGCACGACCGGGACGGCGACGGCGGCGCCCGCTGGCTCCGGCACGTGGGCATCTACGCGTACCTGGTCGAGACGCTCGGCGGGTACGCGTCCATGGACGAGACGCCCCTCGAGCGGGCCGAGCGGCTCGAGCAGCTCCGTTGGCTGGAGCACGGTCTGCCCATCGCGGTCGCTGTCCGCGAGTCCTCGCACGCCGGGATCGACACCCCGGAGCAGTATCGGGCGTTTGTCGAGAGGCGGCGGGCGGCCAACACCGGGTGATCACCCCGGATTCCGTCGGCCTGCGGCCGCACGATTTGTCACGCGGCGCCGATCCGATTACGATGGGACATGCCCACATCGCCCGGAGGGTCGAGCGCCGAGCCACCGAATCGCGGGGGGGGCTCCCGCCGCTCCCGATCCGGGCCTGATTCGTGGGACGAGGTCGAGACCCCGACCAAGGCAGGCTCGGACCTGCTGGCGGCCGCCGGCGCCGCCCCATCGGCCAGCGAGTTCTACTCACCCATCCCGGACGGATACCGCAAGGGCAGCCACAAGTATGTAGTCGTGCTGGGCACGGTCATGTCCGGCCTGGGCAAGGGCATCTTCGCCTCCAGCATGGCCAAGGTCCTCAAGGACAAGGGCCTCTCGGTCGCCCCGATCAAGATGGAGGGGTACCTCAACATCGACGCCGGCACGCTCAACCCGTACCGGCACGGCGAGGTGTTCGTCCTCGACGACGGGACCGAGTGCGACATGGACCTGGGCACCTACGAGCGGATGCTCGACCAGGACCTGACCCGCTGGAACTTCGTCACTTCCGGGCGGATCTACTCGGAGATCCTCGACCGCGAGCGGCAGGGCGTGTACCTGGGCCGCGACGTCCAGATGATCCCGCACGTCACGGGCGAGGTGAAGCGGAAGCTGCGTGAGCTGGCCCTCCGGGGCGACGGGACCAGGCCCGCCGACGTCGTGTTCGTCGAGGTCGGCGGGACCGTCGGCGACTACGAGAACGGGTTCTACATCGAGGCGCTCCGCGAGCTGGCCTTCGAGGAGGGGCCGGACTCGGTCTGCTTCGTGGCGCTGACGTACGTGATCGAGCCCAAGGCGTTGGGCGAGCAGAAGTCCAAGGCCGCCCAGCTCGGCATCAAGCGGCTGCTCGAGGCGGGCATCCAGCCCCACCTGATCGCGTGCCGGGCGACCAACGCGGTGCAGAAGACGGTCATGGAGAAGATCGCGATGTTCTCCAACGTGCCGCTGCGTCGGGTCTTCTCGATGCACGACCGGGAGAGCATCTACACGATCCCCGACGAGATGCGGGCCGACGGGCTGGACCGGGAGGTCCTGAGCATCCTGTCGCTGCACGATCGGGTGGACGTGCGGCACGAGGACAACGCCCGCGCGAGCTGGAGCGTGTTCCAGCGGAAGCTGACGGGCGTGCCCACGCGGAAGGTCACGCTCGGGATCACCGGCAAGTACGCCCAGCTCCGCGACGCGTACGCCTCGATCGAGAAGGCGGTCGAGCACTGCTCGGCGCACCTGTCCTGCGAGATCGAGGAGCGGTGGATCGAGACGACGGACATCAGCGACGCGAATGTCGCGCAGCGGCTCGAGGGCCTCGACGGCGTGATCGTCCCGGGCGGGTTCGGCTCGCGGGGCGTGGACGGGAAGATGGCGTGCGTGCGGCACTGCCGCGAGAACCACGTGCCCTATCTGGGCATCTGCCTGGGCTTCCAGGTCGCCGTCATCGAGTTCGCCCGCAACGTGCTTGGGCTCAAGGACGCGTCGAGCACGGAGTTCGAGCCAGGGGCGGCGACGCCGGTCATCTCCGAGCTGCCCGACCAGAAGAAGATCGAGGGCCTGGGCGGCACGATGCGGCTGGGCGCCCAGGACGTGAAGATCACACCGGGGTCGCTCGCGCACTTCCTCGCCGGGGGCGAGAACTCGATCCGCGAGCGGTTCCGCCACCGATACGAGGTGGACCCGACGTACATCGAGCGGCTCGAGGCGCACGGCATGGTGTTCTCCGGGCGCCACCCCGACCAGCCGATCATGCAGATCCTCGAACTCTCGCAGGACGCCCAGGGCGACGCCGCGCCGCACCCGTACTTCATCGGCGCCCAGTTCCACCCGGAGCTGACCAGCCGACCGCTCCGCCCGCAGCCCATGTTCATGGGCCTCGTCGCCGCGGCGATCCGGGCCAAGCTCGAGCGGGACGACCCGGACGCGCTGGCCGAGGAGATGCGGGATCCGGCCCTGGCCCGTTGGATCCGCCGCCCCCGCCCCGAGACCGAGAAGGTCTAGGCCCCGGGCGGTCGTTCGCCGGCCCGCTCGAGCCTGGCCGCCGCGTCGAGCAGGATGCACGCGCTCAGCCGATCGGGCCTCCCGAGCGAGACCTGGCAGTTGTGCAGCAGGGTCGAGGCGTGCAGCGCGGCGGCGGACGCCAGGTCCGTGTCTTCGGCCCAGCTCGCCCGCCACACGAACACGTGCACCGCCCAGGGGCGGCAGGTCGCGTTGTCCGGCTGAAGCTCCCGCGCGTGCCAGTCCGCGGCGTCCCAGAGGCGGCGCCACAGCGCGGCGGAGCCGCGTTCGACGGCGTGCGCCCCCAGGGCGTGCAACGCGGCGAGCTCCCACTCGGTCGACGTTTCGATCGTCGCCCCGGTCCCGCCGAGCAGCGGGCCCTTGCCGGGCTCCGCGAGTGCCAGAGGGTCCGCGCCGGGCTTGCCGAGACTTGCCCAGAAGGAGCCGAGGGTGTCGTCGGCCGAGGAATCCTCGAGCCCTGCCAGGTGGCGCCCGAGCGGCTCGAACGACGCCGGCCTGGCGCCCGACTCGTCCGTGAGGTCCCCGATCCACGCCGCCCGCTCGGCCGGGTCGGCGGGCATCGGCGGCTCGCCAAGCGTCCGGATCGCGAGGGTTCGGAGGTGTCTGGCCGCGGCCGCGGGCTCGGGGAGGCTCACCCTGCATTGTTCGCCCGGCAGGTTCTCGGGCGGTGGGGCGTGTCGGTAAGGGCGAGCTGCGCGGACGCACGGGACCTAGGACGCCGCCTGCGGGCACGAGCCGCGACCGCCAAGGAGCCGGGCCTCGGGCGGGCCGATCCGTTCCGGCGAGGACACCGTCCGGAGGGTGGGGCTATGGGGTCAACAGTCGAGATCGGGGCGCAGGCCGGGGCGGCGCCGCCGCCGCCCGCCGGCCCGCCCGTGGTCGATCCGTCGGCGCCCGGGCTCTCGCCCGAGTGCTTCGGCATCGAGGCCCCGCCCAAGCCCGCGATCGAGACCGGGGACGGCCCCCCGCTGGCGAGAATGACGACCGGCCTGCCCTCGGCCCTCGCCGCGCCCAGACGCGCCACCATCGAACGCAAAGCCCCCGAGCACGCGGGCGGCGACGCGGTCAAGCGTGCCTTCGTCACCGATCTGGACGTCTGCGAGATCGACGACCGGGGTCGCCCCGGGGCGGTCTGGACCGCCAAGGCGCGGGAGCTGAGCCGGGGGGAGCTGGTCTTCTACTCCCGCCGCATGTGCTACCCCGGGCGCCACAAGCTGGTGCTGATCCACCTGATCGACAACTCCCCGGTCGCGGTCTACGGCGTGGTCGAGGCCAGCGAGTACGAGGGCGAGGGGCAGTACCGGGTGGAGCTGGAGCTGAGGCCCATGCCCACGACCAACCGGCACATCGCCGAGTGGATCGAGACCAGGCGGGCCCGCGGCCGCCGGGCTTGACTCCGGCCCCGTCGGGGGCACGCTTGATGCATGCGGGTCGTGCGCCGGGCCGACGAGCTTGAACCGGGCGGGTGCGTCATCGTTCCGACGATGGGGGCGCTGCACGAGGGGCACCTGGACCTGGTGCGTCTGGGCGCCCGGGTCGCCCGCGAGCGGGGCATCGCCGGCGGGTGCGTCGTCAGCGTTTTCGTGAACCCGACGCAGTTCGACGAGAAGTACGACTACGACCGGTACCCGCGGGTGGTGGACGAGGACGCGGCCAAGTGCGAGGGCGCGGGCGCCGACGCGGTCTGGGCGCCCGAGGTCGAAGAGGTCTACCCCACGCCCGAGTCGATGCGCGACCCGGTGATGCCTCCGGTCGCCTACGAGCCGAGGCTCGAGGACGTGGCCAGGTCCGGGCACTTCGAGGGTGTGTGCCTGGTGCTCCGGCGCCTGTTCGAGCTGACCGGCGCCCGGGCCGCGGTCTTCGGCGAGAAGGACTGGCAGCAGCTGCAGGTCGCCCGGGCGCTCGTGCCGATGGTCGGCCTGGACACGGACATCGTGGGCCATCCGACGGTGCGCGACCCCGACGGCATGGCGATGAGCAGCCGCAACCGGTTCCTGACCGACGATGACCGCGAGCGTGGGCTGTCGCTCTCGCGTGGCCTGCTGGCGGCCGGGCGCGAACCGACGCCCGAGGCCGGCGAGGCGGCGCTGAGGCGCGTGCTGGCCGAGGCGGGCGTCACGCCGGACTACGCGGCGATTCGAGAGGCCGGGTCGCTCATGCCCCCTCCGCCGGGGACACCTGCCGAGGAGGTGACCTGGCGGGCCGTCGTCGCGGGGCGAGTGGGCACGGTTCGGCTGCTCGACAACATGCCCTGGCCGCGGGCCGAATCGCCGGCAGACTGACCCGGGCTCGACGCGGGGGCATGGGGCACTACTGTTGCCTCCCCCGGCGTTCGGCCGGGCTGACCGCGCCCCGAGGAGGCCCGCCGTGCTCAAGAGCCCGCTGCACCAGTTCCACGTCGATCACGGCGGCCAGATGGTCGAGTACGCCGGCTGGGAGATGCCCATCCGCTACTCCGGCATCCGCGAGGAGCACGCGCAGACCCGTTCGTCCGGGAGTGTCTTCGACGTCTCGCACATGGGGCGGCTGTCGGTCAAGGGTCTGCACGCGACGAGGCTGCTCGAGCGGGCGTGCAGCCGCAAGATCGGGTCCATGCAGCAGGGCCAGTGCCGGTACACCCTCGTGTGCAACGAGCGGGGCGGCGTCCGCGACGACGTCATCGTGATGCGGCAGGAGGACGACGAGTACCTGGTCGTCGTCAACGCGGCCAACCGGGGCAAGATCGTCGACCACCTGGGCTCGATCGTCGCCGACCGCGACTTCAAGGTGAAGCTCGAGGACCGGACGCAGAAGACCGCGATGGTCGCGATCCAGGGCCCGAAGGTGATGGAGCTGATCTCGGGCGTCAGCCGCGAGATCCCGACCCTCAAGCGGTACCGCTTCACCGTCAAGAACCTGATGATCATGAAGCTGATCGTCTCGCGCACCGGGTACACGGGCGAGGACGGCGTCGAGGTCATCCTGCCGGCCAACATGGTCCCGATGGCGATGAAGCTGCTGATGAAGGACGTGGACCCGGACGACCCCAACGCGGTCCTCAAGCCCGCCGGGCTGGGCGCCCGCGACTCGCTCCGCCTCGAGGCCGGCATGCCCCTCTACGGGCACGAGCTGGGCGAGGACATCAACGCCCTCGAGGTCGGCGTGGACTTCGCCATCAGCCTCGACAAGAACTCCGACGAGGACGGCGAGACCTTCGTCGGCCAGGAGGCGCTGATCCAGACCCGCGACTCGGGCGGCCCGGCCCGCAAGCTCGTCGGGATTGCGCTGGCGGGCAAGCGGACGCCCCGCCAGGGGATGCTCGTCAAGGCCGGCGACGCGGAGATCGGCGTCGTCTCCAGCGGGTGCGCCAGCCCGACGCTCGACAGGCCGATCGCGATGGCGTTCGTGGAGACGGGCAAGAGCGAGCCGGGGTCGGCGGTGCAGATCGACGCGGAGCGCGCGACGCTCGAGGGCGAGATCGTCCCCCTGCCCTTCTACAAGGCGCCGAAGAACTAGCGATGGCCCGGGGCGCCGCTCAGGCGCCGTCGAGGTTCGGCTTCTCGGTGGGCAGCTCGATCCAGTCGCCCCCGGTGTGCCTCACGACGACGCCGGTCGCGGCGTAGATCACCTGCTCGGCGATGTTCGTGCAGTGGTCCGCGATCACCTCGCACTGGTGGACGATGGCATGAAGGTGGAAGGCGACGTCGGCCGTCATCGAGCCGTCGGCGACCCGCTCCTCGGCCGACCTCGACGTGGACTCGGCGAACTTGAGCACCGTCCCCTCCGACCGGAGGACCACCTTCGCCCGTTCGGCGTCGAACCGCTCGAAGCAGGCCACCGCGTCCCGCACGATGCCCACCACCGAGTTCGTGATGACCCGCGTGGTCTCGGGGAAGGGCGTGGTCCGGTCGGCCAGCTCGATGATCCGCTCGGCGACCGCGGCGGCCGCGTCCGCGATCCGCTCGACCTCGTTGTTCACCTTGACGCAGACGAGCACCTCGCGGATCGCCGCGGCCCCGATGTCGCACTCGGCGCGGGCCATGTCGGTCAGCAGGTCGACCGCCGCCTGCTCGATCTCCAGGTCCACGCGGTCCACCTCGTCGTCGCGCCCGATGACGGTCCGGGCCGTCTCGACGTCACGGGCGAAGATTGCGTCGAACGATTGCTCGGTCATCTCCCGGGCGATCCGCCCCTGGGCGACCAGGTCGCGTCGGATGCCGGCGATGCGGGAGGCGTATTGAGCGATGGGATCGGGCATCATGCCTCTCGGGTTCCGGGGGACGGACGCGCCCCGACCCGTAGCGTACCCGCACCGCCCGCGAATGAGGAGGGGCCTGACCCGGCACGCGGAGCATCCGGCGCCGCCGGCCCGCGGGGGGGGATGTTCCCGGTCCCGCGGGGCGGTGGCGTCGATCCGCTCACGGACGCGGGAATACACACCGGACGAGCGGGGTTGGCCAGACCCGTGAACCTCGAGACGATCCAACGAGGACAGCCCCGGTGCGACAGGCGTGACGCCTTCCAGGCCACGCTCAACGGCACCGGCATGGCCCTGTTCTGAGCACCCGGCTGACGCCGCGGGGACGGTGCGCGCGCTCCGACCCGCTCCACCCTTCATCCAATCAGGCAACCGGCCCCCGGCCTGCGCCGGGGTGCCGCGATCGGTGCGCCCTCCGGGCCCGCCACCCCGCCGACGCCGCCCCCGCGGGCGACGCGTCGCGATCACACCACATTCATGGAGTCAGCCATGTCCATTCGATTCGTGTCCAAGAACATCCACGCCCTGCTCGACTACCCCGTCGCGGCGATGCTGCTGGCGGCGCCCTTCGTCCTCGGGCTGGGGGATTCGTCCCCGGCCGCCCGGTGGCTGAGTGTTGGCACGGGCGTCGCCGCCCTCGTCTTGACACTCCTGACGGACCACAAGCTGGGCGTGATTCGTGTCATCCCCTACCCCGTCCACGTCCTCGTGGACGGGCTCGTGGGCATCACGTTCCTCGTCGCCCCCTTCGTCCTCGACTTCGCGGGCCTCGACGCCTGGTACTACTGGGCGAACGGCGCCGCGGTCATGACCGTCGTCGCCCTCAACACCCCCTCCGGCGCCCGGTCCCCCGCGGTTGCCTGACTCCCGGCCCCGGGGCGGGGGAGCCCGGCCCGGGGTCTTGACCGATCGACGCACATATCCTCCCCAGCCGGCAACGCCCCGGCCCATCCACGACGCACCGAGGGAGACGCGAAGATGTTCGATATCGAGCTTGTCCACGCCCGCCAGATCCTCGACTCCCGGGGCAACCCGACCGTCGAAGTGGAGATCGCCCTGTCGTGCGGCGTCACCGGGCGGGCCGCCGTCCCCTCCGGCGCCTCGACAGGCGAGAACGAGGCCGTCGAGCTCCGCGACGGCGGGGACGAGTGGATGGGCAAGGGCGTGGGCCAGGCCGTCGCCAACGTCATCGAGCGGGCCGCGCCCGCGATCGAGGGGATGGACGCCCGCGACCAGGAGGAGATCGACTCGACGCTCATCGAACTCGACGGGACCGACAACAAGGGCGAGCTGGGCGCCAACGCGATCCTCGGCGTCTCGATGGCGGTCGCCCGCGCCGCGGCCGACGCCTCGGGCCTGCCTCTGTACCGCTACCTCGGCGGCTCGGGCGCCAAGATCCTGCCCGTGCCGATGCTGAACATCCTCAACGGCGGCAAGCACGCGGACAACACCGTGGACTTCCAGGAGTTCATGATCCAGCCCTGGGGCTTCGACGACTTCAACGAAGCCCTCCGGGCCGGGACGGAGATCTACCACACGCTCAAGAAGGTGCTGGCGAAGCGCGGCATGTCCACCGCCGTCGGCGACGAGGGCGGGTTCGCGCCCGACCTCAAGGACAACGAGGACGCGCTCAAGGTCATCGAGGAGGCGGTCGAAAAGGCCGGCTACTCCTGGGGCGAGCAGATCTTCGTGGCCCTGGACCCGGCGACGAGCGAGCTGTGGAACGAGGCCGAGAAGGACGGCAAGACCGGGTACAAGTTCTTCAGCTCCTCCCAGGAGATCATCTCGTCCGACGACCTGATCGGGATCTGGAGCGACTGGTGCAAGAAGTACCCGATCCGCTCGATCGAGGACGGGCTGGCCGAGAACGACTGGGAGGGGTGGGCGAAGCTCACCCGGGCCCTGGGCGAGACGGTCCAGCTCGTGGGCGACGACCTGTTCGTGACGAACAAGAAGTTCGTCGAGCGTGGCGTGGCCGAGGGGGCCGCCAACGCGGTGCTCGTCAAGGTCAACCAGATCGGGACGCTCTCCGAGACGTTCGACACGGTCAACTACGCGATGCGGAACAGCTTCGCCTGCGTGATGAGCCACCGGTCGGGCGAGACCGAGGACGCGACGATCGCGGACCTGGCCGTCGCGACCAACTGCGGCCAGATCAAGACCGGCGCCCCCTGCCGCAGCGACCGCAACGCCAAGTACAACCAGCTCATTCGGATCGCCGAGGAGCTGGGCGAGGCGGCCGTGTACGGCGGCACGACGTGGACCCGTTGACGCCGACCGTCGTCGACGAACGCCTCGTCCTGCCCGGGCGGGGCTTCGACTTCGTCGAAATGACCGTCCGGGGCGTGGACGGCGTCGAGCGGAGGCGGCAGGTCGTCCGCCACCGGGGCGCGGCCGTCATCCTTCCGATCCTCGAGACGGCCGACGGCCCCCGTGTGCTCTTCGTCCGCAACTACCGGTACGCGGTGGGTGACTGGCTCGACGAGGTCCCCGCGGGCGGGATCGACGAGGGCGAGACGCCCGAGGACGCGGCGGCGCGCGAGGTCGCCGAGGAGACCGGGTACAGGGCTGCAACGCTCGAGCCCCTGTGCCGGTTCCACTCCACGCCGGGCATCACGGACGAGGCGATGCACGTGTTCGTCGCGACCGGGCTCGAGCACGTCGGCCAGGACCTGGACGACGGCGAGCTGCTCAGCGTCCACGAGTGGTCGCCCGAGGACGCCCTGGCCGCGGTCGATGATGGACGGATTACGGACGCCAAGACGATGCTTGTGCTGCTGCTCGCCAGGTCTCGCGGGCTGATCTGACGGGGCTGCTCCGCCTGCCCATGGTCAAGATGGTCAAGGACGATTGGGATTCCGGTGTGGGCTTCGACGAACGCCGCGGCGACGGCGGGCGGGCGCGTGCCGCGCTCCGCCGGGTCTTCGGCGACGGCGAGGACCCCCTCTCCTGGGGGCTCACGATCGCCCGGGTCGCCGGCGTCCGTGTCCGCGTGCACCTGATCTTCGTCGTGTTCATCGCCCTTGAGCTGATCTACGCGCTGCCGCAGCAGGGCCTCGGGATCGGGTTCCGCCTGTGGCTGCTGGGGGGGCTGGCGGTCGTCGTGGTCGCGCACGAGCTCGGGCACTGCCTCGCGTGCCGCGGATTCGGCGCCCACGTGGACGAGGTCATGCTCTGGCCTCTGGGCGGCCTGCGGGAGTGCCCGCCCGACGCCGGCCGGCGGGCGGCGGTGCTGACGCACCTGGCCGGGCCCGGCGTGAACGCGGCGCTCGCGCTGGCGCTGGGCGGGACGTTGCTGGCGCTCACCGGGCGATGGGACAACGTCGTCTTCAACCCGTTCGACCCGGGCTCGGTGCTCGCTGGGCTGCGGACCCCGCCGAGCATTGCGGGAGGCGTCGGCGCCCAGCCCTGGTGGCTGACGGCGTTGTGGTCCACGCACTACGCCAACCTGCTCGTGCTCGGGCTCAACGCGCTGGTCCCGATGGCGCCCCTGGACGCGGGGCGGCTGCTCCGCGACGCGATGGCCCGCCCGGGCGAGACCGAGCGGGCCGCGCGAGTCTCGACGACCGTGGGCTTCATCGCCGCCGGCGCGCTCGGGCTTGTCGCCGTCGTCTTCAACGAGGTCGCGCTGCTGGGCCTGGCGCTCTTCGGCGTGCTGGTGTGCTACATGGAGCGGCGCCGAGCGCGGTTCGTCTCCCTCGGCGGCGAGGACCCTCTCGCCCGGGCCGACGAGGACCGCGACCGCGAGCGGCGCCTCCGCCTCGAATCCCGCCGCGCCGAGGAGCAGGCGAGGATCGACGGCATCCTGGCCAAGATCTCGGAGGGGGGCATGGAGTCGCTGAGCCCCTCCGAGCGGCGAACGCTCAAGCGTGCGACCCGCAAGAGCCGAGACCCGTAACATCCGCGGGCCGGGGCCCAAGGAAGCACGGGGCGGGAGCGGGACCTACGGATGGGCATTCACGACCGCGAGTACGCCAGGGACGAACGCCGCGCCGGTGGCGGCGGCTGGGGCACGATGGCCGGGGGCGGGAGCCGCGCCGGCGGCATCCCCCGGATCGTCACCGTCAACGCCTGGCTCCTGATCATCAACATCGCGGTCTACGCCGTCGGCGGGTTCCTGAACAACGCCAGCGTGCCCGTCTTCCAGGGCCACGTGCTCCAGCAGGGCGTCGAGCTCGATCAGACCGTTCTGGAATCCCAGTTCCGCGACGGCAACGGGCAGGCGGTCGACGACGGCGCCATCCGCCGCAGCCCGGGCGCCCAGGTCGCGCGCATCCGGGCCGACAGGGAGACCGGCGAGCCCGTTGGCTCAGATCTGTACACGATCATGAACCCCCTGCGTGCCTACGGGCACTTCTCCACCTACCAGGGGTTCCTGCGCCTCGAGGTCTGGCGCCTGCTCACGTTCCAGTTCCTGCACGCCAACATCTACCACATCTTCTTCAACATGCTCGGCCTCTGGATCTTCGGCGGCATGGTCGAGCAGTACCTGGGCTCCAAGCGGTACCTCGCGTTCTACCTGATGTGCGGGATCAGCGGGGGGCTGCTGTACCTGCTCTTCAACCTCGTCGGGATGACCAGCATCCCCCTCCCGGGCGCCCTGAACGTCGATCTGACGACGCCCCTGGTCGGAGCGTCGGCCGGGGTGTTCGGCGTGATCATGGCGTGCGCCTTCATCTCGCCTAACACCGTCATCCAGCTCCTCTTCCCGCCGATCCCGCTGAAGATGAAGACGTTCGCGTACGGCTACCTCATCATCGCCGCGGCGAACCTGTTCGTGCTCCGCGGCGCCAACCAGGGCGGGGACGCGGCCCACGTGGGCGGGGCGATCGCCGGCTTCTTCTTCATCCGGCGCCCGCACTTGTTGCGTGACTTCTTCGACGTCTTCACCGACTCCCGGAAGGGCTCGAAGCGCGGCGCCGCGCGGGCCCGGGCGCCCAGGGCGAAGAAACAGTCGTCGGCCTCCGACCGCGAGGTCGATCGGATCCTGGACAAAGTCAACGCCGAGGGCCTGCACAGCCTCAGCGACCGCGAGAAGAAGACGCTCCGCGAGGCGACCGAGGACAGGCGGGGCTAAGGTCGGGGCGATGGGCGCGCCCCTGGAGTTCGAGATCAAGGCCCGGTCGCGCCGCAGCCGCGCGAGGACGGGCGTCGTCCGGACGCCCCACGGCGAGTTCGAGACGCCCGCCTTCATGCCCGTGGGCACCAAGGGCACGATCAAGGGCATCCTGCCGACCGACGTCGCCCGCACGGGCGCCCAGATCGTCCTGGGCAACACGTACCACCTGCTGCTGCGTCCCGGGCCCGAGCGGGTCGGCGAGCTGGGCGGGCTGCACGCGATGATGGGGTGGGCGGCGCCGATCCTGACCGACTCGGGCGGCTACCAGGCGTACTCGATGGCGGACAAGAACGCCGTGGACGACGACGGCGTCTCGTTCCGCTCGATCGTGGACGGCTCGCTCGTGCGCATGACGCCCGAGAGCGCGACCAGGACGCAGAACCTGATCGGCGCCGACATCATCATGGCCTTCGACGACTGCCCGCCCTCGGTCGATCCGGAGAGCGGGCCGACAAATCAAACCCGGCTCCGGCTGGCCGCCATGCGCGACGCGCAGAAGGACACCGGCTACGACCACGACGCCCGCCTGGACCTCGCGAACGAGCGGACGGTCCGGTGGCTGGAGCGGTGCGTGCGCGCGCACGAGCGTCCGGGCGAGCAGGCGCTGTTCGGCATCGTGCAGGGCGGGACGGACCTGGATCGCCGAGCGAGGTCGGCCGAGCAGGTCTGCAACATCGACCTGCCCGGGTACGCGATCGGGGGCGTGGCGGTGGGGGAGGGCGCCGAGGACATCGCCCGCGTGACCGAGTTCACCGCCGCCCGCATGCCCGAGGACAAGCCGCGGTACCTGATGGGCGTCGGGTACGAGCGGGACATCGTCGCGGCGGTGCTCGCGGGCGTGGACATGTTCGACTGCGTCCTGCCCACCCGCAACGGGCGGAGCGCCTCGGCGTTCACGCGGACGGGCCAGATCCGCCTCCGCAACGCCAAGTTCGTGGACGACACCAGCCCGATCGAGCCCGGGTGCGACTGCCCGGCCTGCGACGGCGCCGGTGGGGGGGTGCACGCGCCCTCCGGGGCGCCGCCCGGGGCGTTCTCCAGGGCGTATCTCCGCCACCTGTTCGCCAGCGAGGAGATGCTGGGCCCCATCCTGGTCAGCCTGCACAATCTCCGGCACTTCCAGCGCCTGATGGAGGACCTGCGGTCCGCGATCGCGACGGACGACTGGGCTGGATTCGCCGCGGCGTGGCCCGTCGCGGCCGCCACGGTCCCGGGGGGCGGCGCGGAAGGCGGCGGGGCGTCTGCCCAAAGCGGAGGATGACGCGGGCGGGGCGTCCTATCGTTGAGGCTCCAATCGACGACCCGACCGGAATCCAAGCATGACGCACAACGACTGGCTGGCGACGCCCCTGCTCACCCTGGCGCAGGATGGCTCCCAGATGCTCTCCGAGGACTCGGCCGCCGCCCCGACCGAGGGCCAGGCCGCGGAGGGGGAAGGCGCCCCCTCGCAGTCCGCACCCGCCGGCCCGCCCTTCCTGCTCATCGGCATCTTCGTGATCTTCGGGCTGCTGATCTTCAGCCAGTTCGCCGGCTCGCGCAAGGAGAAGAAGAAGCGGGCCGAGATGATGAGCAACATCGGCAAGCACGACAAGGTGCAGACCGTCGGCGGCATCATCGGCTCGGTCGTCGAGATCAAGGGCGACGAGCTGACCCTCCGCGTCGACGAGTCGTCAAACACGCGCATCCGCATCGCCAGGTCGGCGGTGCAGCAGGTGCTCAAGAGCAGCGGGCGGGGCGCCGACGTCTCGGAGCCCGAGGACACCATCCCAGCCACCTGATCGACACCCGGCGCCGCGGGCACGGACCCGGCGGCGCCACGCCCCACGCCACAAGGCCTCACACGCATGCGACACCTGCTCCGCAACTCCATCTTCGTCGTCGCCCTGCTCGTCTTCTTCGCGGCGATGATCTACCCGCCCGAGCGGAACCTCCGGCTCGGCAAGGACCTCCGCGGCGGCGTCACGCTGCTCTACTCGGTCAAGATCGACCGCCAGGAGAGCGCGTCCCGCGTCCTCGACCAGGTCATCCAGGTCCTCAAGGACCGCATCGACCCGCAGGGCCTGCTCGAGATCCAGATGGTCGCCCAGGGCCAGGACCGGATCGAGATCACCATGCCCCTGCCCGGCGAGCACGTGCTCGAGCTGCGCCAGGCCTACCAGGACAAGCTCGCGGCGCTCTCGGCGTTCGAGATCACCGCCGACGAGTTCGAGCGGGCCATGCGCCTGCCCACCAGCGGCGAGGGCGGGTCCAGCCCGCGGGCCGAGGCGATCGAGCGGCTCTCCGGAGGTGACGAGCGGATCGCGAATCTGATGCGCCAGGCGGCCACCAGTCTCGACCAGGCCCAGGCGGCGCGGCGTGCGCTCGAGCTGGCTCAGAGCCGCGACGATACCCCGCCCGAGGCGATCGACATTGTCGTTCAGGAGGTCGCCGAGGCCGAGATCGCGTACGAGACGGCCCGCGACGAGGTGCTCGCGGCCAGCTTCTCGCCCGACGAGCTGGCCGACGCCCTGATCCTGCCGACCGAGAAGAAGCTCGTCCGCGACGAGGCCAACGACACGATGTTCGAGCTGGACAGCCCGCGCGAGCAGGCGATCCAGCGGGTGACAGAGGGCCACGACGACGAGTTGAAGGCCCAGGTGGACGAGGTCGTCGCCGCCTACGACGAGTACGTCAGGAACCGAAAGTCGCTCGACGATCCCGAGGACCTGCAGCGGCTCGTCTCGGCCTCGGGCGTGCTGAGCTTCCGAATCTCCATCGACCCCGCCGGCTCCGGCGGCGAGAACTTCCACCCCGAGGAGGACCGCCTCCGCCAGGAGCTGCGCGAGCTCGGCCCCGGCGGCGTCCGCGCCCGCGACGCCCGCTGGTTCCAGATCAACCGCGTCGAGAGCTGGTACGACACCAAGCAGGCCTGGGAATCGCTCCGGGCCAATCCGTCCGGCTTCTTCGCCTCGCAGGGATTCGTCGGCGAGGAGTACAAGGGCAAGTACTACATCCTGCTCTGGGACGTCCGCGGCCTCCGCCTGACCCAGGGCGACGCGAGCTGGGGCGTCCGCAGCGCCTTCGAGACCCAGGACGAGCTGGGCCGCCCGGCGATCGGGTTCCAGATGAACGCCCGCGGCGCCGCCCGCCTGGGCGAGCTGACCGGGCCCAACGTCGGCCGCAACATGGCCATCCTGCTCGACGACCAGCTGTACGGGCGCCCGCCCGTGCTCCGGTCGCGGATCGCGGCCACAGGCCAGATCTCGGGCGACTTCACCCGCGCCGAGCGCGAGTACCTCATCCGTGTTCTTGCGGCCGGCTCGCTGCAGGCCAAGATCTCGCCCAGCCCGCTGAGCGTGAACCAGATCGCCCCCGATCTGGGCGCCGACAACCTCCGCGCCGGCATGCAGGCCGGCGTGTGGGCGCTGGGCGCGGTCAGCATCTTCATGCTGCTGTACTACTTCCTGTACGGCGGTGTGGCGGTGTTCAGCCTGCTGTGCAACGCGGTCCTGATCCTGGGCGCGATGGCGCTGGCCCGGGCGTCGTTCTCGCTGCCGGGCATCGCGGGCATCATCCTGACCTTCGGCATGGCGGTGGACGCCAACGTGCTGATCTACGAGCGCATCCGAGAGGAGCTGCGCCGGGGCGAGGACCTCAAGACCGCGGTCCGGCTCGGCTTCCGGTACGCGACCAGCTCGATTGTGGACGGCAACGTCACGAACCTGATCGTCTGCTTCGTGCTGGCGTACACGGGCACGCAGGAGATCAAGGGCTTCGCGATCACGCTGGGCATCGGCGTCGTCGCGACGATGTTCTCGGCGCTGGTCATCGCCCGGATCATCTTCGCTGTCTTCGTCGAGCACCTCCGCTTCAAGCGGATGTCCATGCTGCCCATGGCGATCCCGGTGATCGACAAGATCCTCGAGCCGCGGATCAACTGGGTGGGCCTCCGCTGGATCTTCGCCATCATCTCGCTCGGGTACGTCGCCCTGGGCGTGGGCATGATCGCGACCCGCGGCGAGAAGATGCTCGACACCGAGTTCCGGGGCGGCGTCCAGATCGACCTGCCCCTGAAGATCGACGAGGAGTCTGGCCAGCAGCTCACCCGCACGCGGCAGGAGATCCAGGACGCGGTCCGCTCGGTCGGCGAGGCCGCCGAGGAGGGCAGCCCCATCCGGCCCCTCCGCAACGCCGAGATCCAGCCCCTCAACCCCGAGGACGACGGCGTCACGTCGGACACGTTCCGGATCAAGACGTACGCCACGGACACGAACGCGGTCCGGAACACCGTCTTCCGGATCTTCGGCGCCGAGGGCGAGGGGATCATCGACACCCGCTCGCCCCTCCAGTTCGCGGGCCAGCAGGCCGAGCGCATCGCGGACGCGCCGGTGTTCCCCGTCGTCTCGGCCAGGCTCGGCGAGTCGGTGGGCAGGAGCGAGCTGCGCGACGACGTGGGCGACTACATCGGCGGCGTCGCCGTCCTGCTCGAGGACATCCAGCCCCGCCCGACGCTGGAGGGCCTGCGCGAGCGGCTCGAATCGATGCGGGCCAAGGAGGGCTTCAGCCAAACGCTCGCCCGGACGAGGGACATCCTCGTGCTCGAGGGCACCAACGACGAGGTCCGCGACGCGGTCATCCTCGTCGCCGACGAGGACCTGAACTACTTCGAGAACGAGTCCGTCTGGCGGGCGGACATGCAAGACCTGGAGTGGCGCCTGACGCGCGACGCGCTGACCGAGGTCACGACCCTCGCCAGCGTGCAGAGCTTCAGCTCGATCGTCGCCTCGGACTTCCAGGGCAAGGCGATCGTCTCGGTCGTGCTCAGCCTGATGCTGATCCTGATCTACATCTGGGTCCGGTTCGGCAACGTCCGGTACTCGTTCGCGGCGATCGTGGCCCTGTTCCACGACGTGCTGACGGTCGTGGGCCTGATCGCGCTGGCCGAGATCATCTACGACCACGAGTCGCTGCAGCCGGTGGCCAACTCGCTCCTGCTCGAGCCGTTCAAGATCGACCTGAACCTGGTCGCGGCGCTGCTGACGATCATCGGGTACTCCCTGAACGACACGATCATCATCATGGACCGCATCCGTGAGAACCGCGGCAAGCTGTCGTACGCGTCCAAGGAGGTCGTGAACCTCTCGATCAACCAGACCATCAGCCGCACGATCGTGACGTCGGGCACGACGCTGCTGGCGGTCGGCATCCTCTACATCTTCGGCGGCGAGGGCGTGCACGGGTTCGCCTTCGCCCTGCTGATGGGCGTGCTGATCGGGACGTACTCGTCGGTCGCGGTGGCGGCGCCCCTGGTCTGGAGCCGCAAGGGCGACCGGAGCGAGGGGCGGGTCGAGCAGCCCCTGACCGACGGGTCCTGAGGCCGGCTTGTAGAATCGTGGCGGCGGGGATGGAGTCCGCCGCACGCCGGGCCGATGGATCCCCCGGCCCCGCTGGACCGCGGTTATGGATGATCGCGCATCGAGAGTGTTCGTCGGCTTGTGCGTGCTGGTCCTGCTGTGGATCGGCGTGTACTGGCTGTGGCAGCCGGGCACGCCCGGCGTGACGCACGCGGCCGAGCCGCGACGCGCCCAGACCCGGCCGACCGAGCATCAGGATCCGACCAACTCCGCGCCCAGCGCCGGCGCCGAACCGCGGGAGAACGGCGTGGTTGCGCCCGGGTTCCGGGAGTACCGCGTGCGCGATGGGGACTCGTTCGAGCGGATCGCCGAACGCGAGCTGGGCGACGCCTCGCTCTGGACGGTCGTCGCGCGGGCCAACCCGCTCAAGGACCCCCGCCGGCTCCGCTCGGGCCAGACGCTGCGGCTGCCACTGGACGTCGAGAACGTTCAGGGGGCGCCCCGCCAACGCACGACGCCCGAGCCACCCGCGTCAACGCCCGAGTCCGAGATGGCAACGTACGTCGTCCGGGGCGGGGACACGCTCTCCGGGATCTCGGCCGCGCACTACGGGTCGTCGGCGCACGCACGCCTCATCTACGAGGCGAACACCGACACGCTGAGCAGCATGCACGCGCTCCGCGTCGGTCAGACCCTGCGGCTCCCGCCCATCGACGCCGACGACTAGAGTTGGGCGATGGGCCCGAACGCACAGGACGGCGCCGCCCTGCGGGGCGGCCGGTGAGCGCGCGACACGCCGAGTGCGACGTACTGATCGTCGGCGGCGGGATCGTGGGCCTGTGGTGCCGGGCGCTGCTCGAGCGCGAGGGCTACTCGACGCTCCTGGTCGAGCGGGGCGAGCTGGGCGGGGGGCAGAGCATCGCCTCGCAGGGCATCCTGCACGCGGGTCTCAAGTACCTGATGTCCGGCGAGGACGACGATGCGCCCCGCTCGCTGGCCGAGGAACACGGACGCTGGCTCGACCGGCTGGCCAGGCGGGGCTGGCCCGACCTGTCGGGCGTGGAGGTCCTGGCCGAGAAGCTGGTGATGTGGACGACCCCCTCGCTCGCCTCCAGGGCGACGGGTTGGCTGGCGTCGCCGATGATGCGCTCGCGCGTGCGCCGGCTCGAACGAGACGAGCGGCCGGTGGCGTTCCGTGAGGCGCCGAGGGGCTTCGGCGTCTGGGAGGTGGACGAGCCCGCCATCGACGCCCGCTCGCTCATCGAGCGCGTCGCCGCCGCGGGTCGCGGGCCGATGCTCGAGGGCGAGGTCGTGGCCGACACGCTCGAGATAGACGGCGACGGTGTCCGCGTCCAGATCGAGTCCTCGGCGGAGCGCGCACGGGTGCGCGCCGGTGCGATCGTCCTTGCCGCGGGCCGGGGCAACGCCGGCCTGCTCCGCGCCATCGGCCAAAATCCGGAGGCGGTCTGCCAGGAGCGCCCCCTGCACATGGTCATTGCGCGGCACGCCGGCGTCCCGGTGTTCGGCCACTGCGTCCGCCCCTCGATGAAGCCCCGCCTGACGATCACGTCCGGCGCCGACGAGGGCGGGCACGCGTGGTACATCGGCGGCGCGATCGCCGAGCCGCCGGGGACCGAGCGGGACCCGGCCGAGCAGATCGAGTTCGCTCGGCGGGAGCTGGGCGAGTGCCTGCCGTGGCTGGACCGGGACGGGCTCGAGTTCGGGACCCTGCGTGTGTCCCGGGCCGAGGGCCTGATGCCCGGCGGCGGGCGGCCCGAGGGCCCCGTTCTGGCCCAGCACGGACGGATCGTCGCGGTGTGGCCGACCAAGCTCGCCATGGCTCCTTCGGCCGGCGAGCGGGTTCTGGGGCGTATCGGGCCGATCGTGGCGAACCCGGGCCCCGGACGGGCCGATGAACTGGAGGGACTGCCCGCCCCGCGGCTCGCGGGGCCGGTGTGGACATGGAGCCCGCAGACGTGAGACGCCGCCCGCTCGGAACCAGAGGCCCGCAGGTCAGCCCGATCGGCCTGGGGACCGTCAAGCTCGGGCGGACCCGGGGGCTCAAGTACCCCGCGCCCAGCGAACTGCCCTCCGACGAGCGCGTGCGCGAGCTGCTGGGCGCGGCCCAGGACCTGGGCGTCAACCTGATCGACACGGCCCCCGCCTACGGCCTGGCCGAGGATCGCCTGGGCGCCCTCCTGCCGGGGTCCCGCGACGACTGGGTCATCTGTACCAAGGCCGGCGAGTCGTTCGAGGACGGCGAGTCGAGCTTCGACTTCTCGCCCGCCGCCATCGAGCGGAGCATCGACCAGAGCCTCCGCCGCCTGCGCACCGACCACGTGGACGCGTTGCTCGTCCACTCCGACGGCCAGATCGAGCACGACCTTGTCGAGTCGGGCGTGCTGGACGCTCTGCAGCGCATCCGAGAGTCGGGCCGGGCACGCCTGATCGGCGTCTCGCCCAAGACCCTCGAGGGCGCCATGCTCGCCGTCGAGCACTGCGACGTCGTCATGCTGACTTTGAACCCCGCGGACACCTCGTGCGCCCCGGCGGTCGAGGCCGCCCGCGAGCGTGGCGTCGGCGTGCTGATCAAGAAGGCACTGGCCAGCGGGCACGTGGACCGCCTGGGCCCGGGCGAGGACCCGGCCGGCTCGGCCGTCCGGTTCGCGCTGGGGCATCGGGGCGTCTCCAGCGTCGTGATCGGGACGTCGAGCCCCGAGCACCTGAGCCACGCCGTCCACGCCGCCGAGGGCGCGGCAGGCACACCGGATATCGTCACCCAAGCACCCAACGGCGCGCCCAGCGCCAGAGACTGACGGAGCGACACGCCGTGAGCATCAAGCGAATCCTCGTGACCGGCGGCGCCGGCTTCGTCGGCTCCCACCTCTGCGACCGCCTCGTCGAGCAGGGGCACGACGTCATCTGCCTGGACAACTTCTTCACCAGCCAGAAGTCGAACGTCGAGCACCTGCTCGACCGCAGCAACTTCGAGCTGATCCGCCACGACGTGACGCACCCGATCTGGCTGGAGGTGGACGAGGTTTATAACATGGCCTGCCCCGCCGCCCCGGGCCACTACCAGTACAACCCGATCAAGACCATGAAGACCTCCGTCCTGGGCGCGATCAACGTGCTGGGCATGGCCAAGCGCTGCCGGGCCAAGGTGCTCCAGGCCTCCACCAGCGAGATTTACGGCGACCCCAACGTCCACCCCCAGCCCGAGAGCTACCGCGGCAGCGTCAACCCGATCGGGCCCAGGGCCTGCTACGACGAGGGCAAGCGGGCCGCCGAGACGCTGTTCTTCGACTACCACCGCTCCAACGGCGTGAACATCCGCGTCGTCCGCATCTTCAACACCTACGGCCCGCGGATGCACCCCTTCGACGGGCGGGTCGTGTCCAACTTCATCCGCCAGGCGATCGACGGCGAGCAGATCTCGCTGTTCGGCGACGGCTCCCAGACCCGCTCGTTCTGCTACGTGGACGACCTGGTCGAGGGCATCATCCGGATGATGAACGGCTCGGACGAGTTCGTGGGCCCGGTGAACCTCGGCAACCCCAACGAGTTCACGATCAAGCAGCTGGCGGAGATGGTCGCCGAGCTGTGCGGCGCCCCGACCGAGTTCATCCACAAGCCCCTTCCCGCCGACGACCCGACCCAGCGCCAGCCCGACATCACGCTGGCACGCGAGAAGCTCGGCGGCTGGGAGCCCCAGATCCAACTCAAGGAAGGGCTCAAGAAGACGATCGAGTACTTCCGCTCGATCAACATGAGCGACTTCCGGGCGCCGACGCCGAACTACTAGCCGCGCTACGCTGCGCGTATGCGCATCGCACTCACCGGCGCCTCCGGCTTCATCGGCTCTGTCGTCGCACGCCAGCTGCACGAGCGGGGCCACCAGGTCACCGCCCTCGTCCGCGAGACGAGCCGACGCGATCACATCCAGCCGTACGTGGACAGGTTCGTGGTGGGGGGGCAGGCCGACGAGTCAGTCTGGCCCGACCTGCTCGACGGCGCCGACGCCGTCATCCACAACTCGGTGGACTGGAAGCCCCTCAAGCCGCTGGATCTGGATGCGCACCTGAGGTCGAACCTAGACGGGTCGATCAAGCTCCTGCACGCCGCGGCGCCCAGGCAGTTCGTCTTCGTCTCGACCATCGCCGTCCACCACGACATGCGGTCCAGGGCCCACGACGCCGAGGGGCGGGGCCTGATCGACGAGGAGCACCCGCTGCGGCCCTCGATGATCTACGGGGCGTACAAGGCCGCGGTCGAGGCGCACCTGTGGTCGGCCCACTACACGACGGGCCAGCACACGAGCGCCGTCCGCCCGTGCGGCGTCTACGGCATCGACCCGAATCTGTCCCGCTCGCACGGGTTCAAGCTCATGAAGGCGTTGGCAGCCGGCGAGCCGTGGGAGCAGGAGCAGGGGGGCAAGTTCGTGCACGTGGAGGACACGGCCGCGGCGATCGTCGCGTGCGTCGGCAACGACGCGGCCGCGGGGCGCCCGTTCAACCTCGTCGATTGCTACGCCCGCTGGGCGGACTGGGCCCGGATCGCGGGCGAGGTGCTGGGCGTGGACGCGAAGGTCTGCGAGACCAGCCCGCCCTCTCCCAAGAACGTCTTCCTCAAGGACGAGGCCAAGGGCCTGGGCGTGAGGGGCGAGTTCCTCGAGCGCGGGCACGAGGGCATCCGGGCCCACCTGCAACAACTCGCCGACGCGATGCGCGAGGCGGGCGAGCTCTGACCGGGCGCATCGCGTGAGCAAGTCCAGGCCCAGGCTGCGGCTGTTCGTGGGCGTCTACCCGCCCGAGGACGCCGCCCGGGCGATGCTGCAACTCCTCGGTGGCCGGGATCTGGCCGAGCATCGGCGGACCGCGGCCGAGCAGGTGCACATGACGGTCCAGTTCATAGGCGACACGCCGGTGGGAGAGCTGGACCGTGTCGCCGAGTCCGTCGAGCGGTCGGCCTCGGGGCTTGAGGCGTTCGACCTGACGCCGGAGCGGCTGATCACGCTGCCTCGGCGGGGACCGCCCCGGCTCGTTGCGCTCGAGACCGACGCCCCGCCGACGCTGCTGGAACTGAAGCGGCGACTGGCCCAGCGATTGGCGACGAACGCGCGCACGGAGCCCGCGGACCGGTTCCTGCCGCACTTCACACTCTGCCGATTCGCGAGGTCGGCCCGCCCGGAGCGTTTGGGGGCGCCAGCTCCGCTCGAGCCGTTCCGTGTTGACCGCGTGCGCCTGATGCGGAGCGTGCTGCGGCCCGGTGGCGCCGAGCACCGGGAGGTCGCCGCATTCCCAATCGGCTAGCCGCCGAACGCGTGCGCGACCAACCGCGGCAGGATCGTGGCCGACGGCCCGCGGAGCGACCAGGTAACGATCGCTGACATGGGCGTGGCCTGGGGGTTGACCTCGATCGTGCGCGCGCCGTTGTTGGCGGCGACCTCGATGAACCCGGCGGCCGGGTAGACCACCGCGCTCGTCCCGACCGACATCAGCAGGTCGCACGTCGCCATCGCCCCGAACGCCCGCTCCAGCGCCGCCTCGGGCAACGCCTCGCCGAACCAGACGACGTCCGGGCGGACGGGCGCGCCCGCGGGGGACATCGGCGGGAACTCGGGCCAGGGCGCCGGGGGAGCGGGGGGGCTCACGGGCTGGTCGGTCCTCGAGCAGCGCCAGGTCATGATCGAGCCGTGCAGTTCGACCGGGTCGGCGTTGCCCGCCCGGCGGTGCAGCCCGTCCACGTTCTGGGTCAGGAGGGTGAACGACCCGCCCCGGGCGAGGACCTCGCGCTCGATCGCCGCCAGCGCCAGGTGCCCGGGGTTGGGCTCGCAGGCGGCGCAGCCGAGGCGGCGGTGGTCGTACCAGCGGGTGACGGTCTCCGGGTCGCGGGCGAAGGCCTCGCGGGTCGCCAGCTCCTGCGGGTCGAAGGAGGCCCAGAGGCCCTCCATGGTGTCGCGGAACGTGGGGATGCCGGACTCGGCGCTGACACCGGCCCCGGTGAGGACGACGACGCCCCGGGCCTCAGAAAGAGCGGCGGCGGGCTCGGCCAGGTCGGGGTTGGCCTGGCCGGCGTGGGACGGGTCGTCGGGACCGGGCATCGGGCGAGGATAGCCCGGCCGCCGGAGGGCGCCGACGGGCCTGTGCAGGGCGGCAGGGGGGGTGTGGCGTTGGTACACTCCGCCCGCATATGGGCGTCCAGGGCCGGACACTGATCTTGAGCGACGGGGGGCTGACCAGCCTGCTCGCCGCCGCCGTCGTCGCCGACGAGGACGCGCAGCGCGCCCGCGGCTCCGACGGCTCGTCCGAGCGGAGCCTCGTGTGGGCCTGCGGGACGGCCGGGGATCTCGAGCCCGCGTGCGCACAGGCCGCGTCGCAGCACGCCCAGATCTTCTCGCTGGAGTTCGTGCCCCCGATCGAGTTCGGCGGGGTCGCCGCCGCGATCCTCGGTCTCCGGGGCGAGGTCGAGACGATGACGCTCGTCCGGGCGTGCTACCTCGCCAGCGCCCGCGGCTGCCGACGCGTCATCTGGCCGATCCAGCTCCGGAACTCCGGCGGTCGGGACGCCGACCTGGACCTCATGACCCGGGCGATGGACCGGGCGGTGCTCGTCTCGCGGCTGGTCTCGATCGACGAGGCGGACATCGGCGTGCCCGAGGTCGTGATCGAGACGCCGTTCGTGGACCTGGACGACGAGCAGGTCGCCGACCTGGCGCTGGACTTGGAGCTGCCCGTGGACGCCTGCTGGTGGTCGGGCGCGCTGGGGCAGGCGGCGGGCTCGGCCCGGGAGCGGGAACGCTGGGCCCCCCTGCTGGGCCTTGAGGAGCACGCCCGCACGGCCGACCGTTCGCCGGCGGCGCACGCGTAGCGGGGGGGTCGCCCCGAGCGCCCCATCCCTAGACTCCGCCCCATGACGCAGGCGACCAGCTCACCGACACAGACCAGGCGGGGCGACGTCCACCGCTGGACCCGGACGCTCATCCCCACGGCCCGAGAGGCGCCCGCGGACGCCGAGCTTCCCAGCCACCGGCTTCTCGTCCGGGCCGGGTGCATCCGTCGCGTGACGGCGGGGGTGTACGACTACCTGCCCCTTGGCCTGCGGGTCCTGCGGAAGATCTCCGAGATCGTCCGCGAGGAGATGAACCGGGCGGGTGGGTCTGAGCTGCTGCTGCCGGCGCTGTGCCCGACGGAGCTGCTCAAGGAGACCGGGAGGGCCGAGGACTACGGCGACCTGCTGTTCCGCTTCAACGATCGGCACGGGCGGGACTCGTACCTCGGGCCCACGCACGAGGAGGTCATCACCGAGATGGCCCGCGCGGCGATCACGAGCTACAAGCAGCTGCCCCTGAACTTGTACCAGATCCAGACCAAGTACCGCGACGAGTTCCGCCCGCGGGCAGGTCTGCTGCGCGGTCGCGAGTTCCTGATGAAGGACGCGTACTCGTTCCACCTCTCGGTCGACGGCCCCGGCGGGCTCGGCGAGGGGTACGACGCGATGTACGACGCGTACGTCAGGATTTTCACCCGGTGCGGCCTGGACTTCTCGGTCGTCGAGGCCGAGGCGGGCCCGATCGGCGGGTCGGCCAGCCACGAGTTCATGGTCAACTGCGAGACGGGCGAGGACACGATCATGGTCTGCCCCGAGACGGGGTACGCGGCCAACGTGGAGAAGTGCGAGATCGGCGAACGGGCGGCGCCCGCGGAGGGCTGGTTCGCGGGCGACGCCTCGGGCGATCTGGAGGAGGTCCACACGCCGGACTGCCCGGGCATCGAGGACGTGTGCAAGCTGCTCAAGGTCAAGCCGCGGCACATGCTCAAGACGGTCGTCTTCCAGACCACGGACGAGGGCGCGCCGCACCGCTGGGTGCTCGCGGTCGTCCGGGGTGACCAGGAGGTCAACGAGGGCAAGGTCCGCGACGAGGCGGGGTCGGCGGTGCAGCTGGCCGACGCCGAGGAGGCCAAGAAGGCGGGCTTCGCGATCGGGTACGTCTCGCCCAGGGCGGCGACGATCGACGGCGTGCTGATGCTGGTGGACCCGGACGCGGCGGTCGGGATCGACGCCGAGAAGGGCAAGCCCATGTTCTGGGTCACGGGCGCCGACAAGAAGGACCACCACGTCAAGCACTTCAACTGGGTGCGGGACATGGGCGTGAACCCGGAGTCCGGGGCGAGCGTCCGCGTCGCGAGCATCCGCAACGCCGAGGCGGGCGACCCCTCGCCCCGGGCCGCGGGCGCTCGGCTCGAGGCCAGGCGCGGCATAGAGGTCGGGCACATCTTCAAGCTCGGCAGCAAGTACTCCGACGCGATGGGCTTCGCCATCATGGACGAGAGCCAGCAGCGGCAGAGCGTGATCATGGGCTGCTACGGCATCGGCGTCTCGCGAACGCTGGCCGCCTGCGTCGAGATGAGCCACGACGACAACGGCATCGTCTGGCCCGGGGCGGTCGCGCCGTACCACGTCATCATCACGCTCATGAAGCCGGGCGAGGCGGCGCACGCCGAGGCGGCCGAGACGCTGGCGGCCGAGCTGGCCGACCGCGGCCTGGACGTCCTGATCGACGACCGCGACGAGCGGGCCGGCGTGAAGTTCAACGACGCGGACCTGATCGGCATCCCCGTCCGCCTGACGATCGGGGACAAGGCCCTGGCGGCCGGCGGCGTGGAGTTCAAGGCCAGGACGGACGGGGGCAAGGGCGAGGTCGTGCCGATGGCGGAGGCGGCCGAGCGGTGTGTCGCGGCTGTCTCTGCTTAGACCCGAGCCAGGGGCGAGTTTTACAGAACATGTATTATCGGACTTTGGATCTGGTGCTGGGGTCAATTGCGTGGGGGGCCGCGTGACGGGCGGGGTCGTCCAGCTCGATGGGTCGGCATTGGCGCCCGGGGACGTGGTCCGTGTGGCCCGGGACGGCGAGCGCGTTGCGTTCGCGGCGGCGGCGAGGGCGGGCGTGGAGGCCTCGCGCCGTGCCGTCGAGGCCGCGCTGACCGACGGCGAGGCGCACTACGGGATCAACACGGGGTTCGGGTCGCTCTCGCGCAAGCGGATCGACGCCGCGGGCGTCCGCGACCTGCAGCGGAACCTCGTCCGCTCGCACGCGGCTGGGGTTGGCGAGCCTCTGGGCGCCGACATCGTCCGGGGCATGATGCTGATCCTGGCCGCGTCGCTGGCGCGCGGGCGCTCCGGCGTGCGACCCGAACTGATCGAGCTGATCGTCGGCATGCTCAACGCGGGCGTGACGCCCGTCGTCCCCTCGCTGGGCTCGGTCGGGGCGTCGGGAGACCTGGCGCCCCTGGCGCACGTGGCGCTGGTGCTCATCGGCGAGGGCGAGGCGGACCTCGGAGGCCACCGACTCGCCGGTGGAGAAGCACTGTCGAAGGCCGGGCTGGCGCCGATCACGCTCGAGGCGAAGGAAGGCCTGGCGCTGATCAACGGGACGCACCTGATGTGCGCCCGGCTGGCGCTGCTCTGGCACGACATGGGCCGCGTCTTCGACGCGGCGGTCATCGCGACGGCGATGTCGATCGACGCCTGTCGCGGGACTGACGAGTTCCTGGACCCGCGTGTGTACGAGGCTCGGAACCAGCCGGGGCCGGCGTTGATCGCCGAGCGGCTGCGGGGGTTGCTGGCCGGGAGCACGATCCTGCCCAGCCACGCCGAGAACGACCCGCGGGTTCAGGACCCCTACTCGATCCGGTGCTCGCCGATCGTGCTGGGGAGCGTGTCGGACTCGCTGCGGCCGGTGGAGCGGGCGCTGGTCGCCGAGCTTGGCGCCGTCACGGACAACCCGCTCGTGTTCGAGGGCGGCGAGGGCGAGCAGATCGTGTCGGCGGGCAACTTCCACGGCATGCCGGTCGCGATCCCGCTGGACACGCTGGCGGTCGGCCTGGCGCACGTGGCCGGGATCTCGGAGCGGCGGGTGTACCACATGGTCTCGTCGTTTGACGAGGAGGCGCACCTGCCCCCCTATCTGAGCCCGAGCCCGGGGCTGCACTCGGGGCTCATGATCGCGCAGTACACCGCGGCGGCGTTGTGCAACGAGATCGTCACGCTCGCCTCGCCCTCCAGCGTGTACAACATCTCGACCAGCGCACAGATCGAGGACTACAACTCGTTCGGGCCGGCGGCGGCGGCGAAGGCCGCCCGGTCGCTGGATCTCGTGAGGCGTGTCATCGCGATCGAGCTCGTGTGCGCGGCCCAGGGGATCGAGTACCACCGCCCGCTGCGATCGGGCGACCGGGTCGAGGCGGCGGTCGAGACCGTTCGCAAGGTCGTCCCGGTCCTGGACGCGGACCGGCCGCCCTCGCCGGACATCGAGGCGGTCGCGGCGCAGATCACGGCCGGGGCGTTCTCGACGCCCTGACCCCCCTACCGGGAAACTCGGGCCCGACGAATCAGAAGTCCGGGATGCCGAGCGCCTCGCGGGCGCCCTCGTTCTGGGGCTCGTCGAGCAGTTCTTCGAGCTCCCAGACGCCGATCGTCTCGACGTGGTTGTCGGCGAACCCGACGTTGGTCTCGTAGCCGCGCTCGAGCAGCATCGCGCGGTCGATCGCCATAATCTGGCGGGCGTCGAACGAGAACGCGCGCTCGGACGGGAGCGAGAACCAGACCGCGATGTCGAGCCCGCCGTCGCTGGCCGGGCCGAAGGGCGACTCGAGCATCTCGTGGGCGATGATCCCCGCGTCGAGGAGGACGTCGAAGGACTCGGGCATGGTGTCGTCGTTGTCGGCGCCGTAGATGATGACGCCCTGCATGATCCCCCTGATCTGCGTCGAGCTCTTGAGCCTCTGGGCGTTCTCGCGGGCCCTGCCGAGAGCGGGCATCGCGATGCCCGCGCCCATCGCGGGTGCGATGATGCCCTGCATCTCGGCCAGCGAGGCGAGCCCCCCCGCCGCCAGGACGAGCATGGAGCGGTCGGCGACCATCCGCGTCACGAAGTCGTCGCCGTCCCAGCCCGAGACGGTCGCGGACGGGCGGATGCCCTCGGCGAACTCGTTGAACAGGGGCATGAGCGAGCGGGAGACGCGGTCAGGGTCGGCGGGCGAGCGGGTCGCGTTGGCGATGCCGGAGGCGAGGAGGCTGGCGAAGCCGTAGCCGCGGCGGGCGAGGCGGGGCGTGTCGGCGTACGAGATCGAGGACGCGCCGCCGTCGGGCATCATCCCCCCCACCGCCTGCTGGAACATCGGGTTGTCGAGGATGCTCTGGGCCGGGTCGGCCATCTGCGCGAGGGCGGCGTCGAGGCTCGCGGGCGAGGCGGCGGCGATGAGCGTGCCGTTGGCGACCGCCCAGGACAGCTCGAGAGGGACAGGCAGGCCGGGCGTGGTAAGCGTGAAGACCTCGGCGCCCCCCTGCTCGCGCGTCGCGATCCGCAGGTAGCCGTCGGCCTCCTGCTCGGCCATTGCGTTGACCTTCGAGACGATGGCCCTGTGCGCATCGGCGAAGGCGCCCGCGTCCTGGAGCTGGGCGATGAGGACGGTGGAGAACAGCCCGCCGCCGCCGGTCGTGTCGGACTGGTAGACGAGCATGCGGGGGCCGAGGTTGTCGATGATCTGGGCCCGAACGTCGACGCCCAGCTCGCGGGAGACCTCCTCGACCGCCTCGGCGCCCCCCGCGGCGTCCAGCGACGCGAGCATCGACTCGAACGTGAACGGGAACGCGACGACCCGGACGGCGTCGCCGGGCACCGCACGCAGGTGGGCCGGGAGGAACGTGACCTCGGGGTCCACGCCCGAGGCGGCCATCGCCGCCCGGGCGTTGCGGACGCGGGCGATGAAGAGCGAGGCGTCGTCGGTGTACCCGGAGGCGGCCTCGATGGTCGGGGCGTCGGGCCCGACCCAGCCGGTGGCGTTGATCGTCTCGGCGAGGCGCGGGTCCTCCATCTCGATGAACGGCATGAGCATGCCAGAGATCATGGAGAGGTCGGCGCGGAAGCTCATCACGGGCGTGGCGCCCGCGGGCAGGCCGTAGCCCGGGATATCCAGCGGGGCGGGCTCGGTGTCGCCGAAGGTGAGGGATGTCATGGCGGCGTCGCCGTCGCCCACGACCTGGAGGGAGGCGGGGCCCATGGGCGTGCCGAACAGCGCGCCGCCCGTGTCGTCCTCCTCCATGGGCAGGCCGGACATCTGGGCCATGTGGATGATCCGGTCGCGGAGGGCGCCGGCGCCCTCGTCCATCGGGCGCGTCGAGAGCGCGACGGCGATCGGGACCTCGCCTTCGCTCGTCTGCACCCGCAGCGACATCGCCCCGGTCAGCGCGTCCCAGGCCAGGCGCATCAGCTCGCCCTCCTCGGGGCGCATGTCCAGTTCCTGCTCCAGGTCGGCCAGGCGGTCGCCGAGCATGCGGATGGCGGACATCGCGCCCGCGTCCTTGGGCGAGGTGGCGCACGCGTCGAGCCCCGCGAAGTGGAACTCGAGCATGGACTCCTGGGCCGTCGCGGGCGTGGCGAGCGAGAGCGAGCCGAGGACCGCGGCGCTGACAAGGCGGCGGGCGTGCGTTCTGATCATCATCGCGGAGTCTCCCCAGGGTGGCGTGCGCGGCCGGCGAGCGGCCGGCGTGCGGGGGGAGTCTAGAGCGTCGGGCGCGGGCGCGATACGCTCTGGGATGAGATTGTCCAAGTCCCGACGGAGGCGGCGATGACCACGACGAGCACAGGGGCGCCCTCGCTCATCCCCGACCCGCAGCAGCGCACGATCCGGGCGCCCCGGGGCGGGGAGCTGACCTGCAAATCGTGGCAGGCCGAGGCCGCCATGCGGATGCTCATGAACAACCTCGACCCCGAGGTCGCCGAGAACCCCGAGTCGCTGATCGTCTACGGCGGGCGTGGGCAGGCCGCCCGCTCGTGGGAGGCGTATGACGCGATCGTCGAGACGCTCAAGCGGCTCGAGGCGGACCAGACGATGCTCGTCCAGTCGGGCAAGCCGGTGGGTGTCGTCCGCACGCACGAGGACGCGCCGCGCGTGCTGATCGCCAACTCGAACCTGGTCCCCCACTGGGCGACGCAGGAGCACTTCGACGAGCTGGCGGGCAAGGGCCTGATGATGTACGGGCAGATGACCGCGGGCTCGTGGATCTACATCGGGACGCAGGGGATCCTGCAGGGCACGTACGAGACGTTCGCCGAGTGCGGGCGACGGGAGTTCGGCGGGACGCTGGCCGGGCGGCTGTGCGTCACGGCCGGGTGTGGCGGGATGGGGGGCGCCCAGCCGCTGGCCGTCACGCTCTGCGGCGGGACGTGCCTGATCGCCGACGTCGACCACACGAGGCTCGATCGGCGCCTGGCCGACAACTACCTCGACGAGATCCAGACGGACATGGACGGGGCGATCGACCGGGCGGTCGAGGCCTCGAAGGCCGGCGAGGCGGTCTCGATCGGCGTGCACGCCAACGCCGTCGAGCTGCTCGAGCGCCTGATCGAGCGCCGGA
The DNA here is from genome assembly GCA_041987545.1 of Phycisphaerales bacterium. Classification (GTDB taxonomy): domain Bacteria; phylum Planctomycetota; class Phycisphaerae; order Phycisphaerales; family UBA1924; genus JAJRXR01. The sequence goes on along the minus strand of JBHIWH010000008.1, from coordinate 58,710 downwards.
TCACGCCCGACGTGCTGACCGACCAGACCAGCGCGCACGACCCGCTGCACGGGTACGTGCCGGTGGAGATGTGCGCCCGCGAGGCCGAGACCGGGCGACGCGAGGACCCGGACGGGTACGTCCGGCTGTCGCTCGCCTCGATGGAGCGGCACGTGCGGGCCATGGTCGAGCTGCAGGGGCGCGGGGCGATCACGTTCGACTACGGCAACAACATCCGCCAGCGGGCGTTCGATCACGGGTTTGCCGATGCGTTCAGTTTCCCGGGGTTCGTGCCGGCGTACATCAGGCCGCAGTTCTGCCTGGGCCGGGGTCCGTTCCGCTGGGTGGCGCTCTCGGGCGACCCGGTGGACATCTACAAGACCGACCGGGCGCTGCTGGAGGCGTTCCCCCGCGCCGACGGCGGGTACAACGAGCGGCTGCACGACTGGCTGACGAGCTGCCACAAGAACCCGGGGGCGCTGCTCGCGGGCGACTACGACAAGTGCGAGCCGCGGTTCGCGTTCCAGGGCCTGCCGTCCCGGATCTGCTGGTTCGGGCTGGGCGAGCGGGACCGGGCGGGCCTGCGGTTCAACGACATGGTCGCGCGGGGCGACGTGTCGGCGCCGATCGTCATCGGGCGGGATCACCTCGACTGCGGCTCGGTCGCGAGCCCGAACCGCGAGACCGAGTCGATGAAGGACGGGACGGACGCGGTCAGCGACTGGGCGATCCTGAACGCGCTGGTGAACACGGCGTCGGGCGCGAGCTGGGTCAGTTTCCATCACGGCGGGGGCGTGGGGATCGGCTTCAGCCAGCACGCGGGGCAGGTGATCGTCGCCGATGGCACGCCGGAAGCCAGAGCCCGCCTCGAGCGCGTGCTTACAAACGACCCGATGATGGGGATCTTCCGGCACGCCGACGCCGGCTACGACGAGGCACGGGCGTGCGGGCACGAACAGGGCGCGGACATCCCGATGTGAAACCTGCTCGCGACGGGTCCGGGGATGCGAGTGCTTGCCGTATGCTGCGGGCGCCGAACGGCTGTTCGGCGCGACCGGAATCGGGGAGCATCACGATGCGACACACGACTTCACTGCTGTGCCTGGGCGTGACGTGCGTCTCGGCGCGTGCCGATGTCACGGTTTTCGAGGATCCCGATGGGGTGATCAACTGGGCTCTCGGCATCGCGCCCGAGCCGCTCGACGGTGTGTTTCACTTCGACATCACCCAGGACGACTCGCAGGACGGATCCCCCACGCCGACCGGCCTGTACAGGTACGCGGACCTGAGTACGTCCGGAAGTTCCACTTCTTCGACAATCTATGGGTTGGCCGGGCGGGACAGCGCGGACGTCGCCGGCGGGACGATGGTCGAGACGACGACAGGGTTTGGGGACTCGTTCACGCACTCGGTGTTGCTCGCGTTGGAACCCGGAGACACCGTTGGCCCCGTGCTCGAGTTCAAGGACGGCTGGCCCTACGGCATCGAGAACTGTTGCGAGCCGCCGGCTGTGAGTTGGTTCTTCGCCGGCGAGTACCTCGGCGTCCGCATCGAGGTTGACGGGCGGTCGCACTACGGCTGGATCCAGTTCGCCGGACCCGGCGTGCTCACGAGCCCCATGCGCTGGGCGTACGAGAACGAGCCCGACACTGCGATCACGATCCCGTGTTCCGCCGCGGACCTGGCCGAGCCGTTCGGGACGCTCGACTTCTCGGATGCGACCGGGTTCCTGCTGGGGTTCGCCAAGGGCGCGAGCGCGGCCGACCTGGCGGCGCCGTTCGGCACGTTCGATTTCTCCGACGTCATCGCGTTCCTCGACGCGTTCGGCGCGGGCTGCCCCTAGCCGTCTGATCGAGACTTGGGGTGCACCTCGACGCCCGAGCCCTCGGCGAGCACGACCGAGGCCGGCTCGGCATGCTGCAGCGTGGCCCACTCCTGGCCGTACACGCGCGCCCAGTCGAAGTCGAGATCCAGCCTCGGCTCGGGGAAGACACGCCAGTGCGGGTGGCGGACCTCGTACGTCAGCGCCCGGCCTCGGTGATCGACGCCGTAGCCCCACTGGTGTTCCTTGAACCAGTGCTCGGTCGAGTCTTCGGGCGGGAGAACCGGGTCGGCGCCCGCGCGGACACTGATCCGCTGGGGCCCGCCGTCGTGGAGCGTGTACGCCGCCTCGATGCGCTCCTCCGAGTGATCGATCCGGGCGTCGATGCGGCGGGTGACGTAGGGCTCGTTGTAGACGAGCCTGGCGACCGAGGAGATGGCTCGCCTGGGGACGATCTCTCGGACGAACATGACGCCGCGTTGGTCGCCCGAGCGGACGTAGAACCTCAGATTGATCTCTGGGAAGTTCACGTGCCCGGGCCAGCGGACGCCCCGGACGCGCGTGTCGCGGAACATGAACGCGACGAGGCTGACGTGGGCGCGGCCGTCGAGCCGGTCGAGCTCGAGACCGGGGGCGAGGCGCGGCGTCAGCAGCGCGTCGTCCACGGGGTAGCTGACGATCGCCAGGTGCTCCCAGCGTGCTGTCAGGAACGGGGCGCCCACGCGGGGAGCGTAGCGGCCCCCACTGCTACACTCGCGCGGCGATGAGCGTCCCCCACTGCCAGCCCGGCCGATGGCCCGAGCAGATCGGCGCCTCGCGATTCGCGTCGAGGATCCGGCGCGACTCGCCCGAGGGCTGCCGCCTCGCCCTGCTCGGGATGCCCGACGACACGGGCGTGGGGCTCAACGGCGGGCGTCTCGGAGCGGCGGAGGGGCCCACCGCGCTCCGGCGGGCCCTGGCCAGGTACGGCGCCGCCGAGGCGAGCGGGATCGAGTGGCCCGGCGTGTTCGACGCGGGAGACGTCGAGCCCGCGGGCGAGCTGGACGAGACGCACGACCGGGTGAGCGTCGCCGTGGACGCGCTGCTGGCCGCCGATCTGTTCCCGATCGGGATCGGGGGCGGGCACGACCTGACGTACGCGTTCGTGCGCCCGCTGGCGACCCGCCTGCCCGGCATGGTCGGCGTGTACTTCGATGCGCACCTGGACGTCCGCGAGCAGAAGGGCTCGGGGATGCCGTTCCGGCGGCTCGTCGAGGACTGCTCTGTGCGCGAGCTGCACGTGCTGGGGCTGGACCGCTTCGCGAACTCGGCCGAGCACGTCCGGTGGTTCCAGGGGCACGGCGGGCGGATCGACTCGCTGGAACCGACCGACCCGCTGCCCGCGGGTGATCTGTTCGTGTCGCTCGATCTGGACGTGATCGACCAGGCGCACGCGCCGGGCGTGAGCGCGATGAACCCGAGCGGGTGGTCGCCCGAGCGGGCCGAGGCCTGGGTCCGGGCCGCGGGACGGAGCACGCGGGTCCGCTGCTTCGACATCATGGAGCTCTCGCCCCCTCACGATGAGAATGGGCGGACGTCCCGCCTGGCGGCGCGCCTGCTGCTGGCGTTCCTGGAGGCGTTCACGGAGCGGGGATCGTGAGCGGATCGCTGTTCATTCGGAACGCGCGGGTGCTGAGCATGGGACTCGCGCCCGGACCGCGGCGTGGGGCGGCCCTGGGCGAGTTGCACGCGATCGACGGGGCGGACGTCCGCGTCGAGGGCGGGCGGGTCGTGGAGGTCGGCGTCGGCGTCCAGGCGCCTCCCGATGCCCGCGCGATCGACGCACGTGGCCGGGTCGTGATGCCGGCGTTCGTGGATTGCCACACGCACGCGTGCTGGGCGGGTGATCGGCTCGACGAGTGGGAGATGAAGCAGCGCGGGGCGACGTACCTGGAGATCCTCGAAGGGGGCGGCGGGATCATGTCCACCGTCCGGGCCGTCCGGGCCGCGGGCGAGGCGGGGCTGGCCGCGTCGCTGGCCGAGCGGCTGGGCGTGATGCTGGGCGAGGGGACGGTGCACGCCGAGGTCAAGAGCGGATACGGGCTGAGCACCGAGGACGAGCTGAAGATGCTGCGCGCGATCGCCGCGGCTGGCGAGACCGTCCCTGGTACGGTCCACGCCTCCGCCTGCATCGGGCACGCGAAGGACCCGGCCCAGGACGGCTTCGTCGATCGAACGATCAATGAGACTTTGGAAGCCGTCCACGACGAGTTCCCCGACGCGCCGATCGACGCGTACTGCGAGCAGGGCGCCTGGTCGCTCGACGAGTGCCTGCGGCTCTTCGACCGGGCGCTGGACCTGGGGCACGATGTCCGCGTGCACGCCGACCAGTTCAACAGCATGGGCATGATCCCCGAGGCGATCAGGCGGTCGTTCACGTCGGTCGATCACCTCGAGGCGACGACGCCCGAGGACCTGCGTCTGCTGGCCGGCAGCGAGACGTTCGGCGTCATGCTGCCCTGCTCGGGCTTCCACGTGGACGGGCGGTACGCCGACGGGCGGGCATTCCTGGACGCGGGCGGGAAGCTGGCGATCGCGACGAATGCGAACCCCGGCTCTGCGCCATGCCTGAGCATGCCGATGGCGGTGGCGCTGGCGGTCCGCCACCTCGGGATCACGGCGGCCGAGGCGATCGGGGCGTGCACCGTCAACGCCGCGGCGCTGCTGGGGCTTGACGACCGCGGGCGGATCGCGCCCGGGATGATCGCGGACCTCGTGCTGCTCCGGCACACCGACGAGCGGCAGCTCGGCTACGAGTTCGGCGGGCGGCACGCGGACGCCGTCATCGTCGGTGGCGAGATCGTCGCCGGCTCGGCCTGAGATGCTCAGGGCAGGAGTACCGGGAGCACGCCCGGCTCGAGCGCGATGTCCAGCCGATCCGCGGGGGCGCCCTCGGCCATGGCGCCCAGCTCGCCGTCCATCTGATGCACGACCCGCTCGCCTCCGGCGTGGATGCTCACCTGCTTGCCCGAGGCGACCACGGCCCCGGGCAGACGGGTGTGCACACGGCAGCGGGCGGCGAGCATCCACAGCGCCGCCGTGACCGACCACCCACTGGGCATGAACACCAGATCAAGCCTGGAGTCGTCCATCTTCGCGCCTGGCACGGGGTCGATACGGAGGGCGTACTGCCGCGAGTTGGCGACGACGACCATGCCGCGGCGGCCCTCGATGACCGGAGCGCCGTCCACCTCGATCGTCACGCGAGGCAGGTCGGGCTTCCAGGTCTCGTCCCACACGGGCCCGGCGTACGCAAGGTGGCCCGACGCCTTGGACCGCGACGCGTCCAGGCGCCGGATGATCCCCGCGTCCGGCCCGACCGAGCACATGATCAGGAAGCTCTGCCCATTGCACCTGGGCAGGTCCACGCGGGTGGTCCTGCCGCGCTCGAGCGCGTCGGCGATCCGCCCGGGGTCCTTGGGCATGCCGAACTCGCGGGCGAAGAGGTTCTCGTTACCGCACGCGGCGTGGTAGACGGGCGTGTCGGCCTCGATGGCGGCGTCGGCGGCGTGGTGCACCGTGCCGTCGCCCCCGACGACGATGAGCGCATCGGCGGTCGCGAGACGCGCGGGGTCCAGCTCCTCGTGCTCGCCGATCACCAGCGACTTGGCCTTGTGACCCCGGTCGATCAGCGCGCGTCCGATCCGGGTCGCCAGAGCCGCGGCGCGCCCGCGCCCGGACCTCGGATTGCTCAGGACGACGACCCGCATGGGAGGGGAGCGTAGGTCGGGTCGCGTTCGGCGGCGCCGGGGAGCCCGCGCTACCATGGGGGCCATGTCGAGGCTGCCGACCATCGAGGGCGCAGACGCCGAGCGGGCCGCGGACGCGGCGCAGAAGGTCGTCGTCGTCCACCAGCGCCTGTGCGAGTTCGTCCGCGAGGGGCACACCCTCGCGGCGGTGGACTCGTTCGTCGCCAAGACGCTCGAGTCGCTCGGCGCCCGCTCGTGCTTCAAGGGCTACCGGGCCGGGCGGCTGCCGCCATTCCCGTCCCACGCGTGCCTGAGCGTGAACGAGTGCGTCGTCCACGGGACGGCGGGCTACTACGAGAAGCCGCTGAAGCGGGGCGACCTGCTCTCGATCGACATCGGCGTCTCGTACCGGGGCTGGATCGGCGACGCCGCCTGGACCTACGCGATCGGCGAGGCCTCCGACGAGGCCAAGCGCCTGATGAAGGCCGGCGTCGAGTCGCTCCGCCTGGGCATCGAGCAGCTCCGTCCGGGCAACACATACACGGAATGGGCAAGGACGGTCCAGGGGTGCGTCGAGGGCGACTACAAGCTGCACCTGGTCCGGGGCCTGGGCGGGCACGGGTACGGTCGTCGCCTGCACGAGCCGCCGTTCATCTCCAACACGGTCCCCCGCTTCCCGATGGAGTGGCCCGACGGCTCGCGGGAGTGCGCGCCGGGCACGCTGGTCGCCGTCGAGCCCATGATCGCCGTCGGCACGGGCGAGACGAGCCAGGCCAGGGGCGAGTGGCCGATCTTCTCGGCGGACGGCTCGCTGGCTGTCCACTACGAGCACGACGTGCTGATCACCGAGGAGGGCCCGCGGGTGCTGACCGCCGGGCTCGACGAGCTGCCGCAGGTCCTGGACTGAGCCGCGGGGGGAACGCGATGGGTCGGATCGAGGACATCTTCGCGTCGGCCCGGGGCGAGAATCGGAAGCTGCTGATGCCGTTCGTCTGCGCCGGCTCGCCCAGCCGCACGTGCCTGCCGGAGTTGCTGGCCGGGCTGGAGCGTGGCGGGGCGTCGATCGTGGAGGTGGGCTTCCCGTTCTCGGATCCGATCGCCGACGGGCCCGTGATCGCCGCGGCGATGCAAGCGGCGCTGGGCCGCGGCACGACGCCCTCCGAGATCATGGAGCAGGTCCGGTCGGTGCGCGACCGGCTCTCTGTCGGGCTGGTGGCGATGGTCTCGGTGAGCCTCGTGGACGCGATGGGCGGGGCGGACAAGTTCAGCCGGCGCGCGGCCGAGGTGGAGTTCGATGGGCTGATCGTGCCGGACTGCCCGCTGGAGGAATCTGGCGCCCTGCGGGAGGCCGCGGCTGGGCACGGGCTGACGCTGACGCTGCTCGTCGCGCCGACGACGCCCGCCGACCGGGCCAAGGCGATCGCCGAGGCGTGCACGGGCTTCGTCTACCTGCTGGCGCGGGCGGGGGTGACGGGCGAGCGGGACGAGGCGCCGGAGATCGAACCGCGGGTCGCGGCGCTCAAGGAGGCGGGCCCGACGCCGATCGCGTGCGGGTTCGGTGTCTCGAGCGCCGAGCACGTCCGTGCCGTCACGCGGCACGCGGACGCGGCGATCGTGGGCACGGCCCTGGTGCGGCGCCTGGGCGAGGCCGGGCACGAGGACCACGCGATCGCGGCGGCGGGCGAGGCGTTCTGCCGCGAGCTGGCTGGCGGGCTGGGCTGAAAGAAAACGGGCCCCGGTCGGTGCCCGCGTGGATCGATCACGAGTTGTGATTGGCCATCACCAGATCTCGGGCGGCCCGGACCGGCCCTGGTTCTGGTCTTCCATGAACTGGATGGACTCGTCGGTGTTGTCGCCGTCGATCCAGAGCGTCCCGGTCGGGTGCCACGGGTTGGGGTCGGTCCAGGCCTGCTCGGCGGTCATCTTGTCGACCGAGCCGTCGAACCGGGCGACGTTCATCCCTCGGTTGTGGCGGTAGCTGAGGAGGATGTTCTCCTCGCCGACGCTCGTCTCCTTGCCCCACGCGATGGAGCGGCGGAAAGTCGGCGTGGACTCGGTGAACGACCCATAGATCCCGGGGGCCGGGTTGAGATCGAAGTCGAGCACGCGATCGGTCGGCTCCCAGTACCTGGTGCCGTCGGCGAACATGACCTTCGACGAGACCTGCGTTCCGACCCTCGTCAGACGGGTCCGGAAGCTCCTGGGCTGCCTGGGGGCCGCGGAATAGGACAGCATCGAGCGGAGACGCGACAGCGAGGGCGGGATGGACATGCCCCCGATGTCGTCGAGCAGGCTGATGAGGTACGCGCGGGTCGCGCTGCCCGGCGTGAGGTCGTCGTAGGCGAGGTGCGCGAATCCCGAGGGCATCAGGTAGCTGCCCTGCTGGTAGCCCCGGCCCTGGAAGATGCGCTCGAAGTCATCGACGTCCTCCGACGTGCCGTAGGGGACGTCGTAGTAGGTGGACGCGGCCGGGCACGCGAGGGCCGACCAGAGCTGGGCGGTCCGCTCGGCCCGGTTGCCCGGGAAGTTCATCTCGCCGCCCACGATTGGCGAGATCCAGTCCTGGGTGGAGGTCGGCGTGGAGCCCGTCGTCGTGCTCATCAGCGCGTCGGACCCGAAAACGAGATCGCCGTCCACGATCGCCCAGCCCAGGTAGCGCGTCCCCACCGTCACGGGCGAGGAGTAGTAATCCTCGTTCTCGTTGGCGTAGAACAGGTTCGCCTGGGCGATGCCGCGCTGCGTCGTCTTGCAGACCAAGTCCCGCGCGGCGCCCCGCGCCTTGCCGAGCGCCGGCAGCAGGATCCCGATCAGCAGCGCAATGATCGCGATAACGACCAACAGTTCAATCAGCGTGAATGCTCTACGAGATCGCATCGGAGTGCCTCGTCTTGTGCGGCGTCTTTCCAACACCTGATCAATCGAACGGCGGCGCGACATACTTCACCGGATCGTCGTCCAACACATTGACGTATCCATCGGGGCCGACGGTGCGGACTTCGGCGTAGTCCAGCGACTCGCTCGTGCGGCGGTCGAGTTCCCAACGCCCATCCTCGCGCTCGTGGACCTTGAACAACGTGCGCTCTTTGGTCTCGGGATGGCGGGCGGGGACGATCACGCTACCCCGGCTCTTGACCGGCGCGTAATAGAGTTGGCCCGTCGTCACATCGACCAAGTAGATCCGATCCGCCTTATCCAGGGAACTCCCACCCAGGAAGCTGAACGCCAGCGAGCCGCCCAGCACGACGGCGGCGACGATAAACAGGCCGATCTGCCACGGCTTCATCCCGTCCATGACTCCTCGCCTCGCCGTCGCCCGCAATCGGCGACCGGGGCCTGTCCCGCCCCGTGGTCAGTCCATCCCCCCGCCGACGCCCGTCGTGGGGCCGCGGGTACGCGCCGAGTATAGAGCCGCGGGCCCACGCGGCGCGGTTCACGGGGCCTGTGAAAACGCTCTTGCGGGCGCCAGATCCACCATGACCGGGTAATGGTCGGCGGCGTAGCCCGGGAAGGTGTCCATATCCCGCCAGGAGACCTCCGCCGGGCGGGCCGGCGTGCCCAGGATCGTCTCCGATTCCGCGATCGAGGCGGCATGGGCCGCGGGGTTGGCCAGGATCGTGTCGATGCGGCGGCCCGACTCGTGGCTCGTCCACCTGGCCTTCGGCCCGCGGTTGTCCGCGAAGAGATCGTGAAAACCGGCCGACACGAGCGCCTGGACCGATGGGGCGTCGTGCGTCGCGTTGAAATCGCCCAGGATCACCGTCGGGCCGAGCTCGCCCTCGGCCTCGCGGATCTCGTCCATGACCGAGAGGAGGCCCTCGGACTCCTTGTCGCGCCAGTAGTCGGAGTACCGCCCGGACTTGAAGTGCACCGCGAACAGGCGGAGGCGGAATGGCTCCTCGCCCCCCCACGCCTGGCCCGGGACCTCGACGACGACCATCAGGGGCGAGCGGTGGAAGACGATCGGCTCGCCGGCGTACCAGTTCTCGCTGTTGCCGTACTTCGCGGGGTGCACGCCGCCCAGGGGGCGGCGGACCCAGTTCTTGGTCTCGACGATCGGGAACCGGGAGAGGACGGCCTGTTCGATGCCGCGCTCGTCGCCCGCGTCGATCGAGACGACGTGCTCGTAGCCCATGTCCGAGAGGCGCGAGTCCATGAACCAGTGCAGGGCGGCCTCGGACTCGACCTCCTGCAGCGTGATCACGTCGGCGTCCAGGGCGCGGATGGCCGCGGCGACCGCGTCCAGCTCCGCGTCCGGCTTGCGGTCGTCGATGTCTTCCTGGCGCCCGGACAGCCCGGGGTCGTCGACGTCGTCAAACAAGTTCTCGACGTTGTATGTCGCGACCCGGATCGAGCCGTTCGCCTTCTCGGGCGCGGTCTCGGACCCGAACCGCGCGGGGAACAGCGGCTCGGCGATCGCCTGGGCCGGGGCGGCCTCGGTCTGGGGCTGGGTCGAGGACGTGTCGGTGACCTGGGCCGGCTGGCAGGCGGTGGCGAGGCTGGCGCCCGCGAGCAGGGCCAGCGCCGGCAGGCGGCGGACGAGGGGCGTGGGCATGTGGCGGGCTCCTCCGGGACGCGGGTGATCGCGCCCGCCACGAGTGTATGGCCCGTCAGCGACGCGGCCCTCTCGGGCCGGCCCGCCCGAGCCTGGCGGCGCCCATGACCCGGGCCGTCAGCGACGCGGGGGGGCCGACGCGGCCGCCTCGGACCAGGCGGGAGGGGTCGCGGTCCAGGACGCCGAGGACGCCCGCGGCCAGGCGGGTGACGGCGTCGATGGCGCGGGCCGTGTCGGGGGAGGCCGCGGCGCGGAGGCCGGCGGACGCCGCGAGCCGGTCGGAGGCGAGCTTGGTCCAGCCCCGGACGTACCGGGCGCAGTCGTCGGGATCCGTCCACGCGCGGATCTTGAAGGGCGTGAGCCCAGCGGACTCGAAGCTGTCGGCGGGCAGGTACACGCGACGCGGGTGGGCGTCGAAGTCGCGGGAGAACTCGCGGAGGATCGACACAATCAAGAGCGCGATTCCCCAGGTGCGGTAGAGCTTGGCCGCTTCGTGCGGGTGCACGCGGGGCGCGACGCCCAGGATCGCGCCGACGCACAGGCCCAGGTTCCCGCCGAGGGCGCGGCAGCAGGCCTTGAAGTGCTCGGCGTCCTCGACGGCGCGGTCCGCCAGGTCCAGGCCCATCTCGTCGAGCGAGGTCAGCACCCAGCCCGGGTCGATGCCGTACGTCGCGACCACCGCCGCCAGCGCCGGCCACATCGGGTCGGCGTGCTCCGGCGGGCGGCCGGCCAGGGCGCGCTCGGTCTGGTCGCGGAACCGGGCCAGGTTCTGCACCCGGGCCTCCGGGGGCCAGTTGCCGTCGATGACCTCGCGGGCGGCGCGGACCCAGCTCAGCAATGCCGTCACCGAGGCCCGCCTGGGCTCGGGGATCGGCTTGAGCCGGACGGCGATCTCGGGAACGTCCCGGCCCAGGGCGTTGCGGCAGTGCTCGAACGAACGCCGCAGGGCGTCGGCCTCGCACCCCTCGAGCGCCGGGACGAGCGCGGGCGCCTCGCGCCAGAGCTCGATCGGCGAGCGTCCGACGCCGACGCGGGGCTTCTCGCGGGGCGTGACCCGTGCGGGGCGCGTGGACTTCGCTGGGGCGTGGGGCATCTGGCCGAGCTTCCGTGCGGTGCGCCGGTCCTGGCGCGCGCCCCAAGGTACCCGAACGGGGTGGCGTCGGCCGCCCAAGAGCGACCGGGCGTGGATAACCGGGCGCCCGCGGGCGGGGCGGGCCGGCTCCTATCATCCGGCGAACGCGGGCGTTGCGTGATCGGCGCCCGACGCGCCCGGAGACGCATGCGGCTCATCCTCGCCAATCCCAGGGGCTTCTGCGCGGGTGTGCGCATGGCCATCGACGTCGTCGATCAGGTCCTCGACGTCTTCGAGGGCGAGCCGATCTACGTCTACCACGAGATCGTGCACAACCGGCACGTGGTCGAGCGGTTCCGGGACCGCGGCGTCGCGTTCGTCGAGGACGTCGGCGACGTGCCCGAGGGTTCGGTCGTTGTGTTCAGCGCCCACGGGATCAGCCCGGCCGTCCGCGACGCGGCCCGCTCCCGGGGCCTGACCACGATCGACGCGACCTGCCCGCTGGTGACCAAGGTCCACTCCGAGGCGATCCGCTACGCCCGGCAGGGCTACCAGATCCTGCTGGTCGGGCACCGGAACCACCAGGAGGTCATCGGGACCAGCGGCGAGGCGCCCGACCGGACGCTCGTCGTCGAGAGCCCCGAGGACATCCCGGGCCTGGCGATCGAGGACCCGGAGAAGCTGGTCTACCTGACGCAGACGACACTCTCGACCGACGACGCGGGCGTGATCATCGAGGCCCTGAAGGCCGCCTTCCCGGCGATCAAGGCGCCCCCCTCCGAGGACATCTGCTACGCGACGACCAACCGCCAGGCGGCGGTCCGCCAGATCGCGCCCGAGTGCGACCTGGTGCTGGTGGTCGGGTCGAAGAACTCGTCCAACTCGGTCCGCCTGACCGAGATCGCCCAGACGGCCGGGACGCGGGCCGAGCTGCTCGACGACGCGGGCGAGCTGGACGGCGCCTGGTTCGATGGCGTGGATTCCGTGCTGGTGACGGCCGGCGCGTCGGCGCCCGAGGACCTGGTCGCGGGGATCTGCAGGACCCTCGTGGAGCGGTACGGCGCGACGATCGAGCAGCGGGATGTGTTCGATGAGCGGGTCGAGTTCGGCCTGCCCATGACGCTCAAGCGGGAGATGAAGGGCAAGGGCATCGATCCCGAGTCGCGGCGGGTGCGGGTCGAGGCGCCGGTGATCACCGAGGAGCTGTACGGCGCGGTCCCGCTGACGGTGTCGGCGGGCGGGCGCGACGGTTGACATGCGCCACCCGGAGCACCACATCTTCGCGCACACGCCCGAGACGCTCGCCGCGTGGTGCGAGCAGCGCGGCATGGCGAGATTCCGCGCCAAACAGATCCTCGAGTGGGTGTACGCCAGGGGCGTGATCGACCCGGGGGCGATGTCCAACCTGTCCAAGGCCGACCGAGAGACGCTGGCACGGGAGATGACATTCCTCTCCGGCGCCACCGTCGCCCACCAGCTCGCGTCCGACGGCACACAGAAGCTGCTGATCGAGTGGCCCGACGAGCTGGACGGCTTGATCGAGGCCGACGAAGCCGAGATCGACCACGGGCGGCGCCTGCCCATCCTGGGCGGCCAGATGCCGTATTCGAACACCGCGCGTCAGACCGAGTGCGTGATGATCCCGGCGATGGACGACCGGGGCGACGGCGTCGCCTCCCGCCGGACGGCGTGCATCTCCAGCCAGGTCGGGTGCCCGGTGGGCTGCCGCTTCTGCGCCTCGGGGCTGGGCGGGCTGGACGGGAACCTGTCGGCCGGGCGGATCGTGGAGCAGGTCTGGCGGCTCGGGCGCCTGCCGGGCGTGGAGCGGGTCTCAAACGTGGTGTTCATGGGCATGGGCGAGCCCCTGGCGAACTTCAAGGCGGTGACGCACGCCGTGCGCACGATCACGGCCGACTGGGGGCTGGGCATCTCGGCGCGGAAGGTCACGATCTCGACCGTCGGCCTGCCCAAGGCGATCGAGAGGCTCAGCGCCGAGCTCGATCTGCCGGTGACGCTCGCCCTGTCCCTGCACGCGCCGACGGACGAGCTTCGGCGGCGGCTGATCCCGTGGGCGGAGCTGACGACGGTCGCGGACCTGCTGGCGGCGTGCCGCAAGTGGTTCGAGAAGACCGGTCGGGAGATCACGCTCGAGTACATCCTGCTGGGGGGCGTGAACGACCAGGCCGAGCACGCGGCGGCCCTGGCGGGCGTCTCCAAGACGCTGCGGGCCAACGTGAACCTGATCCGGTACAACGAGGTCGAGGGCCTGGAGTTCCGCCGCCCAGACACGGGCGACGTGCATCGCTTCCAGGAGCTGCTCCGGGCCCGGGGGGTGAACGCGCACATCCGGGCTTCCCGCGGGCGGGACATCGCCGCGGCGTGCGGGCAGCTGCGGCACGAGAGCGCGACGGCCTGAGCCCGGTTGCGGCGTGCCGGCGGCCCGCTAAGGTTGGGCCTGGATGCTCTGGACGCTGGCCCAATCCGGGGACGGGACGCCGCCCAGCTGGGCGGACGAGTTCCAGGCGTACTCGACGTTCCACGCGGTCGCCGTCTCGGTCTGCATCGTCTTGATCGCCCTGGCCTGCTCGCTGGGTCGGCGGTGGCGGGAGACGGACCGGGAGCGGACGCTGCGGCTGGCGATCGGGTGGTCGATCATCCTGTTCCAGGTGTTCGCGACGGTGTGGCGTGTGCTGCCCGAGCAGTGGGACATCGGGCAGAGCCTGCCCCTGCACATGTGCCGCCTGATCTCGTGGCTCGCGGGGATCGCGTTGATCACCGGGCACTGGCGGGCGCGGTCGCTGACGTTCTTCTGGGGGCTGGGCCTGTCGACGCAGGGGTTCGTCACGCCCATGTGGAGCGACGGGTACGCGAGCGTTGATTTTTGGATGTACTGGCTCGGGCACGGGCAGATCGTGCTGGCGGCAACATACGACCTGAGCGTGCGCGGGTACTCGCCCCGGCGGCGCGACTGGGCGTTCGCGTGCCTGGCGGGCCTGGCGTACGGGCTGGTGACGATCGGTGTGAACCACGCGTTGGGCGCGAACTACGCGTACCTGGGCGCGGGGGAGTACGAGGCGTCGAGCGTCGTGGACGTGCTCGGGCCGTACCCCTGGCGGCTGCTGTCGATGATCGGCGGCGCGGGGATGATGTTCACGCTGCTGTACCTGGCCGTGATCGTGGCGAGGCGTTGGCGTCGACGGATCGCTCGGTGGCGCGGCCGCGGCGCCGAGCCCGCGCTCGAGACGGCCTGAGACGATGACCCCCCCACCGGCGCCAGACCCGGCCCCCGCATCGGCCCCGGCCGAGGCCTCGCTCGCGTGGCTCGACGCGTTCGAGCCCTTCGGCGCCGTGCACGCGGTGGTCGTGCTGGGCGCCGTCGCGCTCGTCGTCGGGTCCTGC
>JBHIWH010000008.1:0-44148 GCA_041987545.1 Phycisphaerales bacterium | reverse complement strand
TCGGGCGTCGGTGGCGGAGGCGTGGGCAGGCGAGCCGGGAGATCCGCCTCCGTGGCGCCTGGGTGGGCTTCACGATGGGCTGGCAGGCGTTCGCGACGCTCTGGTACCTGCTGAACGGGGACCTCAGCGTCAGCCTGCCCCTGCACGTGTGCGACTTGGCGGCGTGGATCGCGCCGCTTGCGCTGTGGCTTCAGAAGCGGCCGCTGCGGGCGTTGCTGTACTTCTGGGCGATCGCGCTGTCCACGCAGGCGTTCTTCACGCCGGTGCTCGGCGAGGGGGTCGGGCGGCTCCAGTTCTGGTTTTTCTGGGTCGGGCACCTGCAGATCGTGGGCTCTGCCATCTACGACGCGGCGGTGCTCGGCTTCCGGCCCCGGCTGCGCGACCTGGTGTTCGCGGCGGGCGCGCTGCTGGTGTACGGGCTGGCGATGTTCGGGCTGAATATCGCGCTGGGCACGAACTACGGGTACGTCGGCGACTCCGACCCGTCCAGGCCCACGGTGATCGACCACCTCGGACCCTGGCCGGGCCGGGTCTTCGCGCTGTACGGGCTCTCGGTGCTCGCGATGGCGCTGACCTGGGTCGTGTGGCCCTTGGGCGCGCGGCTCGCCCGCGGATCACGGTCTGGCGGGGCCCCGTAGACTCGGCGGATGCTCGGGGCGGTCCTGGCTCTGGTTGTCGTGGGTCTCGCGGTGTCGGCGCCGACGGTATGGATCGCGCTGAGGCTGGGTTCGCGCGTCGGCGCGCTGGACACGGCGCCTATGGCCGGGCAGGTCAAGATGGAGTCCCGCCCCGTCCCGAACACGGGCGGCGTGGGGATCTACCTGGGCGTCGCCCTGCCCATGCTCGTCGGGCTCGTCGCCGCGTGGGCGCTGGGGGAGGGCGAGGGGCTGGGGCCGGTGGGCGAGCACCTGCCGGGCGTCCGCGAGATGACGCCGCTGGCCCTCGCGTTCCTGGCGGCGCTGACTCTGCTGCACGTGGTCGGCCTGGTCGATGACCGCCGCCCGCTCGGGCCCTGGGTCAAGATGGCGGCGATGGCCCTCGCGGCGCTGGCCGTCGCGTGGCCCCACGAGGCGCTGGACACGCGGCTGCTGACGCTGCTGGACGCCCGGGCGGGCGGGGCGTGGCTGTCGGTGCTGGTGACCATCGTGTGGTTCGTCGCCGTCACCAACGCGTTCAACTTCATCGACAACATGGACGGGCTGAGCGCCGGCGTGGCGGCGGTGGCGGGCGGATGTTTCCTGGCCGCGGCGCTCATTGGCGGGCAGTGGTTCGTCGCGGGGATGCTGGCGCTGCTCGTCGGCTCGTGCCTGGGGTTCCTGGTGTTCAACTTCCCGCCGGCCCGCGTGTTCATGGGCGACGGCGGGTCGCTCGTCGTCGGGTTCACGATGGCGTTCCTGACCACCCGCACGACGTACCTGCCTGAGGGCGAGGCGTCGTGGCGGTGGTACGGCGTGCTGATGCCGCTGGTCGTCCTGGCCATCCCGCTGTACGACCTGGTCAGCGTGACGCTCGTGCGGCTGTCGCAGGGCAAGAGCCCGTTCGTCGGCGACCTGCAGCACTTTTCGCACCGGCTCGTTCGCCGCGGGCTCTCCAAGCGGGCGGCGGTGCTGGTGATCTACGGCTTCACGCTCGTGACCGGGCTCGCGGGGATTCTGCTCGCCTCGGTCGAGGCGTGGCAGGCCGCGGTGCTGGGCGGGCAGGTGGCCGCCCTGCTCGGCGTGCTCGCGGTGCTGGAGTGGCGGACCCGCTCGGAGACCGCGGCGTGAGCGGGCCGGGCGAGTCACTCGGTGAGCAGCCGGCCGGGCGAACGCTCGGCGCCGTGGGCTGGATCGGGTTCGTCCTGGTCGTCGGCGCGGCGCTCGTCCGGGCGTCGGTCTCGTTCGACCCGCTGCCCTATTGGGGTTCGGACCCGCTGGTCACGCTCATCCCGAAGACCGGCTTCGGGCCGACGGTGGTCGCCGCGACCGATCTTGCGGCCATCGTTGGCGCGGCGCTGTGCGTGCTGGGCGGGAGGGTCGGCCGGGCGGGGGCGATCGAGTGCGCGGCGCTCGGCCTCGGCACGCTCGGAGTGGTCCTGCACGCCCTCGTGCTGACGAGAGACGCGGGCGCGACGGGCGAGTGGATCCGGCGGGGCTCTCTCGACCACCTGCTGCCCGGCGTGACCTGGTCGGCGGCGCTGGCGGCGACGGTCGGGCTCCGGCACGCGTGCGCCGACCCCCGGGCCAGGCGGCTTGCGCTGGGCGTGCTGCTGGGGTTCGTCGGGATGCTCGCGGCCAAGGGCGCGATGCAGGTGTTCATCGAGCACCCGCTGACCGTCCGCGACTACGAGCTGCGCCGGGACGAGGCGCTCGGCGCCCGCGGGTGGCGGCCGGACTCGGCGATGGCCCAGGCGTACGAGCGGCGGCTCTACCAGGCGGACGCCTCGGCGTGGTTCGGTCTGTCGAACGTGCTCGCGACGTTCGCGGCGGCGGTGTTCGTGGCGCTGTGCGCGATCGGGGCGGGCGTCTGGGGCCGAAGCAGACCGGTCGCGGGCCTGGCGGCACTCGGGAGCGCGATGGCGTTGGGCGCGCTGCTGCTGACGCACTCGAAGGGCGGGCTCGGGGCCGCGGCGATCGGCGTCGCGTGGTTCTGCGTCGTGTGCCTGACGAAAACGGGCCGCCGCTGGGGCGCGTGGCTGGCGTTGGCAGCACCGCTCGCCGTGATCGCGCTTGTCGCCGGCCGCGGCTTTCTCGGGGACCAACTCGGCGAGCTGAGCCTGAGATTCCGGGCGCAGTACCAGGTCGGCGCCGTCGGCGCGTGGCTCGAGTCGCCGCTGCTGGGCGTCGGGCCCGGCGGGTTCCGGGACGCCTTCCTGCGGCATCGACCGCCTCTGTCCGTCGAGGAGGTGCAGAGCCCGCACAGCGTGGTCTTCGAGTGGATCTCCACGCTCGGCGTGTTCGGCGTTGTGTGGGTCGGGCTGCTGGCCTGGGTCACGTTCGGCCTTGGCCGGGCGGCGAAAGCGGAAGACCCGAGCCCCGAGACCAGCGAGGACGAGCCCCGGCGTGACCTGGGCGTGATCGGGCTGTTCGCGTTCGGCGCCACCGCGGTCAGCGCCGTGGTGGAGCGCGAGATGGCGACCGGCGAGGGCGCCGTCATGCGCGTCGTGGGGCTGGTCGCCTGGCTCGCGATCGCGGGGGCGGTCGCGGCGGCGCTGCGGGGCGGGCTGGGGAGACTCGGTCGGGCGGGGATCGCCGCCGGCGGGCTCGTGCTCGTCGTGCACGCGATGATCGAGGTGACACCGGTGTGGTCGTCCTCGGCGCCCCTGTGGGGCGCGCTGCTGGGCGCCGCGGCTGGTGCGAGGGCCGCGCCATCCGACCGGCGCGGTCCGGGCGTGCTGGGCGCCGCGGCGCTTGCGCCGGCCGCGGTGCTCGCGTTGGTCGGCGTGTGGCGGGCGGGCGCGTGGGAGCGCGGGCTCGACGCCGCGGCGGGCTCGGTCCGGCCCGCGGCGGAGATCCGGCAGCGGCTCGTGCAGATCGGCCTTGGTGCTCCGCACCCGGGGGACAGCTTCGAGCGGGTCCGACGAGAGGTCGCGGCGATGCTGGGCGAGTCACCCGCGGCAGATCCCGCCACGTTCGAACTCCAGCTGGACAGGATGCTCGCCGCGAGCGCGAGCGGCGCCGTCGAGCCGCTGGCCGAGGCGCTCTCGGCACGGGACGACCACGCGGGGACGAGGCGGGCGCTCGGGCGCCTGCACCTGTCGCTGACCGATCTGGCGGAGTCGCTCGGCGGCGTGGAGGCGTCAGCCGAGCACGCCCGGGAGGCGATCAGGCTGGCCGACGAGGGCGTGGCCCTGCGGCCGGGCGGCGCCGACGCGTGGGCCTGGCGGGGCGCGGCGTACGAGGCCCTGGGCGAGCGGGCCGGGGCGGGTTGGCTCGACGAGGCGAGGGCGAGTTGGCGGCACGTGCACGAGCTGGACCCCCTCGGGCTCGACGCGGCGGCGCGGCTGATGTCGCTGGCCGAGCGGGCCGGCGACACCGAGGCCGCGGCGCGGTGGGCCCGAGAATCGCTGCGTCTGGACGGGCTCAAGCGGCTCGATCCGCTGAAGCGGCTGACCGACGAGGAGCGGGCGAGCGCCGAGCGGATCGCGGGCGGGCCGTAGCCGGATCTTGACTCTCTCGCCGCAGGCGGCGGCTTGATCGACGTTCGGGGGTGGATAGCATTCGCGGTCGGGTTCTTTCTGGACTCCGGTCGCGATGGCGACGATGTCTGGCGGGGCTCGGCGTTCGGGACAATGCAACCGGGAAAACCCGCCGGATTCGGCGGGATCGGAGTTCCAGCCATGGGCGAGGACAACGACCCGGACCCCGCGTGACGACGGCCCGTCCGCGGCGGCTCCGGTGAACGAGCAACGCGGATCTACGGGCCGGCATCTTCGGCCGCGGCAAGCGGCGCCAAGACAAGACGAGAACGACGGCCGAGCCGGGGCGCGAGAGCCCGGCCCGGTGGTCGGCAAGCAAGAACACGCGGCGGCCAGCCGCGAGATTGCCCGGCACATTGGGACGCCGGGAGGCTGGCGCCACCCACGAGCACAGGCCCGCGAGGCGGGCGGACACGGCAGACCGAGGCACGATCATGGCGACCGACCTTTCCAACATCCGCAACATCGGCATCTGCGCCCACATCGACGCGGGCAAGACCACTGTCACCGAGCGAGTCCTGTTCTACACGGGCAAGAACTACAAGCTCGGCGAGGTGCACGAGGGCACCGCGACGATGGACTTCCTGGCCGAGGAGCAGGAGCGCGGCATCACGATCCAGTCCGCCGCCACGACCTGTCCCTGGCAGCGCAACGGCGTGGACTACAAGGTCAACCTGATCGACACCCCGGGCCACGTAGACTTCACGATCGAGGTCGAGCGTTCGCTCCGCGTGCTCGACGGCGCGGTGGCGGTGTTCGACGGCAAGGAGGGCGTGGAGGCCCAGTCCGAGACCGTCTGGCGCCAGGCCGACCGGTACAAGGTCCCCCGCATCTGCTTCATCAACAAGATGGACAAGCTGGGCGCGGACTTCGAGTTCAGCTTCAACTCGATCAAGAAGCGGCTGGGCGCCAAGCCGGTCGCGGTGCAGATCCCGATCGGGCACGGGCACGACCTCGAGGGCATCATCGACCTCTTGGGGATGAAGGCGTACTACTTCGAGGCCGACTCGCAGGGCGCCGTCGTCACCGAGAAGGAGATCCCCGACGATCTGATCGACACGGCCAAGAAGTGGCGCCACGAGCTGATCGAGCAGGGCGTCGAGCTCGACGACGAGCTGATGGAGCGGTACCTGGAGGTCGGCGAGGACTCGGTCAGCGTCGAGGAGATCCGCCGCGCGATCCGCAAGGGCACCATCGCCCGCGAGATCAACCCCGTGTTCTGCGGCTCGGCCCTCAAGAACATCGGCGTCCAGCGCCTGCTCGACGGCGTCATCGACTACCTGCCCAACCCGACCGAGGTCCCCCAGGTCGAGGGCACCAACCCGAAGGACCCCGACGAGCGGCTCAAGCGCCCCCACGACGACTCGGCCCCCTTCAGCGGGCTCGTGTTCAAGGTCGTCAGCGACTCGCACGGCGACCTGACGTACGTCCGCGTGTACTCGGGCGCGCTCAAGAAGGGCACGCGCGTGCTCAACCCGGGCAACGGGAAGCGGGAGATCGCCAGCCGCATCTTCGAGATGCACGCCAAGGACCGGCTCCCGCTGGATGAGGCGGGCGCGGGCAACATCGTCGCCGTCGTCGGCATCAAGGACTCGATGACGGGCGACACGCTGTGCGACGTGGACGAGCCCATCGTGCTCGAGCGGATGGACTTCCCGGAGCCGGTGATCAGCATGTCGATCGAGCCGAACACGGCCGACGACAAGCGGAAGCTCTCCGAGGCGCTCGTGACGATCCGCCGCGAGGACCCGTCGTTCCGCTCCGAGTACAACGACGAGACAGGGCAGACGATCATCTCGGGCATGGGCGAGCTGCACCTGGAGATCATCAAGAACAAGCTGCTGCGTGACATGAAGGTCGGCGTGCAGGTCGGCAAGCCCCGCGTCAGCTACCGCGAGGCGGTCCAGGGGTCGTACCAGGGCGCCCGGGGCCTGTTCAAGAAGCAGACGGGCGGCCGCGGCCAGTTCGGCGACGTCACCGTCAACATCGAGCCGTTCACCAAGGAGGAGGCCGACGAGGCCAAGCTCAAGTTCGACGACAACATCGCCTTCGAGAACAAGGTCGTCGGCGGCTCCGTCCCCAAGGAGTTCATCCCGTCGGTCGAGGCGGGTGTCCGCCAGACGGCCAAGAGCGGCGTGACCGCGGGCTACCCGCTGATCAACGTCAAGGTGACGCTGGTCGACGGCAAGTCGCACGAGGTGGACTCGAGCCAGGTCGCGTTCGAGCAGGCCGGGCGCCTGGCCCTCCGCGAGGCCGTGAACAAGGCCGGCAGCGTGCTGCTCGAGCCGATCATGAAGGTGGTCATCACGACGCCCGAGGAGTACCTGGGCAACGTGACGGGCGACCTGTCGAGCCGCCGCGGCATGATCATGGACACCGAGGACCGGGGGATGGTGAAGGTCATCACCGCCGAGGTGCCCTTGTCGGAGATGTTCGGCTACACGACCGTGCTCCGCGGCGTGTCGCAGGGGCGTGCGGCCAGCGCGATGGAGTTCGCCGCTTACCGCCCCATGCCGATGAACCTCCAGAAGGAGCTGATCGAGGCCGGCGCCTGATCGACCCCGATCTGCTCCCGAAGCTCGAGCCCTCCAACCGCCCGGGAGACCGGGCGGTTTTTCTGCGCCGACCGCTCGTGGCGCGGGGACGCCGGGCCGCCGACGGGCGTGGAGATCGAGAATCTCGGGAGCCGGCGGGCGATCGTGCCGACAGAGAATCGGATCGGCGGGCGGGCGCGGGGGGCTAGGATGCTCGCCCACCCGGGTTCTCGGGATCGACGGAGCCACTGAATGGACCGGAAGTACCAGACCGTGCTGCTGTTCGGGGCGCCCGGCGCCGGCAAGGGGACCCAGGGCAAGATCCTCGGGCAGATCCCGGGCTTCTACCACCTGTCCTGCGGCGACGTGTTCCGCAACCTGGACATCCACTCCGAGCTGGGACAGGTCTTCTACGAGTACTCGTCCAAGGGCGAGCTCGTGCCCGACGACGTGACGGTCAAGATGTGGGCGGAGAACCTGCACGCCCAGACCGTGCTGAGCATCTACAAACCCCACGACGACCTGCTCGTCCTGGACGGCATCCCCCGGACGCTCCGTCAGGCCGAGATCATGGACGACTACGTCGAGGTGCTCGGGATCGTGCACCTTGTGTGCAGGGACAAGGACGCGATGGTCAAGCGGCTGCGTCGGCGGGCGCTCAAGGAGAACCGGGCCGACGACGCCCGCGAGGACGTCATCGTCAACCGGTGGAATGTCTACGAGCAGGAGACGGCGCCCGTCCTGGGGCACTACCCCGACTCGATCATCCACGAGGTCGACGCCCTGGGCTCGCCCGCGTCCGTGCTCCAGCACGTGCTGGAGATCGTCGCGCCCGTCCAGGAGCAGCACTTCTCCAACGTCCTCGAGGGCTGAGCCCGCTCCGGGCTTCCGCCGGCCGTTCGGCCACCCGCGGGCGCCGGGGCGGTACACTCGGGACCATGCACGGACGCCGCGCCTTTACGCTTATCGAGCTCCTCGTCGTCATCGCGATCATCGCGCTGCTGATCGGCATCCTCCTGCCCGCCCTGGGGGCGGCCCGGGAGTCGGCCAAGATCACCACCTGCGGCTCGCGGCTCCAGCAGCTGGGCGTGGCGCTGGAAATGTACCTCAACGACTACCCCCGCCAGCTGCCGCAGGTGGTCGTCGCGGACAGCACGGTCGTCGGCGCTCTGTTCGGCGGCAAGAAGGGCCAGCTGCCCTTCCTGGGGATCGACGAGTACGGCGCCGAGCGGCGGCCCCTGAACTCGTACGTGCACGACGCCTCCGTCCCGCCCGACTCCGACGACACCGTCTTCGAGATGGAGGTCTTCCGCTCGCCCATGGACAAGGGCGCCGACAACGTCGGGCTGGACTTCCTGGGCATCTCGTCCACCGACTCGATGTACGACCTGATCGGGTCGAGCTACACGCTCAACGACCACGCCCCGGACCTCGATCCCGTGGGCGACGAGTACCCGACGCTCGTCCCGGCCGGCCGGGGCGGGAAGATGCCCGTCGTCGTCACGCCGACCCGGACGTGGGTGATCGGGACGCACCCGATCTACAACTACGACTCGTCGATGGACTCGCAGATGCGCTGGTTCAAGGGCCGCGACATCAAGACCAACCTGGTCTACCTGGACGGGCACGTGGACATGTCGCTGGTCGTCCCCGAGCCCCAGGACGGCGGGCACGGGGCGCACACGACCGACGACTACACCTTCCTGCCGCGGCCCGACTGGATCGAGCAGTTCGAGAACGGCCCCTGAATCGTCAGGGCCTCTTGGCCCCGCCCCGCTGCGGGGTGCGGATCACGTCGATGTTGATCGACTGCTTGGCGTAGGGCGGGATGACGGGGCTCATGCGCATGCCGTAGAGGGCGGGCGAGTTGAACGCCCGGACCTGGGCCGGGGGCATGAAGTGGTTGCCGATGACGGCGATCTCGTGCAGCTCGTCGTTGGTCCCGAAGTACTCCCAGGGGCGGTCCAGGGCGTGCATCCGTGAGCTGCGGGACCGGAGCTCGGCGACGTCCACCGGCACCCAGGTCGTGATCTCGGCCCGCTCGTCGTACAGGCAGAACTCGACCCAGGAGCGGAGCTCCTTGGACGAGCCGTCGGGGTCGTCGTCGGCGCCGATGACCAGGCGCGCCGGAAGGCCCGCGGCCCGGTAGACGGCGACGAGCAGCAGGGCCATGTCGTGCCGCGAACCCCGGGCCTCGACCGCGGTCTCGGCGGCGCCCTGGAGTTCGTAGCCGGCGGTGGACCGACCGACGCCGACGTAGTGCGCCCGGTTCACGCCGTCGCCCTGGAGCTGCACGTGCTCCTGCACGCGGCCGGCGAGCCACTTGGCCAGCGTCACCGGAGGGATCGACCGCGGGTCCTTGCCCTCGGTCCACGCCTCGACGAGGTCGGCGACGGGCGGGTCGGGCTGGCCGGCGGGGTTGATGAACTGCTGGGGGCCGAACGTGGACTTGGCGTCGTCGGGCCAGTCGCCCTCGGGCCAGGGGACGTTCAGGGCGGCCCGCTCGTTGAAGACCGTGTCCCAGCTGACGGTCTGGAAGGAGTGGACGACGCGGATGACCCGGTTGTCGCCGTTGGCCGCGTCGTACCGGGCGTACATGGCGCCCGAGTGGAACGGGCCGACGAGCGTGGGTTCCTGGTCCGACTCGTAGGCGTCGAGGAAGAGCGTGCCCTCGGCCGAGTCGGGGACCGGCAGGCCCGAGGCGGACCTGGCGGGCACGGGCATGAACATGGACACCGACTCGTACCGGAAGCGGTCGATGTTGGCGTAGCTGGCCAGGCCGGGCTGCCGCGAGGCCTCGAGCGTCACCTGCATCCGGATCGTCCACTCCTTCTTGCGGACGAGCTTGAGGTACGGGTTGGGCTTCTCGTCGGCCTCGGCCTCGTCCTGAGCGGGCGCGTTCTGGGCGGCGGCGGGCGGGGTCAGCAGGATCGCGCACGCCGTCAGCACGGCGGCGGACCATCGTCCTCGGGGGGCACGGCTCATTGTCGGCTCCTGGCGGTCTGTCGGTCGCCCGCGGCGTGTGGGGTGGGCTGGTCGCCGCGCGTCTGGCGCCCCGGGCCTCGGCCCGCGGGCGTGTGTGCTCGGGGCCCGCCGGCGCGCGGACCCGGCCACCCCCCCACCATACCATGACCGTAGGAAGGCCATCAACGCTGACAGACCCGGAGGATCGCCGTGCCCCCCACCGCCGCCCAGAGCGCCAACCAGAGCGCCGCCCAGAACCAGGAGACCCGCGTCGAGAAGGACACGATGGGCGAGATGCGGGTGCCCGCGGACGTTCTGTACGGCGCCTCGACGCAGCGCGCGGTCGAGAACTTCCCGGTCTCGGGCGTGCCCGTCCCGGAGGGGATCATCCGGGCGTTCGCGATGCTCAAGGGCGCCGCGGCGAGCGTGAACGCGGAGCTGGGCCTGCTCGACCAGGAGCGGGCGGACGCGATCATGGGCGCCTGCCGCCAGATCGCCCACGGCCTGGAAGACCGCGGCGGGATCGCCCGCCACTTCCCGGTGGACATCTACCAGACCGGCTCGGGCACGAGCACGAACATGAACGCGAACGAGGTCATCGCGAACCTCGTCTGCGTCGAGCGGGGCGCCGCGATCGGATCGAGCAAGGACAAGGCCTATCTCGAGGCCGGCGGCGTCCACCCCAACGACCACGTCAACATGGGCCAGTCGTCCAACGACACGTTCCCGACGGCGATGCACGTCGCCGCGGCGGTCGCGATCAAGAACGACCTGCTGCCCGCGATCGACCGGATGGCGACGGACCTGGAGGCCAAGGCCAAGGCCTGGGACGCGATCGTCAAGATCGGCAGGACGCACCTGCAGGACGCGACCCCGATCCGTCTGGGCCAGGAGTTCGGCGGGTACGCAGCCCAGATGCGGCACGCCGAGGAGCGGCTGCACCGGGCCCTGCACGCGCTTGGCGAGCTTGCGATCGGGGGGACGGCGGTCGGGACTGGGATCAACACGCACCCGGAGTTCGGGGCCAAGGTCGCCGCCGAGTTGATGGAGGAGACCGGGATCCACTTCCGCGAGGCGGCCGACCACTTCGAGGCCCAGCACGCCAAGGACGCGATCGTCGAGACGAGCGGGCACCTGAAGGCGATCGCGGTGAGCCTGAGCAAGATCGCGGGCGACATCCGCCTGATGGGGTGCGGGCCCCGGTGCGGGATCGGGGAGCTGAAGCTGCCGGCGGTCCAGCCCGGCTCGAGCATCATGCCCGGCAAGGTGAACCCGGTGATCTGCGAGTCGGCGGTGATGGTCTGCTGCCGCGTGATCGGCAACGACGCGGCGGTCACGACGGGCGGGCTGGGCGGCGTCGGCTCGCTGCTGGATCTGAACGTCGCGATGCCCATGATGGGCGCCTCCACGCTCGAGTCGATCGGTCTGCTGGCCGGCGCCTGCAACATGATGACCGACAACCTGCTCGCGGGTCTCGAGCCCGACGAGGAGCGGTGCAAGAGCCTGATCGAGGGGTCGCTGGCGATGTGCACGTCGCTGGCGCCGGTGATCGGGTACGACCGGGCGGCGGCGCTGGCCAAGGAGGCGTTCGCCAGCGGCAAGACGGTCCGGCAGGTGGCGGTGGAGCAGGGGGTGCTGCCGGCCGACGAGCTGGATCGGCTCCTCGACCCGCGGTCGATGACCTCGCCGGACGGGGCCTAAGGGGAGTCACGGGTCCCCGGGCCCGGTCGGGAATTTGGCAAGCTGGGTCGAAATACGGGATCCATGCGGATGGTGTTTCCCGTATAATGAGGCCCCACGCCCGCGGCAGCGGGCCGATCGGCGACGGCGAACGAGCCGCCTTTGGGCGGCGAGGGGCCCGGGAGCCGATCAGAACGACAGGCAGGCGCCCCGCGCCGGACCAAATGGGGCATCCAGGGGGTCCGGGACGCGTCGAGGGCGTTAGAATGCCAGTGGCGGGCTGTGTCGCGGACCCCAGGGCTCGTGCGCAGGACCCGAAAGACCCCCGGGAACCCACCGGAAGCACGGCCCCTGAGCGGGCCCTCTGACTCAGAGAACGGAGGATTCGGCGATGGCGAATCGGACCACGACGGGCTCGAGCTTCAGGCGTCGATCCTTGCTGACATCCGCGACCGCTGCGGTCGCGTTGCTCGCCGGCGCGGCGGTCGCCGCCGGACCCGGCGAGGGCGCGATCGGTGTGGGCGGCGGCGACGGCGTCGTCGACAACAACGGCAACGCCGGGCTGAAGGCCGCCAGGGTTCTGAAGATCCCCTACGGCCGGGCCACCGCCTCGTACCGCGTCGCGAACGCCGATGCGAAGGTCAGCCCCGCCGACCGGTTCGTGATGGCTTCGAAGGTCGGGGACAACGCGCCGGTCGTGAGCGGCTACACGCTGCACAACCGGGTCGTCGTGCGGGCCGCGGACACCACGGCCGCGGTCGAGGCCGTCAACGCCTTCGGTGGCGGGATCCAGGCCGAGCTGAGCATCGAGAACCTCGCCGGGCTTCAGGGCATCACGGTCTTCGAGACGGCGAGCGTCGCGGACGCGGCGAAGCTCGGGCTCCGGCTCATGGGCAAGCCGGGCGTGCAGAGCGTCGAGATGGAGACGACCAATCCCCGCGAGGCGCGCGGCGGCGGGCTCCCCTCCGACACGCTGGTCGGGATGCAGTGGCACCTCGAGAACACGGCGCCGCCGGGCGGCGACCACGAGGTCGGGTCCCTGTTCTCGATGGGCCTGAACGGCGCCGGGATCACGGTCGGCGTGCTGGAGCCCGGGGGCACGCCCTTCCAGGTCAACCACACCGAGCTGAGCGAGAACTACGACCCGAATATCTCGATGATCGTCAACCCGCTCGAGCCGAACCCGCCGCACGGGACGTCGGTCGCGGGCCTCATCGCCGCGAAGGCGAACGGCGTGGGAATGGTCGGCGTCGCCCCGAACGTGCGTCTGGTCGCGCTCTCGAACGGGTCGAGCGTGCGGGAGACGATCGCGCACCAGTGGAAGAACGGCATCACGCACGTCAAGAACAACTCCTGGGGCCCGCCTTCATGGTCGGGCGGCCAGGTCATCCCGCCGACGGACATCACCCCCGGGTTCTTCATCCCGCAGAACCTGAACTCCGGCGACCTGCTCCCGGTCTTCAGTCAGGGGCTGGCGATCGAGGCGGGCTCCGAGAACGGCCGCGCCGGCCGCGGGACGATCTTCGTCTGGGCCGCGGGCAACTCCGGGTCCGGCATGTCGATCGATTTGCTGAACACCGCCCCGCCCGACGCGACCAACGAGATCGCGCTGCCCACCGGCGATTTCCGGTACGGCGCCCTGGGCATCTTCAACATCTCGGCCCACCCGTTCACCCCGCAGTACCCGATGAGCTTCATCCTGCCCTACTGGCCTCTGGCGACGCTCGGCCCGCGGACCGAGTACGACGGGTACCTGAACGCGCAGGGCACGATCGCGATCGCCGCGGTCACCGAGTTCGGCGATCCCGCGTACTACACGACGACGGGCACGGCGGTCTTCGCCGGCGCGTACTCGGCGCCTGATTTCTTCTGGGGCCAGGCCGGCAGGCCCATCTCGACGCTCTACTCGATCGATGACTTCGGCGCGTTCAACCCGGCGATCTTCACCGAGGGCCTCGGGTACACCGAGTTCTTCGGCGGCACGAGCGCCGCGGCGCCCATCGCCTCCGGCCTCATCAGCCTCATCCTCGGCGCCAACCCCAGGCTGACGTTCCGCGACGTGCGGCACATCATCGAGCGGACCGCGATCCGGACCGACTTCGACGGAGGCCTCTCCTACTTCCGGTACGGCGCCATGCCCACCAACAGCATGTGGCAGGCGAACGCCGCATACACGGTCGACGGCCGCGCCGTCGCCCACAGCGACGCGATCGGGTTCGGCCTGATCGATCCTGTCGCCGCGATCGAGCTGGCCCAGATCTGGCCCGGCCTTCCCAGGCAGCTCGTCCTGGAGCGCCGCCGCAACGAGGACAACGACGAGGGGCTGCCCCTCATGATCCCCGACGCGACGCTCGAGGAGTCCACGGTCGTCGAGATGGAAGCCACGGCGATGCCGGGCGACAACATCAACATCAACTTCTGCGTGCCCTACGACTACGTCATCGAAGAGGTCGAGGTCATCATCACCGCCAACGGCAACAGCCCCGGCGACCTGTACATCGAGCTGCTGAGCCCGCACGGGACCGTCTCCCCGCTGCACATGCCGCACATCGATAACTCCTCCCTGGACCTGGACGGCCAGGAGGCCGCGTTCATCGAGAACCGATTCCTCTCCTACAAGCACTGGGGCGAGCCCTCCGGCGGCGAGTGGAACCTCTCCTTCCAGGACTACCGCCCCAACGAGGAGATCGAGGAGGGAGAGATCGACGACGAGACGATGGAGGTGGTCGACTACATCACCAAGTTCCCGATGTACGGGAACATCCCGACGCTGCCGGGCAACCCGGACGGCGACGAGATCGAGATCGTCGAGTACGTCGTTCGGATCTACGGGTACGACATCGGGATGCGGAACCCGAACCTCTGCGAGAACCGCTTCAACTCGTTCTGCCCGTACGACCTCGACGCGGACGGCGTGGTCTCCGTCGCCGACCTGCTCATGTTCGTCGAGCTGTGGCAAAACTTCGAGCCCGTCGGCGACTGGGACGGGAACGGCGCCTGGGACTTCAACGACATCTTCCTGTTCTACACCGGCTGGGTCCCCGGCCCGTGCGCCTTCGACGAGGACGGCGATCCCACGACCGGCAACGGTGGCCCCATCCGTCCGGGCGACGGCAGCGGCGACCTCCGCCCGATCTGACCCGTCCGACGCGACGCCTCAAACAAACAGAGCCCACCCCTCGGGGTGGGCTCTGTTTCTTGTTCCGCGGCGCCATCAACCGCCATCGAATCACTCGAGAATGGGCGCAACAGGACTCGAACCTGTGACCTCTGCCATGTGACGGCAGCGCTCTAGCCAACTGAGCTATGCGCCCGGGCCGGACATTATGCGGGCGCAGGTTCGGGAAGTCCAGAGGGCTCAGGGCGTGGCGAGCGAGACCTCGACACGCCGCCCGAGCCGGTCCTCGATCAGCACCCGCCGGTGGCGCGGGGCGATGTCCACGAGCCTCCAGGCGGGGGTGATCGCCTGTCCCTCGCGCAGGAGGCGCCCGTCGATCACGGCGAAGGGCCCGGGTCGCAGGGAGAGGATGGCGGAAACGTTAAAGTCGTGGCTCTCGGTCTCGACCGACGGCCGGGGGGTGGTCGGCTCGTCGCCCGGCGTGTCGGAGCCCGCGCCGTGATCGGGCAGGAGGGCCGGCGAGATGTTCGGGAAGGGCGAGACGCTCGGGCCCGCCGCGTGCAGCGCGTCGGACCGCTGGAGGGCCGCCTCGAGCACCCCGCCGCGTTCCGGCTCGAGCGTCCGGAGCACGGGCAGCTCGACGGCCTCGGGCGGAGGCGTCACGCCCGCGGCCCGCGACTCGGCGGGGCCCATGTACCGCGCCAGCACGACCACCAGGATCGGCAGGGCGATGCCGGCGACGTACAGCGCGGTCGATTGGCGGCGGGACGCCTCCGTGATGCTCACGGGCGCCCCCCTTCCCCGGCGTCGAACGCCGCGAGCCCGCCCGAGATCTGGAAGTGCATCGTCCGGACCGACGCGCGGACGCGGGGCTCGCCACGCCCGGCGGCCTCGGGGGCGATCCGGAACGACTCGATCCGGACCAGGCCCGTCTCGCCCTGCACGGCCCGCATGAACCGGGCCACCGCGTCGTAGGTCCCGATGAGCTCGATCGAGTACCCGAGGTCGCTCACGACCGGGACGTCGTCGTCCGGGTCGGGCACGCGCTGGTTCCCGCCGGCCGCGTGCGGCTCGATCCGCTCGATGGTGACGCCGTACCGGTGGGCGAGCGCGTCGAACCGCTCGTACAGGCGCGACGCGTCGTTCGAGAGGCTCCAGGTCTCTCGGAGCGAGTCGGCCCGGCGCCGGAGCGACGAGATGACGGCCTCCGGCGTGGTGACCTGCGCCTGGATGTGCGCATTGCCCGCGGAGACTTCTTGCTGCATGGACTGGAGCATGGCGTCCCGCTCCTGCACCCTCGCGTGCAGCGGGCGGACGATGAACCGCCACCCGGCCGCGGCCAGCGCGGAGATGATCACCAGGCGGACCAGGTACGAACGCATGGCGGCGCCGGTCATCTCCGGGCCTCCCGCCCGTCGGCCCGGGCGCCGGCCGCCAGCTCTTCGGCGGCGAACACGTGGGGGATCGCCCGGAGGACGAACCGCTTGGCCGGGCCATCATCCGTCTGGTACAGGTTGGTCGTGCCGAGCTGAACGTCGGCGAACAGGGGCGAGTCGCGGAACCGGTCGAGCAGGTCCGGCAGCCCGCCGTCGGCGCCCGCCTCGGGGTTGATGCTGATCGAGCCGGCGACGGAGAGCACGGACTCGCCGCGCTCCTGGAACCCGCGGACGTCCTCGATGGTGACCGGGCCCGAGACGACCGTCGCGAGCTCGGCGACGATCGCGAACCAGTCCGCCTGCTCGCCGAGCTTGGCGTTGGTCGTGTTCACGGCACGCTTGATCGAGGAGGCCATCTCCACGGCCCGCTCGCTCTGGGTCCGGTGCTCCCGGATCTGCTCGACGAGCGGCTGGGTCTCGCGGATGGCGGCGTCGAGCTCGCGCTGTTGCGCGTAGAGCATCCCGCCCTCGCCCGCGAGCGCGAGCGCGGCGCACAGGGCGCCCGTGCGGAGCCCGGCCGAGATCCGCCTCGTCGCCGATCGCTGGGCCACGATCGAGGGCACGATCCGCGGCGGCCGCGTCTCGCCGGTAAGGAAGACCTCCTCCATCCCGCCGCGGGCCGCGATCGCGGACGGGTCGAACGTCTGCCAGTCCGGGTCGATCTCCGCGTAGGCGTCGCTGTTCTCGGCGATCGAGGGGCACAGCCTGGGGATCGCGGCGCCCGGCCCGGTGAAGAGGATGTGCGACGGTGGCGCCTCGAGCCCGGGCATGCCGAAGCGGATCGTCTGCTTGATCTCGATGCAGTACCGCTGGAGCACCGGCTGGAGCAGGGGCATGACGCGGCGGAGGGTCTCCCGCTCGGCCGAGGCCTGGCTCTTGGCCGGGATCCCGTACTTGAACAGCCGCTCGAGCGAGTCCTGCGGGGCGTTTGATTGCTCGGCCGCGTCCTCCGACTCCGATCGCGTGCCCCGGGCGTACGCCTCGGCCAGCAGGGAATAGCCGAAGTCGATCGAGCGGATCGAGCGGAGTTTGCCGTTGCCGCCGCACAGCAGGATCGTCGTCCGCTCGCCGAGGTGGCATGAGACGCGGTCCTCCTGGTCGTTCGCGGCCAGGACGGAGGCGACGTGCCCGAGCCGGAGGGCCTGCTCGGGGATCATGAGCCCGAGCCTGCAGCCGGCACGCGCGATCCAGCCGAAGACCGCCTGGGCGTGCGGGTCCCCGTCGGAGGTCGAGAGGACGATGCTGGAGCCGGGCTCGGCGGTCTCGATGTCCAGGGCCGTGGAGGCGACGATGTGGTCGTGCGACGCGCCGGAGATTCGTTCGAGCAGGGCGAGGCGGGCCGCCTCCGGCGCCGACTCGCGATCGCCCGCGATCAGGCGGACCTCGGAGACGGTCGCGGGGCTCACGTAGAGCACGTCGGCGATCGCGCCGGACTGGACACCCAGCGACCGGAGCAGGCCGGCGAGCGCCCCGTCGTACGGCGACAGCCCGTCGATCCACGCCTCGTCCCACTCGTGCGGCCTGAGGTGGACCCGCTTGGCGGTCTTCACCTTCTTGCCGACGATGACCGCGCCGTCGATGCGGCTCGGCGAGAGCGTGATGAGGATCCGTGTCCGCCCGATAATCACGTGCCACCCTCTTGGGTCGAGTCTCTGGTCTGTGGCCCTCCGGGCGCGACGGCGGCGCAGAGTGTCCGCCACCGGGTGATATCGGCCCGTCCGATGGCCCACTTTGGCCCGACCCGGCGAGTCGGGAGCGGCTATTCGATGTCGATGGTGACCCTGCGGCGGGCGAACCCGGCCCGCCCCTCGACCGTCACCTCGCCCACCCCGGAGGGGGGGACCGTGATGAACTCGACGGTCTCGGTCCCCAGCGTGATCGTCGTCCCCTCGGCCGGGAGCGTGTCCCCGTCCACGACGGACTTGAACACGACGACCGACCCGCTCTCGGCGGCGTAGAAGGCCCGCATGGTCTCGACGCGCAGGGCCGCGGCCTGGGAGTCGGCCTGCCCGCCCCCCACCGCTGCGATCATCACCAGCGAGATCAGCGCGAAGATCACCAGGATCATGACGATGACCGCCCCGCGCCGTGAGGCCGGCGCCCTGGCGGGATCACAGCACGATCCGTTGCTGGTCGACGCCCGCGTCATCCCGCGATCCTCGCCCTCGGGAAGATGGCGATGCTCAGCTCCAGGTCGCCCGTCCCGATCGTGACGACGAACCGCTGCGTGGAGTTGGGCGTCCCGGCCGAGTCGGTGACGCCGTCGGCCGCGAGGTACTGGATCGTGAACGCGTCCACGTCGCGGCAGATGGGGGCATCGGGCTCGCCTGGGGCGATCAGGACCAGGTCCGTCCCGTCGAGCCGCACGCCGCGGCCGTCGGTGAACTGCACGTGGTCGGGCTGGGCGACGCTCACGTCCAGCTCGCCCGCGGCGGCGCCGGCCTGGGCCTCGCGGAGCAGGCGGAGGCATCGCTCGGCGGCGAATGCGATCCGCTCGGTGTCCCGCCGCGTCCGGGCCGCCGAGGCGTACGCGTCGGCCGACGAGGCGAGCACGGGGAGCACCGCGACCGCGATGATCGAGAGCACCGTGATCGACGCGACCATCTCGAGCAGCGTCATCGCCCGTATGGACCTCATGGCGCCAGCTCCGTCACGATCGCGGACACGGGCATCGAGACCGTGCCCCCGACCGCGGAGGGATAGCGGGCGGTCACGGTGATCCGCCGGTAGATGTCCAGGTCCGCGTCCCCCGAGACCGTGCCGTCGGCCTGGGCGAGGGGCCCGATGGCGACCTGGTAGGTCAGGTTCAGGTCGGCGAACTCGTCGGTCACGGGCGCCGCGCGTGTCGCCAGCCCGGACAGGTACGTCGCGTCGTCGGCCAGGGCGTCGAAGCCGAGGCCGGCGTCGGTGGAGTTGACGTCCGCGAGCACGACTTCCATGACGCTCGAGGCCAGGAGCGTGGCGCGGGTGGCGTTGATCGAGTCGGCGCGCGAGGCGGCGGCCGAGTCCAGCAGGCTCAGCGCGGGCGGGACCGCGAGCCCGAGGGCGACGATGATGACGACGACCTCGATGAGCGTCGCGCCGCGCCGTGATGTCGCGGGGCTCCGGGTCATTGCCACTCCACGAGGCCCGCGCCCATCCGGACGGTGACGGTGGCGCCGCCGGTGAGCGTCACGACCGCGTCCTGGGTGAAGGGGCCGGTGAGCGTGCCGTCCGCGGCGCGGACCTCGGGGGCGCCGTCGAACCGGAACCAGAGCGTGCCGGACCCGCCCGAGCCGTCGCCGTCCACCATGGACAGGACCTCGACCCGGGGGAAGGCGGCCTGCATGCGCACGGGCGCGGCGGGCTGTGACAGGGCGTCGAGCGCCGGCTCGGGACCGCCGCCCGCCGACGTGATGCGGACGAGCGCGAACGTCTGGTTGCTCAGGTCGAACTCGACGCCCGTCGGCTCGCCCGAGGCCATCGCCAGCGAGCGCGCGAGCACGAGGGCCCGCTCGACCTCGTCGGCGGCGGCGCCCTCGCGGGCGTCGGCCAGCGTGTCCATCGCCGGCAGCACCGAGACCGCCAGGATCGACATCAGCAGGACCACGACCATCAGCTCGAGGATCGTGAACGCGCGGCGGGATGTCGCGACGCGGCGGGCTCGCACGAGGGGCTCCTACAGGTCGTTGGCGTCCGCGACACCCCCCGCCCCGTCGGGCGCGGTCGTGACGGCGTCCGTGTTGGCGTAGAACACCGCTGTCGGCGGGTCGGCCGAGTTGTCCACGTAGTAGTTCCACCCGTAGCTGGCGGGGCTGACCACGGCGCGGCTGCCCGCCTGCGACGAGTCCACGCTCTGCACTCCCGACACGTTCGTGAACGGGTTCGGGGGCAGGTCGAACTTCAGGACGGTGTCCGGCGTCGTGAGCTCCCCGAGCGTCGGGTACGGGTCCGACCCGTTGATGACGGCCGTGGACCGGAAGCTCGCGATCGACGAACGCACGCCCGAGAGCGTGCTCTGGAGCGAGGACGTGCGGGCCTCGTCCGAGACGCCCACGAACTGCGGGATCGCGACCGCCGCGAGGATGCCCAGGACGATCACGACCGCGAGCACCTCGAGCAGGGAGAAGGCACGGCGGGCGATGGCGGCGGTCTGGTTCGGGTGTGTCATCATCGTGGGCCTCAGTGGTTGATCTTGATCATCTGCCACATGGGCAGGAAGACCGACAGGGCGACGAGCAGCACGATCCCGGCGAGCGCGATGGTCATCAGCGGCTCGATGATCGTGTTGATCTTCTTGGTCAGGTGGTCGGCCTCGCGGTCGTAGTGTCGGGCGATGACCGCCGCCGCCGCCGCCAGCTCGTGCGAGTCCTTGCCCGCCGCCAGCATTCGGACGGCGAAGCCCGGCAGGTACATCGACCCGCGGATGACGCCGGACAGGGGCTCGCCCGAGCGGAGCCGCTCGCCCATCGCGTCGCACTCGGCGACGAAGATGGGTCGCCCGGTGGCGCGGCCGCCGATCTCGATCGCCTCGATGATGTCCAGCCCCGAGCCCAGGCAGATGCTCAGGACCCGGCTGAATCGGGCGGCGGAGCTGGCGATGATGATCTTGCCGATGTGGGGCGTGCGGAGCAGCACGCGCTCGATGACCGCGCGTCCGCCGGGGTTCCGCCAGGTGGCGATCAGGCCGATGACGACCCCGCCGATCAGCGCCGCGTACGCCCACCAGGCCGCCTTGACCGAGTCGCCGACCGCCTGCACGATCCTGGTCGTGATGGGCAGCTGGACGCTGTTCTGCTCGAAGATGACGGCGAACTTGGGGACGACGAAGACCACGATGACCGTCAGTGCGATCGCGACGAACGCGAGGACGATCACGGGGTATGTCATCGCCCGGCGGAGCTGCTGCCCGCTCTCGATCTGCTTCTCGAGCATGTCCGCGAGGTGGGAGGTGACCTCGCCCAGGTTCCCCGTCTGCTCGGCGGCCCGGAGGGTCTCGATGTAGACCTCGCCGAACACCTCGGTGTACTTGCCCATCGCCTCGGTCATCTTCGACCCGGCCTCGATCATCGTCGCGATGTCGAGCACCATGTCGGCGATGCGCCCGTTGGGCTCGTTGTCTGCGATGCTGCGGAGGCCCCGCCCGATCGGGATCTTGGCCTCCACCAGGACGTTCAGCTCTCGGGTGAACGCGGCGATGTCCGCCGGCTTGATCGTCTCGCGGCCCGAGAGTGAGAACGTCGATCCCCGCCGGCGCGTGATCCGGACGGGCGTGACGCCCATGGCGGCGACCTTCTGGTACGCCTCCTGCTCGTTGGCGGCCTCGACGACGCCCTTGCCCCGCCGCCCGCCCCGGTCCAGGGCGATGTAGCTGTACCCGCCGGCGCTCATGCCGCGGCCCTCGGCGCGTCGGCGATCTTGGCGTCGATCCCGGCGTTGAGTTTGGCGAGCTCCTCGATGGACGTCAGCCCGAGCTGGGCCTTGGCGATGCCGTCGTCGAGCATGGTGCGCATGCCCTCGGCGGTCGCCGCCCGCCGGACCTGGCCCGTGTTCGCCTCTTCCTCGATGAGCGTCTTGATCCCCGGCGTGATCCGGAGCATCTCGAACACGCCGATGCGTCCGCGGTACCCGGTGTTCATGCACCTCGGGCACCCACGCCCGCGGACGTAGGACCCGGGGGCAGCGCCCGAGACGCCGACCTCCTCGAGGCGCTGCTCGGGCGACTCCTCGGCCTCGACGCACTTGTCGCAGACGCTTCGGACGAGCCGCTGGGCGATGGCCCCGAGCAGCGCGTTGTTGATCGCGAACGGGGGCAGGCCGAAGTCGCGGAGGCGGGCGACCGAGCCGACCGCGTCGTTGGTGTGCAGCGTGGAGAAGACCAGGTGCCCGGTCAGCGAGGCCTGGACGGCGATCCTGGCCGTCTCCTCGTCGCGGATCTCGCCGACGAGGACGACGTCGGGGTCCTGGCGGAGGATGGAGCGGAGGGCCCTGGCGAAGTCGAACCCGATCTCGTGGTTGGCCTGCACCTGGCGGATCATCGGCAGGCGGATCTCGACCGGGTCCTCGATGGTCATGATGTTGCGGCTGGGCGAGTTGATCTGCGCCAGCGCCGTGTAGAGCGTCGTCGTCTTGCCCGAGCCGGTCGGCCCGGTGACGAGGATCATGCCGTGCGGCTTGGCGATCATGTCCTCGAACCAGGACGTCATCTCGGCGGGCATGCCCAGGTCGTGGATGGAGCCGATCGCCGCGGCGGGGCGGAGGAGGCGGGCCACCGCGTTCTCGCCGTACACGGTCGGCAGCAGGCTCAGGCGCACGTCGACGGTCTGCTCGGCGTGTGAGAACCGGAACTTGCCGTCCTGGGGGCGGCGGGTCTGGGTCAGGTCCAGCTGGGCCATGACCTTGAGCCGCTGGATCAGGCCCTGGTGCACGGACAGGTCCGGCGCCTGCTGCGGCTGCAGCACGCCGTCGATCCGGTACCGCACGTTGAGCGTGTGCTCGTCCGGGTTGATGTGCACGTCGGAGGCGCCGGCGTCGATCGCGGTCGCGATGATCTGGTTGACGGCCGCGACGATGGGCTCCTCGCCCGTCGTCAGCTCCTCGTCGTCGTCGTTGCCGCCGCCCGAGAGGCCGGTGGTCCGCGCCAGCGAGTAGGCCCGGTTGATGAGTGAGGTGAGCTGCGCCGGCTCGCAGATGATCGGGTCGATCTGGCGGCGGAGCAGCTGGTTGATCTCGTCGATCGCCTGGAGGTTGAGCGGGTCCTCCATCGCGACGGTCGCGACCTCGCCGAGGATGAACAGCGGGAACGCGCCCAGACGCTCGGCGACGCTCTTGGGCATCCGCAGCGCGTTCTGGAAGTCCACCTCGTACCAGTCGAGGTCGACGTAGGGGTACTCGCAGATCCGGGCGCGGGCGATCGCGAGCTGGCGCCCCGTGACCACCTTGAGCGAGACGAGCGACTCCTCCACGCCGGTCCCGGTGCGGGACGCGTGCTCCTGTGCGCGCTCGAAATCCTCGGACGAGACGATCCCGTCCTCGATCATCGAGTGGACGACGAACTGGGCGACGTCAAGCAACGGCGGCGTCCCCCTGCTGGCTGTCCCCGGGGTCCTCGCCGTCGAACACGGCGAGCAGGTCCGAGATCTTCTTGACGGTCTCCGGGGAGTGCCCCACGAAGGCCAGGCCCACGAGGTAGGCCGGGCGCCGATCGGTCATCACGACGCGCTGGACCCTCGAGCGGCAGGCGAGCAGGACGCCGTCCTCCGCCCCGCCCTTGCCGAAGATCTCGAGGTCGGCGTCGGCGTGCCTGGGCAGGAAGATCGGGCTGAAGAGGCCCACCCCGCCCGTGCCCACATCGACCACGTCCACCTCGATCCACCCGTCGCGGGCCCCGGAACTGGGGGCGAACCGGACGACGGAGCGGTGCTCGGCCGTGATCCGAACCCGCCCGGTCAGGGCGACCTCGTGTCGGGCGGATCGCCGGACTGACAGGCCGTTATGCCCGCTCATGAGCGTTCTCCGGGGTGGGCGCGGACTCCGAGCCCGCGCAGGGCCCACCCGGGGCCAGTGTCGGCCAGCCCAAGGTCCGAGTTGAGGGCGGCCCGAGGATCCCCCTCCGGGGGCGGTGGGTCGGGGGGGCGAGCCCGATCCAAAGGGCCCGGGATCGGCCCTGGGGCGTTGCCGCGGGCCGGGCGCTCCCTATACTCGTGCCCTGGCCCGCATCGAGGGGGCCCGGGGCCCGCGGCACGCCGCGGGTCCGTGTATCTGGCATCTCATATCCGGGCGGTGGAACGCTGCGCCGGACGCCAAGCGCCCTAGCGCGGTGCCTCGCGTGGTCGCCGGGATGGTCCCGGCGCCCCGCCTCGGTCGTGGCCCGCGGGTGTCGCTGAACAGCAAGGATCGGGCAGCCCCAATGGCAGAGCAGAGTTCACTTGTCCAGGATCTGATCGAGGCCGGCATCCACTTCGGCCAGCGGTCGAGCAACTGGAACCCGAAGATGGGGCCGTACATCTACGGGAAGCGCAACGGCATCCACATCATCGACATCAAGGAGACCGTCAAGGGTCTCCTCCTGGCCAAGCGGTTCCTGACCCAGACGGTCTCGGGCGGCAAGGACGTCTGCTTCGTCGGCACCAAGCGCCAGGCCAAGGGCGTGATCGAGCAGCGCGTCGGCGACGCCAAGATGCACTACGTCACCGAGCGTTGGCTCGGCGGCACGCTGACCAACTTCCGCACCATCCGCGCCCGCCTGAAGAGGCTCGAAGAGCTCGAGGCCATCGAGGCCAACGACAACTTCCAGAGCTACTCCAAGAAGATGGAGTCCCAGCTCCGGCGCGAGATGCGGAAGATCAAGCGGAACCTCGACGGCATCCGCCGCATGAGCAAGCTGCCCGGCGCCATGGTCGTCATCGACGTCCGGCGCGAGGTGACGGCCCTCCGCGAGGCCCGCAAGCTGGGCATCCCGACGATCTGCCTGATCGACACCGACGGCGACCCCGAGGTGGCCGACATCGCCATCCCGGGCAACGACGACTCGATGCGTTCGATCGACGTGATCATCCGCGAGCTGTGCAAGGCCGTCGCCGACGGCAAGCAGGGTCGCCAGCAGGGCGACGAGGCGGGCGAGGGCGACGAGCAGGCGTCCGAGGAGCCGGCACGTCGGCGTTCACGCCGGGCCCAGTACCGGGCGGACGACTCGGGCGTCGCCGAGCCGGACGCGGGCGACGAGGCAAGCAAGGCAGAGGACGAGGCGGCGGCGCCGGCCAAGGCCGAGTCCTGACGACAAGAACGGAGCGGGACGGGGCGGGCGACACGACCGGGAGTTGACACCGGGCGTGGGGCGGTCGGGCCCGAATCTCGGAGAGCACCATGGCGACTGGAGAGGCGTCGATGTCCACGATCAGCGCGAAAGACGTGATGGCCCTGCGGAACCGCACGGGTCTGCCCATGATGGCGTGCAAGAAGGCCCTGGCGGAGGCCGGCGGCGACGCCGACAAGGCCGAGGAGCTCCTGCGCAAGGAGCTGGGCAAGAAGATGGAGACGAAGGTCGACCGCGCCGCGGGCGAGGGCCGCGTCGAGGTTGCCATCACCGGCGACGGGACGGCCGCCACCATCGTCGAGCTCAAGGCCGAGACCGACTTCACCGCCAAGAACGAGAAGTTCATCGAGGGGACCAGGAAGCTCGCGGACCTGGCCCTGAAGGCCGGCGGCGAGGGGGAGATCTCCCCCACCGACGAGATGAAGGCCATCGTCGATGACCTCCGGATCTCGACGGGCGAGAACATCTCGCTCGGCAGGGCCCACAAGGTGGACGGCGAGGCGGGCAAGACCGCGTTCGGCAAGTACGTGCACCACGACGGCAAGACCGCGGTGCTGATCCACGCCGAGGGCTCGATCTCCGACGAGACGCTCCGCCAGATCTGCATGCACATCGCCGCCGCGGTCCCGCGCCCGGTGGGCGTGACCGCCGACGACATCCCCGCGGACGTGGTCGAGAAGGAGCGGAGCTTCCGGATCGAGCAGGCGAAGGAGAGCGGCAAGCCGCAGGAGATCGCCGAGAAGATCGTCGAGGGCGGGATGAAGAAGTTCTTCTCCGAGATCGCCCTGCTCGAGCAGCCGTTCGTCATGGACACGGCCAAGCCGATCAAGGACGTCGTCGGCAAGGACGCGTCCATCGTCGGCTTCTACCGGTGGGAGGTCGGGCAGACCGCCTGACCCGGCCAAGAACACGAGCCATCCCCTCCGGGCGCCCGACAGCGGGCGCCCGTTTTCGTGCGCGGTGACGCCCCGCTGGTAGACTCCGCCCCACCCCAGGGGAGGACACGGCATGGCGGTCAAGGCGGCGCCCGGCGAGAAGTACACGGTCCGGCGGAAGATCCTCAAGATCCTCGGCGCCGCGTTCCACGTCTACGACGCCCAGGGCGGGCTGGTCGGCTACTGCAAGCAGAAGGCCTTCAAGCTCAAAGAGGACATTCGCCTCTACACCGACGAGTCGTGCTCGAAGGAGCTGCTCGTGCTCAGCGCCCGCAACGTGATCGATTTCGGGGCCACCTACGACGTGAAGACCCCCGCCGGCGACGCGATCGCTTCGCTCCGCCGCAAGGGCATGAAGTCCTCGTTCGTCCGCGACGAGTGGCTCGTGTTCGACGAGCACGGCGAGCAGATCGCGATGATCCGGGAGCAGGGGTCGATCGCCCCCCTGGCCAGGCGGTACGTGGACAACATCGCGTGGCTCATGCCGCAGCGGTTCGACGTCACCCGGGGCGCGGGGACGCCCCCCATCGCCACGATCCGCCAGCACTTCAACCCGTTCGTCTACCGCCTGGGGCTGGCCGTACACTCCGACGACGAGGTGCTCGACGAGCTGACGCTTTTGGGCGCCGTGTGCCTGATCGCCGCCATCGAGGGCCGGCAGAACTGACGGGAGGAAGACCATGAGTGGTTTGACGCGACGCGAGGCAATCGGGGCGATGGGAGCCCTGGGCGCCGGGACGGTGGCGATGGGCGGGCTGGGGCGGATGGGCCTGAGCCGCGAGCGGCTGGGCTGGGACGAGAGCGCGGGCGAATACACGCTGCCCGACCTGCCCTACGCCTACGACGCCCTCGAGCCGCACATCGACGCCCAGACGATGCGGATCCACCACGACAAGCACCACGCGGGGTACGTCCGCGGGCTCAACGGGGCCCTCTCGAAGCTCGCCGACCTTCGCTCCCAGGGAGGCGACCAGGCGACGCTCCAGCACTGGGAGCGGCAGCTGAGCTTCCACGGCGGCGGGCACATCAACCACACGCTGTTCTGGCTCGGGATGGCGCCCCCCGGCGCCGGCGGCGGCGGGCGGCCCGAGGGCCCCCTGGCCGAGGCGATCGACCGGGACTTCGGGTCGTTCGACAAGTTCGCGTGGCAGTTCAAGGCCGCGGCGGCCAGCGTCGAAGGCTCCGGCTGGGGCTGGCTCGCCTGGGAAACGTTGGGGCAGCGGCTGGTCGTCATCCAGATGGAGAACCAGCAGAAGCTGCTGTTCGGCGGGCTGGTGCCCCTCCTCGGCGTGGACGTGTGGGAGCATGCGTACTACCTGAAGTACCAGAACCGCCGGGGCGACTACCTGGACGCGTTTATGAACGTCGTCAGCTGGGGCGTGATCGCCCGCCGGTTCCGGGCCGCGGCGGGCAAGTAGGCCCGGGGGCGACCCTCACCGCGTGAAGCTGGGCAAGGGACCGGGCGCCCGGCGGCCG
Organism: Phycisphaerales bacterium; assembly: GCA_041987545.1. GTDB lineage: Bacteria > Planctomycetota > Phycisphaerae > Phycisphaerales > UBA1924 > JAJRXR01. Next base: position 17,034 of record JBHIWH010000008.1, on the reverse strand, counting down.
GTAACCACGCGGCGGACGCGCCCGCGCGACCATTTCCACCCCGACGACTGGCACAACCCGCACGATCGGGCACAGTGTCGGTGTCTTGTCTCTCTCTCTCCAGGACTCGGGTGCGTGGAGAACTCCACGCGTCCGAGTTTTTTTTCTCGCGCCGGCGCGATCGCGGATCAGGCGGTCGCGCTGGCCGAGGTGAGCGGCTCGGGGGGCGAGCCGTCCTCGACCGCCCAGCAGGCGACGGGCGAGCCGTTCTTGACCTCGATCGGCGGCATCTCCTGCCGGCATCGGTCCAAGACCTTCGGGCACCGCCCGGCGAACGGGCAGCCCGGCGGCGGGTTGATGGGGCTGGGCACGTCGCCCTGGAGCACGGTCAGCGGGCGCCGATCGTCGGGGTCGTCGATCGGGTTGGCGCCCAGCAGGGCCCGTGTGTACGGGTGCTGGGCCGTGTTGTCCAGGTCGTCGGTGGGCAGCTCCTCGACGACGTAGCCCAGGTACATGACCAGGACGCGGTCGCAGAAGTGCTCCACGACCTTGAGGTCGTGGGAGATGAACATCATCGTCAGGCCCAGCTCCTCGCGGAGCTTCTTCATCAGGTTCAGCACCTGGGCCTGGATCGAGACGTCCAGGGCGCTCACCGGCTCGTCGGCGACGATGAAGTGGGGCTTGACCGACAGCGCCCGGGCGATGCCGATCCGCTGCCGCTGGCCTCCCGAGAACTCGTGGGGGAACTTGACCTTGTCGTCGGGCCGCAGGCCGACCTGGCGCATGAGCTCGTCGATGTAGTCGTCCATCTCGGAGCCGGACTTGCTCACCACGCCGTGCAGCTTGATCGCCTCGGTCAGAGTCGCCTGGACCGTCAGCCTCGGGTTGAGCGACGAGTACGGATCCTGGAAGACGATCTGCATCTTGCGGCGGAAGGGCATCAGCTCGCCGTGCGAGAGCCCGGTGATCTCCTCGCCCTCGTAGGCGACGAGGCCCTGGGTCGGCTCGATGAGGCGGATGACGCACTTGCCCAGAGTGGACTTGCCGCAGCCGGACTCCCCCACCACGCCGACGGTCTCGCCGTTGGCGATGTCGAAGCTCACGCCCCGGACGGCGTGAACGTTGTTCACCACGCGGTTGAGCACGCCCCCCCGGATGGGGAACTTCTTGACCAGATCGCGGACTTCGATGAGTGGCATATCGCTCATGGGGGTGGTGTCAGCCGGTGGCGCCCGTGGTCAGCCTCGCGGGGCGCTCCTTGTCCGAGCCGATCGGGTAGTGGCACCGGACCGGGCGGTCGTCGGGGCCGGAGAGCAGCTCGGGCTCCTCGTGGACGCACCGCTCGCCGTCCGAGTACCGGCACCTGGCCTCGAAGCGGCAGCCCTCGGGCAGCTCCCACAGGCTGGGGACGATGCCGGGGATCGTCGGGAGCATCGATCCCTTCTTGCGGCTGCCCCGCTTGGGGATCGACTCGAGCAGCGCCTTGGTGTACGGGTGCTGCGGGCGGTGGAAGATGTCCGACACCGGGCCCGACTCGATCACCCGCCCCGCGTACATCACCATGACCCGGTCGCAGACCGTCGCGACGACGCCCAGGTCGTGGGTGATGAGCATGATCGCGGTATCGAACTTCTCCTTGAGCCCGTTCATCAGGTCCAGGATCTGGGCCTGGATCGTGACGTCCAGGGCCGTCGTGGGCTCGTCGGCGATCAAAATGTCCGGCTCGCAGCACAGGGCGATCGCGATCATGACCCGCTGGCGCATCCCGCCCGAGAGCTGGTGCGGGTACTCCTTGATCCGCTGCTCGGGGTTTGGGATCTCGACGAGGCGGAGCATCTCGACCGCGCGGTCGCGGCGCTCCCGCTTGCTCATCTTGGTGTGGTACTTGAGCGCCTCGTCGATCTGCCAGCCGACCGTGAAGACGGGGTTGAGCGCCGTCATCGGCTCCTGGAAGATCATCGCGATCTTGTTGCCGCGGACCTTCCGCATCTGGCTCGGCGTCGCGCGGACCAGGTTCAGCCCCTCGAACATGATCTCGGACTGCCGGCCGTAGATCGTCAGGTGGTCTGGCAGGAGCCGCATGATCGACTTGCTGGTCACGGTCTTGCCGCACCCGGACTCGCCGACGATGCCCAGCGTCTCGCCGCGGGCGAGGTCGAAGCTGACGTCGTCGATCGCCGTGACGACGCCGCGGTCGGTCTTGAAGCCCGTGGACAGGCCGCGCACGCTCAGCAGCGGCCCGCCGCCGGATCGCTTGTTGTCGGGGTGGTCAGACATGCTTGGGGTCGAAGGCGTCCTGGAGTGCGTCGGAAACGATGTTGAACGCGAGCACGAGGCCGAACATCAGGAAGCTGGCGGCGCCGACCTCCCAGAAGAAGTAGTTGGACAGGTCGTCCTTGGCGTTGGAGATCATCGTGCCCCAGCTGGGCTGCCCGCTGACGCCCAGGCCCAGGAACGAGAGGATGACCTCGTTCTTGATGGCGCCGATGAACAGCAGGCTGAAGTTGATGAACATGATGTGGAACGTGTTCGGCACGACGTGCTTGAGCACGATGTAGAACCGCCCGAACCCGATCGCGCTGGCCGCCTGGACGTACTCGAGCTCCTTGATCTTCATGACCTCGCCGCGGATCACGCGGGCGGTGCCGACCCAGAAGGTCAGGCCCATCGCGGTGTACAGCTTGACCAGCTGCAGCTCCGGGTACTCGGCCGGGTTGTCGAAGATCGGGTGCCCCGTGAACATGAAGGCGATGACGGCCAGCAGCACGAGGTACGGGATCGAGGAGAAGACCGAGACGAGCCACATGACGGCGTTGTCGATCCAGCCGCCGAAGAACCCGGCCATCGAGCCGAGGGCCGTCCCGATGACCACGCTCACGATCGCGACGACCAGGCCCACCTGGAAGGCGATCTTGATCGAGTAGAACGAGCGGACCGCGATCGACTGGCCGAGCACGTCCGAGCCCATGAACGTGCGGAAGCCGTACCGCACGCCCGCGAAGCCCGTCGGCATCGGCATGACGGTCTCGAGCGCGACCTCGGTGTCGGCGATGCGCTGGTCGAGCTCGCCGCGGGCCGTGTCGACGGCCGCCTGCCTCGCGTCCAGCCCGTCCTCGAGGCTCGCGATCTCGGCCGAGTCATCCTCCTCCCGGGCCTCCTCGAGCGCGTCCAGGTCGTCGTAGAGGTACTCGAGCGCCTCGTCGTATCCTCCGTACGCCTCATCGACGGCCTCGAACGCCTCCTGCACGCCCTCGAACAGGATCTCCAGCTCGTTCTTGGGCAGGTCCAGGACCTTCCGCTCGGCCAGGTGCAGGGGCTCGAGGGCCGTCCGGAACGACTCGGGCGAGTCGTACGAGCGTCGGAGCACGCGCTCGATCGCGCCGATCTGCCAGTCCAGCGCGTCGTACCGCTTCTCGAGGTCCGGCTCCTCGAGGAAGCCGGGCCACTGGGGCGGGAGCACGCGTTCCTTGGTCGCCCGCGCGACCTCGAACTTCGTGAGCCCGACCAGGTCGGTCAGCTGCGAGCCGACGACGCAGACGAAGATCAGGGCGTACAGGCCGATGAAGCAGGACGCGACGATCGCGAGCTTGTTGCGGAAGAACTTCCGCCAGGCCCTGGAGCGGAGGATCCGTCGCATCATGACAGGCGGACCCTCGGATCGACCAGCGCGTAGAGCACGTCGGTCAGGATGATGGTGGCGATGAAGATCGCCGCGAGCACCGCGACGAAGCCCTGGATCACCGGGAAGTCCAGGTCGTTGATGCCCTTGATCAGCTGGAAGCCCATGCCGGGAATCACGAAGTAGATCTCGACGAGGACGGCGCCCGTGATCAGGAAGGGCAGCGTCGCCATGATCCGGGTGATGATCGGGATCATCGCGTTCTTGAGCATGTGGACGAACATCACCTTCCGCTTGCTCGCGCCCTTGGCGATCGCGGTCGTGATGTAGTCACGCCCGGTCTCCTCGACCATGACCGAGCGGTAGAACCGCGTGTCGTAGCCCAGCGCCACGACGGCGCCGATGATGACCGGGAGCATGTAGAACTCGACCCAGTTCATGGGCGACGCGTCGTCGCCCAGGAAGAGCGGGCCGTACCCGTCGATGCTGAACGGCCAGTCGCTGGCCCCCATCGCGTCGCGCGGATAGAACGCGCCGAAGAACTGCCCGAAGATGATGTACACGAGATAGCTGATGCTCATCCCGAGCACGGCCACGACCATCAGCCCGCGGTCCACCGTCCTCCCCCGGAAGTACGCCGACACGATCGCGATGCAGACCCCGAAGAACGCCGAGAGCCCGAGGGTCGGGACGGTGATCCACATGCTCCTGGGGATGGACTCGCGGAGCATCTCGCCGACGGACTTGCCGCCCTGGCGCCAACTCTCGTCCTCGAAGTTGAGGGTGACGACCTTGCCGACGAAGGTGAAGTACTGGACGATGAAGGGCTTGTCGAGGCCGTACTCGGCCCGGATCGCGTCGATCTCCTGCTGCGACGGGTTCTTGCTCAGCTGCGTGAGCGTCGGGTCCTTGACGCGCAGCGCGAGCATGACGAGAAAGATGATGCTCAGGTAGACGGGGATGTAGTAGAGGATCTTCCGGAGGACGAACGCCCACATCGTGGAGACCTTTCAGAGCAGCGGGTGGAACCGGGCGCGCGGCCCGCCTCGGCGGGGGTCAGTCCCCCCGGTCCTCGTGCTCCATGTCCACGTCAAGGTACTTGAAGTAGGTGTAGAAGGTCTCCGTCGGCTTGAAGTTCTTGACCCACGGGTGGGTCAGGTACACGCGCGTCCGGGCCAGCGACCCGCAGAACGGCGCGTCCTCGATCAGCATGTCCCGCATCTTGATGATGTGCTCGGTCCGCTCCGGGCCGATCGGCATCGTCCGCAGCTCCTCGTACATCCGGTCGTACTCGTCGTTCTTGTAGTTCGAGTGGTTCGAGCCGGGCGACTCGTAGGGCCCGTAGTACAGCTGCAGGTTGTTCTCCGCGTCCGGGTAGTCGGAGCCCCAGGCGAAACTAAACATCGGGGCCTGCTTGCGGTTGGTCACGTCCATGAGCGTCGGGAAGTCCACGAACGACGGGTTCAGGCGGATGCCGACCTCGCCCAGGTTCCGCTGGAGCAGCTCGACGATGCGGACCGACTCCTGGCCGGCCGACGTGTAGAACCGGATCGGCTCGAAGTCGATCGCCTTGCCGTCGGGCCCGATCTCGTAGCCGGCCTTCTTGAGTTCCTCGCGGGCCTTCTGGTAGTCCGGGCCGCGGGTGGTGTCCGCGACGCGGTGGTCGTCGTTCTCGGGGTGCCCGTCGAGCCCGGGGGGGATCGGGCCGTCGTAGGGCAGCGCCATGCCGTAGTAGAGCGCCTCGTTCATCTCGTCCCAGTCCATCGCGAGGTTGAACGCGCGGCGGAGGGCCTTGCGCTCCTCGGTGTACCCGCCCAGGCGCTCGTCCTCCATGTTGAACGAGCGGAAGATGAAGTCGAGCAGGGGCACCTGATCCATGACGATGCCCTGCTGGCGCCAGTCACGCTTGAGCCGCTTGGTCCGGCGGCTGATCGACTCCTCGAAGCCGAACTGGGGGACCGTCGTGTAGTCCAGGGTCCCGCTCTTGAAGTTCAGCCACATGGGCTGGGCCTCGACGAAGAAGCCGAACTCGATCTTGTCGACGAACGGGATCCGCTTGCCGGCGGCCTCGGTCAGGCCCCGATCAGCGTCCTCGGGCATGTGCCTGGTCGGGTAGTAGGCCTCGCGGTACTCCGGGTTGCGGTACACGTCCAGCCCCGAGCCGACGACCCAGTCGGACGCGTCGCGGACGACGAACGGGCCGGTGCCGACCGGGCGGCGGGTGAACTCGCTGCCGAAGGTCTCGACGGCCTCGCGCGGCACGATCGAGAACTGGAACATCGCCAGGCGCCACGCGAACTGCTGGTTCGCCTCGTTGAGCTCGACCTCGAACTCGCTGTCGTTGATGACGCGCATGCCCGCGACCGGGGCGTCGTAGTCGAACGCGCCGCCGCCCTCGACCGCCGCGGCCTGGGCGTCCTTGTACTCGTTGAAGCCCTTGATCAGCTTGTCGACGAGCCACCAGTTCTCGTACTTGTGCGCGGGGTCGGCCAGCCGCTTCCAGGAGTACACGACGTCGGCGGCGACGAGTTTGCGGCCCTCGCCACCCGGGAAGCACTCCGCGTCATGGAAGTACACGTCGTCGCGCAGCTTGAACTTCCAGAGCTTGCCGTCGTCCTCGACCACCGGCATCTCGGCCAGCAGCAGCGGGCGGAGCTCGTAGGGCCGGACGAGGTACTCGTACTCGAGCAGCGTCTCGTAGAACGTCGAGCAGACGCGGTTCTCGTAGGTCGTCGAGCCCTTGACCGGGTCCAGGTCGCCCGGGCCGGCGGTCGTCATGGGGATCCGGATGACCTTCTCCTGGGCCTGGGCGGTCGCCCCGGCCGCGGCCACCACGCCGAGCAGGCTCAGCAGCCCCACAATCGCTCTCGAGGGACGCCGGCTTGTCGTTCCGCGTGTCATATCCATCTCCTGGGAACAGCGTTCTGTTCGGATCCCGGTCACCCCGGTCGGCTGAAGGGCCTGCTCGGCCCGGGCCACCGATCGGGGCCGGTAGCCTAGCCGAGGGCCCGGACCGCCTCAATCCGCGGCCCGCCGGGCGCCCGGGGCGGGTACGCTCCGCCCAACGCCACCGCACGGAAGCGCCCATGGCTGACACCATTCTCACGCATTCGCAAGATCCCGCATCGGCGCCGCCCTTCGACGGGGCCGGCGCCACGACCGCCCTGGTCCGGGGGCGCCGGGTCGTCTGCTTCGCCGGCTGCAACTACCTGGGCCTGGCCCAGCACCCGGCCGTCGTCGAGGCCGCCCGCGACGCGCTGCTTCGCTTCGGCCTAAGCACCTCCGCGTCCCGGAGCACCTCGGGCAACACGAGCCTCCACGAGTCGCTCGAGGCGGCTCTGGCCGCCCATCTCCGCCAGGAGGCGGGCCTCCTGACGCCCGACGGGTACACCGCCAACCTGGTCGCCGCCCAGGCCCTGGCGGCCGAGCACGCCGTCGCCCTGCTCGACGAGCGGGCACACCCGAGCCTCCGCGACGCGGCCCGGGTCGCCGGGATGGAGGCGCACACGTTCGGCCACCTGGACGCCCTGGACGCGGCCGTCCAGGCCGAGCGGCTGGGCGCCCGCGGAGTCGTGGTCATGACCGACGGCGTGTTCGCCGCCGACGGCGCCATCGCTCCTGTCCCCGAGCTGCTGGACGCCCTGCCGCGCGATCGCGTCCGCCTGCTCATCGACGACTGCCACGGCTTCTGCGTCCTGGGCGACCGGGGCCGGGGCACGCCAGACCATTTCGGCATCGCCGACGACCGCCTCGTGGTGACGACCACCCTGGCCAAGGGGCTCGGGTGCGCCGGAGGCGTGGTCTGCGCCGGGCGCGACCTGATCGCTCATGCCCGGCGCACGTCGAGTACCTACATCTGCACGACGCCGGCCTCGCCCGCGCTGACCGCGGGAGCGATGGCGGCGATGAACGTCTTCCAGGACGACCCCCTCCGATTCGAGAGGCTTCGGCACAACACCAACGCCGTCCGCGCCGCCCTGATCCGGTCCGGGCTGCCCGCGCACGACCGGCCGATCCCGGTGTTCGCCATCGTCCCAGAAACGCGGCGCCATGCCGAGTCCCTCCGCGCGGCGTTCGATGAGGTCGGGGTCTTCGTCCCCCTGGTGTCGTACCCGGGTGGCCCTTCGAGCGAGTACTTCCGCCTGAGCGTCTCGTCGGAGCACTCGGCCGATCAGGTCGAGCGGCTGGCCGAGGCCCTGGCCGCGGGCGCAACGTCGCGCCAGGCCCGCCCCGCTTAGTCAGGCGGCTGGAACCACACGCTGATCCGATCGCCGATGGCCCGAGCGACCGCGGGCCCCAGTTCGCGTGGATTGCGGGGCATCGCATGCAACTTGACACGCAAGTGGCAACTTGCCTATGCTCCGGCGAGTGCTGCATGGACGACTTGTACAGAGCCATCGCCGACCCGACCAGGCGGGCGATTCTGGATGAGTTGGTGGAGCGGGATGGGCAGTCGCTGTTCGAGATCTGCGCCCGACTGACTCTGAAGCACGGCATCGGCTCGTCACGCCAGGCGATCTCGCAGCATCTCGAGGTCTTGGAATCGGCGGGGCTGGTCACCGCGAGACGGGAGGGCCGGTACAAGTTTCATTGGTACAACGGCGAACCACTGAAAGCAATTACGAAGCGTTGGCCCACGAACGGCACAGGAGTTGATGGCGATGAGGATTAGCCTGTCGAGCATCCCTGTTGATGACCAGGAGAAGGCGTTGCGCTTCTATACCGAGACGCTCGGCTTCCAGAAGAAGCACGACATCCCGATGGGTGAGCACCGCTGGATTACCGTGGTGTCCCCCGAGGACCCGAGCGGCACGGAGCTCGCCCTCGAGCCCGATGAGCACCCCGCGGTCAAGCCGTTCAAGTCCGCACTTGTCGAGGACGGCATCCCGTTCACCGCGTTCGCCGTCCAGGACGTCGCCGCGGAGCACGAGCGGCTGGAGAAGCTCGGCGTGCGGTTCACGCAGCAACCAACCGAGATGGGCCCCATGGTCACGGCCGTCTTCGACGACACGTGCGGGAACCTCATCATGATCGCGCAGGGGACGATGGAATGATCTCGACGCCACTCCGATCGGGCGTGATTTGCCTTGCGCCGCTGCTGCTCGTCGGCGGGGCGGCGAGCGTCCGGCCCGCGAATGCCGAGTCCTGGCGTGTCGACGAGGCGCGAGAGGCAGGGGACGGCCTGAGAGTCCAGTACCTCGAGATCGTCACTCCATCGGTGGGCACGACGTGCGAGTTGTTGGCCGAGGCCCACGGCGTCGAGTTCGGTGAGCCGATCGCCGAGTTCGGCAACGCCCGCACCGCCGAGCTTGCGGGAGGAGGGCGGATCGGCGTGCGGGCGCCGATGCGGGAGACGGAGGAGCCGGTGGTGCGGCCCTATGTCCTCGTGGACGACATCGAGGCCGCGGTTAAAGCCGCGAAGCAGGCCGGGGCAGAGGTGGCGATCCCTCCGATGGAGATCCCGGGCCAGGGCACGTTCTCGATCTACATCCTGGGCGGGATCGAGCACGGCCTCTGGCAGCTCTGATGACGGTCCAGACTGATTGAGTTGTGCCCGGTTGCGCCGCCCCGGGGCTCGCGTCCCTTCGTGGGCAGACAGGCTCGGCTCCGCCAAAAACAGCGATGGCCCCGGCTGTTGCCGAGGCCATCCACCATCTCAATCGGGGTGAGAGGATTCGAACCTCCGACCTTTTGACCCCCAGTCAAACGCGCTAACCAAGCTGCGCCACACCCCGGATGCGCCCTAGGGCGCCGGTCCGTTCAGGATAGGCGCTGGGGGGGGCGCCCGCCAACGAACGGGCCGTATCCTTGGGGCGTGGACGCCAGCGGACAGGCCCTGCTCATCGTCGGCGGACGGGTTATCGACCCGGCCTCGGGCCTGGACGCCGTGGTGGACCTCGCCGTCCGCGATGGACGGGTGGCCGAGATGGGGCCCTCGCTGAGCAGGTCGCCGGCCGACCGGGTGATCGACGCCGAGGGCCTGATCGTCACGCCCGGGCTGATCGACCCGCACGTGCACCTCCGCGAGCCGGGGGGCGAGCACAAGGAGACGATCGCGACGGGGTCGGCCGCCGCCGTCGCCGGCGGGTTCACGGCCGTCTGCTGCATGCCAAACACGATCCCGGCGCTCGACACGCCGGCGATGATCGAGCTGGTCAAGGAACGCGCCGCGGCCGCCGGGCTCTGCCGTGTCTTCCCCGTCGCCGCGGCGACGAAGGGTCGCAAGGGCGAGACGCTGGCGCAGATCATCCCCTGCCGGGAGGCGGGCGCGGTCGGGTTCTCCGACGACGGCGACGTGGTCGAGTCCGAGCAGATGATGCGCCGCGTGTTCGAGGCCGTGAAGCCCACCGGCGCCGCGTTCATGCAGCACTGCCAGGACCCGGCGCTCACGGTCGGCGCCTCGATGCACGAGGGGGCGGTCTCGCTCCGCCTCGGGCTGACCGGCTGGCCGCCGATCGCCGAGGAGTCGATCATCGAGCGCGACGTGCGGCTGAACACGGACATCGGCTGTCCCTACCACGTGCAGCACGTCAGCAGCGGCGGATCGATCCCGATCATCCGGGCCGCGCGGGAGGCGGGCCTGCCCGTGACGGCCGAGGCCAGCCCCCACCACCTCATCCTGACCGACGACGCGTGCGACGGCTTCAACACCGGCGCCAAGATGAACCCGCCGCTGCGCACGCGGGCCGACGTCGAGGCGCTGCGCCAGGCCGTCGCTGAGGGCGTCATCACGGTCCTGGCGACGGACCACGCGCCGCACAGCGCCGACGAGAAGGCCAGGCCGTTCGAGCTGGCGCCCTTCGGCATCATCGGGCTCGAGACCGCGCTGCCCCTGTGCGCCGAGGCCCTCGTCGCGACCGGCGCCATCGACTGGCCCCGCCTGATCTGGCTCATGACCGTGGGCCCGGCCGCCCTGTGCGGGCTCGACGCGATGGGCCTGGGCCGCCTCGAGGTGGGCGGGCCGGCGGACGTCACGCTCATCGACCCGGACGCGGAGTGGACGGTCGCCGAGTCCGACCTGCGCGGCCGCTCATCGAACACACCCTTCCTGGGGCGGCGCGTCAGGGGCCGGGCGGTCGGGACGATCGTCGGCGGCCGGCTCGTGCACGAACTCACGACGGGGCGGGCGCCCGCGCCCGCGCGGTAGGCCCTCGGAGCCCGAACCGGTGGACGCTCCCACGACCCGATCGCCCTGGCGGACCAAGGAGCTGTACATCGCGGCCCTCGCCGTCCTGGCGATCGCGGCCCACCTGGTGCTCCGTCTCTGGTTCGCGCCCGAGAGCGTCGAGGCCCGCGTCCCGCTCTGGATCGCCCTGGCCGGGGGCGGGCTGCCCCTGGTCGTGGACCTGATCGTCAAGGCGGTCCGGCTCCAGTTCGGCTCGGACCTGCTGGCCGGCATCTCGATCGTGACAAGCGTGATCCTCGGTGAGTACCTGGCGGGCACGCTCGTCGTGCTCATGCTCTCGGGCGGCGAGACGCTCGAGGCGATGGCCGTGCAGAACGCCAGCTCCGTGCTCCGGGCCCTGGCCAAGCGCGTGCCGACGACCGCGCACATCCGCCGCGACGGCAGGGTCGAGGACGCCCCGATCGGGCAGATCCGCGTGGGCGACGAGGTCGTGATCTACCCGCACGAGATCTGCCCGGTGGACGGCGAGGTCACCAGCGGGCACGGCGTCATGGACGAGTCGTACCTCACGGGCGAGCCGTACATGATGTCCAAGGCGCCGGGGTCGGCCGTCATCTCCGGCTCCATCAACGGCGAATCGGCCCTGACCATCCGCGCCGCCCGGCTCCCCGAGGACTCGCGGTACGCCAAGATCATGCAGGTGATGCGGGAGAGCGAGCAGCGCCGCCCGCGCCTGCGGCGCCTGGGCGACTCGCTGGGCGCGTACTACACGCCCCTTGCCGTCGGCATCGCGCTCGTCGCCTGGGCGTTGTCGGGCGACCCGGTCCGGTTCCTGGCCGTGCTCGTGGTCGCGACGCCCTGCCCGCTGCTGATCGCGATCCCGACGGCGATCATCGGGTCGATCTCGCTCGCTGCCCGCCGGGGGGTGATCGTCAAGGACCCCGCGACCCTCGAGACGATCGACACCTGCCGCACGATCATCTTCGACAAGACCGGCACGCTGACGTACGGCAAGCCGAGCGTGACCGAGGTGATCCCGGGCGAGGGCTTCGGCGCCGACGACATCCTGGGCCTGACCGCCGCCCTCGAGCGGTACTCGAAGCACCCACTCGCGGGGGCCGTCGTCCGGGCGGCGGACGCCAAACGCCTGGTGACCCACGAGCCGCACGAGATCGCCGAGCGCCCTGGCGAGGGCCTGCGCGGGATCGTGGGCGGGCGCGAGGTGCTCGTGACGGGCCGGGGCAAGCTCGAGAAGAACGAGCCGGGACTCGCCGATCGCCTCCCGCCCCTGGCCGGCGGGCTCGAGTGCGTCGTGCTCGTGGACGGCGAACTGGCCGCGACGATCCGCTTCCGGGACGAGCCCCGGGCCGACGGCGCCGCCTTCATCCGTCACCTGACACGCAAGCACCGGTTCCAGAAGGTCATGCTCGTCTCGGGCGACCGGGAGAGCGAGGTCCGCTACCTGGCCGACAAGGTCGGCATCAAGGACGTCCTGGCCTCGCAGTCGCCCGAGGACAAGGTCGAGATCGTGCGGCGGGAGACCGTGGCCGCCCGGACCTGCTTCATCGGCGACGGGATCAACGACGCGCCCGCCCTGGCCCTGGCGACGGTCGGCATCGCCTTCGGCCAGGCGAGCGACATCACGACCGAGGCCGCGGGCGTCGTCGTCCTGGACAATGCGCTGGAGCGGGTGGACGAGTTCTTCCACATCTCCCGCCGCATGCGCCGCATCGCGCTGCAGAGCGCCCTGGGGGGGATGGCCCTGAGCGTGGTGGGCATGGGATTCGCCGCGGCCGGGCTCCTGCCCCCGGTCGCCGGCGCGATCGCCCAGGAGGTGATCGACGTGCTGGCGGTGGTCAACGCCCTGCGGGTCGCCGCGCCGCCGTCGAGCCTGTCGGACATCCGCGACTGATCACCCCCCCCACGCCCGCCCGCCTCTAGAGCCCCCGGGCGCCCGGTCCTACCGTTGGGCACGGACGGAACCGGCCCCTCACCCGGGCCCACAGACCTGAGGAGATCGACGACATGGCCATCCGCGTGGGCATCAACGGCTTCGGACGCATCGGGCGCCTCGTCTACCGCATCGCCGCCGAGCGACCCGGCTTCGAGATCAACCTCATCAACGACCTCGTGCCGGCGGACAACCTGGCGTACCTGCTCAAGTACGACACGATGCACGGCCGCTTCAAGGTCAACGGCAAGCCCGCCGACGTCGCCGCGACCGAGGACTCGTTCACGGTCAACGGCAAGACCACGCGGACCAAGGCCGTCCGCGACCCCGCCGAGCTGCCGTGGGCCGACCACGGCGTCGACTACGTCCTCGAGTCCACGGGTCTGTTCACCACGCTCGAGGACGCCCGCAAGCACATCGAGAACAACGGGTGCAAGCGGGTCATGATCTCGGCGCCGACCAAGACGCCCGAGACCGTCCGCACGTTCGCCTACAAGGTCAACCACGAGCTGTACGACCCGGCGAAGGACGAGGTGATCTCCAACGCCAGCTGCACGACCAACTGCCTCGCGCCCATCGCCAAGGTCATCAACGATGAGTTCGGGCTCGAGGAGGGCCTGATGACCACCGTCCACGCCGCGACCGCGACCCAGCCGACCCAGGACGGGCCGTCCAAGAAGGACTGGCGGGGCGGGCGCAACGCCTACCAGAACATCATCCCGGCCAGCACCGGCGCGGCCAAGGCCGTCGCCCTGTGCATCCCGGACCTGAAGGGCAAGCTCACGGGCATGGCCTTCCGCGTGCCGACGGCGGACGTCTCGTGCGTCGACCTGACGTTCCGGACGGGCAAGTCCACGAGCCTGAAGGACATCAACGCCGCCATGAAGGCGGCCAGCGAGGGCTCGATGAAGGGCGTGCTGGGGTACACCGAGGAGCAGGTGGTCAGCTCGGACTTCATCGGCTCGCCCTACAGCTCCATCTTCGACGCCGAGGCGGGCATCGAGCTCAACGACCGCTTCTTCAAGGTTGTCAGTTGGTACGACAACGAGGCGGGGTACGCCACGCGGTGCGTGGACATGCTGGAGATGATGGCCAAGCGCGACGGCGCCGCCTGAGGCGATCCGGCGCAAGCCGCTCGTCGATAGAGCTTTACACACAATCTCGCCGTGGCGCCGCGATGAGACGGCCCGCAGGTAGACTCAACGACCCGGGGCCTCGGGCCCCGACCAAGGGAGGAACCAGGACTATGAACACGCGTCTCGCCCTCGCCGCGGCCTCGACCACGGCCCTCGTCGCCCTCGCGGGCTGTTCCTCGGGCCCCCGGGGCCCCATCGGCGACACCCAGGGCCGCCGCGACCCGGGCGTGAGCACCCAGGCCGACGTCAAGGACAGCTCGGTCAGCACCGTCACGCTCATCGAGTTCGCCGACCAGGTCGCCCAGGACCTGCCAATGCGGATCGCGGGCATCCCGGAGCTGGCCAACCGCCAGAACCGGGCGGTCCTGTACCTGGGCGAGTTTGTGAACCGCACGCGGACGCCGACCAATGACTTCCGCCTCGCCCGCCAGATCGTCCGCAACTCGATCATCAACTCCGACGTCGTCGCCCAGTACGCGACGGTGTACACCGACCCCGAGCAGCTCGAGCGGCTGCGCGGGCGCCTGGCCGCCGACTCGGGCGGCGGGGGCAGCCTCGTGGACGAGGGCGTCGCGGTGGACAGCCAGGGCGGGCGGATGTACTCGGCCGACGACATCTTCGTGCTCAACTCGGAGATGTCCGAGGCGACCCGCGGCGCCGGGGGCGTGAGCCTCTACGTCTTCGACATGACGCTCATGGAGATGTCCTCCGGGCGCCAGGTCTTCTCGTCGCAGATCGTCCAGAAGACTGTCCGCTAAGGCCGCCCGCAGGGGTGAGTCCCGCCAGACAGGGGGAGTGTTCGCATGACAGGATTGCTGCGCACGGGGGCCGCGCTCGGCCTCGCCGGGCTTCTGCTCGCCGGGTGCCTCGGGGGCGGGTGCGCCTCCGCGGGCGCGAAGGGCGGGTCGACCCGGTTCACGATCTCGGACATCGAGTACACGTCCGCCGAGCTGTCCGCCCAGCTCGCCGGCGCCTCGTTCCTGCAGGGACGCGGGCCCGGCTCGCCCGAGATCCGGCTCATGCCGGGCGAGTTCAACAACATCTCGACCGAGCGGATCGGCGAGGCCGACCGCTGGGTGATGATCTCCCGCGTCCTCTACGACGAGGGCATCTTCGAGCTGCTCCGCTCGAAGAACGTCTCGATCGTCATGCCCGAGCAGCGGCGGCGGCTGTTCGAGCGGTTCGCGATCGCCGACGCCGCGGGTCGGAACGTCACGCTCGATGACGGGAGCGTCGTGTTCGAGCCGGCGCCCGTCGCCTTCGCCGAGCAGCCCATCGCGACCCACGCGATCAACACGACGTTCTTGTCCGCGACGCGGAGCGCGACCGACAACGACGACGACGCCAACGAGCGGAAGGACCTGTTCGTCGTCCAGACCGAGATCGTGGACCTCGGCTCGGGGCGGGCGATCTGGAGCGGGCAGACGCAGTTCGCGCGGGTCGCCCGCGGGCTGATCCTCGACTAGCGCACTTCTGACCCCGCCGCGGGCGGGGGATCCGGGGGAGTAGACCTTGAAACGAACGACGCTGATCTTCGCGGCCCTCGCCAGCATTCTGGCCGGCGGCTGCTCGACCTACCAGGGCGACGCCGACCTGCTCGGCTCGATGGCACGGGCCGACTACGGCACGGCCCGCTCGGTCGCGCTCACGTCCGCGACCGACAAGCTCAAGGACCGGGCGTACCTGCTCGACAGGCAGAAGGTCCTCTGGGCCTCGATCGCCGAGGGCGACCTGGACACCGCCCGGGCCAGCGCCGACTACATCTACGACCAGCTGCGCACCCAGGGCGTCAACCAGGGCAAGTCGGTCGGGCGGTTCCTGGTCGGGGACACAAACGTCCAGATCTGGAAGGGCGAGCCCTTCGAGCAGGCGGCCGGATTCACCGCCGTCGCGATCACCGACGGCGCCGGGGGCGACTGGGGCAACATGCGGGCCTCGGCCCTCAGCTCCCAGTTCCAGCTCAAGGACCTGAGCAGCGTCGTCGAGGGCGAGAGGCAGACCAACGACAAAGCCGACGAGCTCTCCGACAGGGAGCTGCTCGTCGCCGGCGTCGCGCGGGCCGAGGAGGAGGACGAGCAGACCGACGAGGCGATCGAGGACTCGATCCCGCTGGCCGCGTCCGACTTCGAGCCGGGGTACGCCCTGGCGGCGATCGCCGAGCGGAAGCTCGGGCTCTACCCCGAGATGGAGGAGTCGCTCCGCAAGCTCGTCGCGGTCAACCCGGAGCTGCAGGGCCTGGCCGACGAGATCCGCTCGGGCTCGTACAACGCCGTCTTCATCGTGGACTACGGCCTGGGGCCCAAGAAGATCCGCACCGGGCCCGACGGCGCGATCGCCGCCTACGAGGCCCGCACCTTCTCCGACGGCAACCACCTGCTGCTGGATCTGAACGGGTACCAGACGCCCTTCCCCGTGCTGACAGACTACAACCGGCTCGCGACGGACCTGAAGTGGAACAACTTCGAGGACGTGCGGATCGCCAAGAGCTACGTGGGCACGGGCCTGATCGTGGGCGGCGCCGCGGTCGCCGTCGTCAGCAACGATTCGACCGCCCAGCTCATCGGTCTGGGCATGATCCTGGCCGGGGCGGCGATGAAGTCCACCGCCGGCGCCGACACGCGTCACTGCGAGGCGCTGCCCCAGCGGACGTACCTCGCGCTGGCGACGCTGCCCCAGGGCGCGTCACGCGTCGGGATGCAGGTCGAGGGCCTGCCCGCGAGCCAGCTCGTCCTGCCCGAGGTCGTCTCCGACGGCGCGGGGGACCTGCGGCTGTGGTACGTCCGGCTGCCGACCCTCGGCGCCTCGTGGGCCAACGCCCAGGGCGTCTACTACTCCAACGACGAGACCGGCTCCGTGACCGGCTCCCCCGACCTGCCCTATATCCTCGGCGGCACGTGCGTCCGCACGCCCAGCGAGGAGTTGCTCCGCGAGTACCGCCAGGCGGGCATGCCCTCCTGGGTCAACGTCGCCGACCTGGAGCGGATGTACGAGGAGGAGGGCATCATCCTGCCCACCGCCGGCGCCCTCCCGACCGGGCGGCACGTGCTCGAGGGCGGCAACGCGTTCTACACGCCCCCCGCGGGCAGCGCCGGGTTCGTCCGCCTGTTCTGCCAGCAGCACACGCCGTACGCTCCGGCGGGCGAGACCGCCAACCAGATCCTGCGGGAGATGTACGGCGAGCCCGAGGACGACGCACTGGTGTCCAACTGATTGCACCGTTCGA
>JBHIWH010000007.1:135397-198660 GCA_041987545.1 Phycisphaerales bacterium | reverse complement strand
CTCCCCAGAGGGGAGAGGGAGGAAGTTGTCACGCTATCGCAGGCTCGGGGCGTTGCTGGGGGGTGGGGAGGCCGGCGCCGCCGACGCTCTGGTGGCGGCGGTCGTAGATGAGGTTGAGGGCGGCGAGCTTGTGGGCCTCCTCGATCTTGTTGAGGGGGAGGATCTTGGAGGCGTGGACGATGGCGGAGGTCATGCCGGCCACGGTGAGCTCGTGGAGGAAGACGGAGTTGAGGATGACGCGAGCGGCGGGCTTGAGGCCGAAGGAGACGTTGGAGAGGCCGCAGGTCAGCTGGACGTCGGGGAACTTCTCGGCGATGCGGCGCGTGCCCTCGATGAGCTCGAGGGCCGAGCGGCGGTCGGAGTCCATGCCGGTGGAGATGGGGAGGACGAGGGGGTCGATGAAGATGTCTGAGAGCGGGATGCCGTGCGTGGAGGTGGCCCGTTCGATGGCGCGCTCGGCGATGGCGAGCTTGCGGTCGGCGGTGCGGGCCATGGCGGCTTCCTGGTCCTCGTCGATCGTGCCGATGACGAGGGCGGCGTTGTAGGTCCGCGCGAGCGTGCAGAGCTGGTCGAACTTACTTGTACCGTCCTCGAAGTTGGCGGAGTTGATGATGCACTTGCCGGGGGCGTGCATGAGGCCGGCCTCGATGGTGGCCGGCTGGGTGGAGTCGAGCATGAGGGGGGCGTCGACCTGCTTGGCGATGCGGCTGACGACCTCGCGCATGTCGGCGGCGTTGTCGCGGCCGGCGTAATCGACGTTGACGTCCAGGACGTGCGAGCCGTCGCGCATCTGCTCGCGGGCGAGGGAGACGATCGAGTCCCAGTCCTCTTCCTCGAGCAGGCGCTTGAACTTGCGGGAGCCCGAGGCGTTGCAGCGTTCGCCCACGATGAGGAAGGAGGCGTCCTGGCGGAACTCGGTGGGGGAGTAGAGCGAGGTCGCGGCGGGGGCGGGCGGGGTGACGTCGCGCTTGGTGGGCGCACGGCCGTTGACGGCCTCGGCGAGCTGGCGGATGTGCTCGGGGGTCGTGCCACAGCAGCCGCCGACGGCCGAGACCTTGTCGTTGTCGATGAAGCGGAGCATCGCCTCGGCGAACGGGCCTGGCCGGAGGGGGAACTCGGCCTTGCCCTCGACCATCACGGGGAGTCCCGCGTTGGGCATGACGGTGATGTGCCGGTCCCAGTGTCTGGCGAGGTGGTGGACGTGCTCGGCCATCTCGGTGGGGCCGGTGGCGCAGTTGAGGCCGAGCGAGGCGATGGGGTAGCCGCGGAGGGCGACGAGGGCGGCTTCGATGGACGTGCCCATGAGCATGGAGCCGGTCTGCTCGATGGTGACGGACACCATGATGGGGACGTCATCGGGCGTTTTGCCGGTGTCGTCGAGCGCGCCGAGGGCGGCGTTGATGGCGCCCTTGACCTGCAAGAGGTCCTGGCAGGTCTCGATGAGGATGGCGTCGGCGCCGCCGTCAATCAGGCCGCGCATGGACTCGCGGTAGGAGGCGACGAGCGCGGGCCAGTCGATCTGTCCGAGTGTGATGAGCTTGGTGCCCGGGCCCATGGAGCCGAGGACGAAGCGGGGCTTGTCTGAGGTCGAGTGCTTGTCGGCGGCCGCCCTGGCGATCTCGGCGGCGCGTTTGGCCAGGTCGAAGGTCTCGGCCTGGAGGTCGAACTCGCCCAGGACGTGGCGGGCGCCGCCGAAGGAGTCGGTCTCGATCGCGTCGGCGCCGGCGGCGAGGTAGTTCTCGTGGATCTGCTGGATGACGTCGGGGCGGGATTTCACCAACACGTCGGTGCAGTTCTCGCAGCCGCAGTAGTCGGTCTCGACGTCGAGGTCGTGCTCGTGGATCTGGGTGCCCATGGCGCCGTCGATCACGAGGACGCGGCGGGCGAGATGGTCGAGGAGCTTGGAGGGCATGGGGTCTCCCGGTCCGTGGGTGGCGTTGGCCGGCGGGAGTATATCCATTCATCCGGATCAATGGATGAATCTATGGGGGTCGGCGTACAGATTCCGTACTTTTTCTTGGGGCGTTCGGTTCGGCGAGGAGGATCTACGGGCAGCCGGCGCCGAAGCTGGAGAGGAAGGCGATGACGTCGGAGAAGTCGTGGGCGCCGAAGGGGGGGGCGAAGTCGGCCTGGGGGTGGGCGGTGGCGAACTCGGTCAGGAACAGGAGGACGTCGGAGAAGTCGAGGACGCCCGAGACGTCGAGGTCGGCGAGGCAGGGGCCCCGGGCGGCGATCGTGTAGCGGGCGCCGGCGGGGACGTTCTGGAGGGTCGTCATCGAGCCGTCGGGCCAGGTGATGTCGATCTGGTCGGCGGTTGGGGCGCCCGCGAGGCCGAAGTGCAGGACGAGCTGGGAGGTGGCGAGGAAGTTGGAGCCGCCGGCGAGGAGCTGGGTCTGGGTGGAGGCGCCGGCGTGGAGGACGGCGCGGGCGCCGAAGCCGTGGGGTGCGAGCTCGGGGCGGTTGGAGGTGTCGAGCTCGAGGATGAGCCAGTTGGCGCCGGGGCCGGCGATCTGGTTCTCGTAGTAGGTGAGGGGCTGGTTGTTGTTGAAGATGAGGATGTCCATGTCGCCGTCGGCGTCGGCGTCGAGTGTGGCGACGCCGCGGCCCTGGCCGGTGTGGTCGATGCCGCAGGCGGGGGCGGCGTCGGTGAAGGAGCCGTCGGCGTTGTTGATGAAGAGGTGGGTGGGGTCGGTGGTGAAGTAGGGGCCGTCCCAGCCGTTGGTGGCGAGGATGTCGGTGTGGCCGTCGTGGTCGAAGTCGCGGGAGTCGGCGCCCCAGCCCCACTGTCCGTCGTTGACGCCGGCGGGGGTGGAGGTCTCGGTGAAGGAGCTCGCGCCCTGGTTGAGGTAGAGCATGTTGCCGGAGCCGGCGGTCCCGATGTCGTTGAGGCGGCTGGTGACGTACCAGTCGATGCGGCCGTCGTTGTTGTAGTCGGCCCAGGTGTGGCCCATGCCGTTGGAGTCGAGGCCGGTCCCCGAGGCGGCGGTGATGTCGGCGAAGGAGCCGTCGGCGTTGTTGAGGAAGAGGCGGGAGGTGAAGAAGTCGCCGGCGAGGAGGATCTCGGGGTAGCGGTCGTCGTTGATGTCCACGAAGGCGACGGAGAAGCCGCGGACGTCGTCGATGGCGGCGGCGGGGTCGAGGGCGGAGGTGGTGACGTCGGTGAAGGTGGGGTGGGCGGGGGCGCCCTCGGTCATGCCGTCGTTGCGGAAGAGGCGGGAGCCGCCGTAGTAGCCGGCGACGAAGAGGTCGAGGTCGCCGTCGAGGTCGTAGTCGCCGAAGGCTGGGGAATAGGCGTCGCCGAAGGGGAAACCCGGGAGCTTGGTGGCCTGGACTCCGGCGGCGGCGGCGACGTCGGAGAAGGTGGAGTCGCCGTTGTTGATGTAGAGGCGGTTGATGTCGCCCGTGTTGTCGCCGGCGAGGCCGAGGGAGGTGACGTAGAGGTCGATGTCGCCGTCCTTGTCGACGTCGGCGGCGCAGGCGCCGGAGCCGGCGTGGGACCAGTCCACGCCCCAGGCGGGGGCCTGGTCGGTGAAGTTCCCGGCGCCGTCGTTGATGAAGAGCTTGTCGGTCCCGAGGGCGCCGCCGAGGACGAAGACATCGGGGTGGCCGTCGTCGTTGAAGTCGGCGACGGCGCCGCCGGCGTTCTGGAACTCGAGGCCGAAGACGGACACGGGGACGTGTGTGGTGGAGAGGCCCGCGGGCGAGGCGCGCTCGGCGAACTGGAGGGTCTGGGCGGTGGCGGGCGCGGCGATGGCGGGGCACGCGGCGAGTGCGGCGATGGCGAGGCGGCGGTGGCCGTCGGCGGGCATGGTCTCTCCCCGGGCCCGGGCGTGACGGGGGTCACGCGGCGGGCGTCCGGGCTCAGTTTACCGCCGGGCTGTTCCGGAACCAGGGAGGACTGGGGGGGAGGGTGGGCAAAACGACAGGACGCCCCGCGTGGGGGCGTCCCATAGGGCTGGCATGGGGGGATGGGCTACTTCTTCTTCTTGCCCTTGAAGTAGTCGCCGGCGAACTTGCGCTGGAACTTCTCGACGCGGCCGGCGGCGTCCACGAAGGTCTGCTTGCCCGTGAAGAAGGGGTGGGAGCCGGACCAGACGTCGACGTGGAGCTCGGGGACCGTGGCGCCGCAGGTCATGACGACCTCGCCGTTGTAGTACACCTTGCAGGAGGGGTAGTAGGTGGGGTGGGTGTCGGACTTCATGGCTGGCCTCTCGGGGGCTCTGTCAGGGGGCTCCGCGACCGCCCTCGGGCGGGCCTGAAGGATAGGCCCCCTGGGGGGCGGGGGCGAGGGTCCGGGGGCGCCCTGGGGCCCCCGCGGCCCTACTTCACGTGCTCGAGGAGGAGGAGGTTGTTGGGCTGGATCTCGTCCTCGAGCTCGTAGACCTTGGTGGCGGTCAGGGCGTCGTTGCTGGTGTGGTCGATCCAGAGGTTGAGGGGTCGGATGACGGCGAGCTTCTTGTCGTGCTGGACGATGACCCAGGCCTGGAGGCGGGAGCGGTCAATGAAGTACCAGGTCCCGTTGGAGTAACGCCACATGGTCTCGCGCTTCCAGTTCTCGTTGGGGATGAGGACCTTGAGGATCTTGGCCTTGGGCTGGATCTCGAGCCAGCGGTCGTTGGCCTTCTTGAGCAGGGTCTTCTTGTCGGCGCCGGTGTACTTGTCCGCGGGGAGGCGGTTCTCGCGGATGATCAGCTCGGTCAGCGACTTCTGCTGCTGGCGGATCTTGGCCTTGGTCTGGCTGACCTCGTTCTCGACGGCCGGCGCGTTGTCGGGGTCGAGGACCTTGTAGAGCGCGAGCTTGTCGTCGGCCCACTCGAGGCGCTGCACGACGCCGCCTGTGAAGAACAGCGGCTTCTGCTCGGCGACGGCTTCGTCGGCGAGCTTGCTCGCTTCGGCCAGGTCGGCGCGGATCTGGTCGGGCAGGGTCTGGCGTTCCTGCTCGGCGGCGGCCATGAACTCGGCTTGGTTTGAGAGCATGGAGTTGCCGGCGCCCTCGATCGCCTTGCCCTCGTGGGTCTGCTGGATCATGAGCAGCTGGTACTGCTGGGCGAGGCGGATCATCTCCTGCTTGGCGGCGGGGCCCTGGGCGATGATGTCGGCGGCGCGGGGGCGGTCGGTCTGGAGGAGCATGGGCAGGTTGAACATGGCCGAGAGGCCCCGGATGCGCTCCAGGTCGGCGCGGTAGGTCGGGTAGTTGGCGGGGTTGATGACCTGCTGGAGGCGGTTGTGGATCGGGGTGAGGTAGTCCTCGGCGGCCTTGGTGTTGGCGCGGGCGGTGTCGAGGCGGGTCTGCTCCTCGGCGACGCCCCGCCCGTTGGCCGGCAGGGGGGCGAGGCTGTCGGCGGCGAAGCCGGCCTTGCGCTTGGCCTCGCTGATGGTGTTCATCGCCTGGACGAGCTTGCGGTGATCGACGGTGTCCTTGTTCTCGACGCCCTGGATCTGGTTGACGAGCTCGAAGAGTGACTTGTTGTAGCCGTCCACCTGGTTGAGGTTGAAGCGGGCGCCCTTGAGCTGGTCCTCCTGGCGGTAGTCGAGGCGGACGGTGGTTTCGGCGTCCTTCTGCTCCGCCGGGGCTGGCTTTGCTGAGTCGGCGGGCTTGTCCTCGGGCATCTCCTCGGTCTTGTCTTCTGACTGGGGCGCGGCGGTCTTGCCGTCGAGGCGGTCCTCGAAGGCCTGGGCCTTGGACTTGGCGGCGTCGAGGCGTGCGCGGGCGGCCTTGACGTCCGCGTCGTCGGCGGGCAGGTCCTTCAGGGCCTCCTCGGCCGGGGCGATCGAGGCCTTGGCCTGCTCGAGGCGCATGCGGGCGAGCCGCGCCTTGGAGCCGGTGGGCTGGTCCGTGCCGGCGGGGACGGTGGAGATGGCCAGGTCGAGGTTGGTCTCGAGGCGGTCGATGTTGGAGACGGCCTGATCGAGCTGTCGCTGCTGGGCCTCGGTCAGGTCGAGGGCGGCGTGCGCGGGGGGCGAGGCGAGCAGGACGGTCATCGCGGCGACGATGGCGGCGAGGTGGCGGCGCATGGTGGCGGTCTCCTGGCTGTCTTGTCGCGCGGTGTTCCCTAGCCCGCGCGTGAAGAAGGGCGTGCTCGGCGCGAGGCCGTCCACGCCCTGCGGATCTCCCCGAACTCGACTCGAATCAGTTTACCAGCCCGGCGTCGAGATATGAAACGACCGTCGGAGCGACGGCTTGGATTTTCGCGCGTTCCCGTGTCTCGAGTATGAGCATGGGGTGCGCCGAGCGAACTCCGCGGAGGATAGGCCGCGGGGCCGGCGGGCGGCGGGTCCTCGGCGGCTCGGCTGGCGGGTCGGCGCTCGTGTCGGGCCCGCGTTACGGGCAGCCGGCCGTGAAGAACTGGAGGAACTTGACCACGTCGCTGAAGTCGTGCACGCCGCGGGGCTGGGCCATGTCGGCCTCGTCGTCGCCGATGGCGAACGCGGCGAGGAACGCGGAGACGTCTGAGAAGTCGAGGGTGAGGTCGTCGGTGAAGTCGGCGTGGCAGGGGCCGGGCCAGGCGATCGCCGCGGCGACGTCGATCAGGCCTTCCTCGACGGGCTCGTCGAGGCCCGGGTTGAGGCCCTCGATGTTGATCGCGGTGGCCCGCATCGCGTCGCGGAAGTCGTTCCAGCGGAGGACCTTCTCCTGCTCGATGAGCAGGGCGGCCAGCCCGGCGACGAGGGGGGCGGCGAAGCTGGTGCCGTCGGCCTCGCCGAACTCGCTCCCGGGGAGGGCGGCGCCGCAGTTGGCGTCGGGGATCGCGCCGATGATGTCGATGCCGGGGGCGGCGACGAAGTAGCTGTCGCCGTAGTTGCTGAACCCGGCGACCTGGCCGATCGTGTCCGTCGCGACGACGCCCGCGACCTTGTTCATCGCGCCGGGGAACTCCGGGCGCCCGTCGGCGCTGGCGCCGCTGTTGCCCGCTGCGGCGACGATGATGATGCCGAGTTCCTCGGCCTCGTCGACGGCGCGCTCGATGATTCGGAGATCAGCGCACGAGCTGAGGCTCAGGTTGATCACGCCGACCCGCTGGTCGATCGCGTAGTAGATCGCCTTGGCGACGCGGAAGGCCGTCGTGTACCCCTCGTCGTCGAGGACCTTGATCGGCAGGACCCGGGCGTCGGGCGCGACGAGCAGGGAGAGGGACGCGACCGCCGTCCCGTGTCCGACCGCCTCGCTCAGGAGCGTGTCCTGGTCGATGTCGGACAGGTCGCAGGTGTCCTGGTAGGCGTTGGGGTCGTACTCGGCGTCCACCGGGTGGGCGGTGAAGGCGATGGCTCCCGGCGCGATGCGGCCCGTGAACTGCCCGTGGGTGGTGTCGATGCCGGAGTCGATGACGGCGATCGTGACGCCGGCGCCGGTGGCCTGGCCCTGCGCGTCCTCGAGCCCGAGCGAGGTGACGACGGGCTGGTCCAGGAACATGCCGGGCGCCGTGAAGAGGAAGATGCTCTGCGTGCCCGGGCCCGGGTCGCCGGCCTCGAAGTTCAACTCCGAGTGGTCGATCTCGGGGTCGTTGAGGAAGAGCAGCTCGAACTCGTTCTCGCTGATCTGATCGCCGAACGCGACGAGGTAGATGCCCCGCCCCGGGATCGAGTCGAGCAGCGTGAAGACGATCGGGTCGGGCTGCGTCGCGTACCGGGCCTGCAGGGACTCGAAGTCGACGCCGGGGGCGAGCTCAAGGATCCCCTCGTCGGAGAAGGGGTTGGCGCCGAGGCATTCGTCGCCGCCGGCGATGGCTGGCGAGATGAGGGCAGCGCTCAGGCAGAGGGCCGCGGTGCGAGCTGATCGGCGATGGGTCATGTGTGCCATTATCCCGCTCCTACTGCGACGAAACCAGACCAAAGCCCAGGATGCATCCCCTCGCCGACGGCGTGGAGCTGGGCCGAACGAAGGCCCTTGAAGACCCGGGCCGTCGGCGTCCCCCTGTCGGGCGCCTGGGCGTACATGTTGGTCATGAGTTCTCGGGCCACCCGGTCGTGCGCGGACCACAGGCACGAGACGACCCCGCCGGCTCCCGCGGCGAGGAACGCGCGCACGAAGCCGTATATTTCTTCCCCTGATTCGATCTCGGTGCGACCGGTCTCGCACCCGGAGAGCGTGACGACGCCGCCGTTGAGGCGCAGGGCGAAGACCTCGCGCACGCTGACCCAGCGGTCCGCCATCTTGAGGGCCGCGGCCAGCGGGTTGCCGGGCGGGAACATGCCGTGCGAGGCGATGTGGACGATGCCCGCCTGGCCGATCCGTGAGAGGACCCCGTCGCCCGTGGCCTCGTCGCCCGTCAGCAGCGTGGAGCCCGGGAGGGCCGCGGAGACGGCGTCGACCTCCGAGGCGATCTCGGGCGCGAAGCGGTCCGGCGCCCCGACGACGAGTGCGGGGGCGTCGCCGTCGCACTCGGCGACGCCGATGGCGCGATAGAGACTGGCGCTGGGGAGGCGGCTGAGCGCGACGCGTTCGATCGCGTAGCGCTCGCCGTCGTGCAGGGCGGAGAAGGGGGTGAGGTGCAGGTCGCCGTAGGGCACGACGGTGAGGCTGTCGGCGGCGCCCACGAGGGGGAGGACCGGGGCGAGGACGGCGTCGTGCAGGGCCTTGGAGGCGCGGAGCGTGGCCGCGACGCGTCGCTGAGCGCGGGCCGAATCTCCCGGCCCGCGCGGGGCGATGCGCCGGAGCTGGAAGCCGAAATCGGCGGCGAGTTCTTCCAGCCGCTCGAGGGGCAGCGCGAGGTTGATGAACTCGACGCCGCTGTCCCGGACGCAGTAGCAGCCGAGACCGTCGCGGCGCCTGGCGTAGACGAGCATCGCCCGGTCGGCGGGCATGGCGGCGGCGAGTTCCTCGGCGGCGGCGGGCGTCGCCAGGATGCCGCGCCCGGCGCGGGACGATTCGAGCCGCGACTCGAGTTCGGTCACGCCCGCCTCGGCGGCGCGGAGGTCGGCGAGCCACTCGGCGAGCGGCCGCCCGGAGCCGGCCTCGCCCGAGGGGTCCAGGCGGCTGTACAGGTAGTTCAGTCTGGCTCGCTCGGTCGCCAGGCGCTCCAGCAGGCGCGACTCGTCGGCGGTCCCCGCGCCTCCGGAAGCCTGGCCCACGAGTTCGACGCCGCCCTGGATGAGCTCCAGGAGGACGCGCGAGCGGGCGCGCTCGGCGATCTCGAAGGCCTGGGCGTGTGCGCCGGGAGCGTCGGCGTCCAGGATCGCGTCCGCCGCGTCCTGGAAGATCGCGCTGTGCTCACCCAGGAACGCTCGGCGGAATCGGTCGCCCTGCAGGTCGCCCCGGATGCGCTCGACCTCGGTCATGGCGCGCTTGTAGGCGTCCATCGCCTCGGCGGGGCGGCGGCGGGCCGCGTGGACCCGGGCGAGGCGGTGGTACAGGTCGGCCAGGATCGGGGGCAGCGAGAGTCGCTCGGCGACGGTGAGCGCCCGGCCGATCTCGTCGGCGGCGCCGTCGTGGTCACCGATCGCGGACTTGATCTCCGCCAGGATCGACGCGCGGATGACGGTGTGGACGGGCGGCTCCTGGTCGTCGCCCTCGGGGGCGGCGGCCAGCGTCGCCGCTCGTTCGAGGTCGCCGTCGCGGAGGGCGAGCCTCGCCTCGAGCAGGCGGATCCGGGCCGCGCCGCTCGCGCTGTCCATCGACTCGTACGCCGCGGCCGCCTTCGTGAGCACGTCCCGCGCCCGCTCGGGGTGGCGGGCGACGAGCAGCGCGCCCAGCCCGGTCAGCGCCCGGGCGTGTTCGGCGGCGAGGCCCGTGGCCTTCAGCGCGGCGCACGAACGCTCGTACATCTCCGCGGCGTCCTCGGGCAATCCGACGGCGGCCAGCACGTCGGCCAGCTCGGCCTCGATCCGCGCCAGGTCGCCCTCGGCCCGGTCGCGTTCGAAGAAGCGTCGCGCCCGCTCGAACTGCTCCATGGCCTCGGACAGCCGGCCCTGGCGTCCGAGCAGGTCGGCCAGGTTGCCCCGGACGATCGCCGCGACGCGCTCCATCCCAGCGGCCTCGAGCAGCTCGCACGACTCGCGGAACGCGCGTTCGGCGCTCTCGAAGCGTCCCAGCTCGAGCAGGGCCTCGGCCCGGTTGGACTGGATCTGGGCCGTGACCGCCGCGTCGTCGCGGGCGAGTTCGAGCGCCCGGTCGAACCGCTCGACGGACTCGGGCCAGCGCCCGAGCATCCGGAGGAGGATCGCGTGGTTGGTGACGGCGCGGAGCGCGAGCGAGGGCTGGCCCGCGTCCTCGAACGCGCGCTGGGCGCGCTCGGCCGCGGCGACCGCTTCCTCGAGCCTGCCCAGCCTCGCCAGGGACTGGATCTTGGCCAGGTCGGAGCGGGCCTCCTCGAGGGTGTCGCCGTGAGACCTGGCGATCGTCGCGGCCTCGTCGAGCAGCGTGATCGCC
Organism: Phycisphaerales bacterium; assembly: GCA_041987545.1. Classification (GTDB taxonomy): domain Bacteria; phylum Planctomycetota; class Phycisphaerae; order Phycisphaerales; family UBA1924; genus JAJRXR01. Next base: position 188,294 of record JBHIWH010000007.1, on the reverse strand, counting down.
TCTTCGAAGCGGTTGGCGTAGTTGAGCGCGTGCGCCCGGGCGCTGCGGGCCCGGGCCCGGGCGAGGGGCAGGCCCAGCCGGTCGGCGATGATCCGCAGGGAGTCGGCCATCGCGAGGGCCCGGTCCAGGTCGGTCATGACCAGATCGCGGACCTCGTCGGTGAGTTCGAGCAGGACCGGCTCGGGCGCCGACTCTGGCACGTCCGTGGCGCCGGCCTCGCGCTCCGCCTCCGGGAGCGCCGCGAGGCGCTCGAGTTGTGATCTCAGGTCGGGGGCGGACATGGTCAGGGGATCTGCAGGGGCCCGACCTCGATCTCGACGTCGCCGCGACGGAGCCGCAGCGAGTACGAGCCGACGCCGAGCGTCGTGCGGAAGGCGCCGTCGATCGCGGCGAGTGTCCGGACCGCCGCGTCCGTGGCGCGGTCCACGATGGTGACGTCCCAGTCGCCGTCCTCGTCGGCGTCGATCTGGCACGCGATGCGCCAGGACTCGTCGTCCTCGGGCGTGATCTCGAGGTCGATGTCGGCGACCTCGCAGGAGAAGGCGACCTGCGCCGCCGTCGCCCCGCCGCGGATGCCAGCGACGGCGGGCGTGAGGCGGGTGTCGAAGTCGAGCGAGGCGACGAGGCGGCGGAGCCCCTCGCTCAGCCGCTCCATCGCGCCGGGGCGCGACTCGCGGAGCAGCCGCTTGGCGGACTTGAGCGCCTCGGCGGAGGGCTCGGCGGACGACTCGGCCCGCAGGAAGCTCACGCTCTGGGCCAGGCGGTCGTACTCGGCCCGAAGGCCGGGCTCGGAGTCCAGCCGGGCACGGAGCGCCTCGGCCTCGGCCCCGTCGAGTTCACCTGTCGCCAGGGCGACGAGCTGCTGGATGTGGTTCGGCGTGTCGTTCATGATCGGTGTCCCCGGGTCAGGAGACCCCCGCCCGCCCCTAGATACCTGGCCAGACACAATTCTGGCCGCCGGCCTGCCCGTCCGGCTCTCGGGCCCCGGGCCGGCGTCGTTATCGCTCCTGGCTATCGCTCCTGGGCCGCCTCCTGGACCAGGTTGGTCAGCTTGCTCAGGCACCGGGCCCGGGTGGGCCCGATCGAGCCCCTGGGCATCGAGAGCTGCTCGGCGATGACGTCGTACGACGGGCGGTCTTCCTTGAACAGCGCTTCGAGCAGCGAGCGGCACGGCTCGCCGAGACGGTCCATCGCCTCCCGGAGCCGCTGGCGGCGCTCGACCAGCTCGAACTCGGCGTGGGTGCCGATCTCGGCCTCGGCCTCCGCGGCGGCGGACTGGGCGGTCGGGGTCTTCTTGCGGAGCACCCGCCAGGTCTCGCGCTGGGTGGTGGTGATGAGCCAGGCGGAGACGGTCTGCCCGTCGCGGAGCGAGCCCAGGTGCTTGACCGCGAGGCCCCAGACCTCCTGGAAGACGTCGTCGGAGTCCTGGCGGGACATGCCGTGCCGCGCGGGGATCGAGTAGACGAGGCGGGAGTAGCGCTCGACGAGCGTGTCCCACGCGCGGTCGTCGCCGTCGAGGCAACGCGCCACAAGCTCCGCGTCGGTGGTGGGTCGGTCGGTCAACGCTGGCCCTTTCCCGCCTCGCGCCCGGGCAGAGTCTAGAGAGGGCGGGGCGTCAATCCCACAATCTCGTCGGCGTCCGATCATCGATGTATCTGGGGGCGGTCGGCCCGCTCATTCGGGTGCGTCCGGTCCGTTTGCCGGTCGCCGGTCCTGACCCACCGCGGATTCTCGACACCCCTCCAGCGGAGCCACACCAATGAACACCAACTCCAAGAGAAGCCTGATGGCGATCCCGTTCGTTTCGCTCGCGACGCCCGTCATCGGCGCCGTCAGCATTGACTCGTCCATGAACCTCGCCACCCCCTCGCGTCCGGCGGGCATCGCGTCGGCCGACTTCAACGGGGACGGCATCGCCGACCTTGCGATCGCGACCGATCTCATCGACAAGGTCGATGTCTTCCTGGGCACGGGCGGGGGCGCGTTCGGTCCCTCGACCCCCATCTTCACCGGCGCGAACACGGGCCCCGATTCCCTGCGGGCCGTCGACGTCGACGGCGACGGCGACACCGACCTGGCCGTCGTCCTCAACAACATCGACACCCTGCGGATCTACACCAACACGGGCGGCGTGTTCAGCGCCGGGCAGAGCGTCACCCTGGGCGCCGAGGCTCGGTCGCTGATCAGCGCTGATTTCGACGGCAATGGCTCGCCCGACTTTGCCACGGCGAATCGTGACTCGAACTCGCTGTCGGTCGTGCTGAACACGGGCGGCGTGCTCGGGGCGGCCTCGTCGGTTGCCGTCGGCGGCGAGCCCCGCGGCGTGGGCGCCGGCGACTTCAACTCCGACGGGATCATGGACCTGGCCGCCAGCGACCGGGACTCCCGCACCGTCAAGGTCTTCGCGGGCAACGGCGCGGGGGGCTTCGCCCTCTCGGCGACGCTCCCGACCAACCCGCTGGTCCGTCCCGACGGCGTGATCGCCGTGGACATCGACGGCGACGGGGACGACGACCTGGCGTCCAGCGTCTCCGACGACGTGTTCAACGCGGTCGCGATCTACACCAACAACGCGGGCGTGCTGTCCGCCCCGGCGTTCGCGTTCGTCAGCGGGCTCAACCCGAGCGAGCTGGCCGCGGCCGACCTCGACGCCGACGGCGACGAGGACATCGTCGTGAGCAACAGCGACTCGAACACCGTCTCGGTCATGGAGAACATGGGCGGGATCTACACCGAGAGCGACGCCCTGGTCGCCGGGACCCGCCCGGGCGCCCAGGAGCTGGCCGACCTCGACGGCAACGGCTCGATCGATCTGGCGGTCACCAACCGCGACAGCGACTCGACGACGATCTGGTTCACCGAGGGCGCGGCCCCGCAGCCCTGCAGCGGCGCCGACCTCGCCGAGCCGTTCGGTTCTCTTGATTTCTCCGACGTGACCGCGTTCCTGACCGCCTTCGGCGCGATGGACCCGGCGGCCGACCTGGCCGAGCCCGTGGGGCAGTTCGACTTCTCCGACGTCGTCGCCTTCCTGGGCCTGTTCGGCGCCGGCTGCCCGTAAGCCCATCGCCCCACGGTTCCCCTATTGGCCGCTCTCTGGCGGCCCCCCCTCCCCCTCGGCCCGCGCCCGTCCCGGCGCGGGCCGACGTCGGTCCCGCGGGCCCAATCGCCGGGGCCCGACGCCGGCGCGCGGCGCTCTCTGCGCAAACCTCTGCAATGACACGGCCTACGCTCATCGGCCGCACCGATCACGCCGCGATTTATGACTCCTCGGTCAACTTCTCGCCCCGTGTCTGTATCTGGCGCTCGGCGGCCCACTCCTGCATTGAGCACGAACCCCGCCCGGCCGCGCCCGGGTTCCGATGGGCCTCCAGACCCCGGCCCGAGAGAGGAGCCACGATGAACCGCACCAGCACGATCACGCTCGCCGCCCTGACCGCCGCCTGCGGCGCCACCGTCTCGGCGGCCGCCCAGGAGGACTCGTTCTCCTGGCAGCTCATCCGCCCGAGCATGGTCGGTGTCCCGGGCGACTACACCCAGACGATCTTCATCGACGACGACGACTCGCCCTGGATCGGGGGCTACATCCCGTTCTGGGAGGAGGGCGGCCTCGGGCACTTCGACGGGACCCACTGGCGCACACTCAACAACGTGGACTGCCCGGAGATTGGGCAGGAGATCGGCGCGCCGAGGTTTAGCGACGTCGTCAAGACCGACGACGGCGTCATGTGGATCGGCTCGGGCCGCGGCCTGCTCCGGTTCGACCCGAGCGAGGAGCCCTGGTGCGTCACGCGGTACACGCCCGCCAACTCCGGCATCGCCGGCGCCGACGTCAGCAACATCGACATCGCGCCCGACGGGACGCTGTGGATGGCGTGCTCGACGTGGGGCGGGAGCTCGCAGGGCGGGCTCTCCCAGTACGACCCCGCGACCGACACATGGAACAGCTGGGATACGTCCAACGGTCTGCCCTGGTGGGCCGGCTGGGACTGGGTTGACTACGTCGCCGTCCAGCCCGACGCGGGCGGGGGGTACACCGTCTGGTTCGGCTCCAACGAGATGGGGCTGACGACCTACAAGGACGGCCTGTTCATCTGGTACGGCAGTCCCACACCGCCCAACGTCGATCCCCTCCCCTACGGCACGCTGGGCGAGGATCCGGTCGCCGACAACGGCGACATGCTCATGTCCACCGAGGCGGGCATCGCGTTCCGGCACCCGGACGGGACGTACACGATCGTCGGCGGCGCCCCCGGGGGCCTGACCACGGAGGTCGCGATCATCCAGCAGATCTCGGGCGGGCGTGTCCTCCTGGGCACGTACTACGCCGACGTCTTCCTCTGGGAGGACGGCGTCTGGACCTACCTGGGCGACTGGGGGTCGGGCAACCACACGTACACGTTCGCCGAGGACTCCACGGGCGCGATCTGGACCGGGGGCATCGGGGGCGCGGCCAAGTACGAGGACGGCGCCTGGCAGCGTTTCCGCCTTACGAACACCGGGATGCTCGACTACTTCCCGGAGGCCGTCGCGATCTCCCCCGTCAACGCTGACGTCGCGATGACCGCCAACGCCGCCCCGGGTGTGGGCGGATTCGACATCCTGCACCGCGACGGGACCTGGACCAACGCCAACCCCGCGACCTACGGCATGGGTCTGCCCTGGCCGTACCCGACGGACAATACTTCTGCGCTCGCGTTCCGAGATTCGGGCAACCTCCTGTTCGCCCCGACCAACAACGGCGTCAAGGAGCTGACGGGCGAGGGCGACTACATCGAGCACGTGGCCAACGGCTGGCCGATCGAGCACATCGCCGTCGCCGGGAACGGGCGGGCCTGGGCCGCGACGAGCCGCAGCACCGTCTTCCGCGAGCGGGCCGACGGCTCCTGGCAGCAGCTGGGCACGGGCGACGGCGTCCCCGTCGGCGACATCTCCGACATCGTCGCCGACCCGAACGACCCTGACGCGGTGTTCATCGGCGCCGCCTTCGGCATCGTCCGGACCGACGGCGTCGCGTGGGAGCTGACTCCCCGCGAGGCCGTCGGGCTGAACCTGGACACGCTGGGCTACCACGTCTGGGCGTTCGACATCGCCGCCGACGGCACGTTCTGGATCGCCTCGGGCATCGGCCTCTTCCACTACGACCCTGATACGGGCCTGTACGACACGTACGACTTGTCCAACTCCGCCCTGCCCTCCGACGACATCCACGACGTCGAGGTCGCGCCCGACGGCTCGGTCTGGATCTCCATGTTCGACGGCACGTTCCCCTACCCCGGTGGCGTGGCCCGGCTCAAGGACGGCGAGTGGACCGTCTGGAGCCAGGGCGCAAGCCCGCTGCCCCACAACCAGATCTGGGACATGGAGAGCCACCCGGTCCCGGGCGGCTACGAGATGTGGATCGCCTGCGCCAGCGAGGCGATGGCGGTCATCACCGTCGAGACCACGGGCCTGTGCCCGGCCGACCTGGCCGAGCCGTTCGGTCAGCTCGACTTCTCCGACGTGACGGCGTTCCTGACGGCGTTCAGTTCGATGGACCCGGCGGGTGATCTCGCCGAGCCGTTCGGCCAGTTCGATTTCAGCGACGTGACGGCGTTCCTGTCGGCCTTCGCCGCGGGCTGCCCGTAACCAGACATTCACCCGCGGCGCCGCGCCGCGCAAGAAAGGAAGGCGCCCGATGCGCACCGCACTCACACTCATGCTCGCCGCCATGGCCGCCCCCGCGGCCGCCCAGACGATCACCGTCACCACGACCGCCAACGACGTGGACGTCCCGATGTCGGCGACGATCGCCGACCTGCCGGGCCCCGACGGGTTGGTCTCCTTCCGCGAGGCGCTGCGCGTCTCGGACAACGAGCCCGGGCGCCAGACCATCGCGTTTGAGATCCCCGAGAGCGAGTGGTACCTGCCGACGATCTTCCCCGGCCTGGTGATCCTCCAGGGCTCGACGATGAGCGCAAGCCAGCCGGTGGTGATCGACGGCACGACGCAGACCGCGTTCACGGGGGACACCAACGCCGAGGGGCACGAGCTGCTGCTGCCGCTGCAGACCTACCTGAACGGCGGCGACACGATCGTGACCGGCGTGCACGCCAGCCGCGTCGAGCTGGGCGGGGCGAATAACGAGGTGTACGGCAACACGGGCGGCATGGACATCCGGCTCGTCCTCGCCACCGACAGCGTCGTCCACGACAACGAGGCCGACAACATCAACATCACGTACTCGAACAACAACCTCGTCGTCCGCAATGTTACCGAGCGCGTCCGGATGACCGGCCTGGGCATGGCCTCGCCCGCGACCGGCAACGTCATCGGCGGGCCCGACCCGGCCGACCGCAACTACATCACCGGATTCGGGAACTACGGCGAGCACGGCTCGCCCGCCGGCGACTGCATCGAGCTCTACTACACCGACGGCAACCTCATCCAGAACAACTACATCGGCACGACCCCCGACGGCATGGAGATCTCCAACCGCGCCTGCACCACCGGCATCGCCGTCTGGAACTCCAACCACAACCTCCAGATCCTGGACAATCTGATCGCCGTCGACGCGACGAACATCCTCTTCGGCGGGGACTACGGCGTGGACATCTACCTCGACCTCTACGAGGGCGGCTCCAACATCGTCATCCGGGGCAACACCATGGGCCTGAACGCGCTGGGCGAGCCCGTCCTGGGCGGCGAGCACGGCGTGTGGCTCTCGGCCCTCGCGTTCGAGGAGGCCGGCGCCATCACCATCGGCGGCCAGAACCCCGGCGAGGGCAACACCATCGCCGGGCACGACTCGACCGGCGTTCTGATGATGTACCCGCCCGGCGTTCCTTCGAGCGCCCACGTGCGCGTGTCGGGCAACTCGATCTACGGCAACGGCCAGATCGGCATCGACCTCATGCCGAACACCTGGGACTTTGGCTCTACGCCCAACGATTTCATGGACGCCGACGTCGGCGCCAACGGGCTCCAGAACTTCCCCGTGCTGACTTCTGCCGCGGCGACGGGCGCGGCGACCGACGTCGAGGGCACGCTCCAGTCCCTCGCCAACCAGGCGTTCGTCGTCGAGTTCTTCTCAAGCCCCGCCTGCGATCCGTCGGGCTTCGGCCAGGGCCAGGCCTACCTGGGCTCGACCACGGTTTTCACCAACGCCTCGGGCGACGCCGCGTTCAGCGTCTCGCTCCCGGCGAGCGGCGCGGGCTCGGTCGTGACCGCGACGGCGACGCGCTCCTCGACGGGCGACACGAGCGAGTTCTCCGCGTGCGTCGAGGTCGCCGACGCGTCGTGCCCGGCGGACCTGGCGGAGCCCATGGGCCAGCTCGACTTCTCCGACGTGGTCGCGTTCCTGGGGATGTTCTCCGCTTCGGACCCGGCCGCGGACATGGCCGAGCCCTTCGGGCAGCTCGACTTCTCCGACGTCGTCGCCTTCCTGGCGTCGTTCTCCGCCGGGTGCCCGTGACCCGACGGGACGTATCTGGGCCTTCATTCGAGCCCTCCTGCTGCGTAGCCAAGACCCTGCCTCCGGCCGACAAGGACCCCACGCCATGACACGCCGCCACCTTGCCCTGCTCCCCGCCGCCCTCGTGATCCCCGCGCTCGCCTCCGCGGGCGTCGCCCAGGCGGACTTCGCCGAGGACTTTGAGAACAACGGCGCTACTGGCGTCGACGGCCCGGCAAACCTCGTCGGCCAGGGCTGGATCTTCAGGAACCAGTGCGATCCGGTGAACGGAGCCGCCTGGTACGACGGCAACGGGTTCGGCGGCGAGCCGTTCGACGGCGCGGGGTATCTCGGCGCCGACGCGCTCGCGACCGACTTCCTGGGTGGGGACTTCAGCGTCTGGGCCATCCTCCCGGCGATCCCGAACCAGGTCGCCGGGGACGAGTTCTCGATCTGGGTCCTTGGCGGGGGCTCGGCGACCTACGACACGTTTTTTGAGGTCCGCTACGCGCCGTCGGGCTCGGGCACCGGCTCGGGGCCCGACGACGTCGGTGATTTCACCGAGGTCTTGTTTTCCGCGGAGATGCCGATCGCGACGTCCGGCTACCAGCGGATCAGCGCCGAGCTGCCCGGGCCCGGGCGGGTCGCCGTCCGGTTCCACGCCGACTTCATGATGAGCTTCGCAGGCCGCGGGGCGTACATCTCGCTCGACGGCCTGACGGTCGGCCCGGCCCCGGCGGCGCCGTGCGGCGTGCCCGTGCCCGACGCGGGCGAGAGCGTTGTCTGGAGCGCGACCGAGGGGCCCTACGTCGTCTGCCAGAATCTGCTGATCCCGGCGGGCGGGCAGGTGATGGTCGAGCCGGGCGCCGAGATCAGCTTCGAGCCGGGCACGACGCTCCGCGTCGAGGGCGAGCTGATCGCGACGGGCAGCCCGACCGACCCGGTCCGCTTCACGGGCTCGACGAGCATCGCCGACGGGCTGGAGGTCGGCGCCGACGGGCAGCTGGACGTCAGCTTCGGCGAGCTTGCCGTCCACGTGCAGGCCGGAGGCGAGGGCGTCGCCGCGGTCTTCACGGACACCGATTTCATCGCCGGTTCGAGCATTGCGGGCGTCCCGGACATCGCCGTCTTCGAGCGGTGCAGCTTCACGGGCGCCAGCGAGCTGGGCAGCTTCGGCGGGCTGGCGGGCACGATCCGCGTCGTGGACTGCGAGTTCTCCGACGGCGCCGGCATGCGCGCCGCCGGACTCCTCCGCGTCGAGAACGTCACCTCCGAGGGAACGGGCCTGACCCTCGTCAGCGAGACCGTCGCCCACCCCGTCCTCCTCGAGGACATCTCCGTCTCCGACGTCTCCGGCGCCGCCGGCATCACCCTCACCGGCCCCAACTTCCTTCTCGGCGACAACATCACCCTCCAGAACAACCTCTACCCCGTCCGCCTCGAGGGCTCGGGCGCGGGCCTGCTCTGGGGCTCCACCCTGCCGGCGACCGGCAACCTGACCAACGCCGTCACCGTCGATCAGTTCACGCCCGGTCCCAACCGTGAGTGGGCCAACACGGGCCTGCCCTACATCGTCCAGGGCGGGTTCCCGCAGAACTTCGGCGGCTCGCTCCTCGTCGAGCCGGGCACGAACATCAAGTTCGGCCCCGGCGCGGGCGCCTTCCTCGTCGGCTCCGCCAACGTCATCCTCCAGGGCACCCGCGAGGAGCCAATCGTCCTCGAGTCGCTCTCCGCGGGCGTCAACCGCTGGTTCGGGCTCAAGTGGGTCGACGACTTCGACGCCAAGGCCCGCCACACGATCTTCGACGGCGGCGAGATCACCGTCCAGTCCGACGGCGGCGTCCTGGACCTCATCAACTGCACCGTCCAGAACTCGCTCGAGGGCACCGCGTCCGTGACGGGCGGGCTCGTCAACCTCCTCAACTCCAAGATCATCGACAACAACGTCGGCATGGTGACGACCACGTCGGGCCGCATCCAGGCCGACGGCTCCATCAGCCCGTCCATCTTCGAGGGCAACACGGTCGCCATCGAGTACAACAACAACAGCTCCACGCCCTTCCTCCGGTTCAACTGGTGGGGCGACGCGACGGGCCCGACCTCGCCCCTGAACCCGGGCGGGATGGGCGACGTCGTGCAGGACGTCCACCCCGCGGCCTTCACGCCCTTCCTCGCCGCCCCGCCGGCGCAGGACGACGAGCACCCCATCGTGGACATGGAGCCGACGTACTTCATGGCCAACGTCGGGGGCAAGATCATCCTCCGCTGGTCGAGCACCGACGACGACGCCGTCGTCGCCCACCGCGTCGAGTTCGCCGACCACGACTTCCCGAGCCAGTTCTTCCCCGTCGCCACGCTCCCGGGCGACGCGACGACGTACGAGTTCACCGCGCCGACGGTGCTGCCGACAAACCAGTACCCGACCCCGTCGGCCATCCGCGTCGTCGCCATCGACTCGGCCGGCCAGGAGTCCTGGGACAAGTCCGTCATCCGCATCCCCTACCAGGACGACTGGACCGTGATCCCCCAGGAGGTCTCCGACCCGGGCCTCGTGCACCCGCACGACAACGTTGACGTCTGCTGGTCGCCCGGCGGCAACGCGTCGGTCTACGTCCTGCTCGACGGCATCCGTCTGTCGGACTCGGCGGGCGGGTCGAACACCGGCTGCCTGCCGATCGGCGCGACGCTGCCGTACTCGAGCACGGACACCGCCCGCATCGTCGTCCTCACGACGTTCGGCGCTGGCGGTCGCCTCAACTACTCGTTCTCCGACTACTTCTCGATCCGCCCCGACGCCCGGTTCGGCGACGCGCCCCCGGTCATCGAGACGACGTCGCCCGCGGCCGGCCAGCAGTACTCGGGCGGGGGCGTCATCCCCGTCCGCTGGACCGCCTCGGACGACGAGGCCCTCCGTTCGTTCACGATCCAGGCCAGCTACGACGGCGGCCGCGGCTGGCACTCGGTCGCACGCGATCTGCCCGCCGACGCCCGCGCGTTCGACTGGCGCCTCCCCTCGAGCACGGGCATCGCCGACGTCCGCGTCCGCGTGCTCACGCTCGACAAGCGGTTCCAGGAGTCCAGCTCGACGACGGGCGCGTTCGAGATCCTCGCGGGCGACGCGGGCGGCTGCCCGGCCGACCTCGCCGAGCCCTTCGGCCAGCTCGACTTCTCCGACGTCGTCGCGTTCCTCAACGCGTTCTCTTCTATGGACCCGGCCGCCGACTTTGCCGAGCCCGTGGGCCAGTTCGACTTCTCCGACGTCGTCGCGTTCCTGTCCGCCTTCAGCGCCGGCTGCCCGTAACCCGCCAGAGCCCGCAGACCCCGCCGCCCACGCACGACCCGAGGTATTGACCATGACCCGCCGCCACTCCATCGCGCCCCTCCTCGCCGCCGGCCTCGCCTCGGCCGCCAGCGCCCAGGACATCAACTTCGATCCGCCCTCGTCCTACTTCGTCCCCGACGACGGCTCGGGCGCCTCGCCCAGCTACGTCGCCGCCGGCGACATCGACGCCGACGGCGACATCGACCTCATCACCGACTCCAACGGGCCCGGCAACGACCCGACGACCGTCTTCTGGAACGACGGGGCCGGGAACTTCTCGATGGGCCCGCAGCTGCTGGCCGGCTGGGGCTTCGGCGAGGTGGACGTTGGCGACATGGACTCCGACGGGGATCTCGACGTCGTCCGGTGCTCCTACTTCTCCAACGGGGTCTACTTCTTCCGCAACAACGGCGACGGCACGTTCGAGCCCGGCATCTTCTACTCGGGCGGCGGCGGGTGCATCTCCGTCCGTTTCGCCGACATCGATGGCGACAAGGACCTCGACTTCATCACCGTCGACAAGTTCGGCGGGCAGCTCCGGCCCTACCGCAACATCAACGGCCTGGGGTTCACCTCCGTCGGCTTGTTTGACTGCGGCGCCCAGCCCTACTCCATGGAAACCCAGGACATGGACCTCGACGGCGACATCGACGTCGTCGTGGCCAATGAGGACGACGCCACCCTCACCTTTTGCTACAACGACGGCACGGGGCTGTTCCCCACCACGCGCACCATCCCCGTGGGCGAGCGTCCGACGGGCCTGGCGATCGCCGACCTCGACGCCAACGGGCAGTGGGACATCGTCAGCGCCGACTGGGGCCCCCTGTCGCCCATCAACAACACGATCTCCGTCGTCATGGCGGACTCGGACGGCCTGTACACGCCCGCCGTCCAGGTCCCCGTCCAGGGCCGCCCGGGCAGCGTCGCCGTCGACGACATCGACTCCGACGGCCTGCCCGACATCGTCGTCGCCTGCGAGGCGGACAGCTCGTTCGTCGTCCTCCGCGGGAACGGCGACGGCACGTTCGAGCCGTACGTCCCGTTCCCCGCGGGCGCCGGCTCGCCCGGCTCTCTCGCGCTGGCCGACTACGACGGCGACGGCGACCCCGACGTCGCGACCGTCTCGGGCAACAGCCTCGTCACGTCCTCGAACATCTCCGGCACGCCGATCGAGCCGCCCGCCTACCAGATCGCGTGGAACACCCTCTACGACAACCTGTTCAACGAGGACATCCCCACGCACATCGCCACTGACAGCGGGGGGAACGTCATCGTCGGCGGGTCCACGTACTTCACCGCCAACGAGAACGACATCCAGGTTGTCAAGCTCGACGCGAACGGCGCCGAGCTCTGGTCCTACACCTACAACGGCGTCGGCGACCACTACGAGGTCATCGACACCATGAAGATCGACTCCGACGACAACATCATCATCTCGGGCCAGTCCTACGGGCTCACCTTCAGCCAGCAGTGGGCCGCCATCAAGCTCGACCCCGATGGGAACGAGCTCTGGGTCCGCCGCTACGACGGAGGTAACCCCCAGGCCTCCCAGTACCCCCGCGGCATGAACGTCGCCGACGACGGGTCGGTGGCGGTCTGCGGCTGGGCACGCGACATCACGTTCGAGACCGTCCATTTCTCCGTCGTCGTCTACGACACCGCCGGCGCTGAGTTGTTCGACGCCCAGGTCCCGGGCGTCACGGGCGTGGACGGCCAGGCCGAGGACATCGTCTTCGGCCCCGACGGCTCGATCTACGCGACGGGCAACGTCAACGACGACGACGAGTTCGGCGAGGAGATGTACACGGTCAAGCTTGGCCCCACGGGCCAACTGCTCTGGGACCGCCGCCACGACGCCACCGACGACCAGTTCTTCAACGAGACCCTCGGCCGGGTCATCCACGCCGATGCGTCGGGCGTCTACGTGCTCTACCGCGCCTCGGGCGAGCCCGGCAAGACCGCGATGCTGAAGTACGACCACGACGGCGGCGTGCTGTGGGACACGGCCCTCGGGGCCGTCGGCACGCCCCTTCGGATCACGCCGCGGATCGACGGCTCGCTCATCGCCAGCTTCACGAACGGCTCCGGCGTGACGATCGCCGCCGTCGACGCGTCCGGCGCCCTCCTCTGGGCGACGGCGACCGGGGGTTCGAGCAACTCTTCCAACTACCCGGGGCACATGACCGTCACCCCCGACGGCTGGATCGCGCTCATCGATCAGATGGGCACCGACATCGGCGTGCTGGTCTACAACGCCGACGGCGGGTTCGAGACCGACGCCCGCGTCGACTCCGGCTCCGCTTCAGACTCGCCGGTCGCCATCACCGCCGCGTCCAACTCCGATCTGCTGGTCCTGGGCCAGACGCAGCCCTCGATCCTGAACCGGCGTGACTACGCGGTCTTCCGCCTGACCCCGAACGAGGCCGAGCCGCCGTGCCCGGCCGACCTGGCCGAGCCGTTTGGCCAGCTCGACTTCTCCGACATCTCTGCGTTCCTGACGGCGTTCTCCGGCTCGGAGTCCGCGGCAGACCTGGCCGAGCCGTTCGGGCAGTTCGACTTCTCCGACGTCGTCGCGTTCCTCGACTCGTTCGCCGCGGGGTGCCCCTAGCCTCGATCGCACTCGTCGGGTGATCGCGAACGCCGTGGTCCGCCCAGGACGTGTGCTGGCGTTCACCTGAGGCGGGCATGGGGCGCGCGGGCGCTGCCCGTGGGCGCACGGAGAAGGCGTGCGGGGCTGGGATGCCGGCCCGTGCACGCCTTCGAAGCTCCCCGAGCTGGACTCGAACCAGCAACCTAGCGGTTAACAGCCGCTCGCTCTACCGATTGAGCTATCGGGGATCCGGCCCCGCTTCCGGGGCGGGGGAAGCGTAGGAATCGGCTCGGCGGGGTCAAGGGATGAGGGGCTCTGGGCCGGGCGAGGGTGAGCGGGCCGAGCGGGCCTGCGGGCGGGGTCCGGCACGGCCGGAGTACTGAGAGCGGCGGCTGGGCGGGGCTAGGCGTCCGGCGAGCGGCGGCATCGGCGGCAGCCGCGGCGGGCGGTCTGGTCCGAGGCGAGCAGCACCAGCCCCACGGCGGGGAGCATGGTCGTCAGGAACCAGGCGGCCTCGGCCTGGAACTCGCCCTTCCAGAGGCTCGTCAGGGCGATGACGGCGGCGAAGGCCAGGATGATGCCTGCGAAGACGGCGACCTGCATCCGACGCATGAGGGGCTCCCTCCGGGCTGAGAACGGCTCGTATGCCCGCGTGTATTCCGGTGAGGGGATGGCCTGGATGCGGAACCCAGCGCGGCGTGCGGGGGTATCGCGGGGTATGGGAGTGTGGCGGAGCGTGCTGGGGCTGGTGTTCGTGGGTGTGATCGGCGCTCGCGTGATGGGGGCGCCGTCGGATGTGTTCGAGGTGGGGGGGGAGCCGGCGGAGCGGGCGTGGGTGACGCTCGGGGAGGGGGCGCCGGACGGGTCGCGGGCGGGGTCGGCGATGCTGCGCCGGCTGGACGGGGTCGTCGCGACGCTGGACCGGAATGGGATGCGTGAGCTGCGGCGTTCGGCGCGGCTGGCGTGGCGTGGCGCCGACGACGGCGAGCGGCGGTGGGTGGTGCATCTCGAGAACGAGCACGGCCGGGCAGGGGCGGAGATCCTCCGCGTTGGCGACTCGTGGGTGGCGCGGTCGATGGAGGACGCGTCGGTCGCGGCGGAGCTGCACGAGCGGTGGTTCGCGCCTGTGCGGGCGGGGTGGGGGCAGGCGCCCATCGCGGATGCGGGGGTGGAGCTGCCGCTGGGCGAGGTGGTGGATCTGCCGGGGCCGTACGTCGAGGGGGCGGTCGTGCTGACGGACCTGGTGATGCGGGACCGGTTCGGCGCGGGTCGGGGCGGGGGGGCCGAGGCGCTTTCGGGCGTGACACGGGTGCTGGGCGAGGAGCGGATGTGGGTGCGGCTGCCGCGGGGGTACGACGCGGGCGTCGCGAGCGGCGTGGTGGTGTGGTGCAGCCCGACGCCGGCGTGGCGGATCCCGCCGGAGTTCCACGGAGCTCTTGACGAGCTGAACCTGATCGCGTGCGGGTTCGACAACGCGGGCAACCACAGGCGGACGCGGGACGGGAAGACGCACGGGATCGTGGACCGGCTCCAGCTGATGTTGGACGCGGCGCAGACGTGCCGGGCGCGGTTTCATGTGGACGAGACGCGCGTCTACATGACGGGGTTCAGCGGGGGCGGACGGGTGAGCTCGATCATGGTGCTGGCGTTCCCGGAGGTGTTCGCGGGGGCGGTGCCGATCGTGGGGCTGGACTCGTACAAGCCGGCGGAGGTCGGCGGGGGCAAGTACGTGCCGGCGCGGCTGCCAAAGCCCCGGGGGGCGAGGTGGAAGCAGGTGCTGGAGCGGCGGATGTGGGCGTTGACGGGGTCGGAGGACTTCAACCGCGTGGAGATGGAGGCGCGGGTGGCGGGGATGGTGGAGGACGGGCTGCCCGTGCGGCTGCACACGACGCCGGGGATGCCCCACGAGAAGATGCCCGCGGAGGCGACGGTCGCCGAGGCGTTGTCGTGGGTGGACGAGCCGTGGCGGGAGGCGCGGGCGGCGGGGATTGAGCATGCCGAGGCGCTGTGGGCCGCGTACGTCGCGGAGCACGGCGGCGGGGCGCCCGAGGGTGCGGCGGCGGAGGCGGCGCTGGTGGAGATCACGGACGCGGCGCCGTGGTCGGGGGTCGCGTGGAGGGCGGCCGAGCTGCTCGGGTACGAGCGGGAGTAGGGGGCGGGTGGGCTGGAAGCCCACCCCTCCGAGAGACGGGGAAGAACCGGGTTACTTGATCTTCTTGAATGCCTCGATGGCGCGGTCGCGGGCCTTGGCGTGGTCCACGAGGGGCTGCTCGGGGTAGTCGAGGCGGGAGCGGGCCAGGTCGGGCAGCCGGCTGGGGTCGTGGATTTCCTTGGCGTCGAGGCCGGCGAGTTCGGGGACGTACCTGCGGATGAAGTCGCCCTGCGGGTCGCACTTCTTGGACTGCGAGTACGGGTTGAAGATGCGGAAGTAGGGGGCGGCGTCGACGCCCGTGGAGGCGGACCACTGCCAGCCGCCGTTGTTGCTGGCCAGGTCGGTGTCGATGAGGTTGCGTGAGAAGTGGCGTTCGCCCTCGCGCCAGTGGATGAGCAGGTCCTTGGTGAGGTACATGGCCGCGATCATGCGGAGGCGGTTGTGCATCCAGCCGGTCTTGGCCAGCTGGCGCATGGCGGCGTCCACGATGGGGACGCCGGTGCGGCCGGCCTTCCAGTCGGCGAGGTGGTCGGGGTTGGTTTCCCACTCGACGTTCCGGGTGGCGAGCTGGAAGGGCTGGTTGCGGGAGACGCGGGGGAAGCCGACCAGGACGTGGCGGAAGAACTCGCGCCAGATCAGCTCGGAGATCCAGATGGAGGCGCCCTTGGAGCCGGAGTCGAGCTTGTTCTGATTGACGGCCAGGGCGGCGTTGACGCACTGCTTGGTCGTGATGGCGCCGACGTTGAGGTAGGGCGAGAGGGTGCTGGTGCCGTCGTCGGCGGGCAGGTCGCGCTTCTCGTGGTAATCCTTGATCGGACCCTTGCAGAAGGCGTCGAGGCGGCGCCTGGCCTCGTCCTGACCCGCGGGCCATCGGGAGGCGATGTCTGGGTCGGCGTCGAAGCCCTCGAACGCGTCGGGGATGGGGTCGGGCTCGCAGACGGGCTCGGGCTGCTTCTTGGGATCGGGCGCCTCGCCCTCGGCGGCGCCGTCCTTGTGGCGGGCGATCCAGGCCTTCTTGAAGGGCGTGAAAACGGAGTAGAACTCGTCTTTGCCCGTGCGGACCGAGCCGGGGGGGAAGACCGTCTGATCGGTGAAGGAGCGGACCTCGAGGCCCGCGTCGCGGAAGAGCGCCCGGCAGGCGTCGTCGCGCTGGCGCTCGTTCCACTCGTACTCGTCGTTGAAGAAGAGCGCGTCGCAGCCGCGGGCCTTGGCCAACTCGAGCAGGGCCTGCGGGACGTCGTCGAAGTCGTCGCGCTCGACGAGCAGCAGGGGGATGTTGAGCTTGGTCAGGTCCTCGGAGAGGAGCCCGAGCGTGCGGCGGATCAGGTCGGCCTTGGCGGGGGAGAGGTCGTGCTTGTCGCGCCACTGCTTCGGGCAGACGGTGAACACGGCGACGGCGCCCCGCGTGGCGGCGCGGGTGGCGGCGGCGAGGGCGGGGTTGTCGCGCGTGCGCAGGTCGGCGCGGAACCAGACGAGGGGGCGCATCCTTCTCCCGGGGCGGCGGTTAGGACTCTGCGGCCGCCGCCCGGGCCCGGGACGAGAGGACCCGCTCGACGAACTCGCGGTGCTTGTTGATGTTGAAGTCGGCCCTGAGCGCGTCCTGGATTCGCCGGTCGGGAGATATCAGGTATGAGATGCGTCGGACGCCGATGCCGAGGGGCCCGTCGGCGGCGTAGGCCTTGATCACGGTCTTGGTGGGGTCGGTGAGGAGGATGAATGGGATGTCGTGCTTCTCGCGGAGGCGGGCGTGGGAGATGGCGCCCTGGGGGGAGACGCCGGCGGTGGTGACGCCGGCGGCGGCGAGGGCCTCGTGCTGGTCGCGGAGGGTGCAGGCGTGCCTGACGCAGCCGGGGCCGAAGTCGGTGGGGTAGAAGTAGAGGAGGAGGGGGCCGTTCTCGAGCAGGGAGGGGAGGTTGTGTGGGCGGCCGGCGTCGTCGGTGAGCGTGAAGTGGGGGGCGGTGGCGCCGGGCTTGAGGGCGGGCTTGAACATCGGGGGCAGTGTTGCAGGGCGGGGGAGGGGCCGCCACCCGGGGCTCCGGGTGTGTGTGGTAGTGTGTCGGGATGGGTGTGCAGGGGCGTTCTTCGGTCGCGGCGAGGCTGGCGCCGTTCGGGACGACGGTGTTCGCGGAGATGAGTGCGCTGGCGATCGCGCACGAAGCGATCAACCTGTCACAGGGGTTTCCCGACTTTGACGGGCCGCGGCTGGCGGTGGAGGCCGCGTCCCGCGCGATGGCCGAGGGGCGGAACCAGTACGCGCCGCTGCCCGGGACGCCCGAGCTGCGGGGGGCGATCCGGGACTGGTTCGGGGCGTCGAGCGGGCTGGACGTGGACGCGGACCGCGAGGTGACGGTGACGGCCGGGTGCACCGAGGCGCTGGCGGCGTCGTTCCTGGGGCTGATCGATCCCGGGGACAGGGTGGTCGTGTTCGAGCCGTTCTACGACTCGTACCGGGCGTGCCTGTCGATGGCGGGGGCGACGGGGTCGTGGGTGACGCTCCGCGAGCGTGGCGGGCGGTTCGGGTTCGACGGGGCGGAGCTGCGGGAGGCGTTCAAGGGCGCGCGGGCGGTGCTGCTGAACACGCCGCACAATCCGACGGGGGCTGTCTTCTCCCGGGACGAGCTGGGGCTGATCCGGGATCTGTGCGTCGAGCACGACGCGGTGGCGATCGTGGACGAGGTGTACGAGCGGCTGTGGTACGAGGAGGGGCGACCGCATGTCCACCTGGCGACGCTGGACGGGATGCGGGATCGGACGCTGACGCTCTCGAGCCTGGGCAAGTCGTTCAGCCTGACGGGGTGGAAGATCGGGTGGGCGATCGGGCCTCCGCACCTGACGGCAGCGGTTCGGTCGGCGCACCAGTTCCTGACGTTCGCGGTCGCGACGCCCCTGCAGATCGGGGCGGCGGCGGCGCTGCGCGAGGGCGGCGGGTCGGTCGTCGAGGTGCGGGACCATTACAGGCGGATGCGGGACCTCTTGGCCGAGTCGTTGAGGCGCTGCGGGCTGGGCGTGGTCGTGCCGGAGGGGTCGTACTTCATCATGGCGGACCACACGGCCGTGAGCGGGGCGCGGGGGCTGGCGGACGACGTGGCGTTCTGCAAGTGGCTGACGTCGGAGGTGGGGGTGGCGGCGATCCCGCCGAGCGCGTTCTACGCGAACCCGGAGCACGGGGCGCGGTACGCGCGGTTCGCGTTCTGCAAGACGGAGGCGACGATGCGGGCGGCGATCGAGAGGCTGGAGCGAGGGTTGGGGTAGGCGGGGGGCAAAGTCCTGAGCCGGTTGGAAACCGGTTCCACTCGGGGGAGTGGAGAGGTGGTCGATGACGGAGCCCCTCACCCCGGCCCTCTCCCCGGAGGGGAGAGGGAGGAGGATTCATGATCGCGACGCTGGGGATGAAGATCAGCGAGGGGTTTCGGCGGACGGCGCCGGACCCGTTCGTGCTGGCGGTGCTGCTGACGGCGGTTACGTTTGGGCTTGCGTGGTTCGTGATGGAGATGGAGTTTGGGAAAGCGGTGGACGCGTGGGCGGGCTCGGAGGGCGTGTGGTCGGCGGGGATGCTGCGGTTCGCGATGCAGATGTGCCTGATCCTGGTCACGGGGCATGCGCTAGCCAGCAGCCCGCCGGTGTCGAGGTTGCTTGATGCGCTGGCGTCGGCGCCGCGGGGCCCAATGCAGGCGGCGGGGATGGTGGCGCTGGTGGCGGCGGGGCTGGGAGTGCTGAACTGGGGCCTCGGGCTGATCGCGGGGGCGCTCATGGCCCGGCGGGTTGGCGTCACGATGGAGAAGCGGGGCGTTGGCGTGCACTACCCGTTGCTGGCGGCGGCAGGGTACGTCGGGCTGTGCGTGTGGCACGGGGGGTTCTCGGGGAGCGCCCCCTTAAAGGTGACCAAGGCGAGCGAGCTGGCTGACATCTTCGGCGCCAACCCGCCGTTCGATCCCCTGACGCTGGACCAGACGATCCTGAGCCCGATGAATCTGGTGGTGACGGGGGGGCTGCTGGTGATCGCGCCGGTGCTGTTCATGCTGATGTCGCCGCGGCGGTCCGAGCAGATCAGGCCCGCGTCGAGCTTCGGGGTGACGGACGTTGGAGCGGCGCGTCCGGAGGCGGACGAGGGTCGCGGGCTGCTTCCGCGGGTGCTGGAGGATTCGCCGCTGGTGACGTTGGTGCTTGTCGTCCTGATCGGCGTATGGGCTTGGCGGTACTACCTGCCGAGCGCGGGGGTAAGCGGGGTGCTGTCGCTGACTCCGGACACGGTGAATATGACGATGCTGCTGCTGGGGCTGGCGCTGCACGGGACGCCGCGGCGATACGTGCGGGCGGTGGAGGAGGCGGCGCGGGGGTGCGCGGGGATCATCCTGCAGTTCCCCTTGTACGCGGGGATCATGGGGCTGATGGGCGCGAGCCTACTGACGGAGTTGATGGCGACAGAGATCGCGGCGGGGAGCAACGAGAAGACGCTGCCCCTGATGACGCTGGTGTCGGCGGGTGTGGTGAACCTGTTTGTGCCGTCGGGTGGCGGGCAGTGGGCGGTGCAGGGGCCGATCGCGATGCGGGCGGCGGCGGAGACGGGGGTGGACCCCGGGAAGATGGTGATGGCCGTCGCGTACGGGGATCAGCTGACGAACATGCTCCAGCCCTTCTGGGCGTTGCCGTTGCTGGCGATCACGGGGATGAAGGCCCGCGAGATCGTGGGGTACACGGCGGTGGTGATGGTGGTCGCCGGGCTGTGGATGACGCTGGGGCTGCTGGTGTTTTGAGCGGCGTCCTGGCTCAGCCGGCGATGAGGACGAAGCCCGCGGCGATGTAGACGCACAGGTTGAGCATCGCGAGCACGAAGGCCTCGGCCAGCTCGAGGCCCAGCAGCGTGATGTGCAGCACGACGAAGATCCCGAACGGGATGATGAGCATCATGAAGTAGATCAAGGGAAGGTGCGTGATGGGGAAGAGGGCGGCCCAGGTGGCGGCGTAGATCGAGGCGAGGCGGAGGAGGTTGATGGGGAGGGGGTCGTCGGCGCCGAGCCAGGTCATCGTGCAGACGACGAAGACGGCGACGCCGAGGAGCGCCTGGAGACCGACGGCGGCGGCGGCGGTGGCGACGGGGTACGACCAGCCGGCGGTCAGGTAGAGGGCGATGGCGCCGAGCGAGAGGACGAGGATGATCGCGGGCTTGGCGAGCTCGTGCGCGGGAGGTGGCGCGTCGGCGGCTCGGGGTGTCGAGACGTCGGGGCGGGCGCCGCAGGCGGGGCAGGTCATGCCGGTGACGGACGAGAGGTCGGCGCCGCAGGCGTGGCAGGCGGTTGCTCGCATGGCTTTGGCCTAGGCGTGGGCGCCGGGTTGGAAGGCGAGCAGGTAGCCCCAGTTGGCGAGGACGAGGAGCGCGGCGGCGGCGATCGCGGCGTTGCGGATCGCCCGTCGGCGCGTGGGCGGGCCCTCGAGCCGGATCCAGCGTGCGGTGAGCAGGCGGAGCCCGAGGACGAGGGCGAGGGCCGGGAGACCGACGGCGACGAGCGGGTTCATGGCCAGGGCGGCGAGGGGGTCGAGCGAGGCGAGGTGTACGGTCGCGCGCGTGCCGCCGCAGAGCGGGCAGGGGAGGCCGGTCGCGGCGTGGAGCGGGCAGAGGTCGGCGCGGACGCCGAGCGTGCGCGAGGCGACAAACACGAGCGCGACGGCGGCGCCCCATGCCGCGTACAGCAACACAAGCCACACCGGAACGTGCGGCAGGCGCGACGCTGGAACGACCCGGGGCATGGGACCGACTCGATCAGTTCCCGGCGGCGGCGGCACCGGCGCCGATGATCATGATGACGACGATGAAGATGATGTACAGGAGCCAGAGGGCGAGAAAGACGGTGCCGACGATGCCGCAGATCATCCCGGCCTGGGTGAGGCCTTTGCCCTCGGCGTCCATCTGGCCGGCGTTGATCTTGGCCAGGTCGCCCTTGCCCATCTGCCACGCGAAGGGGCCGATGAGGGCGCAGATGACGATGCTGAGGATGCCGAGGACGAGGATCAGCACGCCACGGTGGGGCTCGCCGGCGGACGAGGATGAGGTGGGCGGGGTTGCCTGGCTCATGGAGACTCCTTCGGTTGGTTGGCGCCCGGTGGGGCTCTAGCCGCCCAGGATACATGAAGGTGGGCGTTCATGCGTGCGGGGGGCGGTAAGGTGCGGGCGTGAGGCTCGACGCGGGCGAGATCGGGAGGCGGGTCCGGCGGGCCGTGCTGGACGCGTGCGAGCCGGGGCGGGCGGTCGGCCGGGCGTGGCCGGGCGAGCTGGACTCTGCTGAGCGCGTGGTTCTGATCGCGGCCGGGAAGGCGAGCGTCGGGATGGCCCGGGCGGCGGCGGAGCGGCTGGGCGGGCGGCTGGCCCGGGGCCTGGTCGTCGGGCCCGGGGAGGTCGTCGCGGGCTGGGAGGGGCCGCCGACGGGGCTGGAGTTGCTCTCCGGCGACCACCCGATCCCCACGGCGCGGAACGTGGCGGCGGCCGAGCGGGCGATGGCGGTCGCCGGCGGCGTCGGCGGGGGCGAGACGCTGCTCGTGCTGATCTCGGGGGGGGCGTCGACGTATCTGACGGCGCCTTCGGAGGGCGTGACGCTCGACGAGCTGGCCCGGGTGACATCGGCGCTGCTGCGGGCGGGCGCGACGATCGGCGAGCTGAACGCGGTGCGGAAGCACTGCGAGCGCCTGAAGGGCGGCGGGCTGGCGCGGGAGGCCGGGGGCGCGGGCGGGGTGTGGACGCTCGTGGTCTCGGACGTGCTCGGGGACCCGATCGATGTGATCGGGTCTGGGCCGACGGCGGGGGATCCGACGACGTTCGCGGATGCGCTTCGTGTGCTGGAGCGGGGCGGTGTGGGCGCGGTGGCTCCGGCGGTGCGCGCGAGGCTCGGGCGAGGCGCGGCGGGCGAGATCGCGGAGACGGTCAAGCCCGGTGATCCGGTCGTCGAGCGGGTGCGGCACGTTGTGGCGGCGAACAACGCGCTGGCGGTCGGGGCGGCGGCGGGCGCGATGCGGGCGATTGGGTTCGAGATCGTCGAGACGCGGACGGGCGTCGAGGGGGAGGCGGCGGACGCGGGCATGGGGCTGGGGGTCCTGCTGCGGGGGACGGGCCGCGGGGGGTGCCGCGTGTGGGGTGGGGAGACAACGGTGAGCGTGGGGGGCGCGCCGGGTGTGGGCGGACCGGTGCAGGAGGCGGTGCTGTCGGCGGCCGTCGAGATCGAGGGCGTCGAGGGCGCCGGCGTGCTGGGGCTGGCGACCGACGGCGTGGACGGGCCGACGGACGCGGCGGGCGCCGTCGTCGATTGGCGGACCTCGGCGTCGATCCGGGGCGGGGAGATCGACCCGGTTGACGCGCTCGGGCGGCACGATGCGCACACGGCGCTGGACTCGGTCGGGGCGCTGACGCGGACGGGGCCGACGGGGACGAACGTGAACGACGTGCTCGTGGGGTTCCGGGGCCCGGTCTGAGCGGCGGGCCGAGACGGCGTGGTGGTCGGGGCTCGGCTCGGGCTCGTGTATGCTGCGGTCGGCTCGGTCAGCGATGGGAGGCCCGGCGTGATCAGCGGGAACGTGAACATCAAGAAGCTGCTGGAGGCGATGCGTCGGCTGGACGCGTCGGACCTGCACGTGAAGGTCGGGATCCCGCCGACGTACCGCGTGGGCGGGCACCTGCGGTCGATCGAGGCCGAGCCCCTGGGCGAGGACGAGGCGGACCACCTGCTGGACCCGCTGCTGGACGAGGCGTTGCAGAAGCGGTTCAACGACACGGGGAACCTGGACTTCGCGTGGCACCTGCCCGACGGGGACCGGTTCCGGATCAACATGTTCCGCTCGGGCAACCACACGCACGCGGCGATCCGTCGCGTGAAGGCGGAGATCCCGGACTACAACGAGCTGCACCTGCCGCCGGTGTACTCCAAGATCGTGCACCAGACGTTCGAGGGGCTGGTGCTGGTGGTGGGCGTGACCGGGTGCGGCAAGTCGTCCACGCAGGCGGCGATGATCAACGAGGTCAATCACACGCGATCGGTGAACATCATCACGGTGGAGGACCCGGTGGAGTACCGGTTCACGCCGGACAAGTCGATCATCTCGCAGCGGGAGATCGGGATCGACGTGCAGGACTTTGCGACGGCGCTGCGGTACGTCGTGCGTCAGGACCCGGACGTGATCTTCATCGGGGAGATGCGGGACCGGGAGACGGTGCTCAGCGCGATCCAGGCGGCCGAGACGGGGCACCTGGTGTTCGCGACGCTGCACACGGCGGACACGATGCAGGCGTTCAACCGCATGCTCGAGTTCTTCCCGCAGGAGGAGCGCGGGTTCATCCGCTCGAGCCTTTCGTCGACGATGAAGGCGATCTGCGCCCAGCGGCTGGTTCCGACCGTGGAGGGGTTCGAGAGCAAGGTCGTGCCGGCGACGGAGGTGCTGATGACCTCGTCCACGGTGCGGGAGCTGATCCGGGACGCGCGGGACGAGGACCTGCCGGCGGTGATCAACACGGGCTCGTCGGAGGGGATGCGGTCGTTCACCGACTCGCTGGCCGAGCTGGTCGAGAAGGAGTGGGTGGCGCTGCAGACGGCGATGGAGTACGCGCCCAACCGCGAGGCGCTGACGAGCCGTCTCAAGGGCGTGCAGGTCAAGGCGCAGTCGCTCGTGGGTCGGATCAAGGGCAAGGCGTGAGCGGTCCGGCGGCGTTGGGCCGGCGGGGGGCGGGGTAGCGATGTCCAGCGTGTCGTTGTGGCGGCGGTCGGCGGCGCCCCGGTCGATCGGGTGCGATGTGTGCGTCCTCGGGGGCGGGATCGCGGGGATCTCGGCGGCGCTGGAGTTGGAGCGGCGCGGGGCCCAGGTGGTGCTGCTCGAGGCGGGGGAGGTCGCCGGCGGGGCGAGCGGGCGGAACGCGGGCTTCTTGATGCGCGGCGTGGCGGACAACTACGCCCAGGCGTGCGCGGCGTACGGGCGCGAGCGGGCCCGGGACGTGCTGCGGCTGACCGAGCGGAATCTCGCGGCGCTCCGTGCCGAGGGGATCGAGGGCGTGGAGGGGTACGGGGCGCGGGCCTCGTGCCTTCTGGCCCTGGGTGCGGACGAGGAGCGGGAGCTGCGCGAGTCGGCGCCCCTGATGCGTGAGGACGGGTTCGAGGTCGAGCTGATCGAGGCCGACGCGGGGCCCGGCGACGCGGTGTGGCGGTCCGGGCGGGTGCGGTGCGGGCTCCTGAACCCGAACGACGGCGTGTGCAACCCGGTCAATCTGGTCCGGTTCCTGCGATCGAAGCTGTCCAAGACCCTGGTGCTCGAGGGCCAGGCGGCGCACACCGTGGGAGAGGGCCAGGGTGGCGGCGTGGTTGTCGAGGCGCCGGACGTCCGTGTCGAGGCCGGGCGGGTGCTGGCGTGCCTGAACGCGTACGCGGGCCGGGTGCTGCCGACGCTGGCGCCGCTCGTGACGCCGCGGCGGGGGCAGATGATGGCGGCGCGGGCGGCTGGGGGCGGCGAGTTGGAGCATGCGTACTACGCGAACCGGGGCTCGGAGTACTTCCGTGCGGTGGGGGACGGGGAGTTCATCTTCGGCGGGGCGCGGACGTACCACGCCGAGGACGAGGTGGGGCACGAGATGTACCCGACGTCGGCGGTGCAGGCGAGGATCGAGTCGTTCGCGCGCGAGCTGGTGGCGGGGGAGTACGAGGTGATCGCTCGGTGGGCGGGGACGATGGGCTTCTCGCCCGATGGGTTGCCGCTGGTCGGCGCCGCGCCTGGTGCGTGCGGGCTTGGCGGGCGGGTGTGGTTCTGCGGCGGGTTTACGGGGCACGGGATGTCGATGGCGTTCGAGACGGCGCGCGGTGCGGTGGGCGCGATGCTCGGGGACGGTTCGACGTTGTTCCCGATCGAGCGCGTCGCCGAGTGAGGCGCGGGGCGGGGTGCGGGGTCTCCAAAAACGGAGAGGGCCGACGCGTTGGCGCCGGCCCTCGAGGGAAGCTCGGATTGAGTTTGCGTATCAGCGGCGGCGGCGGGTGGCCGCGAGGCCGCCGAGACCGATCAGGGCGAGGCCGGACGGCGCGGGGATCACGATGAAGTTGCTCGTGCCCGCGGCGAGGTCGCCGGCGGAGAGGCGGAAGTGCCACTCGGCCTGGATGGCGCTGATGTCGTCGCCCGTGGGCGAGAAGTTGCCGGCGCCGAAGGGGACGTCCTGAGCGTCGCCGGTGGAGCCGGAGATGCCGGTGGTGTAGGGGCCGGTGTCGAAGAGCTCGGTGAAGCTGGTGCCGTTGTTGTAATCGGCGTTGTAAAGGCCGCCGCCGGCGTGCAGGCCGGTGAGCGTGGCGCCGTTGAGGTTGCCGTCGCTGAGGGAGTAGGTGCCGGTCGCGCGGGCGCTGGCGTTGCTGATCAGGAAGCTGTCGATGAGGGAGCTCGTGATCGTGAACTCGGTGTCGGCGCCGCCGGCCATGACATCAAAGGACAGGGCGACGAGCGCCTGGGAGGCGCCGGCGGGGTTGAAGTCCTGAAGGGTCAGCTGGGCGGCGGTGACAGTGCCGATGGTGTTGGCGCCGTCCATGATGTCGATGCCGCCGGCGAGGTTCCAGACAACGATCTCGCCGTTGTTGAACTGTGCGTCGGCGAGGCTCACGGAGAACGAACCCGTGCCCTGGGCGTTGGTCGCGTGGAACGTGATGATGGGGTCGCTGAAGTCCGCCTGGGCGACGGTGGTCGCGCCGGCGAGGGCGACAATGGCCAGCATTCCGGACCGACGCCGCAGATGCGAGATGGTGCTCATGTGTGTTCTCTCTTCCCTCTCTCTGACCCCGGGCTCTCCTTCCCGAGGACGTGTCCGAGTATAGAGGCGGACTCCCACGACCCTCAACAGGAAACGGCGGCCTGAAGGGGATCTTTATCAGACTGAATACTCGGCGGCCCGGTTGGGGGCCGCCGAGGGATCGAGCAAGACGGGTCGCGCCTTAGCGGCGACGACGGGTGGCGGCGAGGCCGGCGAGGCCCAGCAGCATGGCCGAACCCGGGGCGGGGACGACCGAGAAGGTGCTGGTGCCGCCCGCGCTGTCGAAGGCGGTGAGGGTGAACTCCCACTCGGCGGCGATCTCGTCGACGGAGCCGCCGAGGGCGGCGAAGCCGAAGTCGTCGTCGTCCTGGGCCGAGCTGAACACGCCCGCGTTGAGCGAGGAGGTCAGCAGGTCGGCGAAGGTGGTGCCGCCGTTGTAGAACGCGCGGTACATGCCGGGGGCGTTGGGCGAGAGGGTGGCGCCGCCGCCGAGGACGTCGGTGACACCGACGGAGGCGGAGGCGATGCCCTGGGCGGAGCTGAACTGTGCGAAGTTCAGCGGGCCGGAGCCGATGCTGAAGGCGGTGTTGGCGCCGCCGGCGAAGACGTCAAAGTTGAGGTTGACGGTCTGCGCGGGGCCGCCGCGGCTCGTGAAGTCAAAGGTGATGCCGGCGTTATCGAAGCCGCCCTCACCCATGTCCTGGGAGCCGTCGCCGCCGAAGAAGAACGTGTCGCCGCTGTAGTTCCACTCCCAGCGGAGGCCGTCGTCCGACCAGGTGCCGTCACCGAAGTGGACCTCGTACACGGACAGGCTGCCGTCGGTCATGGCTTCCATGCGGAAGACGACGTCGTCATCACCGGCAACGGCGGTCGACGCGCCGGCGACCAGCGCGAGGGCCGCAACCGATCCACGAGACAGGCTCTTGATGCTCATTTCTCTCACCTCACCTGATACAGGCTCGTTGTAGGAGCTGTTCTTGAGGACGCGATTCGCCAGACACGGTGGGGTGCGTGCTGTTGCTGCGTCCCGGTGAACTCGGCGGGGTCTCTCTCAATCCCCTCTTCGCCGCTCCGAAATCCCTTCTCTCTCTTGCTCGATCTCGAACCCCACGGACTCGATTCCATCTTCAGACTCCCATGACTCGGGGGGCCTGTCAAGGCTTCGATCCGGGAGTTTGCCAGTGATTCGACAAAAAATGTAGTCAAAAATGATCGGAGTTTGATCGGGTCACGACGTAGTGTGTTGGTCCGACAGGGGTTATCGCCGCGCCCCAGATGGTCGTAATGTGTTCGGTATATGAGGTTTTCTCGGCTGACCGTTCTGGGCGTGATTTGGCTAGGTCGGAACGCCGGTGAAGTGGTAGCATCGGGGCTGCTGTTTGGAAGGATTCGGAGGTGGACGTTCCTCCCTGTCCTGGAGAAGAGATGAGTGCCCTTCATCTTGACCTCACGCTTGTGGTGACGGCGGTCGTTGTGGGAACGGCCGTGGGCGGTGCGGCGTGCGCCGAGCCGACTCACCCCGTCCTGGCGGCGGCGGGCGGCGACTTCGGGCCCGGGATCGCGATCCCGATCGATCGGGTGGGCGGCCTGAGTTCGGCGCGCGTCGTTGTCAAGATGACACCCGGGTGCTCGATCAGTTCGGACGCCGACGGGATCGTTGTGACTGCGGCGGGGTCGGATCTGCCGCTCGAGGAGCTGCTCGGTGACGCGGCGCGTGACGGCGGCGGCGTGGTCTCTGCGGGGCGCCTGTTCGAGCCGTCGGAGTTTGCGAGGCCGATGCTCGCGGCGGCGATCGGGCTGGACCGGTACTACGTGCTCCGGCTGGACGCTGGGGCTGACATTGGCTCGGTCGGCGCGCGGCTGAGCCTCCGGGGCGATCTGTTCGAGCGGGTGGACGGCGACTCGATCGGCGAGTTGCACGGTCGGGCGCGCGGGGGCGCGTGGCCCAACGACCCGTACTTCCCGGAGCAGTGGGCGTTGGAGAACACGGGTCAGGAGTCTTGCGAGGGCGGGGCCGGCGGGCGGCCCGGGGCGGATATCGCCGCGCTCGACGCGTGGGCGCTGTACCTGGGCCAGCAGCCGGTGACGGTCGCGGTGATCGACGGCGGGGTGAACGAGCACGCGGACCTCGTGGGGCGGCTCGTCCCGGGTCAGAACTTCGCCGACGGGGGCGCCAACGACACGGGTCACATGAACAACAACCACGGCACGTTCGTGGCGGGGATCGTGTCGGCGGTCCCGCACAACGGGATCGGGATCGCGGGGGTGAGCTGGGACGCGAGGATCATGCCGGTCCGTGTGTTCAACGACTGGCAGATCGGGTTCGAGACCGAGGTGAGCAACGGGCTCGTGTGGGCGTCGGACGCGGGCGCCGACATCATGAGCATGAGCTTCGGGTTCGGTCAGTCGGCGGGCACGGGGCTGCTTCACGACGCGGTGATGTACGCCCACGCGAGCGGGGCGTTGCTGGTGGCCTCGACGGGCAACATCGCGACCCAGGGCGTGCGTTTCCCGGCGAAGTTCGACGAGGTGATGGCGGTCGGGGCGACGGACAGCAGGGACCAGATCTGGAACAACTCGACGACGGGGCCCGAGGTCTCGATCGTGGCGCCGGGTGTCGGCGTGATCTCGCTGATGGACGTGCCGAGCGCGCCGGACACGGTGGATTGCGGCGACGGGACGTCGTGGGCGGTCGGGTACGTGTCGGGGGCGGCGACGCTGATCTGGGGCCGCCACCCGTCGTTGTCGGCCGACGCGGTTCGTGCGGTGCTGGAGCTGACCTCGGCCGACCTGGGCGAGCCGGGCCGCGACGAGGTGTACGGTTGGGGGCGTGTGGACGCGGGGGCGGCGCTGGAGTTCCTGGACGGGAACAACGGCGTGCCGTTGCGCCGGCCGACATGCCAGGCGGACCTGACGGGCGATGGGGACGTGGACATCAGCGACCTGCTGCTGTTCTTGCAGTGGTTCGCGGAGGGCGATCCGAGGGCCGACCTCTCGCCGCCGTTCGGCGTGCTGGACTTCGCCGACGTGATCGCGTACCTGGCGCGGTTCGCGAGCGGGTGCGGGATGCCCCCCCTCCCCGGGTGAGGGCGGTCCGGGTCCTGAGTGAGCGAGTGATGGCGGAGAGGGCCGGGCGTCGTGGCGCCGGGTCCTGGGCGTATGATCTCTGGTGTCGCGGTTCCCGGAGGGCCCGACGCGTGATCGGGTGGTACGAAAGGAGCCGGATGCCGAAGCAGGAAGACAAGTTCACGATGGAGGCGGTGGTGGTGGAGGCGTTGCCGAACGCGATGTTCCGCCTGCGGCTGCCCAACGAGCAGCAGTCCGAGGTGATCGGGTACGTCTCGGGGAAGATGCGGAAGCACTACATCCGTATCCTGCCCGGGGACACGGTGACGGTGGAGATGAGCCCGTACGACCTGACTCGGGCGAGGATCACGTACCGCCAGTGATCGGGTGACAGGCTGGTCCGGGATGGCGACGCCCCGCCGACGAGCGGGGCGGTTTTGTGCGCCCGGGGCGGCGCCCTCTCACGGCGCCACGGTGCGGAGGGCGGCGCCCTCACCCAGTCGGGCGCTGGAGCCGGCCGGGCCCAGGATCCAGGGACCGACGGCGTGGTCCATGTCGTGCAGCAGGACGGTGTCGGGGTCGTCGGTCCAGCCGCGGGCCGGGTCGAAGGAGTCGCCCGAGTATCGCGCGACGCCGGAGAGTCGGACGGCGTCGATCTGGCCCTGGAAGAAGCTCATGGGCTGGCCGCGGCGGTCGACGTCGGCGCCGATGACGAGCGGGAGGGGGTTGGTCGTCCGCGAGCCGGAGGCCGGGGCGCGGGCGGCGAGCGAGCCGTCGATGTAGAGGCGGACCTCGGCGCCGTCGTAGACGCCGGCGATGTGAGTCCAGCGGCCGGTCTCGAGGGCCGGGGCGTCGGTGGCGGCGGTGGCGTAGCGGCCGTCGAGGTGGACGGAGAACTCGGGGCGGGCGTTGGAGACGAAGATGCCGAACTCGCTGGACTCGGTCTTGGCGACCAGGCCCGTGCGGGGGGCATATCGCTCGGCGTTGAACCAGCACTCGAGCGTGAAGGGCCCGTCGGGGAGGTCGATCTCGGCGCTCGGGATGTACGCGTGGGTGGACCGGCCGTCGAGGACGAGGGCGAGGTCGGCCTCGGTGTCGGTCGACGGGGGGGCGAGGAAGCGGACGGGGACCTCGGCGTTGATCGTGGGGACGGCGTAGCGGCGGCCGGGCAGGAGCATCTCGGCGTCGATGCCGATCGCGAGGGGGCGGATCGCGTCGTCGAGCGATGACGCGGACCGCGAGACCTTGAAGACGAAGCGGTGCGAGGCGCCGGGCCCGATCATCGCGTGCTGGTGGCTGGGGAGGGCGGCCCAGCGGCTGTCGTCGCTGGCCGGGGCGGCCAGCAGCTCCGCCTGGTGTGACGTGGGGTTGCGGACCACGACGTCGATCAGCGTCTCGGCGGCGCCGGTCGAGTCGATCTCGACGGCGGGTGAGACCGAGGGCGCCTGGCCGGCGAGCCGGGCGGCCTCGTCGGCGAACTCGCCGGTGATCTCGCGGACGTCCATGACCTCGCCGACGGGCAGGGCGGAGAGGGCGAGCTGTCCTTCGCGGACAGTGACGACGTTGAAGTGGTGGAGCCAGCCGGCCTGGGGGACGGTCTTGTTCTGGTGGCCGCCGACGGTGGCGAGCGTGACGTACTCGATGCCGTCCTTGGGGTCGTAGCGCATGCGGTGGATGTGCCCGGCGAAGACGGCCGAGACGTTGCCGGCCTCGACGAGCAGGTTGTGGACCTTGTCCCAGTCGTCGCCGTAGCGCCCGCCCAGCCAGCGGGGGTGGTGCAGGAAGACGAAGACGTGGTCGGCGTCGGCGGCGAGCTTGAGCGTGTCGGCGAGCCACGCGAGCTGCTCGGGGCTCATGGTCTGGGACTCGGGCTTGGAGATGGAACGCTCGCCCGTGTCCGGGTTGCCCTCGTCGGAGTAGAGGGCGATGAACCAGCAGTTCTTGTGCTCGAAGGCGTACCAGAGGGGGCCGAAGTGCATCTCGTAGGCGGGCTCGTGCTCGGCCTCGGGCTTGTTGGGGCCTCGCCAGTAGATGTCGTGGTTGCCGGCGACTGGGAACCAGGGGCAGAGGAGCTGGTCCATGACGGACTTGAACTCCTGCATCTGCATCATCCATTGGGCGGACTGGTTGTAGCCCTGGATCATGTCGCCGACGGTCATGACCAGGTCGGGCTCGAGGAGGTTGGTGTCGCGGACGGCGTCCTTGAGGACGTTGATGCCGGCGTCGGGGCCGCCCGTGCGGTCGCCGTAGACGACGAAGAAGAAGGCGTCCTGCTCGCCGGGCAGGGGGAGGTTGATGGGCGACTCCCGGCTGGTGACGAAGCGCGCCGGGTCGTGGGAGGCCGGGTGGGGGGCGTTGTGGCGGTGGGTGTGGCGGTCGTGGTCGGGCGCGTGCTCCTCGTCGATGACCTGGGCCTGGGCGAGCGGGGCGAAGGCGAGCAGGGCGGCGGCGGCGAGGGCGCGGGTGTTCATGTCGTGCTCCGTCTGCGGCGGTGGGGGCGCGATGCTACCGCGCCGTCGGGCGGGCGCCGCCTCGTGGTCGGGGAACGGGCTGGATGCGCGCAGTCTTCACACGCGGGATGCGGCGGCGCGGCCGCGGGCTACGGGCAGCCGGCGGCGAAGGCGGCCAAGTACTCGAGCACGTCGGAGAAGTCGAGGGCGCCGAAGGGCGGGGCGAGGTCGGCGGGGCAGAGCTCCGGGGTGATCCCGGTGAACTCGATGGCGCCCATGTCCACGATGGGCGTGTCGGTGGGCAGCAGGACGTTGGGGTCGTGCCGGCGGCCGGTATCGGGCGTGCCGGGGTCGTCGCGGTAGCGGAACTGGTACCGGGCGTCGGCGACGAGGTAGGCCGGGAAGTCGGCCTGGTCGTGGGGGACGACGAGGTACTCGTTCCATCCGGCGTCGATGGCGGGCGAGCCGGGCGAGAGGCTGTAGTCGCCGGCGTCGGCGCCAGCGAAGCGGGGGTCGGTGTCGAGGATGCCGGGGGCGTCGAACCCCTCGATGATGGAAGAGTTCAGCAGCAGGAAGTCCGTCCCGGGGCTGAAGGCGGCGGCGTCGTTACCCCAGACGATGGAGTTGATGACGAAGGTCATGAAGTCGTTCTCGAGCAGGTAGTCGGCGGGGTTGTCGTCCTGGCCGTTGCCGGCGAGGGTGCAGTTGACCATGGAGATGACGTTGAGGCCGCCGGCCTTGATGCCCTGGCAGGGGCCGTCGGTCGCGCGGTTGCCCGAGACGATGGAGTTTGTGAGGCCGAGGCCGGAGGCGGGGGCGTAGATGGCCGCGGCGTCGGAGGCGGTGTTGTCGGCGATGACGCAGGCGTCGAGGGTGACGATCGAGAAGACGGCGTACATCGCGCCGCCCGAGGCGTAGCGGGCGTTGCCTGTGTTGATGTTGCAGCGTTCGAAGACGGCCTTGGAGCTGTGGACGCGGACGTTCCCGCCGTGGGCGCCCTTGGAGTACCCGGCGCGGAGGGTCATGCCCACGATGCGGACCTCTTCGAGCTCCGTGCCGGTCTCGATGTTGAGGCAGCGCCCGTCGTTGTGGGCGTAGATGGAGGTCAGGTCGGGGCCGGCGCCGAGGATCGTGATGGGCTTGTCGATGAGGATGTCGTGCTCGACGAGCTGGACGGCGTCGATCTTGATCAGGTCGTGGGGGTTGGCGTCTGCGACGGCCTGGGAGAGGGTGGCGTAGGAGGCGCCCTGGGTGCGGTTGTGGACCGGGGTGGCGCCGCGGTCCTGGGCCGGGGCGGCGGGCGTGAGCGCGGCGACGGCGAGCACGAGTGCGAGACAGACCGGGCGCATTGGAATCCCCCTACGAGTTGGGACGCTGCGGAAGGCCGGGGCGCAGCGTACCAGGGTGGCCCCGTCTGGAGGCGCGCGAAGTTGGGGGAAGGGGCGGCTAGAAGCAGCCGGCGGCGAAATCGGTCAGGTACTGGAGCACGTCAGAGAAGTTGAGCGTGCCGAAGGGGAGCGCGAGGTCTGCGGCGCACTGACCGCCCCGGAACTCGTGGGCGCCGATGTCTGGGACGGGGAGGAACGGGACGCCCGTGTTGAGGCCCTGGGGCCCGAAGAAGCCGGCGCCGGTGTCGGGCGAGCGTGGGTCGTCGTAGAACCGCGTCCGCTTGGAGGCGTCGCTTGCGCGGATGTTGGTCGCGAGCTGGGAGATCGGGTCGAAATCGGCGAGGGGGTTGGCGAAGCCGGCGTCGATCGCGGGCGAGCCCGGGGCGAGGCGGAAGTCGAAGTTGTCGAAGTCGCGGAAGCCCGGGTCGGTGTCCAGGTTGTCGGGCGCGACGGCGCCGGGGTAGATATTCGCGAAGGCCGTGAGGTTCCCGGTCGCGAAGGTCGCGAGCGTGTTGTTGCCCCAGAGGATCGAGCCGACGACCTCGACCGGTTCGGTGACGCCGGCGGCGATGAGGGAGTTCGAGGGGGAGTTGGTCCCGTTGCGGGCGGCGGTGCAGTGGGCCATGGCGAGGGAGGACCCGTTCTGAAAGATCATCAGCTCGCCGTCGCCATCGCTGGCGGCGTTGTTGTCGGAGAGCTGGGTGTTGGTCATGCGGACCGAAGAGGCGCCCGGGGCCCAGATGGCGGCGGCGAGGTTGGCGAAGTTCTGGAGGATGAGGGAGCGGTCGATGTCGACGCTCGAGCCGCCGAAGGCGAAGAGTGCGCCGCCGAGCCCGCCGCCGTTGACTCCGCACCCGAGGAAGGTGCAGCCCTCGAAGGTGACCGAAGAGTTGTCGATGAGGACGCCGCCGCCGTCGGCGCCGGAGACGAGCCCGTTGCGGAAGCCGATGCCGATGATGCGGACGGGCGAGGCGTTGACGATGCTCATGCAGCGTCCAGTCGAGCCGGCGTCGATGTAGCTCTGGCCCTCGCCCTGGCCGATGATCGTGATGGCCTTGTCGATCGTGATGTTGGTCTCGATCAGCCCCGTGTTGTCGACGCGGAGGAAGTCGCCCGGGCTGGCGTCGTCGATGGCGGCCTGGAGCGTCGCGTACTCGGCGTCGGTGTTCAGGTTCTCGACGGGCAGGCCGCGGGGCGAGGGGTCCTCTGCGAGCGAGGCCGGGGCGAGCAGGAGCGCGGCGGCGAGCACGACGGAGCGGTGAATCGAACGCATGGGATCCCCTCACGAGCAGCGGTTGCGGGCACGAAAAAGCGGCGGCCCCGGTCGAGGCCGCCGCCGATCGGAACGGGTTATCGAGCGTATCAGCGGGCCGCGGCGTGGCGGCGCGTGAACTCGAGGAAATCGGACTGGTCGATGACGCCGAAGGGCTCGGCGATGTCGGCGACCGGGTCGTTCTTCTCCATCTTGCCAACGAAGGCTGCGGTGTCCGCGGCATCGACGACGCCGAAGGGCGCGGCCAAGTCTGGGACACGGGGCGCGGGCGCCGGGGAAAGGACGGCGGAGAGGGTGAAGCCGTCGGCGCTCAGGACGGGCGGCGCGGCGGCCGCGGGCCTGAGCTCGAGCGAGAAGCCCGCGCCCTGGAGGCGTGGGGCGTCGGTGGTCGGCGCCGAGCCGGCGGCGATGGCGCCCATCGCGAGCGCCGCGGCGGCCAGCAGTGCGGCGGTGCGTGCCGTGCGTGATGTGTGTGTCATGGTGTCTCCAGGATGAGCTGCTCGAGGACCTGGATGCGGGCCTCGAGATCGGCGTTGCGGTCTTCGAGCTGGTCGTACTGCTGGTCGGTCAGGCCCGTCCAGCCCGGTTGGATAAGGACGATGATCTTGCCCTGTCCCTCGGAGAAGTCCTCGAGGGCGATGCCGATCGACGGCCCGGGCCTGGTCTGGACCATGGCGTGGCCCGGGGTGGGCGAGGAGGTCAGGCGGTCACCGGCCCTGATGGCGCCGTGCGAGGCGTCCACCTTGACCGGGACGCGACCGGCCAGGGCGATCGGGCGGACCATGCGGTCCATCTGGTCGCGGATGGCGTGTCGGCGTGCGGTGCGCTGGGCGCCGGTGAGCTCCGCGGACTCGCGGAGGCTCATGCCCAGGGCGGCGGCGGCCTCCCGCTCGAGTTCGAAGCTGGCGCCGGCGATGAACGACGGGCGCTCGGAGACGACGCCGACCAGCGTGGACTGGTACCCGGTGGTCGCGCCGACGACGTGTCGGGCGTCGCCCAGGATCATGGCGACGACGTCGCCGGGCTCGAGGGAGTCGTCGAGGACGTGGAAGGCCTCGGCGTAGTCGAGGCCGTTGGAGGTGAAGGCGCCGTCGCCGAGGATGGGGGGGTTGACTCCCATCTCGATGCGCATCTTCTCGTCGAAGAACGCGCCGTACCCCTCATAGAAGCTGAACCAGGCCGTGTTCCCGTCGTCGGCGTTGACGTCGCGCTCGAAGACGAGGTCGAAATCGGAGGAGATGCTGGCGGGGTTGTCGAAGACGGGGCCCGAGTTGGAGGCCTGGATGTAGAGCCTTGTGCCGTTGATGGTGGTGTTGCCGGGCCAACCGGTGATGGAGTCGAAGGCGGTGTTGATGACGGCGCCGCGTCCGCCGACGAACCATCCGGAGATTCCGCTGCCGCTGGTGACCTGGCCGAGCACACCGATCGGGTTTCCCGAGGCGGCGCTGGAGAGGCCGCGGACGCCGACGCCGGCGGAGGAGTCGGACAGGCCGGTGACGCCGAAGTTGCTTCCGGTGGAGGTGTTGGCCTGTCCGAAGACGCCCGAGCCGTCGGGGGAGAATGAGATTCCGAAGACGCCGAAGTTGACACCGCCCCCGCCGGTGGCCAGGCCCGTGACGCCGCGGCCGTTGATCGCGGAGTTGACGCCGAGGATGGACTGAGCGGCGGAGGGTGAGACGATGTGCAGGGGCACGGTCGGCATGGAGGTGCCGACGCCGACGTTGCCGGGCAGGTAGAAGAGGTTCCCGCCCGAGAGCTGCCAGAAGGGGCCGGCGGGTGTGACGTTGGTGTCGTGGCCCGGCGTGTCGAAGCCGCCGAGGCCGCCGGAGTACGACGGATCGATCCCACCCCCGGCGGGGTCGAGGCCCGGGCCCCGCGGGGCGCGGTGGGTGAGCGAGAGGCTGGCGCCGGGCTCGTCGTTCCCGCCGCGGGTGCTCGCGTCCGCGCCACCATCGTCGGCGTTGATGATCGCGGCGTCGAGGCGCTGGCGGGGCGCGAGGGTGACGAACTCGCCGTTGCCCGAGGGCGCGCGGACGGCGACCTCGATCCAGCCTGAGTCGAAGGCGCCGAAGTCGAGGGTGGCTTTGAAGGCGCCCTTGTCGAGCGTGGCGGCGTCGATCACGACGTCGGGGCCGAGCTGCGCGCCGCCCTCGGCGGCGTCGAACAGACGGAACCGCAGGTCGGCGGTCGAGCTGACCGGGGCGTCGAGGTACGAGAGCGAGCCCTCGTAGACGACGGGTTCGGCCGAGGCCGGTGCCGCGGCCAGGCAGGCGCCGGCGGCGGCCAGGAGTGCGATGACGGTGTTGGATCGTTTCACTTGTCTCTCCCCTTTCGCGTGCGCGCGACCGCGAGGAAGCCGAGGCCCGCGGCCGCCACGAGCGGCAGCGCCAGCGAGGCGCCCAGCGGGCGGTCGCCCGTCTTCATGGACTGAACGGTCTCGCGGAGCTCGGCGAGCTCGGCACAAATGGACTCGTCGCGGCTCTCGAGCGCGGCGATGCGGGCGTCCTGGTCGTTCACGACGCCGCGCAGCTCCTGGACGGCGGCGGCCGAGTAGATCGTCAGCGGGTAGGTATCGACCTGGAGGATCTCCGAGCCGTCGGGCAGGAACTCGCCCGAGCCCTGGACGTGCTCGGGGAAGACCTGGGCGAACTCCTGGGCGATGACGTTGAGGTACCGCCGGTCGCCGATGCCCGAGTGCTCGGCCTTGTACTCTTCGGTGTACTCGAATGAGACCAGCCGGACCTTGTCGAGTGTGTCGAGCGCATTGGTGACCGTCTCGATCTCGGTCTTGATTCGGCGGTCGGAGTTGGCGAGCCAGTCGCCGGCGATGGACTTGGAGGCGTTGCCGTTTACTTCGAGTGAATTGGCGGCCGGCGACCGACCGATTCCGACCGCGCCGCCCGAGTAGATGCCGTCGACTGGCGGTGTCACGAAGGCGCCGATTGTGACTCCGCCGTTAGCGTTGACGTAGAACTTCGTCGATCCGTCGATCTGGACGCGGACGATGTTTGTGTTTGAAGAGCTGCCGGCAACGCGGAGGATGGCGTCGGTTTCCGTCGTGCCGATCGAGACGCCGTTCTGTGAGTACACGCCGGTGCCACCGAGGAATCTGCCGGCCCAGCCGTTTGATGAGACGACTTGCCCGAGGACGGCGGTCGCGGTCCCGGTGGCGGCGTTTGCGAGGCCGCGGACGCCGGTGCCCGTGGTGGAATCGGTGAGCCCGGTGACGCCGAAGTTGGAGCCGGTGGCGGTGTTGGCCTGGCCGAAGACGCCCGAGCCATCGGGTGAGAAGGAGATGCCGAAGACGCCGAAGTTGACACCGCCGCCGCCGGTGGCGAGTCCGGTGATGCCGCGCCCGTTGGCGGCGGAGTTGACGCCGAGGATGGACTGGGCGGCGGAGTTGGAGACGACGTGGAGGGGCATGGACGGCGTGGTGGTGCCGACGCCGATGTTGCCGGCGGTGTAGTAGAGGTTGGAGCCGGAGAGCTGCCAGAGGGGGCCGGCGGGATTGAATCCAACGTCATCGCCCGGGTTGTCGAAGCCGCCGAGCCCGCCCGAGTACGAGGGATCGACTCCGCCGCCGGCGGGATCGAGGCCCGGGCCCCGCGGGGCGCGGTGGGTGAGCGAGAGGCTGGCGCCGGGCTCGGCGGCGCCGCCGCGGGCGTTCGCGCTCGCGTCGTCGTCCGCGCCATTGATGATCGCGGCGTCGAGGCGTTGGCGGGGCGTCAGGGTGACGAACTCGCCGTCGCCCGAGGGTGCGCGGACGGCAACCTCGATCCAGCCTGAGTTGAAGGCGCCGAAGTCGAGGGTGACCTCGAACGCGCCCTTGTCGAGCGTGGCGGCGTCGATGACGACATCGGCGCCGAGCTGGGCGCCGCCCTGGACGGCATCGAACAGGCGGAATCGGAGGTCGGCGGTCGAGCTGACCGGGGCGTCAAGGTACGAGAGCGATCCCTCGTAGACGACGGGCTCGGCCGAGGCCGGGGCCGCGGCCAGGCAGGCGCCGGCGGCGGCCAGGAGCGCGATGACGGTGTTGGCTTGATTCACTTGTCTCTCCCCTTCCGCGTGCGCGCGACCGCGAGGAAGCCGAGGCCGGCGGCCGCCACGAGCGGCAGCGTCAGCGTGGCGCCCAGCGGGCGGCGCGAATCCTGCAACGAACTGACGGCGGCCTGGAGCTCGGCGAGCTCGGCCGATTGAGCCTGGATGGTCTGGCCCTGTTCATGGACCACGCCCCGCAGTTCCTGGACGGCGGCGGCGGAGTAGATGGTGAGGGGGTATGTGTCGACCTGCAGGATCTCCGAGCCGTCTGGCAGGAACTCGCCCGAGCCCTGCACGTGCTCGGGGAAGACCTGGGCGAACTCCTGGGCGATGACGTTCAAGTAACGCCGGTCGCCGATGCCGGCGTGCTCGGCCTTGTACTCGTCCGTGTACTCGAAGCTGACGAGGCGGACCTTGTCGAGCGTGTCGAGCGCGCCGGTGACCGTCTGAATCTCGGTCTTGATGCGGCGGTCGGAGTTGGCGAGCCAGTCGCCGGCCGCGGATTTGGAGGCGGCGCCCTCGACCTCGAGCATGTTGGCGGCCGGGGCCCGGCCGATGCCGGCGGCGCCCGAGACGAGGAGGCCGTCGGGCGGTGCGGTGACGGCGGTCCCGATCGTGAGCCCGCCGGTGTCCTCCATCAGGAGGCGCGTGGCGCCGTCAACCTGGAGGCGGATGAGGACATCGCCGTCGCCGGAGGTCTTGTTGCCGTTGATGAGCGCGTCGGAGTCGGTGGTGCCGACGGAGAGTCCTTGTTCGACGTGGACACCGAGGCCGCCGGTGAACTGGCCGGCCCATCCCGATGCGGAGGCCTCGCCGAGGACTCCGACCGAGCCGGCGACGCCGGTCGTGTTGATGCCCCGGACGCCGTGGCCGGTGCCGCTCATGCTCTCGCCGCGGACGCCCGCGCCGGTGCCGGCGGCGTTGTCGGCCGAGCCGGAGACGCCGTCGCCCGAGGCGGTGAAGGTTGTGGCGGTGACGCCCGTGCCCGAGCCCATGGTGTTGAGGTAGGTGGCCTCGATGGCGGAGCCGGAGGTGTCGGAGACGGCGGAGGCGATGAGGGCGGAGGCGTCGCCGGTGGTTGCGGCGTTGAACGCGCCGAGGCCGAGCCCGTCGGGCGATGTGGCCTGGCCGAAGAGGCCGTAGTTGGTGCCGGTGGCGGATGTCGCGATGCCTCGGACGGCGGAGCCGTCGGCGCTGGCGGTCTCGCCGTAGACGCCGAAGGTCGCGCCGGCGGCGGAGGAGGAGAGTCCCTGGACGCCGATGCCGTTGTTTGCGGAGGTCTGCCCGCTGACGCCGACGGGCTGGCCGAAGGCGGAGCTGGCGAGCCCGCGGACGCCGATGCCGTTGATCGAGTCGGTGAGCCCGGTGACGCCGAAGTTGGAGCCCGTGCCGTCGTTGGCCTGGCCGAAGACGCCGGTGCCGTCGGGCGAGAAGGAGATGCCGAAGACGCCGAAGTTGACGCCGCCGGCCCCGGTGGCCAGGCCGGTGACGCCGCGGCCGTTGATGGCGGAGTTGACGCCGAGGATGGACTCGGCGGCGGAGTTGCTGCGGACGTCGAGCGGGCGGATGGGCGACATGGTGCCGATGCCGACGTTGCCGGCGGTGAAGTAGAGGTTTGATCCCGAGGGCACCCAGGCGATGGGGCCCGCGGGGCCGAAGGTCTTGTCGTCGCCGGGCGAGCC
The DNA here is from genome assembly GCA_041987545.1 of Phycisphaerales bacterium. Classification (GTDB taxonomy): domain Bacteria; phylum Planctomycetota; class Phycisphaerae; order Phycisphaerales; family UBA1924; genus JAJRXR01. Next base: position 148,151 of record JBHIWH010000007.1, on the reverse strand, counting down.
GAGGCCGCCGACCCCGCCGGCGATGATGTCGGACCCGAGGCCGCCCCCGGCGGGGTCGAGGAGGGGATCGCGGGGCGAGCCGTCGGGGGAGAGGGAGAGGCTCGCGGCCGACTCGTCGTCGCCGGCGGCGGCCTGGTGATCGCCCTCGCGGGGGGGGGCGGCGATGTCGGCCCGGAGGCGCTGCCGCGGCGAGAGGGTGACGAACTCGCCATCGCCCGCGGGCGCGCGGACGCTGACCTCGATCCACCCGGACGTGGGTTGATCGAAGCTCAGCGAGGCCTTGAACCGGCCCTCGGGGTCGAGGCGGGTGGCGGGCATCTCGATGGTCTCGCCGACCTGGGCGCCGCCGGTGGGGGCGTCGAAGAGCCGGAACCGCAGGTCGGCGGTCGTGCTGACCGGGGCGTCGAGGTACGACAGGGATCCCTCGTAGACGAACGAGGAGGGCTGGGCGAGGGCGGTCGCGCCGACGGCGGCGCCGGCGAGGGTGGCGATGGCGAGCAGCGTTGTGCGGCGGGTCATCGTGCGGGGTCCTTTCCGAGGGGCAATGGGAACGAGAAAGCCAGGGTCCGCGACCACGGCGCGTGGAGCGGGCGAGTCGTTGTTACGGGAGGCGTGTGCGGCGGCGCGCACTCGTGTGCGGCGCGGCGTGCTCGTCCGGCGTCCCGGTCCGTCCCCGTCGCGGGTGCGCGGCTCGGGGGTGACCGGGCCTGGCGGGTCGTGCGTACACCGATCGCATCGTCGCTCCCGGGTGGACCGGCGCCGGCACTCCGTGCGGCGGCGGAGGTTCACGAGAGCGGCGTTCGATCCGTCTTCCCGAGGGCTTCCCCCGGGGCCGCGGCTCCCCGGCCCACGGTGTATCACGCAAGTCCGGTAATCGCAAGGGACAGCGGCGTTTGTGGGGATTCGGATCGGCTCGGGCGGGCGGGGGGCGGCCTTGGAATGCGGCCGAATGGGTTCGAAGTGTCCACCGTCAGCGAGTCGGGCGACCGGTCGCGTGGACGCGGTGAGGCAGGCGGCAAGGGGCCGGACCGCTGCGTCTCACCCTTGTCGGGAGGCGCTGCTAGGGGCAGCCTGCGCCGAAGGCCTCGAGGAAGGCGACGACATCAGAGAAGTCGAACACGCCGATCGGCGTGGCGAGATCCGCCGCGGGTTCCATCGACGAGAACGCGGTCAGGAACGCGGTGATGTCGGAGAAGTCGAGCGCGCCGAGGGGCTCGGCGAGATCGGCCTCGTTGCAGCCGACGTCCTCGGCCTCGAGCTCGAACCAGTTGAAGTTGAACGCGTCGGACGGGCCGCCCAGGTTGACGAACCGGACGACCTGCTCGCCCGCGTCCAGCTCGACCTGGGTCTCGACCGTGGTCCAGTTCTGCCAGCCGCCGGTGGCGGGGACGGACATCGCGCCGGTGACGTCGGCGCCGTCGAACTCGAAGGCGAGCGAGCCGCCCGTGCTCTGCGAGGCGACACGGGCGCGGAGGGTGTAGGTCCCGGGGCTGGCGACATCGACGGTGTACTCGAGCCACTCGCCGGCGCACATCCAGCCGATGTTGAACCCGCCCTCGGTGGATGACTGGATATCGACGTCGGAGTCGGTGCGGTAGGCGGCGCCGTTGTTGCCGGCGTCGCAGTCGGCGAAGGCCTCGTTCGGGTACCCCTCGTCGAAGTCTTCGGCCTCGATGCGTCCCGGGATGGCGTGGGGGGTGGCGGCGAACGGGGTCTGGGCGAGGCGGTAGACGCGGACCCAGTCCACGAGCATCTCCTGGGGGAAGGAGGTGGAGCCGTTGGGCGAGCCCGGGAAGTTGCCGCCGACGGCGACGTTGAGGATGAGGTGGAAGGGCGTGTCGAACGGGGCGCGGGGGTTGGCGGGGGCCGGCGAGCTGAACCAGGCGCTGCTGGGCAGCGTGCGGTACAGCTGATCGTCCACGTACCAGCGGATCGCGTCCGGCTCCCACTCCATGGCGTAGACGTGGAAGCCCTGGGAGAAGTCGGTCCCGTTGCTGAAGGTGCCGCCCGCGCTGGTGTTGCCGGGCCAGACGTTGCCGAAGTGCAGGGTGCCGTGGATCGTGGTCATCTGATTGACGGCTTCGATGACGTCGATCTCCCCGCCCGCGGCCCAGCCGCCGTAGGGCGAGTCGGTGGGCAGCATCCAGAACGCGGGCCACATGCCCTGGCCCTTGGGCAGGTCGATGCGGGCCTCGACGCGGCCGTAGGCGAACTCGACGGCGTCCAGGGTGCGGATCCGCGCCGACGAGTACGGGAATCCGGCGAAGGGGATGTCGTAGGTGACGATGTGCAGCGAGCCGTCCTCGACGAACGAGTTGAACTCGAAGGTCGTGTAGTACTGGAGCTCGTTGTTGCCCCACCCGCTGGGCAGGCCGTAGTTGGTCCCGTCGCCCTCCTGGCGTTCCCAGACGGACGTGTCGAGGGAGTTCCCGTCGAACTCGTCGGCCCAGTAGAGCTCGAGCTGGGCGGCCGCGGGGGAGGCGGCGATCGCCAGGGGCGCGAGGAGACTGAGGATGGCGACGCGGGTGGTGTTCATCGGGACCTCGGGTGCATGCTACCGGTCGGTACGCTTGACGAGGAAGGGCAGATTCGCGGTGCCGGCTCCGCCCTCGCCGTCGAAGGCGAAGACGAAGAGCCGGTAGGCGCCGGGCTCCTCGGGCGCCTTGATGACGGCGGTCGGGCCCGAGGCGGAGACGACGCTGCCCGGGATCTCGGGCGGGGCCTGCTCGGCGTCGCCGCCGGTCTTGCGGTCGGTGGACTCGGCGATGATGGCCCAGCGGAAGTTGAGCTCGTCGCCGTCGGGGTCGGTGACCTCGGCCGAGGCGTCGAACCTGGCGCCGGGGAGGACGAGGTTCGGGGAGACCTTCGCGTCGATCCGCCCGACGACCGGGGCGCTGTTCTCCGGGTCGGAACCGGTCCACATCCGGTGCATGACGTCGACGGTGGGGAGGGCCTCGCCGGACTCGAGGAACATGCCGAACCAGGTCGCGGTGGTTTCCTGTTTCTGGCCCCAGAGGAAGACGTAGGAGCCGAGGCAGCGGCCGGGCATCTCGGCGGAGACCGCGGCGCGGTAGCTCTGCTCGTACATCCGGGTCTTCTCGGCGCTGGTGGGCTCGATGGGCGCGCCCCAGGGCGTGTGGGGGCCCTCCCAGTGCCCGCGCGGGCCGAACTCGGTGACAATGTACGGCCCGTCGTATCCCTGCTCGGTCAGGCGGTCCGGGATCGAGGCGGCGCCGCCGTAGGAGTTGATGCCCACAAGATCGATGCTCGGGCAGGCCTCGCGGAGGCGGACGACCTTCTCGTCGCCGATCTCGGCGATGACGGCCATGGTCGGGTGGTCGGGATCGAGCGTCTTGATGAGGGCGGCCGCGTCCTCGATCGCGATCATGGCTTTGTCGAGGTCTCCGCCCAGCTCGACCTCGTTGCCGACGCCCCAGAGCAGGACGGCGGGGTGGTCCTTGTACGTGTTGACGATCCTCCTGACCTTGGCGAGCTGGCGCTGCTTGGAGGCGGGGTCGGCGTAGTCGAAGCCGTGGCGCTCGTGCTCGAGCCAGATGCCGACGGTGACGGTCAGGCCGAGGGTGTGTGCCTGGTCGAGGAGGTCGTCGATGCCCTCGCCGTCCCAGGTGCGGACGGAGTTCCCGCCGGCCTCGGCGAGGCGCTCGAGGTGCTCGCCCCCGCCGGCGCCGCGGACGGTGTAGGGGCGGCCGTCGCGCATGAGTGTCCAGGCGCCGTCGGCTCGCTGGACTCGGACGGGGGAGGCGGAGCCGAGGCGTGCGGGGCCGACGGAGCAGCCGACCATGAGGGCGGCCAGGCAGACGGAGAGCAGCATGATGAGGTGGTCCATCCGGTTCCTTGGGGTTCGGGCAGATCGTAACAGTTTCGATGGGGCGTTGGAACGATCGGCGGTGGATTCATGGGGTTCAAATCGATCGTATTTTGTTAGGGTAGAGGCCATTCCGGGCTTGAGAACGAGGGTCTTATCCGGCCCGAGGTGGTTCAGGGGGCGCTTGCATCGGGCTCGGGATTCTGCGACACTCCTGGAACAGTTCCGGCGAATTCGGCCCCGTGGAGACGAGGGCCGCGAGAAGGAGCCGCCCGTGAAGAACCGCCGAGGCTTTACGCTGATCGAACTCCTGGTCGTGATCGCGATCATCGCGCTGCTGATCGGGATCCTGCTGCCCGCGCTCGGAGCAGCGCGGGAGTCGGCGCGGGACTCGCTGTGCAAATCCAACCTGCGACAGCTGACGCTGGCGGGGATCACGTACTCGACGGACTTCAATGACCAGTTCCCGACCATCCTGGCCCACCCGTTCCTGATCGACCCTTCCAGCGGCAAGCGGAACCTGCTCTGGTACGACGTGAACCGGATCGGGCAGTACCTGCCCCAGCAGGACTACAGCAACCTCTCGGCGACGAACCTGGAGAACCAGACGGTGGGCGGGGGCGTCGTCACGTGCCCGAACCACCCGCAGGCGGGGCGGTCGTTCACGATGAACTACTGGGCGTCGTCGTCACCGGAGCTGGAGCTCAATGGCTCGACCGGCACGTTCAGGTACTACCGGCCGGGCGAGAACCCTGGGAACTCAGGGACGTTCCGGAATGGCCGGGGGTTCGACAACGCCGTGGACGAGTCGTACCGGATGATCCTCTTCAGCGAGGCCTGGGGCACGTGGCGGGGCCAGATCGAGTCGCTGGGCGGCGAGGAGACGTACTTCACCAACGGCAGCATCGGCTCGCACGAGCTGCCCGGGCGGCGGTTCGGCGCGGGCGAGGGGCTGCCGGAGAACCAGCTCCGTGTCGGCAACTGGTTCTCGGGGAGCCGTCCGCCGGAGTTCGAGGCGACGGGCTCGCCCCGGTCGTACCTGCCGTACTACCGGCACCCGCGGCGTCTGTCCGATACGTACGAGATCGAGGGGCGGGCCAACACGGGCTTCGTGGACGGGCACGTCGAGGCGCTCGAGGCGCGGGCCCAGTTCAACGACGCGACGGAGCAGAGCACGTACACGGCGCTCTGGTCGCCGCTGGACCGTCGGCAGGAGAGGGATCTGGACGCGGGCAACCCGTGAGGGTTGGGCCGGCCGAGTAAGGAGTGACGCGGTGTCGTCTGTTCGGAAGATCGCAAGCTCGCTGGGTGTGTCGGTCGCGACGGTGTCGCGTGCGCTGAACAACCACCCGGACGTGAGCGCGGACACGCGGAAGCGCGTGCTCGAGGCGGCACGCTCGACCGGGTACGCGCCGGCGGTGGGCAAGCGGCCGACGAACGTGATCGGGCTGGTGTACCCGAGCGGGCCGATCCAGTCGGGGTTCGGCGACTTCGACTCGCTGATGCTCGCCGGGGTGATCAACGGCGCCAACGAGGCGCGGTACGACGTGACGATCATCAACCTGGAGCGGGACAAGGACCCGTTCGAGAGCTACACCCAGTTCTTCCAGCGGAAGGGCGTGCGTGGGGTGGTGATCCGGGCGCTGGAGGCGACGTCGAGCCTGGCGAGCGAGATCGCCGAGGAGTCGTTCCCGTCGATCCTGGTCGCGGACCGGGCCGAGGACGAGCACGTCAACTTCATCGACAGCGAGTCGCGTTCGACGAGCCGTCAGGTTGTCGAGCACCTGGTGGATCTGGGGCACAAGCGGATCGCGCTGGCGATCCACAACGTGCTGGACTCGGACCACCAGGATCGGGAGTCGGGGTACGCCGAGGCGCTAGAGGCGGCGGGGATCGAGCGCGACCCGGGGCTGACGGTCCGGGCGCCGGCCGGGCCCGAGGGCGGGGCGATGATGCTCAACCACCTGCTCGAGCGCGACGACCCGCCGACGGCGATCTACTTCACGAACCCGCTCTCGACGGTGGGGGCGCTGCACCGGTGCCTGCAGCTCGGGATCCGCGTGCCCAAGGACCTGTCCGTCGTCGGGTTCGACGACGGGGACGTGCGGCTGCGGACGTACCCGAAGTTCACGGCGGTCTGCCAGGACGCGCAGGGGATCGGGCTGGCGGCGGCACGCTGGCTGACGCGGTCGCTGACGGGCGACGCGCACCCGGTGTACCGCGAGCTGCACAGGACGACGTTCAGTATCCACGAGACGACCGGGCTTTGCCCGATCACGGCGGTCCGCCTGCGGGAGGGGCAGCAGCTCGTCCGGCAGGTGTGAGGAGTCTGAGACGCCCGCCGCGGTCCGCGGATTGGGCTTGGGTTTACACGCACGCGGCGGCGCCCGGGATGGTGGGCCGCGTCGAGGTCCAGACCGGGGTGGAGAGACCCCGGCACGAGAAAGAGAGAGTGTGAGATGCGAACGAGTGGGATCGTGTTTGCGCTGGGGATCGGTCTCGGCGCGTCGTCGGCGCTCGGCGGGGTCAACCTGCTGGCGAACGGTGGCTTCGAGGTCCAGGTGAACTTCGACGGCAACGCCGTCGGGAACTGGAACTCGTTCTTCGGCGGCGCGGACTTCCAGATGTCCGAGTCGATCATCCCCGTCCCCGAGCTGCCCCCGTTCGAGGGGAGCCAGGTCCTGCAGATCGGGACGTTCAACACGCCGAACACGTTCGTCGGCGTCGTGCAGAACGTGGGCGTGCAGGAGGGCTTCGAGTACGAGTTCTCGTTCCAGGGGCGCGAGATCGTCCAGAACGGGATCTTCGCCGAGTACCGCATCGAGTGGCTGGACTCGGACAACAACTTCATCGGCGATCAGTTCGGACTGAACACGGCGTTCCACGGCGACCTGACCGCGGACTGGCAGGAGTTCTCCCTCGCGTCGATGGCGCCCACCGGGGCGGCGACGGCCAACGTGGTCATCGCGGTCCAGACGTTCGGCTCGGCCGCGCCGTTCGAGGGCTTCATCCAGATCGACGGGGCGACGTTCACGCCCGCGCCGGGGACGCTGGCGCTGCTCGGCCTGGCCGGGCTCGGGGCCGCGCGTCGCCGCCGCTGATCTGATCTGGCTCGCGCACGCCCCTCGGCGTGGCGGGCGCCACGGTAGTCTGGGCCGGGTCGGTCAATCGCCGACCCGGCCCCTTCCTTCTCTCGGGCGCGCCTCGGGCGCCTTGCCCGCGGCCGGACAAGGAGCAGCTGGATGCGTGCGGCGTTCGAGACGTTGCTCCGGAGTCTGTCGCTGGGGACGGGCATCATCACGGCGCTGGCGATCGGGTCGGCGGTCGCGCTGGTCGCGTGGCCCGTGCCGTCGCGGCCGGGCATGGAGGTGTGGATCTTCTCGCCCGAGCACCAGCTGCTGTACGCGCCGGCGCTCGAGGCCCGACGCGAGCGCGGGGAGCCGGACGTCAACCTCCGCGTCATCGGGATCCCCGCGATGCAGCGGCGGATGGCCTCGGGCTTCTTCGCGGGGCTGCCGACGGCCGACCTGATCGAGATCGAGCGGCAGATCGCGGGCCAGGCGTTCACCGGGCCCCTGGACAGCGTCGGGTTCCTCGACCTGACCGAGCGGCTTGAGTCCGAGGGCCTGCTCGAGCAGATCAACGCGCCCTCGTTCAGCCCGTGGACGTCGCGGGGGCGGGTGTTCGGCCTGCCCCACGACGTGCACCCGGTCCTGCTGGCCTACCGGGCCGACATCGTCGAGGCGGCCGGGATCGATGTCAGTCAGATCGAGACGTGGGACGACTTCGAGCGGGTCATGCGCCCGCTCATGGACACCGACGACGACGGGGAGGCCGACCGGTACCTGCTCGGGCTCTGGGAGACCGACGGCGACCGGATGGAGACGCTGCTGCTCCAGGCGGGCGGCGGGTTCTTCGACGAGAACGACCACCTGGCGATGGACACGGAGCTCAATGCGCGCGTGCTGGCCGAGATGATCTCGTGGTGCGTGGGGCCGGACCGGATCGCGGCGGACGTTCCGGACTTCACGGCCGCTGGCAACAAGCTGAAGGTGGAGGGGTACGCCGTCGCGTACGTCATGCCGGACTGGATGTGCAACATCTGGCGCCTGCAGATCCCGCAGCTGGAGGGCAGGGTCAAGGTGATGCCGTTGCCCGCGTGGGAGCCGGGCGGGCGGCGGACGAGCGTCTGGGGCGGGACGATGATCGGGATCCCGAAGACGACCGAGGCGCCCGAGCAGGCGTGGGCGCTGGCCAAGGACCTGTACATGTCCGAGGCGATCGCCCGCGAGCTGTACACGCGGAATGACATCGTGACGCCCATCAAGGCCTACTGGGACGACCCGATGTTCGATCAGCCGGACGCGTACTTCGCCGGGCAGGCGAAGGGGCGGGCGTACGTGCAGCAGGCGCCCCTGATCCCGCGGCGGACGTCGTCGCCCTACAACAAGCTGGCTGTGGATCGGTTCCGCGACGCGGCGGTGGCCGTGGCCGAGTGGGCGCGGGCGTCCGGCACGCACGAGGCCGGGGCGCTGAAGCCGCGGTGCCGGCAGGAGCTGGCCCGGGCGGAGGCGGCGGTGCGTCGGCAGATGGAGCGGAACGTGTTCCTGGAGGCGGGGCCGTGAGCGGGCGCGGGGCAGGCCGTCGGTCGTGGGCGCCCTACCTGCTGGCGGGGCCGTTCCTGCTGGTGTTCGCGGGCTTCGTGCTCGTGCCCCTGGGGCGGGCGGCGTTGCTGGCGCTGCAGCAGACGTATGGGCCCCAGGCGTCCGAGTTCGTGATGCTGGGCAACTTCGCGACGCTGGTCTCGGACCCGCTGTTCTGGCGGGCGGTGGGCAACACGCTGATCTTCACGGCCGCGTCTGTCTTCATCCAGCTCCCGCTCTCGCTCGGGCTGGCGATGCTGCTCAACCGACCGGGCCTGGTGGGGCGGGGCGTGTACCGGCTGGTGTTCTTCAGCCCGCAGCTGATGGGGCTGGTGTTCGTCGCGATGCTGGCGGGGATCATCTTCGAGAAGCGGTCGGGGCTGCTGAACCAGGCGCTGCACTGGGCGTTCGGTGTGGACCTCGACTTCCCGTGGCTGCAGACGTACGTGATGCCGACGCTGATCCTGACGACGCTGTGGATGTACGTCGGGTTCAACATGATCTACTTCTTGGCGGCGCTGCAGAACGTGGACAAGTCGCTGGAGGAGGCCGCGTCGATCGACGGGGCGGGCCCCTGGACGCGGTTCGTCAACGTCACGCTGCCGGCGATCCGGCCGGTGGCCTCGTTCGTCGTGCTGCTGTCGATCATCGGCAGCCTGCAGCTGTTCGAGCTGCCCTACGTGATGCTCAACGCGACGGCGGGACCGGCCAACCGCGGGCTGACGATCGTGATGTACCTCTACCAGAACGGGTTCGAGATCGGGGACCTGGGCTACGCCAGCGCGATCGGCTGGGTGCTCGCGCTCATGCTGGTTGGGTTCGCCGTGATCCAGCTGCGGCTGGCCCGCTCGGAGGGGGCGTCATGACCCGGGGGAACCGGCGGATGCTGTCCGTGGCCGCCCACGCGGCGCTGGCGCCCCTGGCGCTGCTGACGCTCGTGCCGTTCCTGTGGCTGCTGACCGCGTCGCTCAAGTCCACGGAGGACTTCTTCACGTCGATGTTTCTGCCACTGGAGGAGCACACCGTCTCGTACTTCGGCGGCTGGATCGAGTTCCACCCTGTCGCCTGGGACGACCTCACGCTCGAGCACTACCGCCGTTTGTTCACGGAGCTGGGCATCGGGCGGGCGCTCTTGAACTCGGTCTTCCTGTCGTCGGCGACGGCCGTCATCGCGACCCTGGCGTGCGCCGCGGGCGGGTACGCGCTGGCGCGGCTGGCGTTCACGGGCCGGACGGTCGTGACGACGCTCGTGCTGGCGGCGTTGATCGTGCCACCGCCCCTGCTGCTGGCGCCGACGTACCAGCTGCTGTACGAGCTGGGCCTGCTGGACTCTTTCACGGGGCTGATCCTGCCGGCGGCGGCGCCGGCGTTCGGCGTCTTCCTGTTCCGACAGGCGACGATCCAGAGCGTGCCCCGCGACCTGATCGAGGCGGCGCGGATCGACGGGTGCTCGGAGATCGGGATCTTCTTCGGCGTGGCGCTGCCCCTGGTCCGGCCGATGGTGGGGGCGTTCATGCTCATCACGTTCCTGGCGATGTGGAACAACTTCGTGTGGCCCCAGGTCGTGCTGCAGACATCGGAGAAGTTTCCGCTGTCGGTGGCGGTGTCGCAGCTCAAGGGCGTGTACAAGCAGGACTACGGCCTGCTGATGGCGGGGACGGTCGTCTCCGTCATCCCCCCCGCGGCGCTCTTCCTGCTGCTGCAGAAGGAGTTCATCTCTGGTCTGACCGCGGGGGCGGTGAAGGGCTGAGGGACTCGGGTGAGCGCACGAGAAACGGCGAGCGCCGCAATGGCCGCTCGCCGTTGAGGGGGAGTTGTGGTCCCGAACGTCCCGGACCGGGAGGAGTGGTCAGGCGTTGCGGCGGCGGCGCACGCCCATGGCGGCGAGGCCGAGGGCGCCGAGCCCGATGGACGCCGGCGCCGGGACGACCCGGAGCGAGGCGTTGTCCACGAACAGCGAGTTCTGGATGCCGTCAACCGCGCCCGCGGAGAGCTGGAAGCGGAGGAGGAAGGAGTCGGCGCCGTCGGGGACGTCGGTGTCGGCGAGGCCGAAGGACTGGTACTCGGTGTTGATGCCGGCGCCGATGAGGGAGACGAGGGTCTCGCCCTGGACGCCGCCGCCGTTGCTGGCGTCCTGGTCGAGCCAGAGGATCTGGAAGAACATGTCGATGCCGACGAAGTCGAGCGAGGCGACCTTGGCGGAGAAGGAGAGGTCGTAGTTCTGCGTGCCGTCGATCGAGCCGACCGCGCTGACCTGCTCGATGAAGTACGCGCCGCCGGCGGTGGGGTTGTTGATGTGATCGACGCTCATGAGCGCGGAGAAGGAGCCGGTCTGGGGCATGTCCGAGGCGCGGCCGACGAAGCCGGAGGGGCCGCCGACGATGTTGGCCCAGTTGTCGGCGTTCGTGCCCGAGCCCATCTCGAAGCCGCCGTTGGCGACCGCGTCGACGCCCGCGAGGGCGATGCTGCTCGAGGCGGCCAGGACCGCGATGCCTGCGATGCTAAGGGTGTGCGTTCCCATCTCTTTCGTTCCTCTCTCGGGGAGTTGGCCGGGCCGGGGCCACGAGGACGCGGCCCGGCGCGTGGTTCTGTGCGGAGAGCGGGGAGTCGGACCCCGCCCGGTTGCCGACGGGTCTTAGTCGCAGCCCTCAGAGAACAGACCCAGGAAGGCGATGACGTCGTCGAAGTTGAGGACGCCGAATGGCGGGGCCAGGTCGGCGCCGTTGCAGGGCATGGGCTCGCCCGCGCCCTCCATCAGCGAGGCGCTGTCCCAGAAGATGGCGCCGGTGGCCAGGTCCCACTGGATGAGCAGGAGGGTCGCCTGGGCTGAGACGGTGCCGGCGGGCGCGGTCGCCTCGACGGAGTACTGGTTCCACTGATCCTCGGGGGAGACGCCCGGGTCGTGCGCATCCACGAGCGCCGACGAGATCACGGCCCCGCCCGAGTCCTTGAAGTCGAGGATCGCGAGCGGGCGGTGGCCGAAGGGGGCGCCGCCCGGGCTGCCGGTCTCGTTGAACGGCTGCAGGGGATCGCTCGAGAGGACCTGGGTCCAGACGCTGAGCGTGTAGGTCATCCCCGGGGACGCGGCGATCTCTTGGAAGACGCCGTTGTCGCTCTGGCCCTCGGGCGTGAACTGGCCGAACATCTTGCAGGAGCGGACGCCGTCCTGGGCGGTGACCTCGACGTTGTCGTCGGCGAAGACGTTGTTGAAGACGCCCCAGTCGGCGAAGGGCAGGACGCCGGGGCCGGTCGCCTCGAAGCTCTCGTTGAGCAGCAGTTCCTGGCCGAGCGCGGGCGACGCGGCGGCGATGGCGCCGGCGATGACGAGTCCGGTGATCCCGTTCTTGGTGAGCGGCATGGCGAAATCTCCCTCGGGGGTTGTGCCGGCGCCGGCGGCGCCGTTGGTGTAACTGTTCCAGGATGGTACCGGATCGCGGCCCCCACGCCAACACGTTCTGCACAGTTTTCGGGCCGACGAAACGGGTTTTGATAGGTATCGGATGCACGGTCGAACCCGCTGTCCGGCCGCGTGATCCGCGGGCCACCGAGCGGAGGGGGGGCTGCTCCGACGGGGTCAGGACAGTTGTTCTCGGACCGCGACCTGTCGGCGCCGCGCTCGGGCTCGATTCGCCGAAACAGTTACGAGATCGGCGCTTCGGCGCTCTCGACCCCGCCCCGGGCGACCACGCCCCGGTACCACTCCCAGGAGTCCTTGGGGGTCCTGGTCTGCGTCTGGTAGTCCACGTGCACCAGCCCGAAACGCATCCGGTAGCCCTCGGCCCACTCGAAGTTGTCGAGGATCGACCAGTGGAAATACCCGCGGACGTCCACGCCGTCGCGGACGGCCCGGCCGAGCTGGGTCAGGTACCGGGAGAGGAAGTCGATGCGGCCCGGGTCGTGGACGGCGCCGTCCTCGGAGACCCAGTCCATCGAGGCGAGCCCGTTCTCGGTGATGTAGATCGGGAGCTTGTAGCGCTCGGCGAGGAACCTGGGGCCCCAGTAGAGCGACTCGGGCGAGACGGTCCAGCCGAACGCGGTCCTCGGGCAGCCCGGGGGGAAGGGGACAAGCTCGGGTCCCGCGGCGCCCATGCGTGCGCGGTGGCCGGTGTAGATGTTCACGCCGTAGAAGTCGAGGGGCTGGGCGATGAGCTCCATGTCGCCGGGCTGGGGGTCGGGCGCGTCGGCGCCGAAGGCCTTGAGCGCGTCCTCCGGGTACCGGCCGAGGATCGCGGCGTCGCCGAACCAGGTGTTGTTGAAGGCCCACGAGCCGTCGGGGTCGCGGACG
>JBHIWH010000007.1:0-135387 GCA_041987545.1 Phycisphaerales bacterium | reverse complement strand
TGGCGGCCTCGATCGACTCTGGCGAGTCGTCGGCGGGCGAGACGACATCGCCGACGGGCGCCCAGCCGACGACGGGGTCGGTCTTGGCGCGGTCGCGGATGACCTGGGCGGCCCTGCCGTGGGCCAGGAGCGTGTGGTGGGCGGCGAGCAGGCTCTCTCGTCTCGAGAGCTTGAGGCCCGGGGCGTGCTGGCCCATAACGTGCCCGTGCCCGATGTAGACCTGGGGCTCGTTGATCGTGATCCAGTGGCGCACGCGGTCGGAGAGCCTGTCCACGACGTGGCCGGCGTACTCGGCGAACCAGTCGGCGGACTCGCGGGCCAGCCAGCCGCCCCGGTCCTGGAGCGACTGGGGGTGATCCCAGTGGTAGAGGGTGATCCAGGGCGTGACGCCACGTGCGAGAAGGGCGTCGACGAGGCGGTCGTAGAAGCCGAGGCCCTCGTCGCTGGGGGCCCCGACGCCCGAGGGAATGACCCGGGGCCAGGAGACGGAGAGGCGGTACGCGCCGACGCCGAGGTCGGCGATGAGCGCGACGTCCTCCTCGAACCTGTTGCAGTGGTCGCAGGCGACGTCGCCGGTGTGGCCTTCGAAGACGCGGCCCGGCTCGCGGCAGAAGGTGTCCCACACGCTCGGCGTGCGGCCGCCTTCGGCGACGGCGCCCTCGATCTGGTAGGACGACGAGGCGACGCCCCAAACGAAATCGGCTGGAAAAGTCATTGATCCTCGCCCCTGGGGTCCGGAAGGCCGTCGTGGAGGTCTGACGTCGCACGCCCGCGGGACGGGAGCGCCGACACGGGGGGGCAATGGTAGCCGGCGACTGGCGGGGCCTGGCTGGGTCGGGGATGCTCGCTATTCTCTGGGCCGTGGCGACCGTGACCCTCGATCGTGTCGGGAAGACCTACGCCAACGGCTTCGAAGCCGTGAAGGGGGTCAGTCTCGACATCGAGGACGGGGAGTTCCTGGTGCTCGTGGGGCCCTCCGGTTGCGGCAAGTCCACGACGCTGCGGATGGTGGCGGGGCTCGAGACCGTCAGCGACGGGACGATCCGGATCGGGGACCGTGTCGTCAACGACGTGGCGCCGAAGGACCGCGACATCGCGATGGTGTTCCAGAACTACGCCCTGTACCCGCACATGACGGTGGGCAAGAACCTCGGATTCGCGCTGAAGCTGCGGGGCACGCCGCGACGCGAGATCGACAAGCGCGTGGGGGAGGTCGCCGAGATGCTCGGCTTGTCGGGCATGCTCGAGCGGCGCCCCGGGCAGCTCTCGGGTGGCCAGCGGCAGCGGGTGGCCGTCGGCCGGGCGATCGTGCGCGAGCCGGCGGTGTACTTATTCGACGAGCCCCTGTCGAACCTGGACGCGAAGCTGCGTGCGTCGATGCGGACCGAGCTCAAGTCGCTGCATCGACGGCTGCGGACGACGACGATCTACGTCACGCACGACCAGGAAGAGGCGATGACGCTCGGGGACCGGATCGTGGTGATGGACGGGGGCGAGATCCGCCAGGCGGGGCCACCCCTGGACGTGTACCGGGCGCCGACGTCGAGGTTCGTCGCGTCGTTCATCGGGTCGCCGCACATGAACTTCTTCGCGGGCGCGGTGCGCCGGGAGAACGGGCGGTGCTCGTTCGCGGAGCGGGCGTCGGGCGAGGCGGGGGCGGTCGAGCTCGAGCTGCCGGGTGAGCTGTCGCCGGGTGGATCGGCGTTGCCCGACGGGACGGCGGTGACGCTCGGCGTGCGCCCGCAGCACATCTCGCTCGCGCCCGGGCGCGAGGCTGGGGACGCCGTGCGCGTGACGGTGGCCTCGGTGGACCCGCTGGGCGAGGAGATGGACGTGGTGTTCCGCACCGCCTCCAACGAGCACGCGATCGCGCGGATGCGGCACTCGGCGGACATCCGGGCCGGCGAGACGGTCTCCGTCCGGATCGACCCCGGGCGGGTGCACGTGTTCGAGAACACGGGCGGCGGGGCCCGGATCACGCGGGCATAGGGCCGGCCGGCGCCATGGAGTCGCCGAGACGCCAGGCAGCCGCCCGGGGCGGCGAACGTGTTGTGTCGCCCTTGCATGAGAATAAGAAGCGGATTCAGGCGTCCAAAGGGCCTGGCCATCATTGATCGCTGATTCACGTCGGTAGTACGCTCTGGTGAACCGCGGTAGGTCGTCTGTCGTCGGGCTCTGCGGTTGGCTCATGGTTCCGCGGTTTGCCGAAGACCATGCCGAAGTAGGCGAGATCATCGAGGGGGTGGGCGCACCCCTTCGGAAGTGGAGGTTGTCCGATGGCCGTTGGCGGATCTGCTGCTCGAGGGTCCATTGTCTCGGCGCGCGTCGTCGGAGTGCTCGGCGGGGTGGCGCTCGGGGTCAACGGCGTCCATGCGGGCGACGACGCCTGGCCGCTGTTCCCTCGCCCGACGGTCGAGACGTGTGAGGAGGTGCTGGATCTCGCGGTTGCCGACGTGAACGGGGACGGATTCGACGACGTCGTCATGGTGTGCGAAGAGGAGATCGGCCGAGTGCTGGTCGTCTTCGGAGCCCCCGACGCGATCGGTGAACGGCGCTTCGTGTTCGAGCTGGCGATCGGCAACTCGCCGGTCTCGCTCGCAACGGGCGATGTCAACGGCGACGACAATGTCGATGTGTTCATTGTCGTGACGCAGGCCGCCGAGGGAGTTGTCCTGCTCGGCGACGGCGCCGGCGCGTTCTCTCCGATGGGATCGACCATACCGCTCGGGTCGGGCACGGCCTGGGCGATCCTCGCCGACATGGACGGGGACGGGGACCGCGACTACGTCTACGCCAACGACGGGTCGGCGAGCATCGACATCCGCTACAACGACGGGAGCGGGTTGCCCACGCAGGGGTTCGCCGGTGTGCCCGTCGAGCCGAGCGACATCACCGGATTGGCGGCGATCGACATCGAGGGTGATGGCGACCTCGATCTCGCGTATGTGAGCCGCAGCCCGAATCGGATCAGGGTGTACCGCAACGACGGCGGGGGGAGTTTCGTCGAGACCTGGGCGGATTCGCCGAGCTGGAGCCACGGCGACCTGATCGCGCTCGACGTGGACGGCGACACGCTCCCCGATCTGGTTGCGTCGCAGACTTCGGACGTCGGGGCCTCGCTCGGACGCAACAACGGCGACGGGACATTCGCGCCGATGCAGCGGATCTCGATCTCGCCCGACTCGGGGCGCACGATCGCGGGAGGCGATCTCAACGGGGACGGATTCGGCGACGTCGTCGTCTCGAGCACCGGTGACGACCCGATCGGCGTGATGTACGGTGGCGAGGCCGGGTTCCCGGTCCAGTCTCGGATTCAGATCCTCGCGGGCGACGGGCCGTCGTACGTCGGGGTAGGAGACTTCAACGGCGATGGTCGGCCCGACGCCTGCGCTGCGACGGTGCACTCGCAGACGCTCAGCTACATTCTCGGAACGCCGTACGGCGACTTGCTGCGGGACAAGTCGTTCTTCATGGAGTCGAACGCCGATTTCGTGCGGTGCATCATCGGCGCCGACCTCGACGGCGACTCCATCGATGAGATCATCATGGCCCCTTCGGAGTCGGGGACAATCAAGATCGCGTCAACACTGGACGGCGGCGACCTGGCGCTGCCGGTCCCCTCACTGAGCGGGTCTGGCGAGGGTCTGGCGGCGGGAGACCTGACCGGCGACGGGTTCTCCGACCTCGCGTTCACGAATGGCGAGGGCGGGATCGATGCCGCGGCGGGGTGGTCGATCAACGACGGGGGGGGCGCGCTCGGACCGGTCTCGTTGCGATCGACCGGGTTGGGGCCCAGGGGGATCGCGCTTGTCGACTTTGACGATGACGGCGATCTCGACATCGTCACGGCCAACTACTCGTCCGACTCGATCTCGCTGATCGAGAACCAGGGGGGCGGGTTCTTCGCCAGCGCAAGCTCGATGCCCACGACGTCGTTCCCCGGCGGACTCGGGGCGGGCGATCTCGATCTGGACGGATTCGACGACCTGGTTGTGCTCTCGAACGCGAACTTCGGGGGCCTCGCGGTCCACTTCGGGCTGGAGGGGGGAGGGGTCGGTGAGGCGGTCGAGTGGTCGACGGCGAGCGACCTTGGTCAGGGGCTGCCGGGATCCGTTCGGATCGCGGACATGAACGACGACGGGTACCCGGACGTGATCTGCCCCACGGGCGCCGGCGTGAGCATTTTCCTCAACGACGGGTTCGGCGGGTTCTTCGCCGAGCTCGTGTTGTTCCCCCAGCGGGAGTTCGGCGGCGTGGACGTCGGCGACTTCGACGGCGATGGACGCACCGACCTCGCGGGGGTGGACTTGTTCCGCGACATGGTCACCGTCTGGATCCGGCGGGGGCCGGGGCTGGCGTTCGACACTTACTCGTTCGGGGCGATCATCCGTCCGAGGGTCATCCTCGCCACGGACGTGGACGGGGACGGACGGGACGACCTGGTCGTCGCCGGGGATCGGAACGAGGTTGGGGTGTTGCTGTCAGAGCTTCCCCGCGCGTGCGCCGCGGACTTGGCGCTCCCTCTGGGCGAGTTGGACTTCAGCGACGTGCTCGCGTTTCTTGACGAGTTCGCGGCGATGCAGCCGGATGCAGATCTCTCGGCGCCCCTCGGCGTGTTCGACTTCGACGACGTGCTGGCGTTCCTCGTCGCGTTCGGGGCGGGCTGCCCATGAGTCGCGCCACGAGCCGGGGAGCGCTCGGGCTCGGCGGGCGGCGTCGGGCCGGTCGGGCTCGGAGGTCTCGTGCCCCCGTGTCCGTCGCGCTGTGCCTCTCCGCCGGGTTCGCCGCGTCGGGGCAGGCCGCGGGCCAGGATGGGGTCACGCTGTTCCCGCGCCCGACGATCGACTTGTGCCTGAGGACAGACCGGCTGATCGCGGCCGATATCGACCTCGACGGCTACGACGACCTGGTCTCGACGTGCGTGGACGGCGACGACAACGTGTTCGAGGTCATCTTCGGCGACCCCGTGTTCTCCGGAGCCCGGCGATTTCGGCGCGTGGTCTCGGACGAGTCGTCCTCCCACACGCTCGCCGTCGGCGACGTCAATGGGGACGGATTCCCCGACGTCCTCCTCCAGTACGGGACGTTCGTCGAGGCCTTCGTCCACCTCGGTGACGGCGACGGTGGGTTCGCCGAGCAGACGATCGCAGTCCCGACGTCGGGGGCGCTCAGCGACGCGGCGCTCGCGGACATGGACGGCGACGGCGATCTGGATTACGTCCTCGTGGGGTCGGGCGGCGCCGCCGGGATCACCATACGACTCAACGGCGGGTCGGGCGTGCCCAACGGGGGGCTGATCGCGGTCCCGATCGTGCCGAGCAGCGGCGGCTGGCTCATCGCGTTCGACGCCGACTCGGACGGGGATCAGGATCTCGCGTTCGTGTGCAGCGCTTCGGAGCGGCTGGTCGTGATCAGGAACATGGGCGGGGGGAGCTTTGTCGAGTCGTGGTCGGCCGACATCGGGAACCGGCCCTCGGGGGTCGCCGCGCTCGACGCGGACGGGGATGGGAACGCCGACCTGGTTACCGGAATTTTTCGGGCGGGGTACGTCGTCCTTGCGCGGGGTCGGAACGACGGGACGTTCGAGGAGCTGGTCCCGTCCGCGTTCGGGGGAGGCGCGATCGGGAACGCCACGCGCGATCTGAACGGAGATGGGTTCGACGATATCGTCGCGTTCCGGGACAACCAGACGCAGGTCGTGGTGCTCTACGGCGGCGAGGGCGGGTTCGTCGATTCGGCGAGCCCGCGCGCCGGCGACGAGCCCGCGGGGGTCGCGGTGGGAGACTTCAACGGCGACGGCCTGCAGGACGTGTGCGTCCGCTGTCTCGAGAGCCGCACGGGGACGTTCCTGGTCGGACGAGAGGACGGAACACTGCTGAGCGACACGTGGGTCCGGATGCCCGGGAGCCTCGATCGGGCGCGCGTGATGCTCGCGGCGGACATGGACAACGACACGATCGACGAGATCATCATCGGGTCGGAGGACAACCAGATCCAGATCGTGCGGACGTTGGCGGACGGCGGCCTGGAGACCCCGGTCCCGAGTCTCTTCACGAGGCACGCCGGGTTGGCCGCGGGCGATCTCGACGGGGATGGGAGCATGGACATCGCGTTCGCGAGCGCGGAGTTCGGTTCCGACGCGACGGTGGGCTGGGCGTTCGGTGACGGGGAGGGAGGGTTGGGGCCGGCGACGCTGCGCCCGACCGGGGACGCGCCGATAGGGATCGAGCTGATCGACTTCGACGACGACGGAGACCTCGACATCGTGTCCAGCGTCACGGCGGCCTCGGAGTTGGCTCTGGTCGAGAACCTCGGGGGTGGAGCGTTCGGAGGTGTGCAGACGATCCCGTCGGGCCCGAGCCCCACCGCGATTGCCGCGCGAGACATGGATCTGGACGGGCGGCCCGACCTGGTCGTGATCGCGGGCGGGGCGGGGGGCGGCCTGATGATCCACTACGCGCTGCCCGCCGGCGGCTTCTCCTCGCCATCGTTCTGGCCCACCGGGATCGGGCTGGGGTGGACCGTGCCCAACGCGCTCCGATTCGCGGATATCGACGGCAACGGATTCCTCGACGTCATCACCTCGGGTGGGGGTGTGAGCGTGCTGCTGGGGGACGGGCCCGGCGGGTTCCTGGGCGAGCTGCGTCTCTTTCCTCAGCGGCAGTTCAGGGGGATAGATCTGGGAGACTTCGACGCGGATGGCGATATCGACATCGCCGCGGTCGAGTACCACCGGGATGCCGTCACGGTCCTGCTGCGGCGGGATGGCGTGCTCGGTTTCGAAGCGCGTGAGTTCGCGGTGACGATCGAGCCCCGCGTCGTGCTCGCCGCAGACGTCAACCGGGACGGCGTAGACGACCTCGTCGTTGCTGGCGACGACGACCACGTCGGCGTGCTGATCAACCAGCTGGGCCGCCCCTGCATCGCCGACTTCTCGCCGCCGTTCGGCGATCTCGACTTCACCGACGTGCTGGCGTTCCTCGGCGCCTTCGCCGCGGAGGACCCCTCCGCCGATCTCGCGGAACCCCTTGGGGTTCTTGATTTCTCGGACGTCTTCGAGTTCCTGGTTGCGTTTGGCGCGGGCTGTCCTTAGGACGCATTCACGAGTTAGATTCTGACGGGCGCCGGCACTTGTGGTCGGCATCTCGCGCGATCGCGGCTGGCTCGGCGCCGTGGTGGTGGTGGGCTCTCACCGAGAACTCGGTCCCGCGCATCGGAACTGCAGAGTCCTATGGCGTGCGAGCACACGCCCGATCTTGAGTGAGCCTGAGAAAGAGGATTGTCCGCTCACGCCGCCGCGATGGGCCGGTCACTTCAGATTGAACGGCAGATCGGCTTCGGCTACCTTGACTCGGAGCGACGCTCGGGGGCTCGATCCGGGCGAGGAGGCCGCGGGATGCGGATGGGTGGTTCTGTGTACGCCTGCATAGTGGCGACGGGGTCTCTCGTGTGCCCGTTGATCGGAGCCGCTGGATCCGGGCCGCCCATGTTCCCTGAGCCGACCATTCGCGTCCCGGCTCCCGTTGTTATGGACGCGGCCGGTGATCTCGACGGCGACACGATCGGCGATCTCGTCATCGCCTCCGAATCAGACCAGATCTGCGTCTTGCTCGGCAGCGCGGATTCCATGCCGACGCTCGCGTCGTGCGTCTCGCTCCCCGGCGAACCCGGCCGGCTGACGTCGGGCGACATCAATGGCGACATGCTGCCGGATCTTCTGGTCAGCGTGCCGGACCTGGACGTTGCGGTCATCCTGCTCGGCGACGGTGCTGGGGGCTTTGTGGAGGCGGAGTTCTCTTTGCCCACGGGCGAGGGGCCCCTGGGTGTCCTGCTCGCCGACATCGACGGCGACCTCGATCTCGATTTCATCGTGGCGAACGAGTCTTCCAACTCCGTGCACATCCGGCTCAACAACGGGAACGGCGTGCCGAACGACGGGTTCCTTGGCCTGCCGATCGCGGGGGTCTCGAGGGTTCGGTCGGTCGCGGCCCTGGACTATGACCTCGACGGGGACCTGGATCTCGCGGTGTGCGGCTTGAACACGCCGGCGGTGCACCTGTACGAGAACACCGGCCCGCTGGCGTTCTCGTTCGCCGCCTCGCTGGATGCTGCGCAGTTACAGCCGTCCGAAGTGGTCGCCGCGGACCTGAGTGGGGACGGGCTTCCCGACCTGGTTGTTGCGAATGGGGACCAGCTCGAGATCGGGTACTTTCGCAATATGGGCGATGGCGCGTTCGCCGGCGTCACGACACGGTCCTTCGGCAACCACGACAGCGGGCAACTCGTCGCCGGAGACCTCGACTCCGACGGGCACGATGACATCGTCATCGGGTCGGGCGATGCCGACCCGATCGCGATCGTGTACGGCGCTCCGGGGGGGATCGGGGAGATCGTGCGGAAGTCGCCGGTCGACGTTGCGCAGGGGGTCGCCGTTGGCGATTTCAACGGCGACGGGCGGGCCGATGTCGCGACGGGAAACGTCCGGTCCGAGACCGTGTCCTTCATGTACGGCCGTGAGGGCCGGGGTTTGCTTTCGCGGCAGGTGTACACCAGCACGCGGAGCTGGGCGCGGGGGATCGTCGATGCTGATCTCGACGGGGATCAATCACCCGAGGTGTTGATCTCGCTGGGTGGGGACCTCCACGTGTTCCGGGCTCTGATCGCAGGCCCGATGGTACTTCTGGGGCCGCCCGCAGATATCGAGGCGCGTGCGCTGGCCGCGGGAGATCTCAACGGCGATCAGACCTCAGACCTGGTCTTCTTGAAGTCCCCGCTCGATGACCGTGTCGCCTGGATGCTCGGAAACGGGGACGGGACGTTCGGGGTCGAGTCCCTCCGCGAGACCGGGGATGAGCCGCTGGGATTGGCCACGGCCGACGCCGACGGTGACGGCGATCTTGATTTCTTTGTCTCAAACACCCGGGACAACTCGATCAGCTCGTTCGAGAACCTCGGGGGCGGGCTCTTTGGGAACGAGGCGGCCCAGTTCACGGTTGGGTTTCCCAGGACCCTGATCTCCGCGGATATCGACGCGGACACGCTGCCCGACCTCGTCACGATGACGGACTCGTTCGTTCCCGGGTTGGGTGTCCACTTCGGGCTCGGTGGCGGTGTGTTCGCGGGGCCGATCGAGACGCCCACCGCCCCCAATCCCGGCGCGGGCATCGCCCAGGGCGCCGTCCCGCTCGATCTCGACGGTGACGGCTTCATGGACATCGCGTTCGGGACGAGCGCGGGGCTGTGGGTCGCGATCAACGACGGGCTCGGCGGCTACGCGGCGCAGCTCCGCATCGGGGACGTGACTTTGGTTCACGGCGTCGATACCGCGGACTTCGACGGTGACGGCCGCACCGACATCGTCGTGGTCGAGCACGACCGCGATCGGGTCGTGGTGTACCTCCGGCGCTCGCCCGGGTTGTCGTTCGAGCGGCGCGCCTTCCAGGCGGTGGCGTCCCCGTGGGTCGTTCTCGCGGTCGATGTGAACCGAGACCTGGCGCCGGACATCGTGGTCGGGGGCTCCGGGCGGAGCGTCGCGTTCCTGCAGAACCAGCTCGGGGCGCCCTGCCCCGCGGACTACGCCGTGCCCTTCCAGTCGCTCGATATCTCCGATGTGCTCGCGTTCCTCTCCCTGTTCGCGGGGCAAAGCCCGCTGGCGGACCTCGCCGAGCCCGCGGGCGTGTACGACTACTCCGATGTGTTCACATTCCTGGCCGCGTTTGCCGGGGGATGCCCCGAATGACGAGGACGCGATGAGCAGGCCCGTGCATCGTCCATTGCTGCCTTGCGGCCTCGCGGCGTTGGTCTGGTTCCCGGGCCTCGCCCATGCGCAGGTCTTCCCGGGCGCGACGGTCCCGACCTTTGAGAATCCTCACGGCGTGCGCGCCGACGACCTCAACAACGATGGATACGCCGACGTGATTGTCGCATCGATCAGGTTCGAGATCTTCCTGTCCGATGGCGCCGGCGGTTTCACGCAGGCCTTCTCCGATCTGTTCTTCAGCGCGCAGAGGCCCAGCTCGGGTGATATCGACGGCGACGGAGACTCTGACGTGGTCGTCCCCGGGGAAGGCCTGGTCAGGGTGATTCTTTCGGACGGCGGTGGGGGATTCGCGGAGGCGCCCTTCGAGATCGCGATCGCCGAGACTCCGAACAAGGTCGAGCTTGCCGACCTCGATGCCGACGGCGATCTCGACTATGTCCTGACGATCATCAACTCTCGGCGCGTCCAGGTCATCTTCAACTCGGGGGATGGCAGCCCCGTCGAGCCCGACGCGAGTCCATTCTTCGACTTCGACACCATACAGACCATCGACAGCACGACGCTCATCTCCAAGGACGCGTACACCGACATCGTTGTGGTCGGGACGACCGCTTCGGAGGTCTTCCTGATCGAGAACGAGGGTGGAGGGCAGTTCTCGGCGCCCGTCGCGATTCCGATGCCTGATCGCCGACGGTCGGTGTTCGCCATCGACCACAACTCGGACGGCGTCGAGGACCTGCTGACCACCCCGTGGTCGAATAACGACGATTGCACGGTCTCGCTCGCGGACGGGGTGGGTGGCCTCCTCCCGGCGTCGCCCATCGTCCTCGGCGCCCCGGGGAACCCGCACGTCCTCGACCTCAACGCGGATGGGCTCGAGGACATCATCCTGACCCCGTCCGCCCCCGGCCAGGGCCCCTCCTCGGTGCTGTACGCGTCTCCCGGGGGGGGCTTCGAGGTCGCCGAGACGCTCTGGGTTGGGGCGAACCCGTCGGACTTCTCTGCCGCCGACATCAACGGCGATGGGACCGTTGACCTCGCCGTGGTCGATGCGACGAGGGATCGGCTCACGGCCATCCTCGGGCGTCCCTCGGGCGGGTTCGCGGCGGAGCAGGTCTACACCATGCCGGAGGAGGACGGGACACGCGTCCTCCCGTTCGACCTGGACGGCGACGGTGTGCAGGAGATTGTCGCCACGATTCGCGACGGCGGGAGCCTTCGCATCATCCGGGCCAGCGAGGGGGAGCTTCAGGTTCCCGGCGCGGGGATCGGCATCTGGAACCCCGGCCTCGCCTTCGGCGACATCGACGGCGATGGCGATCCCGACCTGGCGGCCAGTTCTCCTGTTGTCGGCGGTCGGGTCGGCTGGATGTTCAACGATGGGACCGGGGCGTTCAGCAGTTACACGACCACCGCCTCCTCGGGCTCCCCGGCCGGGCTCCGCCTTCGCGATGCCGACGGTGACGGTGACCTGGACATTGTCTCCGCGCTCCCGTCGGCCGGCATGATCGGCGTGCACGAGAACATGGGCGACGGGACGTTCCTCGCGGAGCGCATCCTCGCGTCTGCTTCAATCCCGTACGACGTCGAGATGCTCGACTTGGACCTCGACGGAGTGAACGACCTCCTCACCATCGGGGGCGGCAACAGCGCGGAGATCGGCGTGTTTCGCGGTTTGGGTCAGGGCGAGTACGCCGCCGGCGCGTTCTGGCCGACGGGGGGTGGGGCGCCGTACGCGGAGCTCCCGAATGGCTTTGCGTTCATCGACGCCGACCAGAATGGGTTCCCGGACATCGCGGTACCGACCTACGACGGCCTGAGCGTGCTCCTCAACGACGGCAACGCCGCGTTCCCCCTGAAGCTTCGTCTCCATGCCGAGTATGAGCTGCGGTTCCTCGCGGCGGCGGACTTCGATCGTGACGGCGACACGGACATCGCCGCGACCGAGTTCAGCCGCAATCAGATCGTCCTGTTCCTGGATCGCCCGGGCCTGACGTACGAAGTCCAGACGTACAACCTCACTCAGGTCCCGACGGCGCTGGCCGCGGTCGACGCGAACATCGACGGGTGGGCGGACTTGGTCGTGGTCGGCCCGGACGCGCGCCTCACGGTCCTTCTCAACGCGTCGCCGGGCGAGTGCCGCGCCGATCTTGAGCCGCCGTTCGGCCAGCTCGACTTCTCCGATGTTCTCGCGTATGTCCTGGCCTTCGCCGAGATGCGGCCGGCGGCCGATCTGGCGGTTCCGTTCGATGTCTACAACTTCTCCGACGTCTTTGCGTTCTTGGTGGCGTTCGAAGCGGGCTGCCCCTGAGCGAGGTTGGCAAAGGCACGGCCGCGGATGGGGCCAGCCTGGGCGACGCTAGGGACACCCGGCGTCGAACGCGGTCAGGAACGCGAGCACGTCGGAGAAGTTCAGCACTCCGACCGGCTCGGCGAGATCGGCGAGCGGCAGCCCCGCGCCGAAGGCGACGAGGAACGTCGTCACGTCCGTGAAATCAAGTTCTCCAAACGGCGGTCCGAGATCGGCCGGGCAGGTGACGCAGCCGTTGAGGTGGACAATCACGGAATCGGTGGCGGTGTCGGTCGAGACGAGGTCGGGGCGGCCGTCGTTGTTCAGATCCGCCGCGACACTGGCGAGGCTCAGGCTGCCGGAGCTGTAGCGGAGCGGGTCAGAGAACGTGAACCCGCTCCGCCCGAGCAGGACGACCAGGGCGGTCGAGCCCAGGGACTCGGCGACGATGTCCTGGTCTCCGTCGGCATCAAAGTCCGCCACGACGACGGGCCCGGGGTTCGACCCGGGCAAGAGCGTGAAGCCTGGATTGACGACGCCGTCGCCCTGGTTGATTGCAAGAAACAGCGTCGTGGGATTCAGCCGGGAGATGACGAGGTCTGGCAGTCCGTCCTGCTGGAGATCACCCAAGGCCAGGCCCGCGGGAGGACCGGTGGGGAACTGGATCGTGTTGGGGAGGAACGTCGCGTCTCCGACATTGCGGTAGATAATCGCCGAGTCCGGAGACGCTCGCAGCACGATGAGGTCGAGATCCTCGTCGTCGTCGATGTCTTCCAGCTCGACAATCAGCCCGCGGCCCGTGAGCGGGATGACGGACTCGCTCGGGAAGTCCGGCGATCCGTCATTGAACAGGACTCTCACTTCCTCTCCGTCGGCGTGTGATACGGCAAGGTCGGGGCGCGAATCCCCGTTCATATCGCCCGCCGCGAGATCGTACGGGTTGTCCCCGACGGCGCGCACGGCGGGCGGCGAGAAGGCGCCGTCGCCCATGCCGAAGAACACCGAGACCGTGTCATCCTCGGCGTTGACGCAGGCGAGGTCTATGTGCGTGTCGTCGTTGAGGTCGATGGCGACCACGGCGCGGGGATCACCGCCCGCGGCGAGGATAGTGGGAGGGCCGAACGACCCGTCGCCGAGGCCGAGGAGCACGGAGAGAGAGCCGGAGAGGCGGTTCGCGGTGACGCAGTCGAGATTCCCATCGGCATTGAAGTCCGCAACGTCGATCGCGATGGGATTGTCGCCGTTGACGTCGTAGCGGTCCGGGGTGCGGAGGAGGCGGTCCCCGCCGCCGCGGAACAACATGAAGTCGATCCCTTGCGTCACGATCAAGTCATCGACGCCGTCGGCGTCAAGATCCGCGACTCGCGAGTTGGTGGGGGTCATTCCGACGATGTGATCCCCGGCGGGCTCCAGCAGGCCATCGCCGAGCCCGCGGAGCATGGTGACGTCGGCGCCGTTCTGCCCGTTGTCGATCGCGACGTCGAGGGTGCCATCGGCGTTGAAATCGCCGACGAGCATACCTGCGAGCGACGTGAACTCGTACGCGCGCCATGGCATGAACGTGCCGTCGCCGACGCCGAGCATCAGGAACAAGGGGTCGGTCTGGGATCCGAACCTCGTTCCTGCCGCGACGATATCGAGTATCCCGTCGTTGTCGAGATGGACGAGTTCGATGGTGTCCAGGTCAACGGCCGCGCCGTTGAACTGGATCGGCGTGCGGATCGTCTGCTTGGAGAGGTAGCCATCCGGGGCGCCCGGGATGACCACGATCTCCTCGTCTCCCGCGTACACAAAGTCGGCGCGGCCGTCCTGGTCCAGGTCGGCGAGCCGAGGGGACTCGAGGCGTGCCGGGATGGTGCGCACGATGGCGGGGAGGATCCCGCCCTGGCCGTCGCTGGGGAACACACGGATGGTCCCCGAGGATTCTCCGGTGCCGGCGCCGACGATGTCCTCGTGTCCGTCGGCCCCGACGTCGCCGAAGAGGATCGTGCCGAACCGAGAGTTCACGTATCGGAAGAACGGGGCGCCGAACGTGCCGTCGCCCAAGCCGGGCCAGACGCCGAGGGCGTCGGTTTCCCCGCCGATCACGAGAGCGAGGTCGGGCAGGCCGTCTCCGGTGACGTCTCTCAGCCCCGCGTCCCCCACGTCGTTGGAGACGACGGCGGTCTCGTCGAGCGTCTGTGTCAGCTCGAACTCACCATCGCCGAGCGAGCGATAGACCTCGACGCTCTCGCTCGTGGCGAAGACGGCGTCGTCGATGCCGTCGAGATCGAGATCGCCGATGGCGATCGCACGGTTGTTGCCGGAGAGTGCGTACCGACGGACCTCGAAGAAGGCGCCGAAGCAGCGCGCAACCTGTGCCGGGGCCGTCGCGGTCAGCGCGGTGCTGACCAACGCGGCGGCTGTCACCAAGACTGGTCTGGGGCGGGTCACGGGCAGCCTCCCCCGAACGACGTGATGAACAAGAGCACGTCAGAGAAGTCGAGAACCCCGAACGGCGCGGCGCGGTCGGCGCGGCGCGTGCCCTCGGCGAACTCTGCGAGGAACCCGAGCACGTCGGAGAAGTCCAGTATGTCGCAGGGCGGGGCGAACGACGCGGGGCAATCGGAGACCCCGATGTTGTGGTACATGGTCAGAGAGGCGCCGTCGAGCCTGCCCGTGACGGCCAGGTCGGGGAAGCAGTCCTCGTCCAGATCAAGAACAGCGAGGCCCCAAGGGTTGTCGGGGCCGGTGTAGAACTGTCCTCTAAAGGAGAAAGGCTCGGGCTGCTGGAAGTAGACACCAATGAACGGCCCGGTGTCCGAGGTGGCCACGATGTCCGGGCGCCCGTCCAGGTTCATGTCGGTGACCTTGACGTCGCCGAAGAAGAACCCGCTGTCGACCTTGAGGCGCAGCGGGAGGCGGCCGGCTCCATCGTTGTACAGGATCGCGAGGCTCGACGTGCCCCCGAGCACCACGTCGGGGTAGCCGTCGCCGTTCATGTCTGCAATCTCGAGCCCATCGAGGCCGCGGTCGCCAACGGCCGAGCCGGTGGGCCACGAAGAGGGGGGTGAGTAGGCGCCGCCGGGCAGCTTGTAGTGGATCGACGCGAGCTGGACAGACCCGCCGTGAAGAACGAGCAGGTCTTCCAGGCCGTCCCGATCGAAGTCTGCGACCGCGAGATCCTCCGGGTTGTCTTCTGTGTTGAAGAACGTCGGTGGGGCGAACACGCCGGCTCCGAGGTTGCCGACAATCTGGATCTGCTGGAAGTTGCTGGTCCTGGTGATGGCGAGGTCGGGCAGGCCGTCGTCGTCGATGTCGAGGGGGACGACCCCCCACGAGTCGCCCTCGATCTCCATGGTCTGGCGGCTCGCAAACGTGCCGTCGCCGTTGTTGAGGCGCCACGACAACTCGTCGTCGCCATCGGTTGCGACGAGGTCGAGGTTGCCATCAGCATCGATGTCCGAAGCAACCAGTGTGCGGATGTCTCTCATGGGGACGTCGGCGGCGTCGATCATGAGGAACCCGTCGGGAGTCTGACGCGCGATATAGACGCTCTCGTCTGAGGTGCTGATCGCGAGGAGCTCCTCGACGCCGTCGGCGTCGATGTCGGCGAGCGTGGCGCGGGTCAGGTCGATCCCCTCTCCGATCCCGATCTCGGAGGGGAACCCGAGGGCGCCATCGTTGTAGTGGATGATGATCCTGTCGACGAACGCGGTCTCGGACACGATGTCCACGGCGCCGTCGCCGTTCATATCGACGGCGTAGACCTGATCGACGCTGAGCTCCTCGAAGGCCGTCACGGCGCTGAACCCCCCGAGACCATCGGAGAGGAGGATTGTGCCGCTCCGTTTATCGTCGCGGAGGCCGAGAACGATGTCCGCGGCGTCGTCATCGTTGTAGTGAGCGGAGTCGATGGCGGCGCTGTACTGGCTGCTGAGCTCGAAGATCGTCTCCGCAGGTGAGAACGTCGCGGCGCCGTCGTTCCGGTAGAGGAGCACCCGGGTCTCGCGCAGGCAGCTCGCGATGATGTCGGTGTCGCCATCGCCGTCGGCGTCGGCGGCGACGATCTGCCTGATGTCCTCGGGGCTATCCAACTGCGGGCCCAGGGAGAGGGCCAGGCCCGCCTCGGTCCCGCAGAACACCGTGATCCTCCTCGGCCCGACGGAGGAACCGGCGAGGGCGATGTCGGGGCGCCCGTCGCCGTCGAAATCCGATGCGACGATCGACGACGGACGGATCTCCGCGCCGGCCTGGAAGATCGGTGCGCCGGGTGTGCCATCACCGTTGTTCGGGATGATGCGAACGGACTCGCCCTCACTGTTCGCGGCGATGTAGTCGGCGTCCCCATCGCCATCCATGTCCTCGAGCACAACCTGCGCCGGGGCCCCCGGGCAGGGGATCACGAACGGGGCGAACTGGAACGAGCCCGTGCCGTCGCCGAACAAGACGTGGATCTCGTCGAGCAGCACGCTGGCGGCGGCGATATCGACATGGCCGTCGCCGTTGAGATCCGCGACGGCGTATCGGCTGTTCGCGATCGGGTCGGGGCCGGGACGCGACACCGGGATCTGCGGCTCGAAGTCCCCCTGCGGGCGCCGGAGGAAGATGCGGATGGAGTCCTCAACACCGCAATGCTCGATGATGTCGGGCAGCCCGTCAGCGTTGAGGTCCGCGACACGGATCGCACCGCTCGCCGTGCACGTCCTGATGATCTGGCGCGGAAAGATCGGCGCGTGCCAAGTCTGCGCGAGAGTGCTTGACCCGGCCAGGAGCACTGACGCGGATATCGAGTGTCGGAGAATAGACGCGCAGGGCATGTGTACTTGGTCCAGGTGGCCGAGAGTCTCATCCTACCAGCCGGCCTGAGTCCGTCCAAGGTACAAATGAGCCCGCACGCGACGTCGTGCAGGCGACGGGCGAGACAGGTCGAAGGGGTGCGGGCGAGTGGGCCGGGTTTGCCGAGTCGTTTCTCTCGCGGCTCCTGGACGGGCGGAACCGCGAAACCGGCGGGACGCAGGGTCCGGGGTCGCGTGCTCGATCAAGTTTGCAAGTCGGATCGCGAGCGCGATCGCTTGGTGAAGCGCGAAGAACAGCGGGTCGCGTAGCAACGTCGCCGCATCGTGCCCGAGCGGGAGGAGCGGGGACGTCGGCGGCGCACTCGGCTTGTGTTGACGGCGGACGAGTTGGGGTGGCTCACCCGGATCGCCGAGGAGCAGGACGAGATCTTCAACGCCCGGCGCGAGCGGCGGCTCGAACCCAAGGGGGCCGCGTCGTACACGGCGGCGGCGGGATGCTGAGAAAGCGGGCGAACGGACTCGAACCGTCAACATTCAGCTTGGAAGGCTGACGCTCTACCAATTGAGCTACGCCCGCGTTGGCCCAAGTCTAGCTCGCCGGGGCGGCGGGCGGGTGGCTCGGGCGGACCGCCCGGATGGCCAGGAACATGGGGATCTCCGCGCGGGCGCGGTCCTCCTCGGCGGCGTTGGGGCCGGGCTCGCTCGTCCTCGCGCTCGTCCACTCTTCGACAGCGTCGATCACGAGCCCGGCGCCGGCGAGCGCGCCGACGTACCGCCCGATCGGGCGCAGGTGCGTCACGGTCGTCACCGGGTCGGCCCCGGACGAGGCGCCGCCCGGGTTCATCACGATCTCGGCGCTGTCCTCCGACAAGTACGCGTCAACGCGGCGGAACTGGACCCGGGCGCCGTCGATCGGCGATGGCGCCCAGCCCCAGTGCGTCCGCCCGGGCGAGCGGAACGCGGGGTGGAGGACGACGGCGACGAGGCGCCCCCCGGGGCGGAGCATCGACGCGGCGGAGGCGGCCGCGGCGTCGAGCGGGTCGATGTTCATCAGCGCCAGCACGCAGGCCGCGGCGTCGAAGGAGCCGGGCTCGAGTCCTGCGGCGTCCAGCTCGCGCGCGTCGCCGACGACGAAATCGGCGCCCGGCGTCCCCGCGGCGCGGGCGGCCTCGATCAGCGCGGGCGCCGCGTCCACGCCGACGTAGCCAACGTCGTCCAGGTCACTCCGGTCTCGCATCGCTCGTGCGAGCACGCCCTGGCCGCAGGCGATGTCGAGCACGCGCTCGCCGGGGCGCGGGCCAAGCAGGCGGAGGGCGCCGGGGATGATCGTCTGGGAGTGGTGGTCCGAGCCGCGGTCGGCCAGGAGGCGCTGGTACCAGTCGGCGACGTGGTCCCAGGAGGTCTCGCCCGCGGGGCGCCCCTCGGCGTCGGTCACTTCGGTGCGCACCGCGTCCTCGCGGCCCTCGAGCAGCGCGTCGAACAGCGCGGGCGCCGGCGAGCGGTAGCGGACGGTCTGCCCGGTCCGGGGGTGCCCGAAGACCAGCTCGCTCAGGTGGAGGCAGACGCGGCCGACGTCGGGGCGGGGGCCCGAGTAGGCGCGGTCGCCGACGACCGGGCGGCCTGACTCGGCCAGGTGGGCGCGGACCTGGTAGGGCACGTCGGTCTCGCACCTGGCCAGCAGCATCGCCCCGCCCTCGCCGACCCGGAGGGTGCGCACGTGCGTGACCGCGGGCCGGTGCCGCGGCTGCGGGCGCGTCGAGTCGGTGGGGACGCTCTCGGACACGCCACGGGCCGACGGGGCGAGCACGCTCTGGAGCGTCGTCGTGTCCGGCGGGGTCTGGCCCTCGGCGGGCGGTCCCACGAGGGCGATGTACGAGCGGCCCGGCCGGCGGGGGGCGAGCTGATTGCGGAGCTCGACGGCCGCGCGGGGGTGCTTGGCGAGGACGACGAGACCCGAGGCGGCCTGGTCGGGCTCGTGCACGACGCTCGGGCGTGCGTTGTCGCGCGACAGACGCAGGTACCGCTCGACCATGCGCTCGAGCGACGCACGCTGGCCCTTGGCGCGGACGGGGAGGCCGGCGGGCTTGTCGAGCACGATGTGCCAGGCGTCCTCGAACACGACGCGGACGTTGTCCGGCAGCGGCGCGCCCGGGGGGGGCGTCCGGCGCGCGGGCGGGCGCGGCCCTCTGGGCGGGCCCGCGGGGCCTCGCGGGCCCGGGCCTCTGCGGTCGGGGCCCCGCCGATCTGGGGGGCGTCGGTCTGAGGGGCGTTGGTTCACGGGAGGCGATTGTTCGCCGCCGCGGGCGCCCGGTCGCGTCGGATCGCCTCGATCACGTCCAGCAACCGCTCGGCGAACGCCTCCTTGCTCATCGGGTCGAGGCGATCGGCCGTCGGTCGGGCGCCGGGGCTTGGGCGCAGGAGCGTCGCCTCGACGTCCGCCGCGTCCATGGTCTCGAGGGGATTGGCGACCAGCAGATCGACGCGTTTCCGCTCAAGCTTCGCGGCGGCGGCCTCGTCCAGCCGGTCGCGGGGCTCGAGGGCGAAGCCCACGAACACCTGGTCAGGCCGCTTGTGCGCCGAGGCGCCCGCGAGCAGGTCGGGCGTCGGCTCGAGGGCGAGGTGCAGGGTCCCCTCGCCCCGCCCGATCTTGCCCAGCCGCTGGGCCGCGGACGGCGCCGGTCGGTAGTCGGCGACGGCGGCGGCCATCACGAGCACGTCGTGCAGGGGCGCCCGGGCGTCGAGCAGGTCGGCCAGGTCCTGGGTGCTCGAGAACCGCTCGACCCGGACGGCCGGGCTGGAGGGCGCGGTCGCGGCAGGGCCGAGCAGGAGGTGGACGGGCCAGCCTCGCGCGGCGGCGGCGTCGGCGATCGCGCAGCCCATCCGCCCCGACGACCGGTTGGCGATGTAGCGGACGGCGTCGATCGGCTCGTGGGTGGGGCCGGCGGTGACGAGCAGGGAGGGTGGGGTGGGCCGTCGCATGCGTAGAGAAAGGTACGCGCGAAAGTCGTCGGCGCCTTCGCGGCGGGCGGAACGGCCGCGGGTCCCGGGCCGTATCATCGCGGACCCGGTGGGGGAGGTCGGCGTCGCGGCGTGCCGCGGCGGGCCTCGGGGTCGATTCGGGATCTGATTGGGGAGTGGTCGTTCGCTATAGTCTCCCGCCGCGCCGTGCGGTGGTGGGACGAGGCGGGGTACTCGGCAAGGGCAGGACGCGAACGAGCGCTATGGCACGATCTCGGAAGAACCTCGGGCAGATCCTCGCCGAGATGGGCGTGGTCGATCAGAAGCAGGCCGACAAGGTGGCCAAGGAAGCTAAGACCTCCGGCAAGCGGATCGGCGAGGCGCTGGTCGAGGCGGGGCTGGCGACCGAGGAGCAGGTCGCCCAGGGCCTGGCCAAGCAGTTCGGCATGGAGTACGTCGATCTGGGCGCGCCGGGCGTCGGCGAGCAGGTCGACAAGAAGGCGCTGGACGAGGGCCTGATCAAGAAGTTCCACGTCCTGCCGATGGGCGTAAAGAACGGAAAGATGCGGCTGATCATCCACGATCCGATGGATCTGGAGCTGCTGGACAACCTCCGGTTCCGGCTGAACACGGAGCTGGAGCCCCGGATCGCCAGCCGCGGGCAGATCAGGCGGTTCATCGAGGGCGAGGTGAAGACCGAGCCCAAGATGGTGGACGACAGC
Organism: Phycisphaerales bacterium; assembly: GCA_041987545.1. Lineage (GTDB taxonomy): Bacteria > Planctomycetota > Phycisphaerae > Phycisphaerales > UBA1924 > JAJRXR01. The sequence continues at coordinate 114,879 of JBHIWH010000007.1, read as the reverse complement.
GAGACGCTGGTCACCGACTCGATCGACCGGACGATCGACCGCTCGGTGGACCGGTCGATGGACCGGTCGATCGACGTGGCCAGCGAGGACGCGCCGGTCGTCAAGCTGTGCAACCGGATCCTGCACGAGGCGGTCCGCAAGCGGGCGAGCGATATCCACCTGGAGCCGATGAACGACCGGGTGCGGCTGCGGTACCGGATCGACGGCGTGTGCCAGGAGCGCGACAACCTGCCCAAGCGGATGCAGAACTCGATGCTCTCGCGCGTGAAGCTGATGGCGGGGATGAACATCGCCGAGAAGCGGATCCCGCAGGACGGGCGGATCAAGATCGAGGTGGACGAGACGCAGATCGACTTCCGCGTCTCGGCGTGCCCGGCGTACCACGGCGAGTCGGTGGTGCTTCGTATCCTGCGGCCCGACGCGGTGCGGATCGGCCTCGAGAACCTCGGCTTCGAGGCCGACAACCTGGAGATCTTCAACAAGATCATCCGCCGCCCGAACGGCATCTTCCTGGTCACCGGGCCCACGGGCTCGGGCAAGACGACGACGCTGTACTCGGCGCTGGACGTCCTGAACAGGCCCGACCGGAAGATCATCACGGCCGAGGACCCGGTCGAGTACAACTTCGACGGGATCAACCAGTGCCAGGTCCGCGAGGGGATCGGGCTGACGTTCCCGGCGATCCTGCGGTCGATGCTGCGTCAGGCGCCCAACGTCATCCTGGTGGGCGAGATCCGCGACCGGGAAGTCGGCGAGATCGCGATCCAGGCGGCGCTGACGGGCCACCTGGTGTTCTCGACGCTGCACACGAACGACGCGCCCAGCGCGATCACGCGACTGACGGACATGGGGATCAAGCCGTTCCTGGTCGCCTCGTCGATCCAGGCGGTGATGGCCCAGCGTCTGATCCGGGTGCTGGCCAAGAGCAAGCAGCTGGCGGAGAAGGACGACCTGGACCCGAAGTACCTGAACCTGATCGGGCTGAGCACCGAGGAGGCGCTGGGCCGCGTGTACAAGGCGGTGCCCTCGGACGAGGCGCCCGGCGGGTACAAGGGGCGGAAGGCCATCTTCGAGATGATGCTGATGAACAACGAGATCCGGGAGCTGGCGTTCAACCGGGCCCAGGTCTCGGAGCTGCGGAAGGCGGCGCTGTCCTCGGGGATGCGGCCGCTGGTCGAGGACGGGAAGATCAAGGTGCTCAACGGCGTGACGACCCCTGAGGAGATCGCGCGCGTCAGCCAGGTCGTGGACGACCAGTCCACCGAGTAAGGCACGAGGGAACGCCCCATGTCAACGATGCAGATCGATCGCCTGCTCGACACGGTCGTGCGGACCGGCGCCAGCGACCTCCACCTGACGGTGGGGCGCCAGCCGACCATCCGCCTGCACGGCGGGCTCCGCAACCTCCAGACCAAGGTCCTGGACTCGGACGACATGGTCGGCCTCATGAAGTCGATCACCCCCGAGCGGAACCAGCAGGAGCTGCAGGAGGAGGGCGGCACCGACTTCGGCTTCGCCTATGGCGACGCGGCCCGTTTCCGCGTGAGTGTGTTCAGGCAGCGCGGCGACATCGCGATCGTCCTTCGCCAGATCCCGAACAAGCTGCTCACGTTCGAGCAGATCGGCCTGCCGGACATGTGCCGCGATCTGATCAGGCGGCCCAGAGGTCTGTTCCTGGTCACGGGCCCGACCGGCTCGGGCAAGACGACGTCGCTGGCGACGATGATCGACTACGTGAACACGTACATGGATCGGCACATCGTCACGATGGAAGACCCGATCGAGTACTACCACGTGCACAAGAAGTCGATCGTGAACCAGCGTGAGGTGGGCAACGACGTGCCCAGCTTCGCCGAGGCTCTGCGGCGGGCCCTCCGCCAGGACCCGGACGTGATCCTGGTGGGCGAGATGCGTGACCTGGAGACGATCGAGGCGGCGGTGAGGGCGGCCGAGACGGGCCACCTCGTGTTCGGCACCCTCCACACGACGGGGGCCGCCAAGACGATCGACCGCCTCGTGGACGCCTTCCCGGTGGACCAGCAGAACCAGATCAGGGTGCAACTGTCGACGGCCCTGATCTCGATCCTGTCCCAGGTGCTCCTGACCCGGGTGGACACCAAGGGGATGGTGGCGGCCTACGAGTTCCTGGTCATCACGCCGGCGATCTCGAACCTGATCCGCGACAACAAGAGCTTCCGGATCGACTCGATGATCCAGACGGGCAAGAAGTACGGCATGCAGTTGCTGGACGACCACCTGTGGTCGCTGTACTCCCGGGGCATGATCGCCGCCGAGGAGATGATCGATAAGTGCAAGAACCAGCCGCAGATGTGGAACAAGGTCCACGCGGCGGGCGCAACGATCGAGCGGCCCGAGCTTGCCGAGACCGAGGGCGGCGGAGACGGCAAGGACAAGGACGAGTAGGGATGTGATCGGGCATCGGGCAACAAAAAGTTCGATGTTTGATTGGTATTCTCATACGGCATAATCCATGTGTCGTATTTGATTTCGGCGTTCTGAAGCGGTTCCTGGGATGAACTGGGACCCGAACGTCCGCGAAGATATCGAATAGGCCCGGGTGCTCGGCGGACGCCGAGGCGGCCCGGGCCGGGAGCGGTGATCCATGGCCAGCAGCAGCGGCTCAACTCCGACGGTCGGCCCCTCGGAGCTCAAGGGGCGAAAGCTCGGTCGCGTGCTCACGAAGATGGGCCGCGTGACCCGGGAGCAGGTGCACGAGGCGCTGGCGGTGCAGAAGACCCGCAAGGCGCCGATCGGGCAGCTGCTGGTCGAGCTGGGGTACTGCACGCAGAAGGACGTCGACGCGGCCCTGGCAGGCCAGGCCGGGATGGAGTACGTGGACCTGTCCGGGATCGAGCTGGACGAGGAGACGATCGGGTCGATCCCGTCGGAGAACGCCCAGGCGTACGGCGTGGTGCCGATCGAGTACCACGCGAAGGGGCGGAAGCTGAAGGTCGCCCTGAAGAGCCCGGACAACTTCCAGGCGGTGGACGACCTGCGTCTGCTGATGAACTTCGACGTGGAGGCGGTGGTCGCGGACGCGGGGGCGATCGACGCGCTGCTGGCCAAGCACTACGCGAAGCAGGAGTCGGTGGTGGACGTGGTCAGCGCGCTGAGCGAGGACCACAAGTTCGACGGGCTGGCGGACCGCGGGCAGTCGATCGACCTGGACGCGGTGATGGAGGCCGCGGAGGACAACCAGGTCATCAAGCTGCTGAACCTGGTGCTGCTGCAGGCGATCCGGGACCGGGCGTCGGACATCCACTTCGAGCCGTTCGAGAACGAGTTCAAGATGCGGTACCGGATCGACGGGGTGCTGTACGAGATGGTGCCGCCACCGAAGCACCTGGGCCCGGCGATCGTGAGCCGCATCAAGGTGATGTCGGAGATGGACATCGCCGAGCGGCGGTTGCCGCAGGACGGCCGCATCGAGCTGAAGGTGGGCGGGAACCCGGTGGACCTGCGCGTGGCGGTGCTGCCGACGATCTACGGCGAGAGCGTGGTCATGCGTGTGCTCGACCGGTCGAACGTGCAACTGGAGCTGGACCGGGTGGGGTTCCGCGACGACGACCTGGCGCGTTTCCGCCATCTGATCAAGAAGCCCAACGGGATCGTGATCGTGACGGGCCCGACGGGTTCGGGCAAGACGACGACGCTGTACGCGGCTCTGGCCGAGCTGAACGACATCGAGACGAAGATCCTGACGAGCGAGGACCCGGTCGAGTACGACATCGACGGGCTGTGCCAGTGCCAGATCAACCCGGACGTGGGGCTGACGTTCGCCAAGTGTCTGCGTTCGTTCCTGCGACAGGACCCGGACGTGATCCTGGTGGGCGAGATCCGCGACCTGGAGACCGCGCAGATCGCGGTCCAGGCGTCGCTGACGGGCCACCTCGTGCTCTCGACGCTGCACACCAACGACGCGCCCAGCTCGATCATCCGGCTGGTGGACCTCGGGCTCGAGCCCTTCCTGCTGACGGCGACGATCGAGGGGATCGTGGCGCAGCGCCTGGTGCGGACGATCTGCAAGGGGTGCAAGGAGGAGTACACGCCCAGCGAGGAGGAGCTGATGGAGCTCGACCTCCTGCCCGAGGACGTGAAGGGGCGGACGTTCAACCGGGGGCGCGGGTGCGACAAGTGCAACGGCTCGGGCTACAAGGGGCGGATGGCGCTCTTCGAGATCATGTCGATGGACGACGACATGCGCGAGCTGGTGATGAAGGAGGCGTCCACATCGACGCTGCGCGATTTCGCCAGGCGGCGCGGGATGCGTTCGCTCCGCGAGAGCGGCCTGCTGGCGATCTACGAGGGGCAGACGACGATCGACGAGGTCGTCCGCGAGACCCTGAGCGAAGAATGACCCGGCGCCGGGCCCCGGGCCCGGGCGCGAGGAAGCACAGACCATGGCGACGTTTACCTACGAGGCGCTGAACGCGGCTGGCAAGTCCCAGAAGGGGACGATCGAGGCCGACTCGAGCGAGGACGCGATCCAGCGGATCAAGAGCCAGGGGTACTTCCCGACGTCGGTGCGCGCTCAGAAGGGCAAGGCCAAGGGGGAGGCCGGCGGCGGCGCGGGCGCCAAGAAGAAGAAAAAGAAGAAGGGCGGCGGCTTCGCGATCGGGAAGGTGAAGCAGAAGCACCTGACGACGTTCACGCGTCAGCTGTCCACGCTCCAGGACGCGGGCCTGCCGCTGCTCCGGTCTTTGCAGATCCTCGAGCAGCAGCAGAAGCCGGGCCTGATGAAGAACGTGCTGCAGGGCGTGGTGGAGGAGGTCGAGGGCGGCAGCTCGCTGAGCGAGTCGATGGCCAAGTACCCGAAGGCGTTCAACCGCCTGTACACGAAGATGGTCAACGCGGGCGAGATCGGCGGCGTGTTGGACATCATCCTGCAGCGTCTGGCCGAGTTCATGGAGAAGAGCGAGCGGCTGAAGCGCCGGATCAAGGGTGCGCTGATCTACCCGGCGGTGGTGGTCATGGTGGCGCTGGGCATCCTGGCGGCGATCATGATCTTCATCATCCCGAAGTTCGAAGAGATCTTCGCGGACTTCGGCGTGGAGCTGCCCGGCATCACGGTGATGATGATCAACACGAGCCGCTGGTTCGTGGGCCAGATCCCGGGCCAGCAGTACCCGGGCTGGCTGTTCCTGATCGTGGGCATCCCGGCGATCTTCATCCTGTTCAAGCTGATCCGGAAGGCCGGCCCCGGGCGTGCGGTGACCGACATCCTGATGCTCTGGATCCCGATCTTCGGCGGGCTGATCAAGAAGTCCACGATCGCGCGGTTCACGCGGACGCTGGGCACGCTGATCTCCGCGGGCGTGCCGATCCTCGAGGCCGTCACGATCACGAAGGAGACCTGCGGCAACTACGTGTTCGAGCGGGCGCTGCAGAAGGTGCACGACTCGATCCGCGAGGGCGAGAGCTTTGCCCAGCCGCTGCGCGAGTCCAAGACGTGCGACGCGATCGTGGTGAACATGGTGGACGTCGGCGAGGAGTCGGGCGACATGGACGCGATGCTCCTGAAGATCGCGGACAACTACGACGAGGAAGTCGACGTCGCGGTGCAGTCGCTGACGAAGCTGATCGAGCCCCTGATGATCGTGATCCTGGGCGGCATGGTCGGCACGATCGTCGTGGCGATGTTCATGCCCATGGTGGCGATGCTCGAGAGTCTGCAGAGCGGCTGAGCGAGGCCGGGAGGCGACGATGCGGGCGGACGACAGGCTCATCACGACGCGGCGCCGGCGGGCGAACTGGGCGCGGGGCGCGTTCACGCTCCTCGAGCTGATGGTCGTGATCGCGCTGATCTCGGTGCTGATCTCGCTGGTCGTCGTCGCGTTGTCGGCGGCGCGTCGGGCGGCCCGGGCCGCGGGCGACCGCCAGGCGGTCTCCTCGCTCTCGCTGGCGACGGACCAGTTCGAGACGGACCACTCGTTCATTCCCCCCCTCGTCTACGACGGCGAGCCCCTGGGCGGCTCGGGCGGGGCCGACGCCCCGACGGCGACGCGGAACGCGGGGGGCGACGGGCCCGTGTTCGAGGTCACGCAGGGCGGCGTGCAGCGCTGGCTCGTGAGCGTGTGGGACGCGGGGGCGCGGGACGACCTCGAGTTCCTGCGTCAGCGGGACTCTGCCGGGGCGCCGCTCGCCAGCGGCCTGGACCAGGACGCCTGGTCGGACCCGCGGTACAGCAAGTTCGCGCTGGCGTACTACCTCTCGGGTGCGCTGCCCGAGTACGTGGACGGGATCGAGGGCGGCGGGATGCTCGCGCCGCTGGCGTCGGGGGGCTTCCGCGGCGTGGGCGCGGTGGTCGGCCGCGGGCGCGACCGGTACGACGCGTACATCGACGGCGGCTCGCCCTCGCTCACGATCACCGACTCGTACATCGAGTCGAGCGAGGCCGACGAGCACGACGGCATGAACCCGGACCCTGCGGACGCGGAGAACCGTTTCCGCCTGGCGATCACGGACCGCTCGGGCAAGGCGTACCGGTACTACCGGTGGGAGAACGGCAACCCCGCAAACCTGCCGGGCGACGAGCTGGTGATGACGACGGGCGACCTGAACATCCCCGCGGCGCTGACGGACCCCGAGCTGCGGGCCGAGTGGCTGAACAACCCGGCGACGACGGCGGACCTGACGGGCGGGAACCCGGAGCTGCGCGGCGCGCGGTACGCGATCGTGGGCGCGGGGCCCAACGGCGTGTTCGGGACCGAGCCCCTGGAGGTCATCGCGACGGCGCTGGGGACGGACGTGCCCACCACGGACGAGGGTCGGGCGGGCCTCCGCCGCGAGGCGTGGCAGGACAACGTCGTGGAGGTGGGGCAGTGAACACGACCACCTCCACGCGTCGGGCGCGGGGCGGCTTCACGCTGCTCGAGCTGCTCGTGGTGATCGGGCTGATCCTGGTGCTGCTGACGCTGGCGGTGCCGGCGATCGGGTCGATGAGCTACTCGTCCAACCGGGCGCTGGCCGAGAACGGGATGCGGGCGGGCGTGTCGCTGGCGCGGGACGTGGCGCTGGCGTCGGGGACGGGCGGCGACGGCGTGGCCGTCTTCAGCTACGACGCGGGCGGTCGGATGCGGATCACGGCGGGCGAGGTCGTAGGCAGCTTCGAGGCGCAGCTGAACCAGAACCAGGTGCCCAGCGCGCTCAACACCGTGCGTCGCGACGTGATCGCGCCGGTCGCGTTCACCGAGAGCGTGCTGCTGCCCCGGTTCTGGAACGTCCGCGGGTACGCCCCGCCCAACTCGATGCTCCCGCCCCTGGGGCGCGACGACGTGAGCTGGTACGACTCGGTGAACTACGGCGGGAACAGCAAGAACGCGCCGCAGAAGGCCGAGGGCAACTGGGTCTTCCCGGAGACGGGTCTGTACGACCTGGACGAGCACGTCGCGGGCGGGGGCAGCGGCGGCGGCGGCGGTGGGTTCGGCAACTTCGGCTCGGCGTCGCAGACGCCTCGGCAGTCGTTCATGCTCCGCTTCTCGGGGCGGACGGGCACGCTGAGCCGGTCGGACGCGACGGCGCTGTTCGTCGATCCGCGTCCGAGCGAGGAGGACCGGGACCAGTTCGCCGACAGCCGCACGGACCCGGACGCGTGGAAGCGCGTGGACTGGGCCGAGGACGTGGGCTCGTGGACGACGCGGACGCTGGCGCGGTTCCGGAGCCTGCCGGCCAGCGAGCAGGGCGACCTGTACGAGCTGCTGGGCGACCTGACCAACGACACGATCCTGACCAAGAGCGTCGAGCGGCTGGCGCTGTACGACGAGCGTCGCCTGGCCCGGGGCCTGGGCGGGCGGATCAACGAGGACACGGGCACGATCTACGAGCCGTACTCGGCCAACCGGCGGATCGCCTTCGACGAGGCGCTGTTCCCCAACCGGAACATCGAGCAGATCCGCGAGGGGATCAACAGCTGGATCAACGGCGACACGAACGAGGACGGCGTGATCGACGAGGAGGACACGCCCGACTCGCGGCTGTTCCTGCTGCACGGGTACTCGGGCGACCTGACGGAGGTGGTGCGATGACACGCTCACGCACGACGGCGACGACGCGGGGCGGGTTCTCGCTGATCGAGATCCTGATCGCGATCCTGGTGCTGGCCCTCGGCCTGCTCGGGCTGGGCGCCGTCTTCCCGGCGGTGATCTCCGAGCAGCGGGCGGCGGTGGACTCGGTGCAGGGCGCCGCGGCGGCGGCCAGCGCGGGCGCGACGCTCCGGGGCGGGGAGGCATGGGCCGGCGGGTACGACGGGCGCGAGGACCCGGGGACCCGTCTTGCGCCGTGGGACATGCTCTCGGGCGACCGGTACTTCGGGCGCCGCCAGAACATGGTCGGCGCCACCTCGGCGGGCGTGGCCCTTCCGACCTCGCTCTGGGAGGCGAACTGGAACTGGCTGGGCGAGGCGCCCAACTCCAACGGCCCCGATACCTCGGGCACGTTCTACGGGGCGTACCGCAACCAGGGCGTGATCAGGTTCAATGGGTGGGATCACAACGACGAAGTCTGGATCAAGGTCGATCAGACCGGGAGCCAGGTCGTGTACGCCGAGATCCCGGTCGCGTCGCGCCTCTCGCCCCCGCCCTTCTCGGGCTCGGACCCGAAGTACGTGTGGGACGTGGTGCTGCGTCTGGAGCCTGGCTCGCGGCGGACGCAGGCGGTGATCTTCGTCCGCCGCGTGGATCCGCGGATCCGCACGACGGACGGCAAGTCGCTGTCGCAGCTGCTGACCGACGGCTCGTTCGTGAACAACATCCCCTCGTCGGCCTTCCCGGTCGCCGTGGACGAGAACGGGCGCCCGGTCGCGGGCGACGCGCCGGATGCGTTCTACGCGGTGCCGCTGTCGGCGACGATCCCGGGGCTCAATGACAATGGGTTCCTCGACAACGACGGGGATGAGCTGTTCGAGCGGATCAGGCTCGTCACGCCGGAAGTTGCGCCCATCGGATACCCGGCCCAAGACGTCATGCGCGAGCTTGCCGGCCAGATCGGCCAGCAGCTGGTGGACAACCTGGGCACGGTCCGCACGGTCGTCGAGTTTGACGAGGAGACGGGCGGCGGCCCGTGGCTCGTCGTCTCGCCGCCGTACTCGCGGTCGCAGGCCCAGGGCGGGTTCGCCGACGGCGGGAACATGCAGGCGGCCAACACCGTCGATCCGTCGCGGGCGCAGCAGGTGGTGTTCACGCCGCAGATCCCCATCTCGGTGGAGATCGTGAGGGTGCAGCAATGACGACGCGTCGCGTGCGCAACCGTGCTCGGCTGGCGTTCCGCGTGGCGGTCGCGGCCTTCACGCTGATGGAGATGCTGGTCGTCGTCGCGATCGTGGCGCTGGTGGCCGCGGGGATGGCGGCGATCTTCGCCTCCGTGGGCGACACGGTCGCCGCGGGCCAGCGGATCAGCGCGATCAACCGGTACGCGGCCCTGGTCGAGACGGTGATCCGCGAGGACTTCGCCCGGATCACGCGGGACGGGTTCCTGGTGATCCGGCACGAGAAGGCGGTCAACGGGAACGCGGTCCCGCTGTACCCGGGCGAGGCCGAGGACGAGCAGCGGGTCCGCCGCACCGACGAGATCATGTTCTTCGCCCGGGGCGACTTCGTGAGCGCGCGGCGGCCGCTGGCGCCCGGGTACACGGCCGTCGGCAACGAGGCGCGGATCTACTACGGGCACGGCCAGCGGCGCCCGGAGGATCTGGTCACGACCCAGGCGCCGTCCTATCTGTACCCCTGGCCCGGCGACCGGAACACGATCGCCGACGCCCGCCTGGGCTGGCCCTCGGCGACCGCGGGCGTCGAGAACCCAAACCGGTACGCGTCGGACTGGACGCTGCTGCGGCACCAGACGGTGCTCGTCGCGCCCGCGGCGGGCGAGTCCCGCGTGCCCCGCGACCCGGTCTTCGACCTGGACCCCAACGGGTTCAGCGAGCGCCGGCGCCTCAAGGACCACGCGTGGCAGGTCGCCCTGCAGCCCGCGGCCCAGAGCGTCTTCCGCACCAAGATCGACGACGTGTTCGAGCTCGGCGGGGTTCCCTCGACCGGCGGCGGCGGCGGGTTCTCCCGACCCACGGTCGCCTACCCGCTGATGCGTCCGAACGCGACGGTCCGCCAGGGCGATCACGCGGTCTGGCCCCGGTACTCGTCGGGCCTCGTGGACGTGAGCACCGAGACGCTGGCGGACATCCGCTCGGTGGTGACGGCGGTCGGCGTGCCCCCGGTGACGGCCGGCGACGACTACTTCACGAGCACGGGCGCGTTCGACGCGACCGAGGTCGCGACGCGGCAGAACGCCCGGCTGTGGATGCTCGACGCGATGCCCCACGAGATCGGCCCGCCCGGCAACACGCGGTACCGGATGCGGTACGAGCCGACGCCGCCCCTGCTCGGGATCCCGGAGAGCCTGATCCTGGGCTCGGGCGTGACGGCCGACCGGGTGCGGGCCTACCGCGAGGCGGACCAGGAGATGCTGACCGCCAGCGCGTTCATCCCGCGCTGCACCGAGTTCATCGTCGAGTGGTCCTTCGGCACGACGTACACCGACACGACCGACCCGCGGTTCGGGCAGATCCAGTGGTTCGGCCTCGATCGGGCCGAGGAGGACACGAACGGGGACGGCGTGGTGAACGCGGCGGACCTGAACGTGGCCGACGACTTCAGCCGCGTGCAGTTCGCCAACGGCGGCCTGATCCCGGATCAGCAGGAGGTCAACCGGATCTCGCAGCTGGTGCTCGGGCGTGCTGCGGGCGGCGGGGGCGGGTTCGGCAATCCGTCGGTCAACCAGAACACCGCCGAGGCGGTCTTCGGGTACTACGACCCGGGGACGAACACGAACACATCGAGCGCGAGCCACACCGACGACGACCAGGCCTGGCCCTGGCCCAGGCTCGTGCGGATCACGATCAGCTTCGCCGACCCCAACGACCCGCGGATCGAGGCGACGACGCAGTTCGTCGTCGAGATCCCCGGCGGGGGCCTGGAGTAGGCGGACCTCGTGGGCGGGCGCGCGCGACGCGCCCGACACAACCCCGCGCGGGGCGCGGGAAGGAGTTTGCAGAATGCGTCCGGACACGACGCGGCACGAGCAGAGCGACAGCCAGACGATCATCGGCGGCGCCGTCAGGTGGCTGCGGCGGCCCAGGCGGTCGCGCACGACGGCCCTGGCCGAGGCCTGCGGGGGCGTCGCCTCCCGCTTCGGCAGGCGGGGCTCGGCGCTGATCCTCGTCCTCGGGGCGCTCGCGCTCATCTCCATCTTCGCGGCGGTGTACGTCACCGTCGGGCAGGGCGATCGGCGGACCTCCACGGCCCTGGCGATCAACCGGAGCGTGAGCGAGTTCCCGCTCATCTTCGCCGACCACATCACCGCCGTCATCGGCGACGACCGCACCGCGACGATGGCTCAGACCGAGATCGGCGTCGAGGGCGAGGGCGGGCCGGTGGGCGGGTCGCTCGGCGGGAGCGGGGGCGGCCCGGGCGGCACCAACCAGGGCATGGCCAAGGCCAAGCAGTCGCTGGTCCGCGAGAACATCGACCTGCCGTACACGGACTTCAGCGTGCGGAGCCTGCCGTTCCTGAGCCCGTCGTTCGGCCCGCCGCAGGAGCTGTTGAAGTTCAACGCGGTCGGGACGCACTACGACGCGCAGACGAACCTGGGGATCTGGTCGCCGCCCGGCTCGGACGTGGGCACGCAGCTGCAGAACCTGGCCCGCGACACGCGGGCGCCGTCGGACCCGTGGCTGGCGTCCACGGAGCCGACGTACCTGGGCAGCCCGATCCTCGCAAACCGGCTGTACAGCGAGAGCTTCGCCAACGGGGACGCGGTGCTCCAGTCGCAGCTGTTCTACCAGGACGACCGCGACTGGGCGCACATCACGAACATCTCGCCCGACGGGCTGTTCGTGAACCTGTGGAACCTGCGCCCGGAGGCGGGCGGGTACGGCGCCAAGCCGGGGTTCACCCAGGGCGGGCTGCCGACGGCCGGCAGCGAGCGGATGAGCGACAACCTCTCGCTGATCCGGAGCACGGGCAACGTGCAGCAGCCGTTGCGGGCGATGGACGTCCGGACCGAGGGGTTCTGGGTCCCGGGGTACGACCAGCCCGAGCCGTGGAACGTGGCGACCTTTGGCCAGCCGGAGAACGTGCCGGCGCTGTGGAGCTCGAACCAGCGGTTCATGCTCCTGCCGATGAACCAGCAGTTCATCTTCAACGACCGCAACAACGTGCTGGCGGACTGGTCGAGCCGTGACTACCCGGCGTACCAGTACGCGGACACGGACGGCGACGGCCTGGCCGACGCGCGCTGGTTCGAGCTGACCGACTCGTCGGACACGCGGAACCTGGGGAACCTGATCTTCCGGAACCTGGCGGCGGTGGACGGGTACCGCTTGTTTGCCGCGGCCCGGATCGTGGACCTGTCGGCGCTGGTGAACGTGAACACGGCGACGGACGGGCTGCTGCCCCCGACGAGCCTGGCCTGGGCCGGCTCCACGCCGGCGGACATCGACCTGCGCCGGATCCTCTCAATGGCCGACTCGTCGCGTGACTCCCGCGACTGGGTCATCAACGGACGGCGGAATCTCGGGCCGACGGCGTACAAGCGCGACGGGCGCCCGACGCGGCTCGGGCGGGACCCGGGCGACCCCTACGCCGACTACTCGAACTACTGGACGATCATCAACCAGGGCGACCCGACGCTCTACGACGACATGACCGCCCTGCTGATCGGGCGGTACGGGTCCGATGCGCTGACGCTGGCGATCCTCGGCGAGGGGACGCTGGGCGAGACGGCCTCGGGCGGCGGGCGGGACACGTCCCTGACCGACACCTCGACGTGGTACGGCGACCCGGACGCGTGGCCCGGGACGTCCACGGCCCAGGACACCCAGGCGGCGCTGCGTCGGCTGTTCTACTACGACCGGATCGGGTCGCTGGACCCGACGGACCCGATGTCCGCGGGCGTCGCGGGCCTGGGCGCGGGGTACTTCGGCGCGGGCGATCTGGCCGAGCTGCTCACGTTCTGGGGCATCAACGACGACCAGGTGTTCTCGCGCCTGGAGCAGACGGTCGGGAACCGGTACGACAACTCGGCGACCGGGATCGTGGCCGAGTCCTCGCTGCGGCACAGCCCGCTGCTCTCCGGGCGCCCGACCGAGCTGGACCGCGGGCGCCACGACACCCTGAACCGGGACCGGGACCGCCTGCGCGGCTCGCAGCCCACGGGCCAGGTGGACCCGGAGTCGATGGCGCTGCTGGCCTCGAGCGTGCGTCGCCAGATCACGACGTTCTCGAAGCACTCGCCGCTGCTCGCCAGCCGTCTGGCGACGGCCGACGTGGCGAGCCTGTCCTCGGGCGAGGTCCCGGAGCTGACGCACGAGTTCCTCGACGGGCTCAGCGGCGGCGGGACGGGCACGGGCGAGGTGCTCGGGCTGTACATCGACGCGCTGGCCGACGCGGCCCGGGCGGACAACACCTGGGCCGCCGCCGGCGGGCAGATCACGCTCAACGAGTACAGCACGCTCTTCTACGGGGCGGCGGGGCCCGAGTTTGCCGTCCGGCTCTCGGCGCACCTGTCCGCGAACCTGATCGACATCTACGACGACGACGACGAGCCGACGCCGATCTCCCTGCTCGTCACCCAGGACGAGACGCTGGCCGCGGAGTTCGATTCGCTCTCGATGGGCGGGGGCGCGGGGAACCCGTCGGCGACGGCCTTCCCCTGGGACCCGTCGAGCATCATCGACCTGGACGACCTGCAGGGCCAGCAGTACGCCGGGGCCGACAACCAGGCGACGACCGAGGCGTACACGGTCTACGGCGTCGAGGCGTACCCGGTGCTGACCGAGGTCTCGGCGCTCGTCGTCATGACCGACGCGTCGATGGACGCGGGCGGGGACAACGAGTCCAGCGGCGGGCGCCCGTGGGTGCCCATCGGCGGGCCCGAGCCGTCCGAGATCACGATCGCCGTCGATGACTGGGACGGCGACGCCGACGGCGGGACCTTCGGGCCCGACGGCGCGTGGTACGACTCGGCGAGCAACACCGGCAACCCCGACCTGGCGTTCGTCGGCTTCTCCTTCCAGCTGACCAACCCGTTTGACCAGTCGATCAACCTGGGCTCGGAGAGCAAGGGCGACGGCGTCCCCCTGGACGACGACGAGTACCTCTACTACCTCGAGTTCAACGGGCGGTACTTCAAGGTCGGCGACTGGGACGAGACCGACTACAACAACGTCGTGCTCGGCCCGGGCGAGTCCAAGACCTTCTACGTCCTGGCCAACCCGACCCTGCAGCAGATCGCCGACCGGTGGACCGACCTGGTCGATGCGTACACCTCGGGCGCGATGGTGGACGTGGACGACGTCCAGGACTGGCTCGACTCGCAGTACGGCGTGGACCAGGGCGGCGGCGACGTCGTCGAGCCCGGTCGGGCGCTGAAGTTCAACCCCCGCAGCGGGCGTGTCGTCCTCCAGAACGCGTACGAGAACATCCTGCTCGCCGGCGGGGCGTCGCAAACGCTCTTCAACCGCCCGGCGACCAACCGGACGATCCGCCTCTGGAGGCGGATGGAGGTGCCGGGGGCGACGACCGCCAATAACACGCCCGAGCACGACCTGCTCGTGGACCGTCTGCAGCAGCCGGCCGGGCCCGGCGGACAGGCGAACGTCAACCAGACGCTGCTGCCCGTCCCGCGCTCGCTCGACGAGGACGAGGTCAAGGACACGATCGCGGGCCCCGAGTCCCTTGGCGGGAACATCGCGGGCCCCAGCGACAACTCGGGCTGGACGTACGCGTTCTACGGCTCGATCCGCCGGGGCGATCACCCGGGGACCGCGACCGGGCGGAACGGCGTGCTGCCGGCGTGGATGATCGACCTGAACGGCGCCAACGCGATCGCCGAGACCGTCCCCTTCCAGAACTCCCTGCTGCCCAGCGGCGGGGAGCAGAACCCGGGGCGGCTCAAGGACACGCACTTCGGCGACTTCTCGCGCCGCTACGCGCACGACTCGTTCGCCGACTTCCTGGAGCTGGCCGACCCCGACAAGCCGATCGTCGCGACGATCGGGCATCACCCGTACATCAAGTCCACGATCGCGGACTCGGACGTCTCGGGGCTGTTCGCGACCAAGACGATCTCGCCCCTGGACGGCGACACGTTCTACGAGCCGGCGATGGCGCCCGGCACGATCGCCCTGTACCCGGAGCTCGGCCCGGGCGAGCGCGACGCGATCGAGAAGAACCAGAACGTGCCCTTCGGCGCCGGCACGAACTTCATGGCCGACGTCCCGCTGGTTCGGGCGACGGACCTGCTGCTCGTTCCAGCGATCGGGTGGTTCGAGGCGCCGGACGTCGCGAACCCGGCGAACTTCGATGACGACCAGTGGGTCACCTTCGGCGAGGCGCTGGCGTACGCGATGCACCTGGTCCCGGCGAACACGGGTGATCCCGTGCTGCGGCACCTGGTCCGCGACATCGGCGGGACCGAGCGCCGGTACGCCCTGGACGGGATCAACATCCGCGTGGATGACTTCGTGCCGTTCTACAACGCGAACCTCGACCAGGACCGCCTGTTCGAGCCCGACCAGGGCGACACGCGCGTGGGCTCGGGCGTGCCGATGGCGATCGACCTGCTCTCCAAGTTCCGGGGCATGGGCCCCGAATCCAAGAGCGAGGCGTTGACGGCCGGCGTGCCGGGGATGCTGAACCTGAACACGGTCGCGCGGGGCGTGCTGCCCGCGGCGCCGCTGCTCACGCCCTCGCTCGAGTTCAACACCGCGGGCGACCCCGAGTGGTGGGGGAGCAACCCGGCGATGGGCTCGTTCGGGTCGGGCCTGCCCGACGCGGTCGCGGACGCGGCGCTCTCGCGGGCGCCGGACGTCGCGGCACACCTCATCTCGTACCGCGACCGGCTCGCGGGCGAGTACCGGAGGTGGTCGTACGACTACGCGGCGATTCCCGGAGGGATCGGCGGCGCGCCGTTCGGGTATCGCATGCTGGACCAGACGGGCCTGGCCGCACGCCCCCCGGCCGAAGCCGCCCAGATCATGCTCCGCAACTACGGGTATGTGGGCGCGAGCCCGATGGCGGGCGATGTGGAGCAGAGCCGGTCGCTGCTGACCGGGATCGGCGGCCTGCGCGAGCGTCCGGGCTTCACGAGTTCGGGCGAGGCCGCGGCCGCGGTCATCAGCACCTCGTACTTCGAGGACGTCCTCGGCGACACGAGCCTGATGGAGTACGACCTGGTCAAGCAGAACCAGCCGACGTACCTCGGCATCGACGAGGACACCGGGAACACGCCCCTGAACACCGGCGTGAACACCGGCGGCGCCGAGGGGCTGGTCACGCTCGAGACGCAGCTGTACGACAGCGGCTCGGCGGGCGACGACATCCCCAACGACTACGAGGAGCGCCTAGCGGTTCTCTCGGGCCTGCTGAACACGACCACGACGCGCTCGGACACGTTCGCGGTCTGGTTCGTCGTGCATGGGTACCGCGAGAGCGACGTGAAGAACCTGCGGCCCGACGACCCGCTGACGCCGAGCTACGCCCGGCGGTTCCTGATGGTCGTGGACCGCTCGAACGTGACGACGCTCGGGCAGAAGCCCCGGGTGGTTCTGTTCCAGGAGGTCCCGAACTAGCAGCAGGGCGCCGAGTGGCGCGGGGGTCTTGGTCCGCGGGTCGCGGGCGGTGGGCGGCCGGCCCGCCCGCGTGGCCCGCGGCCGCGCCGACGCCGGGTGGGTAGAGTTCCGGCGATGCTCAGGGCGTAGCTCAGCTTGGTAGAGCGTGTGGTTTGGGGCCACAAGGTCGCTGGTTCGAATCCAGTCGCCCTGATTCGACAAACACCTGTTCTGTCAGTGCTTAGGCGCTGCTAGGCTGGGCGGCGTCCCGGCCCGGGCGGTTCGGCCCCGCGGCCAGCGCCCCTGACCACGGATGCTCTCAAGACCGGCCCCGGATTGGAGTCCTCGATGCGGTACACCCTCGCGACAGCCCTGCTCGCCGCCCTCTCGCTCGCCCCGCCGGCCCTCGGCGCCGACCAGGACGGGAACGTCGAGTGGGACGGCGTGAGCCACGTCGTCTGGCAGGACCTCCGCCCGCTCGTGCCCATGCAGGCCGACGACTTCTCCGTCCGCTTCCAGGCGTACCGGGGCGACCTGACGGGCGCGAGCGTGCTGGTGGACGTCGGGGGCGTGGAGACGAGCTACCCGGCGAGCGTGGTCGGGCAGCTCGGGCCGTACGACGTTTGGGCCGCCGACGTGCCCGGGACGGGCGAGACGGCGATGTCATACACGATCGCGCTGACCGACGGGGCCGACACGGACTACCTGGGCGCGGGCGGCATGTCGGACGGGCTGCCCGCGGGCGGGTTCGGACTGGACTTCGCGACGCTCTCGCACGCCCCGATCGGCTCGACGCCGATCGCCGGCGGGACGGTCTTCAAGGTCTGGGCGCCCACCCGCTCGACCTGCCACGTCCGGGGCGAGTTCAACGGGTGGTCCACGGCCAACCCCCTGGCGAAGGTCGGCGAGCACTTCATCGGGTTCGTGCCGGGCGCATCGGCGGGCCAGATGTACAAGTACTACTTCAACAACTCGGTCTGGAACACGGACCCGCGGGCCAGCCGCCTGAACCCGACGGACAACCTCAACGCGATCATCACCGACCCTCTGGCGTACGAGTGGCAGCACGACGACTTCATCGCCGACCCGCTCGACGAGCTGGTCATCTACCAGCTGCACGTGGGCTCGTTCGCGGGCCGGAACGACCCGTTCGGGCCGGCGGGCAACCCGTCGGGGTACGCCGACGTGGGCGACCGGGCGGCGCACCTGGCCGAGCTCGGTGTGAACGCGGTGATGATCAACCCGATCAACGAGTTCCCGGGCGACTTCTCGGGCGGGTACAACCCGATCTCGATGTACGCCTGGGAGTGGGCGCTGGGCACGCCCGACGAGCTGAAGTACATGGTGGACCAGCTGCACGCGCACGGGATCGCCGTGCTGCTGGACGTGGTCTGGAACCACCTCTCGCCCAGCGACAACTTCCTGTGGAACTTCGACGGGACGCAGTTGTACTTCGACTCGCCCGCCCAGGACACGCCGTGGGGCGCGCAGGCGGACTTCGACAGCCAGGGCGTCTTCGACTACTACCTCGACTCGGTGCACCATGTGATGGGCGAGTTCCGCATGGACGGGTACCGCCAGGACGCGGTGATGGCCATGACCGACTCCGGCTGGACGAGCCAGTGGGGCTCGGGCCAGGACCTGATGCGGGCGATGAACGACGCGATCGACAACCGATACGCCGACGCCAACGCCATCGCGGAGATCTACATCGACAACCCGTGGGTGCACTCGGGGATCTTCTTCGATACCCAGTACCACAACAGCTTCAAGAACGCGCTCCGCGACGCGGTCTTCGGCGCCTCTTTCGGCAGCCCGAACGTGTCCGGCGTCGCCGCGGCGATCGACGGGACGGGGGGCGTCGCCGGCTCACAGGTGCTCAACTACTTCGAGCTGCACGACGACGCCTGGCCCCTCAACGGGCACGACCGGGCCGTGAGGCAGATCGACACCAGCTTCCCGCACGACGACCAGTTCGCCCGGGGGCGGACGACGGTCGCCAACGGCATCGTGCTGCTGGCCGCGGGCGTCCCCTCGATCCTGCAGGGCAGCGAGTGGCTCGAGGACCAGGGCTGGGAGGAGAACAAGATCGACTGGTCGCACAAGACGTCCTACTCGGGCGTCTTCGACTACTACAAGGCCGTCATCGGGCGTCGCACGAGCGAGCCGGCGCTGGCCGCAGACGCGGGCGTCTGGGTCTACCACGTCAACGAGGGCGCGGACGTCATCGCGTTCGAACGCTGGGTGGACGGCGGCAAGAGCTTCGTCGTCGTCGTGAACATGGGCAACACGGACCGCAGCGGGTACCGAGTCGGCCTGCCCCGGCCGGGCACGTGGGGCGTCGCGGTCAACAGCCAGGCGGCCGAGTTCGGCGGCTCGGGCGGCGGCACGACGGGCACGTTCGAGGCCGAGGCCGTCCCGCTCACACCCCACGCCCAGTCGGTGGAGCTGGACATCCCGGCGCGGACGCTCCTGCTGATCGAGCACGAGCCCGGGGCGGCGCCCTGCAACGCGGCGGACATCGCCGAGCCGTTCGGGACCCTGGACTTCTCCGACGTGCTGGCGTTCCTCGTCGCGTTCGGCGCCATGGCGCCCGAGGCGGACCTGGCCGCGCCGACCGGGGTGTTCGACTTCAGCGACGTCGTCGCGTACCTGAACGCCTTCGGCGGCGGGTGCCCCTGATCGACTCAGAGAGATCGGCCGCATTCGTCCCCGGGGAACTGCAATCCGGGGGCGGGGGGCCGGTATAGAGTGCCGGGCGCGGCAGCGAGGGTCTCGCGGCGCCCCATCGGTATCACGTCACCCACGGAGGAGCCTCCGATCATGGATCGCCCACGTCTCGGCCGCGCTGCCGGCATCGTTTCTGTGCTTGTTCTCGCCGCCGGCGCCGCCGCCCAGCCCCTCCAGCCAGATCCCGATCTGGTCATGGGCGAGCTGGACAACGGGATGGACTTCATCATCCTCCGGCACGCCAACCCCCCCGGGCGGGCGAATCTGATGCTCCACTTCTCCACCGGCTCCCTGAACGAGACCGAGGAGACCCGCGGCATCGCCCACTTCATGGAGCACATGGCCTTCAACGGCGGCGAGAACATCGCCCCGGGCGAGATCATCCCGTACTTCGAGTCCCTGGCCATGACCTTCGGCCAGCACCTCAACGCGTTCACCAGCTTCGACCAGACCGCGTACACGCTCTCGCTGCCGGACACCGAGGTCGCGACGCTGGAGAAGGGCTTCCTGTTCTTCGAGGACGTGCTGTTCGGCACGCTGCTGCTGGCCGAGGAGATCGAGAACGAGCGCGGCGTGATCCTCGAGGAGCTGCGGACCGGCAAGGGCCCGCAGCAGCGGATCATGGACCAGCTCTTCGAGAGGCTCGCCCCGGGCTCGACGTTCGGGCGACGGCTCCCGATCGGCACCGAGGAGACGATCAACTCGGTCAGCCGCGATGATTTCGTGGGCTACTACGAGCACTGGTACGTGCCGTCGAACGCGACGCTGATCGTGGTCGCGGACATGGACCCGGGCGTGGTCGAGGGCGCGATCCGCGAGACGTTCGACGTGGGCGAGGCCGCGGAGCGGCCCGAGGACCTGCCCGTCGGCATCACGCCCTACACGCAGCTGCGTGCGATCGTCGCGACCGACCCGGAGCTGACGCAGGCCGAGATCGGGTTCATCGGGATCGAGAAGCCCCGCGACCCGGTGACGACGGAGCAGCAGTTCCGCTCGCAGCTGGTCGAGGGCATGGCCGCCCAGGCGCTCAACCGGCGCCTGGAGGCGAAGATCAACGACGACGCGGTCGCCTTCAAGTCGGGCGGCGCCGTCGTCATGGATCTGTTCAACGAGATGCGCCTCTCGCAGCTGAGCGGGACGGGCGCCCCCGAGGACTGGCGCCAGATCCTGGGTGACATCGCGACCGAGATGCGCCGGGCCCGCCTGCACGGGTTCACGGAGCGCGAGCTGGGCGATGTCCGCAAGCAGGCGATCGCGGGCGCCGAGCGCCGCGCCGAGGTCGAGGAGACCCTCCCGGCCCAGGCGCGGATCGGGTCGATCGGGGCGGCGGTCAACTCGGGCGCGACGCCGGTCTCGGCCGAGCTTGGGCTCGAGCTGACCAGAAAGTACGTGGAGACGATCACCCTCTCGGAGGTCAACGAGGCGTTCCTGGGCCTGTTCGACGACGAGCGGGTGACGGTCGTCGCGGAGCTGCCCAGCTCGGCCGACGTGCCGACCGAGGACGAGCTGCTGGCCCTGTCGCGCGAGGCACTGTCGGTGACGCCCGAGGCCGAGGCTGAGTCCGAGCGTCCGACCCAGCTGCTCTCGGAGCTGCCCGAGCCGGGCGGCGTCGTGGAGAGCGCGACCCACGAGGCGTCGGGCGTGACCTCGGCGTGGCTGACCAACAACGTCCGGGTCCACCACCGGCAGATGGACATCCAGCGTGACCAGGTGACCATCACGATCACGCTGCCCGGCGGCGAGATCCTCGAGGACGCGACCAACCGGGGCGTTTCCGAGGCCGCGGCCCTCGCGTGGAACAAGCCCGCGACCCAGGACCTGACCTCCAACAACATCCGCGACCTGATGACGGGCCTGAAGGTCGGGGTCGGCGGGGGCGCGGGCGCCGACGCGATGTCGCTGTCGGTCTCCGGTTCCCCGGAGGACCTCGAGGAGGGGATGAAGCTGGCGTACCTGCTGCTGACGCAGCCGGTGATCGAGCAGAGCGCGTTCGACCAGTGGCGCCAGCAGCGTGTGCTGCAGATCGAGCAGAGCATGATGGTGCCCCAGGGGCAGTTCATGGAGGCGATGGCCGAGGCGCTCGTGCCCGAGGACGAGGTCCGCATCCGCCCGCTGACCGTCGAGCAGGTGGAGTCGGTGACGCGCGAGGACGCGCAGCGCTGGCTCGACCGGCACACGGCACGCTCGCCGATCGAGGTCTCGGTCGTGGGCGACCTGGCCCTGGAGCCGGCGATGGACCTGGTGACGCGGTACATCGGCTCGCTGGCGCCGCGGGAGCGGATCTCGGGCTCGACGCTGGACGACGCCCGGGACGTGACCCGTCCGGAGGGGCCGCGCGAGGTCGTGCGCGAGGTGCAGACGCAGACGCCGTTCGCGATCGCGATGGCCGGCAACTTCGGGACCAGCGCCGAGAACGTGCGTGACCGCCGAGCGCTGAACCTGGCGGCCCAGATCCTGAGCACGCGTCTGATCGAGCGCGTCCGCGAGGCCGAGGCGCAGGTGTACTCGATCCAGGCGATCTCGCAGCCGGGGACCGAGTTCCCGGAGCTGGGGATCTTCGTCGCGTTCTCGCAGACGGGCCCGGAGAACGGGCCGCGGCTGGCGTCGGTCATCCACGAGATGTTCGCCGCGTTCGCCGAGAGCGGTCCCAGCGCCGAGGAGGTCGAGACCGCCCGCTCGCAGGTGCTCAACACCTACGACGAGCAGGTCAAGCAGCCCCGGTTCTGGACGAGCGAGCTGGCCGCGTTGGACTACCGCGCCCGGGGCCTCGACGACCTGGTCGAGGCGCCCGAGCAGTACCGCGCGATGACCGAGGCGGACGTGCACTCGATCTTCCGCAAGTACTACGCGGAGGACTCCAAGATCACGGTCGTGGTCGCGCCCGCGGCGGCCGAGGAGGAGTCCGGCGGGGAGGGCTGAGCCATCCCGCGCGGCGTGATCATCGGCCCGCGTGCGCGATCGCGCCGCGGACCATGATCAGCTCGCCCACGTTCTCGCTCGTGAGGATGCCGACGAGGCGGCCGCCCTCGAGGACCGGGATCGTGGTGCGCGAGTCCTGGAGGCGCCCGATCGCGTCCTGGAGCGGGTCGTCGGGCGAGAGCGTCGGGCCGCGATCGTCCATGATCTGGCCGATCCGGCGGTCGCCCGCGTGTCCCTCGGCCATCGCCCGGACGAGCGCCACGCGGTAGAGCATCCCGACCAGCGTCCCGCCCCGGACGACCGGGAAGTCCTGCTGCGAGCCGGCGAGCAGGGCGGCGACCGCGTCGTCCAATGTGGCCTCGGACTCGAGCACGCGGAACTCGCTGACCATCGCGTCGCTCACGAACAGCCCCTGGAGCGCGGACTTCGTCTGGGCGGCCCGGTTCTCGGCCTGACCGCCGAGGAACACGAACACGGCGATCAGCCCCAGCACCAGGTTTCCCGTGAACAGCGCGAGGCCGACGAACAGGACGGCCATGACGGCGCCGACCTTGGCGGCGATGTCCGTCGCCCGCGCGTAGCTCATCTGGGTCGCGAGCAGGGCCCGGAGCACCCGCCCGCCGTCCATCGGGAACGCCGGCAGCATGTTGAACAGAACCAGGAAGATGTTGACCGAGGCCAGGTTCCAGAGGAAGGGCATGTCGGGCAGGACGCCCTTCTGGGTCTGCTGGCCGGGCGTGGTCCCGAGCCCGATCCCGAGGGCCAGGATGAGCACGAGCAGGACGCCGGCGATGACGACATTGACCGCGGGCCCCGCGACGGCGATCAGCAGCTCGTGCACGGGGCGCTCGGGCATGCGCTCCAGCCGCGCCATCCCGCCGATGGGCAGGAGGGTGATGTCCCGGGTGCGGACGCCGAAGCGGCGGGCCATCAAAGCGTGGCCCAGCTCGTGCAGGACGACGCATACGAACAGCGCGAAGACGAACACGACGAGCTGGGCGGCGTCGGCCGCGCTCCCGCCCCTCGAGATCGTGTAGAAGACCAGGAACGCGATCAGCAGCCAGAACGTCCAGTGGATGCCGATGTCGATGCCCGCGACGCGGACGACGCGCAGCGATCCTCTGAGGCCCGACCGGGCCGGGGCGCCCCGCTCGGTGGGCGTGTCTTGGGGTGGAGTGTCCATGCTCAGCGCTCGGCCCTCGCCCCAACGGTAGCGGCGTGGCGTCGGCATGCGTCGGGGGCGGGGGGGCGGTATCTTCTCCCGCGATGCCCCGGCGCACAGAGCCCGAGTCAGTCCCGGCGATCATGGCGCCGCCGATCCGTCGGGACAACCCGTTCACCCGCTCGGTCGCGGGCATGGTCGGCACGCTGTTCCTGGCCGTGATGGCGGTCGCATGCCTCGGGACGCTGCCCTGGACACTCGGGGACGCGGGTGGCAGCCCCAGGTACAACGCGGGCGCCCCCATCGACGCGCGGCTGCCCCCCTCCTGGGCGCCCAAGGACGAGGGCGACGTGGACCGGCTTATGGCGAGCCTCCGGGCGCGGGCGGCGGCCGACGACGACGTCCGGGCGCGGCTCGAGCAGGTCGCGGCCGACGCGGGCCTGGGCACGGACGAGGCGCTGGCGCTCCGCGAGGGGCCCGTGTTCGAGCAAGTCCGGTCGCTGTGGCCGGAGCCGACGCTGGGGACGGACCACCTCGGGCGGAGCCTGCTGGTCCGCGTGCTGACCGGGGGCGGGATCTCGCTGGGGATCGGGCTGGCCGCGGCGCTGCTGAGCGTGTGCATCGGCACGCTGTACGGCTCGCTGGCGGGGTACGCCGGGGGGAAGACGGACGCGCTGATGATGCGCGCCGTGGACGTGCTCTACGGCCTGCCGTACATCCTTCTGGTGGTTCTGCTTGCCGTTGCGGGCGACGCCATGATCAGCGAGTACGACACGCGGGCGAAGAAGCGGGAGAGCTTCGTCGTCCGGGAGGCGCGCTTGGAGCTGGCCGGGCGGGACGACGCGGGCGAGTACCGTGACGTCGAGCAGTTCCTGAACGAGAACCCGGGCGTCCGCGAGCAGATCGAGTCGCCGATCTTCGTGGTGTATGAGCGGAAGCGGGCCGAGCGCGACGTCCGCCGCCGCGTCCGCGAGGGCGAGCTGGAGGAGCCCGTATCCGAGCAGCTCACGGCGCTGGGCCCGCGCCCGCCCGAGTTCGACAGGCTCCGGGAGTACACGCCCCGCGACCTGTCGCCCAAGGTCCGCTCGGCGTTCGACATCGTCGTGCTGTTCGTCGCGATCGGCGGTGTGAGCTGGCTGACGATGGCGCGGGTGGTGCGGGGCCAGGTGCTGAGCCTGAAGAACCAGCCGTTCGTCGAGTCGGCGCGGGCGGTGGGGGCGCCGACGAGGCGGGTGTTCCTCAAGCACCTGCTGCCGAACCTGGTCGGCCCGATCGTGGTGTACGCGACGCTGGCCGTCCCCCAGGCGATCCTGCAGGAGAGCTTCCTGAGCTTCCTGGGCATCGGCGTGAAGCCGCCGCTCCCGAGCTGGGGAAACCTGGCGGCCGAGGGGCTCAGCGAGCTGAACCAGTACAAGAGCCACTGGTGGCTGCTGCTGTTCCCGTGCCTGCTGCTGGGGCTGACGCTGCTGGCGCTCAACTTCGTGGGCGAGGGTCTGCGCGAGGCCCTGGACCCGAGGCGGGCGAGGCGATGAAGGGCGGGACGCCGAGTGCGCCGTCGCCGGTGCTGGAGATCCGCGATCTCGTGGTGTCGTTCGACAACGGCCGAGGCCCGCGCCTGCGGGCCGTGGACGGCGCGTCGATGACGCTCTTCCCGCGTCAGACGCTCGCCGTCGTCGGCGAGTCCGGGTGCGGCAAATCGGTGACGGCGATGAGCGTGCTGCGGCTGATTCCGACGCCGCCGGCCTCCTACGACCGGGGGCGGATCATCCTCCGGGGCCCCGGGGGAGAGGCGGACCTGCTGCACGCCGACGCGCGCCGCATGCGCCAGATCCGCGGCGGCGAGGTCGCGATGATCTTCCAGGAGCCGATGACCTCCCTGAACCCCGTGTTCAGCATCGGCGATCAGCTGGTCGAGGCGATCGGGCTGCACCAGTCGGTGCGCCCACGCGAGGCCCGCGAGCGCGCGGTCGCGGCGATGGAGGCGGTCGGGATCCCGCAGCCGGGCTCACGGCTCCGGTCGTACCCGCACGAGTTCTCCGGTGGGATGCGGCAGCGCGTGATGATCGCGATGGCCCTGGCGTGCGAGCCCCGGGTGCTGCTGGCCGACGAGCCGACGACGGCCCTCGACGTCACGATCCAGAAGCAGATCATGGAACTGCTGGGCGGTCTCAAGCGAGAACAGGGGATGAGCATGATGCTGATCACGCACGACCTGGGCGTGGTCGCCGAGGAGGCGGACGTGGTCTGCGTCATGTACGCGGGTCGGGTCGTGGAGTACGCGCGGGCCGACGAGCTGATGCGCGGCCCGCTGCACCCGTATACGCGCGGGCTCATCGCCTGTGTGCCCAAGCTCCGCGAGCGGGCGGACCGGCTCTCGACCGTGCGCGAGATCGTGAACGACGAATCCCAGTTCGAGGGGCTCGAGGCGGGCGGGCGCCCGGTCCGGCCCTGGTGGCCCTGGCACGACCGGCCGGGCGGGGCGGGGGCTTCGACGGGCGCCGACTCAGAGCTCGCCGAGGTCCGCCCGGGTCACTGGGTCGGGGTGTGGCGCGGGGCGGGCGCGGGCGAGCCCTCGGCCGATCCGCCGGCGATCTTGCCGCCGTCCGTCGCCCCGGCCGGGGCGGGTGCATAGGACTTCTTGTATGCACGTGTTGCTTCTGGCCGACTCGATCTTCGCGGTGCGTGAGCGGGCGCTGCTCTCGCGGCTCGAGGTCGGGCTGATGGACGAGGGGGTGCGCGTGACGCTGGCGGCGCCGACGGATGTCGCGCCCCGGCCCGAGCACGACGTGCTCGGGCGTCACGTGTCGTACCGGGCGGGCGCGCTCTCGTTCACCCGCAAGATGCGGGCCTCGCGGCTGGCCCGCGATCTGACGCCGACGGACAAGTCCGGGTCCCCGGTGGACCTGGTGCACGTGTTCGGGGGGGCGGCGTGGGGGATCGGGATCGAGCTGTGCCGCACGTGGGAGGTCCCGCTCGCGCTGGAGCTGTGGCGGATGGGCATGGTCGAGCGCGCCCGGACGGTCGCGGGCTCGATGCGCGAGCCGCCGATCCTGATCGCCCCCGACCCGGCGATCGAGCGCGCCGCCCTCCGCGAGGCGCGGGGCGCGGTCGTCCGCCTCGTGCCCTGGGGCGCCAAGCCCAGGCCCGAGTCGCACGAGATCCTGAACGAGTCGCGGGCGCCGGCGCTGGTCATGCTCGGGTTCGGGCGCGACGAGGTCGCCTCGGTCCGGGCCTTCGAGGGTGTCGCCCGGGTGATGGAGACGCACTCGGACGCGCTGCTGTTCGTGGACGCGGACGCCGCGGCGAGGCTCAACATCTGGAAGAGGGCCGACAAGCTCGGGATCCGGCAGCGGGTCTCGCTGATCGGGCGCCTTGAGGACCGCCGCGACCTGGTGCTGCGGGCGGACGTCGTGGTCCACCCTGACGCCCGGGGCGAGCAGCGGTCCCTGCTGCTGGACGCGATGGCGTCGTCGATGGCGGTCGTCGCGACCGAGGACCGGTCGGTGGCGGCGTTGATCGACGGCCAGACCGCGCGGCTGGTGCCCCCGGGCGCCAACTCGGGGGCGTGGAGCGAGGCCGTGTCCGCCGTCCTCGACGACCGGGACGTCGCACGGACCCTGGGCGCCTCGGCCCGGTCGTATGCCAGGGCCAAGCACCGGGTAAGCGCCCATGTCGCGGCGGTCGTCGACGTCTACGAGTGGGCGGCCGGGCGCCAGAGCATCGCCTTCCAGGCCGCCGGCGAGTAGGGGCCGGTCCGAGAAGAACGCGAGGGCGCCGGAAGGGGCGCAGAGTCGGGGAACGGGCTGGACGTCTCTAAGTCCTGGTGAATACTGGTGTTGTGCAGGGCCTGGCCCGCCTGTGCGGGCGGCGCGGGTTCTGCGGGATGGGCCGGCCCCGCCCCTCGCGCGGTCGGCGACAACTCAGGACAAGAGGAGACAGACATGTTGAGCACCATCGGCGTCCTCGCCGCGACCGTGGTCCTGGGCGAGCCGCCCGCGGCCTTCCCCGGCGCCGGCGCCCCCGTGACGGACGTGACCCCCGCGGCCCCGATCATCGACGTCCGCGCGCGGTTCGTCGATCAGGACCTCGGCATCGACGGGTACGAGATCATCGACGGAGCCTACAGCGACATCAGCCGGCGCAACCGCGAGCGGCTCGGCGCCGGCGATGACGCCCCGGCGGTGATCTACGTCCGGGTCTTCGACGGCACCTTCGCGATCGACCCGTTCGAGCCCGTGCGTCAGTACGTGCCCCGCCCGGTGCACAGCTTCGCGCATGTCCCCGGCGCCGACAGCCCGGACACGCTCGCGGTCCAGCGCCAGATCTTCGGCGAGCTGAGCCTGCAGACGAACCGGGCCCTGTTCAACTGGGACCGGGTCGAGGCGACCGCCGAGCTGTTCAGCCGTCTCGAGGAGGCGCGTGGCAGGTGGCTGCGGGAGAACGGGTACTACCGCGTGCGGACGTTCACCGCGCCCAACGCCGAGCAGCGCGTGACCAAGTCGCTGCCCGAGCCCCGGGCGATCTTCCGCAAGCCCGCGGACCAGCCCCGGACGCTGCCCCGCGAGGAGGTCCGCCGCGACGAGGTGGCCCCGGACGCGGCCCAGGTCGCCCGCGCGATGGCCTCGGGCGACGAGCCGGTCCGGATCTCCAAGCCGGGGTTCGACGCGCGGGTCGCCCGCGTCTCGAAGCCGGGCCAGCGTCAGGACCGGATCGCCAGCAGGTAAGCCGGTCGGCGTCAACTACACTCGGGTCGTGAGCGGGAGACTCCCCTTCGACCCGTCCAGGATGTCCGCCGCCTCCCGCAAGCAGCCGGGGGGTGGCGGCAAGGACTCAGAGCGCTCGGCGGCCGACAGACCGCTGAGCGTTTCTGCGTTGGCGTCCCTGATCGACGGCGCCATCCGCGACGGGCTGCCCGCCAAGGTCCGCGTCGTCGGCGAGATCACGAATCTCCGCCACCGGACGCACTACTACTTCGACCTGAGCGACGGGGACGCGGTGATCAACGCCGTCTTCTTCGCCTCGGCCGCCAAGCGCTCGCGCACGCCCCTGGAGATCGGCACGGAGGTCGTCGCGACGGGCCGCGTTGACTACTACGCGCCCAACGGGCGGGTGAGCCTGGTCGTCGAGCGGGTGGACCCGGTCGGCGTGGGCGCGGGGCAGCTGGCGATGCAGAAGCTGCTGGCCGAGCTGCGGGCCCTGGGCTGGCTGGACCCCGAGGCCAAGAGGCCCCTGCCCGTGTTCCCGCGCCGGATCGCGGTCGTGACCAGCCGCACGGGCGCCGCCCTGCAGGACGTCATCGACACGGTCAGGAAGCGCTGCCCGGCGGTCGGGCTGCTGGTCGTGGACGCCCGCGTCCAGGGCGAGGCGGCGGCGGGCGAGGTCCGGGGCGCCATCCGCGCGCTGTCGGCCTCGCACGAGCGGCTGGGCGTGGACGCGATCATCGTGACGCGTGGCGGCGGGTCGGCCGAGGACCTGGCCGCCTTCAACGACCGGGGCATCGCCGAGGCGATCCACGAGTGCGAGGTCCCCGTCGTCGCCGCGATCGGGCACGAGACGGACACGACGATCGCCGAGCTGGTCGCCGACGAGCGGTGCGCGACGCCGACCCAGGCCGCGATGCGCCTGACCCCCGACCGCGCGGCCCTCCGCGAGCAGGTCGAGACGCTGCGCCGGCGGATGGCGCGGACGCTGGGAGACCGGGCGAGCTTCGAGCGGCGCCGCGTGGACGCGCTGGCCCGCCGCCCCGTCCTCGCCGACCCGCGGGAGATCGTGCGGCTTCGGCGCGGCGAGCTGGTCTGGCTCGGCGGGCGGCTGGACCGGGCGACGGGCGAGCGCGTCGGTCGGGCGGTCCGGCGACTGGAGCGGCTGGGCTCGAGGCTCGAGCGTGGGCGCCCGACGGTCGTGCACGCGCGGCGGGCCGAGCGGCTGGACGCCCTCCGCGCCCGGCTCGCGCGCGCCGTCCGCGTCACGCACGAACGGGAGCGCGACCGGCTGGACGGCCTGGAGCGCGAGCTGCACGCCGTCGGCCCCATGGCCGTCCTCGCCCGGGGCTTCTCGACGACGCTCGACGAGCGGGGCAGGTTGGTGCGCACGATCGAGGGCCTCCGCCCCGGGCAACACCTGCAGACGCGCCTGGCCGACGGCTCGGTCCGCTCGGTGGTCGAGTCGACGGGCGAGGGCGGCCAGGCCCCGCCCGCGCCTCCGCCTCCACGCAAGCGGACGCGTCGCCCTCGGCACGACCCGGGCCCCGACCAGATGGACCTGTTCGCGGGCGGCGGGTAACGTGCCGCCATGGCGCCCAAGCGGTCGAAGCCCAAGGACGGCGAGCCGAAGCCCACGGCCGAGCTGAGCTACGAGCAGGCGGTCGAGCGCCTCGAGTCGCTCGTCGAGCGGATCGAGTCGGGCGAGATCGGGCTCGAGGAGTCGATCGCGGCCTACGAGCAGGGTGCGGCGCTGGTCGCCCGCTGCCGGGCGATCCTGGACCAGGCCGAGGCCCGCATCGAGGAGCTGTCGGCCGAGCAGATCGCCAAGGGGGGTGGCGCGGACGAAGTGGGGGGCCGCGGCCCGGATCGGTCCGATGAAGGCCCCGATGGCTGACTTCTACGCCTGGGCGCCCCGGGTCGTGACGACCATGTTCGTGTTCGCCTTCGGGGCGTGCGTGGGCTCGCTGATCAACGTGCTCGTCTACCGCCTGCCCCGGGGCCTGGACGTCGTCCGCCCGGCCAGCCGTTGCCCCACCTGCCAGACCAAGCTCACGTGGCGGGAGAACATCCCGATCCTGGGATGGGTGCTGCTCCGGGGCAAGTGCCGCTTCTGCGGGTGCAAGATCAGCCCCGAGTACCCGATCGTCGAGCTGTTCGTCGCGGTGCTCTTCGGCGGGCTCTTCGCGCTCTGGTACGTCGTGCCCGACTCGGTCGCGGTCCTCGGACAGATCAAGCCCGAGTGGGCGCAGTCGGACGGCGTCAACGCCCTGCCCGCGCTGACCTGGCCCGCGTTCCTTGTCCTGGTCACGCTCGTCGGCTCGCTGGTCGCGATGACCATCGTGGACGCCAAGACGTTCACGATCCCCCTCGTGCTCGCCTGGGTTCCCGCGGCGATCGGGCTGATCGTCCACCCGCTGCACGCGTTCTGGTTCGAGCACGCGCACGGGGCCATGTCGATCGCGTCCCCCGGGCTGTGGCGGACCGAGGACTTCACGTGGTGGGAATCGGCTCTCGACTGGCAGTGGACCATCGCCACGCCGGGCCAGATGGGCTGGGGCTGGATCGGCGCGTCGATCGGCGGGGCGGCCGGCCTGGCCATCTCGATCGTCCTGCTCCAGCTCGGCCTGATCCGGCGGAGCTTCGACGACTACGACGAGTGGGAGGCCGGCGTCCTCGACGAGCAGCGGGCCAAGACGGGCGGGCCGGTCGCGGGTGACGTTCCGGTCGGGACCGAGCCGGCCGAGAGCGTCGCGGGCGAGGAGGCCCCGGGCGGGGCGGATCTGTGGATCCAGTACCCGCACGCCCGGCGCGAGATGGTCAAGGAGATGGCGTTCCTGGCGCCGCCGGCGGCCCTGGCCCTGGTCGGGGCGTGGCTGCTGAACCCCGCGGGCGGTCCCCTGGCCCAGAGCGGGCCGGCGCCCCTGTGGCTGAACGTGCTCGCCGGCGCCCTGATGGGCTACCTGATCGGGGGGGCCGTCGTCTGGGCGGTCCGGATCCTGGGCTCGCTGGCGTTCGGCAAGGAGGCCATGGGCCTGGGGGACGTCCACCTGATGGCGGCGGTGGGGGCGTGTCTCGGCTGGATCGACGCGACGGTCGCGTTCTTCGGGGCGGCGTTCGTCGGGCTGGCCTGGGCGGTCCTGGGGCGGCTGGCTGGCGGGACGCTGCGTCGGGCGATGCCCTACGGGCCATTCCTGGCGGTGAGCACGCTGCTGGTGATCCTGGCCAAGCCGGGCGTGGAGGCCCTGCTGACGCTGATCCTGCGTTCGACGACGCCGATCGACATCCCCTAGGTCTCGCGTCGGAGGGTCGTGGATGGCGCGCACGGCGGGGCCCGGGCGGGTACATTGCCCGTGCGCCGGCCCGATCCCGGCGCCAGACGAACAACCGGAGGTTCACGGATGAACAAGCGATTTGGAACGGCGCTGCTGCTGAGCGCGGTCTGTGCGGGCGCGATGCTCGGCGGGTGCAAGAACGTCAAGAAGGCGGACTACGACGCCGCGGTCGAGGAGAACTCCCGCCTGCGCGAGCGCGTCGCGTCCCTCCAGGACAAGGTGGCCCAGTCGAACCAGCAGGTGGCCGCGGCCCAGGCCGACAAGGACCGGGCGCTGGCCGACCAGCGTGCGCAGTACATGGCCCAGCTCGACGCCGAGCGTGAGAAGGCCAGCCGCAGCGGGTTCGAGGGGATCCCGGGCGTCTCGTCGAGCTACGGGGCGGGCGGGAGCGTGATCGTGGCGGTCGCGGGCGACGTCCTGTTCGACTCGGGCAAGGCGGACCTGAAGACCTCGTCCAAGTCCTCGCTGGACCGGGTGGCCCAGGTCATCCAGAGCCAGTACGCCGGGCAGACCATCCGCGTCGAGGGGTACACCGACTCGGACCCGATCCGCAAGAGCAAGTGGCGCTCCAACGAGCACCTCTCGATGGAGCGGGCGCTGGCGGTCGAGGCCTACCTCGTGCAGCGGGGCGTGCAGAACAACAGCATCTACTCGGCGGCCTTCGGCCCCTCGAACCCGAAGGGCACGAAGAAGGACTCGCGCCGGGTCGAGATCGTGATCCTCAACGGCTGACCCGGGACGCCCGAGCCGGGGCCCGGCTGATCCGGGTTCGTGGATCGGGTACTCGGATTGGGCTGGGGGCGGGCGGCCCGCTGGCCGATCGACCGGGAGGGGGCTTATACTCCCGTGCCGGGCCCGATGGGTCCGGCGTCAAGGGCGATTGGCGCAGTTGGCTAGCGCGCCAGTATGACACACTGGAGGTCACAGGTTCGAGCCCTGTATCGCCCATTGACCGGCCCCGGGGAGATCCCGGGGCCGGTGTCGTAGATGGGGTGTGCGTCTGCCCGCCGACGCGGGCGGCCCCGCCCCGACATGCCGCCTTAGCTCAGTTGGTAGAGCATTGGTTTTGTAAACCAATGGTCGCCGGTTCGAGTCCGGCAGGCGGCTTCGCGGGGAGGGCCGTCAGGCGACGTGCTCGGCGGCGCCGTCCCCGTCCTGGGCGGAGGCGTCGGTCCAGTCCGACCGCCTGCGGGCCCGTAGGCCGGCGTCCTCGTCGCCCAGCTCGTCGGCGACGACGACCTGGTTCTTGCCCTGCTGCTTGGCCTCGTACATCGCCGCGTCGGCGGCCTTGAGCAGCTCGGCGGCGTTCTCGTGTCGCCCCCGGCAGAGGACGACGCCCACGCTCGCGGTCGAGATGATCTTGAGCCCCTCGAGTTCGTGCGGCCTGGCCAGCGACTCGCACAGGGCCTGGGCGAACTCGCGGGCCCGGTCGGTCCTGGCGTCGCGGAAGCAGACGGCGAACTCGTCTCCGCCCAGCCGCGCCGCGCTGTGCTCGCCCGCGGGTGTCCGCTCGGTCCGGCCCAGGGCGGCGCGGAGTCGCGAGCCGATGCTGTGCAGGAGGGCGTCGCCCACGTGGTGCCCGTGCTGGTCGTTGACCTGCTTGAAGCCGTCGAAGTCCAGGTAGAGGACGGCGAAGGCGCACGCGTCGGACCGCTTGGCCTCCTCGAGCGCCTCGGCGAGGCGCTGCTCCATGAAGTACCGGTTGGCCAGCCCCGTGACCGGATCGTTGAACGCGACCTGGCGGAGGGACTCCTCGGCCCTGCGGCGCTCGGTCGTCTCCTCGATCAGGACGATCACGGTCGATCCGTGGGCGCCGGCCGTCAGCTCGAACGAGCGGTCCGTGCTCGGGCAGGTGCACTTGGCCGTCCCGACACTCATCGAGCCGAACGCCTGGTCTGCGACGCGGCAGACGTTGGCGACAACCGTCTGCGAGAACCGCGAGCGGAACCACTCGCCCTCGAGATCGACGGGCTGCTCCGGGCGGAGGGATCGCTGGCCGGCGGTCGCGTAGACGATCTCGAAGTGCCCCTTGGAGGCGCCGGCGTTGGGCGCCTTGCGGAGCACGAGCGTCGCCCCGGGGGCGGTCTTCAGGACCGTCTGGAGCAGATCGGGCGAGATCTCGAGCTCGGGGGCGATGTGCTTGAGGAACTTGGCGTTCTTGCGGTCGCGTCGCTGGTCCTCGGCGACGTAGCTGAGCAGGACGACGCCGAAACCGACCATGATCAGGCCGACGAGCTCGACGAAGCGCCAGGTGTCCCACCCCGTTCCGAGCTGCAGGACCGGGAGGCCCGGGAACCGGCCGGCGATGCTCGCCCGCATCGAGTGGGCGGCGAGCACGGAGATGCCAAGCACGGCGACCATGATGCCCGCGGAGGGGATGAGGGGACGGCTCTTGCGTCGCGGGAGGGCGAACGCGAGGGCGCCGAGGGCGGAGCCCAGCAGGATCAGCTCGGTCGTCTGAGAGTCCAACCCGATGCCCCCGTCGTGATCGCCGCGGGACCGCCCGCGGGTGCTCCCTCCATCGGGCGAGCGTGGGAGCCGCTTTGCCCGAAGGGGGGAGAGGCGGCGACGCCGGGGGGCTGGTCCGAGAAGCTCGGGGCTGCGCCGGGGTCGTGCGGGGGCCCGGTTGGCGGTCGGCGCGGGCCGGGGTTGCCGGGGGGCGGGCGGGTGGATACGTTTCCGTCCCGCCGGGCGAGTACCCAAGTGGCCAACGGGGCAGACTGTAAATCTGCTGGCATACGCCTACGGGGGTTCGAATCCCTCCTCGCCCACTTGAAGACGCCGGCGCCCGGTCAGACCCGGGCGCCGGCGTTGTTCGTGCGCGGTCGCGCACGAGAAAGGGCCGGCGACCCGAGGTCGCCGGCCCTGCGTGAGCGTCGGGGGGTGGCGGGGTCCTTACGGGCAGCCGCCGCCGAAGAGGCTCAGGAACTCGACGACGTCCGAGAAGTCGCACGAGCCGAAGGGCGCCGCGAGGTCGGCCTCGGGCTCGCACGTGCCGAAACCGGAGAGGAAGGAGACGACGTCGGAGAAGTCGAGCACGTCGAAGGGCTCGGCGATGTCGGCGCCGTTGCAGCCCTCGTCGGGCTCGTCGACGATGAACTCCTCGGTGACCGCCAGGTCATCGATGTACCAGTCGTCGTTGCCCGCGTTGCCGGTGGCGGTGAAGCGGACGGCGAAGTTGCTCTGGTACGCGATGATCGGCAGCGCGATCTGGTGCAGATCGAACTCCGTCTGGTCCGTGCCGTCGGAGGGCACGGTGGTCAGGGGCTGCCAGTTGTCGCCCAGGTCGCGGTACTCGACGACCAGGTCCTCGCCGGCCTCGGTGCCCTTGTGCTGGGAGTAGAAGCGGACGTAGTAGCCCGGGTCGAAGAGGCCGGACATGTTGATGTTGAAGGTGGCGATCGAGTCGGCGTTGTCGAGGTTGAGGGAGTTGGAGCCGGAGGGCTCGTTGTCGGCGCCCGTGGAGATGATGCCGCCCGAGTTGGTCTCGTAGGTGAACGAGGTGTCCAGGCCGGACTCGAAGTCATCGGCGAAGGGGGGCGTCAGGCCCTGGTAGGTGTCGATCGAGAAGTCGTCGATGTACCAGTCGTCGTTGCCCGCGTCGCCCGAGGTGCGGAGGCGGAACTTGACCTCGGACCAGAGGGCGAGGATCGGGATCACGACCTGCTGGTACTCGAACTCGTCCTGGGTGGAGCCGTCGGAGGTGAACTCGGCGAGGGTCTGCCAGGTCTCGGCGATCGTGAAGTACTCGAGGAAGAGGCTCTCGCCCGCCTCGACGCCGCGGCGCTGGGTGTACATGCTGATGAGCAGCGTCTCGCCGGTGTCGTCGGAGAGATCGAATCGGCCGGTCTCGATGGTGTCGGAGAAGTCCAGGTTGAGGGAGTTGGGGGCGCTGGGCTCGTTGGCGGCGCCCTGGTTGACGATGGCGCCGTTGATGCTCTGCCAGACGTCCGCGTCGAGGGTGGTGGAGGCGAAGTCCTGGAAGAAGGGCCAGTCGAGGAAGGGGGGGCCGGCGGTCTCGATGCAGGGACGGCTCTGGGCGAAGTTGGAGATCGCGTTGATCGAGGAGTTGCCGAAGCCGGGGCCGGTGACGCCGGGCGGGGAGATGCCGCCGCACCCGCCGAGGCCGGCGCACATGATGTAGCACGAGCCGCCCGAGCAGTGCTGGGCGGAGAAGTTGTGGCCGATCTCGTGGGCGGTCAGGGCGACGCGGCTGTTGATGTTGCCGGAGAAGCGGGACTCTGAGAGGCCGTAGCCGAGGTTGTTGGAGCAGACGGCGCTGAGCCAGGCGATGCCGATCGTGGAGCCCGAGAGGTTCCGGCCGGTGAACATGTGGACGAGGTCGCGGTCGGCGCCGGTGCTGAACCAGGCGCTGCGGACCTGGTCGAGCAGGGCGCTGGCGTTGTTGGTGGTGTAGGGGTTCGTGCCCGAGCTGGTCCGGACGACGATGTCGTTGAGGATGAAGGTGACGTTGACGTCGCGGACGTAGACGGTGTCCACGCCGGCCATGACGTTCTCGACGTCGGCGATGGTGCCCGAGAGGCTGCTGCCGTTGTCGATGGAGTAGAACTGGAAGTCGGCGTCGATGATGAGCTCGCAGGCGAGCAGCTGGCCGCCGCGGGGGGCGCCGCCGCCGGCCTCGATCCGAGGATCGAACCCGTCGAGAAGCTCGTCGCCCACGAGGGCGCCGCCGCACGAGTGCCCGGTGGGCATGGTGTCGGTGGTGTCGTAGGTGACGTACAGGCCGGCGTCGGAGCCGGGCATGACGTCGGAGAGCGGCTGGACGCCCCAGGCGCGGGCGTTGTCGTCGTCGGTGGAGATGATCTGGCCCTTGAAGCCCTCGTCGAGGAGGGATCCGACGATGACCATGGAGCCGTCGGCGTTGGCGCCGCGGTAGGTGCGGGGCGCGGGGGCCTCGACCTCGACCAAAGCGCCGCTGGCAACCTGGGTCAGGACGCGGAAGTTCTCGCCGCGGAGGGAGAAGGGCGTGAGCGAGAACTGCTGCGTCATGCCCTCGATGTCGAGCTCGAACGCGATGCGCTCGCCGAGGTTCCCGTCCACGCTCGTCCGCTGCAGCGAGAAGTCGCTGACGGACAGGTTTCGGGTCACATCCCGGTGGACGCCCGCGGAGGGGACGACCAGCGTCGGCTCGGCCGAGGCGATCGACCCGGCGAGCACGGAGGCGCCGGCGCACAGTGCCAGTCTGTTCATCAACATCGTCATCTTGCCTTTCCTAGAGCGCGACGGGCTCTGAGGCCCGCGAGACCCAATCGGCGCCCGGAGGACGCCGTTCCCGGTGCGGCGGTCTCCGACCGCCGCGAGAACACAAGCTCCGGCTTGACGATACCGCGGCTGGGGGGGATCCCCAGTCGATTCTCGCCATCTCGGCGTCAGCCCGAGAACAACACGGGCCCACGCCCACCAGCCGGGTGGAACCATTCCGTTCGCCGCGAGAGCGGCGTTCTGACGCCAGCATATTCGCACGACTCGGGGCCCGGTTTCCACCTCTCCTCCACGCGGGGGTGGGGCAAACGCCTCACCCGCGGCGGATTCTCGGACGTGGTCGGCCAGAGGAGGCCGGAGTGGTCGCCCATCGGCTCGGCCGGGCCGCAGGGCTGTGTTCAGAGCGGGCCCCCGCGTGTCGATAGTCGCGGGGCGGTCCCCCCGTCGCCTCTGCCGTCGAGGAGAGCAGTTGTCCACAGACCCGAACAACACGCCCGTGTCGCCCACGCGCGGGCGTCGGCACGTCGGGATCAACACCCGCGTCTCCACGCTCGGCCTGGTCGCCGCGGGCGGGATCGTCGCGGGCCTCGGCTGGACGTTCGTCGGGCGGGCCACGCCCCAGATCGTGCTCGTGCTCGGGCACGTCGGCATCGCGCTCGCGGCGCTGGTGGCCCTCGGGGCCGCGATGCGGGGCGCGGCGGCGGCGAGCCGGTCGATCGACGGCGTGCTCTCCGCGTTGCGGGGGGTCGACGAGGGGAGAACGTCCCGCGAGCACCTGCTCGTGGAGTCCGGGGCCAGCGCCGAGGCCGGCTCGTGGAACGCGCTGGTCGATCTGCTCGACGAGGCGAGAACCCGGCGGCTCGACGAGCGGGTGGACGAGGCGCTGGAGGCGGGCGCGGGGTCCCGCGACGGCTTCGGGGTGGTCTGCGACGCGCTGTGGCTCGGGCTGGTGCTGCTGGCCGAGGACGGGCGCGTGACGTACGCCAACGGCGCGGCGGGTGTCCTGCTGCAGACCTCGCGTGACGAGCTGGTGGGCGCGACCCTCGCGGAGGTGGTCGGCGACCCGCAGGTCACCGCCTCGATCGCGGAGGTCGTGGGCGGGAAGTCGCGGCGCCGCGTCGCGGTCGAGCTGGAGCGGGTCGAGGGCGATCAGAGCGCCGGGGTCCTGCGTCTGAGCATCCGGCCGACGCCCCAGGCCCCGGGCGCGGTGGCGCTCGTGGTCGTGGAGGACGTGACGCAGCAGCGCGTCGCGGACAAGTCGCGGGGCGCGTTTGTCGCGAACGCGACGCACGAGCTGCGGACGCCGCTGACCAATATCAAGCTGTACGTCGAGGAGGCGCAGGACGCCGACGGCGACGAGGCCGTGATGGCACGGGCGCTGAACGTGATCAACTCCGAGGCGAGGCGTCTGGACCGGATCGTGTCTGACATGCTCTCGGTCTCGGAGATCGAGGCCGGCTCGGTGTCGCTGCGGGAGTCGGACGTGCGGATGGACGCGCTGTTCGACGAGCTGAGGCACGACTACGGGGCGTACGCGGGCGACAAGAACATCACGCTGACGTTCGACCTGCCCCCGAAGCTGCCGGTGCTCCGGGGCGACCGGGACAAGATCGCGATGGCGCTGCACAACCTGCTGGGCAACGCGATCAAGTACACGCCCGAGGGCGGCGGGGTGACGGTCCGGGCGGCCGAGGAGCCCGAGCGGTTCCGGGTCGACGTCGTCGACACGGGCATCGGGATCGCGGAGGAAGACCGC
Source organism: Phycisphaerales bacterium (assembly GCA_041987545.1). Classification (GTDB taxonomy): domain Bacteria; phylum Planctomycetota; class Phycisphaerae; order Phycisphaerales; family UBA1924; genus JAJRXR01. Next base: position 76,433 of record JBHIWH010000007.1, on the reverse strand, counting down.
CCCCGCGTGTTCGAGAAGTTCTACAGGGCGAACGACTCGAGGATCAGCGACATCACCGGCTCGGGGATCGGGCTGGCCCTGGCCCGCGAGGTGATCCGCCTGCACGGCGGGGACATCACGCTCGAGTCCGAGGTGGACGAGGGGAGCACGTTCACGCTGGCGCTGCCGGCCAGGCCGGCGGCGGCGTAGGGAGGTGGGCGCGTGCAGATCGACGAGTCAACGCACGGCGCGGTCACAGTCCTGAAGCCCAGGGGCGCCCTGGGCGCCGACGAGGCGCCGATGCTGCGTCAGCGCGCGCTCGAAACATTCCGCAAGACCCTCGGGCGGTTCGTGATCGACGCGTCGGACATCCCGTTCGTGGACTCGGCGGGGCTGGAGACGCTCGTGGACGTCGCCCGAGAGGTGAGCGACTCGGGGCAGGCGCTCAAGCTGTGCGCCGAGACCGAGACGCTGCGTGAGATCCTGGACCTGACGGACCTGTCGTCCACGTTCGAGCACTACGAGGAGGTCGGGGTCGCGGTGAGGAGCTTCCTGTGAGGCCGCCAGGGGACCAGGGCGAGAGCCATCCGGGCGAGACGGGCGTGCCGCCCGCGGACGCCCCCGCGCGCGCCGCCGCGCCCGCCGGCCCGCGTCGCATGATGCGCGTCGGCGACGTGCTGGTCCAAGAAGGCCTGGTCACCGAGGAGCAGGTGTCCAAGGCGCTGGCGGCCCAGAAGGGCGCCGGGATGATGCTCGGCGAGGTCCTCGTCGACCAGGGCGCGATCTCGAACGCGACGCTCGTCGGGGCGCTGGCCCGTTCGCTGGGCGTGCGCGGGGTGCAGATCCGGCACGGCCTGGTGGACCCGGCGCTGCTGGCGGAGATCGGCGAGGAGGAGGCCGAGCGGCTCAAGTCGCTGCCCCTGTTCAAGGTGCACGGCGTGTTGACGGTCGCGATGGCCGAGCCCCAGTCGCTGCCGACGATCGACCGCCTGGCGGCGCTGACCGGTTGCAAGATCCGCCCGGTGATGGCGCTCGAGGCGAACATCCGCGAGTTCATCAAGAAGTACGCGGGCGGGAACGTGGACGTTGACGCGTTCCTGACGAGCCTGGCCGAGTCGGACGTCGAGGTCATCGAGCGGGAGTCGGTGGACGACGAGCCGACGACGGACCTGGACCAGATGGTCGCGGGCTCGCCGATCGTGAACCTGGTCAACGTGGCGCTGCTCACCGCCGTCAAGGATGGGGCCAGCGACATCCACATCGAGCCAAACAAGAAGGGCACGCGGATCCGCTACCGGATCGACGGGGCGCTGCGCGACCTGATGAAGCCGCCGCCGGGGATGCACTCGGCGATCGTCAGCCGCGTGAAGATCATCGGGAAGATGGACATCGCCGAGAAGCGGCTGCCCCAGGAGGGCCGCGTGCGGATCGTCGCCGAGGGGCGGGAGATCGACCTGCGCGTCAGCTCGATCCCGACGCTGCTGGGCGAGAAGCTCGTGATCCGCATCCTGGACAAGGCGAACCTCCGCGTGAAGATGGAGGACCTCGGCTTCCGGACCGACTCGCTCGAGACGTTCCAGCGGATCCTGCGGCGTCCCTACGGGCTGGTGCTGGTCACGGGGCCGACGGGGTCGGGCAAGACGACGACGCTGTACTCGGCGCTGGACCTGCTCCGCAGCCCGGAGCTGAACATCGTGACGGTCGAGGACCCGGTCGAGTACCAGCTTGACCTGGTCAACCAGATCCAGGTCAACGAGGGGATCGGGCTGAGCTTCGCCCGGACGCTCCGGTCGATCCTGCGCCAGGACCCGGACGTGGTGATGATCGGCGAGATCCGCGACGAGGAGACGGCGCACGTGGCCGTCCAGGCCTCGCTGACCGGGCACGTCGTGCTCGCGACGCTGCACACGAACGACTCGCCCGGCGCGGTCGAGCGGCTGCGGGACATGCACGTGGAGTCGTACCTGATCTCGGCGGCGCTCAACGGGGCGGTCGCCCAGCGGCTGGCCCGGGCGGTCTGCCCGTCGTGCGAGACCAAGTACCACCCGAGCGCCGAGGTGCTCGAGGACGCGGGCCTGGCGGGCATGGGCTCGCGGGCGTTCCGCAAGGGGAGCGGGTGCCAGACCTGCCACGACACGGGCTTCCGCGGGCGGTTCGCGATCTACGAGGTCATGGAGGTGGACGCCGAGATCCGCCGGATGATCTATGCCGGCAAGGCGAGCCACGAGATCCGGGCGGCGCTGGCCGGCGCGGGCGTGCGGTCGCTCCGCGAGGAGGGCGTCGCGTACGCGCTGGAGGGCAGGACGAGCCTCGAGGAGGTGCTGCGGGTCACGCACGTGGACGAGACCGCGGACGAGGCGGAGCCGGCGCCCGCGATCGATGAGAGGGCCGCGGCATGAACTTCAGCTACAAGGCGTACGACAGCGCGGGCGCCGAGGCCCGCGGGACCATCGAGGCGTCCGACCGCGAGGACGCGATGGAGCGGCTGCGCCGCAAGGGCATGTACGTCGTCGATGTCTCGCGGGGCGGGCAGGCCAAGCCGTCCGAGCCGAAGACTCGCCGCGCGTCAGGCGGGGGCGGCAAGAAGCAGCTGGCGCTGGTGGCGCGGGAGCTGTCGGTGCTCGTCACCACCGGCACGCCGCTCGTCGAGGCGCTCGGGGCGGTCGAGCGGCAGGTCGAGAGCGACAAGTGGAAGGGCGTGATGCGGGACGTGCGGACGCGGGTCGAGGAGGGCTCGACGCTCGCCGACGCGCTCGAGTCCCGCCCGGACATGTTCGACCCCGTCTTCCGGAGCCTGATCGCGGCGGGCGAGTCGAGCGGGAAGCTCGACGAGATGCTGATGCGTCTGGCCGACCTGACCCGACGCCAGCTGGCCGCCCGGGGCAGCATCATCGGGGCGCTCGTGTACCCGGCGCTGCTGCTGACGGTGTGCCTGTGCGTGCTGGGTGTAATGGTCGCGGTGGTGCTGCCGCGGTTCGCGGCGCTGTTCGAGACGCTCGACGCGCCGCTGCCGGCGACGACGAAGATCTTGATGGGGCTCAGCGAGTTCATCCGGGGGTACTGGTGGGGCGTCGTGCCGGCCGTGGTCGTGTGCGTCGCGCTGGTGGTTGTGTACCTGCGGACCGCGAGCGGGCGGAGCGCGATCGACACGGTCTCGATCCGGATGCCGCAGATCGGGAAGCTCGTGCGCGAGCTGTACCTGGCGCGGGTGCTGCGTCTGCTGGGGACGCTGCTCGAGAGCCGCGTGCCCATGATGGAGGCCCTGGAACTGACGCGGGACTCGGCGGGCAACCATCACTACGCCGAGATCGTCCGGTCGGCCGAGGACGCCGTGACCCGGGGCGAGTCGGTGAGCGACGCGTTCGCGCGGTCGAGCCTCGTCCCGCCGTCTACATGCGAGGCGATCCGCAACGGCGAGCAGTCCGGCAAGCTGGCGGTCGTGCTCTCGAGCCTGGCCGACTACATGGACGACGACAACCAGACGAAGCTCAAGTCGCTGGGCACGCTCATCGAGCCCTTCATCATGATCATGCTCGGGCTGGTCGTGGGGTTCGTGGCGGTGAGCATGTTCCTGCCCCTGTTCGATCTGACGGCCTCGGCCGGGGGGGCGGGCTGATGCGTGTCTCCAAGGCCTACTCGCCGATCGGGATCGACGTCGGGCCGGGCGAGGTCCGGGCGGTGCAGCTCGTGCGCGACGCCTCGGGCGTGCGGCTCCACCGGGCGGCGTGCCCCACGCTCGATGCGGACGGGCGGAGCGCCGCGGACCTGCTGACGGACTTCGGCGACGCCTGGGCGATCCTCCGCCGCCGCGGATTCCACGGTCGGCGGGTCGTCCTCGCGGCCCCGGCGGATGCGACGAGGGCGAGCGTCGTCGAGTGCCCGAGGACGGACGCGCCCGAGATGGTCAATCAGATCGCGCGGTCCGAGCTGGCCCGGGCGCACCGGCTGGAGGACGGCGGGTTCGAGATGGCGTGGTGGGAGATGCCCGGCCGCGCGAGCAAGGGGGGAGCCGTCCTGGCGGTCGCCTGCGAGCGGGCGGCGGCCGGGGCGATCGAGGCCGGGATGAGCGCGCTGGGCATCGACGTCGTCGCGATCGATCTGCGATCGCTGGCGCTGGCGCGGGCGTGCGCCCCGGCGCTGCACCGCGGCGACGGCGTGCTGGACGCGATCGTCGAGATCGGGTGGGAGGGCGCGCGGGTGCTGATGATCGCGGGGGGCTCGGTGCTGTACGAGCGCGAGCTGAGTGATTGCGGGCTCTCGCGGGCCGTGGGGCAGATCGCCGCCGAGCTGATGTGCGACGAGGAGGTCGCCCGGGGCGCGCTGTTCCGCGTCGGCGCGGGCGGGGAAGCGAGGTCGGCGGGCGTGATGGCGCCCAGCGTGCGCGCGGGCGTCGCGAGGTTGGCGGCGCCGATCGTGGACGAGCTGAACATGTCCGTGTCGTACGCCGTCCGGAACTACGGGCTCGAGCCCGGCGGGTCGATCGCGCTGGTGGGCGCGGGGGCCGCCGCGCCCGGGCTGGACGCGGTGATCGGGGAGGGCGCCGGGATGCGCGCGGCCGCGTGGGCGGCGCCCGGCGGGGAGGACGGCGGGCGCCCGGCGCTGGCCGCGGCGTGGGGGCTGGCGGCGAGGTTCGACTGAGATTCGCATGAGTGTCCCGACCATCAACCTGCTCCCGAGGGAGACGCTGATCGCCCGAGATCGTCGGCGGTGGGTACGGCGCTGGGCGATCGCCGTCGCGGGCGCGGTCGTGCTGGTCGGCATGGGCGTCGCGGGGAACGTGGCGCCGAAACTCACCGACGACGACGCGGTCCGCGATCGGCTCGGCGTGGTCCGGGCGCGCGTCACGGAGATCAACGCGCAGCTGCCGCCCGCACGGGCCCACCTGGCCTCGGTCACGAGGCGGCTGTCGGCCGCCGACCGGGTGCGGCTGCGGCCCGACTGGGGCGCGCTGCTGGCGTACCTCGAGCGGCTCCGCGGGCACGATGTCGTGCTCGAGCGCGTGGTCGTCGAGACCGACGCGGACGGGCGGGTCGTGCTCCGCCTGCACGGGCTCAGCGGCGTGCAGGGACGCGAGGGCGTGCTGGTGCTGGGTCTGGAGCGGAGCGGCCTGTTCGAGTCCACGACGCTCGTCCGCACGCAGCGGGTCAACGTCCGGGGCCAGGACCGGATCTCGTTCGAGGTCGAGAGCGTGTTCGGCGGCGAGAGCGCGGTCACGGAGGCGCCGACCCCATGAGCCAGATCACGCAGAAGCTGGGCCCGATGATGAGCGTGCACGCCGCCGGAGTCGGCGCCATCGCGCTGGTCGCGGTCGCGGGCTGGCTGGCGGTCGTCCGGCCGTCGGAGGCCCAGCGCGAGGAGCGTCGGCGGCTGATCGGGGAGCTGGCCGAGGCCGAGCCCAGGCTGGCGGCGCTGGAGGCGGAGCTGCAGGGCGTGCGGGCCCGGGCGGCGTCGGCCGAGGCGCGGCTGAACGAGAGCCACGACCGCCTCGGCGGGGTCGGGCTCCGTAACGAGCGGGTGACCGGGCTGACCGAGCTGGCCGACGAGTGCGGGCTGCGGGTGGACCGGATGCAGCCGGGCGAGGTGGCGCGGGACGGGCTGTACCTGGTGATGCCGATCCGGATCGAGGGGGAGGGCTCGTACCCGGAGTGCGCCAGGTTCCTGAGCGAGCTGCTGACCCGGTTCTCGGACATGAGCGCCGAGTCCTTCTCGCTCGACGCGCGGGGCTCGGCGGGCCCGCGGCGGGCGACGTTCGGGTTCGATCTTGTCTGGTATGCCGATCCTGCGGGCGCGGGCGCGGTCGCTTCACCGGGTTCGGTTGACGGCTGAGCGGGCGAAACGCTCCGTGTGTGCATGGAGCTGTCGCGCGAGCGGAAGATCTTTGTGGGCGTGGCGATCGTCGCGGGGGCGGCGTTCGTCATCGACCGTGGCATCCTGGCGCCGAGCGGCGCGTCGGCGGCGCCCGTGATCTCGATCACGCCGCCCGCGGGCGCCGAACCGGGCCAGGGCGATCAGCTGGGCGGGATCGACGAGACCGGGATCGCGATCGCCCAGAGGCTGCACGAGCTTGTCGTGAGCGAGGGCGTCTCGGGCGAGGCGTCCGGCGACGCGTTCGTCTTCCCGGAGTCGTGGACGACGCCGATCGCGGCGCCCGCGGAGGCGGCCGAGAGCGGCGACTCCGCGGCCGCGGCGCCCACGTTCAAGCTGTCGGCGGCGATGCCGACCACGCGGGGCGGGATCGCGGTGATCGACGGCCGGACCTATCGGACGGGCGACCGGGTCGGGTCGTACACGCTCGTGGGCGTGATGGACCGGGCGGTGACGCTCGAGGGTCCCGGCGGTCTGGTGACGCTCGAGGTCGAGCGTTGACCCCCATAACCGGGTGTTGGACTGTGCGGGACGTGCGGGATCGAACGGGGGGATCGGGGATCGGGCCGGGCGAGCGGTCAAGCCCGCACGGGTTTGGGTCGATCTGACTTGTGAGTGTCGGCGGGGTCGCCGGCCTGGACGAGTGCGGGATCGCCCGCGAGGAGACGTCGCGATGATGAGTCAAGTCAGGGCGAGGAAGGGCTTCAGCCTGATCGAGTTGGTGATCGTGGTGGTGATCCTCGGGATCATCGGTGCGATCGCGATCCCCCGCATGAGCCGAGGCGCCGCGGGCGCCGCCGACTCCGCCGTGATGGCCGACCTGGCCACCATGCGGAACGCGATCGAGATGTACCGGGCCGAGCACAACGGCACGTACCCGGACGAGACCACGATCGTCGCGCAGCTCACGCAGTACACCGACATCGCGGGCGACGCGCAGGCGACGTCCGACGCGACGCACATCTACGGCCCGTACCTGCACTCGATCCCGAAGCAGAAGGTCGGCGCCCAGAAGGGCCTGGCCGGCATCTCGGCGACCGACGGTGACGCGACCGCCGGCTGGATCTACCAGAACTCGGACCACCGGATCTACGCCAACGTCGCCGCGGGCGTCGACGACCAGAACGGCGTGGACTACCGGGATTATTGATCGGGGCAGGACCCGAGCGGACATGAACTCTCGCGCGGCCCCGCTCCGCTCGGCGACGAACATCGCCGGGCCAGAGCGGGGCCGTTCTCGGTTGACGGGGGAGGCGATGACGCGGACGGCACGGGCATCGCGGGCGGGGCGGGGCTTCTCGCTGTTCGAGCTGGTGCTCGTCCTCGTGATCATGGCGCTGATGGCGGGGATCGCGATCCCGCGGTTCGCCGGCGCGAACACGCGGTACCGGCTGGAGGCGGCCGAGCGGCGCCTGCTGGCCGATGTCGACTTCCTGGGCCAGCGGGCCCGGGCCCGCGGCGTGGCGCACGAGATCGATTTCGACGCGGCCAACGCCACGTACACGACGTACGCCGGCACGGGCGCGGGGCGCGAGGCCATCGGCAGCGTCGACCTGGGCGCGTCGCCCTACCGCGTGAGCATGGACCCGCCCGTGATCGACGGCGGGGGCGCGACGCTGACCTACTCCGGGCGCGGCCGACCGGGCGCCGCGGCGTCGGTCACCCTCTGGGCGGGCGAGACCTCGCGCGTCGTGGTGCTCGCGGCCGCGGACAAGGTCGAGCCGGATGCCGGGGACGACGACGGCGTCGACGTGCTCGACATCTTGGACCTGCCGGGCGACATCATCGGCGGGCTCTTGGGGGGGCTGCGATGAGGCGCCACGCGCGAGCCGGGTACACGCTGATGGAGATGGTCGTGGCGCTGGGCGTCTCGGCGTTGCTGCTGGGCTCGCTGGCGTCGGCGGTCGTCGTCGCGGCGAACGCGCTGCCCGGCGCCGAGGGCAGCGCGACCGAGTCCGTCCTGGAGACCTCCGGCGCGCTGGACGAGGTCATCTCGGACCTGGAGCGGGCGGTCTACGCGCCCGAGCGGGCGGCGACGGCGGCGACGGTGGTCCTGCCCGACTCGGGGAGCGACGGGGCGCCGGAGCTGCTCCGGTACGCCTGGGCCGGGTCAGGCGGCGACCCGGTGACCCGCGTCGAGAACGGCGGGGACGCCGAGAGCGTGCTCGGGTCGGCCGACGGGTTCGCGCTCGGCTACGACACCGTCGCCCGCATCGATACCTACGCGGGCGCCACGATCACGAACACGGCGCAGGTCGATGCGAGGGAGTCGGCGTCCGATCCCGGGACGATCGCGCTCGATAAGGGCAAGGCGTTCTCGCTGCTGATCTCGCCGGCGCTGCCGGTGGGGGTCGGCTCCTGGCGTGCGACCAGCGTCGAGGTGTACGCGAGGCAGCAGGGGCTGATCCTGGTGGGTGTGGGTGGGCAGACCACGCTCCAAATCCGCGGCTCCTCGGGCGGCGAGCCGACGGGCTCGATCCTGGCGACCGTGACCCGCAACGAGGCGTCGCTGCCCCTGGTCGCGGGCTGGACCGAGTTCGAGTTCGCCGATCCGCCGACGCTGGACGCGGGGTCGGTGTACATGCTCGTGTTCGGCAACTCGTCGGACGACGCGACTTCGGCCGTGCTCACCTCGGAGCAATCAACGGGGCGGGGGCTCCTGGAGGCGAGCGTGGACAGCGCGTCGTTCTGGTCCGGGGGGGGCACGCCGCCTTCCTGGTCTCAGCGGTCCGGGAGGGAGGTCCTGTTCCGCCTGCACGGCGAGTACGAGACCCAGAACCCGGACATCGAGGTCACCAGGCGCCACGTCACCCGCTTCACGGTGGACGTGACCTCGGGCGGCGCGTCCAAGACCACGCTCGTCGGCGAGGCCCGGGCGCTCAACTCGCCCGAGGTGCTCGGCGCACTGTGGGACGTGGACTTCTCCTCCGACCCGACCGCCCTGGACCTCAACGCGGACGGCACGCCCGACTGGGCCCTCTCCGACGCCTCGGCGTTCTCCGAGGCCACGCTGGACAGCGGCGTGTGGAAGGCGAACAAGGAGCTGGTCGCCAAGCCCGACACTGACCTGACGCGGCCGACGATCGTGGACGTCGAGTGGCGGTGCGTGACGACGGGCTCGCCCGGCGTGTACTTCTTCGTCGCCGCGGACCAGGGCGGGGGGAGCCAGGCCGTGCTCGCGATGGCGCTGCGGCGGCGGGACGCGACGCACCAGCGGCTGATGCTCCACTCGGTGGACGGCGACGACGTCCTGCAGACGCTCGCCGACGTCTCGTTCGCGACCGATGACTTCCTGGACACCAGGCTGGTGATCGACCCGGCGTCCGACTCGGTCGTGCTGGAGATCGATGGCGCGTGGATCGGGACGTACGAGTACCACCGGCGCGGGTACCGGGCCTCGGAGCGGGAGGTTCGCATCGCGCCCCTTGGCGCCGGCGTCGAGGTGGACCGTGTCCGGGTGCGGATGGGGGTGGCGCCGTGAGTCGTGCCGCGCGCGGGTTCTCGATGATGGAGGTGGTGCTGTCGGTCGCGCTGGTGGGCGTCGTGCTGGTCGCGGCGCTGAACAGCGTGGCGGGCGCCAAGGCGGCCGAGGCGCAGATCAACGAGCGGGCGGTGGGCGCGGTGCTGTGCGAGGCGTTGATGGGCGAGGTGCTCGCCCAGGCCTACGAGGACGAGGCGGAGGGCGTCGCCAGCTTCGGCAAGGCGGGGTCCGAGGTCGGCGACGGCTCTCGGGCGCTGTTCGACGACGTGGACGACTACGACGGGTGGACGTCCACACCCCCGGAGGACAAGGACGGCGCCGCGATCGCCTGGGCGACCGGCCTGACCCGCACCGTGGAGGTCCGCAGCGTGGACAAGGCGGACCTGTCGGACCGCTCGGCCGACGGGGTAAGCCCGAAGCAGGTGACGGTGACGGTGCGGCGGGGCGACCGGGTGATCGCCTCGCTGGTGGGGTACGCCTCGCCCTTCTGGCCCGACCCGCGGGACGGGGCATGGAGCGATTGATGGACGCGAGCAAGCAGAGCGACAGGCGGGGCGGCGTGTACATCGCCGTGCTCGGCGTGACGACGTTCGTGACCGTGATCGGCGTCTCGGGCGTGCTGCTAGCCGGCGTGCAGCGTGAGACGGCCGAGACGAGGGCCGAGGGCGCGTCCTCACGGCTGGCGGCCCAGTCGGCGCTCGCGCTGGCGCTCAGCCGCGTCGCGGGCGAGCCGGCCTGGAACGTCGCGTACCCCCACAAGCAGTGGAACACAATCGAGGGCGCGGGCGACGGCGAGTGGGCGTTCATGCTCGAGTACGACCAGGCCGCGGCCGACGCCGGGCAGTCCGTCGATATGACCATCTCCGCGATCGTGGTCCGGGAGCGGGCCGCCCGGGTGTGGGCGATCGACGCGATCGCCAAGCCCGGCGCCGAGGCGACCCAGGCCGTCGCCAACGGGGGGTTCGACTCGGGCATCGCGGGCTGGAGCACGACCGGGGGCGGGAACTTCACAGACGACAAGATCTACTACCACATCGGCCCGGGCAGCGCGTGGCTCGGCGCCCGGCCCGCCCCGGCCGCGGGCATCAAGACCGACGTCCTGCCCGCCATGGTCAACGGCGCACCATTCGAGTTCGAGGCCTTCGGCACGATGGGCGCCCACAAGACCGACACCTGGACGGCGTCCATCTACCACGACGGCGGGGGGACATTCCAGCAGCTCGAGCTGGCGACCGACACGCTCTCGGGCGATTGGGGGCGCCTCGCGGGCAGCGGGACCATCAGCTGGACCGGGAGCGCCCCGACGACCGCCGAGCTGATGATCTTCACCTGGTCGCAGAAGGCGCAAATCAGCGTCGATACGGTCTCGCTGCGGATCGGCTCCGCGTCCGCGCCCGAGCTCGAGGTCGTGCCCGGCACGCTGCGGCAGCGCACGCTCCGGTGAGGCCGGGTCGGCTCGGCGGGGCTCACGCGGCCAGCGAGAAGGGGCCGGCGTCGTCCGCCGCGTGGGTTGCGACCATCTCGTCGTAGAACGCCAGGTCCAGCCGCAGGAAGCACTCGGCCAGCTCGGGGTCGAACTGCGTGCCGGCGCAGTCGCGGATCTCCTGGAGCACACGCTGGCGGGGCATCGCGGGCCGGTACGAGCGGGTGGAGCTCATGGCGTCGAAGGTGTCGGCGACGCCGATGATCCGGGCCATGAGCGGGACGTCCTCGCCGGCGATGCCGTGCGGGTACCCGCCGCCCTCCCAGCGTTCGTGGTGGTGCAGGACGCCGGGCAGGAGGTCGGCCAGCGCCGGGATCTGGGAGAGGATCCGGTGCCCGATCTCGGGGTGCAGGCGGATGAGGGCGAACTCCTCGTCGGTGAGGCGCCCGCTCTTGCCGAGCACGCGCTCGGGCACGCCGATCTTGCCCACGTCGTGGACGAGCCCCGACAGGTAGATCCGCTCGGTCTGCTCCTCGTCGAGGCCGGCCTCGCGGGCGAGTTCGGCGCTGAGCCGGGCGACGCGCTCCGAGTGGCCCCGGGTGTACCGGTCCTTGGCGTCGATGGCGGCGGTCATCGCCTTGATCGTGCCCATGAACGTCCGCTGCTGGGCGGCGTAGAGCTCGACGCTCTCGAGGAACGAGGAGAGGAAGCCGGCCGCCGCCTCGAGCAGGAGGGTCTCGTAGCTGCTGATCTGGGGATCCAGCCCGCCCTTGCGGCCCGCGGCGATCACGCCGATGGGCGAGTCGTTGCGGCACAGCTCGTGCGCGATGACCTGGGCGCCCAGGCACTCGGGCAGGCCGTCCTCGAGCGTGAGGATCGACGTCCGCCCGCGCTCGACCTCGTCGGACATCGTCGCGAAGGCGGCGTGCAGCTGCGCGTCGTCGCACCCGGGCTCGCCGGAGACGACGAGCGGCTTGTCGCCGCAGGCCTCCCGGAGTTCGCCGGCCGAGGAGAGCCAGACGCCCGCCCAGCCGAACTCGACCGTGTCGCGAGTGCGCCCCAGCACATGATCGATGAAGCTCTTGGGCTCGGAGATCGCGCTCATCTGCTGGCCGATCGAGTACATCGTCATGATGGTCTCGTACGACTCGGAGAGCTGCGACGTGAGCGACTCGACGGCGGTCTGCCCCTTGGCGAAATCGCGGAGGTCGTCGCCCGACCAGCGGAGCGCCGTCAGCAGACGCTCGGCCTCGCCCCGGGAGAACTGCGCGATCTCGTGCAGCGCCTGCCGAGCGACCACCGGGTCGATCGCCGCGGCGCGGCAGACCCCGCCGAACCCGTCGGCCTCGAAGATCTCGGGCCCGAGGGCCATGGCGATGATGTACCCCGTGCGCCGACGACGCCGCTTCTCCGGGATCGGCATCAGCCAGCAGCCGGGCATCAGCTCGGTGAGGGGGGGCTCGTCCTGCTGGCTCCAGGCCGCGACCTGCCCGCGGATGCCGGCGAAGATCTGCGAGGAGCGGAGCAGGAGGCCCAGCACGCCGGGCATCTCCGGCTCTGTCGTCGGCACGCCCGCGGTGTCCACACGCCACACCGGGAGCCCGAGGGCCGCGCACCGCTCGACGAGCGGCTCGACGGCGCAGACGGGGGCCGCGGTGATCGCGCGGGGGATCATGCCGACTTCCTCAGGCCTCCGGGCGCGTCCGGCAGCAGTTCGGACACCTTGTCCAGCAGCTCTCGGGCGCTGAACGGCTTGCTCATGATGAAGCGGATGTTCGTGCTCTCCAGCTCACCCGGGTCGAGCACGTAGCCGCGGGCGGTCAGCATGACGACCGGGATCTGGCTCGTCGCCGGGTCGTCGCGGAGGGCGCGGGCCAGGTCGATGCCGGTCATGTAGGGCATCTGCAGGTCCGTGACGACCAGCGCCGGCGCGTGCTGGCGGGCCATCTCGAGGGCCTCCTCGCCGTCCTCGGCCGTGATCACCTCCAGCCCCGCCGAGCGGAGCTTCCGCGACACCACGAGCGTGATGTGCGGCTCGTCGTCGGCCAGCAGGACGAGGGGGGCGCCGGCGTTGAGGGCGTGGTCTTGCGGGCTGGGCGCGGTCATCTCGGCTGGTTCCCCGGGTGATCCCCTTGGATCGATATGTCGGCGTTCGGCGGGGGGCACTTCACGCCCACGGGGCTCCGGGCGCCCCCTCTGGGGTGCTTGCCCCGGGTCGGTCCGGTCCGATAACTCGGCCTCAGCCGACGCCCGCCTCGACCGCCGCCCCGGGGGGCGGGCCCTCGTGCTCGCCCGCGGGGGGCAGGCGCAGGTACCGGCCCAGCCAGGCCGACCCGGCGTAGAACGGCAGCGTGTCGATGAGGGCGGCCGCCAGCTTGAAGGCGTACCCCGTCCCGATCATCACCCAGAGCTGGGGCCAGATCGGGCTGTCGTGGTCGATCGGCAGCGCCCGGGCGTAGAAGTGCGTGATCGCGATGACGGCAAACGTGTCGACGAACTGGGAGATCACGGTGGACCCGTTGTTGCGGAGCCAAAGGTGACGCCCGCCGGTCAGCCACTTCCAGAAGTGGAACACCTGCACGTCGATGAACTGGGCGGCCAGGTACGCGATCATCGAGGCGACGACCGCGCCCATCGTCAGCTGCTGCACCCGGGCGAACGTCCAGTCGTCGTTGAAGCGGACGAACGTGCCATCGTCGGTGTAGACCGGCTCGGGCAGCGCGGGGGCGGTGATCGTCCGCCCCAGGGAGTCGGAGCCGTACTCGACCATCTCGGGCTGGACGGGCAGCGCCGAGCCGAGCCAGAGGACGGCGAGCACCCAGGCGTTGACCAGCAGGCCGACCCAGACGACCTGGTTGGCCCGCTTGCGGCCGTACAGCTCCGAGATGAAGTCCGTGCACAGGAACGTGAGGGGGTAGGGCAGGACGCCGACGGCGACCGCGAAGCTCAGCCCGCCCCAGCTGCCCCAGCTCCAGCCCTGGCCCTCGGTCCAGGAGGCGAAGACGATGAACCGGGTGATACCCAGCAGGTTGAGCATCGCCAGGGTCGCGAGGAAGAGGCCGGCCAGGACGAGGAAGACCGTCTCCCGGCGGCGGTGCAGCGTCTGCTCGTCGAGGGCGGGCAGGGAGGGGTAGGCGTGCTGCTGCGAGGGCAGGAGCGCCCTGGGCGTGGGCATCGCCCATCATACTGGGCGATCGTCGGGCGGCGGGGCGCGGCGCCCGCGTCTGCGGTACCATCCGCCCATGACCGACGTGATGGAACACGAGGCGGACACGGGCATGGACACGCCCCGCAAGACAGACCCGCTCCGAGAGCTCGAGGCGATGGTGATGTGCGCCGATCGCCCGGCGCCGGCGGCCAAGCTGGGCGAGGCGCTCACCGCCCTCCTGGGCGCCGAGATCACCCCCGAGCATGTCGCCGAGCTGATCGCGAGGCTCAACGAGTCCTACGCCGAGGGCGGGCACGCGTTCCGCATCGAGGAGGTGGGGGGCGGGTACCGCGTGATGACGCTGCCCGAGCACGCCGAGGCGGTCGCCGGATTCCAGCGGCTGCGGGCCTCGACCCGCCTGAGCCGCGCGGCCCTGGAGACCCTGGCGATCATCGCCTACCGCCAGCCGATCACCCGGGCCGACCTGGAGGGGATCCGGGGCGTGGGCTGCGGGGAGATCCTCCGGACGCTGCTGGACCGGAACCTGGTCACGATCAAGGGGCGGGCCGAGGAGCTCGGGCGCCCGATGCTGTACGGCACCACGAGCAAGTTCCTCGACGTGTTCGGGCTGCCGTCGCTCAAGAGCCTGCCCAAGCCGGGCGAGCTGGGGCTCGAGGACTGAGACTGGACATTGAGGAGGCTCGGCATGGACGCTGACGCTCGGACCCGTCGGATGACCCTCGCCCGCTGGGGCGTGCCCGCGGCGTTGGCCGCCGTCACCGCCCTCGGCGGGTGCACCGCGACCCGGGTCCAGGGGACCGCGATCCGCGGGGAGATCGGGCGGGCGATCCTGGTCAACCCGACCGACCCCCGCCTGAGCGAGGGGGAGATCGCGGGACTGAAGGTCGAGGTGGCCACGCCGGTCTCGGGCCGCGGGGGCCTGGCGGTGCTGGCGACGGGGTACACGGACGAGAACGGGACGTTCTCGATCCCGCTGCGGGGGCGTGTTCCGCCGAGGATGACGATCCGGGCGACCAAGGAGGGCGAATACGACGTACGGTCAAGCATCGCCCGCCCGACGTCGGGCGAGCAGGTGCTGATCCTGATGCGTCCGCCACGGACCCCGTAGCCGCCATGAGCCGACGAGCCACCCGAGCCGAAGCCCGACAGCCGCGAGGCGGCGGCTGGGCCGAGGTCGCCGGGAGGCGGTACGAGATCAGGCCCGCGGGGCTGCTTTACATCGCGGTGACGCTGTTCATTGCGATCGGCGCGGTCAACTCGCAGAACAACCTGCTGTTCTGGCTGTTCGGCATGGCGGTGGGGGCGATCGTCGTGTCGGGTCTGATCAGCGGGTCGGCGATGATGGGGCTGCGGGCTCGTCGCATCGCGCCGCCCGCGTTCGAGGCGGGCAAGGCCGGGACGCTCGGGTACGAGCTGCGGCACCGCGGGCGCCGATCGCCGGCGTTCGCGCTGCTGCTCCGCGAGCTGGGCGCCCGCGACCGCGAGGGCTCGGGGCGGATCGAGGTCGGGTGGGCCCACGTCGTACACCTGGCGCCGGGCGGTCGGGCCAGGGCGAGGGCGCGGGTGAACGCGATCCATCGGGGGTCGATCGGGCTCGACCGGTTCGAGGTCTCGACGACGTTCCCGTTCGGGCTGTTCCGCAAGAGCGTGATCTTCTCGCAGCCGGCGTCGATGGTCGTGACGCCGGCGAGGATCGAGCTCCGCGAGCTCGTGATCGACGCGGCCTCGAGCGCCGGCGACCGGGGCGCGACCCGCCCGGGGCGGCTCGGCGTCAGCGACGAGTTCTTCGGCCTCCGCGCCTACGTGCCGGGAGACAGCCCGCGGCTGATCTCGTGGAAGCGGTCCGCGGCTCTGGGCGAGCTGATCGTGCGGCAGTCGTCCTCGCCGATGCCGCCCCGGGTCGTCGTTGCGCTCGCGCCGGATGTCCGCGGCGCGGGCGAGCGCGAGGGCGAGCTGGCGATCGCGCTCGCGGCCAGCGTCGCGGCGCTCGCGTGCTCCCGCGGGTTCCTCGTGTCGGTCGAGGCGATCTGGGCGGGCGTCTCGACGCCGCTGGGCGGCGGCGGGCAGCACGCGGCCAGGTGCCTGGTCGAGCTGGGCCTGCTCGAGCTGGACGCGCCCGCGGCCCGGCGCGTCTCGGCCAAGTCGCGGCGTGGGGCGGTCGGCCGCATCATCGTGACGACGGAGGCCCCCGGGGCAGATCTCGACCACCCGGGCTCCATGTCGCTGTCCACGCGTGAGCCGGGCGGCTGGCTCGCGGCCGGGAGCGCCCTGCCCGAGTTCCTCCGGGACGAGGGCGAAGGGAAGGGCGCCCGGGCCCGCCGCGGGCGTTCGCGGCGACGCAACGGGGCGCGGGGCGAGACGGTGAAAGAGGTGGCATGAGCCGTCGGCTGGACAGGTTGCTGCTGATCTCGGCGATCCTCGCCGCGGCCGCCTACGCGCTGGCGGACACGAACCCGGCGGTCTTCCTGATCGGCGTGGCCGGGATCATTGGCTCGTGGGCCCTGGCGCGGGCCCGGGACGGGCGGGCGCTGACGTACGCCGTCACCATCCCCCTCACCCTGGCCGCCGTTGGGTACGCCCTGCTTCGCCTCGTGTCCGAGGGGTTCCGGGTCGGCGTGTTCAGCGAGTTCGTGCTGCTGCTGATCGTCGTGAAGATGCTCGACCGGCGCTCGACCCGGGACACGGCCCAGTCGCTGCTGCTGATCGTGTTCCTGGTCATCGGCGCCATCCTGACGAGCAATCGGTTCGAGCTGGGGCTGGTGATCCTGGTGTTCATCCCCGTGTTCGCGGCGGCGGTGATCACGCTGCAGATCGAGCACGTGCGGGAGACCGCGGGCGCGGGCGTCTCGGTCCGCCGCCCGCCCGAGCAGACGCGGCTGGACCTGCGGCGTCTGGTCTGGGCCAGCTCGCTGGCATCGCTGTTGATCAGCGTGGGTGTGTTCATCGTCATGCCGCGTGGCGTGGGCATGCAGGCCTTCGGCGCGTGGGGGAACACCTCGGTCGGGTCCGTGACCGGGTTCAACGACCAGGTGGACCTGGGGCGGGGGGGGCTGATCTCGCAGTCCGCGACACCCGTGCTCGACCTGCAGGTGCTCAAGGCCAGCGGCGAAGTGACCGGGTCCGCGGCCCAGTCGTTCCTGCTCCGCGGCGCCGTCCTGGAGGAGTACAAGAACGGGCTCTGGACGCGCTCGAGGGCGCCGGGTCGCTCGCGCCCGGTCGCCCGAGTTCAGGCCAACTCCCGGGAGCTGCTCAACCAGCACATGTCCGAGTACACGCACGAGCTGCGGATCACGGTCCGCAACTCGGGCGAGAGCGAGTCGAGCCTGTTCTCGATCTGGCGTCCGGTCGCGGTCGAGTTCCTGCAGCCGGGGTCGCTGGGCAAGGACCAGCGGGACGGCACGATGGTCCGCGTGGGGCAGCCGGGCAAGTTCGAGTACACGGTCTGGTGCGACGAGAACGCGGGGGCCGACAGCCCGGTCCCGGCCGCGCGGCCGACGCCCTACCCGACGTTCCCCTCGGAGCGGATCCGCCGGCTCGCCGTCGAGATTCTCACGGATACCGATGAGGACCAGCCCCGGATCGAGCCGGACCCGGCGATCCGCCCGATCGAGCAGGACCGGGCCGCGGCGAGGCGGTTCGAGCTGTACCTGGAGAACAACTACCCCTACTCGCTCGAGACGCTCGGGCCCACGGGCGGCACGGACCCGATCGAGTGGTTCCTGTTCGAGAGCGAGCGGGGCGGGCACTGCGAGTACTTCGCCTCCGCGCTGGCGGCGATGTGCCGATCGGTGGGGATCAACGCCCGGGTCGTGACGGGGTTCGTGGCCAACGAGTGGAACGAGCCGACGTCGCACTACATCGTCCGCGAGAGCGATGCGCACGCGTGGGTCGAGGTGCAGATCGTGCCCAGGGGGTTCGGGCCAAGCCGGCCCGGGCGGTGGATGTGGTTCGACGCGACGCCGGTCGCCGAGTTCCAGCAGATCCACGAGCCGTCCAAGGCCCCGCTCGCCAGGTTCCGCCGGCTGCTGGACACGCTGGAGTACGCGTGGATCAACTCCGTGGTCGGGTACAACCGGCGGTCGCGCTCGGAGTTGGTGGACGCGTCGATCGACAGCGCGGTCGGGCGGCTGTCCGAGGGCCTGGGAGACCGGATCCGTGTCGGGGGGGCGGCCCTGGCGCTGCGGGCGCTGGGCGCGGGGCTCATCGCCTTCGCGGTGAGCATGTCGGTCGGGTTCCTGCTCGTGGCGCTCGTGCGGTGGCGCGGGTGGCGGCCCGGGCGTGTGCTCCGCCCCCTGCGGCGACTGCTCGGCTGGCCCGCGGTGCTGACGCGGGGGGCACGGTCGCCCGAGGCGTCGCTGCGTCGGGACATGCTCCGGGCGCTGGATCGTGTGGGCCGCCCGAAGCCGGGGTGGCGCCCGCTGCTCACGCACGCGGTGGGGCTCGGCGCCGGCCGCGAGCCCGCGACCCGGATCGCTCGGGAGATCTACCGGGCCAGGTTCGGGAGTCGCCCGCTCTCGCCCGATCAGGCCCGCCGGGCCAGGTCCGATCTGGCGGCGATGCGCGCGGCGCTGAGGCGCCGGCGCCGGCGCGGCTAGGCGTCCGAGAACGCCGTTGATCGGCGGGACCGTCTCACTCGACTCGCTGCACGGGCGGGGGCGCCGGGGGTGTCTCAACACGCGCGCTCATCCGATCGATCCGGTCTCCGGGGAAGTCCTCGAGCCGGAGAGCAGAGCCATGCCCGCAAGCCGATCGCGTACCGAGCGCTGGCGAGAGAGTCTCGCGAAGATCCACGAGCGGGGGGGTGGGCTCGAGCTGACCATCGACCGCGGCCCGGACGCCGAGGGCGGGGACCTGGTCTGGCGGGTTCGACTGCTGGACATCGGGGCCGAGTCGCTCCGCGTCGAGCACCCGGGGGCGATGGGGATGTCGTTCCCGGTCGAGGTGGGGGCCCCCCTGGTGGGGATCCTGGCCGTCGGGCAGAACCGGTGGATGTTCCACACGAGCGTGCTGGCGATCTCGGGACGGGGAGCCGGGGCGACGCTGGAGATCGCCGCCCCCACGGGCGTGGAGCGGTGCATGCGCCGCTCGTTCGACCGGATCCGGACGGCGGCGGTCAACCTGCCCCCGGTGGAGTGCTGGTCGCTCATCGATCCGGCGACGGCCCGGGCGGCGGAGATCGCCTGCCGCACGCAGATCCTCGACCTGAAGGACGCCGACGTGCTCGGCCTGTCGGACGCCGACGCCAATGAGGCGCCGCTGCTGCCCGAGGTGGGCCGGCGGTACTCGGCCGAGCTTGCGAACATCGGCGGGGGCGGCGTGGGCCTGCGGTTCTCGCGCGAGCAGGCGCCGGCCCTCGACGGGAGGCGGTGCTTCTGGATGCGGCTGGACCTGCGGCCGGTGGTCGCGGCCCCGCTCGCCGTCTCGGCACGCATGGCGCATACCCACCTGGACAGCGCCCAGTGCGTCTACGCGGGCATGGCCTTCGACTTCCAGCACCACCCCGAGCACAAGGCGTTCGTCCTCGAGCAGATCAGGCGCTACTTCGAGCAGACGCAGCGCCAGCGCCGGGCGGCCTAGCACGAGACCACACAGCGCACGAGAAAGGGCGGGCACGGGCCCGCCCCTTGTCGTGGTTGCTGATTTGCGGCCGTGTTCGGCTAGTCGAGCAGCGGGGCGAGGCCCGAGCCGGTCGAGTAGGTGACGGGCTTCTCGACGACCATCATCCGGGCGTCGCCGCTGCCGGCGTAGAGCTGGATCTGGTTCTCGCCCTCGTTCCAGACGCCGGTCCAGCGGTCGCGTGTGGGCTGGACGTTGACGACGCGGCCGTGAGAGGTGTTGAAGACGGCCATGCCGTTGTCGGACTCGATGTCGATCGTGCCCCGGCTCTCGGGCGGGACGACGAGGTAGACGGGCCCGATCGACGAGGTGATGCGGACGGGCTCGACGATGGGCTCGGCGGTGCGGACCTCGACGCGGCCGCCGGCGGCGCCGGCGAATCCGCTCTCGATGGTGATCGCGCCGCGGGCGCCGGTGACGTCAACCGAGCCGCCGGCGCTGCGGACGAGCAGGCCGTCGCAGACAGGCGACTTGATGATGAGATCGACGCGGGGCTGGAAGCCGTTCTCGAGGGGGCCGTTGAGCGTGGTGACGCGGAGAATTGAGCGGTCGGCGCCCGAGTCGTGCTCGGCGATGACCCAGTTGTCCTTGTCGGTCGCGTCCAGGCCCCAGGACTCGAGCTCCTTGCGGTCGCCCGAGGGGATCCGGGCCTCGATGGTGGCCTCGGAGTAGCGGTCGGAGCAGATGATGGTGATCGAGCCGTTCTGGTTCTCGACGTCCATCGCGGTGAATCGGCCGGCGACGACGGGCTCGCCGTGGATCGCGATCATGGTGGCTCGGTTGTTGGCGACGAGCCTGGAGCGGATGCCGCCCTTGCCCATGCGCTGGCCGAGGCGGCTGCCCAGCTTGTGCTTGCACCCGCCCAGCTCGACGCCGGTCAGGACGAGCAGGCCCGAGAGCGCCGCGAGGGCGAGGATCCGGGCCGGCGATCGCGAGGGGTTGCGTGTCTTCATGGCGTCTGGTCCGTGCTGGAGAGTGTTCGGGATCTGATCCGCTGGGGAGCCGGGTCCCCGGCCTCCGAGATTCTCTATCGACCGAGAATCCCTCCGGCCTGACCGGGATCGGGCAGAAGCGGGGCCCGGGCTGATCGATGTCTGATCGGGGAAACGGCGTCTGGCGGATTGGCAGGGGGCTGTGGGGGTGATAAGATCCCGCCAGTAGTGAGTTCAGGGGCCCTGGGTTCGCACGAGTTCGCCCGGGTCTCGAGGACGGCGATGGGCGGGAGCCGCATCGCGGATGGATGAGCAACCACCCTCCCGGCGCCGCAGCGTTCGGGCCGGAGGGACAGGTCGGGCCCGTGACGGCGTAAGACGCGTGCGGGCAGCGGTTTCGGGATAGGGCATGATGAAGAGGGTTTCACGTTGCTGTGGTGGTCGATCCGCGTCGGGCCCCTGGGCCATCGCGGGACGCTCGCTGACCTGAGACTCCGCCTCCCGAGACCTCGGCGTTGCTCATGACATCCGCGCGGTGGCGCAGGCGCGCACGGGGCGCGTCGACCGGCCGTCGTCCATGACGGGGCGGCGCGGTGTCCGAGGCGACCTTCATCCTGGCCCAGCTGAGCACGCCCGGCGTGGTGCTGGTCGCGTTGGCGGCCTTGGCCGTGGGCGTGGCGGGCGGGTTCATGCTCCGCCGCGTGCTGGCGCTCAAGGGGATCGCGGACGCGAAGGCCGAGGGCGAGCGGATCCGGCGTCTGGCCCAGGAGCAGGCCGAGCGGACGCGGGAGAAGGCGAGCCTGGAGGCCGAGAAGCTCGCGCTGGAGCGGAAGGAGGCCTTCGAGAAGGAGGCCGAGGCGGGGCGGGAGGAGCTCCGCGAGCGCGAGCGGCGGCTGTCGAAGCGTGAGGACCAGCTCGACCGGAAGGAGAGCTCGCTGGGCGACCGCGAGGCGGCGGCCGAGAAGCGGGCCGAGGACCTAGCCGGGCGCGAGTCGGGCATCGAGCAGCGGGAGAAGGAAGCCGCGGCGCTGGTCGAGCGGCAGACCGAGAAGCTGCACCAGGTGGCGGACCTGACGCCCGAGGCGGCCCGGGAGATGCTGCTGGCCCGGGTCGAGGACTCGTGCCGGGGTGACGTCGGGAAGCTGACGCGGAAGATCATCGAGGAGGCCGAGGAGGGCGCGCGGGAGCGGGCCAACGAGATCGTCCTCCAGGCGATCCAGCGGTACGCGACGGAGACGACGAGCGAGTCCACGGTGCGCTCGGTGGAGATCCCGTCCGACGACATGAAGGGGCGGATCATCGGCCGCGAGGGCCGGAACATCCGCGCGATCGAGAAGGCGACGGGCGTGGACATCATCGTCGATGACACGCCGGGCGTGATCGTCGTCTCGTGCTTCGACAAGGTGCGGCAGGCGGTGGCGGTGGAGGCGCTGCAGCGGCTGGTCGCCGACGGGCGCCTACACCCGACCCGGATCGAGGAGGTCGTCGAGAAGGTCCGGGGCGAGGTCGAGGAGAAGGTGGTCAAGGCGGGCAAGGATGCGGCCCTCGAGGTGAACCTGAAGGGCTTCCACCCGAAGGTCATCGAGGCGATGGGCAAGCTCAGCTACCGGACGAGCTACGCCCAGAACGTGCTGCGGCACTCGATCGAGGTCGCGTACATGAGCCAGGTGATCGCCGAGCAGCTCGGGCTCGACGGGCGCCTGGCGCGCCGGTGCGGGTTCCTGCACGACATCGGCAAGGCGATGGACCACGAGATGGAGGGCGGGCACCCGAAGATCGGGATGGACTTCGCCCGCCAGTACGGCGAGAAGGAAGAGGCCGTCCTCAACGCCATCGGCGGGCACCACGGGGACATCCCGTCCACGACGTGGTACACGCCGATCGTCATGGCCGCCGACGCGGTCAGCTCCGCGCGGCCCGGCGCCCGTCGAGAGTCGATGGAGCGCTACGTCCAGCGGCTCAACGAGCTGCAGGACATCGCGCTGAGCCAGCCGGGCGTGACCGAGGCGTACGCGATCCAGGCGGGGCGCGAGGTCCGCGTGATGATCGACGCGAACCGGGTCAGCGACGACGAGGCGTTCCTGATCGCCCACGAGATCGCCAAGCGGGTCGCCGACGAGATGACGTTCCCCGGCGAGATCCGCGTGACGGTGCTGCGCGAGACCCGGGCGATCGAGATCGCGCGCTGACTCAACACGGGGCTCGAACCGGGCCCCGCCCGGCCTGTACACTCGCGGCGTCGCGGTCCTCGTCGGTGGAATCGGAGGGTGACCATGATACTGCGCAATCGTCTGAACGTGAGTATGGCGGGCTTGCTCGCCGCGATGACCGCCTCGACGGCGGCGGCCCAGCCCTTGGCGGGTCCCGACGCCGTGCGGTACGACGGGCACGCCCTTGTGCGGCTGGACGCGACGAGCCCGGAAGACCTGCTCCGGCTCGAGGCGACGGGCCTGACGCTGGTCTCGTGCGAGCTGTCGCCCGAGGGCGGGGACTTCCTCGTGCCGCCCGGGGTGGACCCGGGCGGGATGGGGTACCGGGTCGAGTCGCTCGCGCCGGACGTGCAGCCGATGCTGGACGCCGAGGCGGCGCGGATCCGGGCGAGCCTGGAACGCCTGCACCAGCGGGGGAGCGGCGAGGGGTTCTTCGACGACTACCGCCCGCTGCCGGAGATCGACGCGTTCCTTGACGACTTGGTCGCGCGTCGCCCGGACATCGTCAGCCGGTTCGAGATCGGGCGATCGCACGAGGACCGCCCGATCTGGGGCCTGCGGATCAGCGGCGGCGAGGGCGAGGGCGCCGGCGGGTGCAAGCCCGCGTTCGTGATCAACGGCATCACCCACGCCCGCGAGTGGCTGACGGTGATGAATGTGCTCTACCTGGCCGACCGGCTCGTGGACGGGCACGGTGTGGACACGTCCATCACCGATATCGTGGACCGGGTCGAGTGGTTCATCATCCCCGTGCTCAACCCGGATGGGTACGAGTTCACGTGGACGACCAACCGGATGTGGCGCAAGAACCGGCGCCCGGAACCCCGGGGCCCCTTGTACATGGGCGTGGACCCGAACCGGAACTACGGCGTGGGCTGGGGCAGGCCGGGCTCGAGCCCGGCGCCCCGGTCGAACATCTACCACGGGCCCGCGCCCTTCTCCGAGCCCGAGACGGCGGCGCTGCGGGACTTCACGCTCGCCAACCCCCAGGTCCGCGCGCACAACGACGTGCACAGCTACGGGCAGTACATCCTGTTCCCGTGGGATCACCTGTTCGAGCAGTGCCCGGACCACGACGAGTACCAGGCGCTGGGTGACCAGATGGGGGCGCTGATCCAGAGCCTCTGGGACAACGACTTCCGAGTCGGGCCGACCTCGACGACGCTGTACCTCGTCTCGGGCGGGTCGATCGACTGGTTCTACGAGGGCGCCGGCGCGATGTCGTTCAGCTACGAGCTGCGCGGGGGCGGGTTCAACCCGCCGCCGAGCCAGATCGTGCCGGGCAGCCGGGAAACCTTTGAAGCGACGCTGCTGCACGCCGAGTATGTGGCGGACCGGAACGGGTTTCGGGCCGACCTGACGGGCGACTGCCGGCACACGTTCGATGACGTGGTGGCGTTCCTCGTCGCGTTCGCCGACGACGACCCGGCCGCCGACCTCGACGGGAGCGGCTCGGTGACGTTCGACGACGTGGTCGAGTTCCTCGAGTTGTTCGGGGCTGCGCTCTAGGCGGCGGCGAGCCAGGCCGCGATCAGGGCCGCGAGGATCGGCAGGCGGAGATCGACGAGCGACTTCACGCGCGAGAGGGGCGCGAAGGCGAGGGCGCCGGTCGTCGTGACCAGGGCGATCGCCCAGGCGGCCCGCGCGTGGCCGGCGAGGAGTTGCGGCGCCGAGGCGAGCGCGGCCGCGGCGAGGCCCGTGACGATGAACGCGGTCCACCTGGCAATCCGGGCGCCCCACAGCGCCGCGATGGAGCCGACCCGGAACCTGCGGTCGGCGCCGATGTCGTCGATGTCGCAGAGGATCGCGTCGGCGGTCACGAGCAGGACGGCGGCGGGGAGGACACGCGACAGGAGCCCTGTGTCGATGAAGGCGCCGGGGAGGACGCACGCGAGCACGAGGGCGGTCAGCCCGATCCCCACGAACGCGTTCTTGACGATGGGGACGTCCTTGAGGCGTGACACGCCCCGCTCGCTCGGCCGCCGACCGGCGTAGGCCAGGACGCCCAGCGCGCCCGCGGCGATGGCGACGGCGGCGATCCAGGACACGAACGCGAGGGCGACACCGAGCCCCGCGAAGAGGCTTGCCAGGGCGAGCAGGCGGAGCGGCGTTCCCCATCGTCGGATCAGGCCGTGCCGACGCGGGTCGGCCTCCGCGTCCGCGGGGTCGAGCAGGCTCGCCGCGGGCTTGACCCGGTCGAGCAGGAACATCGAGTGCGATCCGAGGAGCACCGCGGCCAGGCGGGCCGGGTCGGGCGACGCGCCCAGGCCGAGCGCGTGCCAGATCAAGATCGCGAGGCCGCCCGCGTACAGCGTTTGCCAGATCGACAGCAGGTCGCCGCACGCGGCGAGTCGGCGGGCGAGCCGCCCGGCCGGATGGGCCGCGGGCTCGGTCAACGGCCCGACCTGGACGCGTCCCAGGACCAGGCGAGCGATCGGTCGAGGACGGTGATCTTCGCCTGATCCATCAGCCGCGTCGCGACGCGGTCCATCTCGAGGCGCTGTTTGCGGCGGCGGAGCTCGGCCTCGATGCGGGCGCGGGCGCCGGCCGGGGCCGTCTCCTCGGGGATCGAGCGGGTGACCATGGCGAACGCGAATCCCTGCTCGATCGCGAGGATCTGCGTGAGCCCGCCGGGCGGGGTCGCGGAGATGGCGCGGCGCAGCGCGTCGGGGAACGCCGGATCGACGGGGCTGACGGCGCCCAGCTGCCCGCCGCGGGACGCGGACGCGTCGATCGAGTGCTGGGCGGCGCGAGCCATGAACGCGTCGGAGGGCGAGCCCGCGGCGAGGATCTCGCTGCGGAGCGCCGACGCCTCCCGCTCGGTCGGGGTGACGATGACGAGGGCCTCGCGGCGCTGGCCGTAGCGGATCTGCTCGGCCAGGTCGATCTCCCTCGGCTCGAGCGTGACGGCGTCGCGGGCGAGGGCCCGGAGCATCGCCGAGCGACGCAGCAGGCGTGCGAACCGGGCCTCGCCCAGGCCGCGCTGCTCCCGGACGCGCTCGAGCAGCGCGTGCCGATCCTCGCCCGGCGATGTCTCCAGCTCGCGGCGGAGGATCTCCAACTCGTCATCCACGGCGCCCGCCCCGAGCGACATGCCCCGGCGGCGCATCTCCTGCTCGAGCACGCGCTCGAGCGCCAGCTCGGCGACGATCTCGGAGCCCACGGACTCGGCCAGCGCCGGCCGGAGCTGGTCCCACCCGATCGGTTCGCCGTTGACGAGCACCGGGACGCGGGCGCCCTGCTCGGCACGCGCCTCGAGGGGTCGCTCGGCTCGGGCCGTGGGCGCGGCGGTGTTCCGGGGCGAGCCGCACCCCTGGGCGAGGGCGGCGGCGGCGATCGCGGCGAGGGCGGGGGTCAGTCGGGCCGGCCGCCTTGACGGGCGGGGATCGCGGGCGCAGAGTCGGTGCATGTCCGGATCAGAGCCAACCGCCGGACCCGGGTCAACCGGGGCGTGGCGGGGGACGTATGAGGGTGAAGGGGGAGAGGCCGGCGCCCGGGGCGCCGATGAGACCCCCCGACCCATGCCCACAGGCACAGCCCCGAGAAGCCCGTCCGCGCGACCCACACCCCAGCCGCGGGCGGTGGTCTGCCCGTACTGCGGGACGGTCTCGGGCAACACGGTCAAGTGCGAGCGGTGCGGCGGGCGGTTCGACCCGCTGTCGCGGCAGGCGACCCAGAACGCGATGGGCCCGTGGCGACTCCGGGACGAGGCGGTCCCGACGCGGCCCGGGTGCAGCTACGAGACGCTGGCCAAGCTCATCGAGTCCGGGCGGGTCACGCGGAACAGCGTGATCGCGGGCCCAACGACGAGGCAGTTCTGGATGCTGGCCGGGCGGGTGCCGGGCGTGGCGCACCGGCTGGGCGTGTGCCACTCGTGCCAGGCCGAGGTCGAGGGCGGGCAGTACGCGTGCACACGCTGCGGCGCTGTGTTCGAGGTCGACAAGGACCGCCAGCACCTGGGCCTGGGGCCGACGAGGCTCCTGCCCGGGCACGGCTCGCCGGAGCGGATCGCGGCGTTCAGCAAGGCCTCGCACGCGGCGGTCGAGCAGCCGAGCTGGTCGTGGAGCGGCGGCGTGGGCTCGATCGACTCGGGGGTGTCGCAGACCGTTGGCCCGGCCGAGGCCCGGCCGGCCGAGGGGCGGGTGGGCGGCGCCGACCCCGACGAGGCGGAGCGGTCCAGGACGCGCCGGCTCGAGCGCCGGGTCGCGTCGCAGCAGCGGATGATCCAGACATTGGGCGTTGTGTGCGTCGTGCTGGTGGGGGGGCTGCTGGCGTTCGCGTTCGTGTCGCGGTTTCAGGACTCTCGTCCGGTCGCGGCGAGGCCGCCCGCGGACGAGATGGCGCCGGCGCGGATCGAGCCGCTCGAGCCGGTGCCGATGGGCGCCCAGCCGGCCGACGAGGGCGAGGGCGTCGTTGAGCAGACGCCGGCACAGGACGAGCTGGCGCCGACGGCGGACCCGTGGGAGGCGGTGCGATCACGCGTGATGACGCTGGTTGCCCAGGGCACGGACGAGGCGTTGACGGCCGCGGTGCTGGAGCTGGAGGCGAGCGAGCGTCGTGGCGAGCTCCCGGGCGAGGGTGTGGAGCTGCTCGAACGCCTGCGGACGGAGCTGGAGGGCAGGCAGATCCGATCGCTGCCGTAGGGCGGCGCGCCGCCTGTAGACTGTCTCGGGGCGTTGTGCCCCACGCGGACCGGCCGGGAAGAACGATGCGTCGCCGACTCGTACAACGCGGCTTCACGCTGATCGAGTTGCTGGTGGTCATCGCGATCATCGCGCTGCTGATCGGGATCCTGCTGCCGGCGCTGGCGTCGGCCCGGCAGACGGCGCGGACGGCGGTGTGCCGCTCGAACATGCGTCAGCTCGGCCTCGGGGCCAGCAACTACGCGACGTCGTTCGATGACTTCATCCCGAGCTACTCCTGGAAGGCGAAGGACGCGCCGTTCGCGTCCCGGTACTCCGACCTCCAGTCCGTCGGGATGAACGACGGGGACCGCGTCGCGATCCTGTACCAGGCGATCGATATTCTCAGGACGCGCACGGGCAACGACAACTTGCCGACCGGCGGGGCGAGCAGCCCCTGGTTTGCGCACCTGTGGTTCACGCACCTCGTGTTCCTCGACTACCTCTCGGGCGATGCCGAGGAGGAGGGGGCGCACTGCCCCGAGGACGACCAGCAGCGCGAGCGGTCGATGATCCCCATCCAGGAGTTTCCCGAGGAGCTCAAGCGGAAGTACGAGAGCTCGTACGAGACGACGACGGTGGCGTACACGCTCGACGTGCGGCAGGGCTCGGTGCTGCCCGGGAACGGGCACAACCAGCCCTGGACGGTCCTCGTGCCGAACACGATCGCGCACTCGAACTACGTGGTCAATCGGCGGTACACGGAGATCTTGTTCCCGTCGTCCAAGGCGCACATGTTCGACACGTTCGACCGGCACTTCAACGGGGACAAGTCGACGCCGGGCATCGGCGAGTACTTCTTCCTCAGCGAGGACGCCCGCCAGCCGATCCTGTTCTTCGACGGGTCGGTGCGCGTCGAGGCGACGGCGGACGCGAACCCGGGCTTCCGCCCGCTGAACCCGGAGTCCCCGGAGCCGACGACGATCCAGCACATCGTGCCCGGCGTCGCGATCCTTGAGTTCAAGGGGTACTACCGCTGGACGCGGGGCGGTCTCCGGGGCATCGACTTCGGGGGCAAGGAAGTCAACACGGGCCAGCCGCCCGAGTGACGGGCGATGCCGCCGCACTCGGTGGGGAGTCTCCCGAGCTACAATCGAGGGGATCGGGCGCGCCGCGCCCGACGCGCGGCGCCAGGCGGGAGACGACGTGTGCGAGTGTTGATCGCCGACAAGTTCGAGGCGGACGGGATCGCGTCCCTCAAGGGGCTGGGCTGCCAGGTCACGTCCGAGCCGGAGCTGGGGCCGGACACGCTGGGCGAGGCGCTCAAGAGGACCGAGGCCGAGGTGCTGGTGGTCCGCTCGACCAAGGTGCCGGCGGGCGTGATCGAGGGAGCGGGGACGCTGAAGCTCATTGTCCGGGCGGGGGCGGGGTACGACAACATCGACTCCGACGCCGCGGCGGGCAGGCAGATCCCGGTCTGCAACTGCCCGGGGATGAACGCGGTCGCGGTGGCCGAGTTGACGATCGGGATGCTGATCGCCCTGGATCGTCGCCTGCCCGAGCAGGACGCCGAGCTGCGGGCCGGGACGTGGAACAAGAAGGAGTTCGGCAAGTCGCGGGGCCTCAAGGGGCGGACGCTGCTGGTCGTGGGCACGGGCTCGATCGGGACCGAGGTCATCAAGCGGGCCAAGGCGCTGGAGATGAAGATCGTGGCCCAGTCCAGGTCGCTGGGCGACGACACGGCCCGGGCGTTGGGCATCGAGCCGCTGCCCTACACGCGCGAGGCGATCGTCGAGGCGCTCAAGCGGGCCGACGCGGTGAGCATCCACGTCGCCTCGACGCCCGACACGCAGAACCTGTGCGGGCCGGGGTTCTTCGGGGCCATGAAGCCCGGGGCGTACTTCGTCAACACGAGCCGCGGCGACATCGTGGACGAGAACGCCCTGATCCACGCCGTCGAGACCAAGGGCATCCGCGCCGCGCTGGACGTCTACCAGGACCAGCCGGGCACGGCCCAGGCCCAGTGGCGCCCGAGGCTGGCGGACGTCGAGGGCGTGATCCACTTCACGCATCACTCGGGCGCCTCGACCGACCAGGCCCAGCAGGCCGTCGCCGACGAGGTGGTCCGGATCGTCAAGAGCATGATGGAGACCGGGCGCCCGCTGCACGTGGTCAACGGCGTGGGGGCCTGAGCACAGAACCGCAGGAGCACGACCATGGGTGACCGGATCTTCAACTTCTCCGCCGGCCCGGCATGCCTCCCCGAGAGCGTTCTCAAGCAGGCGCAGAAGGACATCTGGGACATCGACGGCTCGGGCATCGGGATCCTGGAGCACTCGCACCGGGGCAAGGTGTTCGACAAGGTCACGCACGAGACCGAGGCCCTGTGCCGCGAGGTCGGCGGGATCTCCGACGACTACGCCGTCTTCTGGATGCAGGGCGGGGCGACGAGCCAGTGCTACTTCGTGCCGGCCAACTTCCTGCCCGAGGACCGGACCGCCGACTACTTCGAGACGGGCAAGTGGGCCCAGGACTCGATCCGGGAGGCGCCCCTGTACGGCTCGTGCCACGTCTGCGGCTCGAGCAAGGACGCCAACTTCTCGTACATCCCCATGGGCGAGCAGGTCTCGTACTCGGACAACCCGGTGTACGTGCACATGACGTCCAACAACACGATCATGGGCACGCAGTTCCACGCCGAGCCCACGCCGCCGAAGGGCGCGTTCCTGGTCTGCGACGCGTCGAGCGACATCTACTCGCGGCCGATCGACGTCAGCAAGTACGGCCTGATCTACGCCGGCGCCCAGAAGAACCTGGGCCCCTCGGGCATCACGCTGCTGATCGCCCGCAAGGAGCTGATGGGCGAGCCTGTGCGTGAGCTGCCGCAGATGATGAAGTTCGGCCTGCACGCCAAGAAGGAAGGGCGTTTCAACACGCCCAACACATTCGGCGTGTACCTGATGGGCCAGGTCTTCAAGTGGATCCTGGCCGAGGGCGGTCTCGAGGCCATGCGGCAGATCAACGAGGAGAAGGCGAAGCTGGTCTACGGCTTCCTCGACTCGCAGGACTTCTACGCGCCCCACGCCAGGCCCGACAGCCGCTCGCACATGAACTACACGTTCAAGTGCCCGACGCCGGAGCTGGACAAGTTGTTCATCGAGGAGTCGGAGAAGAAGGGCCTTGACGGGATGAAGGGGCACCGCTCGGTCGGGGGCATGCGGGCGAGCATGTACAACGCGTTCCCGATGGAGGGCGTGAAGGCCCTGGTCGAGTTCATGAAGACGTTCGCCCACGAGCACGCGGCGGCGGCCAAGGCCTGATCGCGGGGCAGCCCGGGCGCTCAGGCGGGCGAGCCGACGACGCCGGCGCCGGGCGTGGCGTGCACGGTCGCGTCGCGGAGCCGCTCGAGGCACGCGTCGGCGACCTCGTCAACCCCGATGCGTTCCATGATGGCGCGGGACGCGGGGTCCTTGTGGTCGAGGACGTCCGTGGGCTCGAGGTGCTGGATGACGTCCAGCTCGCGGCGGTACGGGCCGACGAGATCGACCCGGGTCGGGCCGTAGAGCGCCACCAGCGGCCGCGACATGCCGACGGCGATGTGCAGGGCGGCCGAGTCCGAGCCGAGGAAGAGGTCGCACCGCTCGATCACCGCCATCAGGTCCCCGACGCTGGTCTTGCCGAGCATGTCGATGACCCTGGGGTCGCGCTCGGCGAGCTCGGTCAGCGGCCCGCACTGGTCGCGTTCGCCCGCGGCGCCGACCAGCACGATCCGGTGCTGCGATTCGTCGAGGAGGCGCTCGCAGACCCTCGCGAGCCGGTCGGCGGGCCAGCGTTTGGCGGGCCACCTCGTGGTCGGCGCGACGACGATGTAGCCGTCCTCGCGCAGCTCCGGCCCGTGTCCATCGATCTGGGCGCGGGACTCGGGGGGGGTGTGCAGCCGCAGATCGCCGGTGGTCGGGATCCCGGCGGCGTCGAGGATGCCGAGCATCCGCTCGACCGTGTGTCGATCTTTGTCGATGCGGTACCGCTCGTTACAGAAGAGCCAGGCCAGCTCCCGGGCGTTCAGGTCGCCGAGGCGGCGCCGGGCGCCCGTCGCGTAGGCGAAGAGGCCTGATCGGAACAGGCCCTGGGCGTCGACGACCATGTCGTACCGCTCCCGCCGAAGCACCGAGAGCAGCCGGAGCGTGGGCATGGGGTTCAGGCGCCGGAGCGAGCGGCCCAGGAGCTTGCGGTCGAACGGGACGACGCGGTCCAGGTCCGGGTGGGCGCGGACGGCGTCGGCGAACTCGCGCTGCACGAGCCAGTCGATCCGCGCCTGGGGGAAGGCGAGCTTGAGCGAGGCGAGGACGGGGACCGTGCGGCACACGTCGCCGAGCGCGCTGGGGCGGATGATCAGGATTCGCGAGGGGGTCGCCGGCACGTGCGGGAACGGTACGGCGGATCGGGCGGGCCCGCCAGCGCGGCGGGGGCGTCAGGCCGACAGGCCCCGGGCGACCTCGTCGAGCGTGGTCTGCCCGGCGCGGACCTTGTCGAACCCGTCCTCGCGGAGCCTGGACAGGTCGCCGTCGGCCAGGGCCCGGGCCGCGATCTCAGGCGCCGAGGCGCGGTCCATGATCAGCGCCCGGGCCGCCTCGGAGAGCCTGAGCAGCTCGAACACGCCGACGCGCCCGCGGTAGCCCGTGTGCCGGTTCTCGCGCGACGGCACGCCGCGCTTGAGCCGGCCGTCGGGCGGGGGCTCGAACCCGGGCGGCAGCTCGCTGGGCTCGGGCGTGTACCACTCCCACTTGTCCTGGCAGACGCGGCGGACGAGCCGCTGGGCCAGCACGCCCTCGACCGAGCTGGCGACGAGGAACGGCTCGACCCCCATGTCCAGCAGGCGGGTCGCGGCGCTGGGCGCGTCGTTGGTGTGCAGGGTCGAGAAGACGAGGTGCCCGGTGAGCGAGGCCTGGACGGCGGTCTCGGCGGTCTCCTTGTCGCGGATCTCGCCCACCATGACCACGTCCGGGTCGTGGCGGAGGATCGAGCGGAGGCCGGAGGCGAAGGTCAGCCCGGTGCGGGTGTTGACCTGGATCTGGTTCACGCCGTCGACGTGGTACTCGACCGGGTCCTCGATGGTGATCGCCTTGATCTCGTCGGTGACGATGCGGGCCAGCGACGCGTACAGGGTCGTGCTCTTGCCCGAGCCGGTGGGCCCGGTGACGAGGACGATGCCGTGGGGCCGGGCGATCATCGCGTCCCAGCGGTCGAGCATGCTCTTGGACATGCCGAGCTGATCGAGCGAGAACAGCACGGCGGTCTTGGAGAGCACGCGGAGGACGACACCCTCGCCGAAGAGCATCGGGATGACGCTGACGCGGAGATCGAACTCCTCGATCGTGCCGTCCTTGGCCCGGTGGGCGAACGAGATGCGGCCGTCCTGGGGGCGGCGCTTCTCGGCGATGTTGAGCTGGGCCATGATCTTGAGGCGGGAGATGATGGCCGCGGCGTACCGGTTGATGGTGGGGGGGACGCTGGCCCGCTGGAGCACGCCGTCGATCCGGTACCGGACGGCGAGCTGGTCCTCGTAGGGCTCGATGTGCACGTCCGTCGCCCGCTCGGTGACCGCCTCGGCGAGGATGTCGTTGACGAGCTTGATGACCGAGGCTTCCTGCGCCTGCTCGATCTCGTCCTCGGCGCCCGACTCGACGAGCGTCTTCTCGTCCTCGCCGGCGGCCATCTGGTCCAGCGTGCCCCCGCCCACGCCGTAGTGGCGGCGGACGAACCGGTGCAGGGCCTCCTCGTCGGCGAGTACGAGCTCGATCGCGCAGCCGGTCAGCAGGCGCAGCTCGTCGAGGGCGGACAGCTCGAAGGGGTCGGAGGTCGCGATCGTGAGCGTGCCGTTGTCTCGCGCGATCGGCACGCAGTTCTGCTTGTAGGCGAGGCTCGCGGGCAGGGCCCGGAGGACGTCCGGGTCCACGCTCGTTTCGTCCAGGTCCACGACCGGCATCTGGAACTGGTCGCCCAGGGCGTACACGACGTCGCCCCGGGAGACGACGCCCATGCGGACCATGACCAGGTCGAGGCGCTCGCCCGTGCGACGCTGCTCGGCCAGCGCCGCCTCGAGCTGGTCACGCGTGATCAGCCCGCGCTCGACAAGGATCAGACCGATGCCCATGGGCGCGATTGTACGCGAACGCGGGCCACGCCCGTAGCGTCGGGCCGGCCTCGGCGCGTCAAGCTGGGTATGTGCTGCTGGTCCGGTCGGTCTCCCAGACCGTGACGCGGGCCAGGGAGGCGCCGCGGCCCTCGCGCTCGATCGCCGGCGCGAGCCGCTCGAAGCAGACCCGGGCGATGTTCTCGACTGTGGGGTTGAGGCCCGAGCCGTCGCGGAACTCGTCGGTGTCGAGGTTCAGGTGCTTGTGGTCGAAGGGCTGGAGGATCAGCTCGTCCACGATTCGCTCCAGATCGTCCACGCCCATGCCCGGGGCATCGGCGTCGGCGGGCAGGGCGACGCAGGCCTCGACCTGGTAGTTGTGCCCGTGCCCGGACGGGTGGTTGCACTTGCCGAAGAGCCTGCGGTTCTCGTCGTCGGGCAGCGAGGCGACGTGCAGGCGGTGCGAGGCGGCGAAGTCGAACCGCTCGCGGAGCAGGACTCGGGTCGTGTCGGGCATGGGCTGCTCCGTGGTGATCTCGATGGACTGGGCGGGGGTCAGGCGCCAGACGGCGCCCCGGACCAATCCGGGAAGACGCTCGCGCAGGGACTCGAAGAGGCCGCCCGCCACGCTCGCGGGTTCGACCCGGGCGTCGGCCTGCACGAGCCGCGTGAGGTGGGGCACGACGGACGCGCGCACCGCGTCGTCGATCGTCTTGATGTCGATCAGGTATCCGGTGGTGGGGTCGGGCTCGCCGACGCACACGACGTCCAGCTCGTAGTAGCGGCCGAGGTCGCGCATCGGGGGCTTGCCGGCGTACCCGTTGAGGCCGCCGTCGCCCCCGCCCGCGGGGATCGTGAACCGGACCATGCGTCGGAGCTCGACCATCGGGCGAACTGTAGAGCGGGTGTGGTGGGGCCCGCGGGGGCATCGGCTACACTCGGTGCACCGGAAGGAGGCCGAGCATGGGTTGGTGCTGCTGCAGCCGAGATCGGAGGGGCCTGAGCGCCGCGGCGTTGGGCGGGGCGTCGGTGGTGATCTTCCTGCCGGCACTGTTCGCCAACGGGTCCAACGGTGAGCACGGGGCCGGGTCGTCCGGGGCCGAGGCGCCGTCCGCGGTCGCCGAGATCGCGCCCGAGTCGGCCGCCACCCCCGAGGAGATGGCCGATCCTCGCTTCGTGCTTGGATACACGATGCCCATGCTCGACGGCGAGCCCAAGGACCTGCACGAGTACAAGGGCCGGGTCGTGCTGATGGTCAACACCGCGAGCAGGTGCGGCCTGACCCCCCAGTACGACGGGCTCCAGAAGCTCTACGAGGCGCGGGAGGAGCGGGGCCTGGTGATCCTCGGCTTCCCGGCCAACAACTTCGGGAACCAGGAGCCGGGCTCGGACCTGCAGATCGCCGAGTTCTGCGAGGAAAACTTCGGCGTGACGTTCCCGATGTTCTCCAAGGTCTCGGTCAAGGGCGACGACACGCACGAGCTGTACAAGAAGCTGGCGAAGATCGAGATCGAGGAGGTCGGGGGCGAGCCCGGCAAGCGTGGCGGGCCCCCGGCCTGGAACTTCACCAAGTTCCTTGTCGATCGCGATGGCCTGGTCGTGGCCCGCTTCTCGCCCCGGGTGGCGCCCGACGACGAGCGGCTGATCGGGAAGATCGACCAGCTCCTGGGCGCCGACGACTGAGCCCCGGCGGCGGCGAACGACGATGCCGACCTTCGAGTACAGCGCGCTCGACGCGGCGGGGGCCCGGATCAGCGGGGTGCTCGGGGGCGCGAGCGAGCAGGCGGTGCTGGCCGAGCTCGAGTCGCGCCGGCTGACTCCGATCTCGGTGCACAAGGCCCGCGAGCGGCGGGCGCGGCGGGTGGCGCCCAGGGCGTTGGCGGTCTCGTATACGCAGCTGGCCGATCTCCTGAACGCGGGCGTGCCGCTGCTCCGCGCGTTGAGGCTGCTCGGGCGGGGCAAGAGCAACGCGCGTCTGGCGGCGGTGTGGGCTCAGGTGGCAGAGGTCGTGAGCGAGGGCGGCGAGCTGGCCGAGGCGATGGGCGAGCACCCGCGCGCGTTTCCCAGCGTGCACGTCGCGATGGTCGCCGCGGGCGAGCGGGGCGGGTTCCTCGAGCAGGTGCTCGACCGCCTGGGGGCGTTCGTGACGAGGCAGGCCGAGCTGCGGATGAAGGTCGTCGGGAGCCTCGTCTACCCGGCGGTGCTCGTCACGTTCGGCGGGGCGATCCTGATCGCGATCTTCGGCGTGTTCGTCCCGAGGTTCGAGCCGTTGTTCGAGCGGCTCGAGTCGCTCCCGCTCATGACGGAGGTCGTGCTGGGCCTGGCGCACGCGGTGCGCTCGTACGGCGTGCTGATCGCGGTCGGTGTGGTCGCGGCGGTCTTCGGCGTCCGGTACGCCGCCCGCCAGCCGCGGGTCGCGCGGCGGCTGGCCGAGTGGAAGCTCCGCCTGCCCGTGATCGGTCCGCTCGTGCGGAACATGGCCGCGGCCAGGTTCTGCCGCATGCTGGGCACGATGGAGGCCAACGGCGTGCCGCTGATCGACGCGATGAAGATCGCCAAGAGCGCGGCGGGCGACCCGCTGATGGAGGAGGCGATCGACCGGGCGACCGAGGCCGTCCGCTCGGGCGAGCAGCTGGCGCCCCCGCTGGGCGAGTCGGGGTTCTTCAGTGAAGAATCGGTTGAGATGATCTCGGTCGGGGAGGCCGCGGGACAGATCGACAAGGTGCTGCTGAACGTCGCGGACACCATCGAGCGGCGGATCGACCACCTGCTGACGATCGCCGTCCGGCTGATCGAGCCCCTTTTGCTGGCCCTGATCGCGACGACGATCGCGGTTGTCGCCGCCTCGCTGATCGTGCCGATGCTCCAGTTGGGCGGGGCGGCCTGACCGCCCGATCCGCGCCCGGGCCTCCGGTTTGGGGGTTGCGGGGCGGGTGGCTTGTCGCTAGTGTGGACTAAACCTAGTGAGGACTAGTCTCGGAACCTCCGTCTCTGGAGGCGGTTTCGAGGAGGGGACCGAGGTTCCCGTTCCGGGCTCGGCCCGAGCGGGGAGGGCCGGCACGACCGCCGACCCCGGGAACGACACGGATGTCGGGGCGCGTCCTGTTCTGGGCGCGGCCAGCAGAAAGGACGCGGCTCGAGATGAACAGAAGCGCAGGATCCCGCCGGGGCGTCGGACGTCGCCGCCGCCGGGCGTTCTCGGTGATCGAGGTCATGATCGTGCTGGCGATCATGCTGCTGCTGGCGGGGATCGTCGGCATCACGGTGTTCGGGCAGAAGGCGAAGGCCGACGTGCAGGCGACGCGCGTGCAGATGGGCTCGATCGAGGCCGCGCTGCGCCAGTTCCGGCTCGACTACCGGCGCTACCCGACCGAGGAGGAAGGGATCCAGGTCCTGTGGGACCGCGAGCGTCTGGACCCCGACGCGGACGAGGCCGTCTGGACCAAGTACCTCGAGAAGCCGGTGCCCCAGGACACATGGGGCAGCGCGTGGGGCTACTCGACGGAGACGGACGAGTTCGCTTCCCCGGACGAGTCCGAGGGCATCTCGGAGCCGACCTTCGACCTCTGGTCCTTCGGGCCCGACCGCGAGGACGGGACCGACGACGACATCCATCTGAACGACGGCGCCTCGGACGACGAGGACGGCGGGGGCGATCTTCTCCCGCCTCCGCCGGGCGACGGCTGAGCATCGGCTCGCACGGACGCGTGGGCAATCTGGAACGCGGGATCCGGCGGAGCGGGACAATGCGCGTGCGGGGGTTCTCCGTCATCGAGGTCGTGGTCGCGACGGGCGTGCTCGCGCTCATCGTCGCGCTCGTGCTGCCGGCGGTGCTCGGGCGGGCGGTCGGCCGGCCCATCGACGGCGTCGCCCGCGATCTGGAATCAGCGCTTTGGCTGGCACGGGCCGAGGCCTCGGAGTCGGGGCGCCCGCTGGCCGTGCGTTGTCGGGAGACACAGGACGGCGGAGGATGGGTGCTCGAGCGGGCGATGGTCGCGGACGCCGAGGCGTTCGATTCGTGGGCCGAGGCCGGCGAGGAACTCTCCCGGGGCGCCGGAGATACGGGTTCGGACTTAGATGAGATGCGGTGGCGTCCGCTCGCGGCGATCCCTGTCGAGTTTGTCGCGTCTGCGGAGGCGCCCTCGGTCGAGTCGGTGGGGGTTGCAGGCTTGGAGGAGGCGCCGTCGGATGCCGAGGTGCCCGAGGCGTTCGTGCTCGGCGTGTTCCTTCCCACCGGGCGGTGCGCGGGCGCGGGGCGGCTGTTCCTGACGCCCCGGTCGGATGACGACTCGGCGGGCGATGGTATCGAACTCGTGATCAGCGCGTGGACGGGGCGCGTCCGCACGTCGCCCTGGCGGGCGGAGACCGGTGATCTGTTCGAGGCGCCGAGCGGGGACGCGGAGAACGCCGACGGCGGGATCCCGGAGTGGCTCTCGGCGCCGGGCGACGCGGGGGTGGAGCCGTGAACCGCGGACGCCATCGCACGCGCACGCTGAGCGCTGGTCGGCGCGCCGGCCTGCTCCTGGAGGCGCTGCTCGCGCTCGCGCTGCTCGCGACCTCGTCGGCGTTGCTCACGGGCGTCGTTCGAGACTCGAGCGCCCGGCTCGCGCGTGCGGGCGACGAGGCGACGGCGGCCGACCTGGCCCGGTCGGCGATCGCCCGCGTCGAGGGCGGGCTCGCGACACCCGAGACACTCAGCGGGCCGGCCCCGGCGTGGGACCCGGCCGCTCTGCTCGCGCCGGGCGCCGAGGGGGCGGCGGTCAGCTCGGACGACATCGCGATCGAGGGATCGGCGCCGACGGAGACCGAGTGGGTCCTGTCCATCGAGACGCAGCCGACGCCGTACGACGGGTTGACGCTCGTGAGCGTGACGGCGACCCGCGAGGCGGCGGGGGGCCGGGGGTACACGATCCACCAGCTCGTGCGTCTGGAGCCGCCGCCCGAGGACGAGATCGGGGACGACGACGAGCTGGCCGTGCTCATCGAGCGGGAGCAGGCGGAGGCCGAGCGGGCGCGGGAGGAGCAGCCGTGAGGCGTGCCCGGGCGTTCACGCTGGTCGAGGTCGTGCTCGCGCTCGGGCTGATCGCGCTGGTCGCGGGGATCACGCTCGGGATGCTCGTCGAGCTGGGCGCCCGCGAGACACGCGTGGGCCGGCACGCGGATCGCCTGTCCCAGGCGGCGGACCTATTTGCGGCGATCGAGCGGGCGCTCGGCGGGTCGATGGTCGCGGGCGCCGACGGGGGCGCGGGGATCGCCGGCGGCGCGGACGAGTTCCGTGTCTTGCACCGGGGCGTCGCGCCCGCGGGCGAGCACGCGATGCTCGATTCCATTGTCCTGGCGGTCCGGTGGGACGCGACGACGGGCGAGGTCGTCTGCGAGCACACGCTCGGGGGCGGCGCGCTCTCCGACGAGGAGACGCTGGCGGCGGGCGTCGAGTACTTCAGCGTTCGGTACTACTCGGGCGCCCGGTGGCGCCGGGGTTTTGATTCGGCGGAGGCCGGCGAGCTGCCGACGGCGGTCGAGGTCGCGGTGTGGTTCGGCGATCCTCTTCCCTCGGACGCGGTGGCGCCGGCGCTTTCCGATGCGCCCGAGGAGGCGTCGCCGCCTGGGTTTGAAGAGATGTTCGCCGACGAGTTCGAGGGGATCCTCGATGCCGAGGTCCCCGATTCGGCGGCGCTCGCGCCGCCCCCGACCCGCGCGCCCGACCGGGTCCGTGTCTTCGCCGTGCCCGATGCGCCCAGGGGGAGCCCGGAGGGCGGCGCATGAGCGGCATGCTCCATAACTCGACCGTCGCGTGCGGGCGTCGCGGGCTTGTGATCATCGCGGTGCTCGTGGTCGTCACGATGGCGGCGCTCGTGGGTTCGGCGATCCTGCTGCGGTCGGACGGGGGCGTGGTGCTGGCCCGCGGCGAGCTGCGGCGCGCCCAGGCCCGCGCGGCCGCGTGGTCGGGCGTGCAGGCCGTGATGGCCCGGCTCGGCGAGCAGCGCGAGGACCTGCTCGCCGGCGGCGCCCCGGTGCTGCCCGAGGGCTGGACGATGCCCGTCGAGGCGGCGGGCGGGACCCTCGTCTTCCGCCTGCTCCCCGGCGCGGGAGGATTGCCCGCGACGAGCGAGAACGCTCGCCTCGACCTGAATACGGCAGACGCCGAGATGCTCGCCTCGCTCTCCGCGCTGGACGACGCGCTGGCGCAGCGCATCGTGCAGCAACGGCCCGCGGGTGGGTACTCGAGCGTCGAGTCGCTCGCGGCGATCGAGGGGATCGGCCGCGCCATGCTCGCGGGTGGCGTCGACTCCGGCGCGGCGCCGCCGAGCGCGGCGGGCGATCTCGGTGACGCGGTCGGTTCTCCGCTTCTGGATCTGCTCACGGTGTGGAGCTTCGACCCGAACGTGCAGGGCGCCGCCGCGGGGGAGACGATCGGGGCGCGGCGCGTGCCCTTCCCGGGCGGCTGGTGGACGGACGCGACGGCGATGGCGATCGGCGAGCGGTTCGGCAGCCCGAGCCTCTTCGGGGTCGGCGGCATCGGTGTTGGCGGGGAGGCGCCGGCAACGCTGGGCGCGCTGGTCGGGGCGCTCCGCGGCTCGGCGATCCCGGTCGAGTCGTGGGGGCCGATGCTCGACACGCTGACGCCCTACGACGCGACGCACCGGCGCGGGCTTGTGGACATGAACCGGGCGGGCGCCGAGGTGCTCGCCGCCCTGCCGGGGATCGATGAAGAGATGGCGGCCGAGATCGTGGAGGCCCGCGAGCGGACGTCGCTCGAGTCGCGCGGCTCGATCGCGTGGGCGGTCGAGGTCGGGGTGATGACGCCCGAGGCGCTGGAGGAGTCGGCCGACTGGCTGACGGTGCGCTCGACGCAGTGGCGCGTTCGAATCGAGGGCGGGTACGAGCCGCCGAGCGCGGGCGAGCGGCGGCGGGGCGACGAGGCGCGGGCGCTGCTGGACCGGGTCGTGTACGAGGCGGTGATCGACGTCTCGACGCGGCGACCGAGGCTGGCGACGCTCCGCGAGATCACGGGCCTGGACGAGAGCCTGGCGCTGAGCCCGAGCCCGGAGGACCCGACGACCGAGGGCATCGACGAGGAGGCTGACGACCTGGACGGGCTGGGTCCCGATGAGCCCGAGTTCATTCGCCTGGGCCGCGGGCCGGAGCGGCTCGTGCCGCGGGGTGAGGACCCGGCGCCGTCGGGCCCGCCCCAGGACGCGGCGGCGGACGACCAACCCGGGCAGGGCGAGAGCCGCGCCGGCGGTGGAGCCGCCGGCCGGGTCGGGCGGTGGACGGGCGGGGGTGGCGCATGAGCCTCGCGACCAAGACCGTCTACATCGACCTGGACCACGACACGCTCGCGGTCGCGCGCATCGGCGCGAGGGTCGTGGACCGGTGGGCGACGGCGCGCCGGCCCGAGTCGGTCCGCGCCGACGACGCGGCGGCGGTTGGGGCGTGGATCGCGGGCGTGCTCGACGAGTCGGGCGTCGGGCGGGGGCGGGCGGTGTTCGCGGTCGCCCGGTCAGAAGTGGTTCTCAAGCTGCTGCGGCTGCCCGGGGGCGACGCGCTCGACGAGGGCGAGCTGGCGAACCTCGTGCGGCTGCAGATCGCGCGGCAGACCGCGGTGTCGATCGACGACGCCGTCGTGGACTACACGCCGCTTGAGTCGGACGGCGGCGGCGAGCGGCTGGTGCTGGTCGGGGCGATCCCGGGCGAGCGGGTCGAGTGGCGCCGCCGGCTGGCCGAGGCGTGCGGGATGAAGCTCGGGGGCGTGCGGCTGCGGGCCGCGGGCGTTGCCGAGCTGGTGGCCTCGACGCGCGGCGAGGAATCGGCGCCGACGCTGGGCGTGAGCATCGGGCCCGAGTCGGTCGAGCTGGCCTTGTGTGAGTCGGGGGAGCTGGTGTTCGCGCGGACGGTCGAGCTGGGCGAGGCCGCGGGCAGCGTCGCGCGGACGGCGGTGCGCGTGGCCGTCGAGTCCAAGCGGACGGCGATGAGTTTCCGCGTCGCCCAGCAGACGCCCGACGTGGGTCGCGTTGTCGTGCTCGGTCGCGACGAGGCGAGCCGGCACGTCGCGCTCGCGTGCGCCGAGGAGCTCGGCGTGCCGGGCGAGGCGGTCTGGCCCGACGTGGTCGGGCTGGACGGCGCCGAGGCGGCGCAGGAGCGGGCCGTGCTCGCGTTGGTGGGGCTCGCGAGGCGCGAGCGGGCCGGGCGGGCGCTGATGAACTTCGCCGAGCCGCGCAAGGCGCCGGACAAGGAGGCGCGGCGGCGACAGCTGGCGCTGGCGGGCGTGTTCCTGCTGATCGCGGTGGTGGGGGCGGCGTGGGTGGTCTCGAAGCGGAGCCTGGACGGGCTGGAGCAACGGGTCGAGGCGGCGCAGGGCGCGGCCCAGGAGAGCTGGGATCGGTACCTGGGCGCGCTGGCCGCCGATGCGCGGGCCAGCCACGCCGAGCGCTGGGCGGGCGAGGACACGGACTGGCTGGCGCACATCGACCGCGTGGGCGCCGAGCTGCCCGGGCCGGACTCGGCGCTGCTCGACACCCTCTCGGGCTCGGCCGACTCCGAGGTCCGGTTCGCGCCCGGGACCGACCGCCCGTACCCGGGGCGGTGGTCGGTCGAGCACCGGATCACGATGGACGTGGCGGGGCGGGCCGGGGCGCCGGGCGTGCCCGTTGGCATCCGCGCCGCGCTGCTGGAGATGGGTGAGTACGGCGTCGAGACCAAGGGGCCGGACGTCGAGAACGCGTTCGCCTTCGAGCTGACCACGGATCGTTCGAGACCCGGGGGCGGCGTGGAGGGGACGCCTTGACGCCGAAGCGTGCAATCTCGATCGCCATCGGCGGCGCGGTCGCGCTCGGGGCGCTGTACCTGGCGGCCGACTGGATGTACCTCGGCCGCGCCGGCGAGCTGCGCGATCAGCTGCGGACCGCGGAGAGGAACGCGCGGGGGTACAACGAGGCGGCCGAGGGGTTCGCGGGCGCGCTTGGGCGGCTGCGTGACGCGTTCGGCCAGACGCTCGGGACGGACGCCGAGCACGTCGAGCACGAGCTGCGGGCCCGCCTCGCGGACCTGGCCCGGCTCAACGGGCTGGCCGACGTCGTCGTGTCCAAC
Organism: Phycisphaerales bacterium; assembly: GCA_041987545.1. Lineage (GTDB taxonomy): Bacteria > Planctomycetota > Phycisphaerae > Phycisphaerales > UBA1924 > JAJRXR01. The sequence goes on along the minus strand of JBHIWH010000007.1, from coordinate 33,913 downwards.
GCGGACCCGCGCGGCGAGCCGAACCCGGTCGCCGAGGCGCGCGTCCCCCGCGCGTGGCGCCCGCTGCGGGCGAGGGTCGGCGGGCGTGCGGACTTCGCGGTCGTCCGGGGCAGGGTCGAGGGCGAGGGGTCGCTCGCTGCGGCGCTGTCGATGCTCGGGGCGATGCGGGCCCAGCCCTGGCTGCACCGGGTCGAGTCGTTCTCGATCCGGCCCGTGGGTCGCGAGCGCGTGCGGTACGAGTTCAAGGCCGACTTCGCGGTCGCGTACGCGGGGGACGTGCCGGCGACGGCCGACGGCGCGGCGTCGCCCACGCCCCAGGCCGAGCGGGACGCGGTCGCGTCGATCATCAACCGCAACCTCTTCAAGGCGCCCGCGCTGGAGGCGGCGCCGGTCGTGGTCGCGGCCCCGGCGCCCGAGCCGCCCAGGCCCTCGGCGCCGGCCTTCGACGCCTGGCGCCTGGCGGGGCTGACGGTGACCGACCACGCCGAGGCGATCGTCGTGGGCCCTTCGGGGCTGAGCGTGGGGCGGGCGCGGGGCCCGGGGGTGGTGGGGGCGGTCTTCGTGGGGGGGCAGGGCGAGCGGGGGGTGTTCGTGATCGATGGACAGCGGTTCGAGGTCGAGCTTGGACGGACGCTCGCGGAGCGACGCGGGCTGGAGGACTAGGGAGTAGACTGGGCGGCGCAGGGCCAGGACGGCCCGCGCTCGCCCCGAGCGCACGTGACGGAGCACGCGATGCATCGCCAACCACGAGCGAGAGCGGTTGTGGCATGGAGCCTGGCGGCGGCGGCCGGGCTCCCCGGGTCTGTGTACGCCCAGGAGGAGCCCCCGCCCAGCGTCGCGCCCGCGACCGACGCGGCGAGTCCCCGGGCCGACGAGGCCCGCCTCCGCTTCAACTTCATCGAGGCGCCTTTCGCCGAGGTGCTCAACTTCTTCGCCCGCCAGACGGGGCTGCCCGTGATCCGAGAGGCCCAGCCCCCCGCGGGTGGGATGACCTTCATCTCGGCGGCCGACTACACGCTGCCCGAGGCGCTGGAGATCCTGAACCTCAACCTCCGGATGCACGGCGTGCGGCTGGAGCGGGAGGACAAGTACCTGTACCTCCGCTCGCTGGAGGACGCCGCCAGGCGCCCGACGCCGGTCGTCGGCGACGGGGAGCTCGACGAGGCGGACCCGAGCGCGTTCCTGACGGTCTACCTGCCCCTGAACAACGCGATCGCGTCGCAGGTCGCCGAGCGGATCACGCCCCTGGTCAAGGCGCCGGGGATGGTCCAGGCGTTCGACTCGCAGAACATGCTGATCATCGTGGAGACGGCGGCGCAGTGCCGCCGGCTGCGCGACATCGTGCACCAGATCGACTCGGCGCCCCCGGCGGAGATCGACTACCGGGTGTTCCCGGTGCGCAACGCCGAGCCGGCGGAGCTGGCCAAGACGCTGAGCACGCTGATCCCCGAGCGGGATCAGATCATGCAGCTGGACAAGAACCAGAACCCGCAGATCGTGGACGACGTGTCCAAGCCGCCGCTGCGGATCCACGCCGACGAGCGGTTGGGCGCGGTGGTCGCCGTCGGGCCCAGGCAGCGGATGAGCGCGGTCGAGGAGCTGGTCGCGCTGCTGGACGCGGGCGACGGCGTCGGGGGCGGGCGCCAGCTCATGGCCTTCACGCTCTCGGGCGCCGACCCGACCCAGGCGGCGCGCCAGATCGACGGGTTCTTCCGGGGCGAACCCGAGGGGCGGAAGCCCCGGGTCCAGGCCCTGCCCGAGGTGGGCAAGCTGATCGTCCTGGCCTCGGCGGACGTGCTGGCCCAGACGCGGCGGCTGCTCGAGGAGCTCGACCCCGGCCTTGGCGCCGAGGACCCGGGCGACGCGGTCCGGGCGGCGCGGGTGATCACACTCAAGCACATGGACGCGAGGCAGGCGGACCAGGTCGCCCGCCGTGTGCTCACGCCCCGGCAGCTGGCGGTCCTCCGGTTCGCGCCGGCGCCCAACGGCGAGGGGATGGTGGTCGCGGGGCCCGCGGCGGACGTCGCGGCGCTCGAGTCGCTGCTGGGCGAGCTGGACGCGGCGCCGAATACCGACCGCGAAGCCAGGCTCGTCCGCCTGAACGACGGGGACGCGGCGGCGATGGTCGCGATGGCCGAGTCGCTCGAAAAGATGACGGGCGACGCCGACCGCGATCCGGTGCGGGCGGTGCTCGACGAGGGTTCAAGAACCGTTACGCTCGTCGGCTCGCGCGAGGGCGTGGCGCGGTTCGAGCGGCTCCTCCGCTCGATCGAGACGCAGGCGGCCAGCGATCTGGAGACGCGGACCTACCGGCTCGAGCACGCGCGGGCCGCGGACGTGTCGAGCCGGATCTCGCGCATGGCGCGGCTGGTGCTGGCGCCGAGCGACGGCAGCGCGTACCGCGCGCCGGAGTTCGAGGCGTTCGACGAGCTGGACTCGGTCGTCGTGCGGGCCGAGCCCGGGCAGCACGAGCGGATCGCGGCGTTGATCGGGCAGCTCGACTCGCCCGCCCTGGGCGGGGACGTCGAACTTCGCACGTACCGGATCCGGCGGGCGGAGATCGGCTCGGTCGAGCGGGCGATCCGCGAGCTGGCCGGTCGCGGGGCGCTGACGCAGCGCGGGCGACCGGGCGTGACGACGAGCGTCGAGCCCGTGAGCCGCACGCTTCTGGTCTGGGGACCGGCCGAGGCGTTCGCCAAGGTCGAGGACCTGATCCGGGAGCTGGACGGCGAGTCCGAGCTGCCCGAGACCAGCCTGAAGATGTACAGCCTGAGCCACGCGCGGGTGGACCGCCTGGCGCCGCTGCTCCAGCGTCTGCTGGACACACGACTCCGCGAGCAGCTGGCCGACGAGGGCGTAATCGTCCGGGGCCAGCGCCTGCTCGAGGTCGAGTCGGACCAGGCGACGAACACGCTGATCATCTCGGCGCCGGAGTCGATCCACGGCGTCGCCGAGCAGCTGATCGAGGCGCTGGACACCGAGGCGGCGAGCGTCGGCAAGGCGATCATCCGGGTCGTGCCCCTGACGTACGCCGACGCGGCGCAGGTGGCCCAGACCGTCAACCAGACGCTGCCCGGGATCGACCTGCCCAGCGGCGGCGTGGTGCGCGTGGTGGCGGCGGCGGGCTCGAACGCGCTGCTGCTCACGGGCGCCGAGGCGGATCTGGCGAAGGTCGAGGAGCTGATCGAGCCCCTGGACCGCCAGGCGTTCGACCCGGAGAAGCCGTCGATCGAGACGTTCCCGCTGCGGCACGCCGACGCGATCGCGATCGCGCCGACGGTCGAGCGGCTGCTGGTCGATCAGCAGCAGACCGACCCTCGCGTGTTGGCGCTGCGCCTGCGCTACAACCGGGGCCAGTGGCCCGAGCAGACCAAGATTCGCGTCGAGAGCGAGCGGCGGACCAACAGCCTGATCGTCTCGGGCCCGAGCTCGACGATCGAGCTGGCCCGGTCGGTGGTCGAGCGGCTCGACCAGCCGGCCGAGGACGTGGACCGCGTCGTCCAGGTGTTCACCCCGGCGCGGGGCGAGCCAGGGCGGCTGGCGCAGATCGTGACACGGATCACCCGCGAGACGATGCCCCAGGGGCGCCGGCCCCTGGAGATCACGCCCGAGTCGGCGACCGGCAGCGTGATCGTCATCGGCGAGGCGTCGCAGGTCGAGCAAGCGCTGGGCCTGCTCCGGGAGCAGGACGAGCTGACGGTCGCGATGCCGCTGGTCGAGGTCCGCTCGTTCGACATCGAGCACGCGGACGTGCAGGCGGTGTCGCGGATCGTGGAGCAGGTGCTGGGCGATCGCTCGCGCTGGCCCGAGGAACTGGAGCGTGCGCGGCGGGCCGGGGCCCCGATCCCCAGGCCGAGCCTGTTCCCCGACCGGGCGGCGTCGCGCGTGTACGTGAGCGCGGCGTCGGCGCTGATACCGCTGGCGGCGGAGCTGGTGGAGGCGCTGGACAAGCCGGCGCCCGCCGCGGCGGTCGAGGTGCGCGTGTTCCGCCTGAAGGAGGGCGACGCCGAGTCGGTCGCGCGGTCGCTGACCGATGCGCTAGCGCTGGGCGTGCGCCCTGGCGAGCCGCGGCCGACGGTCCGGGCCGAGGCGTCGAGCAACTCGGTGGTGGTTGCGGCGTCCAGGGAGCGGCTGGAGATGGCCGCCGGCCTGATCGAGTCGATGGACGAGGTCGCGGTCGAGCCGGGCGGGCTCGGCGTGCGGACGATATTCCTGGAGCACGCGCGGGCCCAGACGCTGGCGCCGATCGTCGAGCAGGTGCTGACCAAGGAGACGATCTTCTCCGTCGCGCCCGAGTGGGGGCGGTGGCAGCTGGCGTGGAACATGAGCAACCGGGGCCAGACGCCGGACTTCGCGGGCGTGAAGGTCGCGCCGGAGCAGCGGCTCAACGCGTTGATCGTCAGCGCGCCGCTGCCGATGCTGGAGCTGGCCGAGGAGTTGATCGCGGGGCTGGACGTCGATCCGGGTGACGGGCCCGGGGGCGAGCGGACGGTCCGGGTGATCACGCTGATGAACGCCGAGGCCCGCGAGCTGGCGGCGAACATCGACGCGCTGTTCGAGGACGCGGACACCACGGTCGCGCCGCCGACGGTCCGGGTGGACTCGTCGAGCAACTCGCTGATCGTGCGGGCCAGCGGCGAGCAGATGCAGCTGATCGAGTCCCTGGCCGAGCACCTGGACAAGGCGACGCTGGCGACCCGGTCGCATGTGCGGATGATCACGCTGGACCGGTCGCGCGTGAGCGCGTCGGACATGGCGGCGACGCTCAAGCGGGTGCTGGAGCAGCGGGGGGGCGTGAGCGTCGAGGTGATCTCGGCCGACGAGCTGCTGGCCGAGCCGGACGAGCCGGCGCCCGAGGAGGGCGGCGGGCAGAGCCAGGCTGAGCCCGGGGTCGTCGCGCCGGTTGTGGGCGCCCTCGCGCGGAGCTTGGTCTCGCTCGTGGGCGTGCAGCCCGTCGAGGCCGGCGGCGCCGAGGACGAGCCGACCGTGCGGATCGCCGTCGATCCGGCGACCAACACGCTGATGATCATCGGCTCGGATCGGATGACGCAGCGGATCGCCGCGCTGGCCGACGAGTTGCAGCGGCAGATGCCGACCGAGCCGACGGGCGTGCGGATCGTCGAGCTGCCCGAGTCCACCGACGCGCGCCGGGTCGCGCAGGTCGTCTTGCAGACCGTCCGCCAGGTGGGGACCGCCAACGCCCGGAACCCGGGGGGGTTCTCCGGGCGGGTCGCGGTCAGCGCCGACCCGGACGGGCGTGCCGTCATCGTCTGGGCGAACGAGACTGATTTTGAGAGCGTGCGGGAGCTGATCGCGGGGCTGAGCCGCCTGGACGAGGCGGACCGGCTGGAGGTCAAGGTCTTCCCGCTGGCGAACGTGACGGCGCGTTCGGCGCTGACGTCGGTCCGCGACCTGGTCAGCGCCGCGCCCGCGGGGCGCCAGGCGCGGCGCGTGCGGTCGCTCGAGCTGAGCGTCACGGGCGCCGACGGGCGCGAGGTGCGGCGCGTCATCGACCCGGACCGGGTCGGCGTCACGATGGACCCGAGCCAGACCTCGCTCATCGTGACGGCGCCCGCCGAGACGATGCCCCTGATCGACCGATTCGTGTCGCTGATCGATCAGAGCCCCGACCGGGAGCGGCTGGCGATCAGGCAGTACACGCTGCAGAACGCGCAGGCCAGCGATCTGTGGAGGACGCTTCAGACACTGTTCGATGCGCAGCGGCAGGGCGCCATCGCCCGGGAGCAGATCCGGGCCCGGTTCGTCGCCGACGACCGGACGAACACGCTGTTCGTGACCGCCTCGGGCGAGCAGCACGAGGAGATCGCGCGGCTGCTGGAGGCGGCGGACGTCGCGCTCGGTGACGACGACCTGGAGCTGGCGATCATCCCGCTGCAGCTCGCCCGCCCCAGCGCGGTGGCGCGGATCGTGCAGGACGTCGTCGTCGGGCGCGACCCGGCGCGGGCGGACAAGGTGCTCATCGCGGCCCAGGACACGACGGGCGTGTTCGTGGTCCGCGCGCCCGAGGCCGAGCTGGCCGAGATTCGCGAGATCGTCGAGCAGGTCGATACCGCGGAGACAGCCGCGTACCCGGTCCGGGCGATCAAGCTCGAGCGGGCGGACGCGCGGAACGTCGCGACGTCGTTGCAGCAGTTCTTCCGCGAGCGGATGCGCCTGAGCAGCGGGCGGGGGAACCGGACGGGCGGGGGCGCCGCCATCATCGGCGACCGACGCTCGGGGACGCTCGTCATCGCGGCCTCGGACGAGGACTACGAGCAGCTGGCCGAGCTGGCCAGGCAGTTCGACGCGCCGGCCGAGGCCAAGCAGCTGCAGTACAAGATCATCCAGCTGCAGAACGCCCGGGTCTCGGACATCCGGGACACGGTGCAGAATGTCGCGTACGAGCTGCAGTGGGAGCGGTCGAGCTGGTTCCGCGGGAATCAGGACTCGGACGAGGACCGGATCCTGGTCGAGGTCAACGACCGGACGAACACGGTCCTGCTGTTCGGCCAGGGCGAGACGATGGCCGTCATGGAGCGGATCGTCGCCGAGCTGGACCAGGCGCCGGCCGAGCAGGGGGCCCGGATCGTGCGCGCCGTGCGTGCCGAGGGCGCGGACTTGAACGCGCTTGCGAGGATCATCGAGGAGTCGACGGCCTCGCCCAACTGGCGCTGGTGGATGGGCCCGGACCCGGACGCGGTGTCCGTCGAGGTCGATCGCGACAGGCGGCTGCTGATCCTGATCGGCGCCAAGCCGCGGGTCGAGGAGGCGGTCGAGCAGATCGCCCAGATCGCCGAGGCCACGGGCGAGCTGGACCAGATCGAGACGATTGTGCTGGACAACGCCCGGGCGACGGAGGTCGCGCGCGAGCTCGACCGGGCCCTGCCCGAGAGCGTCCGCGTGCAGGTGACGGCGGTCCCCCGGACGAACTCGATCATGCTCACCGGGTCCGAGGAGGACCTGGAGGTCGCCAGGCGCCAGATCGAGCAGCTGGACGTGGACACGCCGCGCCCGCCCGTGGAGTTCCGCCAGTTCCCGCTGGAGCACGCGGCGGCGTTCGACGTGGCGTACTCGATCCGAGCGCTGGTGCGCAACCGTCCGAGGGCCGAGGGTGAGCCGGCGCCCGTGCTGGACCCGAGCCCGAACGATGACGTGCTCTGGGTGACGGCGACGGCCGACGAGATGGCGTTCATCGAGACGCTGGTCGAGCAGCTGGACGAGCCGCAGCGCTCCGAGCGGACGACGGAGTTCATCAAGCTGGAGTTCGCGGGCGCCGAGCAGGTGCGGGACGCACTGGGCGTGTTCTACGGGCCCTACGCCCGCGAGGCCAGCACGCCGGCAGAGCGGAACGTGACGATCGTCGCGGACACGGCGTCCAACTCATTGGTCGTCAGCGCCGACGCGCAGATCTGGGAGGGGCTCCGCAAGCTCCTGGAGACGCTGGACACGCCCGAGTACGACACGACGCAGCAGCTGGTCGTCATCCAGCTCAAGCACGCGAGCGCCGTGAGCGTCGCGCGGGCGCTCAACGACGGGTTCCGGGCGCCCCTGCAGACCCAGCTCGACCAGGAGCGGGTGCGGCTGGAGGCCGAGCGGAGGCGGAGCAATGACCGGGACACGGTCGCGCCGGCGGTGCTGGTTGACGCCAAGGGCGTGCCGACGGTATCGGCCGAGCGGGAGACGAACTCGCTGATCGTCTTTGCCGGGCGTCAGGAGCTGGAGCGGATCCGGGAGATCGTCAAGCAGCTGGACGTGCCCGACATCCTGCAGCTTCCCGAGGCGCGGCTGATCGCGTTGACGAGCGGGCGTGCGTCCACGCTGGCCGAGGCTGTTCGACGTGTGTTCCTGGCCGAGGATGACCCGGACAACCCGCGCCGGGTGATGATCTACGGCGACGACGCGAGCAACGTGATCATCGTCCGGGCCGAGGACGCGGAGTTCATGCAGATCGAGGCGCTGGCCGATCGTCTGCAGGCGCAGGCGGCGACGGCCGAGGCGCTGCCCCGGGTGATCGCGCTCAGGAACACGCCCGCGGCCCGGATGCGGGACACGATCCAGCGGACGTTCCAGCCGATCGCCCGCCAGCGGGGCGAGGCGTTCACGGTCCAGATCGACCGGGGGACCAACAGCCTGGTCGTCGCGGCGAGCCAGACGCTGCACGAGCAGATCCTCAGGATCGTCGAGCAGATCGACGGCGCCGCGGCGCCCGACGAGGACGAGGTCGGCTCGGGCGGCATCGGGCAGAACGTCTCCATCATCGAGCTGGAGCACAACGCGCCGACGGACGTGATCCGTTTGCTCATCGGGCTGGGCGTGACGCAGGAGCAGCCGGCCGACCGGCCGGGGCTGGTCAGCGAGCCCGTGCGGCTGGTCCCGCTGACGACGAGGCGTGGCATCAGCGTGCTGGCCAACCCGGCCGACGCGCGGACGATCGAGCGGCTGGTGCGCGAGCTGGACAGGGAGCCGGGCCTCGCGGACCAGCACGTCAAGGTCGTGCGGCTCAAGACGGCCCAGGCTGCAAGTCTGGCTTCGCTCCTGCGGCAGATGCTCACGCCAGACGCCAACGCCGAGCACACCGGGGCGGCCGAGGGACTCGCCGAGCAGGTCCGACGCCTGAATCTCGTCAACGGGGGGATGGAGGAGGCGGCGGTCCGGCTGGACCTGACCCGCCCGATCCGCGTCATCGCCGACCCGCAGAGCAACTCGGTCATCATCTCGTCCACGATCGGCAACACGATGGCGGTCGCCGAGTTGGTCAAGACGTTCGACGCGATCCCGATCGGGGAGGCCGTGACGCTGCGGGTCTTCCCCTTGGAGAACGCGTCGGCGGCGCGGATCCGGGCGATCGTCGAGGACCTGTTCCGTCGGGGCGACGAGCTGCAGCGCATCCCTGGCACGCCGAACCGTGGCATGCCCCCGACGACGATCGGCAAGGCGCTGGTCGGGCCCATCGTCGTGACCGCCGACGAGCGGACCAACGCGATCGTCGTCGCCGGGCCCGAGGAGGCGGTGGCGCTGGTCGAGGTGCTGCTCAAGGACCTGGACGACGACGACATGGAGCGGGGGTGGATCGAGACATCGGTCATCCCGCTGACGCACGCCGACGCGGTGACGCTGGCCCAGAAGCTGCGGACCGTGATCGTGGACGGCATGGGCGAGACGCCCGACGCCGTCGGCCTGCGGACGCAGGTCGGTCGTCTGCGCGTGGCGCTGTCGGGCGGGGACGGGTCGGTTACGGGCGACCTGTACTCGCGGATGGACAACCTGGTGATCGAGGCCGAGGAGAACCTCAACGCCCTGATCGTGCTGGGGACGGAGGCGAACATCGCCGTCATCCGCGAGCTGGTGACGCTGATGGACGTCGAGCAGGCGGCCGAGAGCAACACGGTGCGGGTGATCCCGCTGGAGCACGCGGCGGCCGAGCGCGTCGCGGGGATCGTGTCGGACGTGTTCAGCCAGCGGCAGGGCCTGCGGTCGCAGCGGCCCGAGGATCGGGTGATCATCTCGGTCGACGCGCGGACCAACGCGTTGATCGTCTCGACGAGCCCGCGGAGCTTCGCCGTGCTCCAGGGCCTGCTTCGGACGCTCGACACCGAGGAGGCCCGGTTCGCGGTCGGGCTGCACGTGATCCCGGTGCCCGGGTCGGACGTGAACCGCCTGGCGCCCAAGATCCAGCGGCTGATGCGCGAGCGGATCGACGCGAGCCGCAACCGCGGCGGGCGCGAGTCGCCCATGGACGTCTTCCAGGTCGAGCCCGAGCCGGCGACCAACTCGCTGATCATCGCCTGCTCGGAGGAGAACCTGGAGCTGGTCAAGGAGCTCATCGCCGCGCTGACAACCGGGGACGTCGAGATCGCGGGCGCCGAGCGGACGGCGTTGATCTCGATCAAGACGCCCGGGCTCGCGACCGACATCGCGCGGACGATCAACGAGCTGTACGTCGCCAAGGAGAACGAGCGGCGTGGGCAGCGGTCGGTCGCGGTGGTCGCCAACGAGCGGATGAACGCACTGATCGCCAGCGGGAGCGAGGAGGACATCGCCGCGATCCGGGGCCTGGCCGCCCAGTTGGACCAGGCGCCGGTGGAGCTGCTGCAGGACGTGCGGCGTGTGCGGCTCAACTCGGCGGGCGCCCGCGAGATCGTGGAGCTGATCGAGAACGTGCTGGCCGGGCGCCCACTCGGCGGGGGCCGGGGCGGGCCCTCGGCGACGCGGATCCGGGTCTTCGAGGAGCAGATCACCGACGCCGCGGCCGAGGCGACGATCGACGGCACGCTCCGCGACCACGTCACGCTGACGCCCGACCCGCGGACCAACTCCGTGCTCATCAAGGCGCCGCCCGAGTTGATGGGCCTGATCGTAACGCTGATCGAGGACCTGGACGCCGAGACCCGGGGCGACAGGGTGATCGAGCAGTTCCGCCTCGTCAACGCGGACGCGGGCCAGATGCAGCAGCTGCTCGTGCAGCTGTTCAACCTCCAGCAGAACGGCGACCGGTACATCCTGGCGCCCTCGGGCCCGGAGGAGGTCGACGAGTTCGAGTCGGGGACGTTCACGCCCATCGCCGACGAGCGGCAGGAGCTGTCGGTGACGATCGATCGGCGGACCAACACGCTGCTGGTCTCGGGCACGCGGGAGTACATCGACGAGGTCCGCAAGGTCGTGCTGGAGCTGGACTCGATCGAGGCGACGGAGCGCGAGCGGCTCGTCTACCACCTGCGGAACACGAAGGCGGTCGAGATCGCCGACACGCTCCAGGCGTACTTCACGGGCGAGCGCGAGCTCCGCCGCTCGACGCTGGGCCCGCAGCTGACCGGATCGATGGCCCGCGAGCTGGAGCAGGAGGTGACGGTCGTCGGCGACGAGCGGAGCAACAAGCTCGTCATCTCCGCCTCGCCCCGGTACATCGAGACGGTCGCCAACATCGTCGAGGAGCTCGACTCGGCGCCCCCGCAGGTGATGATCCAGGTCCTGCTCGCCGAGGTGACGCTGGACAACGCCAAGGAGTTCGGCATCGACGTCTCGATCGGCGGCGTGCTGGCCGAGGGCGAGGGCGTCGCGGACCTGACGAATCGCAGCAAGCTCGGGGGCGACGGGTACGCGCTGCAGAAGCTGGCGGCGGGCGCGGGCGTCGCGACGGCGCTCGGCGTGCCGAACTTCGCCATCGCCAGCGCCGACTTCGGCCTGCTCATCCGGGCCCTGCAGGAGCAGGGCAAGCTCGAGGTGCTCAGCCGACCGCAGGTGCAGGTCAACGACAACGAGCGGGCGTTCATCCAGGTCGGCGAGAACATCGGCATCACCGACGGCGTCGAGCGCCGCGACACGGGCGGGACCACCGCCATCGTCCGGCGCGAGGACGTTGGCATCATCCTCGAGGTCGTGCCCTCGATCTCCGCCGACGGGTTCGTCCGGATGGAGATCACGCCGGAGATCTCGACGCTCTCGGACCGGACCACGGAGATCGGCGACGACTTCGCCGCCCCGATCATCACCCAGCGCCGTGTGGACACGACGGTCACGGTCAAGGACGGCCAGACCGTCGTCATCGGCGGGCTGATGCAGTCCACCGACCAGCTCCGAAAGACCAAGGTGCCGTTCCTGGGCGATATCCCGCTGCTTGGCGCGCTCTTCCGCTCCGAGCGGGAGTCCTCGGTCAAGACGGAGCTGCTCGTGATCCTGACGCCGTACGTCATCCCGGGCGACTCGGCCAGCGCCGCCAGGCGCCAGGACCGGCTCACCGAGCACGCCCTGGATATGCTCGAAGATTCGACCAAGATCCGCGACGTGCTCGAGCAGGAGCACAAGATCCCGATGGACGACCCGGACGCGGCCGGCTTCGGCGATGTGATGCGGCTGCTGCCCCCGTCGAACGGGGCGGGCACGTGGAAGGAGAGGCTGAAGGGCAATGGCTCGATCGGCAACGACGACTCTGGCCGCTAGCCTCGCCGTGTGCGCGTGCACGCTCGGCGGGTGCGTGACGGCCCAGGGTGATCCCGCGCCGGCGCGTGCCGCCGAGCCGGCGCCGTCCTCGGACGCCGCGCCCACACAGGTGCTGATCGCGGCCGACTCCAACCTGACGGACTCGAACGCGAACGGCTACCCGGACACGTTCCAGGTCGTCGTCTACCTCTTCCCCGCGTCCGACGTGTCGGCGCAGCCCGTGTGGGCCGACGGCGGGTTCGAGTTCACGCTCTCGGGGCGCGACGGCGGGCTGATCGAGCGCTGGTGGTTCAGCCCCGAGATGGCCGCGGAGGCCCGCGTCCGCACGCCCGTGGGCCGGGCCCAGTCGTTCTTCCTGCGGTTCGGGGGCGATCGGGACCGCATGCCGCAGACGGTGGCGGATCTCCGGTGCCGATTCCTGGGCTCGGAGGGGCGGATCCTGGAGGCCGGGGGGGCGACGAGCGTGCGGATCGGGGCCCGACCTTAACACTTCTTAGCGCGTTCTTTGCACGATCGGGCCCCGGGAAACGCCCGGGCCCGGGAGACTTCTCGCGCCTCGGAATCCCCCAAGGACACAGGGAGTCTCCCATGCTCAAGAGAGTCTGCGCCGCCGCCCTCCTGGCGGCCGTGGCGCTCGGCGCCGGGCAGCCCGAGTCGATGCTCGACCCGGAGCTCGTGAAGTACGAGAAGTCCTCGCCGGTCGCGGGCGATCTTCGGACCGTCGGCTCGGACACCATGGTCAACCTGGTCGGCCTCTGGACCCAGTCGTTCAAGAAGCACCACCCGGCGGCCCGTATCCAGGTCGAGGGCAAGGGCTCATCGACGGGCCCACCCGCGCTGATTGAGGGCCAGGCCCAGTTCGCGCCCATGAGCCGCTCGATGGAGCCCGAGGAGATGGCCCTTTTCGAGGAGCGGTACGGCTTCGAGCCGACGCCCCTCCGGGTCGCGATCGACTGCATCGCGGTCTTCGTGCACAAGGACTGCCCGCTCGACGAGCTGAGCCTGACCGAGGTCGGGCAGATCTTCTCGGTCGAGGGCTCGTCGATGACCTGGGGCGACCTGGGCGTGGGCGACCCCGACTGGGCGGACCGCCCGGTGAGCCTGTACGGGCGCAACAGCGCCTCGGGCACGTACAAGTTCTTCAAGAAGGTCGCCTGCAACAAGGCGGATTACAAGTCGAGCGTCAAGGAGGCGCCCGGGTCGGCGGGTGTGATCCAGGGCGTCGCCAAGGACAAGTACTCGATGGGGTACTCGGGCGTCGGGTTCAAGACGCCCGACGTCAAGGCCCTGCGGCTGTCGTTCGCGCCAGGTGACGAGGCGTTCGCCCCGGGCCTCGAGAGCGCACTGACCGGCGATTACCCGCTGGCGAGGTTCCTGTACCTCTACACGGCGTACGACCGGCGACGCGGGATGGACCCGCTCCGCGCCGAGTTCGTCCGGTTCATCTTCAGCCGCGAGGGCCAGGAAGCGGTCATGAAGGACGGCGCGTACCCGGTCCCGCAGAGCGTGGCCGCTGAGGAGCTGGAGAAGGTCGGGCTCTGACGCGGGGCATCGGCCGGGACCAACCCTCCGGGCGGGGACGAGGATGGCGGGCGATCCGACGCCACAGGCAACCCGGCGGACCGGCTCGCTCGTGCGATTCTGGGATCGCGTTGCGCGCGTTGTGATCACCGCCGGCGGTGTCGGCGTGCTCGCGGCGATGCTGGGGATCTGCGTCTTCCTCTTCGCCAGCGCCGCCCCGCTGTTCAACGCGGGATCGGCCGAGGCGGAAGTCTCGCCCGCGGGCGGGGCGTCCCCGTGGGCGGGCGCGATCCTCATCGAGCACGGCGCCCGCGAGGGCGCGATCCTGGTGCTGGACGCGGGAGGGGTCTTCCGCGAGGTCTCGCTCGAGGACGGGAGCGAGCTGGCATCGGTGGATCTGACGCTTGACGGGGAATCGCCCGCGGCGGCGGTCTCGGAGCCGGCGACGGGCGAGATCACGCTGCTGTACCCGGGCGGCACGATCGCCGTCGCGGAGATCGAGCAGGTCGAGCTGCTCCTCGACCCGGTCGAGTCGGCGTCGGAGTGGGGGACGCTGGGCGTGGGCGAGCGGGCCCGGCTCGATGAGGCGGCCAGGGAGTCGTACCGGCGGAAGCTCCGCCTTACATCCGAGCTTACCGAGCAGGCCGCCGTCGTCCGCCGCGGTCCCGAGTCCTGGGCGATCGCCGATCTCGTGCGCGGCCGGTTCGATTCCGCCCCGGTCCGTGGTGTTTCATCACCGGGCGCGCTGCTCGACGTCGCCTCGCGTTCGGAGCGTGAGCGGTTCTTCGCCGGGACGCTGGCCGGGGGCGGGCTCTGGTTCGGGCAGTCGCGGCGGGTGACACGTCTGGGCGGCGGGGGCGCGAGCGAGCGCATCACGGGCGTGGAGGTCCAGTCCGATGCCCCGAACGATGACGGCGCGCCCCTGGGCGTCTTCGTCACGCTCGACGGCCCCGGCGTGATCGCGGTGTGGGCCGACGGGCGGTTCCGGCGGTACGACGCGTCCGGCGGTGTCCGGGGCGAGATCACGCTGGCCGAGGACGGGCGCCTCGTCCCCGAGGGCGAGACGATCACCGCCGCCCGGATGGCGCTGGGATCGCGCTCGCTGCTCGTGGGTGACGGATCGGGCCGGGTCGGCGCGTGGATGCTGGCGGGTGAGAGCGGCACGCTCACGCGGGCGCACAGGGCGAGCGTGCCGGGCGGCGCCGTCACCTCGATCGGCGTGGGGCGGCGCGACCGGTCGGTCGTTGTAGGCTCGGCTGATGGGTCGGTCTCGGTCTGGAACGTCACGAGCGGCAAGGACGTCGCGCGGTTCGGGGCGTCGGGATCCCCGGTCGCGGCCGCGGTGGTCGCGCCGAGCGTGGACGGCGTGGTTGCCATTGGAGACGACGGCGGCCTGCGCGCATGGGGACTCGAGCCCGGTCACCCGGAGGCGACGTGGTCCACGCTCTTCGGCCGCGTGCAGTACGAGGGGTACGAGCGGCCCGGTTGGGTGTACCAGTCCACGGGCTCGCCGGGCGTCGAACCCAAGCTCAGCCTGACGCCCCTGATCTGGGGCACGCTCAAGGCGACGGCGCTGGCGATGCTAATCGCGACCCCGATCGCCGTGCTGGGCGCCATCTTCTCGAGTGAGTTCCTGCACCCGCGCGTTCGGCGCTCCGTGAAGCCGACGATCGAGCTGATGGCCAGCCTGCCGTCGGTCGTGCTCGGGTTCGTCGCGGCGATGCTCGTCGCGCCGTACGTGCGCGACTGGCTGCCGACGATCCTGGTCGCGTTCGGCGTCGTGCCGGTGGTGGTCATGGGGTGCGCGCACGCGTGGCGGCTCCTTCCCCGCGACTTCGCCAGGCGGGCGGCGAGCGCACGCCTGCTCGCGCTGGTCTCGGTCGTGCTGGCCGTCGCGGTGACACTCTCGGCCCTGGGCGGGCCCCTGATGGAGCGGACGCTGTTCGCCTCGCCCCAGGGCGACGCGGGCGCGTCGAGCATCCGTCGCTGGCTCGACGGGGCGTACGGCGGCGCGTTCCCGGGCTGGCTGCTCGTGCTGATGGGGCCGGCGGCGGTCGTCGTGATGCTCGTCAACGCCAGGCTGGTCTCACGCCGCTGGTTCGCGAGGCTGTCCCGCTCGCCCCGGGTCGCGGCGGCGGGTCTTGAGCTGCTCCGGTTCGGCGTGAGCACCACGCTGGCGGTCCTGCTGGCCGCGGGCGGCGCGGCCCTGCTCACCTCGCTCGGCTACGACACCCGCGAGTCGATCTTCGGGCCCTTCAGCCAGCGGAACACGCTGGTCGTCGGGCTGGTCATGGGCTTTGCCGTCATCCCGATCATCTACACGATCTCCGACGACGCCATGCGGTCGGTGCCCGACACGCTACGCTCGGCGTCGCTGGGCGCCGGCGCGACGCGGTGGCAGACGGCGGTGCGGATCGTGCTCCCGGTCGCCGGCTCGGGCATCTTCTCGGCGTGCATGATCGGTCTCGGCCGGGCCGTGGGCGAGACGATGATCGTCCTGATGGCGACGGGCAACACGCCCGAGATGAGCCTGAACATCTTCTCGGGGTTCCGGACGCTGGCGGCCAACATCGCCGTCGAGCTGCCCGAGGCGCCCCGCGGGGGCACGCACTACCGGGTGCTCTTCCTGTGCGGGCTCGTGCTGTTCCTGATGACGATGGCGATCAACACCCTGGCGGAGTTGGTCCGCCAGTCGTACCGGAAACGGAGCGCCGCGTTGTGAGCGAGCGGGCGCCCGATCCGGGGACGAGCACGCACCAGCGGCGCACACCGATGGCGGCGCACGGCGAGCCGCTGGTGTGGTTGATGGGCGCGGCGTTGATCGCGTGCCTGGTGCTGATCGTCGGCCTGCTGGGCGTCATCGCGTACCGGGGCGCCGCGACGTTCTGGCCCGGGCCGATCGAGCGGGTCACGATGCGGGACGGCGAGGTGTTCCTGGGCGTGCCGCACGGCTCCCAGTCGTACGAGCCCGGCGAGGACGAGGCGGCGCGCATCGAGGCGCTCCGCGCCGCCGGGGCGTTGGACGTGGGCGAGACCGGGACGGACGGTCGGGCCTTGCGGCGCCGGTTCCGGGTCGGGAACCGTGACCTGGGCCAGGAGTCGTTCCGGTGGGCGCCGGCGCACGAGATCGAGTCGGTCGATCGGCCGGAGGACGTCCTGCTGGTGGAGCGGTCGGAGTGGGGGGTGTTCCTGGGCGAGCCGCGGGGCGTGTACCGGGAGCGCGTGTACGAGCTTGCCCCTGGCGAGGAGGCGGCGGCCCCGGACGCGCCGGCCCGGTCCGGGCGGAGCGAGCGCGAGGAGCTCGGGACCTCGGCCGACGGCACGCGCACGATCCGGGACCGGACCTGGGTCGTCGAGGGCACGTCGGAGACCATGCAGGAACTCGGCGAGTTGCTTGCCGAGGCGGCGACCCGCCGCGCCAAGATCGACCGGATCAACAACGTGGAGATCCCAGGGCTGCAGCAGCGGCTCAAGGGGCTCGAGTGGGACCGGCGAGAGGCCCGGCTGCGGTTCGAGACCCCGGCGAGGCCGAGAGTGCACCCCGCGCTGTGGCTTCTCGCGTGCGCCGGCGCCGCGGCGTGCGGCGCGCTCGGGCTCTGGACCGCGGGTCTCATCGGCGGCGCCCGGGTGAGCAGGCGCCGACGCCGGCTCGGCGCCTGGGCCTGGGCGGCGACGGCGGCCCTCGCGCTCGCGGGCGTGCTCGAGGCGCCATGGATGGGCTCTACCCTGGGCGCCGAAGGGCTCGAGCGGATCGAGTCCAGGCTGGACGAGCGGGCCGAGGCGATCCGGGAGCGTCAGCGGGCGTTGCTCGCGCAGGTCGAGGGCCTCAGGGCCGAGGATGAGCGCTGGCGGCTGCTCGTCGTGGACCCGCGGACGGGGCGGTTCAGCCCGCGGTCGCAGTCCGAGCCGGACGAGCCGATGCTCGTCTCGCAGGTGGTCCGGGCGGTGCCGGCGAATCGGCTGAGCGCCGGCGGGCGGCTGGGCGTCTACTTCTCACGCTGGGGCGAGTTCCTGACCGCCGAGCCCCGTGAGAACGCCTCCGAGGGCGGGGTGTTCCCCGTGATCGTCGGGACGGTGACGCTCACCCTGCTGCTGACGGTCACCGTCACACCCCTGGGCGTGATCGCGGCGATCTACCTGCGCGAGTACGCCCGCCAGGGGCTGGTCACGAGCACGATCCGGATCGCGGTCAACAACCTCGCGGGCGTGCCGAGCATCGTCTACGGCATGTTCGGCCTCGGGTTCTTCTGCTACATCCTGGGCGGGTACATCGACTCGGGGCCCAGCGTCTCGATCGCGCGGACCGGGTGGTGGATGCTGATCGGGGGGATCGTGCTCACGATCGGGCTGGCGGCGACGCTGTCGGCCCTGGGCGCCAAGCGTCCCGGGCAGTCGGCGAGCGTGGGCAACCGGGTCGCGGGCGCGCTCGCCGGTGGGCTGTGGCTCGGCGTCGTGGTGCTGGTGGTGCTGGCGGTCGCGAGGACGCCGTACTTTGGCGGGCTGTTCGCGGAGCGTCTGCCCGAGGAGCCGACGTTCGGTGGGCGCGGCATCCTGTGGGCGTCGCTCACGCTCGCGCTGCTCACCCTCCCGGTCGTCATCGTCGCGACGGAGGAGGCGATCAGCGCCGTGCCCCAGTCGATGCGGGAAGGCAGCCTGGCGACGGGCGCAACCCGCTGGCAGACGATCCGGCGGATCGTGCTCCCCTCGGCCCTCCCCGGGATCATGACCGGGGCGATCCTGGCGATGGCGCGTGGCGCCGGCGAGGTCGCGCCCCTGATGCTGGTGGGTGCGGTGAACCTGGCGCCGGCGTTGCCCGTGAGCGGGGACGCCCCGTTCCTGCACGCCGAGCGGACGTTCATGCACCTGGGCTTCCATATCTACAACCTGGGCTTCCAGAGCCCGGACTCGGAGGCGACCGAGCCGCTCGTCTGGACGACGACGCTGCTGCTCGTGACGATCGTGGTGGTCCTGAACTTGGGCGCGATCCTGATCCGCGGGCGGCTGCGCCGGCGGGCCGGGGGCGCGGTGGTCTAGGCTATGGCCCTCTCGCACGCTGGAGCGGAGATGACGCAGATGGACCTCGACGCGACGACCGAGTGGAGGCCCGCCACGCCAGTCGGCGTGGACCTCAACCGCCCGGCCCGCAACGAGCGGCTGACCGTGATCGAGGCGATCCGCGCCGGCGATCCCGTCGAGTCCGTGATCCACGAGGGGCTCGACCAGATGCCCAGCGTCGTCCAGGCCGAGTCCTTCTGCCTGTGGTACGGCGACAACAAGACCCTGCACGACGTCTCCATGCCCGTCCCGACCGGGAAGGTGACCGCCCTCATCGGCCCGTCCGGCTGCGGCAAGTCCACGCTGCTCCGCTCGATCAACCGCCTCAACGACCTGATCGACAGCGTCCGCGTGGGCGGGCAGATCACGCTCAACGGCACGCCGGTGTACGACCCCGACGTGGACGTGATCGACCTCCGCAAGCGGCTGGGGATGGTCTTCCAGCGGCCCAACCCCTTCCCGATGTCGATCTTCGAGAACGTGGTGTACCCGCTGCGGATCGACGGCGAGAACCGCCGACGCGTGCTCCGCGAGGCGTGCGAGCGGGCGCTCAAGGCCGCGGCCCTCTGGGACGAGGTGGAAGACCGGATCCACGACTCGGCGCTCGGGCTCTCGGGCGGGCAGCAGCAGCGGCTGTGCATCGCCCGGGCGATCGTGGCCGACCCCGAGGTGCTGCTGCTCGACGAGCCCTGCTCGGCGCTGGACCCGGTCGCGACCATGCGGATCGAGGAGCTGATCCACGAGATCTCCGCCAGGTACACGGTCCTGCTGGTCACGCACAACATGCAGCAGGCGGCGCGGGTGAGCGACTACACCGCGTTCATGTACCTCGGTCGGCTGGTGGAGTACGGGCCGACGGCGACGATCTTCCAGAAACCCCGCCTGCCGGAGACCGAGCAGTACGTCACCGGGCGGTTCGGGTAGGCCCGGCGGGCGGGGCGATCCGCGGCCGGCGGGCCCGCGGGCGCCGAGGCGGCTCGGGTTTTCCCCCCGGTCTTGGCGACGAATTCCTCAGGCCCGGGGGCCGGACGCCGATAGGTCTGTCTATGATCGGACGGGGCGTGCTGCGCGCGTCCCAGAGGTGCTTCCACGCCACGATGGGCGGCCCGTGTACGGGTGAGGCGAGGCCGAAATGAGTTCCGCTCCGCGACCTGTTCCCCCGTCGCTGAATACCTGGGACGCCGCGTTCCTCGACGAGCAGTATCGTCGGTATCAGTCCGACCCGGCATCGGTCCCGGCGGACCTGCGGTCCTTCTTCCAGGGCTTCGAGCTGGCCCAGGCGGGGGAGCTGAAGCTCTCGCCCGGGGCGGGGGGCTCGGCCGCCGCGCCGATCAGGCCCACGACCCAGCCGACGCGTGCCGCGGAGTCCGACGGCGCCGTCCGGATCACGCCTGGCGCCGGCCGGCCCGCGGGCCGGGCGTCGCACTTCCAGGCCGTCGTTGACGACCTGATCGGCGCCTACCGCGATCACGGGCACCTGCGCGCGTCGATCGATCCGTTCGGCCGAGAGCGTGACCGCCCGTCCTCGCTGACGCTCGAGTACCACGACCTGACCGAGGAGGACCTCGATCGGCGCGTGGACGCCGAGGCGCTGGGCGTGGAGGGCGAGCTCCCCCTCCGGGAGGTCATCCGGCGTCTCGAGGAGACGTACTGCGGCACGATCGGCGCCGAGTTCATGCACGTGCAGGACGAGGAGCAGCGGGCGTGGCTGCTGGAGCGTTTCGAGCGTGCCGGGGCGCGGATCGGCCTCGACCGCGGCCAGCGGGCGCACGTGCTCGAGCAGCTCGTCCAGAGCGAGCTGTTCGAGAAGTTCTTGGGCAAGCGGTACCCGGGCGAGAAGCGGTTCAGCCTGGAGGGCGCCGAGTCCCTGATCCCGCTGCTCAACCACATGATCGAGGCGTCGAGCTCGCTGGGCGTCGAGGAGGTCGTGCTGGGCATGGCCCACCGCGGGCGTCTGAACGTCCTCAACAACGTGATAGGCAAGTCCTACGAGCAGATCTTCACCGAGTTCGAGGAGAGCTGGACGCCCGACTTCGTGGACTCGGGCGGCGACGTCAAGTACCACCGGGGCTACTCGGGCACGCGTCGCTTCCCCAACGGACGCATGGTCCACCTGGCGATGGCGTCAAACCCGAGCCACCTGGAGGCGGTCGACGGCGTGGTCGCGGGGCGGTGCCGCGCCAAGCAGCGGCTCCGCGGCGACACGCAGCGCGAGCGTGTGATCCCGGTGCTGATCCACGGCGACGCGGCGGTGGCGGGCCAGGGCGTCGTGGCCGAGGTCCTGAACATGTCCCAGCTCGAGGGGTACACCACGGGCGGGACGATCCACGTCGTCGTCAACAACCAGATCGGGTTCACGACCGTCCCCGACGACGGCCGGTCCAGCCGGTACTGCACGGACATCGGCAAGTCGATCGACGCGCCGATCCTGCACGTCAACGGCGACGACCCCGAGGCGTGCGTCGCCGCGGCGCAGTTCGCGGCCGAGTACCGAGCCCGGTTCAAGCGGGACGTGTTCATCGACATGGTCTGCTACCGGCGGTACGGGCACAACGAGCAGGACGAGGTCTCGTTCACCCAGCCGCAGATGGTCCGGATGATCAAGGACCACCCGCGGATCCTCGAGGTGTACTCGAACCGTCTGCTCGACGAGAAGGTCATCCAGGACGTGGATGTCCGGGCGATCAAGCACCGGCTGGACGAGTCGCTGGAGAAGGCCCAGGCCGCCGCCCGCGAGGCGCCCAACGACCCGACGATCGACCCGGGCAGCGCCAAGTGGGAGGGCCTGACGCACGACTTCTCGCACGACGACACCGGGACCGCGGTCTCGATGGAGCAGCTCGAGGAGGTCTGCGCCGCGCTGGGCCGCACGCCCGACGGGTTCAAGGTCAACCCGAAGCTCAAGGCGCTGCTCAAGCAGCGCGCGGGGCTGCCAACGACGGGGGAGATCAGCTACGCCGACGCCGAGGCGCTGGCCTACGGCACGCTGCTGGCCGAGGGGACGGCGGTCCGGCTCTCGGGCCAGGACTGCCGCCGCGGCACGTTCAGCCACCGGCACGCGGTCCTCCGCGACTACGAGTCCGGCGAGGCGTACATCCCCCTCAACCACATCCGCGAGATGGGCGAGCCGGGCACCGACCGGCAGGCGGGGTCCGAGGGCGCCGACGGCAGGCCCCGCCAGTCCAAGTTCTGCGTGTACGACTCGCCCCTGAGCGAGGCGGGCGTCGTCGCCTTCGAGTACGGGTACTCGCTGGCCGACCCGAACATGCTCGTCCTGTGGGAGGCGCAGTTCGGCGACTTCTGCAACGGGGCGCAGGTCATCATCGATCAGTTCCTGGCCTCGGCCGAGGCCAAGTGGGAGCGCTGGTCCGGGCTCGTCATGCTCCTGCCCCACGGGTACGAGGGCGCCGGGCCCGAGCATTCCTCGGCCCGCATGGAGCGGTTCCTCAAGCTCTGCGGGAACGACAACCTGCAGGTCGTCTACCCGACCGACGCGTCGCAGACCTTCCACGTGCTCCGGCGCCAGATCAAGCGGGCGTTCCGCAAGCCGCTGGTCATGATGACGCCCAAGAGCCTGCTCCGCGTCAACACGAGCCACATCAAGGAGCTGGTCGAGGGCCAGTTCCGCGAGATGATCGACGACCCCGCGTTCGAGCAGAGCGGCGCCGACCGCTCCAAGGTCCGCCGGGTCATTCTCTGCTGCGGGAAGATCTACTTCGAGCTGGCGCAGCGGCGGGACGAGCTCGGGCTGGACGACGTCGCGATCGTCCGCGTGGAGCAGGTGTACCCGTTCCGCGGGGATCTGCTGGCCGAGATCTTGGGCCGCTACCCGGGCGCCGCGGAGCGTGTGTACGTGCAGGAAGAGCCCCGGAACGCGGCGGCGTACCTGTTCGTCGGCGACCGGATGATGACGGACCTGGGCATGGACCGGCCGCGGTACATCGGCCGCCCGGCCGCGGGTTCGCCCGCGACCGGCTCGAAGAAGCAGCACAAGCTCGAGCAGGAGCAGATCCTGACCGAGGCGGTCGGCCCCAAGCCAGAGAAGAACGAGAAGGACAACCCGCAGCCGAAGCGGGTTGCGGCCTCCGCGTGAGGCGACCCGGATAGGACGACCCGATGGCGACCCCGATCACGATGCCCGAGGCCGGCGAGAGCGTTGTCAGCGGCGTGCTGTCCTCGTGGGTGAAGAACGACGGCGACTGGGTGGACCGCGATGAGACGGTCGCCGAGGTCGAGACCGACAAGATCACGGTCGAGATCTTCGCCCCCGCCGCCGGCGTGCTGACGCGGAAGGTGGACGAGGGCGCGGAGATCGACATCGGCGCCGAGATCGGAGAGGTGGACGAGTCGGCCGAGAAGCCCTCGGGCGCGTCGTCGTCCGGCGAGGCCAAGTCGGAGGCGCAGGCCGGTGGCTCCGGCGGCGGGACCGCGACCGCCGCGCCCCCCAAGCCCACCACGGACAACGCCGACGCCGCCACCGACGCGACCCCCTCCAACGGCTCGGTCCGCGCCACGCCCCTGGCCCGCAAGCTGGCCGAGGAGCACGGCGTTGACCTGAACGCAATCCGCGGCACGGGCGTGGGCGACCGGATCAACGAGCACGACGTCCAGGCCGTCATCGACGGCGGGGCGTCGGCGATCGCGGGCGCCCGGCCCGGCAGCCAGCCCCAGCCCCAGGCCGCCCCCTCGGGCGCACGGAACGTCACGCACGAGCGGATGAGCCCGCTGCGTCAGAAGATCGCCGCCCGCCTCGTCGAGGCCCAGCAGACCGCGGCGATGCTCACGACGTTCAACGAGTGCGACATGGGCGCCGTCATGGACCTCCGCAAGGAGTACAAGGAGGCCTTCGCCGAGAAGCATGGCATCGGGCTCGGCTTCATGTCCTTCTTCGTCAAGGCCGTCTGCGGGGCGCTGAAGAAGTACCCGCTGGTCAACTCGTACATCGTCGCGGGCGAGGACGGCAAGCCCGCGATCCAGAAGCACGACTACTGCGACGTCGCGATCGCCGTCGCCAGCCCAAAGGGCCTGGTCGTCCCCGTCATCCGCAGTGCCGAGACGCTCTCGTTCGCCGGCATCGAGTCCTCGATCAAGGACTACGGGACGCGGGCCAAGGAGGGCAAGCTCGACCTCTCTGAGATGCAGGGCGGGACGTTCACGATCACCAACGGCGGGGTCTTCGGCAGCCTCATGTCCACGCCCATCCTGAACCCGCCGCAGTCGGCGATCCTGGGCATGCACGCGATCAAGACCCGCCCGATGGAGTACCCGGCCAAGTCCGGGCAGATCGCGGTGCGGCCCATGATGTACCTGGCGCTGAGCTACGACCACCGGATCGTGGACGGCGCCGAGGCGGTGAGCTTCCTGGTCGCGATCAAGGACGCGATCGAGGACCCGCAGCGGCTGATGCTGGATCTCTGAGGCCCCGCCGCCGTATCGAGACGCATGCCGGGTGATCTGCGCGACCCGCGTTGGATGTACGCGAAGGCGGTCGGTTTCGTCGTGATCGGCATGCTCGCGGGCGCGATAGTGCTGATGGAGGCCCCACGGGCCCGGGTCGCGGCATTGCTGCTCATCGTCGCCTGGGCGGCGGCGCGGGCGTACTACTTCTGCTTCTACGTCATCGAGCGGTACATCGACCCGGAGTACCGGTTCGATGGTCTCGTCTCAGTGGCGCGGTACGTGCTCAGCGGGCGAGCTCGTCGAGCAGCCCGGCGCACGCGCGGGTGAGCATGTCGTAGACCCTCTGGAATCCGTCGTCGGCGCCGAAGTACGGGTCGGGCACGTCCAGTTCGTGGGGCTCGGCGCCCGCGAGGGTCGGGTCGAACGACCGCATCAGGCGGACGCGGTCGCGCGGGGCGCCCTTGCCGATGAGGTTCCGCTCGTTCTCGCGGTCCATGGGCAGGATCAGGTCAAAGCGGTCGATGTCGGCGGCCGGCTTGAACTGGCGGGCGATCGAGGGCAGCTCGACGCCGTGCCTCTTGGCGATCTGCAGGGCACGCGGGTCGGCCCGCTCGCCGGCGTGGTAGGCGCCGGTGCCCGCCGAGTCGATGTCGTATCGGTGGAGCACGTCGCGCTGCCGGGCCAGGTGGATGAAGATCCCCTCGGCCAGGGGCGAGCGGCAGATGTTGCCCAGGCAGACGAACAGGACGCTGCCGATCGGCGGCTGTCCGGTCACGCCCCGCTCCCCGCCATGACGGGCGGTTGGTTGCTGACGGCGCCCTCCCGCCCGCGCTCGAACAAGCGGAGCGCGGGCCTGACCATCTCGGGCGGGGTCGGGCCGGCGGGGTCGGCGTACTCGGGCGGGTCGATGATCGTGACGCCGTGACGGGCGGCCAGCGCTTCGAGCAGCCGGCGGGCGCCCCGGGGGCCGTCGCGCCGCGTCGGGTCGGGCCAGACACACATGTCCGCGGCCCGGAGCAGCTCGATCATCGGGCGGTCCGAGACCTGGAACGCGTGCGGATTGCCGAGGTTCCGGTGGTACCGGCGTCCCGCCTCCATATGCCGAGCGCCGGCCGGGCTCAGCCCCACGCATGCGTACTCCCCGACCGACAGGATCGCCAGCAGGAACGAGAACCGGCGGGCGTCGGCCTCGCGCGGATGGTCGGCCAGCATCGTCAGCACGAGCTCGCCCTCGGACTGGTCCTTGAGCCGCACCCGAGCGCCCGGCGGGGGGAGGTCGGCCTGCTCGGGCTGGTGCGTGTGGATGCTGTCTGCGGGCACGCCGGTCTCGGACCAGGCGGCGGCGTCGGCGGGATCGAACACATCGACCCGTTCGAGCCGGTCCCCGAGGCGGGCGACGGCTCGCCGATCCCAGGCGCTCGCGGACCCGGACACAAGCGTCGCACGCACGCGTACGCGTGAGGGCGTAGCGGCGGCGGCGACCCGGAGCATCGCGGGCGACCAGCACCGGACCGTGGCGGACCGGGCCGTCAGCCTGCGGATCGCGCGCCAGCACAGCCCGGGGCGCCCCGCGGGCGGGACCAGCCGTGCGTCGTGCTCGATGCCGTGGGCGCGGGCGGCGGCGAAGCTCGACGCGTCCCCGACGACCACGACCGGCCCGGGCTCGACGAGCCCGCGGGCGCGGAGCAACGAAAACGCGACGAGCGACGACTCGCGACCGCGGTCGGCGCCGCCGAAGAGCCTCGGGGGCTCGATCAGGTGGATCGTCTCTCGGCTCGCGTCGGGCGCTCGGTCCATGCTCGGCCCAAGCGTAGGGGATGCCACGACGGGCGGTGGGCGGTTACCGCCGGGCGTCCTCGGTGATCTCGTGCCGGTAGAAGAGCTGGGCGATGGCCAGGCCGAGCTGCTCGGCCAGCTTCTGCTCGCCCGCGAGCCGCTCGTCGCCCCTGGGCGCGAAGCCGGGCGCCTGGCGGGCCTGGAGCCGCAGCGGGTACATCTCGCCCTCGCCGGGCCAGACCGTTCGCTGCTCGACGACGTCGTAGACGCGGACCTGGAGCGTGGCGGTGGGCATGTTCGAGACGCCGTCAGCAGAGAGCGTGAACTCGGAGACCAGCGCGTGGATGATGAAGTCGGCGCCGACGGCCTCGCCCAGCTCCTGCATGCTCATCACGTCGCCGTGCCGGTCCTTGGCGCTGACGGTCATGATCGAGCGCGTGTCGATCATGTCGAGCACGACCTTCTTCTGCATGAGGACCGCCGTCGCCTCCTCGCCGATCTGTGTCCGCAGGCGCCGGTGCGACACGCGGCTGGCGGGGTCATCGACGAAGACGACGCCCGTCCTCGTGTGGTCGAGCTTGTAGACGGCGTTGATCTTCTCCGGGCCGTGGACGGCGAGGAACGCCGGGGCGACGATGTTGCACCCCGCGGCGACCACGGCCAGCGCGAGCGCCGCCGCGGCGAGGATCCTGGACCCGTGTGTCGTCGTTCGTTGGCTCATGCGGTCGGCTCTCGGGAGATTCGCCCGGTCAGTACGGGATGATGTTCTCTTCCTCGTGGTTGTAGAACAGCCACGCGGCCCGGTTGATGAATCGGCGGGACAGCTCGCTCGTGACCGTCGCGCGGGAGATGTCCATGCTCATGTGCCCCGAGCCGTCCGGGAACGCGACCCGGAGGGCCTTCTCGTAGATCGGATCGTCCGGGAGGCCCGAGTCGGACTCGTAGACGGCGACGCTGCCCGCTGCCACGCCCTCCCAGACGTACTTGTTCCCCGGCTCGTGCAGCCGGTACTCGAAGAGCTCGATGACGACCAGCCGCTCGACGCCCAGCAACTCGGCGACCTCGCCCCGCGACATCGCGGGCCACTGGGGGGTCTCGTACAGGACGTTGAGCAGGTCCTGGCTCGGGATGTACGCCCCGGCGCCCACGCCGTTGTCGGGGTGTGCCAGGCGGTCGTTGACGACGGTGAGCACGCGGCCGATCAGGCCCGGGTGCTGGGCCTGGATGACGCGGTCGGCGGTGACGACCACGGCGTAGCTCTTGCCCTGGAGGCCCGTGTACTCGGCCGCGACCTGGTGCTTGCCGGTGCGGCGGTAGGACTCGGCCATGCCGCCGATGGCGGCGCCGATGATGCACCCGCCGAGGCAGGCCATGACGCAGGCCGCGCCGATCGCGAGCGTCGCGCGTCCGGCCAGTCGTCTGAGGTCTCTTCGGGTCAAGCTCTGGTCTCCTCGCCGCGTCGCGGCCCGGGCCGTCTGCCCCAGGGGAGCAAGGGTACGCGGGCGCCTACCCGCCCCAGGTGATGATCTTGTAGATCCAGGCCCCCAGGACGGCCCCCGCGAGCGACAGGTAGGCCCATCGCGCGTGCAGCAGGCCGACGGCGGGCCAGATCCTGGCCCCCGAGGCCGCGGCGTGGGCGCCGCTCCAGAACGCCGCCGCGGTCCCCACGACGAGCAGCAGTCCCATCGGCTGTGTCTTGAGGGAGGTCAGCAGGGAGCCTTTCGCGGCGTGCGAGAACGAGGTCGTCATCCCGCAGGTGGGGCAGGGCTTGTCGAGCATGACGGCCCAGGAGCAGTCGGGCAGGCCGAGGCTCGTGTGGGTGCCGTGCCCGTCGGGCGAGGGCCTCAGGCCCAGCGCCAGGGCGAGGACCAGCAGCGCGCCCAGGGCCATGATCCCCGCGAGCACGCGCTCGCCGGTCGGGGCCCGCCGAGGGTCGGTCGGGGCCGCCGAGGTGGGGGGGCGCGATCCGCTCACGCCGAACAGGATACGCGGGGAACCCCCGCCGGATGCGTCCGGCGCGGGGTCTAGGCCACCCGGCGGAGGGCCGGGGCGGGCTCGTCCACGGCGATGAGCGTGGACGGGGGCAGGTCGTCGGCGGGCGAGGCCTGGTCCCGGAGCGACCGCTCGATCTCGAACAGGTCCCGCAGCGTCTGGGCGCGGCGGAACGGATCGACCGCGATCAGGATCCGGAGGCCGACACCGCGGCCCTCGCCCGCGCCCTCTTCGAGCGCTGGTGGGCTGTGATGGAACGTCCGCTCGAACCGCTCGGCCAGCCGCGTCGCGAGCCCGCGGATTCGGCCGGGCGAGGCGACCAGGAAGAACCGGTCGTCGCCGAGGTGCCCCAGAAACGCGTCGCGCCCGGCGGACTGGACGGTCTCGGTCAGGGCGCCGGCGAGCGACTGGAGCAGCTCGTCTCCCAGCTCGTGGCCGAACGCGGTGTTGTAGTCGAGCAGCCCGCGGATATCGATGAACGCGGCGTCGGGCCCGGGTCCGATGCGTCGTTCGTTCGATTCGTCCAGCAGGCGCGCCGCGTGCCGCTCGCACAGGACACGCCCCGGCAGGCCCGCGGGCGAGACGACGCCGAGTGGCGAGAAGCGACAGATCTCGGCGGCCGCGGCGAGCAGATCGGGGATGCCGACGACGCCCGAGGTCCTGCCCCGGTCCCGCAGCACGAGCGGGTCGCCCGCGTGCCGCGCGTCGCGGGCCGAGGCGATCTCGAGCGCCTCGACGACGGTCGTCTCTGAGTTGACGGCGGTCTGTGCCAGTCCGGTGAGCGTGCCGATCCCGGAACCGGCCCGTGGGTCCGAGGCCGCGCGCAGGATGAGTTCTCGCGGCGCCCACCCGATCGGCTCATCCCCCGAGAGCACGATCACGCCCGACCCGCCCCGGTCGCGCAGGCACTGCTCGGCGACTTCGGCGATCGGCGTCGCGGCGTCTACTTCGGTCGCCGGCCTGGCGAAGGCCGCGATGGAGACCGACCGCGGGTCGCGGTAGCGCAGGCCGGCGGCCCCGGACCACGCGCCGCGGATCTGCTCCCGCAGGGCCGGCTCGAGCGTCTGGTCCAGACCGCCCGGGCGGCCCAGCAGGTAGCCCTGGCCGAAGGGCACGCCGATGTCGATCAGCGTCTCGAGCTCCTCGCGGCGCTCGATCCCCTCGGCGACGAGGCGGACGCCCGAGAGGCGGGAGAAGTTGAGCAGGAACCGGACGAGGTTCTGCTTTCCACGGTCCGCGTCGATGCCCTCGATCAGCTCCCGGTCGAGCTTGAGCCACGACGGGCGGATGCTCATGATCCGGGTCAGGCCGCTCGTCCCGGCGCCGACGTCGTCGATCGCGATCTGGAAGCCCTCGCCCCGGAGGCGGTCGACCTGCTCGATGATGGCTGTGTCGGCCTGCTCGTCGGATCGCTCGGTGATCTCGAGGACGACCCTCGACGCCGCGAGCCCGCCGGCGCGCGCCAGCCCCTCCTTGATCGACGAGATGAACCTCGGGTCGGCGATGACCTGCGGCGAGCAGTTCATGAACAGGAACGCGCCCGGGGGCCAGCCCGTCGCCTCGTCGAACGCGATCCCGCGGGTCGCCTCCTCGACTTCCCAGAGCTGGCCCGAGCGCTCCGCCTCGTCGAAGAACTCGGCGGGGTTGTCGAAGCCGGACTCGGGCGCCGGCCGAGTCAGGCACTCGAACGCCGCGATCTGTCCGCGGCGAAGGTCGACGATCGGCTGGAATCGGGCGGACAGCGCACGGTCGCGGACCGCCGCGGCGACGTCGCGGCCGCGATCCGATCCGTGGTCTGTCTGCCGGTCCGGGCCCGAGAACATCGGCCATCCCTCCCGGGCGCGCATGCCTCGCGCCCGGCTCGGGACATCGACCGGCGCTCAGCGGGTGTCAAGCCGGCGGGTCGGGCGGGATGACGCCGCGGCACGGTTGTTCCGTGGGGGCCGCCTGTGCCGCGTGGATGCGGACTCGACGCCCCCGGGCGGCGCCGGCTGGGTCGGCTGTGATGGTCGTGCGGGATCGAGGCCGGCCCGGGCTCAGTCGAACGTGAAGACGCCCTTCTTGTACCCGTACACGTACGCCACGATCGTCGTGAACAGGAAGAAGAGGATCCGAACCAGCCAGACGAGCCCCTCGCTCGTGCCCGGGTCCAGGTTCGCGAAGGTCACCGCCCAGGGCAGCAGGAAGATCACCTCGACGTCGAAGACGAGGAAGACCATCGCGATCAGGTAGAACCGGACGTTGAACCGCTTGCGGGCGGTCTCGACCGGTGTCATGCCCGACTCGTACGTCGTGCCCTTGGCCTCGCCCAGGCGCCGCGGGCCGATGATCAGCGACAGGACCACGTTGGCCACGCCGAACGTCGCGGCCGCGAGGACCATCAGGAAGATCGGCAGGTAGTCGGCGAGGTCGGTCATCGGGCGCGGGGCTCCTGGCGGCCCCATCCTAGCACCCACCGATCAGGCCGTGGAGGCCGGCTCAAGGCCAGGCTCAGGGCTCGATCCGGGTCGCCGTGAAGCCGTACACGCCCTCGACGAACGGCTCGTCCTCGACCGGGCGGATGTCGAGCCGGTACTCGAACGAGTCCTCGCCGATCCGGGAGTAGATCTGCCGGTTGTACCCGGCCCGCCCGTTGAACAGGTTGCCGGTCTCGGTGATGACCAGGCGGTCGCCGTCCCACTCCCCGTCGAGCTCGCGCCGGTTGCCGAGGGTGTTGAGCGAGGAGCCGGTGAGCGTCTCGGACGCGGCGTGGTAGATCCAGAGCTGGACCATCTCGTAGGCCGGGCCCGGCGGCTTGTAGTCGATGGAGCTCTTGCCCGAGTGCTGACGGGTCTGGATGCCCACCCCGCCGAGGATGTACTCGCCCGACAGGCGGGCCTCGCCGGGGATCTTCTGGCCGTCCTGGCCGAGGAACCAGGTCTCTAGCTCCCACTCGCCGACCAGGAACCCGAGGCGCTTCAGCGCGTCGCTGGCGTCCGCGTGGGCCTCGGTGGCCGGGGCGTGGGCGCCCCCCGGGGGGGCGAGGGCCGCGGCTCCTCCGAGGGCGATCGCGCCGGCGACGGCGATCAGGCCGAGTGCCGGCCCGCGGGCGATGGTCGAGCGGTGGCGACGGGTGGTCGGCGCGCGTGTGGGTCTCATGCCGCGGGTACAGCGCCCGGGCCCGTGCGGTTGCGGCTCGGCGCCCGCCTGTCGATTTGGCAGACCCCCGACCCCTCGCCTGACGCCTGACAGTGGGGGAACGGCCGCGGGAGGGTGTGCGAGCCCCCCAGCCCCCGGTCCTGGCCATCGTCGGGCCGATCCGCTGGCACTGCCTTTGCCACCATCAACCCCCACGCGGCGGTCCCTCGCGGGCCCCCGCCCAAGTCGAACCCTCTCACGGACCCCCCTCTCAGGAGCGAGACAGTCCATGGCAACCAAAGAGCTGACCTTCGATCTCGAGGCTCGTCAGGCCCTGCTGGCCGGCGTGGAGAAGCTGGCCAAGGCCGTCAAGGCCACCCTCGGCCCCCGCGGCCGCAACGCCGTCATCGACAAGTCCTGGGGCGGCCCCACCGTCACCAAGGACGGCGTGACCGTCGCCGAGGAGATCGAGCTCCGCGACAAGGCGGAGAACATGGGCGCCCTGCTGGTCAAGGAGGCCGCCTCCAAGACCTCCGACGACGCGGGCGACGGCACGACCACCGCGACCGTCCTGGCCGAGGCGCTGTTCAAGGAGGGCCTCCGCTACATCGCCGCCGGCGTGGACGCCAACGCCCTGGTCCGCGGCATGAAGCGGGGCGTCGAGCTCTCGACCGGCGCCATCGACGACATGGCGACCCCGATCAGCGGCAAGCGCGACATCCAGAACGTCGCCACCATCTCCGCCAACAACGACCCCGAGGTCGGCAAGATCATGGCCGACGCCTTCGAGAAGGTCGGCAAGGACGGCGTCATCACGGTCGAGGAAGGCAAGTCCCTCGAGACCGAGGTGACGGTGGTTGAAGGCATGCAGTTCGACCGCGGCTACCTCTCGCCCAACTTCGTCACCGACCCCGACGAGATGAAGGTCGAGCTCGACAAGTGCCTGGTGCTGGTCCACGAGGACAAGATCGACAACATCACCAAGCTCGTGCCCCTGCTCGAGAAGGTCATGGGCGCCAAGAAGCCGCTGCTCATCATCGCCGAGGACATCACGGGCGAGGCCCTGAGCACTCTGGTCATCAACAAGCTCCGCGGCACGCTGCAGGTCTGCGCCGTCAAGGCGCCGGGCTACGGCGACCGCCGCAAGGCCATGCTCCAGGACATCGCCGTCCTCACCGGCGGCGAGGCCATCATGAAGGACCTGGGCGTCAGCCTCGACCAGGTCGAGATGTCGCAGCTGGGCCTGGCCAAGAAGGTCGAGGTCGACGCGGACAACACGACCATCATCGAGGGCGCCGGCGACACCAAGGACATCAAGGGCCGCATCGAGCAGATCCGGCACGAGATCGACGCCGCCTCCTCCGACTACGACCGCGAGAAGCTCCAGGAGCGCCTGGCCAAGCTCTCGGGCGGCGTCGCCCAGATCAAGGTCGGGGCAGCCTCCGAGGCCGAGCTCAAGGAGAAGAAGGCCCGCGTCGAGGACGCCCTGCACGCGACCCGCGCCGCGGTCGCCGAGGGCATCGTCCCCGGCGGCGGGACCAGCTTCGTCCGCGCCCGCGCCTCGATCGAGAAGTCCAAGGAGTGGACCGCCGTCTTCGGCAAGGACCACGAGGTGTCGGCGTCCGACGTCGGCCACGTCAAGTACGACTTCGCGGCTGGCTTGGAAGTGGTCCACAAGGCGCTGTCCGTGCCCCTGCGCACGATCGCGGACAACGCCGGCGCCAAGGGCTCGGTCGTCGTCGCCCGCGTCGAGGACGCCGAGGACAACAACTTCGGCTACAACGCCCTGACTGATACGTTTGGCGACCTGATCAAGGACGGCGTGCTGACCCCCGCCAAGGTGGACCGCAGCGCCCTGCAGAACGCGGCGTCCGTCGCGACCGTCCTGCTCGCCGCCGACTGCATCGTCACCGAGAAGCCGGAGAAGAAGGACGACCACGCCCACGGCGGCGGCGGCGACCCCATGGGTGGCATGGGCGGGATGGGTGGCATGGGCGGCATGCCGGGCATGGGCGGCGGCATGCCGGGCATGGGGGGGATGGGGTTCTGACGACTCCTTCAAACCAGAAGTTTCGCGACGCGCAACAAACCAACTAACGCTCAGAAGAGCGAGTGGAGAATCGAGACATGGCAGTCAAGCCCCTTGAAGATCGTGTTCTGGTCAAGCCCATCGAGGCCGAGTCGAAGACCGCCTCGGGCCTCTACCTCCCCGAGGGCTCCAAGGAGAAACCCATCCAGGGCAAGGTGGTCTCCACCGGCCCCGGCAAGCGGCTGGACAACGGCCAGCGCGCCCAGATGTCCGTCAAGAAGGGCGACACCGTCGTCTACGGCAAGTACTCCGGCTCCGAGATCGAGATCAAGGGCGACAAGCACCTGATCTTGCGGGAGTCGGAGTTGTTGGGGGTGATTGACGGCTAGAAGGCATTAGGGATTGGGGATTAGGCATTGGAGAAGACGGGGATCCAATCGCATCGGGATCTGGTTGCTTGGCAGCTTGGAGTCCGGACTGCGAAGGAGATCTACCGGGTCACCGAGGCCTTTCCCAAGTCCGAGCAGTACGGGATCACGAACCAGTTGCGCCGGGCGGGCGTGTCCGTGCCGAGCAACATCGCGGAGGGATACGGGCGAGGGACGCGGCAGGACTACCTGCGGTTTCTGCGGATTGCCCGGGGTTCAGTGTTCGAGATGGACACGCAGCTGCTTATCGCAATGGAGCTTGGCTACCTCGACCAAGACACGCACACGAGCATCGAGGCGAACTTGCACGAATGCGGCCGAGTCCTCGCCGGGCTCATCCGCAGCATCGAGGCCGGGACCAATGCCTAATGCCTAATCCCCAATGCCTCGCTCCGAAGGAGTAGACACATGGCACAGAAGCAAATCATGTTCGACGACTCGGCACTCCTCGAGATGAAGAAGGGTGTCGATCAACTCGCCGAGGCCGTCAAGTGCACCATGGGCCCCGCCGGGCGCCACGTGGTGATCGAGAAGTCGTACGGCGGCCCGCACATCACCAAGGACGGCGTGTCGGTCTCCAAGGAGATCAGCCTCCCCGACCCGTTCGAGTCGATGGGCGCCAAGATGGTCAACGAGGTCGCCAAGAAGACCGCCGACA
>JBHIWH010000006.1:208788-244171 GCA_041987545.1 Phycisphaerales bacterium | reverse complement strand
TGAGACTCCGCGTCTCAGTCTGAGGTTCCGCCCCAACGAAAGGAGCGTTCCGTGAGGAACACGTCCACGACACGTGCGATGACCGTCTGTGCCCTGCTCGCCCTCGTCGGCGCCGCCGACGCCCGGGAGCCAATCCCCTGGCGGAACAACGCCCAGCCCGCCGCGATGCACAGACCCGTGGACCGCCAGGCCGCCCTGGACCAGCTCCAGACCCTCGCCGCCCGCGACGACGCCCGCCGCGCCGTCGTCCGCTTCGAGCGCGCCCTGTCCTCGGCCGAGCGACTCGCCCTGGCCGACGCCGGCGTCACGATCCTCCGCCCGCTCTCCGGCGGCGCGTACTTCGTCAGCCTCGACGCCGCCATCGATCGCGCCGCCATCGACGCCTCCCTCTTCGTCGAGGCCGCGCCCATCGCGAGCGCCCACAAGCTCCACCGCGACTTCATCGCCGGCTCGCCCCCGAGCTGGTCCATCGTCGCGACCCAGCAGCCCGAGGCCCGCGAAGGCGCCGAGCCCAGCGCCGAGCCCGTCTCCGCCGACAACCCCGTCGTCGGCGCGTACGTCATGTTCCACGCCGACTTCGACGCCCTCGGCGTCGAGGCCCAGCGCCTCGTCAACGCCCAGGGCGGCGTCGTCCGCGACGTCCTCCAGAGCGTCAACGGCCTCGTGATCGAACTCCCGCTCTCGGCCGTCGCACGACTCGCCGACAACGACAACGTCCAGTGGCTCGAGCCCCCCATCCCGCCCCTGGGCATGTTCAACGACTCCAACCGCGCCCGCGTCCAGGCCGACACCGCCCACGCCGCCCCCTACAACCTCAGCGGCGCCGGCGTCACCGTCCTCGTCTACGACGCCGGCACCTCCCGCGCCTCGCACAACGACTTCTCCGGCCGCCTCACCGTCATCGACGGCTCCGGCCAGCACTACCACGCCACGCACGTCGCCGGCACCGTCGGCGGCGACGGCTCGGCCGTCTTCAACAACCGTGGCATGGCCCCCGCCACCACCCTCATCTCCGCCGGCTTCGAGTACGACGGCTCCGGCACCTTCCTCTACACCAACCCCGGCGATATCGAGGCCGACTACGGCGCCGGCATGGCCATGGGCGCCGTCATCTCCAACAACTCCATCGGTTCCAACGTCGCCCCCAACGGATTCCCCTGCTCCTACGAGGGCGACTACGGCCTCACCGCCGCCACCATCGACAACATCATCCGAGGCTCCCTCGGCGACGAGATCGTCATCTTCTGGTCCGCGGGCAACGAGCGCGGCGGCTTCGCCTCCTGCGGTTCCACCTACAACACCTCCCCGCCCCCCACCAACAACAAGAACGCCATCACCGTCGGCGCCCTCAACTCCAACGACGACTCCATGACCGACTTCTCCAGCTGGGGGCCCTCCGACGACGGGCGCCTCCGCCCCGTCCTCTCCGGGCCCGGTTGCCAGTCCAACGCCGACGGCGGCATCACCTCCACCGACTCGGCCTCCAACACCGCCTACACCACCCTCTGCGGCACCTCCATGTCCGGCCCCACGCTCGCCGGCATGGGCGCCCTCATCTTCGAGGACTTCCGCTTCTCCTTCCCCTCCTTCGGCGACCCCTCCAACCAGATGATGAAGGTCTGGCTCTGCCACACCGCCATCGACCTCGGCAGGACCGGGCCCGACTACGAGTTCGGCTACGGCTCGGCCCGCGTCGTCGACGCCATCGACTTCATCCGCACCGGTCGCTGGACCGAGGACTCCGTCGACCAGGGCGCCGTCGCCGCATACACCGCCAACATCCCCGGCGGCACGCCCGAGTTCAAGATCACCATGGCCTGGGACGACCCCGCGGGCACCCCCAACGTCAACCCCAACCTCGTCAACGACCTCGACCTCGTCGTCATCTCGCCCACCGGCGTCCGCCACTACCCGTGGACGCTCAACCCGGGCAACCCCTCGGCCAACGCCGTCCGCACCCAGGTGGACACCCTCAACAACATCGAGCAGGTCGTCGTCGACAACCCCGAGGCCGGCCTCTGGCGCGTCGAGGTCCACGGCACGAGCGTGCCCGACGGCCCCCAGGGCTTCGCCCTCGCCGCCTCGCCCAACCTCTCCGCGGGCCTGCTCTCCGTCGGCCTGCTCTCGGGCGTCCCCGCCCTCCTCGCCCCGGACACCCCGCTCGACGTCGAGGCCCAGATCTTCGAGGGCGCCGACTCCCTCGTCCCGGGCACCGTCGAGCTCAACTACCGCTACGACGGCGGCTCCTTCACCACCATCGCCATGAACGACGCCGGCGGCTCCTACACCGCCACCATCCCCGGCGCCTCCTGCGACGAGACCATCGAGTTCTTCATCTCCGCCGAAGGCGACGAGGCCGGCGTCATCTCCGTCCCCGCCGAGGGCGCGGCCAACCCCTTCGCCACCTCCATCGGCGTCGTCGCGACCATCCTCGATGACGACCTCGAGACCGACAACGGCTGGGGCGTCTCCGGCGACGCCTCCACCGGACAGTGGGAGCGCGGCGTGCCCGCCGGCGCTGGCGATCGCGGCGACCCACCCTCCGACTACGACGGCTCCGGACAGTGCTTCCTCACCGGCAACGGCCCCGGCGACACCGACATCGACGGCGGCTCCACCGTCCTCGTCAGCCCCGTCTACGACGTCTCCTCCAACCCCGAGGCCGTCATCTCCTACGCGCGCTGGTACTCCAACACCTTCGGCGCCGCCCCCAACGAGGACGTCTTCGTCGTCGAGATCTCCAACAACGCCGGCGCCTCCTGGACCAACCTCGAGACCGTCGGCCCCGCCGGCTCCGGCACCTCCGGCGGCTGGATCGTCGCCGAGCACCGCATCGCCGACTTCGTCACGCCCACCAGCCAGATCCAGCTCCGCTTCACCGCCTCCGACCTCGGCGCCGGCTCCGTCGTCGAGGCCGGCGTGGACGCGATCCACATCGAGGAGCTCGGGTGCGAGGACGCGGGCGGCTGCAACGACGCCGACCTCGCCGAGCCCTTCGATCAGCTCGACTTCTCCGACATCTCCGCCTTCCTGACCGCCTTCACCAACATGGACGCCGAGGCCGACCTCGCCGCCCCCTTCGGCCAGTGGGACTTCTCCGACATCTCCGCCTTCCTCACCCTCTTCAGCGGCGGCTGCCCGTAACCACCCCCGCCCCGCCCGGGCGGCTTCTGTGACCAACACCCTCCGCCCGGCCCCGTGCCGGGCGGTTTTTTTTCAACAGGGCTGAGAGACCCCCGGCCGGGGCCCAGAGTTCTTTCTGGAACCGTCCGCTCGTGCGGGGAACAGGTTCAAGAAAGGACAGGTCATGCGCGTCCACCCCACCATCTCGCTCCTCGCCCTCGCCGGTCTCTCCACCGCCGCCCACGCCCAGTTCGGCTGGGACCCCAACTGCTCCACCGCCAGCGCCAGCTACACCGCCACCGCCAACTCCGTCACCGCCACCGACGGCGTCTCCGGGTGGGCCAGCGGCGCGTTCGGCGGCGACCTCGGGCTCGGCTACGGCTCCACCTCCACGCTCGACGACATCGGCCTGATCACCAACGACTGCACCGACCGCGCCAGCCAGTTCACCATGCTCTCCGTCACCGGCCTGGGCTCCAACCACGTCCAGATCGTCCTCCGCGTCAGCGCCTCCACCTACCACATGTGCGTCGGCGAGGTCTGCCAGCCCTGGTTCGTCTTCTCCCGCGCCGCGCTCAACGCCACCGCCTGCTTCATCGTGAACAACGGCGCCGGCCCGCCCGTCAACATCTTCTACGAGTACGACGCCATCCCCATCCTCGACACCCAGCACGAGTCGGGCGCCGAGG
The DNA here is from genome assembly GCA_041987545.1 of Phycisphaerales bacterium. Classification (GTDB taxonomy): domain Bacteria; phylum Planctomycetota; class Phycisphaerae; order Phycisphaerales; family UBA1924; genus JAJRXR01. Next base: position 240,359 of record JBHIWH010000006.1, on the reverse strand, counting down.
ACCCCGTCAACATCCTCGCCACCAAGCTCGACATCGCCGGCGGCGCCGCCGGCGTCGCCGGCGGCGACCTCAACCTCGACGACACCGACATCCCCCCGGGCGACGACTGGACCTCCAACCCCACCTCCGACGCCAACTCGTTCTCCTTCGACCCCAGCTCCGGAAACCTCATCGTGGACATCGGCGCCCGCGTCGACGCGACCGTCACGACCAACGGCCCGGGCCAGACCCCCAACTGCCCCATCGGATGGGGCGCCGACGAGAGCGCCGCCGGCTACTTCGTCGTCGTCTCCCTCTCCATCAACAACCCGCCCCCGCCCGGCTCCAACCCCTACGTCGCCTCGGCGCCCACCCAGCCCCCCGCCGACCACACGCCCCAGGCCTTCGCCCTCGAGTGGGGTCTCGACATCGGCTCCGACGCCGAGCTCTCCGACCAGCTCTCGCCCCCCAACAACATCTTCGACCCGGGCGACATGTACGCCTTCAGCGCCTTCCCCGCGTTCGGCGCCTTCGACGGCATCCGCAACGACCTGCCCGTCGTCGCCCCCGCCCCCTTCTTCCCCGAGCCCGGCGCCGGCGTGCCCGCCCCGCTCTGCTCCTTCCCGCTGCTCGCCGACCTGCCCGTCACGAGCATGAACTTCCTCGACGTCGACGCCTCCGACTCGCTCGACTTCGATCTCCGGGGCCTCGTCAACCCGAACGCGCCGCTCGCGGCGCCCATCAACCGGTACTCGTTCCCCACCACCGCCGTCCACGGCGCCAACCACCTGCTCATCTCCTACGACGAGGACGACGCCTCCCACTACGCCTACTGCTCGCTGCCCTCCGGGGCGGCCACCCCGCAGGCGCCCTTCGGCTCCACCGCCGAGCGCAACGAGCTCCAGGCCATGCACGTCCTCTACGCGCCCACGGGCGCCTTCCCGCCCATCGCAGGCGTCGTCGGCGCCGTCTCCCGCGCCGCCGACGAGCGCGCCGTCCACCCCTCGCTCGCGCCAAACCCCGACCGCGCCGACCCCGCGACCTACGAGCTCAACGACGACGTGGACTCGCTCGACGCCCAGTGGGGCGCCGCCCTCGCCGACCACTGGTACTTCTCCGTGGACGCCGAGGCCCACAGCTTCGACCCCTTCTCCGGCGTCAACCTCGACCCGGGCGACGTCTTCCTCGCCGTCGCCGTCCCGCCGGCGCCCGTCCGCGTCGTGGACAACCGGCTCCACCTGGGCCTGCACGACGGCGTGGACCTCGACGCGTTCGAGTTCGTCTGGCTCCCCAACCCCGCCGCCTCCGCCGAGACACTCGCCCTCATCTTCTCCGTGGACGACAACGACCCGTTCACACCCGAGGACGAGTCGGGCGGCCTCGACCCCGCGATGCTCTACGCCTCCTACCTAGACGGCGTCAGCTTCCCCATCCTCCCCACACCCGCCCAGGCCGACATCGACGCGGTCACCACCTGGTCGCGATCCCTGGCCCCCCTCCCGGCGCCGTGCATCGCCGACCTCGCACCGCCCTTCGGCGCCCTCGACTTCTCCGACGTCATCGCCTTCCTCACCGCCTTCTCCAACGGCGACCCCGCCGCCGACCTCGTCCCCGACGGCTCCTTCGACTTCTCCGACGTCATCGCCTTCCTCAACTCATTCAGCGCCGGCTGCCCGTAACCACCTCTCTCGGCCTCCAATCTCGATCCCTCACCGACCCCTCACTACTGAGGGGTCGGTTTTGGTGCGCCGCCATGTTCTCCTGGTGAACCCGCGCCCGGAGACCCCGCCAGGAGAACACCCATGCGCCCGATCACACCCGCGACCCTCGCCACGCTCGCCGCGCTGACCGCGCACGCCGCCGAGCCGCAGCTCAGGCCGTTCGCGCTCACGGGTGTCCCCGCCCCCATGCAGGCGCCGGGCGTGATCTATCAGGACTTCTCCGTCCACCCCCTCGGCGAGTCCGTCGGGTTCCTGGCGCCGCCCGCCCGCATCTCCCGCGACGGACAGATCGCCTTCGGCGCCTGGATCGGGACCGCGGCAACCGTCCCCGACCTGCCCGACGCCGAGGCGGCGTTCTACGCCGGAGACGCAAGCTCGCCGCGCCTGCTCTTCAAGGCCGACAGCCCCGTCCCGGGCGACGGCGAGCTGCTCACGCTCGACCCCTTCTTCGGCGTGCTGCCCAACCCCCACTCCTTTGCCGGCCGCGCCTCCCTCGTCGCGCCCGTCGGCGCCATCGGGAGCGGCGACGCCGCGCTCTTCAGAGAAACCACGCCCGGCTCCTTCGAGCGCCTCGTCCGGGCGGGCGACACCCTCCCCGGCATGCGCCCCACCGCCCAGCTCGCCGGCGGCCTGACGCCCACGTTCGACGCAGGCGACATCTACCTCTTCGCCGTCATCGACGACGACCTCGCCTCCGACCTCGACCCCTCCGGCTTCTGGCGCCTCCGCGACGGCCAGCCCATCCGGCCCATCGCCGTCGTCGACACCCAGGCCCCGGGTCGGGACCCCGGCGTCGTCTGGGGGCAGCTCACCACCACCCAGCGTCTGGGCGTGGTCCACTCCTTCGATACCTTCGCCGACGGCAGGCTCGCGTTCGTCGGCATCAACAAGGGCGCCGGCGTCACCGAGTCCAGCGACGAGGGGATCTGGATCGAGCAGGCCGACGGCTCGCTCGACCTCTTCCTCCTCGAAGGCGACGCGCCCCCGCCGCACCCTGAGATCGAGCCCGGCAGCCTGTTCGCCTCCACCACCGTCGCCGACGGCGCGTTCACCTCGCTCGCCGGCATCCGAACAAACTCCCTCGGCCACCTCGTCTTCACCGGACTCGTCGACCCCGGCCCCGCCCCCGACCAGCCCCGCATGCCCACCATCTGGACCACCCGCGACGGCCAGCTCGACCTCGTCGCCCGTGGCTTCCGCCTCGTCCAGGGATTCCGCCCCGGATCCGAACTCCCCGACATCCCCGGCTCCCCCACGCCCCAGCTCCGCGAGGTGACCCAGCACGAGATCAACGACGACGGCGACATCCTCATGTTCACCGTCGTCCAGTACGACGCCTTCAACCCATTCAACTCCAACTTCGCCGCCGTCCTCGACAGACGCGAGGGCCTCGAGACCATCACCTACGACGCCGGCCCCGTCCCCGGCCTCCCGGGCGCCGTCTGGGTCGATCCCCGCAACTCCCCGCTCCGCGGCCTGGCCGACATCAAACTCCTGCCCGACGGCTCGGTCCTCATCGCCGGCAACGCCGTCCTCGACGGCCTCACCCGCGCCACCATCGTCCACGTCCCCAAGACGGGCCAGCCCTCGCTCGTCGTCCGCGTGGGCTTCCCCCTCGACCTCTTCGGCGACGGCGCCGACGTCCGGACCGTCTCGCTGCTCCGCCTGGGCGAGGGCATGGCCGACGACGGCGCGACAACGCTCGAACTCGGCTTCACCGATGGCTCGCGCGGGCTCTTCACACTCGACATCGCCGCGGGCTGCAGCCCCGCCGACCTCGCCGAGCCCCTCGGCCAGCTCGACTTCTCCGACGTCGTCGCGTTCCTCTCCGCCTTCACAAGCGAAGACTCCGCGGCCGACCTCGCCGAACCCGTCGGCCAGCTCGACTTCTCCGATGTTGTCGCGTTCCTGACCGCCTTCAGCGCCGGCTGCCCCTGAAGCGCAAGCCCACGCGCCGGTCGTCTACCCCGTCCCGAACAGCCGGTCGCCCGCGTCGCCCAGACCCGGCAGGATGTACCCGCGCTCGTCCAGCCGCTCATCGAGCCCCGCGGCGTAGATCGTCACGTCCGGGTGATCCTCGCGCATCCGCGTCACGCCCTCGGGCGAGGCGACCAGGCAGATCATCCGCAGGTCCTTCGCGCCCGCGTCCCGCAGCATGGCCACCGCCGCCGACGCGCTGCCACCCGTCGCCAGCATCGGGTCCACCAGGATCACCGGGCCGGCCTCGAGGTCCTTGGGCAGCTTGTTCAGGTACGCCTTGGGCGCCAGCGTCGCCTCGTCCCGCGCCAGGCCCAGGTGCCCCACCCGCGCCTCGGGCATCACCTCCAGGATCCCCCCCGTCATCCCGAGCCCCGCGCGCAGCACCGGCACCACCGTGATCGGGGTCTCGATCCGCCACCCCCGCGTCCGCTGCATCGGCGTCTCGACCTCGACCTCGTCCGCCTCGAACGACCGCGTCACCTCGTACACCATCAGCCCCGCGATCTGCGCCAGCACGGCACGGAACGCGCGGTAGCTCGTCCCCTTGTCCCGCGCCCACGTCAGCTTGTGACGGATCAGCGGGTGCTCGAAGACCACCAGGTTCGGATGCTGCGAGTGCGACACGCCCACGCCGCCAGTCTAGCGGCGTCCGCCCGCCAACAATCCGACATGCCCGACGCCCTGACCGACCTCGACCGCCTCGCCCTCGACGCCGCCTACGACGAGGCCCGCGCCGGCCTGGCCGAGGGCGGCATCCCCATCGGGAGCGCCCTCGCCAGCCCCGAGGGAGTCATTGTCGCCCGCGGGCACAACCTCCGCGTCCAGACCGGCGACCCCACCGCACACGCCGAGACCGCCTGCATCAGGAGCGCCGGGCGCCGACGCGACTGGCACACCCTCACCCTCGCCTCCACCCTCTCCCCCTGCGCCATGTGCACCGGGACGGCCATCCTCCACCGCATCCCCCGCGTCGTCATCGCCGAGCACGACAACTTCATGGGACGCGAGGACTGGCTGAGGGCCGAGGGCGTCGAGGTCATCCTCGCCCAGGACCAGCGCTGCATCGACATGATGCGAGAGTTCATCGCCGCCAGGCCCGACCTCTGGGACGAGGACATCGGCGTCCCGCCGAGCGACTAACCCGTCGCCGACCATGCTCAAAGACCGAGCGCGTGCGCCGGATCGAGCGCCTCCGCGGCGCCGCACGCGTCCATCAGCGGCTCGGCCCACGCCATCGCCGCGTCGATCTCCGCCCGGTGCGCCGCCAGCGTCCGCTCGCGACGCGCCCTGGACGCCTCGGCGTCGAACGCCTTGCCGGGCGTCTTCGAGTCCCGCCGCACCGCGCCGTCGCGCACGATCCTGGTCGCCTGGCGATCGCTCAGCCCGATCCCGAACAGACCCGCGACCTGCAGAATGGTCTCGCGCGGCTCCTCGAAGAGCCGTCGGCCCTCCAGCGTCCGCGCCCGTGGGCCCAGCGCCGCCAGCGCATCGCGGTACAACCGCATCTGCGCCACCCACACAAGCGCAGCCAGGTGCGCGTCGTCCAGCGCCGACGCATCGACCGCCTCCATCGCCCCGACCCCCCGGCCGTCCAGCACGCCCCGGCTCTCGAGCGACCGGACGAACAGACGCCGATCCTTGTCGCCCAGCACGGACGAGAGGAAGTCCTCCAGGGGCGAGTACAGCAGCACCGCCCGCGACGCCTCGGACCTCTGCAGCACCGGCACGATCAGGTTGTTGCACGAGTCCGAGGGCTTCACGACCGACTTCTCCTCGGGCAGGTACGTCCGCCCGAGCAGCGAGGCCGCGAGCTCGAGCAGCCGCGCCGTCCCCGCCCCGCCCCGCCGACGCATCTCGGCGCTCAGCTGGTGCAGCGTCCGCGGCTCGCGGTACGCCATCGACTGACCCGGCAGATCCAGACACCGCGACAGCAGCGTCGAGCCGCACAGCGCCGTGTGGAACACCCAGTGCGTCTCGCGCTCCTCCCACGCCCCGCCCTCCTGGGCCTCGATCAGCGCCCCCACCGGCGCCCGCACGAACCGCTTGGATTCCGTCTCCAGACGCCGATCGAGGAACGACGACCGCCGGTACGACTGACGGCTCATCGCCGCGATCGTCCCCGTCCGCATCGGCTCGTCGAACTCGAGCAGGAACGCGTCGGGCGAGCCCAGCCCTAGCCTGTCCGCCCCGCGTCCTGCCACGATCGTCCTCCGCCCAATCGCCCCGTCCAGTCGCCCCGCCCAGTCGCCCCGCCCAGTCGCCCCGCCCGTCCGCCGCCGCGTGCCCCGTGCCCCCGCCAAACCCCCTCGCAAACGGCACATCCCGGGCGACCCGATCGAACTCTCGACCCGCCGGGCGCCCCGCCGCGCCCGCCCCGGAGGGGGGACCGATGACTCTACCCGGGCCCCCCGACGCCCGCCTCGGAGGACGACCGAGAACATGAGCCTCGACCGCGAAAAGCAGCTGATGGCCCAGACGGACGACGAGCTGATCGACCTCGTCGAGCGCCTCGACCGCGACGCCAAGATGCCCAAGGACGACACACGGCGCGAGGGCGAGCGGTTCTCCTACCGCGCCGGCGTCATCCCCTGCCTCGTCTTCGACTCCAACGGCGCCAAGCGCAAGACCGTGCTCTACCCCCGCAACATCTCCTCGGGCGGGATCGCCGTCGTCCACCGCGGCTACCTCCACGTCGGCACCGAGCTGCACGTCGTCCTCCGCAAGCGCGAGGGCGACCCCGTCGTCGTCCGCGGCGTCACACGCTCCTGCCGCCACGTCGCCAGACTCCTGCACGAGGTCGGCGTCCAGTTCGAGGAAAAGCTCGAGCCGTCCGAGTTCTGCGAGCCCGAGATCATCGAGGCGACCCTCGCCGCCTCCCGCCGACGCAACCCCCTGCCGAGGGTCGACGCACGCGTGCTGTTCGTCTCAAACAGCGAGGATCAGCTGCGCTGGTTCCGCGCCTCGTTCTCCTCGACGGGCATGGACCTCGAGACCTGCGATTGCATCGGCGCCGCCATCGATGATCTCAAGGCCGGGCGGTTCGACATCGTGATCAGCGACGACGACCTCGCCGAGATCCCGCCCGAGAAGCTCGTGCCCAGCATCCGCGCCCAGAAACACGAGGGCGCCATCGTCATCCTCACCTGGACGCCCAACGACGAGCACACGCAGACCTACGAGCCCGACGAGGGCACGCGGTTCTACCAGCGGCCCGCCGACCCGAGGCGGTTCGCCGCGTACCTGGCGGCCATCATGGAGGGTGACGACGACGCCCAGGACCAGCCGAGCGATCCGCCCGGCGGCGAGAGCGCCCAGGCCGCCTGATCGGCGCCGAACCGACCGCCCGCCCTCCCCCGGGAGGCGTGGACTGCGGGCGACAGGACTCGAACCTGCACGGGCTATGCCCACGGGGACCTAAACCCCGCGCGTCTGCCAGTTCCGCCACGCCCGCACGAGCCGGAAATCCTACGCCCACGCTGGCCGAATCCCCGCGCAACACCCGAAATTCAGGGCAGGCCCGCCGGTATCATGCGTACGGGGCTTGTGCAAGGAGCGCCACATGCGATCCCGTGACCGGGCGGCCCTCACCATGGGCCCGCTTCTCATCCGACTCCCGCTCGCGCTCATCTTCCTGTGGGCCGGGCTCGGCAAGCTCATCGCCGACACCCAGATCGGGCCCGAGCAGGCCGTCATCCTCTCCGCCGCGGGCGTCCGCCTGCCCGACGGCGCCGCCCCGCCCGAGGACGACACCCCCACCCTCGACCAGCCGCTTGACAACCCCGACACGGACCCGGCGGCCGATCCGGCCGACCCCCCCCCGACCGACTCGCCGCAGGACTCGGCCGACGACGAGGCGCCCGCCCCCGCACAACCCGAGTCCGGCGACGACGAGTCTGACGCCGGCGAGACCGACGCCGACGACACGGGCACACCGCCCGAAGCGACCGAGGAGTCCCTCGCCCGAGCGCCCGCGGACGCGCCCGCCCGCATCACCCTCGCCGCCTTCCAGGCCGGCGACGACGCCGACGACGCGGCCGCGGCGACCGACGACTCGCCTGCCGCCGACGAGCCGATCACCGTCCGCCGGGTCAACATGCTCATCCTGCTCATGCACGAGCGAAGCCAGCCGGGCGTCTCGGCCTCCGACGGCTCGCCCACCCCCGCCGTCTGGCCCAAGGCGCTCATGTCCGGCCCCTGGCCCAAGGTCCTGGCCTGGGCCGCCTGCTTCACCGAGATCTTCGCCGGCTTCTTCCTGCTGCTCGGCCTGCTCACGCGCCTCAGCGCGTTCTCCCTGACCTGCGTCATGGGCGTCGCGATGTGGCTGGCCACGTTCGGCCCCGCGATCCAGACCGACACCGCGATGCTCGGCTTCCTGCCCAGCCACGCCGCGTGGTCCTACGAATGGAAGGACCTGTTCTTCCAGCTCATCATCTTCATGGCCGCCCTCGCCCTCGTGTTCATGGGCCCGGGCGCCGCCGCCCTCGACCGCGCCATCTTCGCCCCCAGGGCCGACGAAGACGACTGGGACGACGACGCCACGCCCCAGAGCCTGCGCGATCGCCATTCGTTCGACCGCTCGCCCTGACCGACACCGGCGGACCACGATGACGGGTATCTCCACATCCCCGGGCGCCGACGCGCCCACCGCGCCCGCGACGCCGCGCACGCCCCCAGAGCTCCCGGACGACACGCGCCGGCAGCGCCTCTACCGCGACCTCATCCCCACCGGCATCTCCCTGCTCATCCACGCCTCGCTGCTGGGCGTCATCTTCTACATCAGCGCCACCACCCCCCGCGACGCATCGCGGCGCGTCTCGCTGGCCGAGGTCGACGTCAACCCCGCGATCCAGACGCCCCGCCCCGTCACCGCGCCCCTCGAGTCCCCGCCGATCGAGCCGCCCGACAGCGACACGCCGCCCCAGATGCTCCCCGCCCCGGGCGCCGTCTCCCCGCCCGTCCGCCCCGCCGAGCTCGTCGGCCTGAGCACCCAGCTCGACGCGCACGCGCCCGACCTCATCAGCGCCATCTCCACCTCCGCCGGCCCGGGCGCCACCGGCGCCATCGCCGCCGCCGACCCCGGCGCGCAGACCTTCGCCTCCTTCGCCGGCCTCCGCTCCAAGGCCGCCTCCCGCATCGTCTACGTCGTGGACGCCTCGGGCGCGATGGCCTCCTCCTTCTCCTTCGTCCAGGACAAGCTCAAACGCTCCATCGACCGCCTGGGCCCGACCCAGCACTTCCAGGTCGTCCTCTTCGGCGACCGCCGCGACCGCCCCGAGGGCTCGCCCCCCTACCAGCTCTTCTCACCCAGGGGCGGCTTCCCCGACCTCGTCCGCGCCACGCCAACCTCACAGAAACTCGCCGCCGAGTGGATCGACTCGGTCATCCCCGGCGGCCGCTCCAACCCCGCCGACGGCCTCCGCGCCGCCTACGCGCTCAAGCCCGACCTCATCTTCCTCCTCTCCCGCTCCATCCAGCGCTCCGGGCCCAACGCCTCCTGGGGACGCGGCAAGGACGCCATCCTCGCCGAGCTCGAGAAGCTCAACCCCGCCTCCAAGCACACCGGCCGACGCAAGGTCGTCGTCAAGACCATCCAGTTCCTCGACGAAGACCCGACCGGCATCATGAAGACCATCGCCTCGCTCCACGGCGACGGCGAGGGCTCCTACCGCCTGCTCGCCTGGGACGACCTCAGACGCCAGCCCGACGAGGCCGAGCAGATGGCCCTCGCCGACGCGCTCTCCGAGGACGACTCGGCCCGCCTCGAGCGCGCCGCCCAGCGCCTCGCCTCCATCGAGGAAGACGGCAGCGCGCTCTCGGTCCTCTTCGGCATCCCGCTGCCCGAGCAGGCCGACGCCGTCAAACGCGCCTCCGAGTTCACCCTCTCCCTGCTGGCCAGCATCGACTCGCAGGGCGCCGACGACCCCCGCTCGCCCAGCGACGCCCGCATCCCCCTGCTCCGCGCCCGCGCCGCGATCCTCCTGGCCGCCCTGACCGACGAGCCGACCTACCGCGAGGCCCTGGCCCAGACCGCGATCGCAAACGTCGAGCACCTCTCGGTCGGCGACGCGGACGCGGACGCGGCACGCCGCGTCGCACACGCCGTCGCCCTCGTCCAGGCCGGCGACCACCTCGACGCCCGGCGCCACCTGCTCGAGCTCATCCGCGAGGCGCCGGCCCTCCGGGCCAGCCCGACGATCATCGGCGAGGCCCGCCTGGCGATGCCCCTGACCGCGCGCAACGCCGCAGAGCGCGCCGCCGCGACCGACGCGCTCCGCCAGGCGCTGCCCGCCGAGCCCTTCACCGTGGACCGCCTGCCGGACCCGCTGTGGCGCCTGGCCGCCGCCGAGGCCGTCGCGCGCACGCGTCTGCCCGAGCCCTCGCTCGCGCCCGCCGCGCTCGACGACCTGCTCGCCCTGGCCAGCGACCCCGACCTCGTCCGTGACGCCTCCCGCCGACGCGCGCTGATCTACGCCAAGATCGCCAGCGGGACCGGCCCCTTCGCCGACCAGATCGACTGGAACGCGATGCCCGCCGAGGTCCCCTTCGCCCGCGCCGCGGTCCTCTCGCGCACCGCCCAGGGCTGGAACGAGGCGCTCGACCTGTTCGACCTGGTCACCCGCCGCGCCGACGCCGGCGCCCTCCGCGCCGAGGCCCTCTGGGAGTCGGCCATCATCCTCCGCGTCCAGAACACCGACGAGTCACGCGCCGCGGCGATCATGCACCTCGAACGCCTCGCCCGCGAGTTCCCCGACTCGGCCCGCGCGTCCGACGCCCTGGCCATCGTCGTCGCCGACGCCGCCTCGGGCGACACGCCCGTGCCCGAGGCCTTCGAGCTGGGCGTCCTCCGGCTCGCCGTCGAGCGTTTCGGCTCGCACCCGCAGGCCGACTTCTACCGCGTGAAGTACGCCGAGCGGATTGAGGGGCCCGACCGCCTCGAGGTGCTCGAGCCCGTGACCCCGGGCACGCCCGAGGGCTCCGCCGCCGCCGCCCTGTACATCGAGACGATCCGCGAGCTGCTGGACGAGGACGCCGACCCGCGCGAACGCGTCGCCCTGCTCCGCCTGGCGGTGCGCATGGCCGACCGCCACGACGCCAAGCCCCGCGCCGCGCTGCTCGTCGAGCTGGGCGAGGCCGAGCTCGACGCGGGCGACCCCGGGCGCGCGATGCCCCTGCTCGTCCGCGCCGCGGCCCGCAAGGAGCCGGTGCGGGGCGGCGCCGAACGCCTCGACATCGCCCGCGCCCGCGCGCACTTGGCCGTCGCCCAGAGCCCCGAGGCGTTCACGCTCCTCCGCGACGTCGCCTCGCGTCTCGACGCCGCCGGCCAGCGCGACGGCCGCTTCTGGCACGCCTGGGCGCTCATGCTCGAGATCCTCGCCGACCGCGCCCAGGCCGGCGAGGCCGCCGGCATCCAGGACGCGCGCGCCCACCTCGGGCGCCTCCGCCTCATCGACGGCGACCTCGGCGGCGAGCCCTGGCGCACGCGCCTCAACGACGTGCGCCAGCGGCTAGACTCGCTCCCGTGACCGCCGCCGCCGACAAGGACGTTGACGCCTCCCCCGCACGCACGCTCGACCCCGCGCTCGCCCGCGCCCTCAGGGGCCGGTTCCTTGTCTTCGACGGGCCCGACGGCTCGGGCAAGTCCACCCAGCTCCGCCGATTCCTCGACGCCGCCCGCGACGCCGGGCTCGACCCCTGCGAGGTCCGCGAGCCCGGGGGCACCGAGATCGGCGAGAAGATCCGCGCCGCCCTCCTCGACCACCTCGAGGAGGACATGACCCTCCGGTGCGAGATGCTCCTGTACATGGCCAGCCGCGCCCAGCTCGTCGAGCAGACCATCCGCCCCGCCTTGGCCGCCGGGCGCCTCGTCGTCGCCGACCGGTTCGTCAGCTCCACCCTCGCCTACCAGGGCGCCGCCGGCGGCCTGCCCGAGGACGAGATCCGCCAGGCCGCCGCCATCGCCTGCGGCGACGTCAACCCCGACCTCGTGATCGTCTTCGACGTGGACGAGGACACCGCCGCCGCCCGCCTCAACCCCCTGCTCGACCGCATGGAGTCCAAGGGCCGCGAGTACCACAAGCGCGTCCGCCAGGGCTACCTCGCCCAGATCCAGCGCGACCCCGCCCACCACCTCCGCGTGGACGCGGCCAAGGCCGAGGACCAGGTCTTCGCCCAGCTGATCGACGGGCTCCGCGCCCAGCTCGCCTAGGCGCCCCGCCCGCCTACCCGCACCCGGCCCCGAAGAGCGTCAGGAACGCGATCACGTCGGAGAAGTCCCACTGACCAAACGGCTCGGCCAGGTCCGCGGCGGCGCCGTTCACCCCGAACGCGTTCAGGAACTCCACCACGTCTGAAAAATCCAGCTGGCAGAACGGCGTCGCCAGGTCCGCCGGCGAGCACGCCGACGCGGGCGAGTCGGTCTCGAACCACGTCACGTGATTGTCGGAGAACGACGCCGCCGCCACGTCGAGATCACAATCACCGTCGAAGTTCCCCGAGACAACCGCCTGGACGCCGATCGCCCCGGCGGGAGTGATGAGGTGCGTCGCGAACACCGGCGCAGCCGCGCCGTCGTTCTCGTGCCAGCAGATGTTCGACGAGCCCCCGTGCCCGGCGACGAGGTCCGTGTCGCCGTCGCCGTCGAAATCGACGGCGATCACCGACCGACCGCTCGAGTGCGAGGGGCCGATCTGGATCCCCGTGAACGTCGGCGGTAACCCGTTGTCGTTGCGGAACCACATGAGTCTCTGGTCGTCCATCCCGATGATGTCCTGATCCCCGTCGGCGTCGAGATCTGTCGCGATGACGTCGAACCCGTTCTGATTCTCCCGCACGATGTGCGTTTCCCACGCCGAGCCGTCGCCGGCGGTGTTCTCCGCCCAGCGGAATCCGAAGGAATCTGTGGAACAGTACATGACGTCCAGGTCCATGTCCCCATCGAGGTCGGCGACCTCGATCGCCGTCATGTTGCTCGGGGGCGGTATCTCATCGTTAACACCGAGCGGCGTCGGCGAAGCAAAGTTGCCCGCGCCGTCGCCCGCGAACCAGAGGATGTCGGCCCCCGATCCCCTCCAGACGATCAACACGTCGGTCAGGTCGTCCCCGTTGACGTCCCCGGTCTTGATGTCGGACGCGGCGCCGACCCCGTCGCCGGCATCGGCAACGGTCTGCTCTGGTCCGAACACCCCGGCCCCGAGGTTCTCCCACCACGAGAACAGGCTGTCCAGCCTGGCCGCGCCGAATACGTCCAGGTCCCCATCCGAGTCGATGTCGCACACATGGACAGCGTCCGGCGCGTCGTAGGAGGTCGCGATGGACTCCCGCGCCGCGAACGTGCCATCCCCGTTGTTCGAATACCAGCCGATGATGTCGTCGGTCTCGGTCCCGGCGACGATGTCCGTGTCCCCATCCCCGTCGATGTCCGCCGCGAAGATGTCCCGCACGCCAGGCGCCGCTCCGACCAGGTGCGGCGGAAACGTCGGCCCGCCGACGACGCCGCCTGCGCCTACGGCCAGCACAAGCCCCGCGGCGCCACCCCGCCCGAATGTCCCGACTCGAGTGCTCGACCGCGCCTCGCCCGCAAGTGACCCTGCCACAACGCCCCCCTGCCGTGCGGGTCGCCCCTCCCCGGCCACCGGGCGGCGACGGAGCGCCCCTGGTTTTCACGCCGATCACCGATCACGCTACCGAGATCCACTCCGTTCACAAACACGATCTGAACGTCTTCTGAATAAACCCGCTCGCCGCATCTGCCGGCGATCGAACACAAGCCCCCGACAGCACACGGGATAGCACTTCGGAGGTCGATGCGCGCGGATCTCCGGGTTCGCCCGGACGATCGCCTAGGACGCGCCCCGCACCACACGCCTCGCCCTCGCGATCGCCCGCGACACGACCGTCCCCTTCGACGGCGCCCCCGCCTCGGTCGTCGGCGCCGGCGGCGGCGCCGGCCCACGCCGCGGCGACAGACCCGACTCCGCCTTCCCCGTCGGCAGCTCCGCCCAGCGACCCCCCGCGTGCTCGGGCTTGACGTACCCCATGAACAGCACCGAGTGCAGCCGCAGCTGATCGTCCGGCAGGGGCAGGCTCATGTCCTCCCACTGGACCACCTGCCGCAACGCGTCCTCGTCGGCCATCATCGCGTGCGCATCCACGCGCTCGCCGGGCACGAGCGGCTCGAAGCCGGCATCCCGGAAGTTCGCGTCGTATGTCACGTTCCGCGCCCCGTGGTCGATCGTGTGGATCGTGACACCGCCGGGCTTGAGGATCCGCAGGCACTCGGCGCAGAACGCGCGCCGCGGCGCCTCCTGGCCCTCGGGCGGCTCCGGGTCGTAGTTCGAGTCGAAGCCCGCCGCCCGCTGCCCGATGTGCTCCAGCACCGACGACGAGAAGATCACGTCGAAGAAGTCCGACGGCAGCGCGTTGGACGACTCCCCGATGATGCACCGCGAGATGTAGTACCCGGGCCCCAGGTCCGGCACCCCCGACTGCCACGACCCGCCCACCCCGATGTACGGGTCGGCGATCCACTTCTCCCGCGCCCGCAGGCCCTCCAGGATCGCCACGTTCGTCCCCGCCCCGACCTCCAGCACGCGCGCGTTCCTGCCGCAGTACCCGGGCAGGACCTCGGCCAGGAACATCTCCTGATACCGCTTGGTGAGGATCGGCTCCTCCAGCCGCCCCTCGAACTCGCTCAGCCTCGCGTACCGGAACATCTCGACCCTCCGACGCGCCGCAGCACCCGCCCGGACGCGGGCGCACGGGTACTCTACGCGTCCGTGCTCCCCTGGCTCGCCTTCATCCCCGCCGCCTACCTCGTCGGCGCCATCCCCTTCGGCGTGCTCATCGCCCGCGCCAAGGGCGTCGACATCCGTCAGCACGGCTCCAAGAACACTGGCGCGACCAACGTCGGCCGCGTCCTCGGCTTCCGCTTCTTCCTCCTCTGCTTCGCCCTCGACATGCTCAAGGGCCTCGCGCCCACCCTCGGCGCCGGCCTGGTCATGGGCGTCGCCGGCGCCCGGGACGTCGAGCCGACCGACGCGTGGCTCTGGCTCGCCGTCGCCGCGGCCGCCGTCCTCGGCCACATGTTCAGCCCCTTCCTCGCCTTCAAGGGCGGCAAGGGCGTGGCGACCGGGCTCGGGGCCCTCATGGGCGTGTTCCCTGTGCTCACGCTCGCCGCGGGCGCCGCGGCTCTCGTCTGGGCCCTCGTCTTCGCCCTGTCGCGGATCGTGAGCCTCGCCTCGATCGCGGCGGCCGCGGCCCTCCCCCTGGCCGCCGCCGGCGTCCTGCTGACCCGGGAGGGCGCCTCGCCCGCCGCCGCCGCCCCGTTCCTGGCCGTCTCCGCCGCCCTGGCACTGCTCGTGGTCGTCCGACACCGGGCGAACATCCGCCGCCTGCTGCGGGGCGAGGAGCCCCGCGTGGGCGGTCGCCGCTCCCCGACGGATCAAGACGCCGGGCGCTGACGGCCGATAACACCCGTCGAGGGTCCGAGAACCCCCCGGATCCCCCCCAGGGCACGCAGACCGACCCGCCGTGCGTCCCCCGGGGTCTCGGGTGAACGCCGGCTCTCAAGAGCCCCGATCTGTGACACGGGCCGTCGCGGCAGGAGATGAGCCATGCGACTCCGACTCAACATCGACGACGACGACAAAGACGTCCCGGCGCCGATCCCCTTCCCGAGTGACCGGTCCGCCCCGGGCCGCGTCGAGGACACCCGCCGATCCGCGGGCGACGACCGCTCCGACCGCGTCGAGGACGCCCTGGAGGACATCCAGCGCAACCTCGACGAGCTGGGCGAGCTGCTCGACTCCCTGCCCTTCCCCACGTTCAAGGACGACGACGGCCCCCACGCCGCCTGACCCCCCACACCGAGAACCCACCCGAGACCGAACGCCCCGGAGAGCCACCCCGCGGGCGGCGTCGCCGCGCGCGCTCTAGGGCGCGACCTCGTCCTGTCCTTCCCAGACCCGCCGCAGCAGCTCGTGAATGCGGCGATCGATGTCGTGGCTCGGCTCGCCCGCGTGCATCGCCGTCACGGACTCGAACGCGTCGAGCCCCTGATCGATCGCGACCGCATCGCCGAACTGATAGCCCATGTACGCCAGCAGCAGCCCGCTCTCGCGGCGCAGCTGCTGATCGGTGACCTCGATCGCCTCGCCGTCGGCGCCGATACCGATCTTCTCGCGGAGTCGCGTGAACACCGCCTTGCGGCGCGTCTCGCCGGGCAGCAGCCGCTCGTCGTACTTCACGCCGACCACCTCCGGGTGCTGCACGAGCAGCACCCGCATGTTCAGCGCCGCCGAGAGGTACATCCCCGCGCCGACCTGGGCGTGGATCCGGCCGACCTGCGCCATCACGTCGCCGGCCCGCACGCCGATCGCGCGGGTGAACCGCTCCTCGGCGTCGAAGAACCGCTCCTGGGCCAGCAGCCGCTGACCGACCTCCATGTGCTCGACGTACGGGTTGCGCTGCGCCGCCTCGTCCGGGTCCACCAGACGCGTCACCGGCTCGCGGGCGCTCCGCAGCAGCCGCACCGTCTCCTCGTCGTACACGCCCAGCTCCTGGAGCCGGTCCAGGTCGTCGCCGCCCGTCGGGTCCAGCGGGTCATCGCCGCCCGAGTCGGTCCCGGACTCGCCGCCCCGCGGCTGGCCCTGGTTCGCCCCGCTGACCTGCTCACGCAACTCCTGGAATCGGTCGGCGATCGACAGGGCGGCACGCGTCTCCTGCGGATCGACCTGACGCTCGGCCTCCTCGGCCAGGCGCGCCGCCTCCGCCTCCTCGAACTGACGCAGCACCGCGTCGTACCCCGTCTCGATCCGGCCCGCGCCCTCCACGCCCTGCGCGTCCCGCGCCGAGTCGTCGATCCGCTGCTGGGCCGCGGGCGACTGGTCCGCCTCGGGCAACGCCGAGAGCTTGATCCCGCGCAGCGTCGAGGCCGTCACCCCGATGTCCGGGTTCGTGTCCGTCTGGCCCCACCGGTTGAGCAGCACCGGCTGCAGGCTCATGCTCGTCGTGTACGCCGACGTCGCCCGCAGCATCGAGTGCATCGACCCGTCGTCGTCGTCGCCCGCGGGGCGCCGACCGATCGCCGACGCCACCTCGCCGTCCACGAGCAACGCCTCGTTCGGCGTCGCCGAGGAATCCGGCGCCCGCGTCGTGAACGACTCCTGCACGACCAGATCGCCCACCAGCGTCGGGGGAAGCTGCGAGCCCGTCGTCAGCGACATCTGGTACTGCAGCGCGTCGGTCCCGCGGATCCCCGCGCCCACCAGCCCCGAGTACAGCGAATCACGCCGGAACGCGAACAGATCGTTCGAGCCCAGGTCCCCCCGGAACGACCTGGCCGCCCCGTACCCGAGGTCACCCCGGAACGAGAGCCCGCCCGCCGCGTTGCCGGTCACCACAGCGCTGCGGAACCGCATCTCCTGGAGAGGGTCCACCCGCGAGGAGCCGTTGAATCGCGATGTCAGGCTCAGGTTCCGATCCAGCGCCCGACCATCGCCCATCGGGTTGACGCTCGTGAACTGGTTCGAGTACCCCGAGTAGACCGACCCACGGGCCGACCCGCCGGGCCTCGACAGCGGCGCGGAGGTGTCCACCCGCCCGGACCTGGGGGCGGCGTTGCCGTAGAGGTTGCCGTCCAGCGCGTTGCCCCGCCCCAGCGCATCCTGCGCCGCGGCCTGGGGCACGCCCCACACCGCCGCCGTCGTCGCGATGAGCACGCCCAGCCCGCGTCCGATCATGCCTGACTCCTTCCGCGCCGATGATATTCGGCCCGCTCGGGCGCCCGATCGCACAAACCCCGCCGCTCGGGCGAGATAACTCGCGCGGACGCCCCACCTCAGGCTCGTACGCCCCGGATGCCCTCTGGGATCGCCCCGGCGGGCGGTCTCGCTACAGCTTGCGGCCCGGGCCCGGCCGCCCCAGCCGCTTGAGCACGGCCGGGCACGCCCGACGCTCCGCCTCCGAGACCACCAGGTACAGCAGCCGCCCGTCCGTCCAGGCCAGCACCCGCGTCCCCCCCTCGCCGCACGCGCCCGTGTCGATGACGTACGTCTCGCCCGGGTCCATCGGCAGCTGGTGCGGGTCCGCCGAGACGAACACGCTCACCGGCGCCGAGCCCGACTCGGACCCGACGCTGAGCATCACGTGCGCCGCCGCCCCGTCCGCGCCGGGGATGCGGCAGTTGCCGGCGCCGCTGAAGACGCACTGGGCCGTGGACTCGATCAACTGCCGGACCTCGCCGCCGGGCGCGTCCATGACCTCGCTGAAGAACCGCTCGACCTCGTCGGGCTCGTGCATCGCCAGCTTCCGCGACGCCGCGTCCGGGTCCTCCATCCGACGGTGCTCGCCCGCGACGTGCCGGACCAGCTGGGCCCGGTACGCCTCCTGGTCGGCGCTCAGGGGCACGCTGGTGATGCCCGCCATCCGGACGATGAATACCGTCGCCAGCGCCAGCACCGCCGCCGCCGCCAGCCCGCCCAGCACGCCCCGCCGAGACCAGAACGACGGCTCGCGGGTCATGGGCGCCATCCGCTCGGGCGCCGACTCGGGCTCGACCGACGGGGCGGCCTCGACCGACTCGACCGTCGGCGCCACCGCCGCCATCGGCTCGGACTCGGGCGCACTGGCCGCCGCGTCCTCGCGGGACGCCTCGATGATCTCGACCACGCGGGCGCGGAGCGACGCGGGCGCCGTCGCCCCGTCCATCACGCGCCCGACCGCGCCCTTGAGTTCCTGCTCGAACTGGATCCGCGCCCGGTCCTCGAGGCTCCGCGCCAGGTGGGCCTCCAGCGCCTCGCGGTCGGCCGCCTCCAGCTCGCCGTCGGCCGCCATCCGAAGGCGCACCGCCAGCGGCGCCACGCCGCCCGCGCCGGTGTTCTCGTTCGCCTCGTGCCCGCTCACGCCGTCCGTTCCTTTTCTTCCATCCGGCGGGTGATCCCCGCCACGCCCAGGTCCCCCGCCGTGTCCGCGTCGCCCGTCAGCCGGTCGGCCAGGATCTTCCTGGCCCGGTGCAGCCTGCTCATCACCGTCCCGATCGGGACCTCGAGAATCTCCGCGATCTCGCGGTACTTCAGCCCGTCAACGCCCCACATCATGAGCACCTCGCGGTACTCCTCCCGCAGGTCGTCGATCGCCGCCTTCAGCCGCGAGTCCACCTGCTCCCAGTCCAGATCGGACCGGTCGAACACGGGCGGCGGCTCGTCCGGCGCCCGCTCCTTGCCCTCCTCGGCGAAGAACTCGTCCACCGGCGTCGGCCGACGCTTCGCCTTCTTGATCCGCGTGTAGAACACGTTGTGCGTGATCGCGAACAGCCACGACCGCATCCCACCGACCTCGCCGCCGTCCGACCGGTCCTCGAACCGCTCGATCGTCGCCGGCCGGAAGGCCCTGGCGTACACCTCCTGCACCAGGTCGTCGGCCTCGCCCGGGTCGCGCGTCAGGCTGACCGCCATCCGATAGACAGCGTCCAGGTGCTCGAGCGCGAGCTTCTCGAACCGGTCGCGATCCAAACGCGGGTCCTTCCATCAGGGGGGCGAACACGCCCCGCCCGGGCGCCTATTCCGCCCAGCCGCCCAGCATAAGCAGACCGACCCCAACGCACCGAGTTCTCGGCCCGTCGCCCGCCACGCCGGGGCCCTGGCGGCCCCGGGATCGCCCGCCACGCCGGCTCATACCGGGCCCACGCCACCCGGGTTCGACCGCCCCCGCCGGGCCTACCCCCCGCCCTTCTGCTCCCGCATGTGGACCTCACGCCGCCGCTCGGGAAGTTCGTCGATGATCTCGGACAGCTCCTCGACGCTCACCGCCCGCGGCCGCCTCATCTTCACCCCGCCGTCCTTGCCAACCAGCACCACCTCGAAGGGCCACCGCCCCGCCCGGTACCGGTCGTGCCAGCTCCTGGCCGACTCGGGCGCCAGGGGCTGGCCCCGGTACCGCGAGACTCCGGACCCGTAGACCTCGACGATGATGACCTCCCGGTCCTCGAGGGGCGCCGGGTCCGAGCCGAGCATCGCCAGCTGCTCCATCGCGTCCGGGTTCTGGGGCGAGTCGGCGTAGACCATGATGGGGCGGGTCTTGAGCCGCTCCCCGCCGTATGGCGCCTCGACGAACGTGTACGCCGCCGGGTCCGCGTCCTCGGGCAACTGGGGCACCGGCTGGGGCGGCCGCTTCCGCCGCCGCCGCTCCGCCACCTCGCTGCACGCCGACCCCGCCGCCATCGCTCCGACGAGCAGGGCCACCCCGCCGACCCGCGCCCATCCCGCCCTGTCAAGTCCACTCAGCATGCGCCCATCCTACCCGCCGCCCGCCCGGGCCCTGCCCCCGAACTCGGCCCCGTAGACTCGACCCATGCCCGCCCAACCGCCCGCCCAACCGCCCCCCAGCACCCCCTACTACGTCACGACGCCCATCTACTACGTCAACGACCGACCCCACATCGGGCACTGCTACACGACGCTCATCGCCGACGTCGCCGCCCGGGCCCAGCGCCTGATCCGCGGCCCCGGCGCCCCCGTCTTCTTCCTCACCGGCACCGACGAGCACGCCGAGAAGGTCGTCGCCTCGGCCCGCGCCCACGACATGAGCCCCATGGACTGGGCCACCCACAACGCCGACCGGTTCAAGGAGGCCTTCGCCTTCATGAACTTCTCCAACGACGACTTCGTCCGCACCACCGAGGACCGCCACACGTCCAGGGCGACCGAGTACATCGAACGGCTGCTCAAGAGCGGCCACATCGAACTCGGGGACTATGAGGGTTGGTTTGACGCTTCACAAGAGGAGTACGTCACCGAGACGGTCGCCAAAGAGCACGACTTCAACAGCCCGGTCACCGGCAAACCCCTCGAGAAGCGCACAGAGCAGAACTACTTCTTCCGCCTCGACAAGCCGGAAGTCACCGAGTGGCTGCTCGAGACCATCGCGAAGGGCGACCGCGGCGAGCCGGGCGGGATGCGCATCCTCCCCGAGCAGCGCAAGAACGAGGTCATGGGCCGCATCCGGCAGGGCCTCCAGAAGGTCCCCGTCTCCCGCAAGATCAAGGAGGGCGACGAGGACTGGGGCATCACCATGCCCGGCGACCCCGAGCATCGCATCTACGTCTGGATCGAGGCCCTCTGCAACTACCTCACCACGATGGACACGCCCGAGCGGCGCGTCTTCTGGCCCCCCCTCGACGCCAGCGGGGGGGCTGGAAGCCCCCCCCTCCAAGAGGAAGGTGACTCGGCCCAGATCGTCCATCTCATGGCCAAGGACATCCTCTGGTTCCACGCCGTCATCTGGCCCGCGATGCTCCACGCCCTCGGCGAGCGCCCGCCGAGCGTCGTCTACGCCCACGCCTACTGGATCGCCGAGGGGACCAAGATGTCCAAGTCCCTGGGCAACTTCATCGAGATCGACACGCTCCGCGCGTACGCGGACCGGTACTCGCTCGATGCCGTCCGCTGGTACCTGACGACGCAGGGCCCTCTGGGCGCGACCGACGCCGACTTTGCGTATCAGCGCTTCGTCGAGGTCTACAAGAGCAACTTGATGGATGGAATCGGAAACTCAACAAGTCGCGTTGCGGCCATGATCGAGAAGTACTTCGATGGGGATGTCCCCGAAGTCTCGAATGACGTGCGCAAACTGGAAGCGGAATGTCGGATCTTTGGAAGAGACGACTGGGCAGACTACGAGTCGCTCATTTCCTCGATCGATCTCCACGAAGCGATGATCCGCGGCACCATGCTGGTCACACATGTGGATGCGTACATCTCCGATACCCGACCGTTCTCGATCGCGAAGCAGTTGGAAGAGCATCCAGAGCTGGAGGTGAAGCTCAGGCAGATCCTCTACGACTGCGCCGAGACTCTCCGCGTTGCTTCACTCCTTCTCTGGCCCGTGATGCCCGAGAAGATGGCCGAGCTCTGGCGGAACTGGAACTGTGACCATTTCAAAGAGCCGAACGATCCAGACTCGGGGTTCAAGGGGCCACTGGCAGCACTCGCAGACTGGGGCGGCCACTATTCCCTGAAGCCCGGCCAGAAGATCAGCAAGGGCGAGCCCCTCTTCATGCGCGCCGACGCCAAGGACCCCCCGCCCGGCGACGATGGCTGACGCGCACACCCACCCCCCGCCCCACCCGCGCTACCACGCGCTCGACGCCCTCCGCGCCGTCGCCATGCTCCTGGGCCTCGCCCTCCACGCCGCCATTCCCTACATCCCCGACCTGGACATGTGGGCCGTCCACGAGGACACCGGCAGCGTCCCCCTGCTGATCGGCCTCATGCTCGTCCACTCCTTCCGCATGCAGGTCTTCTTCGTGATGGCCGGCTTCTTCGCCCACCTGCTCGTCGCACGCCGCGGCGTCGGGAGCTTCGCCCGCAACCGCTCCGTCCGCGTCCTCTCCCCCTTCGCGATCTCCATGGTCACGATCGCGCCCGTCTGCCTGGCCCTCTGGATCCTCGGGTTCACGCTCTGGCCCCGAGAGAACATGCCCGAGCAGCAGGGCATCACCATCCCGACGTTCCATCTCTGGTTCCTCGAGTACCTGCTGCTGATGTACGTCGGCGCGCTGCTGATCGACCCGACCGCCCGCGCGCTCGGCGCCGCCCGCCTCGCGCCCGCCGCCAGGTCCATCATCGGCTCGCCCCTGCTCCCCTACGCCCTTGCCATCCCCGCCGGACTGCTCCTGTACACCATCCCCGGCTGGGACTCGGGCCCCCTGCGGGGCGAGATCATCCCCGAGCCCGGCCCGCTCGCGTACTACTCGCTCTTCTTCGGCTTCGGCTGGGTCCTCTTCGCGTGCCGCGACCGCCTCGACTCGATCGCCCGGTGGTGGATCCCCGGCGCCGTCGCCGGCCTCGCCCTCGCGTTCCCGGCGCTCCTCTTCGCCCACGGCGCCCTCGAGGACCTGGGCGACGAGCCCACGCCCGCCTGGCTCGACGCCCTCGGGCACGCCTCGGCCGCCATGCTCTCGTGCACGCTCACCCTCGCGATCACGGGCTTCTTCCTCCGCTACCTCAACCGCCCCAGCCCCGCCGCCCGCTACATCTCCGACTCCTCGTACTGGCTCTACCTCGTCCACCTGCCCCTGCAGATCCTCGCGAGCATGTTCCTGTTCTCGCTCCCGATCGACGGGCACATCAAGTTCCTGCTCGTGCTGCTCATCACGACGCCGATCATGCTGCTCACCTACCACTACTGCGTCCGCTACTCGCCCATCGGCCGGATGCTCAACGGGCGACGCCAGCGCCCAAACCAGACCCCGACCCGGCCCCGACGCCCCGCGGGGCAGACGACGTGATCGACGCCGACCTGATCATCTTCGACTGCGACGGCGTCCTCGTGGACACCGAGCCCGCCACCAACGCCCTGCTCGCCGAGTGCGTCACCGAGTGCGGCTGGCCCACCACCCCCGACGAGTCCGTCCGCCGCTTCAAGGGCCGCGACCTGCACGAGATCCGCGCCGAGGTCGAGGAGCATCTCGGCCGCGAGCTGCCCGACCTGATCGAGACCTACCGCGCCCGCATGTTCGAGGCGTTCGAGACCACCCCGCCCCCGCCCGTCGAGGGCGCCGTCGAGCTGCTCGACGCCCTCGACGCGATGGGCGAGCGCGCCCCGCGGCGCTGCGTCGCCTCCAACGGACCGGTCCAGAAGATGCTCGCCTCGCTCACGCGCTCGGGCCTGCTGACCCGCTTCGCCTGCGGCGTGACCCCGGGCCACCTCGACGGGCACGCGGTCTTCAGCGCCTACGACGTCGGCGTCTGGAAGCCCGAGCCGGACCTGTTCCTGCACGCGGCCCGCGTGATGGGCGCCGAGCCCGCCGGCAGCCTGGTCATCGAGGACAGTCCTTCCGGCGTGGTCGCCGCCCGCCGGGCCGGCATGCGCGTCGTCGCCCTGGCCGGCCTGACCCCCGCCGAGGACCTCCGGGACGCCGGCGCCCACGCCGTCATCGACCATCTCGCCTCGCTGACCCGGCCCGCCCCCGGGTGATAGAGTCCCCACCCCGCCATCGGTTCGGCGGGGCGACTCGGAGGGACACACCCATGCCCCACATCATCGCCGAACCCTGCATCGGCACCAAGGACACCAGCTGCGTCGACGCCTGCCCGGTGGACTGCATCCACCCCACCAAGGACGACCCGGACTACGAGTCCGCCGACCAGCTCTTCATCGACCCGGACACCTGCATCGACTGCGGCCTCTGCGTCGACGAGTGCCCCGTCCAGGCCATCTTCCAGGACGAGGACCTGCCCAAGGAGTGGGACAACTACGTCCAGCTCAACATCGACTACTACAAGGACAAGTAGTCCGGGGCAGCACACGGACGGGTGACGCTCAGGGGCACCCGCGCCCGACCGCGATCTGGAACGCCCGCGCGTCGTTGAAGTCGATCACGCCGAAGGGCGGGGCGATGTCCGCCGCCGAGTCCCCCGCGGCGAACGCCTGCATGAACGCCGTCACGTCTTGATAATCCAGCCGCCCGAACGGCGCCACGACGTCCGCCAGGTTGCACCCCGGGACCTCATCGACGCTGATGAGCACGCGCAGCGACGCGTCCGCCGACGCCTGGCCCTCGTTCTCGCGCCCCGCCGCAGCGACCGCCTCATAGCGGACGAACACCTCGAACCCGCCGGGCGTCGCGGGCGCATCGAGCGACGCGTGCGGCTCGCCGTCGAACGAGTCGAACCCGAAGTGGAACCCGGGCCCGAACACCCCCACCTCCGCGTGCACGCCCTCGTCGCTCCCGTTGTCCACCACGACCCGCACCCGCGACAGACACGGCAGGTCGAAGGACAGCACGTGATCGACGCGGCCCTCCAGCTCCAGCTCGTAGATCATGTCCGCGTCCGACGTGTCCGCGCCCGCGACCAGCCGCGTGTCGTACTCGAGCTCGAGCACGGACCCGCTCACGCCGACCTCCCAGCTCGTCTGGGCGTCGCCGTCCACGCCCGCCAGCTGGACGCGCTTGAACAGCTCCTCGCGCAGCACGCCCGACTCGCCCCGCTCGTCCAGCGCGATCCGGTCCCGCCGCCGATCGTCCTCCAGCGAGAAGTACTCGCCCGCCAGGCGCCCCTCGGCCAGCAGCACGTGCGACAGCGTGTCCTCGACGCTCACGATCGACGGCTCGTCGTCGTCGGCGCACGCCACGCCCCCCGCCAGAGACACCAGGCCGATCGCCGCCACGCCGATACCGAGAGCCGTGCTCATCTTCGATCCCCTCGGGTGTGTCCCCTCGGCCCGGACCCGGGCCCGAGATGGACCACCATTCGGGCCCGCCGGCGGCCCTGATCCACGCCGCCCCGATATTCACACACCCCCAACCCGGCTCAATCTCCGTCCTCGTCACGCTCCTCGACTACGAAGCTCCGCGCCAGGTCCTCCCGCGTCCGCTCGTGCAGGTGGTCGTCGGGCAACGCGTCGATCGCCTTCTCCGCCTTCTTCAGCGCCCGCGCCCGCGGGTACGCCAGGTGGCACACCGCGTCCCCGGGCGCGACCGACGGCAGCGTCGTCATCCCCAGGACGATCCCGTCCCGGGGTGACTCGATCACGTTCCGCTGCTCGCCCGTCAGGCTCGTGCTCGTCGCGATCGCCTCCCCCTCGTCCACGATGTCCCCGGGCCCGACGTGGAACTGCAGGAACCCACCCCGCTCGGCGCGCACCCACTTCGTCGAGTCCACCTCGATCTGGTACGCGGGCCGCACGACCTCGCCCCCCCCGATCATGCCCAGGTGCGTGAGGCAGTTCTGCACGCCGCGGACCGCGTACTCGACGTACCCGGGCTCCACTTTCCACACCTCGCCCGCCTCCAAAATCAACGTCGGCACGCCCGCCCGGCACGCCGCCCGACGCAGCGACCCCTTCGGCCCCGCGCCCGACACGATCAGCTCCGTCCCGAACGCGCGGGCGAAGGCCGCCAGCCTCGGGTCGCTCATGTCCGCCCGCACGTTGGGGAAGTTCGTCCGCCGCACCGCGGCCGTGTGCAGGTCGATCCCGTAGTCGCACGGCGCCACGATCGCGTCGAACACCGTCCGCGCCGCGCGGCTCGCCTGGCTCCCCCCCCCGCTGCCCGGGAACGACCGGTTCAGGTCCCGCCGATCGGGCAGGTACCGCGAGTGCTGCTCGAAGCCCAGGATGTTCACGACGGGCACGAGCACCAGCGACCCGCGGTCGAGGCTGAAGGGCTCGGTCGTGATGATCTCCCGGATCGCGCCCGTGCCGTTGATCTCGTCGCCGTGCACAGCCGCGGTCACGAACACCCGGGGCCCGGCCTCCGCCCCCCGCCACACGAACACCGGGATCTCGATCTCGGCCCCC
This sequence comes from Phycisphaerales bacterium, assembly GCA_041987545.1. Taxonomy (GTDB): domain Bacteria; phylum Planctomycetota; class Phycisphaerae; order Phycisphaerales; family UBA1924; genus JAJRXR01. The sequence goes on along the minus strand of JBHIWH010000006.1, from coordinate 214,380 downwards.
GCGTAGCTCGTCGAGACACGCAGCGTGACCTCGCCGCCCCGCCCGGGCTCGACCTCGTCGCCGATCCACGAACCCGCCGAGCGCTCAGCCATCGCCCGGCTCCCCGCCCGTGGCCGGGCTCTCTCCCACGGCATGGTCCGCCGCCAGGCGCCGCACCTTCACCCGCCTCTTCCGCTTCGTCTTGCGGTCGGTCACCAGGTCCCGCATCGACTCCAGCCGCCCGTAGCACAGCAGCCGGTCCCCGGCCTCGATCACCCGCGTCCCCCGCGGGTTGGAGATCACGCTCGTGCCGCGGTGGATGGTCAGCACCGCGATGTCCCGGTCCCGCAGCCCCGAGTCGGCGATCGTCTTTCCCACAAACTCGAAGCCCTCGGGGATCTGCAGCTCCGCGACCCCGTACCCCCGCGCGACCGTCAGCCGCTGCCGCACGTCCACCTCCGGGAAGTCCACCTGCCCGGCCATGTAGTCGATGATCGCGCCCGCGATGTCCAGCTCCGTCGCCGCCTCGATCCCCTCGAGCCCGGGCGAGGAGTTGACCTCCATCACCAGGGGACCGGCGTCGCTCTCGAGCATGTCCACGCCCGCCACGCGAAGGCCCATGATCTGCGCCGCGCGGACGGCCGTCTCCTCGTACGCCTCGTCCAGCTCGATCCGCTCCGTCGTCCCCCCCCGGTGCACGTTGGACCGGAACTCGCCCCCCTGGGCCGTCCGCCGCATCGCCGCGATCACACGATCGCCCACGACCAGCGCCCGGATGTCCCTGCCCTTGCTCTCGGCGATGAAGCTCTGGATCAGCACGTTCTGCCGCGCGCTCTGCAGCGTCTCCACGATCGCCTCGGCCACCTTGTTGCTCTCGGCCAGGATCACGCCCACGCCCTGAGTGCCCTCCAGGATCTTGATGATCACCGGCGCCCCGCCCACCTCCTCGATCGCCGCCAGCACGTCCTTCCGGTCCCGCACGAACATCGTCCGCGGGATCCCGATGTCGTGCCTGGAGAGGATCTGCAGGCTCCGCAGCTTGTCCCGCGAGTTGGTGATCCCGTTGGCCGAGTTGGGCGCGTAGACGTCCATCTGCTCGAACTGACGCACGACCGCCGTCCCGAAGTACGTGATCGACGCCCCGATCCGGGGCAGCACCGCGTCGTAGTCGGTCAGCTGCTTGCCCTGGTAGAACAGGTCCGGCTCGCCGTGCTCCAGCGAGATCGAGAACCGGAGCGTGTTGAGCACCTTGGTCGCGTGCCCGCGGCTCTCGGCCGCCTCGCGCAGCCGACGCGTCGAGTAGCACCTGGGCGCCGCCGACAGGATCCCGACCTTCATCCCCGCCTCCCGCCGTCAAGCAAGTCCTTCTTGGTCGGATCGACCAGCAGCCCCCTGAGCGCCCGACGCCCGAGCAGCATGCGGCAGAGCATGCCCTCCCGGCACACCAGCCCCATCTCGATCTCACGCTCCCACTCGCCGATCCGCACCAACGTCCGCACCACCGGGCGCCGCTGCGCCTCGCCCGTGCTCGGGCGGACCCGCGCCTCGCGGACGTGGTCGGCCTCGATCGTGACCGTCCGGCGTTCGGGCCGCTCCCGCCGCACCACCTCGAACCGCAGCCGCCCGCCCTCCAGCTCCTCGATGGACGAGACGTGGATCGCGCTGGTCCGCGCCCCGGTGTCGATCTTGGCGCGCACCCGCGTGATCCCCCACTCGGGCATCCCCACCCACTCGCGCCACCCGATGACCAGCCCCGGCTCCGCCACGCGACCTCCCGCGGCGCAATGAAAACGCCCCGCGACGGGGGCGTTGGTCGCCGCTGGAGATGATGGTACACGCGGCCCGGGCCGAGCCCGGCGCCGCCCCCCTCAGGCCGCCTTCCCGAAGCTCCGCTCGAACTCGTCGAGCGCCTCGTCGGTCAGCTCGGCCTCGCTCCGCCCCGCCCGGGCGCCGAACCCGCTCGAGGACTTCTCGAACCGGTTCTCCCACCCGTCCGGGCGGACCCCCGCCTCGGCGTCCGGCGCCTCCGTCCAGTCCTCGGCCCGGGGCAGGCTCAGCTCGCTCTTCATGGTCTTGCGATACCCGAGCAGCCGCACAACCTCCAGCACGTCCGTCCACGTCGGGAACGTCTTGCCGTTGGCACGCTTGAACTCGTCGATCGCGACCAGGAACAGGAACTGCTCCGTGGTCATCTCGCCTTCCTCGGCGGCCTTCGTGAAGTCGCTCAGCCGCCGCCCGGGACCACGCCGACGCTCCAGGCCCGTCGGCGCGACCTCCTTGCCGTCCTTGATCATCCGCACCCGACGCCGGTCCAGACCCATGCGGCGGTCCACGACCTGACCGTCCGGGGCCCCGCCCTCCGACGTGTCCTGACGCTGCTCGACTCGGTCCTGCGTCTTCTTCTTGGAACGGCTCATCGACGCCTCCCCGCCGCCTCGGGCGGGGGCGTCTCCGGGCGCCCGCGCATGGCGGCTCTACTCAGAGGTCGTCATCGTCCTCTTCGTCCGCCCCATCCACGTCATCTTCGTCATCGACGTCGTCCAGATCGTCGTAGTCCTCGTCGTCGTCGTAGATCTCGTCGTCGTCATCGTCATCATCGTCGTCGTCGTCGGCCAGGAAGTACGCCTCGTCCTCGTCCTCCTCGTCGATCCCGAGGACCGCGACGTTCTCGGACGGGGCGCCCCAGGGCGTGGACTCCCCGGACTCCTCGCTCCCGCCCACCAGCTGCTCTAGATCCTGCGGCATGACTGCTCGTCCTCGTCGCGCGCCCACCCGGGCCGGGCCACCCCTGGCCCCCAGCCCTGGTCCGCCTATCGGGCCGTACACTACCGCCCGACGAGCGTCTGTCAATCGTCCCCGGGCCACTCCCCCGCCCGCTCGTTCGCACTCTCCACGCCCACGTCCCCGCGAGCCCCGAGACACCCGCCCAATGCCCGACCCCGCACCCCCGCCCAAGGGCCTCGACCTCGCCGCCGGCGTCCTCGCCTGCATCCTCCCCGGCGCGGGCCAGTTCTACCGGGGCGAACGCTCCCGGGCTCTCATGGCCTGCGTCGGGATCCTCGGCCTCTTCCTCGGCGGCATGCTCGTCGGCGGCATCGACGTCGTCGATTCCGAGGAGGACCGCATCTGGTTCGTCGGCCAGGCATTCGTCGGCCCGCTCGCCTTCGGCGTCAACTACGCCCATCAGACCCGGTTCAAGGCCCTCGACCGCGACACGCGCCTCCGACGCTCCGGACACCCCGACGAGATGCGCGGCTCGCTCGACCTCGACGGCGACGGCACGAACGAGCCCGTCTGGGTCCCCGCGCAGAACGGCGCCGGACCGCCCAACACCAAGTCCGTCGCCAAGATGAACGAGATCGGCACCCTCGCCGCCACGCTCGCCGGCATGCTCAACTTCATCGTCATCCTCGACGCCCTGCTGCCCTCCGTCCGCGGCGGCTCCCGCGAGGACGAGCACAGCAGCGCCCAGACCGGGGCGAGCACCCGGGCGAGCAACGGGGCCACGCCCGCATGAACCTCCTCGCCTACACCCCCTTCCTCGATCCCCTGGACCTGCACGACTGGTGGTTCGTCCTGCTCGTGCCCATGGCCTTCTTCATCGCCTGCGCCTACAAGGCCGTCCGCGTGCCCGACATGCGCAAGTTCTGGCCCCAGGTCCTCTCGTTCACGATCCAGATCGTGGGCGGGATCGCCCTGCTGGGCCTGGCCGCGTACCTCGTCATCGGGTACGCCATCCCCTCGCTCGCGCCCATGCCGGGCTCCTGAGCCGCCGCCGCCTCAGACGTACCGCGAGTACCGCGTCTCGTACGCCGCGTCCAGGTTCTGGATCATGTACCGCAGCGCATCGACCGCGTGGTCGGCGCCGTCCTTCACGGGCGTCACCGACTCGGGCCGGTCCGACGGATACCGGTACGTCTCCAGCGACTCGATGAGCCTCGCGCAGCGCCGGTGCACGAGCAGCCGCGGCGCCCCCTCGGCCGGCCGCAGCCGCGCCCGCACAAGCTCCAGCCCGTCGACCACGCCCAGGCGCCGGTGCTTGACGACCAGCCCCGCCCGCCGCATCGCCTGCACGTCGCTCACCCCGGTCTGCCCCGACCGCTGCCCGCCCGCCGGGTCCACGCCGATCCACGACAGCGCGGGCCACGGCGCCCCCCGGATCGCCTCCACGTGCGCCGCCAGCACCATCCCCGACTCCACCCGCTCGTCCACCACCCACAGCACCCCCGACGGATCGAGCCCGGCCCACAGAACCACCGTCGGCGAGCGGATGCCGAAGTCCATCCCCCCGACCCACACCCACCCTTCTCGCTCCGACGGCAGCCCGCCCACGACGTGCAGGCCGGTCTGGAACTCCGGCAGCACGCAGTCGCTCCTCCGCGGCGCGAGGCAGAGCATCTCGGACTTCCACGTCGCCTCGCCCACGCGCCGCTTCTGCGTCACCGCGTCCTCGACCTCGACGTGACCGGCCGCCACCCCCCGCGCGTCGCGCGACTTGGCCTTTCCGGCGCACTCGTCGAGCAGCGCGCAGGGCGAGTCGCACGCGTGCCCGTCCCCGCATCGGCCCAGCACATCCACCAGCCCCCACCGGAAGAGCCGCCGCGTCGCGTCCTCGCCCCCGCACTCGCCGACGAGCCGGTGCATGAGCCCGTAGGGCACGTGCATGGTCGAGAGGCACTCGACCGAGCCCCGCACGCGCACGCCGCCGCAGTCCTTGGAGCGTGTGACCAGCTGCGCTGCCTCCCAGACCTCGGGGTCGAACAGCTCGACCTCGTCGCACCGGAGTTTTTGAACGCGCGTGCCGCGGACCGACGCCTGCGACTGGGCCAGCAGCTCCAGGCTCGAGCCGTTGACCAGCCGGACGCGCCGCTCCGTGATCCGCCCGTCCACGAGCCACTCCAGGCCCGGGCGGGCCAGGAAGCCCCGCAGGTGCGCGTGCATCCGCTTGGCCTGCTCGAGCGAGCCGCCCAGCACGCGGATCTCGATCCCGTCCTTGAAGACCATGTCCGCCAGCGTCGCGATCGCCGCCAGGAACGTCTTTCCCCCGCCCCGGTTGGCCCACACGACCAGGTCGCGTGGCGACTCGTCCTCGAAGAAGGCGTGCACGAGGTACTCGAACGGCGCCGCGTGCCCCTCGATCAACGCCTCCCGCGCCACCTCCACGCCCAGCGTCGCCCGCACCCACGCGTGCAGCTCGTCGGGCGTTCTGGGGAACGAATCCCGGATCGACTCCAGCCGTGCGCGCACGTCATCGCCGCCCGCCCCCGCTCCGTCCGCGCGCGCGGCGTCCCCGCCCCCACCCTGATTCCCGCCCATCGAATCCCCCCCGGACTACCCCGCCCGCAACACCCGGAGCAACGCCCGGACCCGGTCCGGGTCCACACGCCTCAGCGCCCGCAACACGTCGCGACGCTGCCCCGCCGTCAGAAAGAACGTCAGCCCGTGGGGCAGCGCGTCGGCGTCGGGCGCCGCCGCCGGCGCCGGCACTCGACGCCCCCCCCCCCCCGCGCCCCCCGCAAAAATAAAAAAATACTCTATCACACGCGCGCACGCAAAAACTATGCGTTCTCAGGGGGGTGCGAGGGGCAGCAGCCCCCCGCAGGCACCAAAATA
>JBHIWH010000006.1:0-208778 GCA_041987545.1 Phycisphaerales bacterium | reverse complement strand
ACCACGCAATCGCCCCTCACCCATCGCCCCGCCCCCCGCCCACGTGCGCGTACGCGATCGGCCGCGCCGCCAGGCGGCGCCCCGCCGCCCGCGCCAGCTCGGCCCAGCCCAGGGCCAGCAACCCCCGGGTCGCCCGCGACGCGTCGGCCCAGCGGCGCAGCTCGCGCCGCACGAGCGCGCTCGCCGCCGCGTCCTCGGCGCTTTCGCCGAACATCAACGCCCCGGCGTCGAGCCCCGCGTGCGCGAGCGCGTCGAGCAACCGCGCGTCCGGCGGGCGGACGGCCGGGCGGTACGCCCTCATCCCGGCCCGCTCGAAGAACGGGCAGTGCTCGCCCATCGCCGCCAGCGCCTCGGTCGCCGGCGTCTGCGCCTCGGCCAGGTACGCCCCGACCAGCCGCCGCGCGATCCCCATCCCCCTGGACCTGGGTTCGACGACAACCCGCGAGATGCACCGCAGCTCCCGGTTGATCCGACGCGCGCGGGCCGACAGGCTCCCGGTCGAGTACCGCCCGGGCCAGGCCAGGTCGCGCCACGCCGCGTTCAGGGTCGGGCGGCTGACGACGAGCACGCCCGCGAGCAGGCGCCCGCGGCCCGCGCCGCGCCACGCGCACAGCACACGCGTCCACGTCGCCGGTCGCCCGCCCCGGTAGTGCAGGCGCCCGAGCGCGTCGTAGTCGGCGATCGTGCCCGGCGCGATCGAGACGTTCGGGCGTCGAGGCCCCGGCCGCGGCTCGCGGACCTCCCACGCGCCGCCCGACCCGGGCTCGGCCAGCAGGTCCGGGCGGAGCAGCCTCGGCATGTCCTCGTGGGCCGCGGCGCAGACGAGCCGGACACCCTGCCGGCGCCGCACCCACCGCCCGAGCCCGAACGCCACCGCCTCGCCCGTTGCCCGATCGAGCGCCGAGCAGAACTCGTCGGCCACGACCCACGCCCGCCCCTCGGTCCCCGTGCGCGCCGCCCGAGAGATCGCCCGGGCCAGCACCAGCCGCCACCGCTCGCCCTCGGACAGCTCGCGCGCCGGCCTGCCAAGCAGCGACGCTTCGGCGAGCCCGGCCGCCGACAGCGCCCCCATCGCCTCGTCGAGCGGCCCGCGGACGACCTCGACCACCGCCCGCCCCGAGCGGGCCAGCGCGCCCGCCCGCGCCTCCTCGACACGATCGCCCCGCGCCCGGAGCCGATCCACGAGCGCGCGCACCAGCGTGGACTTGCCCGTCCCGCTCGCCCCCGTCACCAGGCCGACGCCACCCGGGCCGAGCGCCGCCAGCGCGTCCACCGTCCCCGCGTCGGCGCGGGGCGCCGCGCCGCGACTGTCCCCCGGCACGATCCCGAATGGCGCCACCGCACGCCGCACACGCTCGCTGGGCATCTCACCTCGCCCCACTCGCCCGCTCACGCCGTCGCCGACTCGGACTCGTAGAGCGCCCGGACCGCGTCGTGGTGCCGACGCACCGTGTGCAGGCTCAGACCCAGGCGCTGCCCGGTCTCGCGCATCGACCTCCCCTCGAGCATCAGCGATGTCGCGACCCGGCGGCGGGTGTGCGACCAGGACGCACGCCGACGCGCGACGAACGCGAACAGCGGATCCAGCTCACGCTCGACCAGACGCTTGAGCCGCCGACGCAGCGACCGGGGCGAGCCTCCCCTCAGCCGCGCGATCTCGACCACGCTCCGCCCGTCGCGGTAGTGGGCGTGCACGAGGGCCCGGTCGGCGGGCGCGAGCAGGTCGGCGCGCTCCACGATGCGCTCGACCAGGTCCCTCCGCCGCCTCCGACGCAGATCCGTCGCCTCCGCCGGCGAGAAGGTCGAGCCGGCCCTGGCCCCCGCACTGCTGTGTCCTGCGCGACGTTCCATGTCTTCTCCCTCTCAATTGTGGATTTGACACCTAAGGGCACATACTTATGAGTGTTCTCAATCTTGCATACTTGATCGTGTTTTGTAGCTAGGTAGAGAACTCTTTGCAAGGGGGATGTATGGTTGGTCAACAATCCAGCGCACAAGCCACGTCGGCCCGGACCCGGGCGGGCTGGGGACGCGCCCGACCGGACGCGCCCGCCCGGGCGCGTCCCGACGAGTCGAGCCCTCTCATGCCTACGAGCGAGTCCAGCGTCGCGTCCTTGATCCGCGCCCGTCGTCGCCAGCTCTCGATCACACTGGACGAGCTGTCGCGCCGCGTCGCGTGCGCCAAGAGCTATCTGTCGAACGTCGAGCGGGGTCGCCGCGGCCCGCCGAGCGACACGATCCTCGAAGCGATCGAGCGGGCGCTGGGCATGCCCGAGGGGCGTCTGGTCGAGGCCGCCGAGTGGGAGCGGACCCCGCCGACGATGAAGCGGAGCATCGCGCAGCTGCAGAGCGGGCAGCGCGCGGTGAGACGACTGGCGGACCTGCGGGCCGCCGGCTCGCTCGACTCGGCGTTCAAGTCGGGCGAGCTGCAACGCCTCGTCGATTCGATCTCCCCGCCGGGCGACGCGCCCGCCGGGATCTCGCTCCCGCTGGAGGTCCCGCTGATCAACTCTGTCAGCGCCGGGTACCCGTCGGATTTCACCGACCTGGGCTACCCGGCACGGACGGCGGACGAGTACGTCCGCTGCCCGGACCTGCACGATCCAGACGCGTTCGCCGCCCGGGTCGTGGGCGACTCGATGGAGCCCGACTACAGAGAGGGTGACATCGTGGTCTTCAGCCCGGCCCGGGACGTCCGCTCTGGCGCAGACTGCTTCGTCCGCCTGGAGCCCGACCACGAGAGCACGTTCAAGCGGGTCTACTTCGAGCCGGGCGAGGGCGGGGCGGAGCTGATCCGGATCCAGCCGATCAACGCCGACTACCCGCCCAAGGTCGTCCCGAGGGAGGCCGTCGCCGGCCTGTACGCGGCGGTCTCGGTCACCCGCTCCATCGGGGCCTGAGGACCACTCCAGCCGCCGGGGCGGCCCGGAACCGGGCCCGGGCGGGGGCGTACCATTGGGCGGAGGCCCGCGGCAGGGGCGGGCCGTCTCCACACCCGCGACCGGAGGCCCGCAGACATGGCCAAGATGTTCTACACGCTCGAGGAGGCCGCCCAGCGGCTCGGCATGTCCGAGGACGAGGTGCAGGCCCTGGCCGAGAGCGGGCAGCTCCAGGAGTTCCGCGACCGCGACCGCCTCGTGTTCAAGGTCGATCAGGTCGACCTGCTCGCGGGCGGCGGCGACGACGACGCGGAGATCACGCTCGCCGAGAGCTCCGAGCTCGAGCCCATCAGCCTGTCTTCGTCGGGTTCGGGCTCCGCGTTCGCCGCGGACGCCTCGGGCGAGGGCACGGGCATCAGCATCTTCGACCCCGACGCCGACGACCAGGCCGACCCGTCGGCCGACACGCTCGTCACCGGCGCCGTCAGCGCCCCCGACCTGAGCATGGACTCCAACGCGTCCGGCTCCGGCCTGGCCCAGCTCACCCTCGAGCCCGACGACACGTCGCTGGGCGCGAACCTGCTCGACGACGTCTACGGCGACGAGAGCGGGGGCTCGGAGGCCGGCGAGAGCGCCATCGGTGGCTCGGCGATCGCCGCGGCCTCGGGCGGCGCGCTCTTCGAGTCCTCGGGCGAGCCCGAGTTCGGCTCCAGCCAGGCCGCCCAGGCGGCCCTCATGCCCGTCGCCGAGTCCTACGACGGCCCGTGGTCCGGCATCGCCGGCGGGCTGGGCCTGGCGATGGTCATCATCCTCGCCGCGACGCTCGCCGTCACGATCCTCGGCCTGGCCGGCTCGTCGGCCGTCCTCGCCGGGCTGACCGGGAACGTCTACATGGTCCTCGGCGGGGCGGCGATCCTGCTGCTGATCTTCGCCGCCGTCGGCTGGGTCATGCTCCGAAAGAGCTGAGCCCGCGCGAGACACGAACCACGCAGACCCCTCGCCGCCGCGAGGGGTTTTACGTGCGCAGTCGATCTCGTGGGCGCCGGGTCAGCGCTTCTTGGTCTTGTCGAGCGTCGCCTTGGCCAGCAGCTTGGCCGCGGCCTGCAGGCCCTTGCCGCTCGGGCCCGCGAAACGCTCGCCCAGCATCGCGACCAGCTCGAAAACCTCCTGCATCTCCGCCAGCCGCTCGTCCAGCTCCCGGGCCGAGGCGTGCGCGTTCCGCCCGCCCGTGGGCGTCAGGTCGCGGACCTCCTCGAGCGACTCCAAGAGTGGCTCGACCTCGCGCTTGACGCGCTCGCGAAGGATCGCGCGGAACATCGCCCACACGTCCTGCTCGGCCGTGAAGTAGTCCCGCCGCTCGCCCGCCCTGGGCGCCTTGGCGATCACGCCCCATTCGAGCAGCGCCCGCAGCGACATCGACGCGTTGCCGCGGCTGATGTGCAGCCGCTCCATGATCTCGTCGGCGCTCATCGACTCGCCCGTCACGAACAGCAGCGCGTGCACCTCGGCCATCGTCCGCGAGATGCCCCACACGCTGCCCATCCGCCCCCACGCGTCGATGAACCGGTCCTGGGCCTTGAGAAGCTCGGGCGGCGGGTCGTCTGGCGGCATGCTCGGCGTTCCTCTCTTGGGCCCTGAGTTGGCTAGACCAGCACGTCGATCACGCCCGCCCCGCCCAGCACAAGGGCGACCACGCCGTTGAGCGTAAAGAAGGCCATCGGGATCCCCGCCCGCCCACGCCCGGCCAGGACGGCGTGCTCCCACGCGAGCACCACGCCCACGGCGGCGACGCCCCCGAGGAACACCCAGCCCAGGCGGGGCTCGCCCCACCAGGCGAGGACCAGGGCCGCGAGCGCGAGCACGTGCAGCACGCGGCTGATCCTCGCGGCGCCCCGCCAGCCGAACCGCGCGGGCACGCTCTTGAGCCCACGCTCCTTGTCGAAGTCCATGTCCTGCAACGCGTAGATCACGTCGAAGCCGGCGACCCAGGCGAGGACCATGGCCGAGATCCAGAGCACGCCGACGGGCGCGTCGAACTCGCCACCGACCGCGATCGCCGCCGCGACCGGGCTGACCGCCAGGGCGCCGCCCAGGAACACGTGGCACAGCCACGTGAACCGCTTCGTGTACGAGTAGAACGCGATCCAGACGAGCACGACCCAAGAGAGCAGCGTCGGCCAGGGATTCCCGAAGAAGACCCAGAAGAGCGAGCAGCACGCGACGAACGCCAGCGCCGCCCCCGCGAGCACGACGGCGCCGTCGCGACCGCGCAGGGCGCCCGCGGCGAACGCCCGGCCCGCCGTCCTCGGGTTCTCCGCGTCGATCTCCCGGTCCGCGACGCGGTTCACGACCATCGCCCACGTCCTGGCGAAGAACATGCACGCGACGACCAGGACCAGCTGCCCGGCGAACCGTGACCAGTCGATGGACGCCCCGCCCCCGTCGCGCGGCGCGACGAGGAACGCCGCCAGCACCGCGAAGGGCAGCGCGAAGACCGAGTGCGCCAGCTTGATATCCGCCCCGACCAGGCGGAGCTTGGCGACCCAGCCCGTCTCGGGCGCCGCCCCGCTCACGCTTGCCGCGCCCGTGCTCATCGATCAAGGCTAGCCCAACGAAACACGCCCCGGCGGCTCCTCCACCCCCGGGGCGCGAATCCGATCAACCCGCCGCGGCGCCCTAGGGGCACCCCCCGCCGAACAGGCCGAGGAAGGCGGTGACGTCGGAGAAGTCCCAGGCCCCGAATGGCTCGGCCAGGTCCGCGGGCGCCCCCATCGCGCCGAAGGCGCTCAGGAACGCGATCACGTCGGAGAAGTCGAGCGTCCCGAACGGCTCGGCCAGGTCGGCGCCGTTGCACCCGCCCGCGTCGCACGCGTTGAGCACGACGGACATGTCGTTGCTGTCCCGGTTCAGGAAGACGAGGTCGGGCGCCCCGTCGCCGACCAGATCAGCCGCGGCCAGCGCGGTCGGCGCGTCCGGGTAGGGCGTCCGGATCTGGGGCTGGAGCGTCCCGTCCCCGACGCCGTACAGCAGCGACAGCTCGCTCGTCTCCTTGCTGGAGGTGACGACGTCGAGGTTCCCGTCGCCGTCGAAGTCGGCGATCGCGCTGTCCTGGGGCTGCTGGCCCACCGTGTAAGCGACGGGCGGGGCGAACGAGCCGTCGCCCGCGCCCAGCAGCACGACGATCGACGCGTCCCTGGGCGGGACGCTGACAACGCGCGGCGTGACGACCATGTCCACCGTGCCGTTGGCGTCCAGGTCGCCCAGGGCGACGTGCGATCCGCCGAACGCGCTGTCGTAGCTCACCGGCGCCGCGAACGTCCCGTCGCCGACGCCCAGCAGCACATCCACGACGCCCGGCGACGAACGCGGGACGGCCAAGTCCGGGATCGAGTCCGCGTTGAAGTCCGCCGTCACCACCTGGCGCAGGTCCTCGATCGTGATCGCGGGCTGGGCCGCGAACGCGCCGGTCCCGTCGCCGAGGAACACCCGGAGCGAGTCGTCGAGCCCGGCGCTGATCGCCAGGTCCGGGTGGGTGTCCATGTTGAAGTCCGCGATGGCGACGCTGGCGGGCCCATCGCCCGCGGCGATTCGGGTCTGGGGCAGGAACCAGTTGTCCGTGTCGGCCAGCAGGATCGAGATGTCGTCCTGCAGGACGTTGGCGGTGACGATGTCCGGGCGCCCGTCGTGGTTGAGGTCGGCAACGCCGACGCCACCGCCCGCGCCCGCGACGATGCCGACGGGCTCGCCGAATCCCCCGGCGCCGTCGCCATAAAGCACGTTCACCTGCTCGGCGGTGAACAGGCCGACGATTGCGTCCGGGGCGCCGTCGTCGTTCATGTCCGCGATGACCAGCTGCTGATCGAACTGGCCTGAGAAGTAGCGCTGCTCGGCGCCGAACTCGGGCGTGCAGGGTGCGAGCGCGGGCAGGGCCGCGACGAGGGCGTGGGCGAGCATGGTCTGCCTCCTTCGGGTGTTCCCCGGAGGGAGGGACGACGCCCGGACCGGCCGCGCCCGGCCCGATCATGAAAAAACCCGGGCGGCGAGGGCCGACCCGGGCGTGATCTCATCGGGTTGTCCGGGGCCGGGCGTCCCTAGGGGCACCCCTCGCCGAACGCCTGCAGGAAGGCCAGCACGTCGGAGAAGTCGAGCACGCCGAACGGCTCGGCCAGATCGGCCTCGGGCTCGCCCGCCCCGAACGCCGCCAGGAAGGCCAGCACGTCGGAGAAGTCGAGCACGCCGATCGGCTCGGCCAGGTCCGCCGGGCATGCCGAAGGCGCCGGCTGCGTCGCCAGCAGCATGTCGTCCACCCACCACGACCCGGTCTCGGCCTGGCCCGTGTGCGAGAAGCGGATGTCCAGCTCGCTGATCAGCGCCAGGATCGGCAGCTCGACCACACGCGCCTCGAACGCGCCGTCCGTCCCGTCGGAGACGACCTCGTCGATCGTGTCGTACGTGCCCAGCAGCGTCCTGTGCTCGACGAGCAGGCTCTCGCCCTCGGGCACGCCCTCGCCCCGGACCGAGTAGCTGAGGTACAGGCTCTCGGGGAAGACCGAGCCGCTGACCAGCGCTGTCGTGGCGCTCTCGCTCGCCTCGATCCGCATCGCGCGGCTCCCGCCGACGCCGCCCTCGGCCACCCCGGCGCCGACGACCTCGCCCCAGCGCGTCGGCGACAGCGAGCCCGACTCGAAGTCGTCGGCCAGGGGCAGCGTCGCGCCCGCGAACTCGCCCAGGAACACGTCGTCGATGAACCAGTCGTCCGACCCGTCGGAGCCCTCGGCCCGGAACCGGACCCTCAGCCCGTTCCGCAGGTCGGCCTGGCCGAACGCGTACTCGTAGGCCTCGGGCGCCGCCTGGTCGGTCCCGTCCGACTCCATAACGAGGGCCGTCTGCCACTGGTCGGCGGCGTCCAGGTACTCGACCACGAGCGACTCGCCCGCCTCGACGCCCTCGTGCCTGGCCGTGAATGTCAGGACACCGATCAGCCCGCTCAGCGACCGGGCGTGCGTGCCCGCGGACTCGATCGAGTCGGAGCCGTCGAGCACGAGCGCCCCAGAGCCGTTGTCGTCGACGACCTCGCCGCCGGCGCCGCCCGTCCAGACCTCGGCGTCGATCGCCGCGGACTCGAACCCGTCGTCGATGGGCAGCGGGATCCGGGCGATCCAGGTCTGGGCGATCGTGACCGAGTTGAACGTGTTGACCCGGCCGTGCCCGAAGAGGTCGTCCTCGCCCGGGGCGCCCAGGTCGTCGGCGCCCGCGTAGAGGATGTCCTGGATGTCGGTGGGGTGCAGGTCGGGGCGGGCCGCGGTGATCATCGCGCCCACGCCCGCCGCGATCGGCGAGGCGTAGCTCGTCCCGGACCCGTTCCCGTAGCTGCCGCCGATCCGAGTCGAACGCACGCCCGAGCCGGGCGCCGCCACGTCGATCGGCGGGCCGTAGTTGCTGAACCCGCTCTTGTTGTCCGACGAGGTCGTCGAGGCGACGATGACGTAGTCGGGGCGGTCGACGTCGGGCAGCTCGTTGTTGTCGTTGCCCGCGGCGTAGAACAGCAGCCCGCCCATGGCCTTGATCTCGAGGGCCGCGGCCTGGATGCTCGACGAGGTCCCGCCCGAGTAGCTCGCGTTGATGATCCGGGCGCCGTTGTCGGCCGCCCACCTGGCCCCGTTGAGGATGTCGAACGCGCTGGCGCCACCGCTCGCGCGGTTGGTCACGCGGATGGGCATGACGGAGAAGCCCCAGCCGGCGCCGACGACGCCCGTGCCGTTGTTCCCGATCGCCGCGGCGCAGCCGGCGACGAACGTCCCGTGCCCGTTGATGTCGTCCACCTCCCCGCCGTCGGCCTGGGCCAGGCGGCTGCGGGCGTTGTAGCCCGAGACGAGCGCGGCCTGCAGGTCCGGGTGGTCCTGGTCCACGCCCGTGTCGCACACCGCGACGATCACGCTCGAGTTACCCGTCTCCAGGTCCCACGCCGCCGCCGACTGCAGACGCGAGTGCTGCCAGCTCGACCCGAACTGCGGGTCGTTGGGCGTCGTGTCCGCGGGCCACAGCATCCAGTTGGGCTCGGCGTACTCGTAGTCGCCCGTCGCCATCAGCACCGACGACAGCTCGTTCTCGCTCATCCCCTCCGGCACGCGGACCAGGTACTCGTGCGTCAGCTCCGCCTTGCGGACGATCAGCGGGCCCACGCGATCGAGAGCACGCCGCAGCGTCCCCGGGGCGGCGCGCGACACGCCGAGGATCTCCCGCCGCGGCCGAACAATCAGCTCGCCCGTGAACTCCTGCACACCGGGGGTGGCGGCGTACCGGGCCGGCGCCCGAAGCGCCGCGTCCACGATCGCCCCGTCGCCCGCCTGCAGCACGAGGTGTCGCCGGGCGACCTCCGCCGGCGCCTGCCCCGGCGAGCCCGGCTCGGCCGACGCGCCCAGCGCGGGCGGGCAGAGCATCACAAGTCCGATACACGACGCCGCGAGACCACAACGATTCAGCCGCATCCGTTGCCTCCGCAAGACTCAAAGCAGTTTCAGACCCAGCGCCGCCCGGGTTACGGGCAGCCGGCGCCGAACGCGCCCAGGAACGCGATCACGTCGGAGAAGTCGTACACACCGAACGGCTCGGCCAGGTCCGCGTCGGGCTGCATCGCCCCGAACGCCGACAGGAACGCGATCACGTCGGAGAAGTCCAGCGTGCCCAGGGGCTCGGCGATGTCCGCGCCGTTGCACCCGTCGTTCACGATCAGCTCGTCGGGCCCGAGGTACAGGTCGTCGGCGTACCACGTGCCGGCGCCCGCGTCGCGGCGCAGCCGCACCCGCCCGCTGTCCCAGAACCCGAGCGCGGGCAGCTCGACCTGCATCAGCTCGAAATCCGCCGGGTCCGAGCCGTCGGACTCGAACTCCGCCAGCGGCTGCCACCCGCCGATGAGCGCGAAGTACTCGAAGTACAGCTTCCCGCCCGAGGGCACGCCCCGGGGCTGGGCCCAGACGCGGGCGTACTGCGTCGTGCCCGAGAGCTCCTGGAGGGGCAGCTCGAACGTCTCGATCGAGTCGCCGTCGCCGAGAGCCAGGGCATTGGAGCCGCTGGGCTCGTTGTCGGCGCCCGCCGAGGTCGCCGCGCCCGCGATCGTCTCGTAGACGCTCACGTCGTCGAGCGAGCCCTCGAAGTTGTCGGAGATGGGCAGTGCCACGGGCTCGGCGAACCCGACGCGGACGTCGTCGACGAACCACTCGCCCGCGCCCTCCCCGCCGTCGCCCCGGAACCGCAGCTCCATTTCGTTCCACGCCGCCAGGGGCTCGACGAGCCCGAACCAGCGCCCGAACACCTCCGAATCGGAGCCGTCGGAGACGATGGTCGCGATGTTCCGCCAGACGCCGATGACGTCGCGGGTCTCGACGATCAGCTCCCCACCCGGGGCGATGCCCCGGTGCTCGGCCCAGAACGAGACGTAGACCGGGGTCTCGAGGCCCGGCCTGGCCCGGATGAACTCGCTGGTGATCGACCCCGTCGCGCCGAGGCTGACCGCCGAGTCGCCGCTGGGCTCGTTCACGCCCGCGCTCGAGATCGCCGCCCCGCTGACCGTCTTCCAGTCGTTGGGGTCCAGCGTGTCGTTGAAGTCGTCGGAGAAGGGGAGCGGGCGCGGGCCCTGGCCCGTCGCGGCGTAGAGCACCGACGCGCCCGCGTCGGCCCGGCCGGCGCCGAAGTCGTCGTCCTCGCCCGGCGTGCCCAGATCGACCGCCTGGTCGTACATGATCTGCTCGACCTCGTCGTTGGTCAGGGAGAGATCCGCCGACCAGATGAGCGCCAGCAGCCCGTTGACCAGGGGCGTGGAGAGGCTCGTCCCGTTTGTGCCCCCGTACCCGCCGCCGTTGAACGTGGTCCGGACGTTGATGCCCGGGGCGACGATGTCGATCGAGGGCCCGAAGTTGCTGAAGCCCGCGAGGGTATCGACGTTGGTGGACGCGCCGACGACGATGACGTTGGGCCAGTCGAAGTTGCCGAGGTACGAGCCGTCGTTGCCCGCGGCCCAGCAGAGCAGGTGGCCCTCGTCGCGGATGTGCGCGCCGGTGCCGTTGACCGTGCTGGTGGTGACCCCGCCGAAGCTGACGCTGACGACGCGGGCGCCCTGATCAGAGGCCCACCGGGCGCCCTGGGTCAGGTCGCCGAGCGAGGCCGTCCCGTCGGGGTTCTCTGAGACCTTGACGGGCACGATCTGGTAGTTCCAGCCCATGCCCGCGACGCCGACGCCGTTGTTCCCGATCGCCGCCGCCGCCCCGGTCGTCGCGGTGCCGTGCCCGTTGGAGTCGGCGATGGAGCCGCCTTCGGTCTCGGCCAGGTTCGTGACGGCGTTGAACCCGGGCAGCAGGGCGGCGGCCAGGTCCGGGTGGTCCTGGTCCACGCCCGTGTCGCACACGCCGACCATCAGACCGCCGCCGGTCGTGTGGTCCCACGCGAGCTCCGTGTTCATCACGCTGTGGTGCGTCATCGTGCCGAAGAGCGGGTCGTTGGGCGCCAGCGCCGGGTACACGCGGTAGTTGGGCTCGACGTACTCGTAGTCGCCGGTCGCCATCAGGAACGCCGCCATCGACGACTCGTCCCACCCCTGGGGGATGATGACCGAGTGCAGGTCCACGTCGTCGTACCACTCGTCGAGCGAGGGCGCGAGCCGCGCCCGCGCCCGGTCGATCCGCGCCCGCGCCGCCTGGACCGTCGCCGGCTCCATCCGCCGGCCCGGCTCGGCGCCGACCATCGCGGCCTCGTCCTTGACCTGCACGAGCAAGAGCCCGGAGAACTCCATCGAGCCGATCCGCTCATGGAACACGGGCCCGGCGGCGCCCAGCGAGCCCAGGACCGCCAGGTCCGACGCCGACAGGTCGAGGGCGGCCCGCAGACTCTGGACCGGGCGCTCCGCCGCCATCAGCTTCTGGGGCCGGGCCTGGTCCTGGTTCTGGTCCTGATCCTGGGCCAGCGCGGGCGAGCCCGCCGCGACCACCACCGCCAGCACCGAGACCGCACGCCCGATCGACCGCCTGCACATACCGAATCCTCCGTGGGGGCAACGCCGGACGCGTCCGCGTCCGCCGAGAGAATCATTGTTCACGCCAAACCGTACACGCCCGACCCGGGGCGACAAAGCCCCTCGTGAAGCGGCGTCACGCGGATCGACCGGGCCCGAGAATCCGGGCCAGGACGCCCCGGGAGACGACCCCGGCGGGAGCCGGCGGGGGACACGGACGACCCCGAAGCCGGATTCCCGGACGCCGCCCCCCTGTACGCCCCCGCCGCCCGCCCAGTTCCGAGCCCCGCCCGGGCGCGGCCCGGCTAGGCTGAGATCGAGGGATGGGCGACCCCACCACCAGCCCGGACGCGGCCCGCCTGCACGCGATGCTCACCGCCCGCCACCCGGGCGTCTGGATCTGCACGCACGAGGAGCAGGACGCGCTGGACGCCGTCCTCGGCGCCGCCTCCAAGCTGGACATGAACCTCTGGCGCTGGTCCGTGATCGACGGGCTCCGCAACCAGCGCGAGCCGCACGCCTCGCCGATCCCCGACACGATGAACCCGGCCGCCGCCCTCGTCTGGCTCCTCCGCCGAGACGAGACCAGCCTCTGCGTGCTGCTGGACATCGCCTCGCACCTCGACGACCCGCACGTGCGCCGCGCGCTCCGCGACCTGCTCGACAAAGCCCGGCAGACCGGCTCGCACGTCGTCCTCATCGACCACGAGTCGCGCCTGCCCGACGCGATCCGCGCCCACGTCTCGCCCTTCGAGCTCTCCCTGCCCGACGAGGACCAGATCGAGCCGATCGTCCGCGAGGCGCTCAAGGTCATCCACCGCGAGCGGCCCGTCAAGATCGACCTGACGCGGCGCGACTACCGGATCCTGCTCAAGAACCTCGCGGGCCTGACGCGCCGCCAGATCGAGCAGGTGACCTACGACCTGGTCGCCGAGGACCGGACGTTCGACGCCGACGACCTCAACCACGCGCTGGCCCGCAAGCGGGCGCTGGTCTCGGGCTCTGGCCTGCTGGACTCGGTCGAGTCGCCCGCGACGCTCGACGACGTGGGCGGGCTGGAGCAGCTCAAGGCGTGGCTGGCGGCCCGCGAACGCTCGTTCACCGACGAGGCCGCCGAGTTCGGGCTCAGGCCCCCCCGGGGCGTGCTGCTGCTGGGCGTGCAGGGCGCGGGCAAGAGCCTGTGTGCCAAGGCGATCGCGACGGCGTGGCGCCGCCCGCTGCTGCGGATGGACCCTGGCGCCCTCTACGACAGGTTCGTGGGCGAGTCCGAGCGCCGCCTCCGCGACGCGCTCAAGCAGGCCGAGGCCATGGCGCCCGTGGTCCTCTGGATCGACGAGATCGAGAAGGCCTTCGCCTCCGCCGCCGCCCACTCGACCGACGGCGGGCTGAGCCAACGCATGTTCGGCGCGCTGCTCACCTGGATGCAGGACCACGAGGCGCCCGTCTTCCTCGTCGCCACCGCCAACAACATCGACGCCCTCCCACCCGAGCTGCTCCGCAAGGGGCGCTTCGACGAGATCTTCTTCGTGGACCTGCCGGGCGACGAGGCCCGGCGGATGATCCTGGAGATCCACCTCCGCAAGCGCGGCCGCGACCCGTCGATGTTCGACGTCGAGGAGCTCTCGGGCGCGTGCGAGGGCTACTCGGGCGCGGAGATCGAGGCCGCCGTCCTCGCCGCACTCCACCACGCCTTCCACGAGGACCGCGAGGCGACGTCGCTGGACATCGAGCGGGCGCTGCGCAGCAGCCCGCCTCTCTCGGTCACGATGGGCGAGAAGATCGACCGCCTCCGCGCGTGGGCCGAGGGCCGGTGCGTGCCCGCGGGCTGAGCCGGGGCCAGAGCGAGCGACTCAAGCACCCGGGCTTAGGGATCCTCGTCTTTGTTCCCGCCGAGCAGCCCGCCCAGGCCCTCCTTGACCTTGTCGGCCGCGTCGTCGACGGCCTCGCCGGCGCGGTCCTGCACGTCGCCGACGGCGTTGTCGATCTGCTCCTGGGCCCCCTCCATGACGCCGGATCCCATGTCGCCGATCCGCCCGCCCAGGTCGCCGATCACCTCGACACCCATGTCCGAGATCGAGCTGAGCTGGCCCAGCCCGCCGGTCAGCTCGCCGAGCATGTCGGCCGGGATGATGCCCCCGCCCGCCTCGACGGCGGCCGACAGCACGGTCTTGACGACCAGGTTCGCGACCTGGCCCATGGTCATGCCCTCGTCGCCGCCCAGGTCCTTGAGCTCGACGAGCGGGATCTTGACGTTCACGTCGCCGGCGATCTGCGACACGCCGGGCACGCCCACGAGGCTCACCGAGATGTTCTCGAGCTTGAGGTGGTCGATGACGACCTTCTGCCCCTTGGTGGACTCGGGCTGCGGCTCGGTCTTATTGCCCGACTCGAACCGCTTGAGGTTGTCCATGATGACCTGGTAGTTGGCCCGGTCGCCGGTCTTGTCGAGGTACACGTCGATCCCCGAGAGCGTCACCTCGGGCACGCGGATCGCCGGCTTGCCGACCGTCGCGTAATCCACGCTCGTGAACAGAGAGCCCATCGCCAGGAAGTGGGGCGACTCGTACCCGCCGGGGTTGGCGACCGTCAGCGCGTCCATCGAGAGCGTGCCGGCCTGGAGCCCGACGTCCACGCCGTCCACCGAGGTCTCGACGCCGGTCGCGTACGTCCCGCCGTCCTCGACCAGCCGCTTGGCGAGCGTGTCGATCTGCGAGAGCCCGAAGGCGACGAGCCCGACGAAGCCCAGCACGACGAGCACGACGAGAATCAGCAGGACGATCAGGATCTTCTTCATCGGGGTCCTCCCTGCCGCGCCCCGGGTCACGCCCGGGCGGTCCGGCGGCACGCAGAGGATATGACCCCGGCCCCGACCGGGGGCCGCACGCACGCCCGATCCCACGATCGCCCCGTCTCGCGGGCCGGATCAGGGGTTGTAGAGCGCCAGGAACAGCAGCACGTCCTCGATCGTGAACGCCTTGTCCGCGTCCAGGTCCGCGCTCGGGTCCTCGGCCGCGAACGCCGTCAGGAACGCGAGCACGTCGGAGAACGTCGCGGCGCCGTCGCCGTCGAAGTCCGCGTCCGGATCGAGCACACGGACGACCGGGTTGGGCATGAGCGTGACGGGGCGGACGCCGTCGTCGATCTCGACGACCAGCTCGTCCACGCCCGCGTCGGGCCCGAGCCCGAGGACGATGTCGTACAGACCGGGGCCGACGCGCTCGACGCCCATGATCTGCGTCGCCATCGCCGAGCCGATCGCGTGCGAGACCGAGAACGCCGACGCGTCCAGGTCCACCGCGACGCGGCGCCAGTCGGCCAGGCGCACGCGCACGCGGGCGGTGTCGTCCCCGTCCCCCTCGCCCGTCGCGAGCAGTCCCGAGGGCGGCGTCGCGACCGACTGCACCCCGTCGGGCCGGCCGGTCAGGTCCGCCCGCCACGCGTCGAACTGCACACGCATCTGCAGCACCGGGTCGGGGTCGCTCGCCTGCACGTTCGCGACGTTGAACATCATGAAGTACTCGCCGGCGGCGAAGCCCGGCTGGTCGGGGAACACGCCCCCGCCCTGGTTGCCCGCGAGCACCGCCCCGCCGACCGCGCCGGAGCCGGCCAGCAGGTCGTTCTCCCCGTCGCCCGAGAAGTCCGCGACCACCGCCGCCCCGACGCCCAACACGAACGGGTACGCGCCCGAGAGCGAGAACCCGCCCGCGCCGTCGCCCGCGAAGACCGCCAGCCCGTCCGAACCGCCCAGGAACACCGCCAGGTCGAGCTCGCCGTCCCCGTCCACGCGCCCGGCGGCGACGTGCGACGGCGCCAGGTTCCCGGGCATCGCGATGTCGTTCCTGGTGAAGGCGCCGCCCGTGTTCATCAGCACGGACACGCTCCGCCCCGTCTGGTTCGCGGTCACCAGATCGTCGAGCCCATCGTCGTCCGCGTCCAATGCGGCCAGCCCCACCGGCCTGGCGCCGACGAAGAAGAACCCGCCGGGGCTGAAGGCGCCCGCGCCGTCGTTGACCAGCAGCGTGACCGCGCCGAGGTTCTCGTGCGCCATGGCCAGGTCTGTCCCGGGCAGCCCGTTGAACTCGCCGGCGACGATCTGAGTCGGCCCGCCCAGGAACGTCGCGACGGGGGTCACGGCGAACGTCCCGTCCCCGGCGCCGAGCATGACGCTGACCGTGCCGGCGGTCTCGTTGGCGACCGCCGCGTCCAGCCCGCCCGCCCCGTCCAGGTCCGCCGCGACCACCGCCCGCGGGCCGTCGCCCACGCCGATGGCCACGCCGTCGGACATCTCCCCGCCGCCCAGGTTCGTCATCAGGACCGCGGCGTCCGCGGAGAGAGAAACCCCCAGGACGTCCGTCATCCCGTCGCCCGTGAAGTCCCCGCCCGCCGCGTCCTGCAGCGCCGTCGCCCCCGCGTCCGCCTCGTGCTCGACCACCAGCAGGCCCAATGGGCTGCCGACGGGCGTGCGGTTGAGCAGCACCGAGACGTTGTCCGTCTGGGCGGAGGTGACGCACGCGGCGTCCGGGCGCCCGTCGCCGTCGAAGTCCTCGACCACCCAGGCCAGGGGCACGCCCTTCGTGTTCGTGATGGAGTTCGACCCGTCCGCGTCGCCGGCGCGGGCGATGAGCATGTAACCGACGTGGGCGCTCTTGTCGAAGTCGCCGCCCTGGGGGGGCGAGCCGCAATCGGGCCCGTTGCTCGTGCACGAGCAGCGCCCGTCCCCGCCCTGCACGAACGCAGCCTCCATCCCCGCCATTAGCTTCTCGGGGATGTCGCCGGGCGTCATCAGGATCGCGTCCACCGCGTCCTGCACGACCGGCGCTCCGGCGAGCACGTTGCCCTGCACCGCGTACACCAGATCCCCGACCCGCCCCGTCTGCCCACCGGCCCACGCGCCGGCGCCCGTGCCGGAGAACGTCGCCGCGCCCCCCGTCACATCGATGATGCCGTACTGGCGTGTCTGGTGGCTCGGGTCGAACGCGTCCAGCGCGTCCAGGATCAGACCCGGCTCCACGCCCGCGAGCAGCAGGTCACGCACCAGCCCCCGATTCCGCCCGGACTGATCAACAAACGACTGGGCGGTCGCCCCGCCCACGCCCGAGATGAGCACCGGCGTCTCGTGCCGCAGGTTGATCGACGTCAGGCACGTCGCCGAGGCGACGGCGATCTCGCCGGTCCGCGTGTTGGCGATCAGGATCGACCACGTCGCGTCCGCCTCGGACGCCGCCAGGCCGACACCGAGCCCCGCGACCGCCGCCAGACGCCCGATCCGATCCCCGCCGAGTCCGCCAAGCATCGCTCGCCTCCTGTTCGCAGACCCCGCCGAGGCGGGCGTCACGCCTTCAACCCTACCGGCCCGGCCCCGCCCGCACCAAGCCCTTCGCCCGGGCACGACGCCCCGATCCGGCTGTGCGCACGAAAACGCCCCGCGCCAGGGTCGGCGCGGGGCGGGATTGGGTTCACGTTCTCAGACGTCGCGGCTCAGGGGCAGCCGCCGCCGAACTGGTTCAGGAACTCGACCACGTCGGAGAAGTCCCACTGCCCGAGCGGGGCGGCCAGGTCCGCCGCGGCCTCCATCGCGCCGAAGGCGACCAGGAACGCCGAGACATCGGAGAAGTCGAGCTGCCCGAAGGGCTCGGCGATGTCCGCGCCGTTGCAGGGCTGCGGGCCGGTGTTCTCGTCCACCATGCCGCGGATCACGAGGGCGTAGCCCTGCGTGCCCTGGTTCACCGCCGTCGCGTTGATCCGGGCGACGTACGAGCCCGGGGAGATCGCGAGGGTGTGCACCATCTCGACGTTGTTGCGGGGATCGGCGGACCCGCCGGTCACACTGCTGCCGCCGGAGAAGACGTTGCCCAGGTACGTCGCCGCGCCCGTATCCACCTCGAGGTCGAGGTCGTTGACGTACGCCGGGTTGGCGCCGAACGCCCCGGGGGGATCGTGCCAGACCAGGGTGACCCGGAGCGAGCTCAGGCCCGAGGTGACCTCGAAGGGCACCTCGACGACGTCGCCGGTCGAGAGCGCCTCGGCGCTGCCGATCCGCACGTCGCGGACGATGATCGACTCGCCCGCGCCCTCGGTCCCGAAGAGGAGGACCTCGTCGAGCTTGACGCGGCCCCAGCCCTCGCGGCTGCCCGGGTACCCCGCGTCGCCAGAGATGTCCTGGCCCGAGTTGAGCAGCATCGCCTTCATCAGGGGGCCCGACGGGGTGAACGCGTCCGACGCGTTGGCCGACCCGCTCGGGTAGAACCCGTCCTCGAAGTACTGGCTGACCAGGGCGGCGCAGCCGGCGATATGCGGGCAGGCCATCGACGTGCCGGTCAGCGCCGTCGTGGAGCACCCGCTGCCGAACGACGACCGGATCGAGCACCCGGGCGCCATGATCTCAGGCTTGCGCCGGCTGTCGTTGGTCGGGCCGGCGCCGCCCGAGCAGAACGAGTTCTGGCTCGGAGTGTCGCGGCAGGCGGCGACCGCCATCAGATTCTTCGCGTTCTCCGGGTTGCGGAGCGAGGACGTGTTCGTCACCGCCAGGCAGACGAAGTTGTCGTCGTTATCCCAGAGGAAGCGGTCGAAGCCGCGGGCCAGGCCATCGTAGGCGACGGTCCCGTCGTTGCCCCAGCTGTTCGTGTGCACCGTCGCGCCCTGCCCGTAGTGCTGCGTCAGCCGGTTGTAGACCGCCGCATCCGAGAAGGACGGAACGGAGTTGAAGACCATGCGGGCCATGTACGCCACGCCGCGGGTGTCGGAGAACGAACCGGCGTCGCCCACGGACGTGCCCGAGACGTGCGCCCCGTGCGTGTCGCTGCCGATCGACGTGTTGTACGCCTGGATCTTGCGGTGCGAGGGCCCGAAGGGGTCACCCTCGGGGTCGGAGAACGAGCAGTGGTTCGGGTTGAAGCGCCCGTCCATGACGGCAACGATCTGCCCCTCGCCGCGGATCCCCGCGTCGTACACGGGGTAGAACCCGCTGACGTTGCTCTGCACGACCCAGCGGGAGGTGTTGTTGCGCAGGCTGATCTCGGGCGCGTCCTCGATCCATCGGACGCCGTCGATCTGGGCCAGGGTCTCGCCCGCGCCCCGGGGGGCGGTCAGGCGGACCAGCCGCATGTCGCCCTCGAGCGAGTCGTGCACGATGCTCACGCCGTCGATCGCCGCGATCTCGGCCAGGGCCTGGGCCCGGTCGGCGCCCGGGAAGAGCCAGACGCTCAGCGCCAGCTCGCCCCGCGCCTGGATCTCGAGCAGCTCGGCGTCCGACGTGCGGACGATCAGGCCAAGCTCGTGCGACACCTTCCACTCCGGGCGGAACGCGCCGGCCCAGCCGACGTACCCCAGCTCGGCGACCGCGCCCAGCTGCGCGCCGGAAAGGTCGGCGATGTACGCGTGGTCGGGCATGTACTGGCCAAGCCGCACGCCCGCGGCCTCCAGCTGCGCCCGGCGCTCGGGCGTGATCGCCCCGTCGAGGGCGATAAGCCCATGCCGCGGCGCCTGGGTCGCCGCCCGCATGCCGATCAGCAGGTTGTCCGCCTGCCCCAGCTCGTGGGCGCCCGACTCGAGCCGCAGCTTCGGCGTCGCCGACGCCGCCGCGGAGGCCGTCACATCGGACGCCTGCGCGAGACCGCACGAGAGCACCAGAGCCAAACACACACCACACGCCGCCGCGCTGCGCCGACATTGAGACATCACAGAACCCTCTCGTTTGGATGCCCGGGGGAACCGCCCCGGGCTGTAGTCAATCTCGATACCGACCCTGGCCGGCACGAAGACCGACCCTCCGGGCGAGTGCCCGGCGCCACCCTATTCGATGCCACACCCCACTTGTGTCCCAAAAAGCTCGATATCGCCAGTCGAATTCCCCCAGGCCCGATCGGATTCCGTTCGGAGCCCGCCCCCAACGCCCGATCATCCGCCCGGGCCCAGCCGATCCATCGTCCGCCGGAACGCCCTGATCGTCTGGGCCGAGACGTGGTGCTCGATGCCCTCGGCGTCGATCTCCGCCTGGCGGGCCCCCACCCCGATCGCCCGCAGGAACCCGACCACGACCTCGTGCCGCCGCCGCGCCGCCTCGGCCATCCGACGCCCCTTGGGCGTCAGCGCCAGGGGCCGGTGCGTCTCGAACTCGACCAGCCCCTCGTCCCGCAGCCGCCGCATGATGCGGCTGACGGTCACGTGGCTGACGCCCATCATCCGCGCCAGGTCCTTGTTCCGGGCCTCGCCCCGCTCGTCGATCAGCTCGGCGATCGCCTCGACGTAGTCCTCGGCCGTCTCGTCGCGGTGCGCCGCCCGCGTCTGCTCGAACCGCTCGCTGCGTGGGGTCGTCATCGCCGCCGGCCTCCGTCCGTACGCGGACGGACATTGTACGCGCGCGGACCGGCTACGAACCCAGCGCGGCGACCGCGGCCCCCCGGTCCACGCCCGACACGCGCACCGTCTTCTCCGGGCTCGTCGGGCCCGCGACGATCTCGACCGCCGACGCACGGACGCCGAGCGTCATTGCAATCAGCCGGCACACGGCCTTGTTGGCCTTTCCGCCCTCGGGCGGCGCGCTGACCCGCACCTTCAGCCGATCACCCCCGGGCGACGCCAGCACGCCCGCGACCTCGTCGCGCCGAGCGCCCGGCACGACCTTGAGGTTTATCAGCACACCGCCCTGCCCGTCGTCGCGGATCACGCCGCCGAGACTACGAGATCAGCCGCACGCCCGGGCCCGGGCGAACTCCTCGAGCAGGCGGAGCGCATCACCGACGTCGAGCGAGCCCGAGCCGTCCAGGTCCGCACCGTCGTCCCCCGCGCCGAATCGAACGAGGAACTCGAACACGTCCAGGTAATCAACGCCCCCGCTCTGATTCAGGTCCGCCGCGTGGTAGGCGACGATGGTGTGCTCGCCCGCGGCGACGCCCGTGAGCAGCGTCCGCGAGCCGTCGGCCCACTCGATCTCGACCTCGTCGGCCGCCGCCGCGGCCCCGATCCCGACATGCACGGCCAGGTCGGACTGACCCTGGTACGACGCGGCGCCGTCCACGACCCGGAGCATCTCCCGCCCGCCCGAGCGGACGACGACCCGAGTCCCGTAGCCCATCGACGCCAGGCACGGGTTGTGCCGCGTGACCAGCCGGAGCGTGATCGAGTTCGCGTTGGGCCCGGCCAGGTCGTTGCGGTGCAGGCGCAGCGCCTCGCCATTGTCCACCGTGACCAGGTCCAGGTCCCCGTCCCGGTCGTAGTCGAGGCTCACCAGCGCTCGCCCATCGCCGACGAACGAGAAGCCGGTCTGGGCGGCGACGTTCTCAAAGGCCAGCCCCCCGCCCAGCTCCAGGCGGTTGAGGTACAGCGCCGCGGGGCGGGCCGGGTAGTTGAACCACCCGCCGGTGGCGGCGATGTCCAGGTCCCCATCGTGGTCGAGGTCCGCCATCAGCGCGCCCCAGCCCCAGCCGACGTCCAGGACGCCCGTCTCCCGGGCCATCTCGGTGAAGCTCACGCCGCCCCCGCCGCCCTCGCCCCCGTCGTTGACGTACAGCGTGTTCCCGCAGGTATCGACCGGCGGGGGGTAGTAGATGTTGGTCATGAACCAGTCGAGGTCGCCGTCGGCGTCCACGTCCCCGACCGCGGCGCCCATGCCGTTGCAGTCGAACACCACGCCCGCCGACGCGGTCTTGTCCGTGAACGTGACGCCCCCGCTCATGCCCTCGCCCGGGCCGTTGCTCTCGAAGTACCGGCTGGTCCCGAAGTCGTTGGTCAGCAGCAGCTCGGGGTACCGGTCCCCCGTCATGTCCACGAACCGGGGCGTGAATCCGCGCAGGTTGGTCACCGAGATCAGGCCCGCGGCCGCTGTCACGTCGGTGAACGTCGGTACCCCGCCCTCGCTTGCGCCGTCGTTGCGGAACAGGCGGTTGCCCCCGGGCGAGTTGATCCAGGCGCTGACGAACAGGTCCAGGTCCCCGTCCAGGTCGTAGTCGCCGAAGCAGGCGCCCGTGCCGTCGATGCTCGACGCGACCCGGTGCACGCCCGCCAGCTCGCCGACCTCGCGGAACGAGCACTGGCCCTCGGCGTCGGGCCCGTTGTTCAGGTACAGGCGGCTGGAGAACGCGTCCAGCGCCTCGCCCAGCTCGCCGTACGACACGACGAAGATGTCCGGGTACCCGTTGCGGTCCACGTCGCCGACGGCCACGCCCGCGCCGCGGTGCAGCACGTCCACGCCCCACGCCGCCGCCTCGTCGGCGAACGTCCCGTCGTGCCGGTTGATCAGCAGGCGATCCGGCTCGAGCCCGCCGCCCGGGGCGAACAGGTCTGGCCACCCGTCGGCGTTGAAGTCACCGACGGCCACGCCCCCGGACATCTCGCCCAGGATCGAGGGCGAGCCCGGGGCCGCCGAGTAGACAACGTCCACGCCCGCCTCGGCGCCAACTTCCGTGAACGAGAGCGTCTGGCCCCCCGCCGAGGCGCACAGCGACCCCGAGAGCACCAGCCAGCATCCGGGCCGCGTCCGCGTCATCACCCTGCTTTACCACCGGGCGGGCGCCCGTTCAAGCGTCCGCCCCGCGCGAGGCGTCGGCAGCCCCCCGGGCCGACTTCCGCCGGGGCCCGTGGATCGCCGTCGAGTCGTGCCGCATCGCCTCCAGGTCCCGCACCGGGCCGGCCTTGATCCGCTCGCAGGCGTGCCTGGCGTTGGCCTTCGAGTACTCGCACCCGATGAACCGCCTGCCCAGCGCGTGGGCGACGACGCCCGTGGTCCCAGAACCCAGGAACGGGTCCAGCACGAGGTCGCCCTCGTTGGAGCTGCACGAGATCACGCGGTCCAGGTAGACCTCGGGCAGCTGGTTGTCGTGCCCGTGGCGCCGCTCCTTGTTGTTGCCCTGCACGCGCCCCCAGTACCGGCCGTACCAGACGTCCATCGGCACGCGCAGTCCCGCGGGCATCCCGTCCCGCTTGTCCTCGGTCCGCGCGTCGAAGTAGATCGACCGCCGATCGGAGACCTCGAGCACCGGATCCGGGTTCCAGGTCTTGGTCGCCGGGTCCTTGCAGAAGTACAGGGCGTGCACCTTCGAGTTGATGAACTTGCCCCGGGTGTTCTGCCCGAACCGGTAGTGCCAGACGCACCAGTTGACCATCGTCATCGTCTTCTTGAGGTGCACGACGATCTCGGCCGCCCACGTGTCCGGGATGTTGACCCACATCGACCCGGTGTCCTTGAGCGCCCCCGAGCACAGGTCGAGCCACTCGTACGTGAACGCGAGGTACTCACGGTCGCTGACCTTGTCGTCCCAGACCTCGTTGCCGTGCTTCGCCCCAGCACCGATTCGGTCGTAGTCGCGGGCCCAGTTGAAGGGCGGGTCGGCGAAGACCAGGTCCACCTGCCGCTTCTTGACCTCGGGGATGGTCGGCAGCACGGCCCGGCAGTCACCCAGGTAGACCCGGGCTTCCTTCTTTCCCCGGGGCTTGTGCGACCAGGGCGTGGACTTCGTCGGCCCGCCCGCCGCGCGCGCCGACGACGCCTTCTTCTTCGCTGGAGCTCTCGTGGATGCCATGGGCAGGGCACAGAATAGCGCCCCGCGCGCCCCCGCGCCACACGCACAAGTACTCACCGGCCCGGGCGGGCCAACGGGTCGTGGGTCGGCGTCGGGTCGCCGTGGGCCTCGACCCAACCCATCACGGAGTCGGCAAACCGGCGCGTCTCGTCATGGCCCCCCGGGTGGGCCGACTTCAGAAACCTCGCCTGCAGAGCGCGGCGGGGCGGAACACCGCACCCACTCGCCTCGATCAGGATCTTGGCGCTCATCTTCTCCAGGACCGACTCGCGGTCTCCGTCGAGCGCCCGCTCGAGAATGTCCGCCTCCCTCAACCCGACTGCGTCAAGCACCGCGATGCACGCGGGGTCGCCTCCGACGACCATCAGGTTCGATCCCTTGTGGTCTCGGTTGTAGATCCCCGCCTGCCACAAGCGGCGGGTCAGGTCTCCCACAGCCCGCGCCGCCGCGTGCTCCCCCCGAACTCCCAAGTCCCCCGCCGCCAGGTGCTCCAGCACTGTCTTGCCGTCCAGCGCTTCCATCAGCAGGCACTCGATCGTTCGCCCGTCGCGGCGCCCGTAGACGATCGCCTTCGGGTCCGCCGTCCTGAACCCGTGCCCCTTCAGCAGCTCGGCCCCCCGCCAGTGCCGATGGGCGTGCGACCGGCCCAGCAGGACCTGGAGCCGCCGCTTGAGGCCCTCGATCGGCTCGCACTTGATCACGACCGCCATCGGGCGCTTCTGGACGACCAGCGTCGCCCGCCACACGCTCGAGCCGGGCTTGTCGCTCAGCAGCTCCGCCTTTGACCAGTCCACCCCCGCCAGCGCCCTCGCCCACTGGTCGGGCGAATAGCCGGCGCCCTCGGCGTACCTGGCCACCCGCAGCCCGTCAGTCGGCGGCACGATCATCGCGGTAGCCTAGCTGACCCGTGCCCCGCGACCTCTCCATCGCCATCGTCTGCAAGGACAACGCCGACACCATCGGCCGCGTCCTGGACTCGGTCGCCGGCCTCGCCCGCGAGATCGTCGCCGTCGACTCGGGCTCGACCGACGCGACGCCCGACCTGCTCGCCGACGCCGGCGCCCGGGTCATCGACTCGCCCTGGCTCGGGCACGTGAAGACCAAGCAGAAGGCGCTCGAGGCGTGCGCCACCGAGTGGGTCCTGTGCCTGGACTCGGACGAGCCGGTCATGCCCGACCTCAAGGCCTCGGTCGCCTCGTGCGTCGATGCCGGCGACCCGAGCGTCGTCGGCGCCCGGGTCAACCGGAAGGTCTGGTACGCGCCCGGCGAGCGGGGGGGCGAGCGGGGCAGGTTCCTGGACTTCGCCTGGCAGCCCGAGCGCCGCCTGCGGCTGGTCCGCCGCGCCCGGGCCCGCTGGACCGGGCTCGACCCGCACGACCAGCTCGTCGTGGACATCGATCCGGGGCAGCGCGTCATCGACCTGCCCGGCACGCTCCGCCACGACTCGTTCGCGACGTTCGGCGAGCAGCTGGCCAAGGAGGCGGGCTATGCGCGCCTCATGGCCGCCAGCCTGCACGCCTCGGGCGCCCGGGGCTCTCGCCTCCGCCTGCTCACCTCGCCCCCCGGCGCGTTCCTGAAGCAGATGGTCCTCAAGCAGGCGTGGCGCGACGGGGTCCCGGGCTGGCTGGCCGCCGGCTCGACGGCGGCGGCCACGCTGATGAAGCACCTGGCCCTGCTCGAGCTGACGCGCGAGCCCGTGGATGGACCGGCCGGTCGCCCGCCGACCGACGAGGGCTAGGCCCGGGGCGTGCCCGCACTCCCGCCGCTACTATTCCAGCGATCCCAGGCCCTGTGGCGCCGAGGCGCGCCGGGGCGGGGATCGGGTCGGCTCGCCCGCGCCTGCGGGCCTCGTGAAGGACTTCCCGCCGACCCCGACGGCCCCCGGTCATGCGAACTCCCATGGCCGGATCACATCGGGCGATCGCCAACGCGTCGCCCGGGGAGCACGCATGACAGAGGACGCCGACCGCGCCCCGCGCGACGAGAACGCCGCCAACCCCGACGCCCCCAAGAAGAAGCGACGCCGGAGGCGCCGGCGCAAGCCCTCGGGCGATGCCCCACGCGAGGGCTCGGGCGAGGGCTCTCGCGAAAGCTCGGTCGAATCCAACGACCAGCCGCGCGAGGACCGCGGCCCGCGGGACGACCGCCCGCGCCGCGACCGTGACGACCGGGGTGGCGGTGGCGGCAAGAAGAAGCGCCGCAAGCGTCGGCGCGGCCGCGACGAGGCGGACATCGAGCCCGAGCGGCACCGCAAGCGCGAGGCCGCGGTCCACAACCCCGAGAGCTTCGAGCTCGACAAGACCTTCGCCGACCTGGGCCTGCGCGAGGACCTGGTCTCGGGCATCGAGGCGCTGGGCTTCAAGCACCCGACCAAGATCCAGGCCTCGCTCATCCCGGTCGCGCTGACCGGCGTGGACGTGCTGGGCCAGGCCAAGACGGGCACGGGCAAGACCGCCGCCTTCGCGATCCCGCTGCTCAACATGGTCGAGCCGGGCAGGGCGTTCCAGGTGCTCGTCCTCGCGCCCACGCGCGAGCTGGCGATCCAGATCCGCCAGGACTTCGACGAGCTGGGCGCGCACACGGGCCTGACCGCGGTCGCCGTCTACGGCGGGCAGTCGATCAACACCCAGGCCGACAAGCTGTCCCGCGGCCCCGAGATCATCGTCGGCACCCCGGGCCGCGTCATGGACATGGTCAACCGCGGGCACATGCGGTTCGACACCGTCAAGTTCGCCGTCCTCGACGAGGTCGACCGGATGTTCGACATCGGCTTCCGCGACGACATCCGCAGGATCCTCTCCCAATGCCCGAGTGACCGCCAGACGATCTTCGTCTCGGCGACCTTCACCGAGGAGATCGAGCGCCTCGCCCGCAAGCACATGCGGGACCCCGAGAAACTCGTCATCTCCTCCGGCTCGCTGACGGTGGACCTGGTCGAGCAGCACTACCTGACCGTCGAACCCTGGGACAAGCGGCGCCTGCTGGCCCACCTGCTGACCCACGAGGAGCCGGCGCTCACGCTCGTCTTCTGCCGCATGAAGCGGACCGTGGACGACGTCGTCCGCTCGCTGGCCCGCCACGACATCACCGCCCACGCGATCCACGGCGACCTGACGCAGGGCGCCCGCAACCGCGTGATGGAGAAGTTCCGCTCGGGCGACCTGGCCGTCCTCGTCGCCTCCGACCTGGCGTCCCGAGGCCTGGACGTCGAGAACATCTCGCACGTGGTCAACTACGACCTGCCCGACGACCCGGACCTGTACGTCCACCGCATCGGCCGGACCGCGCGCGCCGGGCGCAAGGGCGTCGCCTGGAGCCTCGTCACCCCCGAGCAGGGCAAGCTGCTGACCCAGATCGAGCTGCTCATCAACGCCGAGATCCCCAAGCTCGACTACCCCGACTTCGAGCACCGCGAGCGGCCTGGCGACTGGAAGGACGAGCCCAAGCCCAACCAGTACGTCGTCGAGGGCGTCGAGCCCAAGGAGCACAAGCCCCGCCACCTCATCGACGATCCGACCGAGGTCGCCCAGAGCCTCTCCGACGAGGAGCGGGCCAAGAAGTTCCCGGGCGGCGTCGTCCCCAGCAAGCTCCCGCCCAAGCGCCTCGGCGGGCGGATGCGCACGGGCCGCAAGTAAGACCTTCCTCGGCGGACCGTCATGCCCCTGCCCACAGACCGCGCCCGGACGTACACCCGCTGGCTCCGCGAGCTGACCTCGATCCCGACCGCCGCCGGGCACGAGGGCCGCGTCGTCGCGTGGATCGAGTCGTGGGCGCGCGAGCGCGACGACCTGACGCTCACGCGTGACGAGCACGCCAACCTCACGCTCGCGTTCAAGGACCCCGACGCGGACGCGGGCGCCGGGCCGATCTACTTCACGGCCCACCTCGACCACCCCGCCTTCGTCGTCCGGCAGCGCGAGGGCGCCTCGCTCACGCTTGAGTTCCGGGGCGGCGTCATGGACGACTACTTCCCCGACGCGCCGATCTTGATCCACTCGGGGCGGGCGGCCAGCCGCGCCGTCGTCGCCGAGCGGATCGGGGACGAGGAGAAGCCCTTCAAGCTCTTCCGAGCCGCACTCGACAACGCGGGCGCCCCGGCCGAGCCGGGCGACGTGGGCGTGTGGGAGCTACCCCCGCCCGAGATCCTGGACGCGCCCGACGAGGGCGACGCCGTCGAGGGCGGCGTCCTGTTCACCAGCGCCTGCGACGACCTGGCCGCGGTCGCGGCCGCCGTCAGCGCGATCGAGGAGCTGCGCCTGGCGAGGCGCGAGGGCAAGGCCGTCGGCGACGTCCGCGTGCTGTTCACGCTGGCCGAGGAGATCGGGTTCGTCGGCGCGATCGCCGCCTGCCGCAACGGCTCGATCCCCGAGCCGGCCAGGCTCATCTGCCTCGAGAACTCCCGCTCATTCCCGACCGACTCGCCCATCGGCGCCGGACCCATCGTCCGAGTGGGCGACCGGGTGAGCGTGTTCACGCCCGAGCTCACCGCGGCGGTCGCCAAGGTCGCCGAGACGCTCGCCGGCAAGGACGAGCACCCCCTCTCGATCGAGAAGGACACCGACTCGCCCTACCGCTGGCAACGCAAGCTCATGCCGGGCGGCGCGTGCGAGGCGTCCGTCTTCTGCGCCTACGGCTACAGCGCCACGTGCGTCTGCCTCCCCCTCGGGAACTACCACAACATGGCGGACCTGACCGCCGTCCAGGCCAAGACCAACGCCTCCCGCCCCCGCGTCGGGCGCGAGCACGTCGCGGTCCGCGACTACCTGGGCCTGGTCGAGCTGCTGGGCGCCTGCGGGCTCAGCCTGCCCGACAAGCCCAGCTTCCGCGAGCGCCTCGACAAGCTCTGGGACGAGCGGAAGTTCGTGCTCGAGGGCTGATCGGCGCCGACGCTGGCTGCGTCGCTCACACCTTGCTCGACCACTCGAACGAGTCGAGGTGATTCCGCAGCTTCACCGCCGTCGGGAACTTCTTCATGATCAGGTCCCGTCGCAGCCCGCAGCAGATCGCCTTGATCTCGGGCGGCATCGCCGAGTAGTGCTTCTTGCCACCCAGCACGTCGTAGAACACGCGGACCAGGTCCACGACGTCCGAGCGGATGTTCCAGGCGCTGGAGCGCCCGTGGTCGTGCAGGTCCACGAGCTTGACGTCGAACCGCACGCCGTGACGGCTGACGATGATGTTCCCCGCGTGCAGGTCGCCGTGGTACTCGCGCCGCTCGTGGATCTCGGCCAGCCCCGCGGCCGTCTCCCGCAGGAGCACGAGCGCCTCGAAGATCGGCAGCCGCTTGCCCCGCCGCCGCTCGGCGAACCTGTCGAGCAGCTCACCCTCGACGTACTCGGAGATCAGTGCCGTCGCGTCCCCACGCTTGAGCCGCATCGTCTCCGAGTGGTGGTACTGGATCACCAGGCGGCAGCCCCGGAGCTTCTCGAGCTTCTGGGCGTAGAACCGGACCGCGCGGTCCCGCTGGTTGCGGCTGGGGTAGAAGACCTTAGCGGCCCGCAGCGAGCCCGTCCGGCGCTCGCGGACGCGGTAGACCTCGCCCTCGAGCCCGGCGCCCAGGAAGTCCTCGACGACGTACTTGCCGCCGATCACCCGCCCGGGACTGAGGTTGAACCGCTCGACTTCGTTCATGTGCCGCGCCGGGATCCGTGCATCATCCGCCGATGTTGAAGAGGTCCTTGAGCGCGTCGCCCGGCTTGCGCTGCCCGCCGCCGCCCAGCTTGAGCTGCCAGCTCCCCTTGCCCATCGCCCCCTCGTTGACGAGGCTCACGCCCAGGGCCTGGTCGAAGACCCTGCCGATCCCCCCCTGGCCCCCGGCGGCCTCGGCCGCCAGCGCGCCCGCGGGCACCCCGACCCGCACGTTCTGCGTCTTGTTCACCAGGTCCACCTTGCCACCGGCCGTCAACGCGAACTCGCCCATCGGGATCTGCACCCCGTCGTAGTTCACCGCCCCGCCCGCGACGTTGACCGGGAACGCCGGCATCCGCCGACCGATCTTGATCCCCTCGTCCGCCTTCAGAAACTTGCCGACCCCGCCCGCGAGCGTCAGCGACGCGTCGCCCGGATCGATCCGCATCGCCGCCGCCAGGTTCGAGACGAAGTCCCGCCCGTCCACCGGCACACTCAGCGTGTCGATGATGATCTTGGCCGGGCGGTCCGTGCCCGCCTGCTTCTCGATCGAGCCGAACACCGGGATGACCTTCACGAGCTCGAAGCCGAACTCCCGCGTGATCGCGTTGACCGTCAGCTCGGTGGGCTTGGTCGAGACGAGCGAGCCCTCGCGGACGCGGCCGGCGTAGGTGGCGCTCGCGTGCGTCGTGGAGACGCTCGCGGTCAGCTCGCCCGCGGTCTTGGACAGGCCGACCGACTTGATGTGCGCGCTCGACCGCTCGCCCAGGAACGAGAGCAGCAGCCCGTCCATGCCCGAGACGGCGTCGATGAACGCCGTCGGAGCGTTGCGGAGGTTGGCGTACCCGGAGACCGCGACGCTCTCGCTCGGGCCACCGAGCCCGCCGAGGGTCGCGACGACCTCCACCGCCTTGGGCGCGTCGGCGGCGGCGCCCTTCTCAAGCATCGTCGCCCGCACGTCCACGTACTCGGGGTTCTCCCCGGTCTTGGCCGACGCGTCCAGGCCCGTGTACTCGAGCCGCGTCCCGTCCTCCATCGCCAGCACGACGGCGTTTGACGTGAACGCCGCCTCGACGTCCAGGTTCCCCTCGCCGCCCGTGGGCATGACGAGGCGATCGACGCGGACGTTCATCGCGATCGGCGCGTCCAGACGCACGGGCGGGTCCTCGCCCAGCGCCACGCTCGTCGCCCACGCCGGGTCCACGGTCCAGCTCGCCCGCGCCGGCTCGAGCAGGCGGAGCGCGCCGTCCCGCGATGTCGCGCGCACGGGCCCGGTCGTCCTGAGCCGCGGCGACTCGATCGAGGCGGTCAGGTCCCACGCCGACGCGCCGCCTTCCGCCTCGGCGCCCGCCAGCTGGCCCGTCCACGTCGCATCGAACGTCGCCCGGTCGCCGAGGGCGCCGGTCAGCATGCCCTCCCGCCCGATCGCCCGCTCGATCGTGGCGAGGCTCTCGACGTCGCCCTTCGCGTTGGCCGAGACCGCGCCCGCCTGGCCCACGGGGACGCTCGCGTCCAGCGCAACCGTGCCCAGCCTGGCCCCGCCGCCCGCCGGCGCGTCCGCGCCGCCCTCGGCGAGGTTTGCCGTCCCCTTTAAGTTCGCCACGCCCCCCTCGCCGGCCGTCAGCACGCCCCACCCGACCGCGCCCGAGGCGTCAAGCGAGCCGACGACGCCCGCGCCGTCGGGCGACTGAAGCGCGAGCGAGTCCACCTTCAGCGTGTACGCCGCGGGCCCGCCCGTCTCGCGCGCGAGCGTGACCGCGACGGGGCCGGCGTCGAACGTCTCGCCCCCGGCGCCGAGCACGCCCCGCGCGCCCCGGATCCCGGCGCTGGCCCGGAGGCTCGCGCCGGCGATGTCCAGCCCGCCGTCCGACTTGGTCGGCACGTTCAGCGACGACACCCGCGCCTCCAGAGCGGACCCGACGCGGTCGATCCGCCCGCCCTCGGGCAGCACGCCCAGCCGGTTGACGAGCCGCCCCGGCGTGTGCTGTGTGATCGTCAGCCCGTCGCCACGCGTGCGGATGCCCGAGGACGAGTACGCCAGGGCGCCCGAGAGCCTCGCCCGCTCGCCGCCCGCGCTCAGGTCAACCTCGATCGGGGCGTCGGCGACGCGGGCACGGCTGGCCGTCACCCGCGCGTCGAGCGTCTCGCCCACGTCCTCGCCCACGACCAGCGTGTCGGCCGGCAGGAACGCCTGCGCCGCCGAGGCGGGGATACCCGTGAGCTCCAGCGTCGAGGCAAGAGCCGCGTCCGCCGCGGCCAGGGCGCCCGCGTCGTCGAACAGGTCGGTCAGCCGCGCCGTCAGCGAGAGGTCCCCGCCCGGCGCGCCGTCGATCGTCGCCGCCGATGTCCCCGTCACGCCCAAGCCCTTGGCCAGATCGCGCGCGTCGATCGCCAGCGCGAGCCCGCGGACGCCGATCCTCTTGGCCTGCTCGCCCGCGGGGACGTCGAGCACGAGCCCCGGCACATCCGCCGACGCGGTCGCGCTCACGCGACGCACATCGAACGACCCGCCCTGCATCAGCGGCGTCAGGTCCGCGTCCAGCGTCTCGAGCGTGATCGTGTACGGACCCTCGGCCGCGACCAGCGCCACGCCCGACTCGCCCAGGAACCCGGCGATCGTCGCGCCCGGGTCGCGGAGCGTGACCACACCGGGCGCCTCAGCGAGCGTGACCCGGTTGCCGACCACGTCGGCGCCCAGCATCGCTCCGACCTTCGCCGACTCGAGCGTGACCCCCACGCGGTTGGCCTCGGCGCCCGCACGCTCGGCGGTCGCGCGCAGCGTCACCTCCGGGCCCAGGTCACGCGCGACGACCAGCCCCGTCCCCTCGACGAATGGCTGCAGCGTCTGCGCCGCGACCCCCGCCAGCGTCACACCGCCAGAGACCTCCGCCGACCCCGCCTCCAGCAGCCCGCCCGACGCATCCAGCAGCGTCGGCGCCTGGATCCGGATCACCAGCTCGCCCGCGTCCCGCCCGTCCAGCGTCGCGTTGGCCCCGCCCTCGACCGACACCGGCCCGCCCAGGTCGGGCGCCGCCAGCGTCAGCTCGAGTCCCGAGACCAAGAGCGTCCCCCGGGCGCCGTCTTCGACCCCTGTCGGCACGAGCGCCCGCGTCGGCGTCGCCGCCACGGTCGCGCGTGCGCCCGTTCCCCGGTAGTCGCCCGCCGCGATCGAGTCCAGGGGCGCCCGCAGCCCCTCGAGCTCCAGCGTCACCTCGGGCCACGCCTCGATCTCCAGGCTCGCGTTGCTCGCGAGTGCATCACGCAAGGCCGGCAGCGCCCGCGCCACACGCGCCCCGTCGGCCCGGAGGCTCACGGCCCCCACCTGCTCGACGAGGTCGCCCGTCTTGCGCACCGCCGCGACGGCGCTCAGGCCCGCCGACTCCACCGAGACCGACGCGTCCAGCGCGTCCATCGTGCCCTTGGCGTTGAGACCCGCGTCCACCCGCTCGCCCAGCAGCTCGGTCAGGAGCACGCCCGAGGGGATGAACGCGTCGAGCAGGGCGCTGGGCGCCTGCGTGACCGAG
Source organism: Phycisphaerales bacterium (assembly GCA_041987545.1). Taxonomy (GTDB): domain Bacteria; phylum Planctomycetota; class Phycisphaerae; order Phycisphaerales; family UBA1924; genus JAJRXR01. The sequence continues at coordinate 176,227 of JBHIWH010000006.1, read as the reverse complement.
CCCTGGGCGTCCACGCCCGCCGCGTCGATCGTGATCGCGCCGTCGGCGCCGATCAGGTTGCTCAGCGTCGCGCTGAGCGCCAGCACCTGGCGCCCGCCCTCGGCGCCCGTCAGCGCGATCGTCACCGGCGCGCCGGCGGCGATGCCCGCCTCGCCGTCGAGAACCACCGGACCCGCGTCGGTCCGCACCTCGAACGCGTCGAGGCGGACCGTCGCCTTCAGCGAGGACGGGACCGAGCCGCCCTCGCCGCCGCCGTCCGCGCCCGAGTCGTCCGTCGAACCCGACGCGACCGGCTCGGTCGCCCGCTCGATCCGCGTCCGCCCGTCCGGGCCCGCCTCGGCCGACGCCCAGCCGGAGACCACGACCTCGCCCAGGTCCAGGCTGCCCGTCGCCAGCGACAGCAGCCCGGTCCCCGCGCGGACCGAGACGTCGGCCGCCTGCGTCCCGTCAGGGTCAAACAGAGTCACCGACTCGACGCTCTGGCCGCCGAACCACGAGAGCGACACGCCCCGGACCTGAGCCGTCCCGGCGATGTTCTCGCTCACGCGCCCCGCGATGATCCCGGACGCGAAGCCCGACGCGATCGTCGGCGCCAGCGCCACGAGGACCACCACCAGCACGACGACCAGCCCCAGCGCGACGAGCAGCTTCCGCCCGCGTCGCCGAGGCCTGCCGGACTTTCCACGCGTCTTGTCGTTGTCGCCAGGCACGAGCCCGCCTCCGAGCCGGCGCGCGGGGGCGCGCCTCGGGGTCCAACAACCCGGGTTTGACCGGGACGACCCCCGCCGACCCGGCGTTAGGCCTCGTCGGCCTTGGCGATCTGCCACTCCTCCAGGTCCACCGGCGCCTGGCGACCGAAGATCGTCACCAGCACCCGCACCTGGCCCTTCTCCGGGAACAGCTCGTCCACCGTCCCCTCGTAGTTCGCGAACGGGCCTTCTCGGATCACCACCGGCTCGCCCTTCTCGAACGTCATCTTGACCACCGGCTCCTCGTCCGGCTTGCGCGAGTCCATCAGCATCTTCTGGATCTCGTGCTCGGCCATGGGCGTCGGGCGCCCGGCCGTCCCCACGAAATCACCGACGCCCGTGGTCTCCTTGATCAGGAAGAACACGTCCTGCGGGATCCGACCGTCCTCCTCGAGCTGCATCTCGACGAACACGTACCCCGGGTAGAGCTTGGTCTCCGTGACCTTCATCTTCCCGGCCTTGATCGTCTTCGTCTTTTCCGTCGGCACCAGGATCCGGCCCACAAGGTGCGTCATGTTCTCGATCTGCACCTTCCGAAGCAGCGTCTGCTGGACCGACTTCTCCTTGTTGGACGCGACACGCAGCACGAACCAGTCCATCCCGCCCTGGCGGATGGGCTCGTCGCCGTCCAGCACGTCGCCCTTCTCGTCCGGGCGCCCGTCCATCGCGGGCGACTTGTCCGCGGGCGAGCTCTCGGGCGCGGGCTCGGCGGGCGTCTCGGGCGTGTCCGTCGCGACCGCGTCCGGGGCGCTCTCCTCGGCGGGAGTCTGCCCGTCGGCGCCGGTCGCCACGTCGTCCTTGCGGTCCTCGGTCATGGCCATACCCCTGCCTCGTCTCGTGTCAGGTCTGCAGGACGTCGATCGCCCCGAAGAACCAGCGGAACACCATGTCCACCCCGAACAGGATCCCCGCGATCAGGAACGCCGCGACGATCACCACGATCGTCGAGCCCCGGATCTCGCGGGCGGTGGACCAGTTCACCTTCTTCATCTCGCCGTCGGTCGCCACCAGGAAATCCACCGGCTTCCGCCCGACGCCCGCGACCCAGAAGATCGCAACCGCCGAGATCAGCAGCACGCCCCCGGCCACGCCCGCCTGCAGGAAGATCTGGTTGAAGATCGTGTTGGACGTCACCGCGCCCTCGCGGACGCTCGCGTCGAAGCCCTGGGCCCGCAGCTCCCGGGCGTCCAGCGCCCGGTCGCGGGTCTCGTCGGACGAGAACCCGCCGACCGTGACCTGCGCCCCGCCGGTCCCGAGCGCCTGGTACTCCTCGATCACGCCCGTGCCGATGGTTGTCATCTCGGCGCTGTCGATGTCGACGGCCCGGATGTCGATGATCGACCCGACCGCCGCGTCGCCCTCGATACCCGTGATCGTGTACGTGTACGACGCGACCGGCAGGCGGACGGCCGCGGCCTGCCCCCAGCCCCAGGCGGCGCCGGCCATCGCCAGGATCCCGATCCCGACCGCCGTCAGCACCCGGACCCAGTACCCCTGCCCCGCCTTGTAGATCCCAAGCGCCATCCGCGTCTGCTTTCCTCGGTTTGCGGGCCCGCCTCTTGCGTCGCCCGTCTCACGAAACACGGCAGGGAGGACTCGAACCCCCGACCGGTGGATTTGGAATCCACTGCTCTACCAACTGAGCTACTGCCGTAGGAGGTCCGTGGTCAGGCCGTGAGATGGTCAGATGGAATGAACCACCCCACCACCGACCATCTGACCACTCACCATCACTTCCGCTTGATCTTGTGGATGGTGTGCCGGCGCAGGAGCGGGTTGTACTTCTTCACCCCGTCCTTGAGCTTCTCCGGCAGACCGCCCTTGACGTTCACCGACGTGCGGTAGTTCAGGTCGCCCGACTCCGTGCACTGCAGCCACACGTACTCGCGCGCCTGGGCCTTCTTCTTGGCCATCGCGTCTACTCCTTGCTGAGTCCCGCCGGGTTCGCCTCCCGAGCGCCCCGGCCCCTTCGGAAAAGCGGCCCGGGAACTCTCGCCCCCGGGCCGATCGATTCTAGCGCTGTCGCCCCGCGATCAAACCTCGCGGAGCCCCGGGATCGCCCTTCTTACTCGAGGATCTCGGTGATCGTGCCCGAGCCGATCGTCCGGCCGCCCTCGCGGACGGCGAACCGGAGGCCGGGCTCCATGGCGACCGGCTTGTCGCCCAGGTCGATCTCCATGGTGATGTTGTCGCCGGGCATGCACATCTCGGCCTTCGCCCCGCCCTCGCCCGTCAGCTCCTTGACCTGGCCGGTCACGTCCGTCGTGCGGAAGTAGAACTGGGGCTTGTAGCCGGCGAAGAACGGCGTGTGGCGCCCGCCCTCCTCCTTGGAGAGCACGTAGACCTGGCCCTTGAACTTGGTGTGGGGCTTGATCGACCCGGGCTTGCAGATCACCTGCCCGCGCTGGATCTCGTCCTTCTCCACACCACGCAGGAGCACGCCCGCGTTGTCGCCCGCGATCGCAGACTCGAGCGTCTTGTTGAACATCTCGACGCCCGTGATCGTGGTCTTGCGGTTGGCCTCGGCCAGGCCGACGATCTCGGCCTCGTCGCCCACCTTCACCTCGCCACGCTCGACGCGGCCCGTCGCCACCGTGCCGCGACCCTTGATCGAGAACACGTCCTCGACCGAGATCAGGAACGGCTTGTCGGTCTCACGCGGGGGCTCGGGGATGTACGAGTCGATCGCGTTGAACAGCTCGTCGATCGGCTTGCAGATCTCGTCGTCCTTCGGGTTCTCGAGGGCCGCCTTGGACTGACCCCGGATCACCGGCGTGTCGTCGCCCGGGAAGTCGTACTTGTCCAGCAGCTCCCGGACCTCCATCTCCACCAGCTCGAGCAGCTCCTCGTCGTCGACCAGGTCGACCTTGTTGAGGAACACCACGATGTGGGGCACGCCCACCTGGCGGGCCAGCAGCACGTGCTCGCGGGTCTGGGGCATGGGGCCCGAGTCGGCGGCGACCACGAGGATGGCGCCGTCCATCTGGGCGGCGCCCGTGATCATGTTCTTGACGAAGTCGGCGTGGCCCGGGCAGTCCACGTGCGCGTAGTGACGGGTCTCCGTCTCGTACTCGACGTGCGACGAGTGGATGGTCACCGTCTTGTTGGCGTCACGCACGGTGCCGCCCTTGGTGATCTCCGCGTACGACTTGGCGCCCTGGACCAGGCCCTTGGCGTCGGCCCGCGCGACCATCGCCGCGGTCAGGGTGGATTTGCCGTGGTCGATGTGCCCGATCGTGCCGACGTTGACGTGCGGCTTGGTGCGCTCGAACGTTCCCTTCGCCATCTCGTGAATCCTCAACTCGAGGGCCGTCGGGCCCGTGTTCAGACCGTGTGTTCTGCCATCCCTCGCCGCGAGGGCCCAATACCAACCCCGGCGGCGCCCGGGCCCCGCGCGTCCAGCCAGGACGGCGGGCCAAGAGTGTAGCGCCGCCGCGCCCCCGGGCCGACCCTCGGGACCGCGCTTCCAATCCCGGACCCGGCGACTCCGCCGCCGACACCCGGACCTATCCAAAGCCGCTGGTGGGATTTGAACCCGCGACCTCACCCTTACCAAGGGTGCGCTCTACCACTGAGCTACAGCGGCCTGCCCCGGGCCACGGGTCGCCCCGCCGCCCGATCAGGGCCTCCCCCCTGGGGGAGAGCCCGGATCGTAGTCCCCCACCCAGGACCGTCAACACGCCGCCCCGACGGCCGCCGCCCCGTGAGACCACCCGCCTCCCTTGTGCAATTTCTGGAAAATTGCTAGACTTGTCGCCGTGGCTCGGGCACGATGCCGAGCAAGACCGAACCGCAGGGGGAACCGACATGCAGCGGCTCGCAACGCTCCCGATGATCGCCGGCCTCGTCGCCTCCGCCCACGCCCACGCCCAGCAGACCGACGCATCGCCCGGGCTCGGCTCGCTCAAGCCCCTCCACGTCGCGACCATCCACTACGACATCCGCACCGGCGCCAAGACCGTCATCCCAACCGGCCTCCGACCCCGCGACATCTCCAGCGCCCTCTGGATCAACACCGACACCGACCCCTGCGGCACGGGTGGGACCGTCGGCATCATCGACAACCCCGACGCCGACGGCGACGGGTTCGGCGACATCGTGTTCGGCGAGCCCCAGCCCTGCGACGCCCCGCTCGTCCCGCCGCAGACCCCCTGCGAGGGCTCGTGGAACGTCTGGACCGGCGACATCCCCGCCGACTCCGTCATCGACTGCATCGTCTTCGCCTACGCCAACTGCGCCCCCGACAACGACGACGACCTCGACTCCATCGGCGACGGCATCGAGGGCTACGACCTCATCCTCTCGTTCCACGACAACGACAACGGCGGCGCCGCCGACGGGCCCGGCGCCTCGGGCCGCTCGTGCATCCTCGAACTCACCATCTCCGACATCCCGGGCAGGGTCGGTCCGCAGGGCGCCTTCGTCCCCGTGTACACCGTCGTCCTCGACTTTGCCGACACCGCCCCCAGCCTCATCTTCGAGCTCGGCGACTCCGACGGCTTCGACAGCGCCGGCACCGGCCTCTCCGGCGGCGCGATCTACGGCCACCCGACGTTCGCCGACCGTGACGGCGACGGGCTCCACGACTTCTCCTTCGCCATGCGCTTCGACCAGTCCTCGCTGCCCGCCCCGGGCATCGGACCCGGCATGACCAAGGGCCTCAACGGCTTCCTCACCGTCGCCCCGAACGGGTGCGACGCCTCCCCGTGCCCTGCGCCCACCGATCCCCCGGGCGTCACCGACGGCACGGCCATCTACGTCTCGGGCCCCAGCTGCCCGCCCGACCTCACCGAGTACATCGACACGTACAACTTCGGCGGCTACGACTGCGCGACCGGCGCGCCGCACAGCTCGGCCTACCTCGAGCTCTACGGCGGCGGCGGCATCCCCAACGAGTGCGAGTGCGACATCGCCCCGCCCTTCCTTTCCCTCGACTTCTCAGACGTCGTCGCGTTCCTCGCCGCGTTCCAGACCTGCGATCCGGTCGCCGACTACGCCGCCCCCTTCGGCACGTGCGACTTCAGCGACGTCATCGTCTTCCTGACGTGCTTCAAAGTGAACTGCGTCCTGCCCTGACCCCGGGAGGTTGCCCATGAGACACGCAGGCCTGGCACTCGCCCTCGCCGCGGGCGCCGCCACCCACGCGCTCGCCCAGCCCGACCCCACCGAACACCACACACTCAAACCCTGGCCCGTCGCCAACATCAACGTCAACCTCGCCACCGGCGAGCGCACGGTCACGCCTTTCGGCGCCCGACCCCGCGACAACTCCATCCCCCTCTGGATCAACAACTACGCCGACCCCTGCGGCTCGGACGGTCGGATCGGCCTCATCGACAACCCCGACGCCGACGGCGACGGCTTCGCCGACGTTTTGTTCTCCGGCGACCCCGTCTCATGTGCCGACGACCCCGCCGTCCCCTGCGAGGGATCCTGGCACAACTGGTGGGGCGACATCCCGCCCGACTCCATCATCGACTGCGTCGTCATCGCCTACGCCACCCTCGCCCCGGACACCGACACCAATGGCGACTCCATCGGCGACGGCATCGCCGGCTACGACCTGACCATCACCTTCTCCGACAACGACAACGGCCTCGGCGCCGACGGGCCCGGCGTCTCCGCACGCTCCTGCATCCTCGACCTCACGCTCACCGACATCCCGGGCGTCCCGCCTGGCCTCCCGCCGGGGTCCATCGCCGTCTACACACTCACCCTGGACTTCGCCTCCCTCGCGCCCAGCCTCATCTTCGAGCTGGGCGACTCCGACGGCGTGGACGACGCCGGCACTGGGCTCTCCGGCGGCTCGCTCTACGGCTTCCCCACGTTCGGCGACCGCGACGGCGACGGCCTCCACGACTTCTCCTACGCCATGCGCTTCGACCAGTCCTCCCTGCCCGTCCCGGGCGAGGGCCCCGGACGCACCAAGGGCGCCAACGGCTACCTCCTCGTCTCGCCCACGGGCTGCACCGCCTCACCCTGCCCAACGCCCACCGACCCCCCCGGCCTCGACGACACGCACGACACCTACGCCTCGGGCCCCAGCTGCCCGCCCACAACGACGCCGTACATCGGCTCGTTCATCTTCGGCTACAGCTGCGACGACGGCGTGCCGTTCGACTCGGCGTTCCTCGAGCTGTACGGGCAAGCCGGCGGCTGCAAGTTCTGCTGCTCCCCCGCCGGCGCGTGCAACAGCGCCGACCTCGCGCCCCCGACCGGAGAGCTGAACTTCGACGACGTCGTGGCGTTCCTCGCGGACTTCGCAGTGCCAGGTCTGTGCTCCGATCTCGCCGACCCGGTCGGCACGTGGAACTTCGACGACGTCGTCGCCTTCCTGACGCTCTTCAACCAGGGCTGCCCGTGATGGAGAAAACTCGATGACCCGCCACATCGCCGCGATCTCGCTCGCCGCGGGCGCCGCCACCCACGCGCCGGCCCGACCGAACCTCGCCGAGCCACGCACGCTCAAGGCCTGGCCCGTGGCCAACATCAACATCAACCTCGCCACGGGCGAGCGCACGGCCACGCCCTTCGGCGCCCGCCCGCGCAACGGCGGCTCCCCGCTCTGGATCAACGTCAACTCCGACCCTTGCGGGACGGGGGGGACCGTTGGCCTCATCGACAACCCGGACGCCGACGGCGACGGACTGGCCGACATCGAGTTCGGCGGATCGCCCGTCGAGTGCGCGGCGGCGCAGATCCCCTGCGAGGGCTCCTGGCGCAACTGGTGGGGTGACATCGACGCCCCGTCAATCATCGACTGCGTCGTGATCGCCTACGCCATCGCGGCGCCGGACACAGACACCGACGGCGACTCCATCGGCGACGGCATCGACGGCTACGACCTCGTCATCACGTTTGCGGACAACGACAACGGCTTCGGCGCCGACGGGCCGGGGATCTCCGCTCGCTCGTGCCTCCTCGATCTCAAACTGACCGACATCCCCGGCGCGCTGCCGGGCCTCCCCCCCGGATTCATGGCCGTCTACACACTCACGCTCGACTTCGCCTCCCTCGCGCCCAGCCTCATCTTCGAGCTGGGCGACGACGACGGCGTAGACGACGCAGGAACCGGTATCTCCGGGGGCGCGATCTACGGCCACCCGACCTTCGGCGACCGCGACGGCGACGGCCTCCACGACTTCTCCTACGCCATGAGATTCGATCAGTCCGCGCTGCCCGTCCCGGGCGAGGGCCCGGGGCGGACCAAGGGCGCCAACGGCTTCCTCGCCGTCGCCCCGACCGGCTGCACGGCGCAGCCCTGCCCCCAGCCGACCGACCCGCCCGGGCTCGTCAACGCCTCCGACCTGTACGCGACCGGGCCGAGCTGCCCGCCCACGATCACCACGTACATCTCCACGTTCTTCTTTGACTCCTGGACCTGCGGCGACGGAACAGCGTTCGACTCGGCGTACCTGGAGCTCTACGCGTCGGGCGTGTGCCGATGCTGCTTCGAAGTCCCAGCGGGCGCCTGCAGCGCGGCCGACTTCGCCCCGCCCGTCGGGACGCTCAACTTCTCAGATGTCCTCGGGTTCCTGCAGAGCTTCGCGGTTAGCGGATGCGGCTCCGACATCGCCGACCCGGTCGGCACGTGGAACTTCGACGACGTCGTCGCGTTCCTGACGCTGTTCGCCGCCGGCTGCCCGTAGGTCTTCAACCCCCCGCGCTGCCCACCAGCTTCGCGTTGGTCTCCATCCGGTCCAACGCCGCGAGCAGCTGCTCGATCTGCTGGGGGGGCGGCATGTTCATCAGCCGCCGGCGGAGCGCCGTCACCGTCTTGTACGTCTGGCTGTCCAGCAGCAGGTCCTCCTTGCGGGTCCCGCTGGCGGCCAGGTTCATCGCCGGGAACAGACGCTTCTCCGAGACCTTCCGGTCCAAGATCAGCTCCATGTTCCCCGTCCCCTTGAACTCCTCGAAGATCACCTGATCGCCCTGCGACCCGGTGTCCACCAGGCACGTCGCCAGGATCGTCAGGCTCCCGGCCTCTTCCGTGTTGCGGGCCGCCCCGAAGATCTGTTTGGGGATCTCCAGCGCCCGCGAGTCGATCCCGCCCGACATCGTCCGCCCCGAGCTGGCGTGCTTGTTGGACCGGTTGAACGCCCGCCCCAGCCGCGTCAGCGAGTCGAGCATCACGACAACGTGCTTGCCCGCCTCGACCATCCGCTTGCAGCGCTCCAGCGTCAGCGTCGAGATCTGGATGTGCCGCTCGACGTCGTGGTCGTTGCTCGACGCGATGACCTGCACGCGCTCGGGCGCCCAGGGCTTGTCCCAGTCCCCGTTGTCGCCCGGGCGCCGGACGAAGGCCCGCTTGAAGTCCGTGACCTCCTCGGGCCGCTCGTCCACGAGCAGCAGGATCACGTGCAGGTCCTCGTGGTTGATCAGCAGGGACCGTGTGATGTCCTTGAGCAGCGTCGTCTTGCCCGCCTTGGGGGGGCTGACGATCAGGCCACGCTGGCCCCGCCCGATCGGGCAGAAGAGGTCGACGAGGCGGCAGGCCGCCGGGCAGCCCTCGTACTCGAGCTGGAGCATCGGCTGCGGGTCGATGCTCGTCAGGTCCTCGAAGCTCTTGGAGTTCTCCGCGAAGTCCTCGGGGCTCATGCCCTCGATCTCGACGAACCGCTCGACGACGGGCCTGGGCTTGCGGGGCGCGTTGTTCCCGCCACCACCGCCTCCGCCGCCGCCCTTGCCCCGTCGGCGCCGGCGTCTGGGCATCTTCTCGCCCACCTCGACCGTCACCTCCAGCCCGTTGCGCAGCGGAAGCTCGTCACCGAACGCCACGGGGACGAACGGGTCGTCAGCACTCTGGAGCACCGTCGAATGGTCGCTGAGCCGACGCACGCGACCCTCGGAGCGCTCCGGCCATTCAAGGATGCCGGTCAGCGTCTTCGGAGACATGTCTGCTTGCCGTCTGCCGTCGAGGGCGGCGGGCGTCCGTCACGCCCCGCTCCCCCTCCTCGGCCCCGGGCCCACCCCGACACGGGGCGCCCTGGAGACCCCCAATCAGACCCGCCCCACGCCCCGCTGTCAACCCGGGCCACAATTCACGCCCCGCGCCCCCGCCCGGCCCGCCCCGCGCCGCCCGTACCATCTGGCTCGTGACCGGGTCGCGCCCGCGGCCCGCAAACCCCCGATAACCACGCCCCATGCGCACCATCAAGGGCATCCCGGTCTCCTCCGGCGTCGTCATCGGCGTCGCCCGCGTGCTCGACGACGAGTTCAGGCACGTCCCGCGCCGCGCCGTCGCCGAGGCCGACCTCGACGCCGAGCTCCAGCGATTCGAGACCGCCCGGGCCGGCGCGATCGACGAGCTGGCCGAGCTGCACGCCCTGGCCGAGCGCGAGATGGGCGCCGACTCGGCCAAGGTCTTCCTCTTCCACGTCGGCGCCCTCAACGACAAGAAACTCCTCGAGGGCATCCGGGCCACGATCCGCGACGACCGCGTCGGAGCCGAGTGGGCCGTGTCCAAGGCCCTGCAGCGCTGGATCGACATCTTCCAGGCCAAGGACGACCCGGCGTTCTCCACGAAGGTCAACGACATCGAGGACATCCGCCGCCGCCTGCTCTCCCAGCTCATGGGCGAGCGCACCGGCGCGATCAACATCGACGCCGAGGACGCCGTCGTCATCGCACGCGACCTCACGCCCACCCAGACCGCAACCTTCGACCGCACCAAGATCCTCGCCTTCGTCACCGACCTGGGCGGCAAGACCTCGCACACCGCCATCTTCGCCCGGGCGCTCTCCCTGCCCGCGATCGTCGGCGCCCGGGGCGCCACCGCGACCGTCCGCGACGGGCAGCGCGTCATCGTGGACGCCGACCGCGGCTCGCTCATCCTCGACCCCGACGAGGAGACCGTCGAGCGGTACACCCTCGAACGCGAGCGCGTCGAGGCCTACCGACTCTCGCTGGCCGACCTGGCCGACCAGCCCGCCATCACCGCCGACGGCGTCGAGATCGAGATCCTCGGCAACATCGAGTTCCCAGCCGAGGTGGACACCGTCCTGGACAACGGCGGCGCGGGCATCGGCCTGTACCGCACCGAGTTCCTGTACCTCACCTCCCGCGACGTCCCCTCCGAGAAGACCCACTACAACGCCTACGCCCAGTGCATCGAGAAGCTCGCGGGCAAGCCCCTCACCATCCGCACCGTGGACCTCGGCGCCGACAAGTACACGCAGGAACGCGCCCAGATCCCGGAGCGCAACCCGTTCCTCGGCCTCCGCTCCATCCGCTACTGCCTCCAGAACCTCGACATGTTCCGCACGCAGCTGCGTGCGATCCTCCGCGCCTCGTCGCTGGGCCCGACCAAGATCATGTTCCCGCTCATCACGTCGATCGCCGAGTTCCGCAAGGCGCGGATGGTCCTCCGCGACGCCATGGAGGACCTGGACGACGCGGGCGAGGCGTACGACAAGGACATCCCCGTGGGGATGATGGTCGAGGTGCCCTCGGCCGCGGTCCAGGCCGCCGTCTTCGCCCGCGAGGTCGATTTCTTCTCCATCGGGACCAACGACCTCGTGCAGTACACCCTGGCGGTCGATAGAACCAACGAGCGGGTCGCCTCGCTCTACAACCCCGCCCACCCGGCCGTGACCAAGCTCATCCGAGACGTCGCCCGGGCGGCCAGGAGGTCCGATATCCCGGCCTCCTGCTGCGGCGAGGCCGCCGGCGAGCCCGAGTTCGCCGCGTTGCTCCTCGGCCTGGGCCTGCGTACCCTTTCCGTGACCGCCTCGGACATCCCGCCCATCAAGCGGCTCGTCCGGAGCCTCACCGTCCCGCAGTGCGAGCGGATCGCCAAGAAAGCGATCTCCCTCGATTCGGAGGCCGAGGCCTCGGCCTTCCTCCGTGACCGACTGAACAGACTCGTCCCTGAAGCGTTCGACGGGCGGACCGCCGAACCACGAGGCGGATAAGCCTCGTACCAGGGGCACACAAACACCCGCGGCCCCTCGGCCGCCGACGACAACAGGACCCCCGCCCCGGACGCGCCCGGCCCTCCAGGCCGAGGCCCCGGAAGGACGCGGGGGGTCCGACCGGCGAGACCCGACGGGCCGCACGATGCGAGCGACCGCGCGTGCGCGCCAGAACCAGTTTCACCGACGAGCACCCACCGGGGCATCCGCCCGCGGGTGTCGTGCCGTCCACCCAGGCCGCCGCCCGATCGCCCGCGTCCATCCACCGATAGGACGCAGACCGTGAGCACAGACCCCGTCGCCGAGGCGACACCCGAGACCCCGACAAACACCCCGATCGTCGAGAGCAAGCCCGAGGCGCCCGCCCCGGACGCGGCATCGACGCCGGACGCATCCGACGCCCCACCCAAGAAGAAGCGGTCACGCAAGCGCCGCAGCTCCAAGAAGGCGCCCGAGGCCGGCGACTCCGACAACTCGGCGACCGCCGACGACTCGGCCGATGACGGCGGCGACGCCCCGGCCGAGGACGACGCGCCCGCCAAGCCCAAGCGGAAGCGCTCGGGCCGCAAGTCCTCGAAGAAGAAGGCCGCCGCCGGCAAGGACGAGGACGGCGGCGCCGAGGGCGACGAGGCCGAGGACGGCAAGGCCCCGGCCAAGAAGACCGCCTCCAAGAAGAAGTCCCGCTCCAAGAAGTCCGCGGCCAAGAAGCCGGCGGCCAAGGCGTCCGAGCCCGCCGGCGGCGCCCGGATGCTCATCAACTACAACCCCGGCGGCGACTGCCGCCTCGCCATCGTCGAGGACGGGCGCCTCGAGGAGTTCTTCTCCGAGCCCACCACCCAGGTCTCCCGCGTCAACAACATCTACGTCGGCAAGGTCACCAACGTCGAGCCCGCCATCCAGGCCGCCTTCGTCGACTTCGGCGTCGAGGACAACGGCTTCCTCCACGTCTCCGACCTCCACCCCCGCTACTTCCCGGGCGAGGACGAGGACACCACCGAACGCGTCGGCAAGAAGATCCCCCGCCGCTCCCGCCCCCCGATCCAGGAGTGCCTGAAGCGCGGCCAGGAGGTCGTCGTCCAGGTCCTCAAGGAGGGCGTCGGCACCAAGGGACCGACCCTGACCAGCTACCTGTCCATCCCCGGGCGCTACATCGTCATGATGCCCGACATGGACCGCGTCGGCGTCTCCCGCAAGGAGGAGGACGACGACAAGCGCCGCGAGGCGAGGGAAGTCCTCAACTCGCTCGAGCTCCCCGACGGCTTCGGGTTCATCCTCCGCACCGCCGGCATGGGCCGCACCAAGACCGAGCTCAAGCGCGACCTCGCCTACCTCCACCGGCTCTGGAAGGACATGGAGCGGCGCCGGGCCAGCGGCAAGAAGCCCCGCCTGCTCTACTCCGAGTCTGACCTGCTCGTCCGCTCCATCCGCGACCTGGTGACCTCGGACGTCGAGCAGGTCGTCATCGACAACGAGTCGGCCCTGCACCGCGCCGCCGGCTTCCTCAAGATCGTCGCCCCGCGCACGCAGGCCCGCCTCGTCCAGTACACGGGCAAGGCCCCGATCTTCCACGCCTTCGGCATCGAGGACCAGATCCAGACCATCCACGCCCGCGAGGTCCCACTCCCCTCGGGCGGTCGCCTGGTCATCGACGAGACCGAGGCCCTGGTCGCCATCGACGTCAACTCGGGCAAGTCCCGCTCCGCCCGCGACGCCGAGACCAACGCCTACCGCACCAACCTCGAGGCCGCCGACGAGATCTGCCGCCAGCTCCGCCTCCGCGACCTGGGCGGCCTCGTCGTCTGCGACCTGATCGACATGCGCTTCGCCTCGCACCGCAAGGAGATCGAGAACCTCTTCAAGGACCGCTTCAAGAAGGACCGGGCACGCACGACCGTCCTGCCCATCAGCCAGTTCGGCATCCTCGAGCTCACCCGCCAGCGCATGCGGGGCTCGCAGGAATCCCTGCACTTCGCGACCTGCACGACCTGCCGGGGCCGCGGCCTGCTCCGCCGCCCGGAGTCCGTCGCCGCCACCGCACTCCGCGAGCTGGCCGCCCTGCTCGACCGGGACAAGATCGCCAAGGTCGAGCTGGTTGTCTCGCCCCGCGTCGCGGGCGCCCTGCTCAGCCACTCGCGGGCGACGATGACGCGCCTCGAGCTGATCTCCGGCAAGCACATGGACGTCCGCGTCTCCGAGACGCTCCCGCCCGACCGCTTCGCGATGTACGCCTACGACGAGTCCGGCTCGGACGTGGACATCGAGAAGCTGCCCAAGCTCAAGGCCAAGCCCGAGACGCTCGAGTGGGGCTCGGCGGCCCAGGCCGCGGGCGACGACGAGGAGTCGTGGGCCGTAGACATGAAGGAGGAGGCCGCCGAGGCCGCCTCCGTCGCCGCGACCGCCGAGCTCGCCCTCGCCCGCGCCGAGGCCGAGGGCGTCGAGTTCGAGCCCTTCGACGACGACCTCGACGACGATGACGACAAACCCAAGAAGAAGCGCCGCCGCCGACGCCGCCGACGCAGGAAGAGCGGGGGCGACGACGAGGCCTCGGGCGAGGGCGAGGCGAAGCCCGAGTCCTCGACCGATCCCGCGGCGTCCGAGTCCCAGACCGAGGACGCGGCCGCGAACCAGGCCGACGACGCGGCCGATCCCGACAAGCCGAAGAAGAAGCGCCGCCGCCGACGCCGGGGCCGCCGCAAGTCCGGGGGCGAGGGCGCCGACGAGGGCGCCGACGCCCATAGCGACGGCGGCGCGTCGGACGCCACCGAGAACGAGCCCCGCGCCGAGACCGAGGTCGACCCCGACGACGCCGGCGCGCAGACCAAGAAGAAGAAGCGTCGCCGCCGCCGCGGCGGGTCCAAGTCCAAGGACGCGCCGAGCGAGCAGCCGTCAGGCAACGCCGCCCCCGCGGCTCCCACGCCCGCCGCGGCCGAACCCGCCAAGCCCGCGGCGCCCCGGGGCCTGTACGCCAGAGGCCGCCGCAAGCTCTCGCCCTCGGAGCGGGGCCAGATCTCCACGGACGACTGACACGCCGCGTCACCGAAGTTCCGCCCGGGGCACGTGAGCCGCGCGATGACCCAGACAGACACACGCCGCCTCGTCATCCTCGGCTCGACCGGTTCGATCGGCTCGCAGACCCTCGACGTCGTCGGGCGCCTCAACGCGCTGCACGAGGCGGGCCGCTGGCCCACCAGGTACGAGGTCCTCGCCCTCGCCGCAGGCCGGCGCGCCGACGTCCTCGCCGAGCAAGCGTCCCGCTTCGGCGTCCGCCGCCTCGCGCTGGCCGACGCCGAGACCGAGACGAACCTCGACTGCGTCCGGGGCGACGACGCCGCCGAGTCCCTCGTGACCGACCTCGACCTGAATCCCGAGACCGACCTGGTCGTGTCGGCCATGGTCGGCGTCGCGGGCATGGCGCCCACGCTCGCCGCCCTGAGCCGCGGCATCGACGTCGCGCTCGCGAACAAAGAACCCCTCGTCGCCGCGGGCGAACTCGTCACGCGGGCCGCGCGCGACCACAACGCCGCCCTGCTCCCCATCGACTCCGAGCACTCGGCGATCTGGCAGTGCCTGGCCGGCGCTGGTGTGGGCGACACGTTCGTCCCGCCCCTCGCCGCCCCGCCCGCGGGCGTCCGCCGGCTCGTGCTCACCGCCTCGGGCGGCCCCTTCCGCGGCTGGGACGCGGGCAGGATCGCACGCGCCACCCGCGAGCAGGCCCTCGCCCACCCGACCTGGGACATGGGCCCGAAGATCACCATCGACTGCGCCAGCCTCACCAACAAGGCCTTCGAGCTGCTCGAGGCGCACTGGCTGTTCGCGATGCCCGCGGACAAGCTCGACGTGCTCGTCCACCCGCAGTCGATCGTCCACTCGCTCGTCGAGTTCGACGACGCCTCCAGCCTCGCCCAGCTCGGCACGACCGACATGCGCACCGCCATCCAGCTCGCGATCACGCACCCGAACCGCGCTCCGGCGCCGGCGCCGCGACTCGACCTGGCCTCGGTCGGCACGCTCGACTTCGAATCGCCCGACCCGGTCCGGTTCCCCGCCCTCGCGTGCGCGAAGCGGGTCATCGAGCGGGGCGGGACTTCGGGCGCGGTCTTCAACGCCGCCAACGAGGCCGCCGTCGCCGCGTTCCTGGCCGAGGGCGCCGACCTGCCCTTCGGCGTGATCGCCGAGCTGACGCTCGCCGCCCTGGACGAGATCCAGACCCGCGGGCTCCGCACCGTCGCCGACGCCCTCGACGCCGACGCCGAGGCGCGCGAGTTCGTCTCCCGCCGCCTCGTCGAGGCCTAGAGCAAGTACAGTCCCCGTCGATGGCACGCGGCCCGAATCCACGCTCTGGCCCCGGCCCCGGCGCCACCGCCGCCGACCGCGTCGCCGCCCTCGTCAAGGAGGGCCGCCACGCCGAGGCGATCGCCCAGGCCAGACGCGCCCTCAAGAAGGCGCCCGCCGACCCCGCGCTCAACCGCCTGCTCGCCGAGTCCCTGCTGTCGACGGGCGAGAGCGAGCAGGCGCTGTTCGCCGCCGAGCGCGCCGGCGACGACGCCGAGTCCCTCGCTTTCGCCGCCCGGGCCCTCCGCGCGCTCAAGCGACCCGACGAGGCGGTCGAGCGCGCCGAGCGCGCGGCAGGGCTCGCCCCCGACTCGCCCGACGCACTGGCGACCTTCGCCTCCTGCCTGGGCGCGGCTGGCAAGCCGGAAGCCGCGCTCGACGCCTCACGCCGAGCGCTCGAGCTCGACCCGAACACACCGAGCCGAACACTGACACTCGTCGGCGCCCTGCTCCAGTCCGCCCGCCCCCGCGAGGCGGCCGACCTGCTCGGGAATCTCGCCCGCGCGCACCCGACCGACCCGGGCGTGCTCGCCGCCGCCGCCTCCGTCCTCAACTACGACGACCGCCCCTCGGCAAGCCAAGTCACCGCCGCCCACGCCGCCTTCGGCCGCGCCCTCGAACGCGCCACCCCCGACCTGGGCACGCGCATCACCGATCCAGATCCGGACCGCCCACTCCGAGTCGGCTTCGTCGCACGCGAGCTCTACCGCCACTCCATCTCCTACTTCCTCGAGCCCCTGCTCCTCGGCCTCCACGACCACCCGGTCGAGACCGTCACCTACTCCCTCGGCTCCATCCGCGACGACTACACCGACCGCATCCGCGACGCCTCCGACGTCTGGCGCGACCTGTCGAGCGCGACGGGCAAGCCGCTCCTGGACACGATCCGCCGCGACAAGTGCGACGTCCTCGTCGAGCTGATGGGCCTGGGCGTCGGCGCCCGCCTGTCCCTGCTCGCCGCCCGCCCCTCGCCCGTGCTCGTCACCTACCTGTCCTATCCCAACACGCTGGGCCTCTCCCGCTTCGACGCCCGCGTCGTGGACGCGATCACCGATCCTCCAGGGTCCGAGCCGCTGGCGACCGAGCCGCTCGTCCGACTGCCCGGCTGCTTCCTCTGCTACGAGCCCGACCCGCGCGCGCCCGACGTGCAGCCCCGAGGCGAGGGCGCCCCGTTCGTCTTCGTCTCCTTCAACACCGTCCAGAAGATCAACCCGACGACGCTCGACCTCTGGGCCCGCGCGCTCGCCGCCGCCCCGGGCTCGTCGCTGCTGCTCAAGCACCCGGGCGCGGGGGAGGAGGCGACGCGGACGCACATCGAGCAGGAACTCACCACCCGCGGCGCCGCGCCGAACTCCTTCGAGCTCGTCGGGCACGTCAAGGGCGTCGCCGAGCACCTGGCTCATTACCACCGGGCCGACCTCGCGCTCGACACGTTCCCGTACCACGGCACGACGACCACCTGCGAGGCCGCCTGGATGGGCGTGCCCACGCTCACGCTCGTGGGCGAGCGGCACGCCTCTCGCGTCGGCGCGTCGATCAACGCCGCCCTGGGCCTGGACGACCTCGTCGCCGACACGCCCGAGGCGTTCGTCGAGACCGCCGCCCGCCTGGCCGCCGACCCGGGCGACCTCCGGGCCCGCCGCGTCGGCCTGCGCGAGTCGATGCGGTCCTCGCCCCTGATGGACCGGGCGGCCCACGCCGCGGCGTTCGCGTCGGCGCTCCGCGCGATCTGGCGCGACGCGTGCGCGAAGGCCTGAGCCCGTACGATCCCGCCGTGACCGCCCCCGCCGGCCCAAACCCGAGACTCCAGCAGGCGGTCGAGCTGCAGCGGGCCGGCAAGCCCGAGCAGGCGCTGGCCCTGGTCCGCCGCCACCTGAGCAAGTCCCCGGCCGACGCGGACGCCAACCGCATGGGCGCGCTCCTGTGCGCCCAGCTCCGCCAGTACGACCAGGGCCTGTACTTCGCCCAGCGCGCCACCAAGGCCGCCCCCGACCGGGCCGACGCGCTGGCGACCCTCGGCAAGCTCCACCACCTGCGGGGCGAGTCCGGGGACGCGATCGCCGCCCTCGAGCGGGCGATCGAGATGGACCCGGCCCTCGCCGACGCGCACATGTCGCTGGGCGCCTGCCTGCAGAACACCGGGCGCCTGGACGACGCGCTCGCCGCCGCCCGCCGCGCCGTCGAGCTCCGCCCGGACCACACCGAGTCCCGCGTGAACCTGGGCCTGCTGCACCTGGACCGCGGCGAGGCCGAGCTGGGCGTCGACGCCCTCCGCGAGGCGACGCGGCTGGACCCGACGCACGTCCTCGCTTGGGACACACTCGCGATGGCCCTCAACTACGACCACCGGGCCACGCCCGAGCAGGTCTTCCAGGCCCACAAGCGCTTCGGCGAGCTGCTCGAGCGATCCGTCCGCGCGCCCGCGCCCCGCCTGGCCGACCCCGACCCGGACCGCCGCCTCCGCGTCGGCTACCTCTCACGCGACATGCGCCACCACTCGGTCGCGTACTTCTTCCAGACGATCCTGGAGGCTCACGACCGGGACCGCGTGGAGACCTGCTGCTACTCGACCACCGCCGCTCCGGACGACATGACCGAAAGGTTGCAGTCGCTGTCCGACCTCTGGCGTGACGCGGCGGACCTGGACGACGTCGCGCTGGCCGACCGCATCCGCAAGGACCGCATCGACGTCCTCGTCGAGCTCTCCGGGCATTTCTCGGGGCACCGCCTCGGCGTCATGGCGCTCAGGCCCGCGCCCGTCCAGGGGACCTACCTGGGTTACCCGAACACAACGGGCCTGACGCGTATCGACGCGCGGTTCGTGGACGAGCGGACGGACCCGCCCGGCGCCGACCGCCTCGCGACCGAGTCGCTGGTCCGCCTGCCCCACTGCTTCCTGAGCTACGCCCCGCCCCCCGGCGCCCCGGGCGAGGGGGACGCGACGAGCCCCCTGCCCATGCGCACGGCCGGCCACGCCACGCTCGGCTCGTTCAACGACCTCAAGAAGCTCTCGCCCCCGACGCTGGACATGTGGGCCGCCATCATGAGCGCGATCCCGGACGCGAGGCTCGTCCTGAAGAACAAGGGCTTCGACACGCCCGCGCTGCGCGCACGAGTCCTGTCCATGCTCGCCGAGCGGGGTGTCGCCGAGGAACGCGTCGAGGTGATCCCGCGTGTCCCGTCGATCGCGGCACACCTGGCCGTGTACGACCGGATCGATCTGGCCCTAGACACGTTCCCGTACCACGGCACGACGACCACGTGCGAGGCCGCCTGGATGGGCGTGCCCACGCTCACCCTCGCGGGCGTGATGCACGCGGGCCGCGTCGGCGTGAGCCTGAACGCGGCCCTGGGCCTCGACGGGTTCATCGCCGACTCGCCCGACGACTACGTCGCCAGGGCCATCAGGCTGGTCGGCGACCCCGACCACCTCGCCTCGGTCCGCGAAGGTCTTCGGTCCACCATGGCCCGCTCGCGCCTGTGCGACGCCCCCGCGTTCGCCCGCGCTCTGGAGGACGCCTACACCTCACTCTGGCGCGACGCGTGCGCGCCGGAGCGCTAGGAGCCCGCCATGCCCATCGCCTGGCTCGCCTCGTATCCCAAGAGCGGCAACACCTGGGTCCGCTTCATCCTCCACCACTGCCTCTTCGGCGAGCCCCGCGAGTCCCTCGACGTTAACCGGCGCATCCCCGACGTCCACCGCCGCATGAAGGGCGACGCGCTGGAGACCGCCGACGACGACGGGACGATCCTTGCCAAGACCCACTACCAGCTCGACGCCGCGCACCCGATGCTCGACCGGACCGCCCGCGCCCTGCACATCATCCGTGATCCGCGGGACGTCCTGCTCAGCGCGCTCAACTACCGGCGCCTCAACGGCGTCACGCCCGAGCAGCTGTCCGACCGCGCCTACGCCGAGCAGTTCATCCGCGCCGGGGGCGACACGACCTGGCTCCGCCAGAAGATGGGAACCTGGGCCTCGCACGCCGACTCCTGGGCCGGCGCCGACGCCTTCCCCGTCATGACGATCCGGTACGAGGACCTCAAGCGGGACACGCCGGCGACGATGCGATCGGCCGTCGAGTTCCTGGGCCTCGACGTCGCCGACGACGCCCTGGCCAGGGCCGTCGAGGCCTCGGACTTCGACCGCCTCCGCGCCATCGAGATCCGAGAGAAGGCGGACGCCAAGAAGAAGGACGGCCTGTTCCTGGGCGATACACGCACCTCCCGCAAGGGCGTCTTCTTCATGAACAAGGGCCGATCGGGCCAGTCGCTCGACGAGGCGATCGCCCCCGGCCTCGACGCCGCGATGGATACCGCCTGGGGCCAGGCCCTCGCCCGCCACGGCTACGATCGCCGCTGAGTCCTCGGCCCGCGGCGCGCACACATGATCGACTGGATCGCCTCATATCCCAAGAGCGGCAACACCTGGGTGCTGTTCCTCGTCCACAACGCGCTCTACGAGCCCGCCGACGACCTGAGCGTCTTCCTCGAGCGCATCCCCTACGTGCTCCGCGTCGCCAGGACCTGGCGCCCGACCCCGGGCCGCGTCGATCTGCTCAAGAGCCACCTGAAGATGAACGACGCCCACCCGATGCGCGCGTTCACCAGCAAGGGCGTCTACGTCGTCCGCGACCCGCGGGACGTGCTGCTGAGCAACCTCAGCTACCGCGTGCACCGCGAGGGCGGGGGCGAGTCCGACACCGCCGTCCGCGCCATGACCGACGAGCAGTACGCCCGGGCGTTCATCGAGAACGGCGGGGACCCCGAGTGGGCGCCCGGGCCCGTCGGCGCCTGGGCCGACAACGTCGAGTCCTGGACCGGCGAGACCTCGTTCCCCGTGCTCACCGTCCGCTACGAGGACCTGGAGCAGGACGCGGCGGCCCAGCTCGCCCGCGTGCTCGACTTCCTCGAGCGCCCGGTCGCCGACGCGCTGATCGAGCGAGCGGTCGAGACGTCGGCCTTCGGCGTCCTCCGCGAGGCCGAGGTCCGCCGCCGCCGCGAGGCCGGCTACTCGACCGACGCGCTGTTCTTCAATGAAGGCCGCTCGGGCCGCTCGCTCGACCAGGCCATCGCCCCGGGCCTGGACGCCGCGTTCGACGCCGCCTTCGCCGATGCGCTCGCCCGCCACGGCTACGCGACCAGATCCAGCGCTTAGGGCTCGTACCCGAGGCTCTCGCACGCCGCGACGTAATCGGCGCTGGCCCGGAACCGCTCGACCAGCGCCGGGTCCGCCTCGCGCCTGGCCAGGGGCCTGATCTCCCGCCGCCCGCTGCCGCGGCTGGAGAACTCCTTCCGGTCCCCCGTCACCCTCTCGAACGCGAACCAGCTCGACCTGTACCCCGGATCGAACTCGATGCCCAGCCGCTCGCACAGCGTCCGCAGCGTCGCGTCCGGGTCTCGCGTCAGATCTTCGAAGCGGACGAACCCGAGGCGGGCCGCCTCTTCGCCAAAGTGACGGGCGCCCTTCAGGTACGCCTCCTCGGTCACGTTGCCCCGGATGACGTCCAGGTCGTTGAGGCTCAGCCACTGGTCCAGGGGGTGCCGCACGCTCGCGGTGCGGACCGCGTCGAAGGCCGGCGCGAGCGCCGCGGCCAGCCCGGGCCGCCCCGTGGGCGCCGCGTAGGGCGAACCGATGTAGTCGATGTGGGACCAGTCCCGCAGGACCAATGTCTTGCCGCGCTGGCGGGCCCGCTCCTCAACGAGCGAGACGAACTCCAGGAACGGCGCCCCGGGCCTCTCGAACCGGGCCTGCTCTTGGCTGGAGATCAGCCCGAGCCACTCGCGCGCCTGCCTGGCGGGCCTCGTGACCTGCAGCGCCCGGGGGTGCACCTCCGAGAGCAGCGCGACGCCCTTCATCGAGCCCAGGCAGCGCGAGATCATCGTCCCGCCCGAGCGGGCCAGGTGGCTGAGCACCCGGATCGTCGGTCTGTCGCCCGCGGCGTCGGTCATGCCCCGATGCTACCGCCGCGCACGAAAACGGGCGGGCCCGGAGGCCCGCCCGAAGGGGGATCAGATCACGCCGAGGCGGCGGCGGCTCAGTCCTCGCCGCCGTCGCGCCCGATGAGCAGCTGCAGCCCGCTCAGGTTGGGCATCTCGGGCAGGTTGTAGATGTACTGGGCATCGAGGGCCTTGGCGATTCGGACGCTGGACTCCTCGAGGTGCGCCCGGGTGTAGTCGTCGAGACGCTGGGCCCCGCCGTCGAGCGTCGCGTCGATCTTCCGCTGCAGCTCGCGGAGCTTGGAGGTCGCGAGCGTCGCGATCGGCTTCTGGGCCGCGACGTACCCGTCCGACTGCATCGACAGGTCGATCAGCCGCTGCAGGTGCTCGCGCTGCAGGTTGCGCCGCAGCGAGGAGATCATCGGGTTGCGGTTCGTGTACCGCTTGGTGGAGGACCCGTCGATCTCATCCCACGCCGCCGTCGTCACCTTGTTCATGACCTCGGGCAGCGTCACCGCGTCCTCGTCGCTCGGGATGAACGACTCGTTGTCGAGCACGCGACCGAGGGTCATGGGGTTGAGCAGGTTGGTCAGCGTCGAGGCCTGGATCGCCAGGATCCGGTCGTTGATTCGGAAGGTCGGGTCCTCGAAGATCGCGGCCCAGCCGTCGTCGTCCCACCACTTGTCCACGGTCATGTGGTTGAGCAGCTCGGGCGTGACGCCGAACGCGTCGTCGTAGAACGCGTTCTCGATGACGAAGTCCAGCGCCTCGCGCTGCGTCTCGACACCGACCACGTCGATCGGGGGACGCCCGTCCGGGTCGCCCTTCTTGTCGCGGTAGACGTGCGCGCCGCCCACCCAGTTGGACATCATGCTCAGCGCCTGCGTCTGCTGGCTGAGCGTGATCAGGTACCCGCGGCGTGCGCGGCTCCAGCTCTCGCCGTCCTTGACGAACTTGTCGAGCAGCTGCCCCCGGTGCGTCCGGGCCAGCGCCATCTGGTTCTTGGCGTAGTCGAGCGGGTCGGCGGACATGTCGTAGCGACGCGCCAGCGGGTCCGGGCCCCACGTGTCCTCATCCGTGCCGTACTGCAGGTCCGGGTCCGCGACCCGCTCGAGCACCTTCTCGGGCTTGTCGAGCGTGTACCCGTACTCGATCGCCCACATGTCGTAGGGGCCGATGTCGATGACGGCCCAGTCGCCCTGCACGTCGCCGTAGTCCGCGACGCGGATGTTCACCGGGTTGTAGTCCATCACCGTCGTGGACCAGGGCTTCTTGCCCTTCATGTCCTCGGAGTTGATCTCGTCGAGCGAGTAGCGGCTCGAGCCCTTGAAGTTGTGACGCAGGCCCAGGCAGTGCCCGACCTCGTGCGCCACCAGCTCCGCGAGCATCGGCCCGATGAACGACTCGGGCAGCCCGTCGATCGTGTCCTCGGCCACCACGTCCTCGTCGGACGTCTCGTCCTCGGCCTCGGCCTCCCCGTCGCCCTCCTCCTCGGGCTCCTCGGGCTCGGCCATCTCGGCCTCGAGCAGCGCCCGGTACTCCGGCGGGATCATCGCCTTGAGCTCCGGGTTCTGCTCCAGCTGCTTCTTGATCATCTCGATCATCTCGGGCGTGATCTCGGGCTGGTCGGCGTCCGCCGCCGCGTCCGCCGCGGCCTCCGCCTTCAGCCTCTCGGCATCCAGCGACGCCGCCAGCTCCAGGTGCATCCGGATCTGGGCCAGGCCCAGCGCCTTGCCACCGGCCGCGTGGCACGTGCCCGCGACCTGGCTCGTCCGCCCGTACAGCCCGTCGTACTCGTCGTCGCCGATCAGCGTCGGGTCCGCCTGCGCCGCCGGGTGCCCGCCGTAGGCCAGCACGCCACGCCGCGCCCGCTCGGCGAGCATCACCTCACGCTCGCCCGGGTCCGCCATCCGCACCCGCGGGTCCCACGTCGGGTTCTTCTCAAGCCACGCCAGCAGCTGCGGGCTGTAGCCCTCGGTCGCCAGCTGCGGCATCAGCTCCTTCCACCAGTACTGGTAGACGCGCATCCACCCGTCGGTCAGCACCACGTCCGCGTCCAGGATCTCGCCCGTCATCGGGTTGACGCGGCTGGGGCCGATCGCCGTCGAGACGTCGTTGCTCAGCCAGCGGATGAAGTTGTACCGGACGTCCTCCGGGTCCTTGTCCATGTGCGCGCCGGTCGTCTTGTCCTGGAACCGGACCTCGACCGCGTCCACGATCCCGACGTTCTCGAACGCCTTGTTCCAGTACTCGATGCCCTCGCGGATGTACCGCCGGTATCGCACGGGCGCCGTGTGCTCCACGTACCAGACGATGGGCTCCTTGGGCGGGCTCTTCTTCAGCTTGGCGTCGCGCTTCTCCAGGTTCCACCGGTTGATGTACCGGACGGGCACCTCGTGGCGCTCCAGCTTGCCCAGGTCCCGGTAGCTGGTCGTGAAGTACCCGACCCGCTCGTCGGCCACCCGCGGGCGGTACCCGGGCGTCCCCCGGATCTGGCTGATCGAGTAGTGGAACGTCTTAAACGCCCCGTTCGAGACGGGCGCCTTGAACGCCAGCTCGATGTTCTGGGGGAAGACCTTCGCCTCCTCGATCGTCGAGAGCCCCGACTGCAGCCCGCGGGCCGAGCCCCCGAAGAACTTGGACGCCTGGCCCACCAGCAGCCCGTCCATGTCGATCACCGGCTGCCCGTTCGGGCCCATCGCCACGATCGGCACGCTCAGGACCACACGGTCGGTGAAGATCATGTCCACCGAGTCCTTGGACTCCTGGTCGCCCGTCGAACGTACCGAGATCTGCGGCGCGATCAGCGCCAGCTTGTCGTCGTACCGCTTCCAGTAGACGTACATGTCGCCCGCCTGGAGGCCGGCGAAGATCTCGCCGCCCGCGACCGTCATCGCGAAGAACTGCTTGTGCCGCTCGAAGCCGCGGGGCAGCTCGGCGAGCATCTGCTGCTCTTTCTTGTTCACCCAGATGCCGTAGTAGCTCCCGCCGTCGCCCGAGGCGTTCACCTGCGTGAAGCCCTGGGAGACTTCCTTCCACGGCTTGAAGTCCTGCTTCTTCTGGGGCGCCGGCCGCGAGCCGCCCATCATCGCCTGGATCGCGCCCAGGTCGATCTCGAGGTTCTCGTTGCCATCGGCCGGCTGCGTCGTGGTCTCGTCGGCCGGCGGCTCGACCGCGACCGCCGCCGTCGGCGCCAGCCCGACGAGCGTGCCCACCACGCCCGCGATCAAGAGTGGGTTCTTCCGTGCGTGCTCGCTCAGTCCGGCCATCGATGTCGCTCCTGTTCGTCTCTCGCGTCGCCCGCCCCCGGCCCCGCGCATCAGTTGCGCGGCCCGGGCACGGCGCCCGCCGTCCCACATCTCGTGATTCGGTCGGCGGCGGCCTGCCGCCCGACGCCCAACCGGGCGCCGCCATCCACAACCCGCCCTCGGGCAAGCGGTTGTCCACTCATACCGACGAACGCCCTTCCGTGTTCACGCCCGCCGGAATGCACAGACTATCGGCCCTTCAACGCCCCGCATGCCCACGATGTGCCCGAAATCTGCCGACCACGGGCCCACGACACGCCGCCGAGCGGGGCCGCCACCCTCACAAGCCAATCAAAGACCGAATATTCAGGCTCACACCGTGTCGATCACCGGCTGCCAGAACGCCAGCGCCGCCGTGATCGCGAGGAAGACCAGCGCCGCCGCCTGGAACGGCGGGTCCCGCATCGCCAGCTCCGTCGGGTCGTCGTGCTCCCCCCGCTCGAGCAGCGTGATCGCCCGGAGCAGCGCGTAGACCGCGGGCAGGATCGTCAGCCAGAGCAGGTTGAGCCCGAACCCGGGCCCGTCGGCCGCCGCCTGCAGGCTCAGGCGGTAGTCCTCGTCCCGCGCCTGCACGTACCCGGCGTAGGTCAGCAGCGTCGCGACCGCCGTCACGACGACCACCATCCGCAGGAGCTGATCCGAGTAGACGCCCTGCACCATCCGGGCCGCCGCGGCCTCGTCGCCCAGGCTCCGACGCTCGCCCAGACGCTTGCCGAAGGCCAGGAACATGCTGAGAAACAAGGTCGAGTTGAGCAGCCAGGTCGAGGGCGTGACCGAGACCGCCGCGCACCCGCCCAGCACACGCAGCACGAACCCCAGCGACAGGATGAGCACGTCCAGGATCGCGATGTGCTTGAGCCGCAGGGAGTAGAGCTGCACGCTCACGACGTACGTCCCCACGATGATCCCGAGCCAGGCGCCCGCCCGGGCGGGCAGGAGCAGCAGCAGCCCCCCGGCCGCCAGGAGCAGCACCACGCCGAAGACCAGGGCCTGCCCGCGGCTGACCGCCCCGGAGGCGATCGGACGCCGACGCTTCCTCGGGTGGGCCCGGTCCGCCGCGGCGTCCATCAGGTCGTTGAAGACGTAGCACCCGCTGGAGGCCAGGGCGAAGCAGGCGGCCGCGACGACCGTCCGGAAGACCAGCTCCCCGACCCCCAGCCCGACCCCGTCCTGGGTGTAGGCGTAGAACGGGCCGATGAAGACGAAGACGCTCTTGCTCCACTGGTGGACCCTCGCCAGCCGAAGCAGGGAGAACGCCAGTGGCGGGTGCGGATTGGAAGTCACGTCGCTCATACGCCGGTGAGGGAGGCCGTGGGCGAGGGATCGGCGATGTCGCCGCCACCCCTGCACTCGCACCCCGGACAAACGCCCGCCCGACGCCCGATTCTCGGCCAACGATCGCCCCCATGACCCCCGCCGACGCCAGCCCGACGCCCCGGACCGCCCCACCGGCGGCCGACCTGTCGGCCCGGGGGATCGCAGACCTGGGGGGGGATCTGTACCGCGACGCCGGCCCGCTGACCCGAGTCATGTGCCGCCACCGGACGCGGATCTGCCCGCTCGAGCTGGTCGCGGCCCAGGTCCCGCCGGGCGCCTCGGCCCTCGACATCGGGTGCGGCACGGGCCTGATGCTCAACGCCCTGGCCGCCGGCGGGCAGATCAGCGCGGGGCTCGGCTTCGACGCCTCGCCCGGGGCGATCAGTGCGGCGACCGCGGCCGCCGCCCGGCTCGGGCCCAGGGGCGCCACCCCCCCGGCCTTCGAGCACCGCCGCGTCGAGCAGGGCGTGCCCGAGGGCGGGTTCGACGTCGTCATGCTCATCGACGTGATGCACCACGTGCACCCGGCCGCCCGCCGGGGCCTGATCGCCGACGCCGCCAGCCGCGTCGTCCCCGGCGGACGCTTCATCTACAAGGACATGGTGGACCGACCCCGCTGGCGCGCACTCGCCAACCAGGCCCACGACCTGGTCATGGCCCGCCAGCTCATCCGCTACTGCCCCGTCGAGGACGTCGAGGCGTGGGCGGGCGAGCACGCCCTCACGCTCGTCCACTCGAGCGACGACAGCCGGTTGTGGTACGGGCACGAGCTCCGCGTCTTCGAGAAGGGGGACGCGTGATGTCCGAGCAGACTGGAGATGCGCGCACGCGCCGTGGCGCCCTGGCGCCGACGCTCGTCGTCGCGATCTACCTGCTCGTCGCCCTCCCGTTCATCTTCTCGGGGCACGAGGGCGGGCGAGGGGCCTGGGACTCGGTCCAGTACCACGAGCCTGCCATCCGCACGTTCGCCGAGCAGCTCCCGAGCCCGGACCTGAGCGACTACCTGTCGGCCACGACTCCCGGCTATCACCTCGTTCTCGCGCACGTGGCCCGCTGGATCGACGACTCGACGATGACGCTGCAGCTCGCGGGCGCCCTGTTCACGGCCGCCTTGCTCGGGCTGCTCGCCTGGTGGTGCGGGCGCCGGGCGGGCTGGGCGGTCGGAGCACTGCTGTGCGTGCTGTTCATCGCGTCGCAGTACGGCTTGTTTCCCGGGATCTGGCTGCTGCCCGACAACGCGGCGTGGCTGTGCGTGCTGGCGATCATCCTGCTCGCCCTGGGCCGCCGACCGACGATCTGGACACTGATCGCGATGAGCGCGATCCTGGTCGCGCTCGTGTGCGTGCGGCAGATCCACGTCTGGGCCGCGTGCGTCGTCTGGGCGCACGCGTGGATCAACGCCCCGTGCGCGCAGGGGCACATCTTCCACGACGTCTCGCACCGCGTGAAGCGGACCGCGGCCGCGATCGTGCTCACGCTCCCCGCCTTCGCCGCCCTCGGGTGGTTCGCGCAGCTCTGGGGGGGGCTGAGCCCGCCGACGTTCCAGGACAAGGTCCAGGGCGCCAACCTCGCCGCGCCGCCCTTCATGCTCATGGAGGTCGCGATCCTCGCGCTGCCCTTGTCTGCCTTCCTCATCCCGAGCATCCGCGCGCTCGACCGGCGCGTCTGGCTGCTCGTGGGCGGGGCGGCGGCACTCGGGCTCGTCCTGGCGCTGATCCCGGAGACCACCTGGAGCACGTCGGGCGGGCGGTACTCGGGCTGGTGGAACATCGTCCGGGCCGCCCCGGTCGTGGGCGGGCGAACGAGCGTGCTCGTGCTGGCCCTGGCGCCGGTGGGCGCCGCGGTGCTCACGATCTGGGCCGCGTGCACGCCGACTCGGACGAGGTGGATCGTGCTGGCCGCCCTGGCCGGCTTCGCCGCGGCCCAGACCGCGTCGTACAACGTCTGGCAGCGGTACCACGAGCCGTTCCTGCTGATGCTGCTGGCCCTGATGGCCTCGGCGATCCTCGCCGCCCCGGGCGCCCGGCCCGTCCCGAGGCTGGTCCGCCCGGTCCGCGTACTCGGGGTCCTGGGGCTGAGCCTGGTGCTGGGGCTGCTGACGGCCCGGGCCCTGATCGTCGGGCCCGAGGTTGAGCCGGAGGCCAAGCCGGCCGATACCGCCCCGGGCGAACCCGCCCCCTGAAGGGCGGCGTAGTGCCAGGGCCGAGGGCGGTCCGAGAATCGACGGCTAGGCTTGCAGTCGCCCCCGGGCGTCAGAGGAGCATCACGTGAGCGACACCAACTCCCAGGCCCGGCGGGCCATCATCACCGGCATCACCGGCCAGGACGGGTCCTACCTCGCCGAGCTCCTGCTCGAGAAGGGCTACGAGGTGCACGGCATCGTCCGCCGCGCCTCCACCTTCAACACCGACCGAATCGACCACTGCTACCAGGACCCGCACATCAAGGGCACCCGCCTCTTCCTGCATTACGGCGACCTGTGCGACGCCAACAACCTGTCCAAGCTCATGGACGAGGTCAAGCCCCACGAGGTATACAACCTGGGCGCGCAGTCGCACGTCCGCGTGTCCTTCGACATGCCCATCTACACCGCCGAGACCGTCGCGATGGGCGCCCTCAAGCTCCTCGAGGCCGTCCGCGACTTCCAGCAGAAGTCGGGCCAGCAGGTCCGCTACTACCAGGCGTCCAGCTCGGAGATGTACGGCAAGGTCCTCGAGACCCCGCAGCGCGAGTCCACGCCCTTCTACCCCCGCTCGCCCTACGCCTGCGCCAAGGTCATGGCCCACTGGGCGACCGTGAACTACCGCGAGAGCTACGACATCCACGGGTCCTGCGGCATCCTGTTCAACCACGAGAGCCCCCGCCGCGGCGAGACGTTCGTCACCCGCAAGATCACCCGCGCCGTCGGCCGCATCAAGATGGGTCTGCAGAAGAAGGTCTTCCTGGGCAACCTGGACTCGAAGCGCGACTGGGGCTTCGCGGGCGACTACGTCGAGATGATGTGGCGCATGCTCCAGCAGGACACGCCCGACGACTACGTCGTCGCGACGGGCCAGACCTGGTCGGTCCGCGAGTTCGCCGAGAAGGCGTTCACGCACGCCGGGCTGGACTTTCAGGAGTTCGTCGAGTTCGACCCGCGGTACCTGAGGCCCGCCGAGGTGGACCTGCTGCTGGGCGACCCGGCCAAGGCCAAGGCCAAGCTGGGCTGGGTGCCGACGACGAGCTTCGACGAGCTGGTCGCGATGATGGTCGAGCACGACCTGGAGCTGGCCTCCCGCGAGAAGACGCTCAGGGACGCCGGGCACGAGCTGCCCGCGTTCACCGGGCACGACCAGTAGGGGCCGGCGTCACTCCGAGGCGATCGGATCGGGCAGCGCGTCGGGCGCCACGCCGGCGGCCGCGCGCTCGCTCAGTTCGCGCCATTCCCCCCGCGCCGCTTGCGCGCCCAGACCGCCCGCCAGGGCCCACTGCTCGTACAGGCGGTCGATCCGCCCGAGCAGCCGCTCCACCGACGGGTGGTCGGGCGCCAGCTCGCGCAGCGCCAGGCCCACGCGGTCCCGAAGGACGGTCTCGCTCTCCGCGAACCGCCCGCCGCCCAGCAGCGTCTCGCCCAGCTGCTCGGCCGCCACGATCGTGAACGGGTGCACCGGGCCAAAGACCCGGTGGTACTGGTCCAGCTCGACCCGGAACAGCTCGATCGCCTCGTCGCGCCGGCCCTGGAGCAGGATCGCGATGCTCAGCTCGTGGGCCGCGTTGAGCGTCAGCGGGTCCGTCGGGCCGAGCAGGCGCGCCGACTCCTCGGCCACGTCGCGGAGCAGCTCCTCGCTCTCGGCGACGCGGTCCTGGTCGGCGAGCGTGATGCCCAGCCTGGTCGCGAACAGCACCCGGTCGCGGTCCCCCGCCTCGCCATGGGACCGGGCGATCTCGACCGCGTCCCGCGAAAGCGCCTCGGCCTCGTCGAGGCGCCACAGCTCGAGGTAGACGCCCGCGAGGTTGTGCATCGACGCGGCCGTCAGCGGCGCGTCCTCCCCGAGCACGCGTCGCCGATCCGCGAGGATCCCCTCCAGCAGCGCCGCCGCCTCCTCGAACTCGCCCCGCTCGGTCCGCAGGTGCGCGTCGTACGTCCGGGCGATAATCGTCTCGGGGTCGTCGGCGCCCAGGACCCGCTCGCGGATCGCCCGGGCCTCGGGCAGGTGGCGCCCCGCGTCCTCGGTCCGCCCGATGGACAGGTACGCCCGCCCGATCAGCAGGTGCAGCTCGGCGCGGATCAGCGGGTCGGTCAGCTCGCCCGAGTCCAGGCGCTGCTCGGCCGCGGCCAGCGTGTTGAGCATCAGCGACACGTCCGCCAGCTCCGCCACATCGGGCTCGATGGACAGGAGCATGTCGGAGATCACGCCCTTGACCTCGCGGGCCCGCGTCAGCTCGCGCTCGGTCGCCTCCTTCTGCGCCCGCAGGTCGGCGTTGGCCCGGACCGCGGCGACCAGCCCCGCGCCGGCGCCGCCCCCGCCCAGGACCAGCGCCGCCAGCCCCATCGCCGCGACCGCGACGCCGACCCGGTGCCGCCGGACGAACTTGCTCGCCCGGTACGCCGCGCTCGGCGGGCCGGCCTCCACCGGCTCGCAGGCCAGGTACCGACCGACGTCCTCGGCCAGCTGCGAGGGCGAGGCGTACCGCCGCTCGCGCTGCTTCTCCAGGCACCGCATGACGACCCAATCCAGGTCGCGACGCAGGGCCGTGACCAGCGTGCCCACGCGCGTCCCCCGGTCGGAGGCGACCCGGGCCGTGTCGCTGTCGTCCTGGCTCCGGGCCGAGGCCAGGCGCGTGCTCGGCCTGGGCGGGTCCACCTCGCGGATCACGCGCTGGATCTCCCCGATCGCGGCGTCGCGGAGCGTCCGGGCGTCGAACGGCCTCCGCCCGGTCAGCAGCTCGTAGAGCACCACGCCCAGCGCGTACACGTCCGTCCGCGTGTCGATGTCCACGCACGACGGGTCGGCCTGCTCGGGGCTCATGTACTCGGGCGTGCCGATCAGCTGGCCCTGCTGCGTGAAGACCGTCCGACCCGGCGTGTCCTCCCGGAGCGCCTTGGCGATGCCGAAGTCGATCACGCGCGGGTGGGCGACGCCCTGTGCGTCCATGAACACGAGGATGTTCGAGGGCTTCAGGTCCCGGTGGATCACGCCCTTGGCGTGCGCGTGCTGCACCGCCTGGCACACACGCACGAACAGCGAGAGGCGTTTGCCCACGCTCAGGCGGTGGCGGTCGCAGAAGTGGGTGATCGGCTCGCCCTCGACCAGCTCCATCACGAAGTAGGGCAGGCCCCGGTCCGTCGCCCCGCCGTCGAACACCCGGGCGATGCACTCGTGGTCCATGACCGCCAGCGCCTGGCGCTCGGCCTCGAAGCGGGCGAGCACCGCCCGCGAGTCCATCCCCGGCTTGAGCAGCTTGAGCGCGACCTGGCGGACCACGGGCTCGGTCTGCTCGGCCCGCCAGACCGTCCCGAACCCGCCCTCGCCCAGGGGACGGACCAGGCGGTACCGGCCGATCGTGTCGCCGGGCTCGGGCCCGACGAACCCATCGGGCGCCGGCTTCTCCGCGTGTCCCGTCGCGGAGGTGCGGGTCTCGGCGGTGTGATGGTCCTGGTGATCCCCCGGCATTCGGCGGGCAGCCTACGGCGCCGACGAACCAGAGCACGCCCCCGCGAACGCCCCGAGGAACGCGAGCGCGTCGGAGAAGTCGAACACGCCCTGCGGCTCCGCGAGGTCGGCCTCGGGCGACTGCGCGACGAACGCGGACAGGAACGCGGCCACGTCGCTGAAGTCGAGCACGCCCAGCGGCTCGGCCAGGTCCGCCGGGTTCGGGTACGCCACATCCGCGACCAGCATCAGGTGGTCGCTGTCGAGCGAGTCGTCCGCGCCCACGCCCAGCTCGGCCAGCTGCAACGCGTCGAGCGCGGCCGTGTCCAGCACGTAGGCGTTGAGCACGTTCACACGGTCTGCCGAGTACGCGATCAGGTCGAGCTGGCCCGGATAGAACCCGCTCGAAGCGCTGAGCGAGCGCCACGTCGCGTGGTCGTCGGCGCCCGGCTTGGGCAGGTCCAGGCGGGCCATGCCCGGGATCGCGGGCGCGGTCAGCATGTCCAGGGGCGTCCTCGATCCCACCAGGTTCCAGTCCCCGGCGACCAGAACGGGCACGTCCCGGTACGGCGCCAGGTCGGACCCGCCGGCCGCGGTCCGCAGCGCCTCGATCGTCTGCACCATCCCCGCCGTCTCGTTGATCCGCTGTGTGTCCTCCGACGAGCCGATGTACCCGCAGCACTTCGGGTGGATCGAGAGGACGGCGATCGACGTCCCGGGCGAGTCGCCCACGACGACGGCGCCCGCGTACTTCGAGTTGAACGACGGCAACGGCACGAGGGGCCGCCTGGAGGCGATCGCGTTGTCGTTGACGATGTGCGCGTTCCACGAGGCGCCGTCCCCGTGCGGGTCGATCGAGCCGAGCACGCCGGCGATGTCGCCCGCGCTCGCGCCGTACTCCTCCTGGAAGCAGTAGATGTCCGCGTCGGCGCCATCGACGAGCGAGGCGAGCCGCGCCGAGCCGTCCGTGAGCCCGTTGTTGAGCACGTTGATGCTCGCGATGCGCCACGCGGCGCACGCGTCGGGCGCCAGCGGCGTCTGGTGGCCCCCGGGCTCGTCGCCGCCGAGCGTCAGCACGATCGACGAGGCGGTGTCGTCGCTCGAAGGACCGCCCGTTCCGTTGGGGCCGAAGCTGACGTGGACCTCGTCGCCCATCTGCGCCCCGGCCGCGGCCAGGTCGATGCACAGCTCGAACCGGTCGGAGGCGTAGGTGGGCGCCGCGGCGAAGCCGGCCTCGGCCCACCCGAGCTGGTTCGAGGCCTCGTCCACATAGATCAGGTTCGGGGAGTGCAAGCGGACGTACACGCTCGTGCCATCGCCGGGAAGGAAGAACCGGACGAAGATGTCCAGGTCCGAGGTCGGGCCCGCCGCCAGGTTCATGGTCGAGCCCGAATCAAACTCGACGAACACGACCGTCCCCGCGGCGACGGCCCGGGCGGCGGTCACGTCGAACGCGCCCAGCGCATCGCCCGACGGGTCCGTCAGCCCGACGGGCACGCCCGACCAGTCGTCGAACTGCCCGTCGATGCGGATCGGCTGAGCGAGGGCGGCGCCCGAGAGCGTCAACGCGGCGAGTGCGGCGATCGGCGTGCGGCTCATGGGGCCTCCCTGGCTGCCGGACCTGGCGGGCCGCCACGATCCCGTGGCGGTGTTGATCGACGGAATCGAACAATACGGCGACCCGCCCGGTTGAGTTGCTGTGCCCCCGCCGCCCGCGTATCCCGAGGCCCCCGCCCCGCCGGCCGCGGGGGCCACCGACCCGGAGCGCTGGCTCGAGGCCCACGGCGACGTGATGTACCGCTACGCCCTGCTCCGGCTGGGCCGCCCGGACCTGGCCGAGGACGCCGTCCAGGAGGCGCTGCTCGGCGCCATCTCCGCCCGCGTCCGTTTCGACGGCAGGTCCAGCGAGCGGACCTGGCTGATCGGGATCCTGCGGCACAAGGTGCTCGACACCCTCCGCCGCCAGCGGCGCGAGCAGCCGGCGTCGGGCGATCTCGCCGCGCTGCTCGACGGGCGCGACGGGGCATTCCGCGAGGATGGACAGTGGCGGGGCGTGATCCCGCCCGCGGGCGCCCCCCCGCAGCGCGTGTCCGACCGGGCCGAGCTGCGCCGGGCACTGCTGGACCGGATCGCCCAGCTCCCCCCGGCGATGCGGGAGGTGTTCTGTCTCCGCGAGCTTGATGGGCTGGACACGGCGTCTGTTTGTGAGATATTGGGTCTCACGCCGACCAACCTCTGGACGATCATCCACCGGGCAAAGCTGCGGCTCCGCGAGGGCCTGGAAGAGGATGGCTTCGGCGGTGGTCTCGACGGGGGTCGGTCCGGATGAGTTGGTTCCGCGTCATCCTGTACGTGCTCACGCTCCGGTGCGAGGAGGCGGACCGCGTGCGGTCGGTCTCCCGCTCGGGGGCGCCTCTGCGGCGCGGGGCCCGGTTCGGCGAGTGGGCCCACTCGATGCTGTGCAAGAACTGCCGCCACGCCCGGGCGCGTCTGCGTGAGCTGGACACCCTCGTCGCCGAGCTCCGCGACGAGCCCGACGCGACGCCCGCGGGCCCGATGCCGCCCGACGCGCGGGAGCGGATCGCCAAGTCCCTGGACGAGGCCCGAGAAAAACTCGACTGATCCTGCAAGGCCCGCGCCGCGGGGCTGACTCACCACGGGGCACGCCGGGCGCGTCCGGCGTGCGTGTGTGTGCAGATACGCGGACAGGAGGAATCGA
The DNA here is from genome assembly GCA_041987545.1 of Phycisphaerales bacterium. Lineage (GTDB taxonomy): Bacteria > Planctomycetota > Phycisphaerae > Phycisphaerales > UBA1924 > JAJRXR01. The sequence continues at coordinate 141,316 of JBHIWH010000006.1, read as the reverse complement.
CATGAGAGTCTCAATCGTCGCGGCCATCGCCGCGGGCGCGATCGCCGCGCCCGCCGCCAGCGCCCAGACCGTCAGCATCACCGTCGAGAACACGTCCCCTGCGGGCGGGTTCTCGGTGACGCCGTTCTGGCTGGCGCTGCACGACGGGTCGTTCGACGCCTTCGACACCGGCGCCGCCGCCGGGGCGGGGATCATGACCATCGCCGAGCTTGGCGACACGAGCGTCGTCTCCGGCGCCCTGACCGCCGCGCAGGCCTCGGCCGTGCAGACGACGCTCGCCGAGCCCAACGGGGCACCCGTGTTCAGCCCGGGCGAGTCGGCCTCGACCACGCTCAGCGTCGGCGACCCGACCGTCAACCGCTTCTTCAGCTACGCCTCGATGGTCGTGCCCAGCAACGACATGTTCGTGGGCAACGACGGCGCGATCGAGCTGTTCGACGCCGCGGGCAACTTCAACGGGCCCCTGGTCATCGAGATCTACGGTTCGGACGTCTGGGACGCGGGCTCGGAGGTCAACGACATCGCCAACGGCGCGGCGTTCGTGGACGGGCTGGACGCGACGTTGGGCGCCGACGAGGGCGGGGTCGTGACGGCGTTCTTCTCGGGCGCGGGCGCGACGGACTACCTCAACTCGATCGTCGGCGCCACGACCGCCGACGGCGGGTCGATCACGTCCGCCTTCGGGCGCGACGACCTGATCGCCCGGATCACGATCACGCCGGCGCCGGGTGGGGTCTCGGCGATGCTGCTCGCGGGCGTCGTCGCCGCCGGGCGCCGCCGCCGCGGCTGAGCTGGACCAGCCCACGGTTTGTCCCACCACCTCACCGGACGCCGCCGCCGACCGCTCCTCTGTCGGCGGCGGCGTTCTCGTTGGGGACGACGCGGCGTCCCGGTATGATGCCCCCGGTGCGGATCACGCGGCTCATCCTGCCCGTCTCGGCCTCGGCCATCGCGGCCGCCGTCCTCTTCTTCGCCGCCACCGTCGTCGCGCGGGAGGGAGGTGGCGAGCAGATGCTCGTCAGCGCCGCCTCGATCGCGCCGGGCGCGCTCGGTGTCCTCGCGTTGACCATCGGCCCGCTCGCGTTCGTGCTGCAGCGCCGGCTCCGCGTCGGCTCGACCCCCTCGTGCCGCCGATGCGGGTACCCGTACCCCGACTCCGAGAAGATCGTGACCGCGTGCTGCGAGTGCGGCGCGCCGTGGCGCTGGTACGGCGGGCTGGTCAGGGGCCGGCCCGTCTACCCCGAGCGCGTCCGCCGGCTCGGGCTCGCCGCCGCGATCGTCGGCGTGCCCCTCCTCGCCCTCGCGCTCACGCCGACGAGCACGCTCGTCTCCGTCGCGCCGACACCCGTCATCACCGCCCGACTCGCGATCGCGCCCGACGTCGAGGCCAGAGTCTGGTGGAACGAGCTCGACGAGCGGCCGATCTCCGACGCCAGCCGCGAGCGCATCGCGATCCGCCTGCTGGATCGGGCCGCGGGCGGGAATGCGCTCGGCCCGGTCAGCGAGGACTGGCTGAGCCGCAGCATCGTGATCCTCCCGCCGACCTCGGTCGCGGTCACGCGGCACGCGGCGGAGATCCTCAACGCGAGCACGCCGGCGACACTCACCAGCCGGGCCCCGGCCACCGGGACCGCGCTGACCCAGGCCGCGGCGCCGGCGATCAAGCTGGAGCTGCCCCCGGCCGCGGCCGACGCCGCGCCGGCGCCCTCGCTCGACGAGTTCCTCGCGAGCTTCGAGATCGAGCCCGGCGCGCTGACGCCGCCCCGGTCGCGTCCCACGCTGACACCGGGCCGACGCGTCGGCGTCCCGGCGGACATGCGGCGCGACGGCTGGCTCGACGACCTGCTCGGCACACACTCCGGCGACCCGGGCTGGCCCCTGGGCCCCGCCGCCGGTCGGGGCTGGGACGACCCGATCCCCCCGCCCCAGCCGTCGCTGCATGAGGTGTTCGACGGGATCGAGGCCCGCCGCGCCGCGACGCAGCGGCTCCATCGGCGCATCCACCTGAACCCCTGACGCCCGACCCGATCGCCGGGGCTACCGCGACGGCATCTCGTCGTCGAAGTGCTCGATATGCGCCAGGTCCCACGACCGCGCGTCGCCCTCGTCGAGCCCGAACCGCTCGATGAGCCGCTCGCACGTGTTCCAGCGGAGGATCGCGTCCTCGTTGTGCTCGGGCGCCATGCGCTGCGCCTCGGTGTACAGGTCCATCGCCCGGCGGAGCCGCTCGAGCACGACCTCGGCGCCGTAGTCCGCCTGCAGCAGCCGCTTGGCCCACCGCTCGCAGATCACCCCGCCGTAGTACGCGCGGCGGTACGGGTCGGTGATCTTGGCCAGCACCTCCTCGGCCGTCGACTCGTCCACGCCCTTTCGGCGGCGGAACTGGTCCGTGATCGACAGCAGCAGCAGCACCAGCACGTCCTGGTTCTCGGGGTCGGCCGCCAGGATGTCCCGGCAGATGCTCTCCGATTCCCAGGGCTCGTTCAGCAGCCGATACCGCTCGGCCTTCGAGATCGCCCGCGGGATCGTGTCCTGGTGGATGCGCTTCAGCTCGCCCATCGGCCGCCTCCTCGTGTCCGTCCCGCCTTACTTCGTGTTCCCGGGCCTGAAGATGCGGAAGAGCCTGGTGAGGGGGTCGTAGAACTCGTCCACCACCCGCTCCTTCAGGGGGATGATGCCGTTGTCCGTGATCGTGATGTGCTCCGGGCAGACCTTCGTGCAGCACTTGGTGATGTTGCAGTACCCGATGTTCTGCTCGTCCTTCAGCTGGCCCAGGCGGTCCTCGGTGTCCAGCGGGTGCATCTCGAGCTGGGCCGTGTAGATGAAGTGCCTGGGGCCCGCGAACTCTGGGTGCCGCTCGTGCTCACGCAGGACGTGGCAGACGTTCTGGCACAGGAAGCACTCGATGCACTTGCGGAACTCCTGGACCCGCTCGACGTCGGCCTGGGCCATGTTCCACGTGCCGTCGGCGTTGTCGGGCTTGCGGGGCGTGAACTTCTTGATGCGTTTCTTGACCTCGAAGTTCCAGCTGACGTCCGTCACCAGGTCCCGGATCGGCGGGAAGGTCTGCATCGGCCGGATGGTCACGGGCGCGGAAGTATCGATCTCGTCCATCCGCGTCATGCACATCAGGCGGGGCTTGCCGTTGACCTCCGCCGAGCACGAGCCGCACTTGCCCGCCTTGCAGTTCCACCGGCACGCCAGATCGGGGGCGCTCTCGGCCTGGATCTGGTGCACCGCGTCCAGCACGACCATTCCCGTCGTCACGCCGGTCGCGTACTCGACAAGCTCGCCCCCGGACTTGTCGCCCCGCCAGACCCGGAATGTGACCTGTCTCGACTCGGCCATCACCCCATCTCCTCGATGATCTGCCTCAGGTCCTCGCGGATCTCGGGGATGTCCAGCCGCACGACGCTCATGTGCCCGTCGCCGCCGCGGCTGGTCACGGTGTTGTGGTACCCGTGCGCCTCGTCCTTGCTCGGGTAGTCCTCGCGGAAGTGCGCGCCGCGGCTCTCGCGCCGGTCCAGGGCCGACCGCACCACCGCCTCGGCGACGGCCAGCAGGTTCTTCAGGTCCAGGGCCGTGTGCCAGCCCGGGTTGTACTCCCGGTGCCCGTCCGCCCGCGCCCTCGACGCCCGCTCGCGGAGCTTCGCCAGCCCATCGACGGCCTTGGCCATCTCGGTCTCGTTGCGGACGATGCCCGACTGCTCCTGCATCATGTCCTGCAGGTCGTGCTGGATGTCGTACGGGTTCTCGCCGTCGGTGCGCTCGAAGGGGGCGAGCGCCTCGCGCATGGCGTCCTCGATCTGGCCCTCGTCCACGTGCCCGACGCCGTGGGCCTTGGCGTGCTCGCCCGCGTGCTCGCCCGCGAGCTTGCCGAAGACGAGCAGGTCGGACAGCGAGTTGCCGCCCAGGCGGTTGGCCCCGTGCAGCCCGCCCGCGACCTCGCCCGCAGCGAACAGGCCGGGCACGCTCGACATCTGCGTGTCCCCGTCGATCTTCACGCCGCCCATGACGTAGTGCGTCGTCGGGCCGACCTCCATGGGCTCGGCCGTGATGTCCACCCCCGCCAGCTCCTTGAACTGGTGGTGCATGCTGGGCAGCTTCTTCTTGATGTGCTCGGGCGCGTTGGGGATCTTCTCCTTGATCCACGCGATGTCGAGGAACACGCCGCCGTGCGGGCTGCCGCGGCCGGCCTTGATCTCGCGGACGATGCACCGGGCGACGTGGTCGCGGGTCAGCAGCTCGGGCGGGCGGCGGGCGTCCTTGTCGCCCGTGACGTACCGCCAGCCTTCTTCCTCATTGTCGGCGGTCTGGTCCTTGTAGAGGTCCGGGATGTCGTCGAACATGAACCGCTTGCCGTCCTTGTTCCGCAGGATCCCGCCCTCGCCCCGGACTCCCTCGGTCACCAGGATGCCGCGGACACTCGGGGGCCAGACCATCCCGGTCGGGTGGAACTGGACGAACTCCATGTCCACCAGCTCGGCGCCCGCGTGGTACGCCAGCGCGTGCCCGTCGCCCGAGCACTCCCAGCTGTTGGACGTGATCTTGAACGCGCGCCCGATCCCGCCCGTGGCGAGCACGACCGCGCCGGCCTTCCAGACGTGGAATCGGCCCCGCTCCCGGTCGTAGCCGAACGCCCCCACCACCCGCCCGCCGTCCTTGAGCAGGGTGGTGATGGTGTACTCCATGAAGACCTCGATGCCCTGGTGGATGCCGTGGTCCTGGAGCGTGCGGAGCATCTCGAGGCCCGTCCGGTCGCCCACGTGCGCCAGGCGCGGGTATTTGTGCCCGCCGAAGTTCCGCTGCAGGATCGTGCCCTTGGGCGTCCGGTCCATGACGGCGCCCCAGGCCTCCAGCTCGCGGACCCGGTCGGGCGCCTGCTGCGCATGAAGCTCGGCCATCCGCCAGTTGTTCAGGTACTGCCCGCCCCGCATCGTGTCCGAAAAATGCACCCGCCAGTTGTCCCGGTCGTCCACGTTGGCCAGCGCCGCCGCCACGCCGCCCTCGGCCATCACGGTGTGCGCCTTGCCCAGCAGCGACTTGCACACCAGACCGACCCGGACGCCCGCGGCCGACGCCTCGATCGCCGCCCGCAGCCCCGCGCCCCCGGCGCCGATGATCAGCACGTCGTGCTCGTGTGTCGTGTACGCCTCGGAAGCCATCAGATGATCCTCACGTCGTTGATGACGCCCGAGGCGCACAGCCGCACGTACAGGTCGGTGAATCCCACCCAGAACAGGCTCGCCCACGCCCATCGCATGTGCCCGCGGTTCAGACAGCTCACGCAGTCGTACGCCTTCTTCTGCGCGCCGTTGGCGGACACGCAATCCTTCCGCCCGCCCACCAGATGCCGCAGCGAGTGGCACCCGAGCGTGTAGCCCCCGAGCAGGATCGGGTTGACGATCAGGACGAGTGTGCCGATGCCGAGGCCGAAGCTCTTGGCGCCGTCCTCGCCGACGAACCACATCGCGCTGAACGCGTCGTAGGCGAGGATGAACAGGAACGCGATGGCCAGGTACAGGAAGTACCGGTGCACGTTCTGCAGGATCAGCGGGAAGCGGCGCTCGCCGCGGTACCGCTTGGTGTGCGGCCCGCCCACGGCGCACCCGGGGGGCGCGCCCCAGAACGACTTGTAGTACGCGCCCCGGTAGTAGTAGCACGTGAATCGAAAGCCCCCGGGCGCCCACAGGATCAGCAGCGCGGGCGAGGCGGGGATGAACGCGGGCCACCACCCTGGCCACGCGCCGAACCACGCGTGCCCCGTGGGATCGACGTTTGGGGCGTCGAAGAGCAGGGGCGAATAGAACGGGCTCAGGTAGTTCGCGCCGTTCACGCCGCAGTGGTAGTCCACGCCCACGAACGCGGCCCACGTCGAGTACACGATGAACGCGCCCAGGCCCAGCAGCACGAGCAGGGGCTGGACGTACCACGCGTCGCCCCTCGCGGTCTTCAGGAAGCCGACACCGGCGCGTCGCTGCGGCAGATGCACGTCTGGCTGGGCCATCCCGACTCCTCTTGTGCCGCGCCCCTCGTCGCCAGGCCTCGCGGGCGGGCCAGCCTACCGCCCGTGATTCGCCGATGCACGCCCCGCGGCGGTGGCTATCGGACGTGCCGGACTCTTTGCCCGGCCTCGTCCACCCGCCCTTCACCGCCAAGCCGGGCCGACCGATAGGTCCGGGCGAGGAAGGCCCTCAGACGCGATGAGCACACCCGAGAACTACTCACAGACCGGCCGAGACGCCCCGATGGCCGGGCACGCCGCCCGCGGCGTCTCGTGGCTCTTCGTCCAGTCGCTCTGCTCCAAGGTCGCCGGCGTCGCCAGCAACCTTGTGCTCGGCTGGCTGCTCATGCCCGAGGCCTTCGGCCTCATCGGCATGGCCTACTCCGTCTCCATCTTCGTCGCCCTCGTCAGCCAGGCCGGCCTCCGCGAGATCCTCACCCAGCGACACAACCGCTCCACACGCTGGATCACGCCCGGCTTCTGGCTCTCGGTCGTCACGGGACTGGCGGGCATGCTCGTCATGCTCGGCGTCTCGCCGATCGTCGCGCACGTCTACGGCGAGCCCGAGCTCGTCGGCCTGCTCGCCGTCCTCGCCGTCACGACGTTCCTCTACTCGCTCGCCGCCGCCGCCGACGCGCAGCTGCACGCCCAGCTCCGGTTCGGATTCCTCGGCGCGTTCGGCGTCGCGAACACCATCGGCCGCGTGCTGATGACGATCGCCCTGGCCGCCATCGGCTTCGGCGCGTACTCGATCGTCCTGCCCGGGCTCGTCTTCGCCGCCATCAACGCGGCCGTCCTCTGGTGGAACGCCCCCGTCCGCCCGGCCTGGTCGCTGCAGGGCCGGCGCTGGAAGTACCTGATCGCCTCGAGCCTGTTCGTCTTCGGCGCGACCGGGCTCTACACGCTGATGACCCAGTCGGGGTCGATCTTCCTGGGTGTGTTCTCGACGACCGCCGCGGTCGGTCTGTTCTACTTCGCGTTCGCTCTGGCGCTGCAGCCCCTGATGCTGCTGGGGCACGCGGTGCGGCGTGTGCTGCTTCCGACGCTCTCGCGGATGAACGGCCAGCCGGCCCGCCAGGCCGCGGCCCTCGAGCGGGCCTCGCGCCTGCTCATGCTGCTGGTCATCCCGATGGCGTGGTTCCAGATCCCGCTGGCCGCGGACTTCATGGACGCAGTCTTCCCCGAGCGCTGGGCGCCGGCGGTGATCGTCCTGCAGATGCTCTCGCTGGCGATCCCGCTGCGGGTGTTCGGCTGGACGTCGGGCTCGGCGCTGCAGGCCCAGGGCCGCTTCCGCACGCACTTCATGCTCTCGGTCGTCGCCGCCGTCGGCTCCTTCGCCGTCGCCGCGGTCACCGCCGCGGTCGGCCCGATCTGGCTGGTCGCGCTGGGCTTCAGCCTGTTCGTGGGCGTGCTGGAGCCGGCGACGTACGTCGTCGCCGTCCGCCGGGGCGCGGCCGAGGCGATGACGCCCTTCATCCGCCCGCTGTTCGTGGGCGCGCTGGGCACCGGATTTTGCTGGCTGGGCGCCGAGGCGGCGCGGTCGTTCGTGCCCGGACCCTGGGCGCCCCTGATCGTGGGCGCCGCGACCGGCTCGATCGCGTACGCCGCGCTCGTCCGCTTGATGCTCCCCGAGTCCTGGCGCGACCTGCGCTCGCAGGCCGAGGGCATCGCGCCGGCTCGCGTCCGCCGCCTGCTCGCACGACCCGTGCCCGCCGCGGCTCCCCAGACCACACCGACCCCGGCGACCGCCACGAACACGACACCACTTCCCGCGCCGTCGGTCATGATCTCCGTCGTCATCCCGACCTACAACCGCTCGCCCGACGTCGTCCGCGCCATCGAGTCCTGCCTGGGCCAGCTCGGCGACTACGACGAGATCGTCGTCGTCGACGACGGCTCCACCGACGGCACGCCCGAGGTCCTCCAGCGGTACGTGGACCGCCTGCCCGGGATCGTCCGCGCCGTCCGCCAGGACAACGCGGGCGTGGGCGCGGCCCGCAACACCGGCTTCGAGCACGCCGCGGGCGACTACGTCCTCCTGCTCGACTCCGACGACGTGCTCCTGCCCTGGGCGATCCGGCGCGTCCGCGAGGCGATCGAGCTTTTCGACTCGCCCGCCGTCGTCGCGAGCCAGACCGCGTTCTTCGACGACGAGGGCGAGATCGACCGCGGCCCCGCGCCGCACCCGGCCGCCGACGTCTTCCCGGACATGCTCGCCGCCTGGCGACGCCCGCCGTACCTGCCGGGTTCGGGCGTCGCGATCCGCCGCTCGGCGCTCGACCGCGCCGGCGAGATGGTCACCGCCTGCCAGTGCGGCGAGGACATCGACCTGTATCTCCGCCTCGCCCGCGAGCCGGGGTTCGTCTTCTACCTCAACCCCATCCACGCCCAGCACCGCCCACGCGCCGCCCGGCACCGGGGCCTGAGCCAGGACCCGGCCAGCGTCTACCGCGGCGCGCAGCACCTGCTCCAACGCCGCGCCGTCGGCGCCTACGGGCCCTCGTCCGACCGCGGCCGCGAACGCGACGCGTGGATCACCGCCACCACCCGCCCCTGCTCGCTGTTCCTCGCACGCCACGGCCTCACGCGCGAGGCGATGCTCCTCTACCGCCGCACCCTCGCGATGAACACCTCGATCGGGCGGTGGCGGTACGTCCTGGCCTTCCCCGCGCTCGCGGCGATCGGTCGCCTGGCCCCGGCCCGCCCGCCGGCGCCCCCGCCCCGCGGTACCCTCGCCAACCTCCCGACCGTCGACCGCGGGGCGCGCCGGGCCGCGTAGCCGGGCGCGATCGCCCCCGGGGCGTGAACACCCGCCCCGCCCACGCGTACCCAGGCGTGCCGATGCCCGAGCCCGAACCCAAAGACCCGAGCCCCGCGACGCCCGCCGGCGCCGCCCCGGGCCCGCTCGGACGCAAGACCACCTCCGGCTTCGCCTGGCTTGGCGCCCAGACCCTGGGCTCCAAGGTCGTCTCCATGGGCGCGCAGATCGCCCTGGCCCGCATCCTCGTTCCCGACGATTTCGGCCTCTTCGCCCTCGCGCTGACCGTGGTCCGATTCGCCCAGATGCTCCACGGCTTCGGGCTCCGCGAGGTGCTCATCCGCCTGCACGACGAGTTCGACAAATGGGCCTCGCCCGCGTTCTGGATGACCATCGTCGGCGGCGTCGTCTCGGGCCTGGCGGTCTTCGCCGCCGCCGGGCCGGCCGCGCTCGCCTACGCCGAGCCCGAGCTGGCCCCGATCCTCCGCTTCGTCGCGATCGCGATGCCGCTGACCGCCCTCGCCATCGTCCCGACCGCCGCGCTCGAGATCCACTTCCGGTACCGCGCCCTCGCGGTCACGCAGCTGCTGGTCACGGTCGCGCAGTTCTCCTCCTCCATCGTGCTCGCGATGCTGGGGCTCGGGGTCTGGGCGCTGGTGATCCCCCTCGTCGCCGCCCGCGGCCTGACACTCCTGGTCATCCTCGCGCTCGCCCGCTCCCCGATCAGGCGCTCGCCGGACCTGGACCGCTGGAAGCCGATCCTCCGCGACGTCGGGATGCTCACGCTCGCCGGGTTCCTCACCACCGCCACGCTCCAGGGCGACTACATCGTCCTGGGGCTGTTCGTGACCAGCGCCCAGGTCGGCCTGTACTACATCGCGTTCCAGCTCTCGAGGCAGGCGCTGAACATGCTCGCGTCCAACTTCGCGCGCGTGCTGCTGCCGGCCTTCAGCCAACTGAAGGACGATACGGCGCGTCAGCGGAGCGCGTTCCTGGAGGCCGCTTCTCTCCTCACGCTCGTCTTCGTCCCGATCTGCCTCATCGCCGCGGCGCTCGCCGAGCCGCTGATTCTCGTCGCCCTGGGCGACGAGTATCGGGGCGCCGTGCCGCTGTTCGCGATCCTCAGCATCGGCTCCGCGTTCCGAAGCGGCGCGGACAGCGCCACGCCGCTGCTCCGTGCCCAGGGCCGCTACGCGACCATCCTGCGACTCCGGTACGTCCTGACCCCCCTGTTCTTCGTCCTGCTGACCGGGGGCATCGTGCTCGGGGGCGTCGTCGGCGGCGCCGTCGGAGTCGCGGTGTACTCGGCCATCGCCGGCATCGTCCAGCCCGTCGTCGCGCTGCACCCGCTGAACGGCGGGATCAGGGACGTCGTGTCGATGATCCTCGCGCCGCTGCTGATCTCGTTCGCCGCCGGCGCCGCGGCGTTCGCCATCGGGGAGTTTCTCCCGCAGACCACGGTCGGCCGAGGCCTCCACCTCGCGCTCGGGGCGACGCTGGGCGCGGCCGTGTACCTGCTCCTGGCCCGCGTGCTCATGCGCGACCGGTGGGACGCCGCCGAGCGCCGCGCCCGACCCCTCCTGGCCAGACTCCGAGGCCTCGCGCCCCGGGCCCGGCACGCCTGACCCGCCCGCGAGCCGCCGCCCCGACCACGACCGAACCGACCCCGCCGCGGGGACAAGCCGCGGCCGCCCGTGTCTAGACTCCCCCCCTCGCAAAGCCACCGGAGCAAGCCGTGCCGGGCCCCGTCCGCAGACTCAAACGCAGGGTGCGACTCGTCCTCGACGGGCCGGTCCAGGAGCGCATCCTGCGCATCTGCGCCTCGAGTCCGCGCCTCGCCAGCCTGTACTACCTGTTCCACCCAGGGTTCGGCCGCGAGCACCGCGGCGTCCTCGCGGGCCGGCTCCGATACCGCCGCAGCGCCGGCTCCGGGGCCGGGCTGGGCGGCGAGTTCGCGCTCCGCAGGAATATCCACCGCCTCGAGAAGGGCCTCATCATGCGCCCGCGCCGAGAGGTCTTCGGGCTGTTCTACATCGAGGAGACCGTCGACCTCTACGTCGCCGGCGTTCGCGCCCGCGCCGCCTCGCGCGAGGACCCGCCCGCCGCCCGCCCTGACAGCTCCGCCCCGCCCGCGGCCCCGTTCGACGAGACCTGCCCCATCGACGCCGACCCCGCCGCGTCCTCGCTCTTCGCGTGGGCCGGCGACGTGCTCGCCCGGTACTTCGACGTCGTCCCCGCGGGCGCCGACGAGCTCGTGGACTCGCTCCGAGATCGTTTCAACGAGGCGTGGGGCCTCGGCGGGCTCGGGCGGGGCGCGTCCTCGCCCTTCACCCGCAACCTCGACCCCGTCGGCGTGGACGTGGACGCCCTCGAGCGACTCGCCCGCCGCCGACGCTCCGTCCGCTGGTACCTGCCCCAGCCGGTCCCGCGTGAGCTGATCGACCGCGCGATCCGGGTCGGCTCGTACGCGCCCAGCGCCTGCAACCGCCAGCCCTTCGAGTTCCGCGTCTTCGACGACCCGCAGACCGCCTCGGAGATCGGCCAGCTGCCGATGGGCACCAAGGGGTTCAGCCAGAACTTCCCCTGCCTCGTCGTCGTCGTCGGGAAGCTGTACGCCTACCCCTTCGAGCGCGACCGCCACCTGATCTACATCGACGCCTCGCTGGCCGTCATGGGGTTCCTCTACGCCCTCGAGGCCCAGGGGCTCTCCTCGTGCTGCATCAACTGGCCGGACATCGAGACGCGGGAGCGCGCCATGGCCCGACGGCTCGGGCTCGCCCCCGACGAACGCGTCGTCATGTGTATCTCCGTCGGCTACCCTGACCCCGCGGGCATGGTCCCGTTCTCCCAGAAGAAGCCCATGGACGAGCTCCGCAGGTACCACGACGCATGATCATCGAGATCCACGGCGCCGGCTTCTTCAACAAGGGCGCACAGCTGATGCTGCTCACCGTCGCCGAGCGCCTCCGTCGCGCCGGCGCCGAGCGCGGGCTGGACGTCACCTGCTGCGTCGAGGCCGAGTACTCCTCCGGCTACGAGCACGCGGCGCCCGAGGGACTCCGACTGCTCGCCCCGATCGTCAGCCTCCAACGCCCCAACCGGTACCCGCTCCTCTTCCTCGCCAGCCGCGCCGCCGGCAGGCTCATGCCCGCCCGAGCCTGCCGCCAGCTCGGCCTCGTCCGCCGCCAGGACACCGACGCGCTGATCGACGTCTCGGGCTACGCCTTCGGCGACAAGTTCCCCTGGACCCGGTGCCGCAACGCCGCCATCCGCGCCGAGCACTACCGCAGGCGGGGCAAGCCCGTCGTGCTCCTGCCACAGATGCTCGGGCCGTTCGAGAACCCGAAGGTCCGCGGCCAGTTCGCGCGCCTCGCCCGGGCCGCCGACCGCGTGTACGCCCGCGAGCAGGCCTCACACGACGCCGCCCTCCCCATCGTCGGCGCCGAGCGCCTCGGGCTCGCGCCCGACATCACGATATTCTCGCCCCGCTTCGACGTGCCCGCGCCGGAGACGCCCCCCCGCGACTACGCCTGCATCGTCCCGAACGAGAAGATGCTCGCCAAGGGGGGGAAGGAGTGGGCGAGCGTGTACCTCGAGCGCCTCGCCGCGGCTGCGCGCCGGATCCACGCCGCCGGGCTCGAGGTGGTCATCGTCGTCCACGACGCCAGCGGGCACGACGAGAAGCTCGCCGCCGAGCTCCACGGATCGCTGACGGACATCGGCGCCACCGTCTTCACCCACCCGCACGCCGCGGTGCTCAAGTCGTTCGTCGCCTCCTCGCGGTTCCTCGTCGGGTCCAGGTTCCACAGCATCGTCGCCGCCCTCTCCTCGGGCGTGCCCGCGGTCGCGCTGGGCTGGGCGCACAAGTACGACCTGCTCGCCTCCGACTTCGGCGTGCCCGACCTGATCCACCGGGAAACCGACGGCGAGGAACACCTCCTCGCCCTGTGCGACGAGCTGCTCGACCCCGCGTCCAACGAGCGCCGGCGCGAGACGCTCCGCGGAGCGAAGGACGCCCTGCGAGCCCCCGCCGACCGGATGTGGGACGACGTGCTCTCGCGCCTCGGGCTGACGCCCCAGGGCGCCGGCGGGGCGAGCGCGTGAGGTTCTCCGTCATCATCCCCTGCTACAACGCCGGGCCCTGGGTCGCCCAGTGCCTCCGCTCGGTCGCCGAGCAGACCCACCCGGCGCACGAGACGATCGTCATCGACGACGGCTCCTCCGACGACTCGGTCGAGCAGATCAGGAACTCGGGCGTGCCGGTGAGGCTGGTGCAGACCACGCGCGCCAACGGCGCCGGCGCCCGCAACGCCGGCATCGAGATCGCCACCGGCGACTGGGCCGCCTTCCTCGACGCCGACGACTACTGGTACCCCGAGCACCTGGCCCGCGTGGTCTCCCTCGTCTCGGGACGGGACGCGGCGTACATGGGCATCCAGGACTTCCTCTACGCCGACGGGACCGAGCACCCCGTCGCCAACCCCTGGCCCGTCGCCGAGCCCACCAGCGGCCTGCCCGACGACGAGCTGCCCCGCCTCTGGCGCCACGCGCTCAAGTTCGCGATGAGCACCGTCTGCGTCGATATGGCCCGGCTCCGGGATGTTGGCGCGTTCGACGCGACGCAGGTCAAACGCCACGACTTCGACATGTTCTTCCGCGTCATCAAGGACCGCACCTGGGCCTACGACCCGGTCTCCTCGGCGATGCACCGCGTGGACAACCCGGGCAGCATCAGCCGCGAGAACTGGGCCCGCAGCGAGTACTTCCAGTTCCGAGGCCTGAGCAAGAACCTGCCCGCGTACCCGGGCCTGGAGCCGATCGTTAAGGACTGCGCCCGCCGCGTCATGGCCAGCGCCATCACCGACGGCGACGCGGATGACCGCGCCCGCGCCAAGCAGCTCGTCTGGGGCACGCTCTCGCCGAGGCAGCGTCTCGTCTTCACCGCCGCCCTCGCCGCGCCCGCCCTCTTCCGCGCCCTGAACCGCGCCAAGCGACGCGTGCAGCGCAAACGCCAGGCCGAGCGGGGCGTCATCGGCAAGCCCAGCCTCGGCTGGATCGACCGGCGCGAGGCGCCATGACCCAGCCCCCCGCCAGCGAACCGCCACGCCGCACCGTCGCCTTCCTCATCTCCGGCATCGACGCCTACGGCGTCCGCCGAGGAACCCTCGGCCTCATGGACGAGCTCCGCGACCGCGGGCACCGCGTCTTCGCGATCGCCTTCGTCGACGGCGAGATGGTCGAGGACGTCAAGAAAGCCGGCTTCGACGTCGAGATGCTCGGCCGGGGCCTGCCCCCGCCCCTGATCGGCAGCGTCCCGGGCAAGCTCTTCGCCGCCTTCAGGCTCTGGCGGTACGCCGCCCGCGTCGCCCCCCGCATCGCCGACATCCTCCGCGCCCGCAACGCCGACGCCCTGCACGTCCGCTGGCCCAACCTCGTCCCCGTCGGCGCCCGCGGGGCGCACAGTGTCGGCCTGCCCACGCTCTGGCACATGCCCAACATCGTCTCCGACCGCTTCCCGCTGGGCATCAACCGCCGCCTGTGGCAGTACACGTGCCGCTCGCGCAACGTCACGCCACTGGCCAACAGCCGTTTCACCGCCTCGACGCTCGATGGCCGGGGCGTGAGCTCGGAGATCCTCTACGTCCCCATCAGCGAGCGACGCTTCGACCCCGACGCCGTCACGCCCGTCTCCCGCGCCGAGGTCGGCATCCCCGACGACGCGATCGTCGCCGGCGTCTTCAGCCGCCTGGATTCCTCCAAGGGCCAGGACCGGCTCGTCGAAGCACTCGCGATCGTCCGCGACGAGATCCCCGACCTTCATCTGTTCATCCTGGGCTCGGCCCCCCGCGAGCCCGAGTTCCTCGACCACCTCAACGAGCGCATCGAGACGCTGGGCCTGGCCGACCGCGTGCATCTCCAGCCGTTCGTCGATGACCCCGAGCGGTACTACGGCTTCCTCGACTTCTCCGTGAACAGCCGCGTGGATCCCGAGCCCTTCGGCCTCTCGGTCACCGAGTCGATGGCGATGCGCGTCCCCGTGCTCGTCCACGCCCTCGGCGGGCCCGCCGAGACCGTCATCGACGGACGCACCGGGTGGCACATCCACGACCCGAGCGCCGAGTCGTTCGCGGGCGGCCTCCGCCGCGCCGTCGCCGACCGCCCCCGCTGGCCCGAGATGGGCGAGGCGGCCCGCGAGCACTCGCTGTCCAGCTTCACGATGCGGGCGCTCGTCGAGGTCTACGAGCGGATCCTCGAGCGGGCCATCGCCGCCTCACGCGCCGGTCAGGCCGGCGCCGCCCCCCTCGACGCCTCCCACTGACGCCGGATCCCCTCGCCCAGTGAGATCTTCGGCTCGTACCCGAGCCCGGCGCGCACCCGCGTCAGGTCCGCGTACGTCCTTTCGACGTCGCCCGGCTGCGCCGGCCGGCGGTCCAGGACCGCGTCGCGCCCGACCACCTTCTCGATCTCCGCGACCAGCTCGGCCAGCGTCACCGGGCTCGAGCCCCCGAGGTTGTAGATGTCGAACCCCTCGCACCGATCGATCGCCGCGACGATCCCGTCCACGATGTCGTCGATGTACGTGTAGTCGCGGCTGGTGGACCCGTCGCCGAAGAACGGGATCTCCTCGCCCGACTCGATCATCCGCAGGAACTTGGCGATCGCCAGGTCGGGCCGCTGCCCGGGGCCGAAGACCGTAAAGAACCGAAGGCACGTCACGGGCAGCTTGTGCAGATGCCAGTACGTGTGCGCGAGCAGCTCGCACGCGCGCTTGGTCGCCGCGTACGGGCTGATCGGCTCGTCCACGGGATCGCCCTCGGCGAACGGGACCTTTTCGTTGTTGCCGTACACGCTCGAGCTGGACGCGAAGACGAACTTCTTGACTCCCGACGCGACCGCCGCGTCCAGCAGGTTCACCGTCCCGTCCACGTTGACCTCGGCGTACAGCTTCGGGTCCTCGATGGACGGCCGCACACCCGCCATCGCCGCGATGTGCACGACCGTTCCCGGACGGGCCTCCTCGTGCAGCGCCGAGACCAGCGCGGCGTCGCGGATGTCCCCCTCGCGCACGTCCACGCCCAAGCCGGCCAGCCGCTCGGCCCGCGCCCGCTTGATCGCCGGGTCGTAGAAGTCACAGAAGTTGTCCAGCACCACGACCCGGGCGCCGCTGCTGGCCAGCCGCTCGGCGGTGTGCGACCCAATGAACCCGGCCCCGCCGGTGATGAGCACGCTCTCGGCCATGGGCAAGGGCTCCCGGGCCCCGTACCGGGGCGTTCTGGCGATCGTACGCCCGAGCCCCGTCAGCGTTCGCCGTTCCTCGCGTGCCGGGCCGCAGTTATCGGGCCCTCCGACGCGCCCCGCCCGATCCATGCCGTCCCCCCGGCGAGCCCCATCGCGCACACGCCTCGATCCGCCCGCGCCGCGGCCCGATCCGACGCCCGGGGCCACGCCCGGCCCCACGCAAGGGGTCGAGCCGCATGGACGCGTTCACGTCGTCACGCCGCATCGCCTGGGTCTGTGCCGGGGTCGAGGTCTACGGCCTGCGGGCCGCGATCCTCAACCTCGCCGGCGGCCTCCGCGCCCGCGGATGGACCCCCCAGATCATCTCGCTCGCCCACGGGCCCTTCGCCGACGAGTGCGACGAGCTCGGCTTCGAGAATCTCACCGTCGGCCTCGAGCCCCCGCCCAAGATCACCGGTTCGCTCAAGGACCGCGCCCTCATCTTCAAGGACCTCTTCGCGTACCGCCGCCGCGCCGTCAAGGAGATCCGCCTCGCCCTCGGCCGCGACAAGCCCGACGCCGTCCACTTCCTCCAGCCCAACCTCGTCCCCATCGCCGGCGGCCTGGCCAGGTCGCTCGACGTCCCGTGCTTCTGGGAGATGCCCAACTACGTGGGCGACAACTACCCGCTCGGCATTAACAAGATCGTCCTCCGCGCCATGTGCAAGCGCTACGGCGTCCAGCCCCTCTCCAACTCCGCCTTCACCGCCTCCACGCTCGGCAAGGGCCTCGTCACGCCCATCGTCTTCCACCTCGGCGTCGATGCCCAGCGCTTCAACCCCGACATCGTCATCCCCTTCTCGCGCGCCGAGGCCGGCATCCCCGAGGACGCGGTCACCCTCGGCATCCTCGCGCGGATCTGCGCCAGCAAGGGCCAGCATGTCGTTCTGGAGGCCGCCCTCCAGCTCGAGAGGGAGCTGGGCGTCCCCCTGCACCTGGTCCTGCTGGGCGGACCGACCCAGGGCGCCGACGCCGTCCGCCTCTCCGAGATCGCCCAGCGCTTCGGCCGCCCCCACCACCTGCACATGTTCGGCGAGGTCCCCGACCCCGAGCGCTACTACGGGCTCATCGACATCCCCATCAACGCACGCATCGACCCCGAGCCCTTCGGCCTCTCGGTCGTCGAGGCGATGATGATGCGCAAGCCCGTCCTCGTCCACGCCTCCGGCGGGCCCGCCGAGACCGTGACCGACGCCCAGACCGGCTGGCACGTCACCGAGCCGACAGTCGAAGGCTTCAAGGCCGGCATCCGCCGGGCGATCGACGACCGCGGCCGCTGGCCCCTCATGGGCGAGAACGCCCGCGCCGACGCCCTCGACAAGTACTCCCTCGAGTCCATGACCTCCCGCTACGAACGCATCGTCACCCGCAAGCTCGCGGCCTGATCCCGGCCGCCCGCCCGGCCCCGCAATAATCAGCGATGCCGGACCCCCGCGCCGACCTCCTCCAACGCATCCAGTCCCGGGACGCCCTCGTCGGCGTCGTCGGCCTCGGGTACGTCGGCCTCCCCCTCATCCGCGCCTTCCACGACGCCGGCTTCCCCACCCTCGGCTTCGACATCGACCCTCAAAAAATCCAGGCCCTCCGCGCCGGCCGCGACTACCTCAAGCACCCCGAGCCTGGCCTTGCCCGCCGCCTGCTCGACTCGGGCCGATTCCAGGCGACCGACGACTTCTCGCGCCTCGCCGAGCCCGACGCCGTGCTCGTCTGCGTCCCCACGCCCCTGACCGAGTCCCGCGAGCCCGACCTGTCGTACGTCGAGCAGACGATCGACCGCATCGCGACGACGCTCCGCCCGGGCCAGCTCGTCGTCCTCGAATCGACGACGTACCCGGGCACGACGCGGGACGTCGTCCTGCCGCGCCTCGCCGCGTCTGGCTTGAGACTCAACCAGGACTTCTTCCTCGCCTTCTCCCCCGAGCGTGAGGACCCGGGCACGCCCGGGCGCACGGCACAGAAGCTGCCCAAGCTCGTCGGCGGGCTCGACGAGCCGTCGGGCGAGCTCGCCCGGACGCTCTACGCCGCCGCCGTCGAGACCGTCGTCCCCGTCTCCTGCCCCGAGGTCGCCGAGGCCGCCAAGCTTCTCGAGAACGTCTACCGCTCGGTCAACATCGCCCTGGTCAACGAGATGAAGGTCGTCCTCGAGAAGCTCGGCATCGACGCCTGGGAGGTCATCGACGCCGCCGCCACCAAGCCCTTCGGCTTCCAGCGCTTCGACCCGGGGCCCGGCATGGGCGGGCACTGCATCCCCATCGACCCCTACTACCTCGCCTGGCGCGCACAGCAAGCCGGCGCCGACGCCCGCTTCATCGCCCTCGCCGGCGAGGTCAACCACGCCATGCCCGCCCGCGTCGTCGCCAAGACCATCGACGCCCTCCGCGACCGCGGCGCCGACCCCGCGTCGGCCCGGGTGCTCGTCCTGGGCCTGGCATACAAGAAGAACATCGACGACGTCCGCGAGAGCCCCAGCTTCGAGATCATCCGCCTGCTCCGCGACCACGTCGCCCACATCGACTACGCCGACCCGCACGTGCCCTCGACGCACCCGGGCCGCCGGGGCGACCTGGGCATGGCCGCCGTCGAGACCACGCCCGAGGCGCTTGCGTCGTACGACGCCGTCGTCGTCGCGACCGACCACGACGCGTTCGACTGGCCCATGATCGGCGCCAGCGCCCGCCTCGTCATCGACGCCCGAGGCCGCATGCGGTCACTGGGCCAAGTCGCCGCCGACGTCGTCCAGGCCTGACCGCTCGCCCCCATGCGCAACAACAACGCGGCACCCGGGTCGAGCCCGAGCGCCGCGTGAGTTGTCAGTTCAGAAGCAGTATCTGTGCGGGCTCAGGGGCAGCCGTCGCTGAACTGGCCCAGGAACTCCACCACGTCGGAGAAGTCCCACTGACCGAAGGGCTCGGCCAGGTCCGCCGCCCCGTCCATGGCGCCGAAGGCGACCAGGAACGCCGAGACGTCGGAGAAGTCCAGCTGCCCGAAGGGCTCGGCCAGGTCGGCGCCGTTGCACCCGCCCGCGGCCGACGTCTGGATCCGCACGTTGTCCACCTGGATGTCGAAGTTCGTGAACCCGTAGAAGAACCCGGGCTCATACGTCGTGAACAGGATCTGGTCCACGCCCTCCATCACGCTCGCGAACGTCCGGTCCCCCGGCAGCTGCGGCTCGAACGTGTCCGGATGCTCGTCGCCCGTCCCGCCCCAGCCCGCGGGCATCTCGGCCGAGTTGGGGTCGAACGTGACCGAGTACGTGTTCCAGCCGCCCTCGGTCGGCGTCCCGTCGAGCGTGCCGACGCTGATCCAGACCGAGCAGTACGGGTACCCGGTCGTGACGTTGTCGTAGTCACGGATCTCGACGATCCAGTTGCGGCTCACGGGGCTGCCGAAGAACTGGATGAAGTTCACCAGCACGTCCACGCTCAGCGTCACGCTGTCGAACGCGGTCAGGTCCTGCACGAAGTCGGTGTTGGGGTTGAGGTCGTCCGTGCGGAGTTCCAGGCCGAACGTCTCGACGAAGTTCGCCCAGTGCAGGTTCTCGTTGGGGTTGCCGCCGGCCACGTCGGGCGTCGTCCACCCGTTGATCGACCAGCCCTCGTTGCCGTTGGCGAAGCTGACGACCACGTCGTCGGCCGACGCCCCACCCACCAGGCCCGCCAGGGCCAGCATGCAGATCGTGCTCTTCATCGTGTGTCTCCTAACTCGAGTGCGTCCGTGTGAATCCGTGTGTGTGTTCCGTCGCCCGGGTGCGGGCGCCCGTCCTCATCCGTCTGCCCGGGGTACCGACGCGGCCCCTCCGGACCCGACGCCGCCCCGCCCCTGGACACCGTTGTACGCAAGCCACGCCCCGGGGTCGATAGTTTCCTGGAAACTTCTGAGAATATCTTCCACCCCCCGGTCCGGGCCGTATACTCCCAGGCGTCATCCGCCCGACTCGAGGGCCACACGATCGCAAATAGCCTGTGAATAGGCATTTGGAGATTCCAACAGCCGTGCCGCCCCTCCCCGAGATCCACGAGAGCGACGCCCGCGCCGTCGCCGACACCGGCCTGGAGGCCCGCACCCAGGAGGTCGGCGCTGAGCTGCTCTCGTCGGTGGGCGAGCTGTTCCAGTCCCTGCCGGCGCCCGCCCCGGGCCCCCAGGCCCTGGCGACGCTGCTGGGCATCGACAAGGTCCTGGCCAGCCGCGTGCTCAAGATGAGCCGGGCGGCCGACGCTCTGGAGGCCATCCACCGGGCGCCCGGGCCAGAGCCCCTCCGCCGCGTGGTCCGCCGGGCCGAGCGCGCCGGCGCCGCCGCGGACGCCGCGGTCCGTGCCCGCGAGGCGGTCGATACGTTCGAGCGCCTCATCCGGCACGAGGCGGGCGACCGCAGCGCGCTCGACGCGGTGCTCAGCGCCTGGGTCCCCGAGGCGCGCCGCGAGTTCGAGCTCCGCCGCAAGCAGTCCGCGTTCCGCGCCCTCAGCCAGCTCAAGGGCGCCCAGGCCGAGACGCTCTACGCCGGCGTCTTCCTCCACCCGGGCGCCGACGGCCAGACCATCGACATCGCCTGGCTCAACGCGTTGTTCGGCGTGCAGCGCCTCCGCCCGGGCGCGACCGTCAAGCTCGCCGCCCGCTGGATGCGCGATGAGCCGGACGCGGCGCCGACCCGCGCGATCTCCGGCGAGTCCGCGACCGCTCCCCGCTCACTCCTCCTCGATGAGTTCTGCTCCGATCCGATGCCGCCCATCGCCTTCGAGCGCGTCGGCGGCTCGACGCACTGCACGCTGGGGGGCGAGTCCTTCGGCGCCTCGACCGCCGCCGACGTCGTCTTCGCCGAGCTGGGCGCGGGCGACATGCCCCGCTACGTCCCGGCCAGCGCGGGCCGCAGGCGCTTTGTCTACGCCGAGGTCTCCGTCCCCTCCAAGACGCTCATCCTCGACGCGTTCATCCACAGGGATCTGGTCACCGGACCGGCCGAGCTGCGGGTCTACGACACCTCGTTCGACGGCATCGCCAACGCCAACGATCCCGCGCGGGACATCGATCGGCTCGATCTGGCCGAGACCATCGACGCCCTCGGGCTCGGCATCGCCCGCGCCCGCGCGCCCGGCGTCCCCCGTCACGCCCAGATGACCGCCGACGTCTGCCGACGCCTCGGCTGGGACCCCTCGTCCTTCGAGGTCTTCCGCACGCGGATCGAGTACCCGCTCTACGGCTCCCAGATCACGATGCTCTTCCCCACCCAGGATCCCCCGGGCGCCTAGCCCGCGCTACTCGCCCGCCCGCAGGTCGATCACCTGCATCCGGTGCTCGCCCAGCCCCGGGTCCTCGAGCCGGTACCGCGTCGCCTCGACCCGGTCGCCCACGAATGCCTGGTCGATGTGCCACAGGGGCGCCTTCCGCGGCCACGAGCCCGCGGGCCCCCGGCCCGCCACCTCGAACGCGTTGGTCATGCCCCCCACCAGCGTCCGCAGCGACCTCGAGCCGCGCGGGATGTTGAAGTCCCCGACCACCAGGTCCGGCTCGGGAAAACTCACCTCGTCGTCCCGCAGCACCGCGACCCACTCCCCCTCCCGCCCGGGGAAGAACTCGGGCCCGTCCCACGCGCCCGTCGCGGCGGCCGCCTCCCGCATCACCTGCGCGCGCGACATCGTCGGGTCCGACGGCAGGTCGAGCGCCCAGACGGTCAAGGGCCCGGCCCCCAGCCCCGCGTCGATCTCGATGAAGAACACCCGCCCCGGGTCCCAGCCCGAGCGCCAGTCGTCCAGCTTCGATTCGACCGGCTCCAGCCGCGCCGCCCCCCACCGCCGGATCGGGAACCGGGACACCACGACCAGCGCCCCGCTCCGGATGAAGTGCAGGTCGGGCGTGCCCCCGCCCCCCTCGCCCGCGTCCTCCGCCCCGCCCTCTCCCTCGCCAGGCGGGAGCAGCGTCGCCAGCGCGTCCAGCAGCGGCTGGCGATACTCGTCGTTGCGGATGTTGGCGATGATCGCGATGTCGGGCTGAGGGCCAAGCGCCTGCCCGGGCGCCCCCCGCGCCTGACGCGCCACCGAGATGTTCCAGTGCAGCACGCGCACGTCGTCCTCGCGGGCCTCGGGCCCCACGGCGTACCGGTGCACCCCCCACTCCCCGATCAGCAGCCACCCGGTCAGACCGATGCAGACCAGCGCCAGGAACGGGCGGAGCATCACGCCACCCATCCGCAGCGACAGCTTGGAGCACGCCGCGGACACGACCACCATCACCCACGCCAGCGCGACGACCAGCACCGTCGGGATCCAGAACAGGAACTGGCTCCAGGCGTGGTCGTCGTTGAGGACTCGCCCGAGACCCCACACGCCCACCGCCGCCAGCCCCGCCAGCGCCGACAGCTTGGCCGCCCACGACAGCGGGCGACGCCGAATCCACGCGATGACGCCCGTCGGGCGCTGTCCGCTCATGGCGACTTGTTCGTCGGGGATCGGCCCGGCGTTCGCCCAGAATCGCCCGTACCATCGCCCCCGCGGGCCCCAGGCCGGGCCCCGCACGCAGGAGCCGCCCCATGCCCGACTACGCCGCCTTCGACTGGTCCAACGCCCGCGTCATCGTCACCGGCGGCGCCGGCTTCCTGGGCCGCCACGTCCTCGAGGGCCTCGAGGCCCGGGGCGTGACCAAGGACCGCGTCATGGTCCCCCTGATCGACGACTACGACCTGACCGAGAAGGCCGACGTGGACCGCCTCTACAAGACCGCGTTCAACGGCGACTGGAACATGGTCATCCACCTCGCCGCCGAGGTCGGGGGCATCGGCGCCAACCGCGAGAACCCGGGCCGCTACTTCTACGCCAACATGGCCATGGCCATGCACCTCATCGAGCAGGCCCGCGTCCACGGCTTGCACGGCCGCGGCGGCCGATTCGTCCAGATCGGGACCATCTGCGCCTACCCAAAGTTCACCCCCGTCCCCTTCAAGGAAGAGAACCTCTGGGAGGGCTACCCCGAGGAAACCAACGCCCCCTACGGCGTCGCCAAGAAGGCCGCCTGGCAGATGCTCGACGCGTACAAGATGCAGTACGGCTTCGAGGGCGTCTACGTCCTGCCCGTGAACCTCTACGGCCCGTGGGACAACTTCAACCTCCACTCCTCGCACGTCATCCCCGCGCTCATCCGCAAGTGCGTGGAAGCGATGGACCGGGGCGACGAGACGATCGAGGTCTGGGGCACCGGGTCGGCCAGCCGCGAGTTCCTCTTCGTCGAGGACGCCGCCGACGGCCTGCTCACCGCCGCCGAGCGCATGGACACCCCCACCCCGATCAACCTCGGCACCAACTTCGAGATCACGATCCGAGACCTGGTCAACCTCATCGCCCGCCTGACTGGTTTCTGCGAGGACGACGCGCAGCTCGAGTCCAAGATCCGGTGGGACTCGACCAAGCCCGACGGCCAGCCCCGCCGCTGCCTCGACGTCAGCCGCGCCAAGGAGCTGATCGGCTGGCAGGCCAGGGTCGGCTTCGAGGAGGGCCTGAAGCGCACCATCGCCTGGTTCCGCGAGCACCGGGAGAGCCCCGACGCGCGGATGTAACCCGCCCTCGACCGGGCCCGAGGATCTGATTCCTGTTGGCCCCCCCACCCCCGGGTGGTACTCTGGGGGGGATCCCCCGCCCAGGGTCTTGTGGTCTCTCTGAGGCGGGTTCCGGATCGTGGTCCGAGGCGTGCGATCGGCGGCTCCGCCGTGCCGCGCGCCGACCGTTCAGTGGGGTCGACTTTGATGCGCGTTGCCGCCGCCGTGTTCTCGGGCGTGGTCGCCGTGGCGCCGGGCCTCTGCTCGGGCCAGACGCTCGGCTTCGCCGACGCCACCGCCGCCAGCGGCGTCTCGTGCACCTTCCAGGGCCCGGGCGGCGCCCCCTCCACCTTCATGGCCGCCGGCGCCGCCGCCGGCGACTTCAACCGCGACGGCTTCCAGGACCTCTTCGTCCTCGCCGGCGGCGACGGGCCCGACCACCTGTACATCAACAACGGCGACGGCACGTTCACCAACCAGTCCGCCGCCTGGGGCGTCGACATCGCCCACGTCGGGGGCGGCATCGCCGTCGGCGACGTGGACGACAACGGATACCCCGACGTCTTCGTCGCCAGCTTCGGGCCCCACGGCGCCCTGACCATCGGCGCCCACCTGCTCTACCTCAACAACGGACCCGACCCCACCGGCCAGTTCTCGTTCACCCAGGCCGCCTCCACCGCCGGCGTGGACACCACCAGCCTCACCATCCCCGACGCCTTCGGCGCCTGTTTCGGCGACTACGACCTCGACGGCGACCTCGACCTCCTCACCGCCGGATGGATTACCGGCTCCCGCTCCAACCGCCTCTTCCGCAACGACGGGAACGGGCCCGACGGCGTCCCCCGCTTCACCGACGTCACGGACTCGGCCATCCTCATCGACCTCGTCGATGTCCACGGCTTCAGCCCCCGCATCGTCGACACCGACGGCGACCTCTTCCCCGAACTCCTCTACGCCGCCGACTTCCGAACCAGCCGCTACCTCGTCAACAACGCCGACGGCACGTTCTCCGACCAGACCGCCGCCTCGGGCACCGGGCTCGACCTCAACGGCATGGGCTCGGCCGTCGGCGACGTCAACAACGACGGCGTGCTCGACTGGTACGTCACCTCCATCCAGTCCGGCGGCCTCGGCAACATGCTCTACGTCGGCCAGGGCGGGCACGTCTTCGTCGAGTCCTCCCAGGGCGCCGACGTCTGGCGGGGCGACTGGGGCTGGGGCACGGTCCTCGTGGACCTCGACCTCGACTCGGACACCGACATCCTCGAGACCAACGGCTGGTCGAACATCGTCGGCTTCTCCAAGGTCTTCCTCAACCAGCTCGCCGACTCCGGCTCGCTCGTCTTCACCGAGTCCGCCGCCGCCGTCGGCCTCGTCCACGAGACCCAGGGCCGCGGCATCGTCACGCTCGACATCGACAACGACGGCGACCAGGACGCCCTGTTCACCTCCAACCGCTCGCCCGCCGTCCTGTACCGCAACGACGCGATCAGCGACACCGAGTCCACGGACAACGCCTGGCTCCGCGTCCTGCTGGACACCGCCGCCGACCCACGCTCCGCGCCCGACGGCTTCGGCGCCC
Source organism: Phycisphaerales bacterium (assembly GCA_041987545.1). Classification (GTDB taxonomy): domain Bacteria; phylum Planctomycetota; class Phycisphaerae; order Phycisphaerales; family UBA1924; genus JAJRXR01. The sequence continues at coordinate 116,175 of JBHIWH010000006.1, read as the reverse complement.
GCGTCGAGGTCACCGCCGGCGACCTGACGCTCACCCGCTGGATGTCCCCCGGCTCCAACTACCTCTCCCAGTCCGAGCCCACCGCCCACTTCGGCCTCGCGGACGCGACCACCATCGACACCCTCCGCGTCGTCTGGAACACGGGCCTGATCACCGAGCTGCACGACCTGCCCGTCAACCAATCCATCACGGTCCACGCCTGCCCCGCCGACTTCACGGGCGACGGCACGCTGACCTTCGACGACGTGCTGGGCTTCATGACCGCCTTCGCCGCCGCCGACCGCGCCGCGGACCTCGAGCCCGACGGGCTGTACAACTTCTCCGACGTCTTCGCCCTGCTCGTCGCCTTCGGCGCCGGCTGCCCCTGAGGCGGTCACACCTGGGGCCCGATGGCCGGCCCGCCCCCCGCCCGCTACGCTGCTGCCCATGCGACGCCGGGCCCGCCCGATCCTGCTCACCGCCGCCGCCCTCGCGGGCGCTCTCCCCCTGACCGGGTGCATCGAGCGGACGATCCGCGTCACCACCGAGCCGCCCGGCGCCCGCGTCTGGCTCAACGACGTCGAACTCGGACGCACGCCCGTGCAGACCGCGTTCACGTTCTACGGCGACTACGACATCCAGATCCAGATGGACGGGTACGAGCCCGTGCAGACCTGCCGCAAGGCCAAGGCCCCCGTGCACGAGTGGCCCGGCATCGACCTGGTCGCCGAGGCCCTGCCCCACCGCTTCCAGAACGAGGTCCACTGGCACTTCGACCTGGAGCCCGAGGCCGAGAGCGTCACGCCCCCCGAGCAGCTCGACGCCGATCTGATCGACCGCGCCCGCGAGTTGGAAGCACAGCTCTCCGAGTCCGGCTCCGACGGCTGACGCTCACGAGTCCTCGGCGAACCCGATCTCTCGCGCCGGCACGCCCGCGACGCGTCGCCCGACCGGGACGTCCGCCGTCACCACGGCGCCGGCGCCGACCAGCGCGCCCGCGCCCACGCGCACGCCGGGCAGCACCCGCGCCCCCAGCCCGATCATCGCGTCCTCGCCCAGGCGGGCGCTCCCCCCGACCGCGGCCCCCGGAGCGACGTGCACGCCCGACCCGACCTCCACGTCGTGCTCGACGATCGCGCCCGAGTTGATGATCGCGTGCGCGCCGACCGAGGCGCCCGTGTTGACCACCGCCCCCGGACCGATCAGCACGCCCGGCCCGACGTCGGCCGCCCCGGACACGACCGCCGACGGGTGCACGACCATCCCGCCCCGCTCCCCGAACCCGTCGGGCAGCGCGTCGAGCAGGCGCCGACGCACCGTGATCGAACCGATCGCGACAATGAACGAGGCCGAGCCGAACGAGGCCGAGGCGGCGAGCCTCTCACTCAGCTCCGATGTCCCGCCCAGCCGCGTGAGACACGGCCCCGGGCCCGCGTCCGCGGCGCACAGCGCCGGCGTCTCGTCGTCGTCGAAGACGCCCAGCAGCCGCCATCCGGCGAGTGCCGCGCACTCGGCGACGACGCGGGCGTGACCGCCCCCGCCGACGAGCGCCAGGTCTCCGGGCGACGCTTTGTTCGACGACCCCATCGCCCGAGTGTACAGAACACGGGCGTCAACACCGTGCGCGCAAAAAAAGCGACGCCGGGCTGAACGAGCAGCCCGACGCCGGGTGGGTAGGCAGGTCTCGCGGGGTCCCGCCCGCCGCGGCGGGCGTTGCCTACTTCAGCGGCGGATCCAGGCTCGGCTCATCGGCGACCGGGCACCGGACTCATCAAACACGCCGCTCCGTCCCGCGAGCGCCTCCCACGCTGATCCTCGACGAGCCGGTGAACGCACGGCCTGCCGGGGTGTCATTCTGCGGACGGGTCCTCGCCTACCCAACGACGGCCCGTCCGCGTGTACCGAATGTGCCGGATGTTCCGGCGGGCGACCACAATTCCGCGACAACGACCGGGAAATTCCCGGTCCACACCCCCGTTCCGGGCCCGACCGGCCCGGGCCCGACCGCCCGGATCTCCTAGAGTCACACATGGACAGCCCCGTCCGCGTCGCCTGCGTCAGCTTCCTGAACACCGCCCCCCTGATCGAGGGCCTCGACGCGTGCGCCGACCTCGAGCTCGAGACGCACGTCCCGGCGGCCCTCGCCGGGCGGCTCTTCGACGCCGACAACCCCGCCGACATCGCCCTCGTCTCGGTGATCGACGCCGCGACCAGCCCCGAGCCGCTGGCCCTGCTCCCCGTCGGGATGATCGGGTGCGACGGGCCGACGCTGACCGTCCGCCTGTTCTCGCGGGTCGAGCCCGAATCGATCACGCGGCTGCACACCGACTCGGACAGCCACACCTCGGTGGCGCTGGCCCGGATCATCCTCGCCGAGCGCTTCGGCGCCACCCCTGCCGTCGTCCCCTTCGACGCCGGCTCCGCCCAGCCAGACGACTGGCCCGAGTCCGTCCTGCTCATCGGCGACAAGGTCGTCTCGGGCGGCGTGCCCACCTCGGGCTACCCGCATCAGCTGGACCTGGGCGAGCAGTGGCGCGAGCTGACCGGGCTGCCCTTCGTGTACGCCGTCTGGGCCTGCAAGGCCTCGGCCGCGGGCGACGAGCGGGTCACGGCCGCCGCCGCGCTGCTCGACCGCCAGCGCCGACGCAACGAGGCGCGGCTGGACCGGATCGTCACCGACCGGGCGCCGGGCAAGCACTGGCCGACCGACCTCGCCCGCGGGTACGTGGGCGAGCTGCTCCGCTACGACGTCGGCCCGCGCGAGCGCGAGGCGGTCGGCGAGTTCCTCAAGCGGGCCGCGGCGATCGGCGCGGCCCCGGGCGTCGAGCCCGTCTGGGCCGACACCGAGCACGCCGGAGCGGGCGCGTAGCGCGATGCCGCCGAGGGCGCGATTGCGAACCCGGGCGCTCGAAGAACTGGCGGCCCAGCTCCGGTTCGCCCCCCGCGAGGCGCTGGACCGCCACATCGCCGCCGCCGAACGACTCGCCTCCGAGCTCGACCCCGCCGGCGCCTACCCCGAGGACTGGTTCGTCTTCCGCCTCACCGGCTACCGCCCGGACATCGACGAGCCCGCCTCGCTCGTGGGCGAGGCGCTGCTGGGCGATCTGTCGGCGCTGGTCGAGCGCCTCACCATCGCGGCCCACCGCACGCCGGAGGACGCGGGGCCGGGCGCGCTGGACATCGAGGGCCTGTGCGCCCGATGGAACGTCGGGCGCCGCACCATCGAGCGGTACCGCCGCCGGGGGCTCATCGCCCACCGCGTCGTGGGCGACTCGGGCGTGCAACGGCTCCTCTTCCCGGTCGGCAACGTCGAGGCGTTCGAGACGCGCGAGGGCGAGCGGGTCCGGGCCGCCGGCGCGTTCAGCAGGATCGAACCCGGGCTGGAGGCGCGGCTCGCCCGCCGGGCGGCGCGGTACCGCTCCAGCCTCGGGCTGAGCCTGAACGAAGCCGCCGAGCGGCTCGCGCTCCGGTTCGACCGCTCGCACGAGGGCGTCCGCCAGGCGCTGCGCCGTCGCGACGACGAGGCCAGAGCCCAAGGTGAGCCCGTGATCTTCGACGACCCCCGCCCGCCCACGCGGCACGAGCGGGCGGTGTGGACACGCGCCCTGGCGCGCGGCATCGAGCCCTCGGCGATCGCGCAGCGCACCGGGCGACCACGCCAAGGCGTGCTCCGCGCGGTCCTCGCCGAGCGCGCCGACCGCTTGCGGGCGCTCGACCTGCGGGGCCCATCGCTGCCCACGTTCGCCAGGGACGACGCGGGCGAGGTGCTGCTCGGCTCGGACGCCGTCCGCTCGGGCCCCTTCGTCCCCGGCACGGCGACCCTCGGCCAGCTGCTCGACGCCGTCAGCCAGCGGCGGACCGTCCCGGCGCCCGTCGAGGCGGCGCGCACGATCGCGTACCACTACCTGCGTTTCGACGCCGCCCGGATAATCGGGGGCCTGGACCCCGCGGCGCCCTCGGCACGCGAGATCGACCGGGCCGAGACCGCGCTCCGATGGGCCGCCCGCCTCAAGGCCGCGCTCGTCCACCCGCTTCTCCGCCTGATCCTGGACACGTTCGAGGGCGAGGGCGTGCGCCCGCAGTCCCTCGGCACGCGGGGCCTCCGAGAGTTGCTGGTGGGGGGCGTCGCGGTGCTCGCCGAAGCCGTAGACCGGTTCGACCCCAGCCGCGGCGGACGCCTGGCGGCGCCCTCCTCGATCGCCCTCGGGCGCCACGCGACCCAGTGGGCCCGCTCGCGGCCGACCGCCACGCCCCGCGACGGCAGGGCGGCCCGGGGCCTCCGCGCCGACGCGCCCGCCCCCGACTGGACGCGCCTGCTCGCGCCCTGGCAGGCCTGGCTCGAGCCCGACCCACGACTCGCGGGCGCCCTGCCCGGCCTGGGCGAGCGGCGCCGCCTCGTGCTCGAACGACGATTCGCCCTCGACGGCGGCCCGCCCGAGGATCTGGACGCGCTGGCCGAGAGACTCGGCACGACCCGAACGCACGCGGCGGTCTTCGAGCGCGAGGCGATCCGGGCGGGGCTGGCCGCGGCGCGGCGAGGCTGACACTACCGGCGCAGCCGCTCCATCCCGATGCCGTCCTCGGCCGGCGCCCCGAAGCCCTGGGGGTACAGGTACCGCCCACGCTCGTCGCCCGTCTTCTCCTCCTCGACAACGATCGGGTTGCCCAACGCAAACGCGTCCCGGCGCGTGCCCGTGACCTGCCATGACACGCGGAGCCCCGGCCTCCCGCCGGCGATGGAGAACGAGTTGGCGCTGATCTCCCGCTCGATGAACACAGGCGCAAAGCCCCCGATGCACGTGAGCTGATACCGGAAATCGGTGTTGAGAGCCTCGAAATAGTCGGGCAGGACCACCTCTACGCGCCCGCCGTCGCCGAGCGTCGCCACGCCGTCGTAGATGTTCTTCATGTCCGGCGACTCGACGAACGAATGCGAGAGGTACTTGTGGGCCGGTTCGAGCGGGTGGTCGATCTTGAACGACCCTGAGCTCTTGGACAGATTGCCGATGATCTGAACCTCCCCGGCGAGGAACGCCGCGGTCCCGAGCGGGGCGACGGCCGACAACGCCTCGGCGCCGCCGGGGTCGAGGCACGCGATCGAGATCCCGTCGCCGGTGTCGTTCTGGATCGAGATGGTCTGCGGGGTATTCCTGTCGATCGCGATCGCGGCCACCGAGAACGGCGCCCCCATGACGATCCTCTCGTTCATGATGAGGTCCTCGTTCATCGTGACCTGATCGCCGAAGATCGTCGGCGTCGTGATAACGCGGTCGTCGTCGATGATGAAGATCGGCGTGCTGTTGAAGGCGATCTCGAACTGCTCGAAGCCCGAGACCCCGTTCGGGTCGAGATTGATGCGGAAGATCTGGTTGTTGGAGCCGAACACAGACAGCTTGGTCCCGTTGAGCCCGGAGCCGTCACCGAAGAAGATGCCCGCGCCCGCGCTCGACGGCAGTCCCAGGTGGATGTCGTGGAGGGGGTTGGCAACGCGGAGTCCGATGTTGCCGTTGGACGCGACGTTGATGCCGCGGGTCGCGTCAGAGAACGCGGCGTGGATTGCCTTCGGCGCCGCGGTCACGCGGGTCCGGGGCGAGAGCGTCGTGCCGTCAACGCGGGTCTCCAGCCAACGTTCCTCGCCGTCGAACACCCCGTCGCCGAAATCGAGCTCGGCCGTGAACAGCCCCGCGCTGACGGGGTGGCTCCCGAAGGAGAGCGTGGGGCCGACCTGCGCCCCGCCGGCCTCCGAGTCGAAGAGCGAGAACGACAGGGCAAACAGGCCGTCGGCGGGCTGCCCCCCCTCGGCCAGGCTCCCCTGGTACGTGATCGGCTGGGCGGCCCCGAGTGTGACCAGCGACGGGGTGAGAAGGACGGCCAGCGCGCGTGCGACGACGTTCATGGGCCTCTCCTTTGTGGTGAGACCCCAGCGTACCCCGCCGCCCGACGCAGCCCAACAGGCTCGTCAGACCTGCGCCAGCCGCGTCCGCACGTTGTCCAGCACGTTCATGAAGTTGATGTAGCTGTCGTACGGCGAATCGTACGGGCTGAAGTACTTGTGAACGTCCCCGTCCGACCAGAACTTCGTGCACATGTAGTAGAAATGGTCCGACGTCGTCAGCTTGCGCCAGTCGTTCAGAACATGCTTCATGTGCTCGGCCCGCTTGGGGTCGGCGGACGCCTTGACCTCGACGACGCGGCCCTTGATCTGGGCCTCGAGCTTGTACGTCTCCTCGAGCGCGTTCCACTGCATCGCGTTGCCGCGCCAGGCGGTCAGGTCCCGCTCCATGTCCGCCCACGAGATGAACTCGGGCACGTCGTACTCGCCCACCGGATCGAACTGCCGGAGCGCCTCGCTCGGCGTGTTGAAGTGGTTCTCGCCCCGGGCGACGTCGAAGATCGCCTCGGGCAGCTTGTCGAGGAACTCGAAGATGCCGGTGTCGGCCCACTGGTGCTCGCCGAACGTCTCGTAGTCCATGAACAGGTTGCACAGGAACCCGTCGCCGTTGATCTGGTGGACCCACTTGGCGAACTTCTCGGCCGACAACGGCCACTCGGACCAGCCCCGGTTGGAGAAGCGGAAGGCGATGTCGTCGGAGAGCTGGTAGTTCTTGAGCAGCAGGCCGAAGGGGCGCCCGTCGCGGCCCTTCAGGGGCTCGCCGTCGGCGTCCCCGTTCTTCGGGGCGGGCGGGGAATACACATAGTTGGGCGAGCGGTAGCCCAGGTGCCGCTCGACGCCCTCGCACAGGGCGCCGTAGAACCGGGGATTGCCCTCGGCGTCCGTCATCGACGCGATCTCGCGGGCCAGCTCGTTGGAGTAGATCAGCTCGGTGTTCCGGAAGACCGTCGGCGTCTGCCCGAACAGCTCCTGGATCTTGGCCGTGTGCATCTCCACCTGCTCGCGGAACTCGGCACGCGAGTAGATGAAGCTCAGCGAGTGGTAGTACGTCTCGGCGACGAACTCGCAGCACCCGGTCTCGGCCAGCTGCTGGAAGATCTCGATCACGTCGGGCGAGTACTTCTCGAACTGGTCGAGCACGGTCCCCGTGATCGCGTAGCTGACGCGGAACCGGCCCTCGTGGCGCCGGACGAGGTCCAGGATCTTCTGCGTCGTCGGGCGGTAGCACTTCTCCGCCACCTTCTCGCAGATCTTCTTGTTGTTGGCCTCGTCGAAGTAGAACGGGTCCGTGTGGAAGACGGAGTACCGCTTGAGACGATGCGGCTGGTGGACCTGGAAGTAGAAGACGACCGACGCCATGGGGCCTCCGGGGGCAGGATAACTCCGCGCCCTCATTGTGGCGCCGCCCGCCGCCCGAGCAAGCCCCGGCCTGTTCAGGAATCGGTCAGGTCTTGACCAGGCTGATCATCGCGACCGCGATCGTCGAGAGGGCCATCACGGGCAGGAACGCCCCCAGCCAGGGCGGGATGCCCGGCAGCGCCGCCGACGAGCCCAGCACCCCCAGCACCAGGGCCCCGATCGAGATCGGGGCGCACTTGAGCGACTGGACCAGCATGTTCCCCGGCGTCCGGGTCACGAAGAAGGGCATCGCGATGATCAGCGTCAGCAGGGCGCTGAGCATCATCGACACCCGCCCCCAACGGACGCGGGACAGATCCCGCCGGGTCTGGGGGTCCAGCGTCGAGCCCTTCTTGAGCATCTGCCCCGCCTGAGCGAAGCTCAGGGCGTTGCGGTACTCGCGGTACTGGTTCAGCTTCAGCGTCGCCGGGTCCAGGGCGGTCTCGACGCGGTGGACGGCCCGGGGCTGCTCGTCGCGGGCCGAGCCGTCGCGACGCGTGATGTACTGCTCGCGGCCGTTCGTGAGGTCCCACCCGCCGTCGTTCCAGGTCGCCCGCGTCGCCGTGATCTGGCGGACCGCCTGCTTGGTCTCCGGGTCGCGCTCCAGGATGTACACGCCCCGCAGCACGCCCTCGTCGGCGTCGAAGGCGTCGGCCCGGTAGATCCAGCCGGCGCCGTCGGGCGTCAGGGGGACGGGCGTCTCGCCCAGGCCCCGCTTGCCCGCGTCGCCGTGGTCGCGGCTGAGCAGCGGCGCGATCCGCGGCAGCATGACCTCCTGGTTCACCGCCTGGATCATGGTCAGCCCGATCGCGACGGCCAGGATGGGCCGCCCCACGCGGTGCAGGCTCAGGCCCGCGGCCAGCATCGCCAGGAACTCCCGGTGCCGCGAGAGCTGCGTGCACGTGAAGCCCATCGCCGCCACCATCACCAGGCCCAGCATGAAGTTGAACAGCTGCAGCAGCCTGGGCCACCACAGGTCCGCGACGACCAGCGCGGTGACCACGACCTTGCGCACGAACCCGGGCGCCTCCCCGTCGTCGCCCGTGTGCAGCTCGACCGCCCGGTCGAAGAACCGCTCGATGTTCAGGCTCACGTCGATGACGATGACGAAGCTGAACAGGATCACGAACAGCGTCGCGACGTTGATCAGGAACTGGCGGGCGATGTACCGGTCGAGGATGCTCACGAGTCGGATCGTCCCCCGGGCTGTGTCGCCCGCGTCAGCGGCGAGTGTACGCCCCGGGCTCGCCCCGACCCGAGCCCCGACCCGAACCCGGCCCAGAACCCAGCCCGGACACGAGGCCCAGGGCCCACGCCGTCAGCACGCCCAGCCCGGCGCCCACCACCACGTCCGAGGCGAAGTGGGCGCCCGAGAGCATCCGCGTGAGCCCGCAGCCGGCGGCCAGGGCGAGCATCAGCCAGCGGATCGGCGGGAAGAGCACGCCCAGCATCGCCGCGCCCCCGAACGCGACCGCCGCGTGGCTCGACGGCATCCCCAGGTTCGACGAGTCGGCGAATCCCTGGAAGAGACCCTTCCAGACGTACGCGCCCTCGTTCTGGATCGCGTCGCCCCGGACCGGGCGCTCGCGCGAGACGACCAGCTTGGCAAGCTCGGCCAGCGCGCCCGCGATCAACGGCGCGACGATCACGAGCACGCCCCGGCCCACGCCCCGCCCCCGCCGATCCAGCAGCGCGACGGCGCCCCCGACGACGAGCCACAGCGGGATGTACCCGAACGCGCGCAGGAACTGGACCCAGTCGCGGAGGGCGAGCCTCGTGCGCGCCTCGGCGCCCTCGGTCGCCAGCCACGCGACCAGGCGCCGATCCAGCAGCGTCGCCAGAGCCGTCGCCAGCGCGAAGCCCGCGACGAGCCAGAGCAGGCGTGCGATCGGGGATGTGCCTCGGCGGTTGTTCAGGGCGATGGCTCCGGGGTGGCATCATCGCGCGCCGGCGCCGGGTTCGCAAAGCCGCGGAATCCCAGCCCCACGAGCGTCGTCCGCCCCTTCTTGGGCTCGCCCTCCAGGGGCCCGACGTCCTCGAGCGAGCCGAAGGCGCTCGAGAGGATCTCGCGCTGGGCCTCGGCGCCGCCGACGAGGATGACCGCCGGCCGCCCCCGCAGCCGCTCGACCGTATCCAGATTGGACAGGTCGGTCTCGGGCCAGTGGTCGTACTGTCGGGACGAGCCGCCCAGCTGCGAGGTCGCGCAGTAGACCGTGGGTTGTCCGGGCAGGTAGAACGCGAGCTGGCTCGCCCGACCGTAGTGACCCGTCACGACGAAGGGCGCCTGGCCCGTGCGCTCGTGGACGTGATCGATCAGCCGCTGGACGGCGTCTGCGTGCGCGCGCATCCCGGTCATCCGCGTCATCGGCACGTACGGCCCGATGATCGGCCCCCGCGCGACGATCGGCGCCAGGGGCAACGCCAGCAGCGCGACCAGGCCGACCAGCGCCGTCGCGCCCCAGACCACCCGCAGCCAGATGACGTTGCGGTCGCGGGCGCTGACGACCATCCAGCCGGCGATCGGCGCGAGCGTCACGAAGCCGGCCAAGGCCCAGTTGCCCTCCACACGCGTCATGATCGTCACGAGCAGGTAGAACACGAACACGGGCAGCGACAGCGTGAGCAGCGTCCTCGGCGCCCGACCTTCGCGCCTGAGCCCGACGCAGCCGGCGATCATCAGGATCACCGCCGTCCCCGCCGCGGCCAGCTGCAGGCCCAGGTATTCGAGCGTCCACATCGGCGAGTAGGACCAGGCGGCGCCCGGGTCGCCCGCGTCCTCGCCCAGGCCCAGGTGTCCCAGCAAGTGGTGGACGGTCACCCAGTCGTGCTGGGCGTTCCAGACGAGCACGGGCACGAGACCCAGCGCCGCGCACGCGAGCATGACCAGGACTGCCGCCGGCTTCGGGTTCCGTCGTTCCGTTCTGCGCCCCAGCAGCAGGTCGATCGCGAAACCGAGCAGCAGCAGCAGGATCGTGTACTTGAACAGGAACCCCGCCGCGACCGCCAGCCCGCACGCGGGCCACGCCCAGGCCGCCCGCTCCCGCGTCGCGAGGACCCAGCACCAGCACGCGACGGCCCAGCAGGCCAGGTACGGCCCGTCGATCGTCATCAGCACGCCCAGCAGCCCGACCGCCGGCAGGCACTGCCAGACCACCGCCGCCAGCAGCCCGACCCGCCCGTCGTCGAACACGCGCCTCGCCGTGGCGCCGACGGCGAGCGTCGAGACGGCGCTGGCGACGACCGCGGGCATCCGCACCGCCCACTCGACGTCGCCGAAGAGCGCCGTCGAGGCCGCGATCACCCACGCGATGCCCGGGCCCTTGGTCGCGTACGACCAGCCCAGGCGGCGGCTCCACTCCCAGTAGTGTGCCTCGTCCTCGATGAGCGTGATCTCGGCGAAGAGCACGAGCCAGACGACCCGGACCGCGGACACGAGTGCGACGAAGACGAGCAGCACCCAGACCGGGCGGGCCCACGCGAAGGCCCGCGGGCGCGCCCCGGTCTCGTCGGCGTGTCCGGTCCGGCTCATGCGATCAGTGGCGCTGCAAGACCCGGAGGGTGGCGAACGTGTACGCGCCCAGCAGCAGCACGCCCCCCCACAGCACGGGCACGCCGATGAGCCCCGTGTTGTGGATCATCTGCTGGCCCGAGCTGATGAGGATGATCGTGCCCAGCGCCGGGAAGAAGCTCCAGAGGTACACGAGCAGGGGCAGCGCGTCGCGGAGCTTCATCGCCGTGACGGCGCCCGTGATGACCATCACGAGGCAGCTGAACGCCATCGCCATCCGCTCGTGCTGCTTGCTCGTGATCTCCCGCTGCAGGCGCGAGACCTCACGCTCAAGCGTGTCGGCGGCCAGGGCGATCTTCTCGACCCGGCCAGGCCCCTGCGTCCTGGGCGAGACCTGGTCGAGCAGGCGGTCGCAGGGCATGGAACGCAGCGCCGTCATCGGGTCGCCCTGGGCGGTCAGCCCGGGCAGGTTCCACGTGGGCAGCTCGTTGGCGGGCAGGTCCGAGCCGTCGTCGGTCGAGCCGCGGGTCTGGACGTCCTCGAGCCGCAGGGTGAAGGTCAGCCCGGCCAGGCGTGGCGCGCCGGTGGGGTCGTCGCCCGTCGCCGACTCGTACTCGAGAATGCCCCGCCTGGCCGCGTACCGGTCGATGCCGGCGCCGCCCGGGCGGTAGACCTCGACCTCGACGCGTCCCGAGACGCCCGATGGCTCGAAGACCCAGCCGTCGGTCGGGCTGAGGGCGGCCGACCGGATGATGACGTCCTCGCCCCGGGGCCCGGTCAGGCGGGCCATGCCGTCCTCTCGCAGGCGCCGACGCAGCGAGGCGAGCGTCTCGAAGCCGGCGTACTCGCGGGCCAGGGCGATGCGGCGGGAGTCGATCCAGTTCATGTCCGCCGGCGAGCGGCGGAGCGACCGCAGCTCGCCCCACGTGAGGAACTTCGGGTCGTCCTTGAAGGGATTCGGCACGCGGAACGCGGGGGCCGTGAAGACACGACCGCCCATGAACGTGCCCTGGTCGAGGCCCGCGACGTCCTCGAAGCGGATGATGGCGGCCATCGTGTCCGGCTCCTCGAAGCCGGCCTCGGAGCCGGGGACGAGCAGCAGCCACGCGCGGCGGGCGGTGAGCATCACGCTCACCTCGCCGGCGCCGTCCTCGCCCTCCCGGATGTCCACGCCCGCGACGCCGCCCAGCAGGTAGCGGTCGATGACGCTCGAGCCCTTCTCGGGCGGGACGCGCTGGATCATGTCCGCGTAGATCTCGGTCGAGCCGATGCGGACCGACTCGCCCCGCTCGATCGTGCGGACCATGATCTGCGTCACGTCCTGCGTGACCAGCCGCTCCATCCGCGTGAGGAACCGCGGGATGATCTGCTCGTTGAGCATCGCGAGCATGAGCGCGAGGCCCAGGCCCAGGGCGAGCGCCGGAATCAGCAGGCGCCGATGCGAGACCCCGCCGGCCTTGGAGGCCAGGACCTCGTTGTCCTGGGTGAGGCGGTGGTAGGCGAGCGTGGCGCCGAAGCCCGAGGCGAAGGGCAGGGCGTAGGCGAGCATGGGCGGGATGGCGAAGAGGAGGAACTTGAGGAAGGTGAGCGCGCCGAGCTTGCCGTCGGCCAGTGGCTTGACGGCGGCGGCGAAGGAGATGACCGCGACGAGCACCGCCGTCGAGATCGCGATCAGCCGCACGACCTCGAGGAGGATGTATCGCCAGAGGGTCCAGGGCATGGGGGGAATGGTACGTGAGGTCGGCAGGTCGTGAGGTCGGCAGATCGGGTTAGGAGGAGGCGTTCAGGGCCCTCGTGAGGGCGTAGAGCATCCGACCGACCCGGTCGCACTCGATCAGGAGGGCCTCGGCCTCGTCGGCGCCGAGGAACCCCACACGCTGGGCGATCACGGCCTGCGTCTCCAGCTCCTTCACGCTCCCCTGCGAGACCCGGAGGAACCGGACATAGTCCTGCCGCGACTCACGCCCGTAGCCCTCGGCGATGTTGGACGCGATCGAGACCGAGCAGCGGCGCATCTGCGACGTCAGCCCGTACCGCTCCTCGGTCGGGAACTCGGCGGTCACCCGGTAGCACAGCTCCGCGAGTTCGATCGAGACCTGCCAGACCTCAAGGTCCCGGTACGACTTGATCGACCCGCCCATCGTGTCCCCCCCGATCTGCCGACCTGCCGATCTGCCGACTTCACGCCCTGCTGACCTCAACTTTCCCACCGGCAACGTCCTTGATCGCCAAGCCCATCGCGGTCAGTTCGTCTCGGATCGCATCGGCGGCGGCGAAGTCCTTTGCCTTGCGGGCCGCGGCCCGGGCGGCGAGCTTCTCTTCGACCTCGGGCGAGGGATCGACGCCCTGGTAGACGCCGATCTCGGTGGCGGTGGACTCGGCTCGCTCGAGCGAGAGCACGCCGAGGACGGCGTCAAACTCGCGCATCAGCTCCGTGTCCGCTTTGCTCGGCGTTTCGGTCGCCCCTATCCACTTGTTGATCGCGCCGATCGCGCCCGCGATGTTCAGGTCCTCGGCCATCGCCGCGGCGAACTCGGCGCGAACCGCCTCGTTCGGCCCGCCCGGTGGACCCTCCGCGCCCGCCTCGGCGAACCTCCGCCACCGCTCGACCTGCCTCGCCGAGTCCTTCAGCCCCTGCATCGAGAAATCCGCGTTCGACCGGTAGTGCGTCTTGATCAGCTCCAGGCGCACCGCGGCCGGCTCGTGGCCCTGGGCGAACAGGTCCCGGGCCGTGAAGAACGTCCCCCTGCTCTTGGACATCTTCGCGCCCTCGACCATCAGGAACCGCGGGTGGAACCAGTGGCGGGCGAAGCGCTCGGCGCCCGTCGCGGCGCACGACTGGGCCCGCTCGCACTCGTGGTGCGGGAAGATGTTGTCCTCGCCGCCCGAGTGCAGGTCGATCTCGGACCGAGTCCGCTCGGGGTCGAGCCTGTCCAGGCTCATCACCGAGCACTCGATGTGCCAGCCCGGGTAGCCCTCGCCGACGGGCTTGCCGCCGATCGTCGGCCCAGGCCAGCGCATCAGGTGTTTGCTGTCCGCCTTCCATAGGAGAAAATCCGCGGGGTGTCGCTTGCTCGCCTGGTTCTCGTCGGAGACGCGTCCGCCCGCGCCGCCGCGGAGCTTGTCGAGCGTGTTGCCCGAGAGCCGGCCGTAGGACTCGTATTTCTGGACGTCGAAGTACACCGCGTCGCCCGCGGCGTACGCGAAGCCGCGCTCGGCGAGCGACTCGATCATCGACTTCATGCCCTCGATGCTCGCCGTCGCCCGGGGCATCAGGCTCGGGTCGTCCTGGGCCTCGATCGCGACCTTCAGCCCCAGCTTCCGGCCGTCGTCCTTGAAACGGGCCTCGTAGAACCGGGCGATCGCGACCGGGTCGTTCGGATCCACGTCGGCGCCCGCGGGCAGCGTGCCCGACTTCTTGGCCTCGGCGATCCGCCGCCCCGCGACCGCCATCTTGTCCTCGCCCGAGCCGTCCGCCGAGTCGTCGTCGGTCATGTGCCCGACGTCCGTGATGTTCATCACGTGCACGACCTGCCGGGGGCCGGCGTGGGCCCTCCCGTCGTCACCGGTGAGCGTGCACAGCGGGCTCTCCAGGAACCGCCTGAGCAGGTCGGCGGCCAGGAAGGAGCGGAAGTTCCCGATGTGCGCGTCGTCGTAGACCGTCGGCCCGCACGTGTAGAACGTCACCCGGGACGGGTCCGCGGGCGTGACCGGCTCGATCTGCTTGCTCAGCGTGTTGTACAGACGCAGGGGCGGGGTGTGTGGCTCGCTCACGCCCGGATCGTACCCGCGCCGGGCGTGCTCACTTGCCCGGCTCGGCCTCGTCGGTCGCGGGCGCCGCGGCGTCCACGCGCGAGGGCTCGACCCGCACCCGGACCACCCGCGTCGGCTCGGCCTCCAGGATCGTCACGTGCACGCCCTCGTGGGCGAACTCCTCGCCCGGCTCGGGGATGCGCCCCAGCGTCACGACGACGAACCCGCCGACGGTGTCGTACTCGTCGGACTCGGGAAGCTCGAGGCCAAGGTCCTCCAGCTCGTCGTTGGCGTCGTCGATGTGGAAGCGGGCGTCGATGGCGGCGGACTTGGAGCCGGCGTCGAGCTCGATCTCGCGCTCGTCCTCCTCGTCCTCGTACTCGTCCTGGATCTCGCCGAAGACCTCCTCGACGATGTCCTCGATCGTGACCAGCCCCGCCGTCCCGCCGTACTCGTCGGCGACGACCGCGATGTGCACCTTGGCCGCCAACAGCTCGGCCAGCAGCTCGCGGACGGTCTTGGACTCCGGGATGAACACCGCCGGGCGGAGGATGTCCCCGAGGTTGAACCTCTTGCCGTTGCCCTCGTGGTTGACGATCCAGCGGAGCAGGTCCTTGGCGTACAGGATGCCCACGACCTTGTCGAGGCTCTCCTCGTAGACGGGCACCCGCGAGTGCCCGTGCTCGTCGATGAACCGCATCGCCTCGTCCCGGTCGTCGGTGTACTCGAGCGCGTCCACCTCGGTCCGCGGGGTCATCACCTGCTCGGCCGTCGTGGAACGGAACTCGACCACCGCCTCGATCATGTCCCGCTCGGTCTCGTCCAGGCGCCCGCCCCGCTCGCCCTCCTCGACGACCTGCAGCAGCTCGGCCTCGATCTCCTCGTGCTCGTCCCGGGCCTCCGAGCCCGCCAGTCGCCTGACCACCTCGTCGATGAAGCGGACCAGCCCGCGCGCGGGCGTCAGCAGCAGGTACCACGCCCTCACGGCACGCGAGGCCGAGAGGACCGTCCGCTCGCCCGCGTGCTCGGCGATCGAGTACGGGATCACCACGCCCAGCAGCCAGACCGCGACCGAGGCGACGCCCAGCCCCGCGACGCGCTCGACCCAGGTGGGGTCGTCCACGCCCGTCAGGGCGGCGATCCAGAGCACCGCCGCAACCACGCTGACCAGGTGGCACGCGACGCGCGGCAGGGCGACGACGGCCTCGTGCCCCTCGACGTCGTCGAGGATCGCCCGGACACGCGCGAGCATCGCGGGGTTCTTGCCGCGCTCGGCGAGCGTCTCCAGGCGGGACCTGGACATGTGCCGCAGCGAGTGGCTGACGGACGCGAACACCGCGCCCAGGATCAGGGCCGAGAGCGCGATCACGAACCAGAGCGTCGCGTTCAACTCGACTGTTCCCCCGGGCGCCCGTCGCGTCGCGGCCGCGGGGCGAACGTCGCCCCCACGCCGGCCCGCTCGAGCAGCTCGTCCTCTCTGGCGTGCATCGCGTCGGCCGACGCCTCGTCCGCGTCGTCGTACCCGGCGCAGTGGAGCACGCCGTGCACGACGTACAGCACCAGCTCCCGCTCGGGCGTGTGCCCCAGTTCCTTGGCACGCCTCGCGGCCACGTCGGCGCAAACGAGCAGATCCACGTCCAGCTCACCGCCCTCGTCGGACAGGTCGAACGTCAGCACGTCGGTCGTGCCGGGCACGCCCTTGTGCGTCGCGTGCTCGCGGGCCATCTCGTCATCGCCGACGACACGGACGCGGACTTCGCCGGTCGTCTCCAGCGGCTCGATGGCGCGGGCGGCGTGATCGACAACCCACGCGCGCTTCCGCGCGTCGAGTCGCTCGCCCGTGTCGATCAGGTCGATCGTCACCCCGGGGCGCCCCCCGGGGCTCGGCTCGGGGGGCTCGGCGGTGGATGTGTCGGTCTCTTCCATCGCGGCTCGTCGGGCCCGATCGGCCCGCTTGAGAACTGTATCGGCGCCCGGGACGCCCACCAACACGCCGGGCCCCGATTGAGCGCCATCCACACCCCCCGCAAGCCGTGGCCAACCCTCACCTTGCGCCTGGCTGGCCTCGCGTGTTTGGTATATGATTGGCTATGGAACGTCCCGCGTCCAGCCAGACCTCATCGGCGGGGACCCGCGGCGCCCGGGGGCGGGGCGCCGGGCTCAACCCGTTGAGCCGATTCGACTCGGTCTCGCTCAGCATCGAGGGCGACGCCCTGGACGAGATGGCGGCCGAGGCGCCGGCGGGCCCGCGGCTGCCCACGGCCATCATCGAGGACGCGACGCGGTCGATCCTCAACAAGATCGACTCGCCCGACCTGGGCTTGTCGTGGAGCGTCAACCCATACCGCGGGTGCGAGCACGGGTGCGTGTACTGCTATGCCCGGCCCGGGCACGAGTACCTGGGCCTGAGCTGCGGCATCGATTTCGAGACCAAGATCCACGCCAAGCGGGACGCGCCGGAGCTGCTCCGGCGGGCGCTCGCGAGACGCGGCTGGGCGGGCAACCCGATCGTGATGAGCGGCGTCACCGACCCGTACCAGCCGATCGAGCGCGGGCTGCGCGTCACCAGGGGCTGCATCGAGGTCATGCGCGAGCTGGGCCAGCCCGTCGCGCTGATCACCAAGAACCGGATGATCCTGCGGGACCTGGACCTGCTGGCCGACATGGCCCGCCGCGGCAAGGCGCAGGCGAACATCAGCGTCACGAGCCTGGACAACGAGCTCTCGCACAGGATGGAGCCGCGGGCCTCGAGCCCGCGGGACCGGCTGGAGACGATCCGGCGCCTGAGCGACGCGGGCGTGCCCACCCGCGTGATGGTCGCCCCGGTGATCCCCGGCCTCAACGACCGGGAGGTCCCCGCGATCCTGGGGGCGGCCGCCGAGGCGGGCGCGACCAGCGCCGGCACGGTCCTGCTCCGCCTGCCCCACCAACTCAAGGACGTGTTCCTCGACTGGCTCGGGCGCCACTACCCAGACCGGGCGTCCCACGTCGAGTCGCTCATCCGCCAGACGAGGGGCGGGGCGCTCTACGACGCCCGATTCGGCGTGCGCGGCCGGGGCGAGGGGCCCATCGCCGACCAGATCCGCTCGACGTACCGCGTCTTCGCCAGACGCCACGGCCTCGACCGGGCCATGCCCTCCCTCGAGCCGATGGACACGAGCCCGCCCCAGCTCGAACTCTTCGGCGGCTGACCCGCTCAGCCCAGCAGCCCGACCTCGCGCAGCGCGGACTCGAACTGCGACCAGCGCTGCTCGAGCGTCCCGGTGTACCCGATGGAGATGCGGACGAGCCCGGGCGCGATGCCGGCGGCCTCGAGGTCCTCGTCGCCCAGCTCGCTGGAGGTCGTGCTCGCCGAGCAGCTCATCAGGGTGTCGAAGTAGCCGAGGCTGACGGCCATGTACCCGAACTCGTGCGTGTTCTGCAGGATCGTCATCAGCTCGCCCGCCCTCTCGGTGGAGCCAGCATCGAGCGTGAACAGCCCGCCGAACCCGTAGCCCTGGTTGGCCAGCGAGGCCAGCAGCCCGTGCTGGGGGTCCGACTCCAGGCCCGGGTACCGGACGTCGAGCCCGAGCCGCTCGAGTCGTCTGGCGAACTCCATCGCCCGGAGCCCGTGCTCGCGCATCCGCAGGCCCAGGTGCGGCAGGCGGAGCGAGAGCTGGAACGCGGTCTGCGGGTCCATCGTCGGCCCGAGCAGCATGAGCGCGCCCATGTGCAGGTCCATCAGGCTCTTGATGAACTCGCGCGAGCCGCAGATCGCCCCGGCGACGATGTCGCTGCCCCCGCTGATGAACTTCGTGATCGAGTGCACCACGACGTCGGCGCCCAGCGTGATCGGGCTGACGACCATCGGGCTGAACGTGTTGTCCACGACCAGGGCGGCGCCCCGTGCGCGGGCCATCTCGCCCAGGCGCGGGATGTCCGAGACGACCATCGTCGGGTTCGAGATCGACTCGGTGTAGACCAGCCTGGTCCGGTCGGTCATCGCCCGCTCGACCGCGTCGAGATCGCCCATGTCCACGAACCGGACACGCAGCCCCATCTTCGCGGGCAGGAACTCCTTGAACAGCGCAAACGTCCCGCCGTACACCGCGTTCGAGCAGACCACCTCGTCCCCCGGCGAGCAGAGTTGCATCGCCGTCGCGGCGATCGCACCCATGCCCGACGACGTGCAGTACCCGGCCTCGGCGTTCTCGATCGCGGCGATCCCCCGGCCCAGGACGTAGACGGTCGGGTTGAAGTGGCGGGAGTAGAGGTAGCACCCGCCGGCGCTGGCCGCCTGCTCCTCGGGGCCGAGGCGGCCCTGGAAGATCTCGGGCATGACGCCCGCCTCCATGACGGTGAACGTCGTGGAGGCCTCGATGGACATGTTGACACCGCCGTGCTCCCCGAACTCATGCCGGGAGTTGGCGAAGGCCTCGCTGGGATCGAACGCCATCGAAATCCTCCTCGCGCCCGCCGCCGCGGGCGGGGGATCGTAGTTGATCACGGGCCACGCCCGATCCGGTGCTCCGATCAGGCGGCGCGCCGGCCTCGGCCCGTCTCCACCCAGCGACGGCAGATCTCCAGGAGCTCCGGAGTGGCGTACGGCTTGGTCAATGCCTCGTCGCACCCCGCGTCCCGGCATTGCGCGATCGCGTCCTGCAGCGCGTGGGCGGTCAGTGCGATGACGGGCACGCCAGGGTGATCGCACTTGATCCGGCGCGTCGCCTCCAGGCCGTCGATCCCGGGCATCTGGATGTCCATGAGCACGAGGTCGAACATCGCCTCGTCGCGTGCCGCTTGGGCGACCAGCCCGAGCGCCTCCCGCCCGTCCGCCGCCTCCACCACGTCGAGGCCCGCCCGTTGGAGGTGGAACCGGGCCAGCCGGCGGTTGTCCTCGCCGTCGTCCACGAGCAGGACGCGCCCGGTGAGCCGAGGCCCGATCGCGGGGCGGGAGCCGGGCGCGGCCGGCGCCACCGTCCGATGGCACCGGTCGGGCGCCGGAGCATCCGAGATCGGGCCCGCGTCCAGGGTCACCACGAACTCGGATCCAATCCCCGGCGCGCTGGTCACGACGATGTCACCCCCGAGCTGGCGGGCCAGAGACCGCGAGATCGAGAGCCCGAGCCCGGTCCCCCCGAATCGTCGCGTCATGGTCCCGTCGACCTGCTGGAACGGCCTGAAGAGCGGGCCCATCTGGCCGTCGTCCATGCCGATGCCCGTGTCGCGGACGCGGCAGACCAGCGTCCCGGCGTCGCCCGCGCGATCAACGCGGACGTCCAGCCGGACCAGCCCCTCGTCGGTGAACTTCACGGCGTTGCCCACCAGGTTGAAGAGGATCTGGCGAAGCCGAGTCGGGTCGGTCGTGATCGACGCCGGCGTCGAGGCGTCCAGGCCGAGCCGGAGATCGATCCCCTTCCGCGCCGCCCGATCGGACAGCAGCCCGATCACGTCCGAGGCGATCCGCGAGGGATCGCACTCGACGCGCTCGACGTTCATCTGCCCGGACTCGATCTTCGAGAGATCCAAGACATCGTTGATGACCGCGAGCAGGTGCTCGCCGTTGCGCCGGATGGTCGCGGCCGTCTCTCCGATTTCATCCGGCCCCACGCGCGGATCGTCGAGCAGCTCGGAGTAGCCGAGGATGGCGGCCATCGGTGTGCGGATCTCGTGGCTGATGTTGGCCACGAACGCGCTCTTGGCCTCGTTGGCCGCCTGGGCCTCGGCCCGGGCCATCTCCAGCTCCGCGGTCCGCTCCAGGACCGCGAGCTCGAGCTCCTCGTTCCGCTCCCGAAGCGACTCCTCGAGCTCGCGCTCCAGCCGTTTGGCCGAGAGCGACACGCGCATGTCGTCGAGATTCCCGGCGAACCTCCACGTGAAGAACGCGAGAGGAACAAGGCAGAGCGCGAGAAGACGGTACGCGGGCCAGAAGAACATCACCACGGACGCGGCGTACCCGCACACGGCGCACCACAAGAAGATCCACGCCAGATCCATGAGCTTCGTGTTGCGATCGCCACGCTGCTCGTTCAGGTACGCCCGCCGCCAGAACACGAAGATCCGCATGTAGCCGGCGATCACGACCGCGTTCAGCCCGAGCAGCGCCCACACCCACGGCCAGTCCGTGCCGCCCTCCTGCGTGACCAGGCAGTGCGTGCGGGGCATGTACGACCCGCCACCGGTAAAGAACGAGAGCAGGCCCGGCTCGGCGGGCTCGCTCGCGGACCCGGGGGCGCACACGTCGGCCGAGGTCCAGACGCCCGACATTCCGGCCCGGACGGGCTCCACTCCGCTTCGGGCCGTGGCGACGACGGCGCCCGCGATCACGACCGCCAGCACCACCCATGCGAGAATCGAGATCGTCCGCGACACGAGCCCCTCCGTGGGTCCCGCGGGTGTATCGGCCCCGTCGGGCGACGCTTCCAGCCCCGGGCGGGGAATGCGCGAACGCGAGCGATAACGAGGACCCGGACCCGCACGAACAGGCGACCGAGAACACGCCCCCGAGCGCGCACGCACCCCCCTTGCGAGGGACGATTCGTCGGGTTTCTGGGATCGACCCGATCAGCGCCGGCGGCGGGTGGCGGCGAGGCCGGCGATCCCGAGGAGGGCTGCCGTCCCGGGCGCCGGGATGTCGCCTGAGACCCGGAAGAACCGGTTGCCGAGCCCGCTGGTGCTCCACTCGGAGGCGGGGGCGAAGCCCGCATCGATGGTGCTGGAGAACAACATGTCACCGACCATGGCGTTGGGATCGAGGTCGTACCCGCCGCCGATCTCGATGCTCCCGCTCGTCGTGCCCGGGTCGAACGGCGCGCCGAAGACGAGGTAGTACGTGTCCGCCGAGAGACTCAGCCCGGAGAACAGGTCCACCCAGCCCACGTCGATGCCGGGGGCGATCGCGAAGTCGAACGCCGTCTGGGCAACCAAGTCCGCCCCGGTCGTCCCCGCGCCGATCGCCGTCGTCAGGTACGCCGTGCCCGAGCCGCCGGCGGCGGCGGTGAGCGAGGCGTCGATGTCGACGTTGATGTAGTCGGCGGCGAGGCTGAACTCGATCGCGTTGAACTGATTCGCGGAGATGACTGACCCGGTGGTGGGGTCGCTGTCCGGCGTGATCAGCGGGTCGGCCGCCGCCGTCCCGGCCAGGACCAGGCCCGAACCCAGCACGAGACCCAGCCCGTGCATTCGACCGTTGGATGAACCGCTCATGCGTGCTCCTCCCCTTCTCGTCCCGCGAGCCCGGGCCCGCCGCGAAGAGACGCCCCCGCGGCTCCCGAGCACTCCCCAACCCCGCCAGGATACCAGGACCCACGGCTCGACTCGAACATAACTCGAGCGGGCCCAAGGGCGCGCAACCGCCTTCCTGAGAAGCGCTTGGCCGGACGGCCCGCCGGAATCTACGGAGACGGCGAGGGTCCTTCTACCCGTTGGCGCCGGCGCCCACGGTCATCTTGACGGCGACGTGCGCCGGCCTGACGCGGGCCTCGAACTCGGACCGGAACTTGTTCATGATCGTCCGCGTCGCCCAGTTGTTGCCGTCGGCCAGGCCGCAGATCGTCGTCCCGGGCATCGAGCCCATGCTCGTCGCGACCTCGAGCGCCAGGTCCAGGTCCCTCGTCGTCGCGTCGCTCGCCTCGATACGCGTGAGCAGCTGGTACAACCAGCCCGAGCCCTCGCGGCAGGGCGTGCACTGCCCGCAGCTCTCGTGCTTGAAAAACCTGGCGATGTTGCGGCACACCGCGACCATGTCCGTGTCCTCGTCGAACACCGTCGGGCACGCGGTGCCCAGGCCGAGCACGTTGTACTTGCGCCCGATGTCGAAGTCGAGCTCGGCGTCGAACTGGTCCGGGCCCAGGATGCCCATGGACACGCCGCCGGGGATCGCGCCCTTGAACTTCTTGCCGTTACGCATCCCGCCGCAGTGCTCCTCGACGAGCGTCCGCAGCGGGATCCCCAGCTCGAACTCGAAGCACCCGGGCCTATTGACGTGCCCGGAGACGCCCATGAGCTTGGTCCCGTAGCTCGGCGGCCCGCCGATGGAGGACTCGACGCCCTGGTCGCAGAACCACTCGGCGCCGTGCTCGATGATCGAGGGCAGGTGCGCCAGCGTCTCGACGTTGTTGATGATGGTAGGCTTGCCGAACAGGCCCTGGACGGCCGGGAACGGGGGCTTGATCCGGGGCCAGCCCCGCTTGCCCTCGATCGCCTCGAGCAGCGCCGTCTCCTCGCCGCAGATGTACGCGCCCGCCCCGCGGTGCACGTAGCAGTCGGCGACGAACGCGTCGCCCGAGGCGTTGCCGCCCTGGTTGATCAGACCCTTGTCGCCGAAGATCCCGTTGGCGTACGCCTCCTTCAGGGCCTCCTCGAGCACGTGCGCCTGGTGGTGGTACTCGCCCCGGATGAAGATGTACGCCTTGGTCAGTCGGCAGGCGTACATGCAGATCGCGATCCCCTCCAGCATCAGGTGGGGGTCGAAGTCCATGAGCAGGCGGTCCTTGAACGTGCCCGGCTCGGACTCGTCGGCGTTGATCGCCAGGTACCGCTCGCCCGGCGCCTTGCCCTCCTCGAGCTTGGGCAGGAAGGTCCACTTGAGCCCGGTCGGGAAACCCGCGCCGCCGCGCCCCCGGAGGTTGGAGGCCTTGACGGTCTCGGTCACGTCCGCGGGCGCCATCGTCAGCGCCTTGCGGAGCGCCTCGTAGCCGCCGGTGCGGACGTACTCGTCGTAGCCGACGACGTGCCGGTCCTTGGGGTCGCCGAAGGGCGCTGTCGGGATGCGCTTGCAGAGCGTGTTCTCGCGTGTGCCGTCGTAGGTCTTCTTGGGCATGAGTCGGTCTTCTCCGGGGAACGAACGGCCGGGCCGCGGGCCGGCGGGGGCGATTCTAGGGGGTGGCCGGGGACGGATCGGCCCCACGACGATCGGCGGATCCGCCCCACGATCGCCCCGTATCGGATGCCGCGTCGGCGTTCGCCCGGCGATCCGTCCAGCCGGCGATCCCCGCCCGAGGAGGCCATCCATGCTCCGCATCTCGGCGCTCGCGCTCGCCGTCGCCCTGCCACTCTCGGCCCAGGCGGGGGACGGGGAGGAACTCCTGGTCACCCCGGTCGCCTACACACTCTCCGGCTCGTACACGGTCTCGATCGACAATCGGCCGCCCCTGCTCGAGCCGGTCGAGGGCGGGGCGCGGCCGCAGGCAAGGGCGTACACACGCACGGGCGCCGCCCCCGGGCGGGATGATTCCGCCGTCGAGCTGAACGACAAGCCGGGGCCGTACGCCGTCGGCGCCAGGTCGGGCACGACGCTGTGGTTCTTCACGCCCGACTCGACCGGCGATCCGGTCGAGCCGTCAAACTCGATCAAGGCCTACACCGGCGCGAGGGCCTACGCGAGCAATCACGGTGGCGCCCAGGGCCCGCTGCAGAGCTCCGGCGTCGCGCATCTCTCCGCGACGTTCCGCACCGACCGGTGGATCCGCTGCGAGCTGACCGCCTCCCCGCTCGGCGAACTCGCCGCGCCCGGCGAGCGGACCACACTCCGTTCCCGGCTGGCTCTTCGGGTCTCCCAACCCGACGGCGCCTCGTTCGCGCTCCTCCAGCACACGCTCGACAACGAGGACCCGGGCGGCGACGCGTTCTTCGACGGCGGGGTGATCCGCCCCGGCTCGATCGTGTCCCTCGAGGCCGAGGTGCTGGCGTACTCAACCGCCGACGGACCCGGAAGCGTGGCCGTCACGGGGCTCGACTGGGCGCTCGATCTGGCCATCTCGGACCCGGGATACCCGGGGTGCGGCCCCGCGGACCTGGCGCCGCCCTTCGGCGTGTTCGACTACTCCGACCTCATCGCGTTCATGAACGCGTTCGAGGCGGGAGACCCGATCGCGGACCTCGCGCCGCCGGCGGGTGTTCTTGACTTTGAGGACGTCCTTGCCCTGGTGTTCCTGACCGCCGACGACGACTGCGACGAGCCGGCCGCCGAGTAGCGGCGCCTCAGCCCGGCGATCCCGTTTGCCACCGCCGCTCCCGCGGGTCGGGGGGCGCCAGACCGTCCCGGTCGCTCGCCGGGCGGACGCGCTCTCGCTCCAGACGCAGGTCCGTCGCCGGGCCCGAGATCTTCAGGAGGAACGGCGCCGGCGGGCTCATCCGGAACGAGTACGGCTGCACCGACGCGTCGCCCGGCACGCGGATCACGAACTGCACCGCCGGCGCGTCCACGCCCGGGTGCTCGAGCGTGAACCCCGCCTGCGAGCCCGGCTCGAGCGTCGTCTCGGCGGTCGTCACCGGCTCGACCTCGGCGTCCGCGAACGCGCCGGGCGGAACGTCCAACGACGCCCGCACGCTCAGCGTCGCGTCCGACAGGTTCGAGACGCTCACGGCGCTGGCGCCCCCCGAGCCGGCGCACCCGCACAGCAGAGACCCGAGGGCGAGCGCCGCCGCCGCAAGAACGGTCCGTGTCATCGTGCTCTCCTTGGCGCCCGCGACCGGTGACCGGGTCACAGGTCCTCCGCGGGCCAGTGCTCGTAGGGGATCTCCACGATCGGGACCTCCTCGGACTGGGCGCGGATCAGAAGCGGATTGTCACGCTTGGGCTGGCCCACGACGACCCGCGTCGGCGCCGGGCCCAGGATCTCGAACCAGCGCACCCGTTGATCGTCCCAGCTGGGCGTCACGACCTCGACGCGGAGGCGGATGATCTTGTCGTCCGCCCGATCGGCCTCGAAGAAGTAGCGGCTCGGGCGCTTGACGCTGGCGACCTTCTCCGAGCCCCGGACGATCGTCTCGCGGACGCCGTCGGACAGCGGGAAGACGCCCATGTCCTCGGGCGTGGTCTCGCCCACGTGCAGGCTCGCCCGGATCGTCACGGTCGTCTGGTTCTGGACGCCGACCTGGATCGTGTCGCGGACCTTCTCGCCCGTCGTGTGCACGGAGCTGCGGACGCACCCGCCCAATATGACGGCCCCGAGCACGCACGCTCCACACAGCAGCATCGTCGCGGTCTTCATCGCCCGTCCTCCGGCCGCCCCGCCCCGGGCAGCTCGATCTCCTCGATGGTCGTGCGGCGGAGGGTGACGCCGTCCCGCGTCTGCTCCTCGGTGTCGCGCCGGACCTCGACGCGGCGCCGCTCCCCGCCCTCGGCGGGCGTGGTGACCGCGCCCCAGACGTGCCCGAAGAACCGCCCCAGCCCCCGCATGCGTGTGATCTTCTCGTCGCTCATCGTCCCTGGTGTCCTGGCCTCGGCTGTATCGTACTCGGCCAGATGCGCACCGACGCTCCAGAGCCAACCCGCCCGGGCGAGCGGTTCCGGGAGACCCAGAAGCTCGCGGGCAACCGCCTGTTCCGCGTGCTCATGGTCGCCGAGCCGATCTTCATGGGCCTGACCTTCCTCGCCCTGGGTCTGACGATCGCGCGGGCCGCGGGGGGCGTGCTGATCGTCGCGTGGCTCGGGGCGGGGGTCATCCTGCCCGCCGCCCTGTCCCAGCTGAGGATGGTCACCACGGTCACCGGCGACGAGCTCGTCGTCCGCTGGCGCCCGATCCACACCGCCCGCGTGCGGCTTGCCGGCGTCGAGTCCGCCACGCCCGTCCGCTACGACCCCATCTCCGAGGCTGGCGGGTGGGGCATCAAGCGCTCGAAAAAGTACGGCCTCGTGCTCAACGTCAGTGGCGACCGGGGCGTCGCGATCGTCGCCGGCGAGCGCCGCCTGCTCGTGGGAACGGGCCGCCCGGACGATCTGGCCGAGGCCGTCCTCGAGGGCGCGATCGACAGCACGCCCGCGCCGTCCGCGACGGCGCAGAGCTGAGTCCCGCTCACCCCTTGTGGTGCTCGGCGCCCGACCCGCCCCTGGTGTACGTCCCGCCCTTGACCCTGTCGATCAGCTCGACGGCCCGCTCGGCCGAGACGTTCTCGTGCAGGTCCTCGTCCACCAGCAGCACCGGCGCCGTCCCGCACGAGCCCAGGCACTCGAGCTCGACGAGCGTGAACTCCCCGTCCTCGGTCGTCTCGCCCACGTCGATCCCGAGCTTGGCCTTGACCGCCTCGGTCACATCGGTCGCGCCGCAGAACTCGCACGCGATCGAGCGGCAGACCGAGACCAGGCGCCTGCCCTTGCGGTTGAGCCAGTACTCCTCGTAGAACGTCGCCGTGTCCAGCACCTCGGAGGGCTTGACGCCCAGGCACTCGGCGACCTCGAGCATCGCCTGGTGCGGGATGTGGCCGTACTCGTGCTGGATCATGTGCAGCGCGGGCAGCACCGCCGCCAGGGGCGTCTCGAACCGCGGGCGGATCTCGGAGTTGAGCGTGTCGGCCATCGCGGGCGTCAGGTAGGGCTCGGCCCGACGCTCGATCTCCTGGCTCGCCGACTGCTTCGTGATCCAGCCCATCTGGCCTCCTCGCGGGTCTGCTGGGGGCGGATGCTATCCCCCCCGCCTCGCCCGCGGGCCTAGGGGCACCCGTCGCCGAACGAGGTCAGGAACGCGAGCACGTCGCTGAAGTCCAGCACGTCGAAGGGCGCCGCCACGTCCGCGAGCGCGCACCCGGGCCCGGGGTCGCCCTTGGGAAGGCCCGAGGCGAAATCGACCCTGTATCCCAGGTTGGTCGTGTAGAACTGCCCGTCGATGACCTCGCCCTCGTCCGTCGCGAGCTGGACCCGGGGCTGGGCGATGTACTCGTAGTTGCCGAACGGGAGCACGCCGAGCTGGGGCTCGTCGATGACGCTCAGCCCGTCGAGGTGCAGCACGAACAGCCCGCCCCCGAAGTTCACGCGGAACGACGCGATGGCGTAGCCCTGGCCCGCCGAGTACTCGATGACCGCCGTCACACCCGGGTCGCCCAGCTGGTAGGTCTCACGGACGAGCTGGTTGTCGGCCGCGTGCGTGAGCAGGAGCGAGACCGCCGCCACCTCGTGCAGCGATACCCCGCCGTCGATCGTGATGGGCGAGACGTTCGGGTCGAAGTAGAACTCGAACTGCGCCGTCGCGTAGTTGGGCGGGAACAGCGGCTCGGTGTCCTCGTACGGCCCGACCCAGCCGCCCTGGGGCGTCTCGTTGCCGAAGAAGTCGGCGTTCGTCGAGAACCCGCCCGTGAGCCTCAGGTACTGCCCCGACGCCGACGTCGCGACCGCAACGAGCACGCCGAAAAACACACCGATCCGACAGATCCCCTGCATCGCTCTCTCCCTCCCAGAAACGCGTCGTGACGACACGAGCGTACCGGTGGGCGGCGATTCCCCGAAGACCCTTGCCCCGATTCGATCGGGCGCGGCATCCGACGCCTCAGTCCCTCATCCGCCGAACGACGATCCCCGCCCAGTCCTCCTGAGAACCCGGCTCGACGACGTACGCGTTGTACCCCCGGCGGAGGCGGTGCTCGCTGGGCATGTCCCCCACCGCGCTCGGCATCGAGACCACCAGGCTGACCGGCTCGAGCGGGGGACCGTCCACCGGGCCCAGCTCGCCGACCTCGCCGTCCGCGATGACCAGCTGCTCGAGCACCTGCTCGGCGTCGAATGCCCGGTCGAGGACGACCCTGGCCAGGATCGGGCGACCCGAGTCGTTGTGGACCTCGACGCGGTACCCCCCGCCGCACCCGGCGAGCGTCGCCGCCGCGAGCAGCGAGGCGGCGGCCGCCGCCCGCCGATCGCCCGGGAAGAACCGTCGCTGGCGGTGGCGCATGGGTCGGACTCCTTGCCCGCCGCGCCCCCGGGTGAATCCGGGCGGGCGTCGGCGGCGCCCACACTACACTCGCCCGCGATGCCCCGCCCCGCCCGAGCCCTCCCCGCCGCCCTGCTGTGCCTGGCCGTCGCGTGCCTGACCGGGTGCGCCCGCCAGCTGCCCCTGTCCGACGAGCAGCTGGCCCGGGTGCGGGCCAGGACGCCGGCGATCATGCCGATCACCACGCCCACCAGCGTGGGCACGAGCTTCTTCATCACGCCCGGCTGGGCGTTGACCGCGGCCCACGTCGTCGAGGACGCGCCGGTCGGCGCCCGCATCAGCGTCGAGCGGGGCGACACGGGCGAGACGCTCCCCCTCTCGCTCGCCCTGCCCCCCGGCGCCGACGACCCGGACCGCGCGGGCATCGACGACTGGGCCGTCCTCTACCGCCCGCACTCGATCACCGACCCGGATATCCCGTTCCTGCGCACGCCGATCGACCCGAGCCTCGAGCCCCGCTCGGGCGACGACGTATTCGCCGTCGGGCTGTCGTGGTTCGATTCGGAGACCGAGGGCGTCGAGCGGCGCGCCCGTGCCATGCGCCTCCGGGTGACCAACGCCCCCGTCGCCGGCGAGCGCTCGCCCGACCTGATCTGGATGAAGTGGCCCTACAACTTCGCGCCCCACGGCTTCTCGGGCGGGCCCGTCTACGCCGACGACGAGCGGGGCGAGCTGGTCGCCGTGGGCGTCATCATCCACGTCTACTACCGGGGCTGGACGTGGTGGCTGGTCGCCAGGCGCATCAGCGACGAGGTCGTCGAGTTCGCCGAGTCCCGCGCCGGGCCGGGCTGAGATTCTGCCTGTCAGGCGCCGCCCCCGCCCTCAGCGGGCCGGGCCCCGCATCCGCTCGCGGGCCGCCGCCGGGACGACCGCCCCGCTCAAGAGCGACCCTCGCAGCCTCGACTTGTTCGCGATCCCGACGAGCACCGCCCGCCCGCCCCGGCGCACGAACACGCCGCCGCCCGAGGCGCCGCGGGCACGCCCGCCCAGCCCGCCCTGTGTCCGCACCATCAGCCAGCCCTCGCCGACGCGCTCGACCCGTCCTTCCAGCACGATCGGCGTCGGCGCCGACCAGCGACCCCGCAGGTCGTCGGCCCACGCCAGACCGTCCTTCCAGCCCTCCGGCAGGTAGTGCAGCGGGAAGCCCACGACGTACGCCGCCTCCCCCTCGACCGCCTCGCCCCAGCGGGACATGACCGACCACGCGCGGTCGTCGCCGCCCGAGCCGTCGCCCGACCGCTCGACCTCCAGCAGCGCCCAGTCCTCCTCGGGCTCGCGCCCGCCGGCCTCGGCATCGTCCGCATCCTCGGGCACAAACCCCGCGCCCAGCAGCCGCACCGTCCTCACCCGGTCGTCGATCAGCACGCGGGCCGTCTGCGTCACGCCCGCGAGCAGCTCGCCGGGGACGCAGTGGGCCGCGGTCAGCACGAGCCCGTCGCCGACCGACACGCCGCACGCGGCCGACGCGTCGGCCCGCCCGTCCTCGCCCACGCCCTGGATACGCAGGATGAACCGCGTCGAGTCCGACGCGTGCAGCAACGCCTGGTCCGCGATGACCAGCTCGCGCGCGACCGGCTCGGTCGGCGGCCCCGCGCACCCGCCGACGATCGCCGCGCACACGCACAGGATCACGGACGACCGAACGGCCAACCCAAACGAACCTGCTCGCCATCGCCGCGTTGCCATGCGTGCCACTCTACCGGCGCGCCGCGGGTATCGTGCCGGGGATTGACCACGAGGGAGGCGACGCGATGCAGGTCCGCCGATACTGGGCGTCGGTCGAGGTCCGCGAGCAGATCGGGCGTCGGGAGATCCACACCCGCGTCTGGGGCGGGTCCGACCAGAGCGAGGCCGACGCCCTGGCCGAGGCCCGCCGCCGCGCCGAGGCGACCGACTGGGACCGCGTGCTCTCGGGCCAGCGCACGCCGAGCGAGCCCGGGAACTACTCGTACCTCCGTGGCGCCAACCCCGAGCCGCTCGTGGACGAGTCGCTCGACGAGCGCGGCGGGCGGGCGGGCGCGGTCACCATCAACCGCTACGGCGCCCGCGTGCTCAACACCGCCTCCCTCGCATTCGTCGACGTGGACACCGACGAGGTCCCGGCGCGCGTCATGAAGTTCCTCAACCCGCACGCTCCCGCCCCCGCCGCCAAGCGCTCGGGCCTGCTCGGCAAGCTCCGGGACGCGCTGTCCGGCCCGCCCGAGCCGAGCCCCGAGGAGGTCCGCGCCGCCGTCGCCGCGGCCGTCCGCGACTGGGCCGCCGAGTCCCCGGGCCGGGGCGCGCGGATGTACCGCACCGCCGCCGGCATGCGCGTGCTCCTGCTCAACCCCCCGATGGACCCGTCCGCCGACGAGACGCGGGAGCTGATGCTCCGCCTGGGCGCCGACCCGGCGTACGTCTCGCTCTGCCGCGTGCAGGAGTCCTTCCGCGCCCGCCTCACGCCCAAGCCCTGGCGCCTGCGTGGCTTTGACCGGCTCATCCCCAAGATCAACTACGAGACGATCGCCGACGACCGGACGGCACGCTGGCTCGACGCGTACGCCAGCGCCAGCCGCGGCCACGCCGTCTGCGAGCTGCTCGAGGAGATCGGCGCCCGCGCCGCGCCCGACCCGGCGACCGGGTACCTGCTCCGGCTCCACGACGAGGAGACGGGCGTGGGGTCGGGGCTGCCGCTGGCGTAGGGGCCGCCGCGACCACCCAACATCAGGACATTGGCGTTCCTATCATCCCGGGTCGGCGTGCGTGCCCCGCCGGACTGGAGGTGGCACGTGAGCGACGCCGAGACCGGACGCGAGCGGGCGGACGACGAGCCGCGGTTGCCAACTCGAGAAGAACTTCAAGGGCTCCCTCGCTGGGCACGCGTCGCGTTCGCCGCCCGCTGTGCCCGTCGTGTGCAACCGCTGTTCAAACTCCTATGGCCCGAGGCACCGCGCAAGCACATCGCGGCTGTTGACAGGGCCATTACACTCGCGGAATTGTTGGCGGCAGACCCCGCCTCCGCGCGTGACGATCTCGACGCCGCTGTTCGCGCCGTCTACGCTGCCTGCACCGACGCCTGGGCCGACAACAATGAATCAGCCGCCTTCGCCGCACAAGCCGCCGGCGAAGCCGCCTACGCCGCACAAGCCGCCTACACCGATACTGACGCCGCTGCCGCCACCGATGTCGTCGCCCACGCCATAAAAGCCACCTACGCCCACACCCATGCCAGCGCCTTCGTCGCAGCGCGTGCAGCAATCTACCGCGACTATCGAATGCTATGGGGTACGACTATGGGCGGGCCATTCACAGACGTGAACGGTGAATTGGTGTGGGATAAAGACGGCGATCTCATTGTTATCCCAGGGAGCAAGCCATGGGATGATAACACGCCCGTATCCGTTAGCCTGCTCGGACCGCTCTGGCCGTTTGGCGAACCGGAGGAGTGGCCTGATCGACAATCAACTGATATCGAATCGCACGCACTCCCAACTGAGCCATCAGAGCAGCAGGTCGTCCTGAAGCTCCGGCTTCCTCCGCTCGAGGACACTCCCGAGAATCGCCAGCGACTGCGCCAAGAACTGCGATCTCTTGTAAAGGCGACCAGTGAGCTTC
Organism: Phycisphaerales bacterium; assembly: GCA_041987545.1. Lineage (GTDB taxonomy): Bacteria > Planctomycetota > Phycisphaerae > Phycisphaerales > UBA1924 > JAJRXR01. Next base: position 84,371 of record JBHIWH010000006.1, on the reverse strand, counting down.
ATATCGCGCACGGCGGAAGCGGTCTTCGGGCGAAGCGATTGCGCGCCTTTGTCCCCAAGGGCTCACCGCAGCCGTCGGGAGGCGAGCCGTGAGCGCCGACGAGACAACTCGCGACGACGTGCCGGAGGAGTTCCTCGATCAGTTCTTTGAGCGAGGAGACGACCCTGAAGGCTGGAGCATTATCTGGATCGAGATGGAACCAGAGGATTCGAGTGTCGATCCGGCCGGATCGGCTCTCCAACCAACCCGTGACGACTCGAATGAGCTGGCCAGATCGGTCGCGGAGGAGCAATCTCACGAGGGCGGTGAGGTTTCGGCGGAGGACGCGATCGATCCAAACGCAATCCCCTTGGATTCCGACGAGATTCAGGCCGAAGCTAACAAGGTACTCCCCGAGCTTGAGGACGAACTCCGCGACGCAAACCTGCGTGCCCGAGAGAGCCGGAAAAAGGCGCTCCAGTCCGCCGAGCAAGCTGGCTTTGCTCTGCGCGAAGCCGCTGATTCGTTCGCTCAGGCTGCGCGCGACAGCGCGCGCCCCGCCTTTCTGAGTTTCCACAGTTGGTCGATGGCGAGCTATCGTCGCTGCCTTCGCACGTACGACGCCGGAAACAGGTGGGCCAAGGACCACCCGCTCGGCTTGGCGATCCTCACTGTCATCGTCTCGGTCGCCATCGCCGCAGCCGGCTAGACCCTACCTATCCAGCTCCGCCGCCACGATGTTCAGGCTGCCCAGCACCGCGACCACGTCCGCGAGCATGTGCCCCTCGATCAGCTTGGGCATCAGCGAGTAGTTGATGAAACTCGGCGGCCTCGTGCTCGCCCGCCAGGCGCGGGGGCCGCCGTCGGACACGATGTAGTACCCCAGCTCGCCGTTGGCTGTCTCCTGGGCCGCGTACGTCTCGGCGACCGGGGGCTCCCAGCCGCGGTTGGACATGATCAGCTCGAAGTGCTGGATGAGGCCCTCGATCGAGCCGTAGACCTGGCTCTTGTCGGGCTTGACCATCTTCGAGTCGGCGAAGACGTCCACCGACCCGCCGGGGATGTGGTCGATCAGCTGGTCGATGATCTTGACCGACTGCTTGATCTCCTCGAGCCGCACGAGGAACCGGGCGTACACGTCGCCCTCCTCGCAGACCGGGACGCTGAACTTCACCGCCTCGGCGCCCTCGCCGTCCCAGTTGTCCGCATAACACAAATACGGCTCGTCCTTGCGCAGGTCCCGCACCACGCCCGAGGCCCGGGCGATCGGGCCCGAGGCGCTCCAGGCGACGGCGTCGTCGCGGCTGAGCACGCCGATGCCCCGCGTCCGGTCCCAGAAGATCCGGTTCCGGTTGAGCAGGCCCTCGATGTCCTTCATTGCCTGGGGCAGGTCGTCGTGGATGAACGACTTGACCATGCGCTTGAACGTCTCCTCGTCGGGCAGGTCCTGCATGAGGCCGCCGACGCGGGTCCAGTCCGGGTGGAACCGCTGGCCCGAGATGTAGTCCACGATGTCGTAGATCTTCTCCCGGGGGTTGAACCCGTAGAGGAACGCCGTGAACGCGCCCAGGTCGAGGCCGGCGGCGCCGACACACAGCAGGTGGTCCTGGACGCGGCCCATCTCGGCCATGATCGTGCGGAGGACCTTGCACCGGGGCGTGACGTCGATGCCGAAGAGCTGCTCGACCGCGTGGTGCCACGCGATGTCGTTGCTGATCGGGCTCAGGTAGTTCATCCGCGACACGATGGTCACGTACTGGTTGTAATCCAGGTGCTCGCCCAGCTTCTCGAAGCCGGAGTGCAGGTACCCGATGTGGGGCGTGCACCGGGCGATGCGCTCGCCGTCGAGCTCGAGCACCAGCCGCAGCGTCGTGTGCGTCGCCGGGTGCTGGGGGCCGAAGTTCAGGACCCACCGGTCGCCCGTGTCCACGTGGGTGGACAGGTACTCGGTCGTGTCGGCGTCTGGCGTGAGCCCCTGCTCGGGGCGGAGTGTGTAGGGCATGTCAAACTGCTCCGAGTCGCTTGCGTCGGCGGGTCGATCCCTCGATCATAGGTCGAGAGAGACCCGCGGCGGCAGCCGCCGAGAGGGAGGACATCCTGTCATGCCGAGCTTGCACCCCGCCGCACTCTGCCTGTGCGCGAGCCTTGGGTCTGTCGCGTCCGCCGCCCCGGTGGAGTTGATCGCCAGGGGCGACGACGGAGCCGGCTCGATGTTCGAACTCCTGGTGTACTACGAGTCGTCCACCCCGCCGAGCAACCCGATCATGCCCGGGGACACGTCGGCGATCTACCCCGGCTTGATCTCTGCCACGGCTTGGGTCGATGGCGTGGTGCAGGTGGACATCCCGGCTCCCGACGACTTCGGCATCTTCCGCAGCGTCGGCGTCTTCGATGACTCGACGCACGTGCCGACCGGGGACCTCTTCGACGGGATTGGGATCCTCGCTTCTGATCAATCGACCGACCCGCTGGGCGTCATCTCCCTCGTCCTGCGCGACTTCGACGCTGACTCTCACAACGGTCTCGCGCTGCCCACGTCGCTCGACCTGGCCGACTACGAAGACCGTGTGTTTGATGTCACGTCCGCCGACGATGGCTCAAATCTCCGGTTCGAGGTCACGTTTCTGCAAGCGCGCATCGTCCCCGCCCCCGGGAGCGCAGCGTGTCTCCTTCCCGTTTCTCTCCTTCTGCGGCGACCGAGACGGCGCTGAGCCCGCCGCTCCGTCGTGACGGGTATCCCGCGTAGAGTCCTGCGTGGGCGCATTCCTCTCCCGCTGGCTCTCGGAGTTCTGGTCCATCTCGCTCGAGTCGGGCGTGTGGCTGGTCGCCGGCTTCCTGCTGGCCGGCCTCGTGCACGCCCTGGTCCCCCGGGAGTGGATGGCCAGGCATTTGTCCGGCCGCGGCGCCTGGCCCATCGCCAAGGCCAGCCTCCTGGGCATCCCCCTGCCCCTGTGCTCGTGCTCCGTGATCCCGGTCGCCGCCGGCCTGCGGCGGTCGGGCGCCTCGCGGGGCGCGTCGGCCGCCTTCACCATCTCCACCCCCCAGACCGGCGAGGAGTCCATCCCGCTCACCTGGGCGCTGTTCGGACCAGTCTTCGCCCTCGCCCGCCCGGTCGTCGCCGTCGCGACCGCGTTCACCGCTGGCTCACTCATCGAGTTGCTGGCGCCAGGCAGGCCCGAGACCGAACAGGGCAAGCACGCGCCGAGCAATACGACGCACTCCTGCTGCCACACCTCCCCCGCGCCCAGCGATGACCCACACGGCGAGCACGGCGACGATTCCTGCGAGCACGAGCCCGACGATACGCCGTCAAGCGCCCGCGCCAAGCTCGCCTCCGCCCTCCGCTTCGGCCTGTTGACGATGCCCAAGGACCTCGCGCCCTGGCTGCTGATCGGCCTCGTGCTCTCGGCCCTCATCGCCGCCCTCGTCCCCGAGGGCTGGATCGAGTCCAACATCGGGACCGGCATCGTCCCGATGCTGCTCATGCTTGTCGTGGGCCTGCCCCTGTACATCTGCGCGACGTCGACGACGCCCGTCGCCTTCACGCTCGTCGCCTCCGGGCTCTCGCCGGGCGCGGCACTCGTGCTGCTCCTGGCCGGCCCCGCGACCAACACCGCCACCATGGCCTGGGTGCTCAAGGACCTGGGCGGGCGGGCGCTGGCGATCTACCTCGTGGTCATCGCGGCCTTCGCCGTCGCGTCTGGCCTGGCGTTCGACGCGCTGCTCGCCGGCACGATCCGGTTGGCCGAGGCGGGCCCAGCCCACGAGCACGCGGCCGTCAGCGCGCTCCAGGTCGCGGGCGCCGTCGCGCTCGTCGCGATGCTGGCACTCGCGCTCGGGCTCCGCTACCTCGCGCCAATGTTCGGCGCCAAGCGACACTCCGAGATGCACGCCCACGCCTGAGGCGCGGCCGGGATCACTCGGCCACCAGCTCGGCCAGCAGCCGCGCCCCGAACCCGGTCGGGCCCGCGATGATCGGGCCCTTGTCCTTGTCCGTCGCGTGCGTGCCGGCGATGTCGATGTGCCCCCAGGGCGTGCCGTCCTTCACGAAGTAGCTCAGGAACGCCGCCCCCTGGATCGGGTGCGCCTCGCGGATCGGCGCCGAGTTGACGATGTCCGCGACCGGGGACTTCATCATGTCCCGGTGCTCCTTGTGGATGGGAAGGCGCCACACCCGCTCGCCCGACCGGTCCGACGCCGCCTGGATCTGGTCGCGGAGCGTGTCGTCGTCGCACCACATCCCCGCGTAGGGCGAGCCCAGCGCCACGACCACGCCGCCCGTGAGCGTCGCCATGTCGATCACGAAGCCCGGCTTCTCCTTGTCGCACGCCCAGCACAGCGCGTCGGCCATCACCAGGCGCCCCTCGGCGTCGGTGTTGGTCACCTCGACGGTCACGCCGTTGCGGAACTCGATGATGTCGTCCGGGCGGTACGCCACGTCGGAGATCGAGTTCTCGGCGCACGCGAGCAGGGCGACGACCTTGCGCCTGGGCTTGATGACGCTGGCGATCGCGTGCATCGCGCCGATGACGGCGCACCCGCCGTCCTTGTCGCGCTTCATCCCCTTCATCCCGCCGCCGACCTTGATCGACAGCCCGCCCGAGTCGTACGTCATCGTCTTGCCGACGAAGACCGCGGTCGTCGCGCCCTTGGCGACCGTTTTCGGCTTGTACTCCAGCCGGATGAGGCAGGGCGGGTGCTCGCTGGCCTTGCCCACGTTGATCAGGCCGCGGAGTTTTTCTTTCTCGAGCTGCTCGCCCTTGATGACCCGGCAGCTCAGCGTGTCGAACTGGCGCGCCAGCTTCTGGCACTGCTGGGCCATGTACGTCGTCGTCGCGATGTTGGGCGGCGTCTGGCTCAGCGTCCGCGTCAGGTTCGCCGACTCGGCCAGCCCCAGCCCCCGCTTCAGGCCGGCCGCGAAGCCCGCATCGTCGGCCGAGACGCTCAGCTTGCCCCGGTCCTTGCCGTTGGCGGCGGTCCCCTTGAACTGGTCGCAGACCCACCCGATCAGCCCGAGCCCCTCGCCGAAGTCCTGCCCCGCCCGCCCCTCGTCGATCGACCGGGAGAGCGAGCCCAGCGCCCCGTCCAGGGCGATCTTGGCCGACGTGACCTTCGCGCCCGCCAGCGCCCGCCCGACGGCGCCCGCGACGGCCCGCAGGTCGCCCGTCTCGAACTCCGTCTTGTCCCCCAGGCCGACGACCAGCACGCGCTCGTAGCCCTTGGACGGGAACGCGGTCACGCCCGAGCCCAGCTCGCCCGTCGCGTCGCCCCGCTTGGACGCGGCCTCGACCGACCCGTCCGGGTCGAGGGCGAGGGTCGCCTTGTCGAGCTTCTGACCCTTGAACTGGCCGACGACGAGCGCCCTGGGCGTGCCGCGCCCGCCGACTGTGATCGATGAGAACATGGACTCCTCCTGGCCCGCCGCGCGCGATCGGCGCACACGGGGGAGAGAGGATACCCCTCGCCCCGGCGCGGGAAGCCGGGCCAGGCGTTCTCATGGTCCTGCCCGCCCGCCGCCTCCGTAGACTCCGGGGCGATGCCCCCCGAGCAGCCGACGAATCCCGCCTCGATCTGGGCGCCCTGGCGCCTGGAGTACCTCGAGAGCCTGGACGACGACGGCCCGCCCGCCCCCGCCTCCAGCCCCACCGGGTGCTTCCTCTCCGACTACTGGGTCAGCCCCGGCGACGACGAGGCGAACCACGTCATCGTCCGAACAGACGTCGGCATGATCCTGCTCAACGCGTACCCGTACGCCAACGGTCACCTGCTCGTCGCGCTGGGCGAGGGCCGCCCGACATTGCTGGACTACGAGCCCGAGCAGCGTGCCGCGCTCTGGCGCCTCGTAGACACCGCCGCCGAGCTGATGCAGGCGACGCTCGAGCCCCAGGGGATCAACATCGGCATCAACCAGGGGCGGGCCGCGGGCGCCGGCGTCCCCGGGCACCTGCACGCGCACCTCGTCCCCCGCTGGTCCGGCGACGTGAACTTCATCTCCGTCGTGGGCCAGGTCCGCGTGATCCCGGCAGCGCTCGAGCAGATGGCCGAGCGCTACCGGGTGGTGTGGCGGGCGCTGCGAGGCGCCGCCGGCTAGACCACGGCCTCACCGGCGACGACGCGCCGCGGCCAGCCCGCCCAGCCCCAGCAGCCAGAGCGCCCCGGGCGACGGGACGAACTGCACGATGCTCGCCGACGAGACCGGGTCCCCGAACGACGCGCCGGAGAACCCCAGCGAGTCGAACGCGTCGGGCTTCAGGCCCATGACGTTGCTGTAGTCGTCGATGATGAACGTCCAGGTCTCGCCCACCTCGAACACGCCGTCCATCGTCATCGACTCGGCGATCAGCGGCTTGTTCATCCCCACCGAGTCGATCCGGAACGCGCGGTACCACAGGTCCGGGGCCGCCGCGTCCATCGCCTCCCCGTCCTCGTTGGAGAAGGTCGTCAGCGTCCAGTCCGCCACGTAGAACAGGTCCGTCCACTCCCTCCCGGTCATGTTCGTCATCGTGACGAGGACGTTGGGCAGCGTCGGGATGTCGGACGCCGCGCACGCGATCAGCGTCGTCTGGTCCCAGCTCGTCTGGATCCACTCGTCCTCGTCGAAGGGCGGCAGGTGCCCCAACTCCTCGGTCGCGAACAGGTTCCCGTGATTGTCACAGATGTCCGTGTCCCGATACTCGCCCTCCACCGGATTCGCGGCCGAAACACAGGCCACGATGGACAGGCACGCCACACTGCAGCAGATACCCCTTGTCATCGTGTCCTCCTTCCCGCATCGATGAGCGATGCAGCGCGAACTCTCGCGTTCGCACCCTGCATCTTCGCGCGCGCCCCGTCGGCCGATCAAGAAAAACTCGGCCGCCGTGCGCCCCGGAGGCGCGCAGACCGCGTCGCGTGTTCGCAACCTGCAATCGAAGTGCGAACAGAGAAGAAACAAGGACGCCGGCGCAGGCCGACCCGCCCCCCCCCGTTCGGGGCAGCGCACGACACAAGCAGGTCTCTCAGTCACTCGGGAGAGTGGCCCGCCGCGACCGGTCGACCTGGATGAGCGTGCGGGCCCGGGGTCACGTGGGCCGAGTCAGGCGGCCATCCGCATGTCGCACCGCACGCCCAGGCGCCACGCGTCCCCCTCGGGCTCGCACCTGGCGACGACGCCCGTTCGCCCGGGCGTGACCTGGCCGTGGAAGTACAGGCGGACGCGCGCCCCGGGCATCGCCGGTTTCTCGCTGAGGATGCCCACGCCGTGCTCCGACGCGTCGAGCAGCTCGACCGGCGCCAGCATCGGCATGCGGCCCCGCTCGCGGATCGTCACGATCGCCCGGCCCTCGGCCCGCTGCCGGGACTCGTGGCGCCGCTCGGGCCGCCAGGGCTTGGGCTCGATCAGCGGGGCGAACGGGATGGGGCCGTCGTGGCTCACGAGACGGATATCGGGCCGTCGGCGCCCCGACTGAAGCGCCGTCCTAGGCCGACGCCCCGCCCGATTCGCCGCCCGAGCCCCGGTCTGAGCCGAGGGCCCCCGCCAGCAGGAACGCCAGCTCCAGGCTCTGGGCGTAGTTCAGCCTCGGGTCGCACGGCGAGGCGTAGTTCAGGCCCAGGTCCTCCTCGCGGACCCCCGACGCCCCGCCCACGCACTCGGTCACGTCCTCGCCCGTCAGCTCGAAGTGCACCCCGCCCAGCACGGTCCCGGCCTGGCGATGGATCTCGACGCTCCGCTCCAGCTCGGCCAGGATCGCGTCGAACGACCTCGTCTTGATCCCGCCCTGGGTCGTGATCCCGTTGCCGTGCATCGGGTCGCACATCCACAGCACCGTCCGCCCCTCGCGCGACACGCGCTCGACCAGCCCGGGCAGCGCCGCGTCCACGCCCTCGGCGCCCATCCGCGCGATCAGCACCAGCCGCCCGGGCGCGTCGGACGGGTTCACCGCCTCGATCAGCCGCACCAGCTCGTCGGGGTCCATCTTCGGCCCGATCTTCACGCCCACCGGGTTCTCGATCCCGCGGAAGAACTCGACGTGCGCCCCGTCCAGCGACCGCGTCCGCTCGCCGATCCACGGCAGGTGGGTCGTCAGGTCCCACCACCCGCCCTTGCGAGGGACCCGCCGCGTCTGGGCCGACTCATAAATCAGGTTCAGCCCCTCGTGGCTCGTGTAGAACTCCACGCGGGTCAGGTCCTCGACGCTCTGTTCACCGAGGGCCTCCATGAACCGGAGCCCGTCGGCCAGGGTCTGGCTCATCCGCAGGTACTGGGCCCGGCGTTCGGGGCTCAGGTCCGCGTGCTCGAAGAAGCTCAGGTCCCAGTACTCGGGGTGGTGCAGGTCGGCAAACCCGCCCTCGAGCAGCGACCGGATGAAGTTGAGCGTCATCGCCGCGTGCTGGTAGCCCCGGACCATCAGGTGCGGGTTGGGCTCGCGGGCCCCGGCCTCGAAGGCGGCCTCGTTGACCAGGTCCCCGAAGTAGCTGGGCAGCGTCACGCTCGACCCGTCCACGTCGCGGGTCTCGGTCGGGCTGGACCGGGGCTTGGCGTACTGGCCGGCGAACCGGCCCACGCGGGTCACGGGCCGCTTGAGCCCGTGCACCAGCACCAGGGACATCTGCAGCAGGATCTTGAGCTTGCTGGCGATCCGGTCCGGGCGGCAGTCGTCGAGCGTCTCGGCGCAGTCGCCCCCCTGCAGGATGAACCGCTCGCCCCGCTGGGCCTGGGCGATCTCGGATCGCAGCCGCTCGATCTCCCAGCTCGTGACCAGGGGCGGGAGGCCCGCGAGCTTGGCCGCGGCCCGCTCGACCGCGTCCCGGTCGGTGTAGCGCACCTGCTGCGGGTCGAGGCGCCCGCGCCAGGACTCGGGGCTCCAGGCGCCGCCGGATCCGCCCATGGGGCGTGGGTTTTTGCCTGTGCCGCCTGTGCTCATCGTGTCGCCACACTCCGGGTCGTGCCGGGCTCGCCGACTTGAATCATTGCCATGCCGCGCGTGCCGGGGCGAGGCCGCGCTCGGCTCGCGGGGCGTCGGACCTTGCGTGGGAGTGAAGGAATTCAGGCTCAGAAATTGATCCCGAGGTGGTTTTCGGTCGATTCGGGCGGGCGATGTCCCATTCTCCCCGTCACGGAACGTGGGGAGAGCACTTTCCCACACGACGGAGATTCACGATGCCGACCCGAACCAAATCGCACGCCAAGACCAAGCGAACCCCCGCCAAGAAGGCCGGGGCCCGCAAGACCGGGGCCCGCAAGTCCACCGCCAAGAAGTCCCCCGCCCGCAAGAGCCCCACCCGCAAGGCGACGAGCAAGAGCTCGACCCGCAAGAGCCCGGCCAAGCGCCGCAGCACCACGGCCAAGGCCTCCACCCGCAAGCCCCGCAAGGCCTCGACCACCGCCAAGCGCAAGACCACCACCTCGGCCAAGCGGAAGGCCGCCCCCAAGCGCAAGACCACCACCACCGCCTCCAAGCGGAAGACCACGACGACCGCCAAGCGGAAGTCGGCGACCACCCGCAAGCCCGCCGCCAAGCGCGCCACCGCCGCCAAGCGCAAGACCACCGGCGCCAAGCGGACCACCGCCAAGCGCACCAGCGGCCGCAAGACCACGACCGCCAAGCGGACCACGGCCAAGCGCACCACCGCCCGCAAGACGGCCCGCAAGTCCACCACCGCCAAGCCGACCGCCCGCAAGAGCTCGGCCCGCAAGTCCGCCCGCAAGTCGCCCATCAAGGCCGGCGCCAAGCGGACGACCAAGGCCCGCAAGACCAGCCCCGCGCGCAAGACCGCGAAGCGCAACGTTGTCCGCCGCATCGGCGCCGGCAGCACGTCGCGCCGCACGGTCCGCAAGGCCGCCTGAGCCAACAGCTCAACCTGTCATCCTGAAAGCCGCGGGATCCCGATCCCGCGGTTTCTTTGTGCGCGCCCACGACGCGCTCAGTGGACCCCGCCCCTTAAACGCCCGCGGCCTCCCTCGTCTCGACCGCCCCGGCGTCCGGGGCGTCGGCGACCGCGTCGCCGTCGGCCTCGCGCACCGCCCGCTCGTGCATCCCCCAGAAGTGCTCGAACGAGGCCTCGAAGTTGAACTGGCGCATGTACTCCTGGCCCGCCTCGCCCATCGCCCGGCGGCGGTCCGCGTCGCACGCCAGTTCCACGACCCGATCGATCCACGCCCCCGGGTCGCCCGCGGGCAGCACGTGCCCCGTCACCCCGTCACGGACGATCTCCTTCGGCCCGCCCTGATCACTCACCAGCACGGGCAGCCCCGACGCCTGGCTCTCCATCACGACCTGGCCAAGGGTGTCCGTCGTCGAGGGGAAGACGAACATGTCGCACGAGGCGTAGATCGTCGCCAGCTCGTCGCCGTACCGGAAACCCAGGAAGTTCGTCCGGGATTTCTTGAGCTCCTTGCTCATCCGCTCGCGGTAGGGCCCGTCGCCCACGACGACCAGCTCGGCCTCCACGCCCCGCTCGGCGCACCGCGTCTCGATCGTCTTCCAGATGTCCACCAGCATGGGCAGGTTCTTCTCGACGCTGACGCGCCCGCAGAAGAGCATCTTGACCGTCCCCCGGTCGCTGCCCAAGCGGTCCCAGACCGACTCGTCCCGGTAGTGCGCGCCGAAGCGTGTGTTGTCGAAGCCCGGCCGCAGGCGGACGAGCTGGTCGCGCCCCATGCCCAGCGCCTCGAGCGACTCGGCGTAATCGGCGCTGCGCGTGAAGATCGACGCGAACTTCTTGTAGAACGAACGCATGAACCACTTGCTCGTCTCGGTCAGCGCGTGGTCGTCGAACAGCTGGTCGATGTAGGCCGGGAAGTCCGTGTGGTACACGCCCAGCATCGGCGCCCGGAGCATCCGCGCCGCCAGCCAGCCCGCCATCCCCACGGGCCCTGGCGTGGAGACGTGGATCGCGTCGGGTTGTTCTTTGTCCGCGTGCCGCAGCATCGCCAGCAGCGGCGGCAGCGCCAGCTCCAGGTTCTCGTACCGGGGCATCTTGGTCGCGAAGATCGGCCTGAAGTTGGTGATGTTGGGCGCCTCGGGGCAGTCGAGCCGCGTCGAGGTCACGACCTCCAGCTCCCGCCCCGACTCGCGGGCCCGCTGGGCCGTGTTCTGGATGAACCGCGACACGCCGTTGACGTCCGCGAGCGTGTCCGTGAACAGCATCACCTTCATGGGGCGTCCCGGCTCCCCGCCCGCGGCCCCGGTCTCGCGCTCCAGGCGCCGCAGGAACGGGCGTTCCTTGTTCTGGTGGAACAGACTAAACAAGTACGGCAGCTGGGCCGCGTGCAGGATCATGTAGCTGCTCAGGTGCGCCCCCAGCTTCCCCGGGTCCCGCTTGCCCATCGACCTGACCAGCCCCGGCTCCATCGCCTCGCTCAGGGCCAGGATGAGATCTTCTGCGAAGTCCGCCATCCGCTCGTGATCAGACAACGCCGACCCGTCGGGCCACGACTCCGGGTCGAGCCGCCCCCGGATCTCCGGGTGCCGCTCGAGCACGCCGCCGATCTGGTCCCGCAGCGCCTGGACGATGGGCAGCCCGCCGGCGCGGCTCTTCTTGTGCAGCCAGACCGTCTGCGCCGCCTTGTGGGCCGCGACCCGCTTCTTGCTCGGCGCCTTGACGCCCACGCCCGCGAACTTCAGCAGCTTGGCCGAGATGTACCGCCCGGTGGGCGAGCGCTTCTTGTACATCCGGTCGGCGTAGTACTGGGCGCCGACGGTCGTGATCTGGTGGGCCAGCAGGGCCGAGTGCCCGCCGTCGCCGCCGGACTCGCTCTGGGCGCTCATGACGCGCCGCAGGAACTCGCGCCCGTCGTGGACCTTGCCCGAGTCCCGCACCTGCGTCCACGTGCGGCCGATGTTCAGCGCCCCGTGGTCATCGGAGCCCCCCGTGCGGGCCTTCTCCCAGACGCGGGGCCAGTGCGGCTCGATGCCGTGCTCGCTGACGAGCCTGTGGATCGTGCCCGCGTTCATGGTCGCCAGGACACGCTCCAGGGTCTTGCTCTGGCGGGCCGAGTGGGCGCCGTTGAGCGTCTCGAAGCCCTTGAACAGCAGCGCCGCCCGCTCGATGTGCCAGCGGGTCAGGCGCCCGTTCTGGACGTACAGCGGGTGCGCCACGGCGTGCGCCAGGTTCTCCTCGCGGAGCCAGGCGGCGAACTCGTACACGTCCTGCCGCAGCCCCAGCCGCGTCAACCGCTCGTCCTGGTGGGGCGTGATCCCCCACACCAGCACGTGCAGCAGGCACCGGTCCTCGGGGAACCGGACGGAGACTTCTTGCCCGACGACGAACCGCTCGAAGCCGCGCTCGACGAGCGTCATGGCGCCGCGGATCGTGTCGTGGTCGGTGATGGTGACCAGGTCCATGCCCCGGGCCATCGCCATGTCGTAGACGCGCTCGGGCTCGGTGTAGCACTCGGGCGCGTCGATCCAGCCGGCGGCGGCCATCACGGGCTTGTCCGACGCGCTCGAGTGCACGTGCGCGTCCAGCCGCGTGAGCACGCCCGCGGGCTCATCGACAGACTGATCCTGGATGTCCCCGGCGTCCGTGCCCTGGACCGCTCTGACCATGGTCAGCAAGCTCCGGAATGTGGGGGTCGGGGGCGAAAACGCAGCCGCACGGCCCCGGGGTTCGTCCGTCCCCGCGGTCGCCGCATCTTGCGACTGCGCGGCAGTTTAGCCCCGCCCGCCCCCGAGTTTTCCACCACTCATGCCCCGACGACCCACTCTTCGCCGGATCTTCGCGCCGGGGCCCGGCCGGGCTCCCCGGGCCCGGCGGTCGGCGGGCGAGGTGGGCGCAGAAAAATGCCCCGTGCCGAGGGGTCGGTCAGCACGGGGCTCGCAGGGGATGCCTTGTCGTAGCCGGGACACGCCGTCGCTCGTGTCCAAGCCCTCTCACTCCGAGGCAGATCCACCCGCTGAGTGGGACATCACCACAACTCTGCCATCATCCCGCCCGGCCGCCCGTGTTCCGGGGGGTTGCACCCCCCGATGACCGCACGTGCGTTCGGGCTGTATCGTCTGTGACGGCTGCGCAGGCACGGGGCCGCGAACCGCCCCGCCGAGGGCGCCGACCCGCGGCCGAGAATCTCGAGGTTCCAGCGTGTCCAGCGTCCCCCAGGTCCGAGTCATCTCCATCGGCGCCATGAGCGCCCACCCGCTGCGTGGCGAGCGGCAGGCGACCCGCACCGGGCACGCCACCACCACGCTGATCACGGCGGGCGACGCCCGCATCCTCGTGGACCCGGGCCTGCCCGCCCCCGCCCTGGCCGCCAGGCTCGAGGAGCGGACCGGGCTCACGCCCGAGAAGATCACGCATGTCTTCCTGACCAGCTTCCACCCCGAGGCGAGGCGTGGGCTCGAGGCGTTCGAGGCCGCCGAGTGGCTCGTCTCGGAGCGCGAGCGCGAGACCGTGGGAGTGCCCATCGCCGAGGGGCTGAGGCGCCTGGCCGACACCGCCCGCGACGCCGAGGCCGCGGGCGAGCAGCTGCACGACGACCAGAAGACGATGATCGCCGTCCTGCAGCGGGATGCGGCCATCCTGCACCGGTGCGTCCCCGCGCCCGACTCGCTGGCGCCCGGCGTGGACCTGTTCCCCCTGCCGGGCGTGACGCCGGGGCTCACGGGCCTGCTGATCCCCCGCCCCCTGGGCGACGTGATGCTCGTAGGCGACGCGATCCCGACCGTCGAGCACCTGGAGCAGGGCAAGGCGCCCCAGCACGCGGCGGACGTGGCCCAGGCCCGCGGCAGCCTCGCCGAGGCCGTCGAGATCGCCGACCTGCTCGTCCTGGGACGCGACAACATCGCGGTGAATCCGACGAAGCGGCCGTTCTGATCACGTCATGACATGCGGCCAGACGACGCCATGACCTATGGATGTCCTCTTCATCATCCTGCTTCTCGCGCTACTTCTCGCCGCGATATCGGCGAAGTTCCGCGTCAGCGTGCGGAGAGATGACGCCGCCGTGTGTGGAGCGTGCGGGTACGACCTACGCGGCCTGCCTTCTCAAACGAAATGCCCGGAGTGTGGATCAGATATTCGCGGAAGGATCTCGCGCAGCCTCGTTGTCAGTTGCAACGGTCCTGCGTTGATTGGAATCGCATTGCTCTCTGCGCTGTCGCTCTCCGCGGTCGTGCTCCTTGAAGCCGTCTGGAGAACGCTGTTCCTGATCCAGTGGCCCGGCTTCGTGCCGTCTCCCACCGGCTTCAGGTCACGGTTTGATGCGACCGGCTTCATGTTCTCAACTTGGCTCGTGTGGACAGTTGGCTTTGCGGTCGCGGTACGTGTGTTTGACCGGTATCCGCGACGGGTCATCGCGATATCTCTCCTGCTCGCACCGGCACTCCTCGTAGTCTCCACACTCATTGAGTGGAACGGCAGCATGGGTTATTGGCACGGCAACGAACTGTCGATCATCCTTCGGATGGCGGCCTGCGAGGTCGCCCTGCTCCTCCTGGCCGGCTTCCTCCGTGCGTATCGATCCTCTCGCCGCCTACGCTGATCCCGCATGCGCATCCTCCTCACCAACGACGACGGCATCGCCGCCCCGGGCATCATCGCCCTCCACGACGCCCTCTCTGGCCTCGGCGAGGTCACCGTCGTCGCGCCCAAGACCGTCCAGTCCGCCACCAGCCACGGCATCACCTACCACGCGCCCCTCATGACCTCCCGTGTCCGGGTCACGCCCAAGATGTCCGGCATCGCCGTCGACGGGCGCCCCGCCGACTGCGTCAAGCTCGCCCTGACCAACCTCTTCCCCGAGATGCACGGCCAGGACGCCGACGGCACGCCCGCCCGCCCCGACCTGGTCATCTCGGGCATGAACTCGGGCGCCAACTGCGGGATCAACGTCATCTACTCGGGCACCGTCGCCGCCGCCATCGAGGCCGCCTTCCTGGGCGTGCCCGCGATCGCCGTCTCCATGCTCATCGCGAGGGGCGAGCCGGACTTCAAGACCGGCGCGGCCCACGCCCGGCGGGCGATCGACGCCGTCCTGGCCGCGGGCGACCTGGCGCCCCACGAGTGCCTGTCGATCAACATTCCCAGGACCGAGCAGGGCGACCCCGAGGCCTCCCGCGAGCGGGAGATGGTCGTCTGCCCGATGAACGTGCACGGCCTGGTGGACTCCTACGAACGCCGCGAGAGCCCCGGGGGCAAGCCCTACTACTGGGCCTCGGGGCACGGGCTGGACTTCCGGTCCACGGACCCGGGCACGGACGTCCACGAGCTGATGGCCGGCCGGGTGACGCTCACGCCCCTGCATTTCGACCTCACCAGCCCCTCCGGGATGGAGCGGTGGAGGTCGCGGCTGGCCTGATCTGGCCGGCGACGTGAGTCATTCAGAATCTCATCCACAGGGCCTCCCCAACGGATCGGGCATGCGCAGTTCTTGCGCGGCCCGGTAGGGTGCCCCGCTTGTCCCCGCGGAGCGACCGCGGGCGAAAACGTCCGTCGCACGGGCGAATCCACGGAGCCACATCCATGAGCACGGACGCCACGATCCGTGCGGGCGCGATCTCTCTGCGCCCGCTCGCCGCCCCCGCTGCCATCGCTCTTTCCGCCGCCGCCCTGCCCGCCGGGGCGGCCGGGATCCCCCCCCACAACGAGTGCCCGCCCCTGCCCGACGCCTCCGGGGTGCACGTCTTCCACGACTCCGACAACCCGGGTCAGAGCTACTCGATGAACCAGGGGTACCGCTTCACGCCCGATCGACGCCCGGTCGCGGTCGTCTCCCCCTACAACGGCTCGTACTCGCCGACCAACCCGTTCGGCTTCGTCTCCTGGTTCCGCGACCCGGACACCGCGGGCGAGGAGCTGGTCCAGCGGATGCAGGAGGCCTGGGACGCCGGCTTCCGCCGCATCGTCTTCAACCGCCCGGGCGGCACCATCCAGAACAACGACATCGTCCAGATGTCCCAGTACCACTACCTCGAGCACGGGCACCGCATCGCCTACCTCATCCACGCCCGCGACTGGATCAACCAGAAGCGGCAGATCGACCCCACGCTCGAGGTCGGCGTTTTCGTCGGCATCCGCCACAACTCGCCGTGCACGCCCTGCCTCGAGCCGACCGGCGTCCTGCCCGACGGGTACACGTGCGCCCAGGACCCCCTCTACATCCCGGGCTACCAGGGGCACTTCGACGCGGGCGACCGCCGCAGCGCCGAGTGGACCTGGCAGAACAACTACCCGTGGCTCGCCTCCTCCTTCAACGCGCTGTGGTTTGACTCGGGCTCGCTGTCCAACGACTTCGGCGGGACGATGTCCCCCCAGGAGACCGTCCAGGCGCTCCAGCACAACCCCGACTACGCGGGTGTGCGCATCGGCGGCGAGGCCGTCCCCCGTGGCGAGTGGATCGGGAACACGTTCATCCCCAACCCGCTCGTCTACGAGGCGCCCTGGGTCGCCCTGCACCGCTTCTTCCTGCAGGACACGCGGGCGGGCGAGGTCTACGACCCCGCGACCACCGAGATCGGCGTCGGCTTCATGAAGCCCAGTGTCGATCCCGTGTACGGCATCAAGGACGTCGCCGACTTCCGCGACCGCGGGTACGTCGCCTGGGCCTGGCGGTCGTTCTCGTACCGCTTCATCCAGCGGACCCACGACGGGGAGGACAACGAGTTCTTCGACGCGATCATCGCCGAGGGCGCCCTGGCGGACTTCAACGGCGACGAGGTCGTCGATCACATGGACGTCATGGACTTCATCGACCAGTTCTCCCAGACCGATCGGCCCGAGCGTCCGGCCGTCTGGGACGCGGACACGAACAACGACGACGTCGTGGACTTCCTCGACGTGATCGACTTCATGCACGCGTTCGCCGACAGCCAGTAGGGCGCCAAAAGCAGACGGCCGCACTATTCGTGCAGCCGCCCGGAGGGAGAAAGAGAGTTTCCGCGCACCGCCCCGTTCTCGGGGCGGTGTGTTCCTTTGCTCAGAGCGAGTCGTCGAGTTCCTCGAGCTCGGCGGCGAGCTTGGTCTCGATCTTCTCGACCTGCTCGGGCGTCAGGCCCAGCAGCTCCATCAGCTCGCCCGGGATCTCGGTCGAGTCCAGGTCCAGGCGGAAGGCGCCGGCGACCTTGGCGGCGATCCGGTCGGCCGCCGCCACGACGGCGACGAGCGTCCGCTTCTCGCCGGGCGCCTCGGCCGGGCGGTGGTGGTAGCCCGTGACCAGCGCGAACGGCGCCGGGAACTTCCACTTCTCGCACAGGGCCGCCCCGAAGTCCTGGTGGTCGGCGCCGAAGACGGCCTCCTCGACCTCCAGCATGTTCAGCACCGGCGCGCCGTCCTCGCCAACGCCCGCCTTCTCGACGACCTCGATCAGCTTGTTCCGGTCGAACTGCATCTCGACCATGATCCCGATGTCGTGGATCAGGCCGGCCAGGTACGCCTCGTCGCCCAGGCCGAGCTTCAGCTCGTCGGCGATCAGCTTGCTGGCGGCGGCGACCGTGTTCGAGTGCGTCCACAGGTCCTTGGCGCTGAAGTCGGGCGTCAGCTCGCCGCCCCGGAAGAGCTTGGCGAGGCTGGCGGCGATCGCGATGTTCTTGACCGCGTTGAGCCCGAGCATCACGATCGCCCGGTTGATCGAGGCGATCTGACCCGGCAGGCCGTAGAACGAGCTGTTGACGACCTTCAGGATCCGCGAGCTGAGCGCCGGGTCCCCGGAGATCACCTCGTGCAGGTCCTGGGCGGTCGAACTCGGATCCTCGACCAGGTCGATGATCTTGAGCGTGATCTCGGGCAGCGTCGCGATATGGCTGATCTCGCGGATGGCGCTCGCGACGATCTGCTCCTTCTGCTCGGCGGACACGGACATGGCGTTCTCCCTATGGGGGCGCGGTGGCCCGGACGGGAGGCGTCATCGGCGCGCGTGGACCCCCACTTCGTTCCAAGCCGCGTATTCGGGAGAGTTGTCCGAGACCGAACGGGCGGGCCGCCGCGATAACCACCGCGGACCTCACGGCGCGCCCGCTCCCCCCGCCGCTAGTACGCGCACCGCTTGCGGGTGAAGCCCGGGGCGCCCGGGTCGACACGCAGCAGCGCCTCGGCGGCGCGCTCGCCCGCGCGGCCGTCCCCGAACGGGTGCTCGAACGGGCCGTCCAGCGACCGCGCCCGGGCGACGGCCTGCTCGATCGCCCCCGCGTCCTCGGCCGCGTGCACCACGTTGGCGCCGTGCTCCCGCCCGCCCTGCCGCGGGCCGATGTTCACGACCGGGCACCCCAGTGCCGCGGCCTCGATCAGACCCGCGCTCGAGTTCCCCACGAGCACACCCCCGCCCTCGCCCAGGCGCCTGAGCAGCGAGACAAACCTCGCCCGTGGCAGGTGGCGGACGACCTTGACGGCGTCCGGCGCGCTCATCAGCGCCTGCATCACGCCCTCGCGACCGGGGTCGAAGTTCGGGTGCAGCGCCATGATGCCGCGGCTCGAGCCCGTGTCGAGCGCCCCCTGGATCCCCTCGATCGCGGCGTCCACCGCCAGCTCCTCGCGCTCGTTGGACCGCCCGATCGGGTGCATGAGCAGGACCGCCACCGGCGAGCCCAGCTCCTCGAACTCCGCGTCGTCCATGGGCTCGACGCCCGCGAGACCGTCGATCGCGGGCGAGCCGATGACACGGACGTGCTCGGGCCGCTCGCCCATCCGCCGGATCCGCTCGGCGGATTGCTCGCTCGCGGCCAGATGAAGATGCGCCAGCTTGGTGATCGCGTGCCGCATCGCCTCGTCGCTGACGCCCTCGGCCCGGTCCCCGCCGTGGATGTGCGCGACGGCGACCCCGCCCACGCTCGCCGCGGACGCCGCCGCGAACGCCTCGATCCGGTCGCCCAGCACGACGACCCAGTCGGGGGCCAGCCGCTCGAAACTCCGCCCGAATCGCGCCACGCCCCGGCCCAGCGCCTCCACGTCCGCCCAGCGGCCTGTTTTTCCGACCGTCTGCATCGGGACCGAGTCGGCGACGTCGTACTCGGCCTTGATCTCCCGGAACGTCGCGGCCGGCTGGATCAGGTGCGAGCCGGCGGCGACGACCAGCAGCTCCAGTCCCGGGCGGTCGCGGACGGCGTGCATCACCGGCCGCAGCAACCCGAACTCGGCCCGCGTCCCCGTCACCACCGAGACCCGCCGTGGGTTGTCGGGCGTGGGCGCACGATCCCGCGCCCGCTCGTCTCCCGAATCCGCCCAGCCGTCGCCGATCATGCCCCAAGACTAGCCCGGAACGTCAGTGACGGGCTCCGAGCGGTTCACGACCTCTCCCAGCGCCCCGGGCCATCCTGCAACCGATCCACGTAGTCAACCGCCGCGTCGAGCGAGGCTTGTGAATCAATAGAGCGGGTCGAGCCGTGACGAGTCCAGACCCGAGTGTCCGCCCCGACCATCCCCCGCTCACGGAGCCTGCGAGTCCCCCACGCATTCAGATCCGCGAGCGCCCGATCGATCGACGCACTAGCCGCGACCACCGCGTGCACGTGATTCGATCAAGCGTTCAGGGCATGCAGCTGCCATTCTCTGTGAGCACACCCATCCCGGATCGCCCGGTCAACCACAAGACGCATCTCAGGTGTGAGCACAACAGGATCATGTCTGAGGCGCGCCCGATCCGCCGCAACGCGTGACGGGTCCGGGCTCGCGTACCGCGTCATGTGACCAACCCGCTCTGCCCACCCACGCTCGTCTCCCCTGAGCCAGGTCCCGTAGGTCGTCCACGTCAAGAAATACGCGAGCGCCGACGCCATGGCATGAGCATACAGAGACGCGCTCCCAAACTAGCCCGGAACGCCAGTGACGGGCAGGCGAGCAAGAGCGTGGCGAATGCTAGAAGTGAAGAGGAGGAGAACGAGAAGAGAAAGAAGGCCCGTCACTGACGTTCCGGGCTAGCCGGCGAGATCATCCTCCACGAGGGGTGTGTCCGCCTCCACGCTTCGCGCCAGACGCTTGCCGATGACCTCGTCGAGGCGGAAGGGCTCGATGCCCGTCCCGGGGCGTTTGATGGTCAGATCGTCCCGCGAGATCGCCTCGCCCCTGCTCATCGCCCGCGTCATCGTCAAGCTCTGTCGGGCGACGGCCCGCACATCTTGCTCGCTCTCCATCACACGTTTCTGAAGGTACTCGTCGATGTCGCTCGCCGACACCTCCTCGATTCGACATCCACGGCCAACCGCGAGTGAGCAGAGAGCCCGTTTCCGAAACTCATCAGCCGCGTACTCCCCCTCTTCCTTTGAGTGCTCGACGTACCGCCGAAAATCTCGCGGATTCAGGGATGCAGCATGGTCCGGGCCCGCGGCGCTCGTGTTGTAGGTCAGGTGCTTCTCAAGAACCGCTGCTCCCGGCATTCGAGCTTCGTTCGAGATTGAGTGATCGCTGTAGCCGATCGGCACGCGTTCGCCGAATCGTTCACGGAGCGCGAAGAAACCCCCGACCGCGCCGTGGTGCGCCGGGTAGCTGCTCACACACTGCAGCACCGCGAGCCGGTCCAGGATCCCCTCCAGCCACCCCACCGCCCGCACGACCTCGTCCAGCGTGCTCGCCCCCGTGCTCACGATCAACGGCTTGCCCGTCGCGGCCAGGGCCTCCAGCAGCGGCTTGTTGATCACGTCCGGCGACGCGCTCTTGTACGCGTCCCACGCCAGCCCACTCGCGGGCTGAACCAGCTCCACGCTGAACACCGTCACGATCGCGTGGATACCCAGTTCGTGGGCGCGATCGACGACCCGCGCCATCTCGTCGAGGCCCAGCTCCAGGCGCCGCAGCATCGCGACCGGGTCCGTCTCGCCCGCGGCCTTCTGGTACGCCGCCAGCTTGGCGGCCTTGCTCAGCAGCCGGTCGGTCTCGAAGTACTGGAGCTTGACGGCGTCGGCGCCGGCCTCGACCGCGGCCTCGGTCAGCTCCAGCGCGCGGGAGACCTGTCCGTCGTGGTTCACGCCGATCTCGGCGATGACGTACGGCGGATGCCCGGGCCCGATCTCGCGCTGGCCGATCTTCACGCCGGCCCAGCCTAGCCCGTCCGCCGCCACTCGCGGGAGCGGTGCGGGTCGTGCGCCGCCTGCCGCTCGCGGAGCAGCGCGTCGGCGACGAACTGGTCGATCCGCGAGTCGATGTCCACGACCTCGCCCTCGCCCGTCGCGACCCCGCCCCGCCGAGCGCCCAAGAACGCGTGGGGCCCGGGCGCGACGCCCTCGATCCGCAGCGCCAGGGCCTCGGGCATGACGGCAAGCACCCCGCCGTCGGGCACGCGGGCGGGCGGCAGGTCCTGGCGCCGGTACACGCCGTGGTTCAGGGCGTCGCCCTCCCACGCGCGCACGTCGCCGGTCGTCTCATCGAGCCTCGCCGTCCACCACGGGTGGTGCTTGCCGACGGGCGCGTAGCTCTGCACGCTGTCGAAGCCCTCGGCGAGGCGCGCCAGCGCCCGGTCGATCAGCCCCTCGGGGCGGACCGGGACGTTGGCGTACAGGATCACGACCGGGCCGTCGGTCCACGCCGCGGTCTCGACCGCGTGCCGGGCGGCGGCGTCGATGGTCGCCTCGTCGGAGGCGAGCGCGGGCGGTCGGTCGATCGCCTCGGCGCCCATGGCCGACCCGATCTCCAGCGCGCGCCGATCGTCGCTGGAGACCACGACCCGCGACACATCGGCGGCCTCCCGGGCCGCGTCGATCGTCCACGCGATGCACGGGCGCCCGCCGACGGGCGCGACGTTCTTGCCGGGGAGGCCCTTGGAGCCGGCGCGCGCGAGGATGACCGCGATCGCCCCGCTCACGCCGCCCTCCCCCTGGCCAGCGCCGACGGCTTGGCCTCCAGGATCGACCCCTCGTCCCGTGACGCGCGCCACAGTCGCCGGTGGATCTCCTCGATCGGGATCCCCGCGCCGACCCGCATCGGCTCGTCGAGCCACGCGGGCGACGCGACCGTGCCGTCCGACAGTATCGTGATCCGCTCCCGGTCCCACCAGGCGCGCCGGGTCTCGGGCACGGGCAGCGCCCGGACGCGGGCGCCGGGCGTGCGCCCGGGCGGGTCGATGACGCTGGCGCCGCTCGTCATGATCCACGTGTCGTGGAAGGCCTGGACCTCGCCGACGCTCGCGTCGCAGCGTGTGATGCGGGGGACGATCCAGGGCGTCGGGATGCCGCCGGGCCCGCCTGCCCCGTCGCGCCGCCCGACCAGGTGTCGCACTCCTTCGACCACACGCTCGAACGCGTCGGACCCGGTGAGCGACCGGTAGGTCTCGGGCGTGGTCGCGAGCAGGTCGACGCTGATGACGTCGGCGCCCGCGTCGAGCAGGGCGTCGAGCGCCGCGTCGCCGTCGAGCGCGGGCTTGACGAGATCGGTCCGGACGTGGACGCCCGCGATGCCCACGTCGCGGGCGGCCCGGACGACGTCCAGCGCCCGCGGGCTCATCAGGGGATCGCCCGCCCCGTCGAGCGTGAGCACGACGTCGGGCCTCGCGCCCGCGAGCTCGGCCAGCAGGGCGTGCACGGCCGGCAGCGGCGCGACCTCGCGCTCGATCGGCGCCTCGCTGCCCCGTCGGGACGCGCCCCAGGGCCCGGCCAGCAGCCGCCCCGTGCACAGCTCGAGCGTGACGTCCCGGGGCGCCGTCGGCGGCGTGGAGACAAGCCCGGCCAGCGCCGCCGCGATCCGCTCGGCGCCCGCGGTCTGGGCATCGGCGCCCAGCGGGGTCAGACGAGCCCGCAGCTCGCCCAATGCCGTCGGCGTGTCCGGGATCGCCCGCACGCACAGGTCGCGCACACACACCGGGATCTGCACGCACATCGCCTTGGCGATCGGGTCCGCCTGCGGCGCGATCGGCAGGTACCCGAGCAGGGCGCCGATCGTGGCCAGCGAGCCGGCGGAGTCCCTGGCCTCGGCCAGCGACGACACGGCGCGCCGGTCGAGCAGCACGCCGCACAGCCCCGCGGGCGCCTGCGTGAACGCCACGCGCCACGACTCGGGCGCCGACCGATACCGCTCGGCGACGGCGCCCGTCAGCGCCGGATCGACCAGCGCCCAGTCGGCGCCGACGAAGACCCCCGCGTCGATGCCGCGTGATTCCATGACCCGCTTCGCGCTGACCGGCTCGAACGCCTCGTCGGACGCGATCAGGCCACCGATGCCGCCCCGCCAGCTCTCGGGGCTCCACACGCGGGCGGCGCCGACGGCCCGGAGCCGGTCGCGCACCACGGCCGAGTCGCATCCCTCGATGACGACGCGAGACTCGCGCGCCAGCTCGCCGAGTTTGTTCGACGTCCGCGCCGGATCGGTCGAGAGCAGCACGACCTCGTCCAGCTCCCTGGCGGCCAGCAGGCGGCGGACCGTGGACCGCAAGATCGTCTCGTCGCCCAGGAACGGCTCGTCGAGGCGTCGCGCGAGCCCGAGCCCGCCGACCTCGTGATCGACGAGCACCATCGCGGCCACGCGCCGGCGCTGCGGCAAGCCGCCCGAGACCTCCTCGGCGGGCGCGGGGTCCCGCGTGAGCTTGGCCCCGCCGTCGCGGTGCGCCCGGATCGCCGCGTCCAGCGTCGCCCCGACGCTGTCGGCCGCCTCGGCGAGCCACTCGACGTTCTTGCGGTCCCGCTCGATCTGCAGACGCTGCCGCTCCATCGCGTCGATCTCGCCCGCCAGCCCCAGGGCCCGGTCGGCGCGGATCCGGTTCAGCGCCCCCGCCTGGTTGACGAACTGCACGAGCCGGAACGCGGGCCGGAGCGACTGCACCTCGTCCCGGATCGCGTTCACTTCGCCGATGAGACGGTTGACCAGTGCCGTGTCGTGCTGCGACTCGGCCATCCGCCCGAGCTTGCCCGCCGCCGCGCGGCTGGCCTCGGCGACACGCCAGACGTCCGCACGCTCACGCTCGAGCCGCTCGATCATCGCCGCGCGGCGCCGATCGGCGCCCGCGGGAGCGCCGTCGTCCTGGGGGGGCGGCGACCCGGACGCGACCGACGCGTGGGTTGCCAGCGCCTCGGCCAGCCCCAGCGTCTCCGCGCCGCGCTTGAGCGCCCCGCCCTCCGTCGCGTCGATCACGCGTCTCCCGGCGCCGACGTCCCGGGCGAACATCGCCTCGAACTGCGCCAGGTACGTCGACATCTGCTCGTCGGTGAGCACCTCGCCCCCGCCGACCGCCGGCACGCGCCGCAAGAGCGACTTCATCCGCGCGATCCGCTCCCACTCGAGCGTCTCGAGCGTGCGGAACCGCCCGAGCTCGGTCGCCCACACCCCGTGGATCGCGGCGCCCGCGCTGTAGTACTGCCCGTCGGTGAACGCCAGGTCCTGGCCTGTCAGGATGACCGGGTCGCACCCGAGATGCCGCGCCAGCTCGTAGGCCAGGTGCGCGACCGTGGCGCCCGGCTCGATACGACCCATGTCGCGGGCGAGGCCCTCGCCCAGGATCTCGTCGAGCAGCTCGTCGGCCGGGCAGCGGATCACGCCCGGGAAGGCGTCCAGGATCGCCGGGTTCGCCTTGGGCTCGGCGACGAGCGTCACGCCCCGCACGTCCTCGGCGCTCAGCCCCTCGTAGAACCGCCTCGAGATCTCGTGGTGATCCAGCGCCGTGACGTAGTGCGGCCGGATGCCCCTGGCCAGCAGCGGCTTGAGCACCGTCTGCACCGCGACGATGACAACCCGGTCGCGCACGCCCGGCTGGGCCAGCGCGTCGATCGTCCGCTCCAGCGACGGGCCGGCCGCGACCACGACGGCGGGTCTTCCCTCGCACGCGCCGGCAAGCTCGGCGATCCCGCCGCACGCCGCGTAGTGGTCCAGGTTCATCGCCGCGTTCCGCAGCGTCGTCCCGCCCTGCACGAGCGTTGTCACGATCGTGGTCCGCAGCGCTTTGAGCGCGCCGGTGACGGTCCGGACGAACCGGTCGGCGTCGTCGCCCAGCCGCGCACGGCTCGGCGGGTGCGTCAGGAACGTGAACCCCAGCGCGATGACCCCCTCCACCCCGGACAGCGCCCGCGAGATCGATGGACCGTCGTCGGGATCGGTGAGGAAGGCCAGGTTCGTGGACTCGATCCACGCCGAGTGGTCCACCCGCTCGAGAACTGCTCGGAGGAGGCCCAGGTCGGGCTCGCAGCACAGGACCACCCCGGTCTTGCGCATCCGCTCGCCGAGCGCACGGGCGTGGTACCCGAGCCCGAAGCCGAGCACGCAGACCACGCCGTGCTCGGCCACGTCCACGCTCGACGCCAACCGCTCGCCCTCTGTCGCCGGCGCCCGCCCGCTTGCCAGCAGCGCCCCGCCCGCGATCCGGGCCGAGGGCCCCTCGGGGGTCTCGACGAACTCGATGTCCGCCCGGGGGGGTGTGGCGCGGATCGTGTCGGCCAGCCGCGGGTCCTGCCGCGCGATCGCGGCCAGGTTCTTCTCCAGCGTGCCGTCGCCGCCCGGGCCCTGGTAGGCGTCCTCGAGACCGAATGAGAGGATGTCCATGGGTGCTGTGCTCGCTCCGGGCGGGGGCCGGGCGGGCGCGGACCGGCCGCGCGACGCCCAAACAGCGTTGGATCGGCCCCCCGGAGCCGGCGCCTGCAACAATCCCCCGACCCGCGCCGTTGCTTCGAGAGACTTCATGCAAGCCGAGAACCTCACGCCCCAGATCGTCCCGCTCCCCGAGCCCTCGCTGCCCGAGCGGTACCTCTTCGAGGCGCCGATGGTCCCGGCGGTCGTGCTGGCGATCGCGGCGATCGTCCTGTTCTTCATCCTCAACGCGCGGGGCAAGCTCCGGGCCGGCGCGATCGCGGCGGTCGTGCTGCTCGCGCTGGCCGGCGGGCTGTGGGCCATGGCCGCGTCGGTCGTCACGCCGCGCGAGGCGTTGATCTCGCGGGCGCGGGAGGTCGTCGACGCGACCGCCACCGCCGACACCGCCGCGCTCAGGCCGATGCTCGCCGAGGGCGTCGAGGTCCGCGTGGGTGGTCAGCTCCGGTACACGCGCAGCGGGCGCGACATCGTCCTGGGCCTGGTCGAGGAATACCCGGGCGGGAGCGCGAGCATCGAGTCGCACCGCCTGGCCGAGTGGCAGGCCGTGATCGACGGGCCCGGCGCCGCACGCACGCAGCTCAGACTCCGGCACTCGGGCGCGGGCGTGCCCAGCGCGAGCTGGTGGCGCCTGCACTGGCGGCGCGACGCGCCGGATTCGCCCTGGATCGTGGACCGGATCGAGCCCCTGTGGCTGGCCGGGATCGGGAACTTCTGAGCCGGCCTACCTGGCGGGGATCGCGACGAGCTGGCTCCGCTGCAGGCGGCGGATCGACCGCCCGGTGTCGGTCCTGAGCGTCTCGTTGTAGCCCTGGCCGTTGACGAGGTTGTTGGGGTGCCGCTCGCGCGCCTCGGCCAGGCGGGGTGACTCGAACCCGCCCGCCGGGTCGTGGTCCGATTCGCCGAACACGCCGACCGTGACCGTGCTCGCCCCGGGCCCGTGGTGGTAGAACGCCTGCTCTCCCTCGGCGCGCAGGTCCGCGACGGCCTGCTCGGCCGCCGCCCGGAACTGGGCCAGGTCCTCGGTCGTCGGCGACCGCCCGTCCAGACGCGTGTAGACGCCGACCTGCAGCGTGTACAGCGCGTCCTCGCCGAAGCGCTGCCTGACCGTGCGCAGGTCCCACACCGCGTTCGAGCCCATCAGCGCCCCGTCCGAGGGCGGGGCGAGGAACGCCATCGCGAAGATCGGCTTGCCGTCGACCTGCTTGGCCCGGAGGTTCTCCAGGTCGCGCTTCGCCCGGTCGTCGTCGGGCGAGGGGTACCGGCCGTAGACCACCACGGGCCGACCCCGCCTGGTCTCGAGCCGGGCCTCGGGGACCCCGCCGAAGGCCCGGACGTCGTCGAGCAGCCGCTGGGCGGCGCCCGCCTCGCTGCTCGTGGGCCGGGCCAGGACGATCGTCCACGACGAGTCGCCCGCCGGGGCGCCCGAGGCGACCCCGACCGGCTGCGCCTGATCCCGCCCGGAGCGGGCCGGCCGCGTGGGCCCGCGGTCGTCGTTGAGCACCGCCCGCCCTTCCCGCTGGAGTTCGGGCGAGGGGTCGGACCGCGTCTGCCCGCCGCCGCCGCCGCACCCACCCAGAACCAGGGGGGTCGCGGCCGCGAGGGCCCACAGGACGCGGGAGGCGGGGGCACGTTTATTCTGGGAAGTCCGGTTCATCGTTATACAATCTAAGCGGTTCTGGCGTAAGCGGTTGCCAACATCTTGTGTGGCTTTCCGAATTTGCAGGGACTCGGCGAGCCCCGACGATAGTTCCACAAGGGATGGACAGGTGGCGCCCAAGGGCGACTGGATCTAGAGGTGGGCGCGTCCGGCCGGACGCGTGGCGAAGGAGGCTCGAATGACAGGAATTTCCCCCATCGAGGCGGGCAGCCCGGGACGAGTCGGACGCGTGAGCGACGCGCCGCGCCGGGCCACCCCGGGGAGCGACGCCGGCTCCGCCCGGCGGTCGGGCGGCGGCGACCAGGTGCAGGTGTCCGACATGGCCCGGTATCTCGCCAGGCTCCGCCAGGTCCCCGACATCCGCGAGGAGCTGGTCCAGGAGATCCGCGGCCAGATCGAGTCGGGCGCGTACGACACCCCCGAGAAGGTCGACGCCGCCATCGACGCCCTGGTCCAGGAACTCGGCGAGTCGTAGCCGCTCGTTCACAATCATGACCCAATGACGCGCGGCCCGGTCCACCCGGGCCGCGTTGTTTATGCGCCGTGCTGCGCGCCCAGCGCCGCCAGCTCGGCCGCGCCGATGATCCCCGCGTCGTCGCCCAGCGCCGACTCGACGACGCGGACCGCCTTGCACGCGTTCGGGAAGGCGACGTTGCGCGCCGCGTCGCGCACGATCGACACGTACGCCTCGCCCAGCGCCTCGGTCAGTCCGCCACCCACGACGACGCACTCGAGCGAGAGCAGCGTGACGATCCCGCCGACGGCGATCCCGGTGCTCTCGGCCGACTCGTCGATCACCTCGCGGACCAGCGCATCGCCTTTGCGGTACGCCTCGGCCAGGTGCCGGGACTTGATCTTCTGCGACTTGCCCCCGATCAGGTCCGTGATCATCGACTCGCGGTTCGACCTGATCAGGTGTCGGATCCGATCGACGATCGCGGTGCGCGAGCAGTTGTGCTCGAGCGAGCGCATGCCGGGCGGGTTGAACGGGCGGAAGTGGATGTGCCCGATCTCGCCGGCGGTGTGGAACGAGCCGTGGTACGGGCGCTCGTTCAGGATGAGCGCGCCCCCGACCCCGGTCCCGACCCAGACGCCCAGCGCGTCGGTCGCGCCCCGGGCGGCGCCGTGCTTCCACTCGCCGAACAGCGCCACGTCCGCGTCGTTGCCCACGGCGACGGGTCGTTGCAGCTCCCGGGCCAGGTCGCGGGCCAGGGGAGCCCCGTCCCAGCGGAGGTTGACGGCGGTGACCACCGTGCCCGTGCCCGGCTCGACCGGCCCCGGCGCCCCGACCCCGACGCTCGCCAGATCGTCCAGCGCGACCCCCGCGTCCTCGCACGCGGCCCGGATGCCGGCCACGATCCGCTCCAGCACGCCCTCGTAGCCGACGTCGGCGTCGGTCTTCCGCTTGTCGCGGCCCAGGATCTTGGCCGACGCGTCCACGACGCCCGTCTGGATGTTCGTCCCGCCCAGGTCCACGCCGACTCGGATGGGTTTGCTCTGGCCGGGCATGGCGCGAGTGTACGCCCCGCTCAGACCAGCCGCGTCGGGATGACCCGGCACTCGGGCGCCGCGGCCCGCGCCCGCTCGGCGACGTCGGCCCCCCCCACCACGAACAGCGTCGAGCCCGAGCCGGACATGTGCACCGGAAGTCCCAGGGCGTCGGCCAGCCGCGCTCGGAGCTCGGCCAGCGCCGGCTCGACCCGCTCGGCCGCCGGCGCCAGGTCGTTGAACAGCCGCCGCGGGTCCACGCCGCCGGCCTTGACCAGTTGCGCCACCTCGTGCGCCCGCAGCGGGTTCGGCGCCGCGTCGTACGCGCGGTAGACCGCGCCGGTGCGGCACCCGAACGGCGGGCAGACGAGCGTCAGCTGCTGCTCAACGCGCGCGACCCGGTCGATCCGATCTCCAAGGCCCGAGACGATCGCCGGGCGGGGCGGCGCGTGCTCGTCCAGGAAGAATGCCACGTCCGAGCCGATGGACTTCGAGACCTTCCCGAGACGATCGATACCGAGCGACAGCCCGAACAGCTCGTCGATGGCTTGCAGGACGGCCGCCGCGTCGCCCGAGCCCCCGCCCAGGCCCCCGCCGTCCGGGATCGACTTGCGCAGCGTCAGGCGGGCCGGGAGCGGGCGCCCGGCGTGCGTCTCCAGCGCCCGCAGCGCTCGGACCGCGAGGTCGTCCCCGGCCTCCCACCCGACCGGGGCGCCGTCGTCGCGGGCCAGGTCGAAGACGCTCTGCTCGCCCTCGCCCAGCCGCTCGACCCGGAGCGTGTCGGCCAGGTCGATGCAGGCCATCCAGGAGCAGATCGGGTGGAGCCCCTCGCCCGGCTCGCCCGCCGGGATGGGCGGGCCGACCGAGAGCGCGAGGTTGATCTTCGCGTGCACGCGGGTCTCGATCGCGTTGGCCTCGGGCGGGCTCACGGCGGATCGTACGGGCGGGCGCCGCCTCTAGAATCAGCCGCCCGAGCACACGAAAGGACCGCCCATGCACGTGCGCGACCTGGTCAACGCGATGGAGTCGATCGCCCCGTCGGCCTACGCCGAGGAGTGGGACCGGGTGGGGCTGCAGGTCGGGACGCCCGGCGACGAGGTGCGCGGGCCGGTGCTGCTGACGATCGACCTGACCGAGCGTGTGCTCGCCGAGGCGGTCGGGATGAACGCCTCGGCGATCATCGCCTACCACCCGCCCATCTGGCAGGACCTCGGGCGCCTGACCGACGCGAGCGCCCCCGAGCGGATCATCCGGGGCGCGATCGCCGCGGGGATGGCGATCTACACACCCCACACCGCGCTCGACGCGGCCGAGGGAGGGATCACCGACTGGCTGTGCGAGGGGCTCAGCGCGTCGCCCGGCAAGGCGAAGGAGGACGTCATCGCGGGCGACTGCCGGAGCCTCGCGCCGCACGTCGAGCGCGACCCGGAGCAGTCGGTCAAGATCGTGACGTTCGTGCCCCCCGACCGCGCCGACGAGCTGCGCGGGGCGCTGGCCACGGGCGGCGCGGGCGTGATCGGCGAGTACCGCGTCTGCTCTTTCGCCTCGCCCGGCACGGGCACGTTCCTGGGCAGCGACAAGACCAACCCGGCGGTCGGCGAGGCCGGCAGGCTCGAACGCGTGGACGAGCTCCGCCTCGAGATGGTCTGCTCGAGGCACGCGCTGCCGATCGCGCTCAAGACCCTCCGCGAGTTCCACCCGTACGAGGAGCCCGCGTTCGACGTCTACGAGCTGATGGGCAAGCCAAGGCGGCGGATCGGCGCCGGGCGGCGGCTGCTGCTGGATCGGCCCGCGAGCATCGGCGAGCTGTGCGAGCGGTTCAAGACGCACCTGGGGCGGGCCCGCGTTCGGTACGCCCTGCCCGACGATCGCGAGACGTTCACGACGATCGGCGTCGTGCCGGGCGCCGGCGGATCGATGCTGCCCCTGGCCGCCGCCGACGGGTGCGAGCTGTTCGTCACGGGCGAGATGAAGCACCACGAGATCGTGGCGGCGCTGCACAAGGGCGTGGGCGTGCTGCTCGCCGGGCACACGAACACGGAGCGGGGATACCTGCCGCGGCTGGCGCGGAAGCTCAAGGAGCAACTGCCCTCGCTCGACGCCCGGATCTCCGAGGCCGACGCGGACATCCTCACGATCGGGTGAGGCCCGTGCTCAGGGCTCGCCCTCGGACGCGGGCGCGGAGGCGACCATCGTCGCGTCCCCCATGCCCACGAGCACGTGCCCGTCGATGACGGCGACGCCCGCGGGCTCGGCGACCATCGGCAGGTCGTAGCTGCCCCGCAGCCTCGCCGACGACGTGTCGAGCACGTGCACCCAGCTCTCGCCCGCGTCTCCCCGGGGCGCGTCGAGCCCCGGCTCGCGCCGCTCGAGCACCACGACCAGCCCGCGGGCCAGCGCCGGCGCGAGCGTCCGCCCGTCGCTGGCCAGCGCGTCGGCGCCGACGGTCCGGCCGTCCGCGTCGTACAGGCGCACGCCCTCCTCGGTGGCGACGAGCACCCGCCCGCCGGCCCGGTGCACGTCCACCCACCCGCCGTCGCCCACGTCCGCGTCCAGCTCCTGAGCGCGGATGGACCCGCCCGCGTTGTCGCCCAGCCACAGTCGCCCGTCGGCGTCCATGATCACCATCTGGGCGCCCATCAGCCAGGCGCCGCGGCTGCCGTCGGTCGCCCGCGAGCTGGTCACCCAGTTCACCCGCCCCTCGACAACGTTCAGCGAGACGATCGCGGCCGCCAGCCCGGCGATCAGGTCGCCCGACTCGCCCATCCGCACCCAGCGCACCTCGCTGGAGACACCCTCGATCGGGCTGATGACCTCGCCCGTGCGGGCGTCCAGGGCCTCGATGGCGGGGGTCCAGCCGGCGGCGCCCTCCGCGTCCGGGCGGACGCCGCCCAGCGCGACCAGCCCGGCGCCGACGTCCAGGTCGTGGATCCACGCGAGGCGCGAACGCCGGGTCCAGAGCTCGTCGCCCGTCGTCATGTCGTGCGCGATGATGCGCCCGAGCCGGTCGGCGACGACGAGCGTCTGGTCGTCGAGCGAGAGCACCAGCGCGTCGGGCGCGACGGCGCCGTCGAGCGGGGATTCGAACCGGCGCGCGCCCACGGGCCCTCCGCCCGCCCCGGGCGCCCGGTCGCTCAGCGCCGACAGCGTGCGGCCCAGCGGCTCGATCGACCACAGCTCCCGCCCGTCGTCGAGCGCCAGCCGCGTGAACCCGCCCTCGCCACCCTCGCCCGAGTGGATCAGCACGCCCGCGGCGTCCATCCGCACGACCCGGGCCCCGTCTCCCAGGGGCCTGGCCCACACAGACTCCACGCCCGCCGGCCCGGAAACGACCAGCGTCAGCTCCGATCGCGTGCGGGAGACGAGCAGCGCGCGGTCCGTGGGCGCGCTCGCCGAGGGCTCCAAGGGCTTGACGGGCACGCCGGGCAGCAGCTGGGGGCGCTCGCCCGTGGACAGGCGCGTCCCGATCACCGGCAATCGCCCGCGCGGGGGCTGCCGCGTGAGCGAGGCGATGTCGACCGGCGCCCCGTCTCGCGTGGGGGTGACGCCGGGGCGCTCGTCGCGCAATCGATCGATCAGCTCGGCCGCCTCGTCGGCGCGGGCGCGGCGGGCGAGCGACGTCGCCAGGCGCCCCACGATCTCGCCCAGCTGCTCGGGGGCGACCGGCGCGCCCGAGTCCTCGAGCAGCCTGGCCGCGGCCAGGGCCGATCGAAGGGCGCGCTCGGACGCGTGCGGGCGCCCGGCACGCTCGTACTCCGCCGCCGCCCGCGACCACAGCTCGGGGGTCACGGCCGCGGCCGGGTATCGGCGGGCCAGCTCGGCCAGCGCCGCGCCGTCGGCGGGCGGGACAAGACCCAGCTCGACGCGGGCTTGGGCGTCGAACGCCCGGTACGCGTCGTGCCCGTGCCGCAGGACGACGGCGCGGACTCGGCGTGTGGCCTCGAGCTGTGCTCGGACCGCCAGCTCGGCGCCGCGCCACGTCGCGCCCGAGAGCGCGGGGTCGGCGAGCACGCTCTGGTACGCGTCGATCGCGCCGCCCGCGTCGCCCGTGCGGTCCCGCAGGCTGCCGAGGGCCATCAGGTGCGCGACTCGCTGCTCCGGCTCCCGGGCCAGGCGCCCGAGGCGGTCGATCAGCTCGCGCCGGGTCGAGACGACGCCGATGGTCGGCTCGCCGGGCGCCCCGCCCTCGCTGCGGACCATCGCCAGGAGCGAGCGGAACAAACGGTCGGCGACGCGGCGTGCCGCCGGATCGTCGCCGGCGCCGCGGAGTGCGCGCAGCGCGTGGTCGGCGGCGGGCGCGATGCGCTCGTGCTCCCCCGCCCGGAAGGCCAGCTCGGCGAGGGTCGCGGCCGGCGCGGGGTCCTCGGGCGCCCGACGCATCCGCTCCTCGAGCAGCGAGCTGGCGACGCTCCACTCCAGGTACGAGTGGGCCTCGAACTCGCCGACGGCGACGAGCTGGCCCTCGAGGGCGAGCAGGTTGCCCGTCAGGTCGAGCTGCACACGGGCCGGGTCTCGCGGCCGCATCGGGTCGAAGACCACGACGCCCTCGTGCGTCGGCAGGAGCAGGCGCCCGCCCGCCGGGGTCGCTCGGCCCGAGACGATCGCGGGGTCGATCGCCGCGCCCATGCGGACGGCGTCGGCGTGGAATCGGCGGACGTCCACGAAGCTGACCCGCTCGGGCGCGACCGCCGCCAGCGAGCCCCCGACGCGGACGAGATAGTCGGGCGAGGCGAAGTCCGCCGAGGGCCGTCTGGCGAGGACGGCGCCGGTCGCGATGTCGAGCCTGATGATCTCCTCCCCGTCGGGCGAGATGAGGATGACCGAGTCGCCGTCGATGATGGGGGCGGCGGTGGACCAGGGCGGGGTGGACGTCGGGCGGTACATCGCCGCGGGCGTGAAGCGGCGGACCCAGACCGGCGCGCCGGAGCCGGCGTCGATGGCCTCGACGGCGCCGATCTCGTCGGCGCGGACATAGACGCCGCGGTGTCCCACGCCGGCGCGGGCGACGCGCCCGACCTGCTGGAAGGGCAGCGACCCGGCGCTGGCGACGAGCCTCGACCAGCGCAGCGACCCGTCGCGGACGTCGAGGCCGACCACGTACTCGCTCAGGAGGCGCCTCGCGCGGACGGACTTGCGTGCCGCGACGACCGCCGTCCCGTCCACGACAACGACGGGCCCGCGGACGCTGGCGTCCCTGAGCGTCTCGTCGAGCGACGAGACGTCGGCGGACCAGAAGATCTCGCCCGAGTGGCGGTCGAGGGCGACGACCTCGCCCCCGTCCTCGCGCCGGCCCGATCGGGCGAAGCCGCTCGCGGTCAGCAGCAGGTCGCCGTCGATCGTGACGCTGGACGAGTCCTCGAGGCTCTGGCCCAGGCGCTGGCGGGTGGCCTCGATCCACCGGTCGCGCGAGCCCTGGCCCGCGGGCGGGCCGATGCGTCGGCGCCAGATCGGGCTGAGCGTGAACCGGTCCCAGGCGCTGACGGTGATCCCGTCGGAGACGTACAGCGTGTCGCCCACGACCGTCGGCATCGACCAGGCGAACGTGCGCTGGCGGGTCCGCTCGCCGGGGCGCTGGTCGCGCAGCTCGGCGGGCGCGTCGAACACGAGCGGGTCGATCGGGCTCAGGGGCTCGGAGCGCAGGGGCTCCCGCCCGAGCGCGCCCAGATCGACCTCCGGCCCGCGCTCGCGCCCGAGGGCGCCGACCGAGTCGGCGCGAAGGCCGGCGGGCGGCTCGATCCGGCGCGTCTCCGGCGCCGCGATGCCGCTTTGCTCTGCCCAGCGCGCGGCGCGGGCGGCGATGTCCTCGTCGTCGATATAGCGCGCCACTTGCGCGAGCAGCCTGACCGCGTCGGCGCCGGGATCGCCCGCGCGGTCCGGGTGCGTCTCGAGCTGCGCGAGCATCGCCGCCGCGGCCCGGAACCGCGCCGACTCGAGCAGCTCCTGCGAGACTCGGAGCGCCGCCTCGTAGCCCCAGGGCGTGAGCAGGCGGGACCGCTCGGCCTCGGCCGCGCGCCCGGACTCGACCATCGCGCGGGCC
Organism: Phycisphaerales bacterium; assembly: GCA_041987545.1. GTDB lineage: Bacteria > Planctomycetota > Phycisphaerae > Phycisphaerales > UBA1924 > JAJRXR01. Next base: position 49,803 of record JBHIWH010000006.1, on the reverse strand, counting down.
GTCTCGTTCTCCGCCTCCCGGTACCGCTCCAGCAGCTCCGGGCTCGCGAGCAACCGCTCGTGCACGACGCGGCGGACGGGCACGAACAGGTCCGGGTCCGCCTCCGACGGGAGCACCCGCGCCCCCTCGTCGTCGAGCAGCCGCTGGAGCACGCGGGCGGCCTCGGCCCAGCTCTCGATCGAGACCAGGTCGTCGAGGCGGCGGAGCGTGTCCGACGCCAGGGGCGAGTCGTCCAGGAAGACAGGGTTGTCCGGCTGGGCGGGCGCGGGGGCGGGGACAGCGCCGAGGGCCAGCGACGCCGCGATCAGGGCAGAGACAAACCGTGCCATCCGAGCGCTCCTTCGCGTGGGGCCCCTCCGCGGTTCGACCGTGGTTCCCGGACCGGAAGCCCCGGACGGATCATCGGCGCCAACCGCCCGGCCGTCCCAGCCATCGCGCCCAACGCCCCCCGGCGGGCCCGCGGCCGCCCCGGGCCTCACGCCGGGCGCCCGGCTCGCCGATCTGCCCGCGTCATGAGCGACGCGGCGACCCTGCCTGATACCGACGGCCTGGTGCACCGGCTGCTGGGCACGCCCGCGAGGTGCCGCCGCGTCGCCCTGCTCGCCGCGGCCATCATCGTGATGAGCGTGGGCGACCTCGTCCTCACGCTGACCTACCTCCAGAGCATGGGGATGGCCGAGTCCAACCCGCTGGCGAGGCTCGTGATCGACATGGGCTCGCCGGAGCTGCTCGTCGTCTGGAAGATGGCTACGGTGACCGCGTGCGTGAGCATCCTGCTGTGGAAGAGCCGGGCGCGGTCGGCCGAGGTCGGCGCCTGGATCGGCGCGATCATCCTGTGCGGGCTCATGGTCCACTGGCAGAACTACGTCAGGACCGCGCCCGCCTCGACGCCCGCGCTGGCCGATGGCACGCACCTGCCCGACGAACGCTGGACCACGCTCCCGCAGCCGCCGGCACGCCGCGGCGTGCGGACGCCCTGACGAACGCCCTCGCCAGACACCCTCGCCCGACTCGTGCTAGGCTCGTCGTCGTGACACGGCGAGCGATCGTGATGATTCTGGCGGCGGCGGCGATCACGGCGGGCGGATGCTCGCGCCCAGGCCCGCCCCGGTTCCAGGCGGTGGGCGTGACCCGCACGGGCTCCAGCGCCGAGGGCGTCGAGCTGCTGTTCCACATCAACGCCATCAACGACAACAAGGACGCCCTGCCCCTCCGCAGGATCACCTACACGCTCGCCCTGGACGGCCAGGAGGTCTTCTCGGGCGTCCGCTCGCCCGAGACGACGCTGTCTCGATACGAGACGCACGAGATCGACCTGCCCGCGATCGTGCCCATCGAGTACGACACGCGGGGCATCGCGCCCTACCGCATCCGCGGGTCGGTGACGTACCTGACGCCCGGGAAGCTGGCCGAGGTGCTCTTCGAGTCCGACGTGCTGGTGCCGGAGGCGGACCTGAATATCTCGGGCGAGATCGACTTCGGCGGCGGGTCGCCGACCGCACCCTGATCGAGTCACACGCGGCGCGAGAGCCGGCGGGGACGCTCGGGCGCGGGGCGGCCGTTGCCGTTCTTCGACGGCGCGTGAGGCTGGTCGAACTCGTCGCCCCGGAACAGCGAGCCCAGGTACACCCGCCGCACCATCTCGTCGTTGATCAGGTGCTTGGGCGTGCCCTCGGCCAGCTTCCGGCCCGAGTCGATGATGCACGCGCGGTCGCACACGCGCAGCGTCTGCTGCACGTTGTGGTCCGTGATGAGGAACGCGATCCCCTGGTCGGCCAGCGATCGGATCTCGCCCTGGAGCTGCTCGACCGCGATCGGGTCCACACCGGAAAACGGCTCGTCGAGCAGGATCAGCTTCGGGTCCGTGATAAGCGCCCGGGCGATCTCCAGCTTGCGCCTCTCGCCGCCCGAGCACGTCCGGGCCAGGTCCCTCGCCTTGTGCGTGAGGCTGAATCGCTCGAGCAGCTCGGCGGCCTTCTTCTTCCGGTCCGCCCGCGAGAGGCTCCGCGTCTCCAGGATCGCGAGCAGGTTCTGCTCGCAGGTCAGACGCTGGAAGACGCTGGGCTCCTGGGAGAGGTAGCCGATGCCCCGCTGGGCGTGCTGGTACATGGGCAGGCCGGTGACCTCGTGCCCGTCGAAGAAGACGCGCCCGTCGTCGGCCTCGATCATGCCGATCGTCATGCGGAAGCTTGTGGTCTTGCCCGCGCCGTTGCGGCCCAGGAGGCCGACGATCTCGGCCCGCTCGACGTCGAACGAGACGCCGTCCACGACGGTCCGCCCGTTGTAGGCCTTGCGGAGGTTGAGCGCCTCGAGCAGGGGCATGGCTCTGAGTGTACGCGGCGGGTTGGCCCGGGCGTCCCCTACAGACCCCTGAAGGCCCGCCCCGGGCGCCTAGTTCAGCAGGCGGATCGTCATCGGGTAGCGGAAGAACTCGCCCCGGTTGGCCGCCATGGCGCCCATGACCATCCCGACCAGGCCCAGGATGTACGGCCCGAGGATCGCGGGCACGAGCAGGATCAGCCCGATGCTGCACGTCAGCAGCCCGATGACCGCCGCGATCGCGGGCAGGATGAATGTGTACAGCAGGAGGGTGATCTGGAAGTTGACTGACTCGCGGCCGTGGTCATCGATGAAGGGCGACTTCTGCTTCCGGGCCAGCCACATGGCGATGGGGGCCGCGATCGCGAAGTACGGCACGATCAGGTGGGCCAGCAGCGTCAGGTGCATGAGCAGGCTGTACGACCGCTCGTCGTCCGTCGCGGACGGGTCGATCAGGCGCCCGTTGGGGCCCATGGGATAGTCGGGCGGGCTCATGCCGGCTGGTCTCCGGGGGCCTGTTTGGGAGGGTAGCCGCCCGCCTTTCAGCCCGGGCCGATCGGACCGGGACCGGGGTACCCTCCCCCCTCGTGGAGACGACCAGGTGAGCCGTGGAGACGGGCCGAACCCGGGCGCATCGCCCGGGCGGGCGGTCGCGACGCTCGCGCTCACCGCCGTCATCGCCCTGGCCGCGCTGGGCGCGTGCGGGTACCGGTTCGGCGTCGCCGACCAGGTCCAGTACCTGACCCACTATGTCGCGATGCGGTTCCCGGGCGCGCTGGCCGGCGACCCGTACGCCGAGGCGTTCGGCTCGCTGGGCAGCTTCGCCTGGGCGCCGATCGCCTGGACGACGCCCCAGCCCGCGCTGCCCTGGGTGACGCTGGGCGTCATGCTCGCGTCGGTGACGGCCTCTGGTCTCGTGCTGATCGCGCTGGGCCGCTCGCTGCTCGGGCCCCGGGCGCCGATGCTGCTCGCGGCGGCGCCGGCGCTCGTGCTGGTCGTGCCCAAGGAACAGAACTACCTGGGCCTGGTCTCGCTGGGCGACGTGGAGATGACGGCGACGATCCTGGTCATGCCCCTCGTGTTCGCGTCGATGACGCTGTTCGCGCGGGGGCGGGCGGTGTGGTCGCTCGTCGCCGCCCTCGCCGCCGCCCCGGTGCACGGGCAGACGGCGGCGTACCTGCTGGGCGCCTGGTGCGTCGCGACGCTCGTGGCGCACCGGCGCGAGACCGCCATGCTCGCGCTGGTGGGCGCGGTCGGGGCCGCGGGCGCGGTCGGCGTGTGGCTCGCGCGGTCGATGGGCCCCGTGCCGGGCGCGCAGATGGAGGCGTACGCGCGGCTGGGGCACGAGCTGTACGCGCCGCTGATCGACGTCCGCCGCGTGCCCGTCAAGTCATGGGCCGCGTTGATGTTCGTGCTCTCGTTCGGGGCGGTGGCGGCGCCCGGGTACCTGCGGGCCGCGTCCAAATCCCCCACCACGACCCGGTCGTGCCGCGAGCGGCTGCTCGTCTACGCGGCCGGCTCGCTCGTCTTCCCGGCACTCGGGCTGGCGCTGCTGTCGATGGGGCTGGAGGAGCCGCTGCTCTGGCGCCTGATGGTGTCGCGCTCGCTCATGCTCGTGCAGATCGTGTCGCTCGTCGTCGCCGGGGTCTGGGCGGCCGAGCACATCGCCCGCGGCGGGCGGGGTGTGCTGCTGGGCGTGGTCGCGCTGGCCGGGCTGGCGCTGTGGCCCACGCCCCAGCTGGGGCATCTGGCGGCGGGGGTCGTGGGATTGGCGACGCTCGGGGCGATCGGCCTCGGCGCCCTGCCGCGCCCCCGGGGGGGCATCGCCGAATCCTCGGCACGATCGACCCTCGGCGCCGCGCCCGCGCTGGCCGCGGTGATCGCCTCCGGCGCCGCCGGCGCCCTGGCGAGCGGCTTCTCGTGGGTCTCCAGCCCGGCGGCCCCCGGCTGGCTGGACGCCCAGTCATGGGCACGACAGAACACGCCCGAGGGCAGCGTCTTCCTCGCCCCGCCGTATCTGTCCGGGTGGCGGGTGGGCTCGCACCGCCCGTCGTGGGGCGAGCTGCGTGACGGCGGGCTGTTCTTCTACGCCGGCGAACCGGCGCTCGGCTGGGAGGCGCGCATGCGGGCACTGGGGATGCGCCCCCGCGCATGGTGGTTCGAGATCGACCCGCGCGACGACGACGAGACCCACGCGCCGCTCCGCGCCGCCTACGCCGACGCGGTCCGCACCCGCCTGGGCGAGATCGAGGGCGTGTCGTACCTGGTCATCGAGCGGGGCGACGCGCCGCAGGGGCGATCGCCCGTGTACCAGAACGAGCTGTTCGAGATCTACGAGCTGGACGCCGCGTCGCGGCCCTAGGGGCAGCCGGCGCTGAACTGCTCGAGGAACGCCACAACGTCGGAGATGTCGTAGAGGCCGACGGGCCGCCCGAGGTCCGCGTCGGTGCTCCGGGCCGCGAAGGCGGCGAGGAACGCCTGGATGTCGTTGAAGTCGAGCTGGCCGAACGGCTCGACGATGTCCGCCGCGTTGCACGAGTCGGACGAGGGCGTCAGGGAGACCAGGAACCCGCTCTTGCCCGTCGCGAGGCCCTCGGGGTCGCTGATCTCGCAGAACGCGCCCGCCTCGAGCAGATACTCGCCCGCGGGCAGCGTCCGCGGCTCTTCGATCAGCAGCTGGCCCGTGTCGATGCTCGCGCTGTAGACCACGGGCCCGTCACCCTCGACGCCCGCGCGGAGGCTCGACCACGTGAACGCCGAGCCCTGGCCCTCGGTCACGAGCTGGACGAAGCACTCGAGCCTCGTGGGCCGCAGGACGTGCAGCACGAAGGACATCACCGACGCGCCTTCGGAGTCGGCGTCCAGCAGCGGGATACCCGCGTCGATCACCAGATCGATGTCGCCCATCGACCAGAACGCGCCGGAGTTGGCCGGCCCGGAGAGCTGGGCGGAGTCGGCCAGCGCCGAGGCGTCGGCGCCCAACGCCGCGTCACCGCGGGCGCCGCCCGCCCAGAACGTGCCCTGCGCGCCGTCGTCGGGCATCGACATGCCCGAGCCGATGTCCTGGTCGGTCTCGCTGCGCAGTGACGAACTGGCCGAGACGAACCGCTCGACCTCGGTGAGCGTGAACCACGAAGGTTCGGCGGCTTCGGGCCCGGGCCCGTTCAGAAACAACGCCGCGATAAGTGGCAGCTGTGCCATGGGGTTGCCTCCCGGCGACGTGTACGTCCCATTCTATGAGTTCGGGCGCCCGCCGAGAACACCCCTCCTCGATATCGGGGAGGGCCTTGCCTCGGTCTGGAGCGCCTGGGCAAGGCCAGATCGGCGAAAATGCCCGTGGGGACAAGGGATTGCGCCTCGGCGGCGACGTCCTGACCGATCCGCCGACGGCTCATCCGGCGGTCGCCGAACTTGGGCCGGGGGCCAGCCGACGCCCGGTCAGGGGCAGCCCTCGGCGAAGAGATCGAGGAAGGCCAGGACGTCGCTCAGGTCGAGTGTCTGGGGCGGCCACGCGAGGTCGGCCGCGTTTCCCTCCTCGGCGAACGCCGCGATGAACGCCAACGCGTCGGAGATGTTGAGCGTCCCGAAGGGCTCGGCGATGTCGGCGGCCGAGCACGACTCGCTCGGATCGAACGCGATCGCCGTGACGACCTCGCCACCCACACTACCGAGCGTCGCGCCGGACTGGACGCCCGCCTGCACCTCGAGCCAGTATGAGCCGGGCGGGAGCGTGAGCGGGAATACGTCGCCCTCGTCGCCCGTGTCCAGTACGCCCTCGACGATGGGGATGGCGTCGTCGTCCGCCGTCTCGAGACGGACGACGCCGCTGTTCAGTGCCGAGAACCCGACCTGGTACGCGAGAGTGGCACGGACGCGGACCGGTGCGTGAACGCGGATCCTGCCCTCGAACCTGGAGTCCGTGGCGCTCGCGACGAGACTCCACGGCGGGTTGGTCACGGAATGCAGTCTCGCGAAGCAGAACACGAGCAGCCGCTCGTCGTTGACGCTTGAGAGCTGTATCGCGCGTGCGAAGGCAAAGCCTGTCTGCGCAGGATCAACCGCAACCTCCGAGTCCGAGTTCCACGGCCCGACGTCCTGGGTGTCGTACCAGTCCAACTCATCGCCCCGTGCGTCAAGGTACTCGGTCTCGCCGTCGGTCACCCATACGAACGCATCGGTCGAGCGATAGTTGATGCCGAGCGAGATCGGCCCATCGCCCGCGTTGGCGGCGGGGACCACGATCGCGCACGCGGCGACGCTGGCGAGTGTCAGGCGCATGGGCGTCTCCTTCGTCTGCGGGCGTGGACGGAGGCGGCGAGAGCCACGACCCCACGATCCGCACGCAACACCGCACGAGTTCCGCGCCGCCGATCGATGCCGGGAAGAAGCGCGGTCAGTGCCCGAACAGGTTCTTCTCGCCGAACATGCCGGCCTTCTCGAAGTGGGCCAGCGCGTCGTCCACGGACGTGAACACCTTCGTCGCCGTTTCGGTGATGAAGGGCGACGGGTTCTTCGACGGCTTCCAGACGACGTAGACCTCCTTGGCGTGCTCCCAGGCGTGCTGCAGCTCGCGCTCCACGCCCGAGGAGAGCCCCGGGATGATCTTGCCGTCGGTGCCGGTGAGCTCGGGGACATAGCTGACGATCATGTCCGCCTGGTCGATGAGCTTGAAGTCCCGCATGTAGATCTGGCCGTCGATGTCGCCGGCGATGTCCAGGACCTCCCGCGTCTTCATGCGGATCGGCTCGGCGCCCTTGTCGATCCCGCCCAGCTGGATCGGCTTGTGGTCGAAGAAGTCCTTGCCCTCCTTCACCGCTTCGAGCGCCCGGTCCAGCAGCAGCTTCTCGTCCACGTCGCCCGGGTCGAACGTGATGAAGTGCTCGGCCAGCTTCTCGCGGAACGCGTCGATCTCCGCCATCACGTCGGGCATGTCCACCACGTGACTCATCGGGAAGCTCGGGTACACCTTCCGCATGTCCGGGCGGCAGATCAGGCGGAACATGGTCCGCGTCGTGTCGCTGAATCGGCCCCGGCTGATGATGTAGAACTTGCTGCCCGGGATCGCCTGGCTCATCAGCTCCGTCGCCAGGATTTCTTCTTCGCGCCAAACCATGCAGTCCTTGAGCGTCGCGTCGATGTCGTGCTCGGCGTGCAGGCGATCGTGGACGACCTCGATGTTGTCCACCAGGCACACGAAGACGTTCAGGTTCAGCTTCTCGATCTGGTCGAAGTCGAACGCGCTGAACAGGCCGTGGCGCCAGCGAAACGTCGCGTGCGTGTTGACGATGATGTTCGGCTCGTCGCGGGACTCGGCGATGATGTCCTTGATCGCCGCGCGGCGGAGCGAGTTGAGGCGGCTCAGGGGCAGGTCGAGGATGCGGCCGCCCCGGACGTCGGGCGCCTCGGCGTACATCATGTCGCCGACGTTGTAGAGGGGCAGGCTCTCGCCCTGGGCGCCCGCGAACTCGCGGACCCCCTCGAGGTAGGGCTTCTTGTCCATGCCGACCTGACCGGTCACGATGGCTCGCATAAGGCGCCTCCCGCCGTGTGCATTTCTCCCCGGCCTGCCCGGGGGCGAGTATAGAAGTCGGGCCCGGGCCCCCGCGGCCCAATCCCGGGCCGGGCGCTACGCTCCAAGCCCCGATCGAGCCCCGGTCGGACGCCGGAGACGCCCCATGTCCATCCTCGTCAACGCCGACACCAAGGTCATCTGCCAGGGCATCACCGGCAGCTTCGGCGCCCAGCACACCAAGGGCTGCCTCGACTACGGCACACGGATGGTCGGCGGGGTCACCCCCGGCAAGGGCGGGCAGAAGGACGACAACGGCCTGCCCATCTTCGACACCGTCCGCCAGGCCGTCGACGCGACGGGCGCGTCGGCCACGATGATCTTCGTCCCCCCCGCCTTCGCGGGCGACGCGGTGCTCGAGGCGATGGACGCGGGGATCCGGGTCATCTGCTGCATCACCGAGGGCGTGCCCGTGGGCGACATGGTCCGCGTGAGGGCGGTCCTGGACGAGCGGAACAACGCGGCCAGGGGCGCCGACGCCGAGCACCCCCGCGAGCTGTTCACCCTCGTCGGGCCCAACTGCCCGGGCGTGATCACCCCCGGCCCCAAGACCGGCGGCGGCGAGAGCGGGTCCGACCCGTACACCAACTCGGGCTGCAAGATCGGCATCATGCCCGGGTACATCCACACGCACGTCTCGGAGGCAAAGTCCGGCAAGAGCGTCGGCATCGTCTCCCGCTCGGGCACGCTGACCTACGAGGCGGTCTGGCAGACCTCGCAGCTCGGGCTCGCCCAGTCCACTTGCGTCGGGATCGGGGGCGACCCGGTCCGCGGGCTCGGGCACATCGACTGCATCCGCCTCTTCGAGAACGACCCGGACACGGACGGCATCCTGATGATCGGGGAGATCGGCGGCTCCGACGAGGAGGACGCCGCGGCGTACATCAAGGCCAACGTCAAGAAGCCCGTCGCCGCCTTCATCGCCGGCCGCACCGCGCCCCCCGGCAAGCGGATGGGCCACGCGGGCGCGATCATCTCGGGCGGCGCCGGCGGCAAGCCCACGGGCACCGCCGACGCCAAGATCGAGGCCCTGCAGGACGCGGGCGCGAAGGTCGCGATGAGCCCCGCCGAGATGGGCGCCGCCATGGCCGACGCGCTCGGCCTCTGACTCGGGCGCCTAGGCCGAACGCCGCCCGGGCACGAGCTTGAGTGTCAGCCCTGCGCCCAGCAGCCCGAACACCAGCACCAGGACCAGGATCAGCCCCCGCCAGAACGCCCGGTCGAGCGTCGCGTCCAGCCGCGCCTGCGTGTCGGCCATCGTCTGGTCGATCGTGACCCGGCGCTGGTCCCACGCCTCCGACGAGGCGAGCGCGTCGATGTCTGCAACCAGCGAGTCCAGCCGCTCGACCAGCGTCGTCGCGCTGCCGACGAGCCGCTCGTAGTCGGCGATCGTGGTCGGCTCGGCGTCCGGGTCGGGCTCGCCCTGCATCGCCTGGATCGTCTCGGTGAGCCGCTGGATCGACTCGACCAGCCCCGTCGCCTCGGCGCTGAACCGCTCGCCCGAGCCGAAGGTCCGGTCCAGCTCGGCGAGCGTCGACTCCAGCGACTCGGCCCGCCTGCCCAGGTCGTCCAGCGCCGCCGACCGCTCCCGGGCCAGCTCCTCGAAGAACCGCGTCATCGCCTGGTCGATCGCCGCGGTCCGCTCGGCCTCGATCAGCTCGGGCGCCTGCTCGCGCAGCTCGGTGATGTTCCTCGCCGTCATCTCGATCGACTCGGTGAGCCTGGACACGTCCTGCAGCGCCCGGACGACCTCCGGCTCGCTCGCGCTGTCGATGTACAAGAGCTCGGCCTGCCAGCTGATGAGCTGGGGCATCCGCTGCAGGTAGAACAACGCCCGCTCGGCGAACAGCCTCGTCTGCTCCAGCTCGCGCGTCGTCGGGTCGAGCCCGGCCAGGGGGTCCAGGAACAGCAGCCCGAAGATGCTCTGCGACCGCCCGTTGCCCTCGGCCTGCTCGGTCGTCTGGCGCTTGCGCGCGAAGTCGTTGAGCCGGACGTACGCCGCGTAGTGCCGGTACGGGTTGTCCTCGACCCACTTGTCCACGAGCGTCTGGATCTCGGCCATCTGCTCGGGCGTCAGCGACTGGGCCGCGATCGACTTGACCTGGTCCTCGCCGGACTTGAAGACGTCGGTCAGCCAGGGCGTCTCCTGGAAGTGCGCCGGCACGAGCCGCTCCTCGACGAGGCGGCGCTGCAGCGACATGACGACGACCGAGTCCATCAGCGCGACCCGGGGGTTGGCCGACGTGGCGATCATCGTCAGCCCGTGGGCGACGGTGTACCGGAGGCGGTGGATCGCGATCCGGGCCTCGAGGGACATCTGCCTGGCCTCGATCCGGTCGGTCACGTCGGCGAGGCGGAGCGTGAAATCGTCGGCGAAGTCCATGACCTGCGCCTGCATCAGGTCGTAGGTCTCGCGCGACGACTGCCTGGTCGCCGGCTTCTCGGCCTGGGCGGGCTTGTCGCCCGGGGCCTGCTCACCCGCGGACGGCGACGGCGGATCGTCCGCCACCGTGGGCCCCTGGCAGCCCGCCAGCGCCAGCACAAGTCCCACCGCGACCGCCGAACGAGCCGTGCTTCCCATGCGCCGATCCTCCCGGGGACTGTACGAACGCGCCGCTCCTCCCCGGCACGAGACGTCCGATAAACGTCGCGGCCGGCCCCGTTTCGCGGCCCGCCGGGCCCGGGGTCCAACAAGAGCGTGGATCGCCGCCCCGGCTCGGGGGGCGGGCGCCCAGGACCGGGGGATCGCGGCCCCGGAATCATGGTCGGGCCGGCGTTCTCCGATATCTGGGGAGGACGACGAGGAACGCCTGGGCATGACAGACGACCAGCCTGGAGGTGGGCGCGGGCGGGGCCGACGCCTCGTCAAGCGGTACGGCGCGACGGCGGTGGTCGTGGCGCTCTGCCTGGCCGCGACCGGGCTCGCCTACCGGGCCGCGTGCCACGCCGCCGACCTCCGCCTCGAGTCCGAGTACCGCGCCGACGCCACCCGGGTGCGGGACGGCGTGGTGGAACGCCTGGGTGATCATGTCCACGCTCTCCGCATGACCCGGGGCCTGTTCGTCGCGAGCACGAACGTCACGCTCGAGGAGTACAGGACGTTCCTCAGCGAGTCGGAGGTCTTCGAGCAGACCCCTTCGATCCGCGGGATCGCGTTCGTTGAGTATGTCCCCGCGGGCGGGCTCGACAGGTTCCTGGAATCAGTCCGGCGGGAGGACGCGGGCTTCCGCATCCAGACGCACGAGGGCGTCCCCGAGCCCCCCGCCGACGCGCCCTCGTACGTCATCCGCTACCACGAGCCGCACGAACGGAACGCGCGGGCGATCGGCCTCAACGTCGCCGCGAACAGCGTGAACCGCGTCGTGTACGACGAATCGCGTGACCGGGGTGAGATCCGAGCGTCGCGGGCGCTGCACCTGCACCAGGGCGCGCAGAGCCAGTGGGGGGTCGTCCTCGCCGCCCCGATCTACCGCGCCGGGATGCCCACCGGCGGCGTCGTCGAGCGCCGACGCGCGATCCTCGGCTGGATCGCGACCCCCGTGTTCCTCGACGAGCTGTTCGCGTCGGGCTGGGACCAGGGGTGGGACCGGTTCACGGTCCGCCTGGCCGACCAGGACGGGACGCCGATGTTCGCCTCCGGCGATGGCGACGGCGTCGAGCTCGGCGCAGACTCGCCCTTCCTCGTGCACCACCGCGTCTTCGTCCACGGGCGGCGGTGGACGCTGGCCCTCTCGCCCGCCTCGGCCGACGCGATCGTCCCGGACCACACCCGCGCCGAGCTCACACTGACGATCGGCGTCGTGCTCTCGGCGCTCGTGGGCGTCATCGTCAGCATGACCGCCCGGACCAGGGGCCGGGCGCTCGAGATCGCCGAGACGATGACCGCGACGCTGCGTCTTTCCGAGGGGCGCCAGCGGGCGTTGGCGGCGCAGGCCGAGGCGTCCAGCCGCGCCAAGGGCGAGTTCCTCGCCAACATGAGCCACGAGATCCGGACGCCCATGACCGCGATCCTTGGGTACTCCGACGTGCTGTCCGAGCGTCTGCAGGGCAGGTCGGACGAGCCGCTCGTCGGCGAGTCGCTCTCGGCGATCCAGCGGTCCGGGCGGCACCTGCTCGTCATCATCAACGACATCCTGGACCTGTCCAAGATCGAGTCGGGGCGGTTCGCCATCGAGAAGCAGCCGTGCGAGATCGCGCGGACGGTCCTGGACGTCGTGGACTCGATGTGGGTCCGCGCCTCGGAGAAACGGCTCGGGCTGGAGGCCGAGCTCGCCTCGCCGATCCCGGGGCGGATCTACGCCGACCCGCAGCGGATCCGGCAGATCCTGATCAACCTCGTGGGCAACGCGATCAAGTTCACCGACGAGGGCCGGGTGCGGGTGCGCGTGGGCGCCGACGGGGACTCGCTGCGCATCGACGTCGAGGACACCGGCGTGGGCATGAGCGAGGACGAGGCGGGGCGCGTGTTCAACCCGTTCGAGCAGGCCGACACCTCCTCCACCCGGCTGCACGAGGGCACGGGCCTGGGCCTGACGATCTCCCAGCACCTGGCCCGGATGATGGGCGGCCGGATCGAGCTGTCCACGCGGGAGGGGTACGGCAGCACGTTCACGCTCCTGCTCCCTCTCGAGCCCGTCGCGGGCGCCGCGACCATCCACACGCTCGAGCGCGAGAGCGATGACGAGCAGGCGGATTGTGTCGCCGAGCCGAACACCCTCCGCGGGCGCGTGCTCGTGGTGGAGGACGGGCCCGACAACCGGCGCCTGCTCGGGCACGTGCTCTCGCGCGCGGGCCTCGACGTGCACCTGTGCGAGAGCGGCGTCGAGGCGATCGACCGGATCTCCCGGGGCGAGGCCTTCGACCTGATCGTCCTCGACATGCAGATGCCGATCATGGACGGGTACGAGACCGCGGGGCGCCTGCGCGAGCTGGGTGTGCGGACCCCGGTGCTGGCGCTGACCGCCCACGCGATGCCGGGCGACCGCGAGCGCTGCCTGGAGGCCGGGTGCGACGAGTACCAGACCAAGCCCATCGACCGGGCGGCGCTGCTCCGCGTGATGGCCGACCTGCTGGACCCGCCGAGCCGCGCCGCGGCGTGAGTTCCCGGGACCCGCGCGCCCGAGCGTCCACCCTCGGCACGCCCCCACGAGGCCGACACCCGTCGGCGACGACCCCACTACGCTTGCCCGATGGCCCGGCACACCTACAGGCTGCTCATCGACTGCCCGGACCGCCCGGGCATCATCGCCGCGGCGACCGGGTTCATCCGCGACCACTCGGGGAACATCCTCGAGGCGGACCAGCACTCGGACCCGAACGTCGGGCGCTTCGCGATGCGCCTGGAGATCGAGCCCGACGGGTTTGCCCTGGACGAGGGCAGCTTCGCCGACGCCTGGCGCCCGATCTCGGAGCGGTACGAGATGACCTGGGCGCTCCGGTCGGGCCGGGCGCCCCGCCGCACGGCGATCTTCGTCGGGCCCGAGACGCACTGCGTCAGCGACCTGCTCTGGCGTGTGCGGTCGGGCGAGATCGCCGCCGAGGTCGCGCTCGTCGTCTCGAACCACGAGGCCGCCCGCTCGTTCGCCGAGCCCCTGGGGTTCCCGTTCGTTCACGCCCCGGTCACGCCCGAGACCAAGGCCGAGCAGGAAACCGGCCTGCTCGAGCGACTCGACGACGCGGGCGTCGAGCTGGTCGTGCTCGCGCGGTACATGCAGATCCTCTCGCCCGGGTTCGTGGGCCGCTTCCCGGACCGCATCATCAACATCCACCACAGCTTCCTGCCCGCGTTCGCGGGCGCGCGGCCCTACCACCAGGCGTTCGAGCGGGGCGTCAAGCTCATCGGCGCGACGAGCCACTACGTCTCGTCCGAGCTGGACGACGGGCCGATCATCGCCCAGGACACGACGGCCGTCACCCACCGCGACCGGATCGAGGACCTGGTCCGCAAGGGCCGCGACCTCGAGCGGGTCGTGCTCGCCCGGGCCGTCCGCCTGCACGTCGAGGACCGCGTCATCGTCCGCGGGCGCCGGACCGTCGTGTTCGACTAGCCTCACATCTGGTCGATGATCAGCCTCGACGTCGCCCGGATCAGACGCTGGCGAGCCCGCAGGTCGGCCACCGTGGCATCGATGTAGACGTGGATCCGATCGACCGTCTCCCGCCCGCGATCCAGCTCGTCCGCCCAGGACTCGAGGTCGGCGAACAGCTGGACGTTCTCGTCGATGATCCCCCGTTCGCCGCGCTGGAGCGTCTCGATCAGCCGCTTGATCTGTCGGCGTGTCCTGACGTTCAGGCTCAGCCTCACGGGGTCGAACAGCTGTCGGAAACGGTCCGCGAGCCGGTAGAGTCCCATGCAGATCTTCTTCTCGTTGCACGTGTTCAGGAGTTCCATCCGGGCGCCGACCAGCCTGTCCGCGAGCGTCTCTGGGCTCTTGACCCGCTTCGTCTTGTTGAGGTAGGTGATGACCTCGGCGGTGCCCCGGTCGAGCTCCGCGCACAGATCGAGAACCGCCTTCTGGATCGACCGCCGGCTCCTGGCGTTGGTCCTGGAGCCCCAGACCACGATCTGGCGCGCCGAGTTGAACAGCTCCGTCACCGTGTCCATGCGCGTCCCCCCCTTCCGCTAACGCTCGTCTCTGTAGACCCGTCCCCTCGCCATCACGAACCGGACGTCCCCCAGCGACGAGAGGTCCTCGAGCGGGTCTGCCGCCAGGGCGATGATGTCCGCCCGCTTCCCGGGTTCGATCGTCCCGGCCTCGTCCGCGATGCCGCACAGGTCCGCCGCGTGCACCGTCGCGCTGGCGATGCAGTCCATGGGCGTCATCCCCGCCTCGTGCATGTAGACGAACTCGCGCCAGTTGGTCCCGTGCTCCCCCACGCCCACGTCCGTCCCGAAGGCGATCTTCACCCCCGCCCGGTACGCCCGCCCGAACGCGTCCTGGATCTGGGGCCCGACCGCCTCGGCCTTGGCCCGGATCGCCGGGTTGAAGTACCCGGGCTCGCCCGCCTTCTCGGCGACGAACTTGCCCGCGTGGATCGTCGGCACCAGGTAGCACCCGTGCTCGACGAACAGCCCGATCGCCTCGTCGTCCAGGTACGTCCCGTGCTCGATCGAATCGACCCCGCCCCGGATGGCGGCCTTGATCCCGTCGGTCCCGTGCGCGTGGGCGGCGACCTTCCGCCCCATCGTCCGCGCCGTCTCGACCACCGCTCGGATCTCGTCCTCGAACATCTGCTGGTCCACGCCCGCGGCCGTGTTCGACAGCACGCCCCCCGTCGCCGTGATCTTGATCAGGTCGCTCCCACGCTTCACCCGCTCGCGCACCGCCTTCCGCATCTCGTAGGGCCCGTCGGCGATGCCGTCCCACGGCGTCATCTCGGGCCTCAGAATCGGCGAGATCCCGTTCGTCCGGTCCGCGTGCCCGCCCGTGACCGCGATCGAACGCCCCGCCGCCAGGATCCGCGGGCCCGCGATCATGCCCTGATCGATCCGGTCGCGCAGCGCGTAGATGTCCGAGCCCAGCGAGCCCACGTTCCGGACCGTCGTGAACCCCGCCATCAGGGTCCGCTCGGCGTACACCGTCCCGTCCACCGCCGAGTACGTCGGCTGCTCGGTCAGCGTCCGCCGCAGCCGGATCTGCATCGGCTGCAGCTCGCCCGTCATGTGCGTGTGGCAGTCGATCAGCCCGGGCAGGACGTACCGGTCCCGCAGGTCCACGACTTCAACGCTCTCGCCGTCGCCGGCCTCCACGTCCTCCACGTACCCGTCTCGGACCGAGTCGATCACGCCGCCCCGGACGATGACGGTCACGCCCTCCCGGGGCGCCTGGCCGGGACTGTCCAGCAGCCAGCCGCAATGCAGAACCCGGACGGCGCCGTCGCCCGCCCACGAGGCGCCCACGCACAGACTCATCACGACGGCACAGGCCAGCGAACGGATCATGATCACCTCCGGGCTCCAGGTCCGCCGAGCCTACCCGACCGCCCGCAGGCCGCGGAAGTACCCCTCGCGGCGTTCCCGCACCGCCTCGGGGTCGTACAGCCGCCGCACCAGACCGAGGATCCCCGCCTCCAACTGCCGCCCCGTCATCCCCATCGGCTCGTAGTTCACGTCGAACAGCGTGCACCGCTCCCACCGCCCCGGGTGCGTCAGGCGCCCGGCCTGCTCGAGCCGGCGGTACAGGGGCGTGCCCGGGAAGGACGTCTGCACGGTGACCTGCACGTCGTACAGGCTCACCCGCTGCGCAAAGCGGTACACCTCGTCAAAGACCGCGGGCGACTGGCCGTCCAGGCCCAGGACGAAGCACCCGATCACCGTGATCCCCGCGCCCTGGATCGCGCGCACCGCCTCCTCACTGGCCGGGAACTGGCGCAGCTTCCAGTCGTTGTTCGTCTCGACCCCCGCCAGCCCGTCGGCGACCGGGCTCTCCAGCCCGCACAGGACCTGCCGACACCCCGCCAGCCGCATCAGCTCCAGCAGCTCCGGGTCCCTCGCGATCGAGATGTCCGCCTCCGTGAACCACCTGACGCGCTCCTTGGCCAGCTCGCGGAGCAGCGCCTTGGCGTGCCCGCGCTGCGCGAAGCTGTTGTCGTCGGCCAGCTCGATGAACGGGCGGGGCCAGATCGACTTGATCGCCCGCACCTCCGCGATCACCTTGTCGATCGGCTTGACCTTGTACCCCTTGGTCAGCGTGATCGAGCTGGCGCAGAACTCGCACTTGTGCGGGCACCCACGCGTCGTCTGCACCGTCAGGCGGTTGTACCTGCCCGGGTCGAGCAGATCGAATCGGGGCATCGGCGCGTCGCCCAGGTCGTACTCGCCGCTGGGCCTGTAGATCCCCGAGACCCGACCGCGCCGGGCATCCTCCACGACGTCCAGCCAGACCGGCTCGCCCTCGCCCGCGACGACCGCGTCGCAGTGCTCCAGCGCCTCCTCGGGGCACGCCGTCGCGTGCAGACCGCCCATGACCACCGGCACGCCCGCCCCCCGGATCCGTGCCGCGACGCGGTAGGCCTCGGGCGCCTGGGCCGTCATCGTCGTCAGCGCCACCAGGTCGATCTCGCCTGACGGCAGCGGATCGTGCTCGAGGTCCGCGATCTCGTGGTACGTCACCTCGATGTCGCTCGGCGTCATCCCCGCGAGCGTCAGCAACGACAAACTCGGCAGCGACGCGATCACCTCGGACCGCTCCACGAACCCGGGCAGCGTCAGGCCCGCGGCCATTAGCTCGGCGTTCTGCACGCGCACGCCGCTCATCGCGATCATCGCGATCCTCATGACAACGCTCCCTGCACAAGACCAACGGTCAGGACGCACACGCCGAACGTCAGCGCGACCACCGGCGCGGCGAACAGCGATTTCGTCTTCTTGTTCCACGCCGCCAGCCCGCAGCACGCGGGCATCAGCACGCCGCCGACGATCAGGCTGACCGAGGCGGCCTGGGCCCACGCGGGCGCGAGCGCCGCCCGCTCCAGGCTGCCCGCGGCCAGGATGTTCAACACGCCCAGCGCCACCAGACTCACGTGCCCGAGCCGCAGCAGCCGCCGCTCCCACGAGCCGTACCCGCCCAGGAACCCCTCGCGGGCGAACCCCATCCCGAGCAGGGCCCCCGTGAGGAACCCCATTAGCACCCAGGCCCACCCAAACGCCTCGTTGATCACGCCGCACCCCCTGGCCCCCGCCCATTGCGGAAGGTTAGTTAGTGCTTACTTATACGTGACCCGGGGAGGTTGGTTCCAGGGGACTCTGGGCAAAACACCATAACAAGCGTGACAACAAGCTCTTATGGGATCAAAAAGCCCCGGCTCCTCAATACCCCAGGCCGGGGATCAGCGGCGTGAACAGCGAGATCAGGATCAGCAGGATGATGATGATCTCGAGGACCTCCATCCGCAGCCCGCTCTCGGCGTCGGACATCTTCTGGTACACGCTGTCCGCCGTCGCCAGCTTGCGGAGCACCCCCGCGTCCCAGCTGGGCAGGTGCAGGCGCTCGGCCGCGAGGCGGTAGACCCGGGCCAGGTACTGGTCCCCCGCGAGCTTGATCGCGTTGTCCACGCCCTCGAAGAGCAACGCCGCGTCGGTCTGGATCTCGGCGAAGCCCCGCAGCTCCCGCCCGCCCCCGCCGACGAACGGCGCCCGCCGACGCGACGCGCGGGCCAGCAGGTCGTGCGCACGATCCAGCAGCCCGTCGAGCTGCTCGTCGATGATCCGCATCTCCAGCAGCTCGATGTTCGCGTGCACGAGCAGTGCGACGACGTCGCCCGGGTTCTCGTCGAACAAGATGGCGCCGTTCCAGTCGATGATCGCCGCGTCCGTCGGCGCGTAGCTCAGCCGCCCCGACAGCGCCCGCTCGACCTGCTCGTCCGCGATCGCGCCCTCCTCGGCGAGCAGCATGGCGGCCAGACGCGGGCCTTCCCGCTCGATCACCCCCGCCGGCGTGCCGTCACCCCACGACTCGACGGCGAACACGACGTAGTCCTCGACGACCCCGCCCAGCTCCGGGCGCGACACGGCCGGCCGGATCGCGTCGAAGACGCCCGCGATGCGTGTGCGTGCGTCCTCGGTCAGCGCCTCGTTGTCGTACAACGCCGCGCTCAGGCGGGCCAGCTCCGCGGGCGTCGAGTCGAAGGGCACGCGGTAGATCACCGCCGCCCCCGCGAAGTCGTGCACCAGGCACTCGGCCGCCGCCTCCGTCCGCCACCCGTTAACCTCCACCGGCTCACCCTCGCCCGCGACGCGGAGGGGCGAGTGCCGATACTCGAACCACGCGGGCGATGGCCGACGCATCCGGACGACCCTCGGGCGGTCGCTCTCGGCCAGCAGCCGCTGGGCCTCGTCGAGATCAACGGCGAAGCCGAGGTCGTAGGCGTACACGACGTGACAGACGCCCCGCAGCCGCGTGCCTTCGGTTTGTGATCCCTCACTCACAGGCCGCCTCCGTGGGCTCGCCGCCCTCAACCCGATGCTACCACCAAGGCGGCCGCGGGTTGCGCGCGGGCGCCAACCTGGCAGGCCCGCCCGGGGAACACGCCAGCCACGCGAGGGGTTCGCCTCGCATGATCAAGATCACTCGATCCGACGACCGTGGCTACTTCGACCACCGCTGGCTCAAGACGTACCACACGTTCAGCTTCGGCGAGTTCCACGACCCCGAGCGGATGGGCTTCGGGCCCCTGCGCGTCATCAACGACGACGTCGTCGCGCCCGGGCGCGGCTTCGCCGAGCACCCCCACCGCGACATGGAGATCATCAGCTACGTCGTCTCCGGAACGCTCCGCCACGCCGACTCGACGGGCGCCCGCGAGGACATCACGCCCGGCGCCATCCAGCGCATGAGCGCCGGCTCGGGCATCCGCCACTCCGAGGTCAACCCCTCGGGCCGCGAGCCCGTCCGCCTGCTCCAGGTCTGGATCACGCCCGAGCGCCTGGGCGTCGAGCCCCGGCACGAGACGCGCACGTTCCCGGTCCACGACCAGCCCGGACGCCTGCATCTGCTTGCGTCGCCCGACGGCCAGGGCGGCTCGCTCGACATCCACCAGGACGCACGCATGCACGCGGGCGTGCTCGGCGCGGGCGACTCGGTCGGCCTCGACCTCGCGCCCGGGCGCCGGGCCTGGGTCCAGATCGTCCGGGGCGGGGCGAGTGTCAACGGCGAAGCCCTCGCCGAGGGCGACGGCGCCGCCATCACCGACGAGACCCGCGTGGACATCCACACCGACAACGGCGCCGAAGTCCTCGTTTTCGACCTCACGTAGAACTGTCCCACCCCGGACCACCAACCGCAGGGAGCACCGGAATGACCACCACGACCCCCGCCGTCCGCCAGCGCGTCGACCAGCTCATCGACTACATCAACAACGGCAAGATCCTCGAGGCGATGGACGAGTTCTACGCCGACGACCTCGAGATGCGCGAGAACTCCGAGCCCCCGACCAAGGGCCTGGCCGCCAACATCGAGCGCGAGAAGCAGTTCCTCGCGGGCGTCAAGGAGTGGAAGTGGACCAAGTGGCACGCGGTCGCCGTCAACGAGGACGACGGCGTCGCCATGCTCGAGTACAGCTTCCAGTTCATCGACACCGACGGCAAGGAGAACACATACGAGCAGGCGACCGTGCAGCGCTGGCGCGACGGCAAGATCGTCAGCGAACGGGTCTAACACGGGTGAGCCCGCGTCCCGCGCTCAGGCGCCAACGACGGCGTCGGCCTCGATCTCCACGAGCATGTCCGGCGTGATCAGGGCCGAGACCTCGACCATCGTCATGCACGGGGCGTGCTCGCCGAAGTAGGCCTTGTGAGCCAGCCCGAACTCGTCGTGCCGCGAGATATCCGTCACGTACAGGCGGACGCGGGCGACGTGCTCTCGCGTCGCGCCCAGCTCTCCCAGCGCCCGGTCGATGATCTCGTAGCACCGGCTGGTTTGCGCGCCCGCGTCGCCCGGGGCGTGTGTCGAGCCGTCGGGATCGATCGGCGCCGCGCCGCCGAGGAATACAAGACTCCCGACGCGGATCGCGCGGGAGTAGCCGTAGCGCGTCTCCCACTGGTTCCCGGTCGAGACCCGCTGCCAGTCGTTCATCGGTCGATCTCCGCGTCGGGCGAGTCCTTGGGTGTGTCCGAGCCGGGGCCGTGGGCGCCGTGCCGCCCGGGCGCCTTGAGCGAGCCGGCCCGCCGGATCGCGCCCGATCCGAATCGGGAGGCGATGGTGTCGGTCGCACGATCGACGCTCCGCTGCCGCTCGCCGCGCTCGTGGTCGAAGAGCCCGCCGGCGCCGCCCGCGTCGGTCAGCGAGCCGACCCCCACGCCGATCAGCCGCACCGACCGGAACGCCCGGGCCCACAGGTCGAACAGCTCGCGGGCCGTGGCGCAGACGACGTCCGTCCGATCGGTCGCCTCGTCGAGCGTGCGCGAGCGTGTGACGGTCTCGAAGTCGCCGAATCGGATCTTGATGGTCACGGTCTGCGCGTACCGCCCGTGCCGACGCAGGCGGCGTGCGACCTGCTCGCCCTGGGCGAGGATGACAGCCCGGACCTCGGCCGGGTCCGACAGGTTCTCGCCGAACGTCTGCTCGTGCGAGATCGTCTTGGCCTCCCGGTCGGAGTGCACCGGGCGGTCGTCGATGCCCCGGGCCAGGCGCCAGAGGTGGTCGCCGAAGTCCCCGAAGCGCGCGTGGAGCGTCTCGATCCCCAGGCCCCGCAGGTCCCCGATGGTGCGCACGCCCAGGCGCCCGAGCCCCGCCTCGGCCGCCGGCCCGACGCCCCAGACCAGAGACACGGGCAGAGGATCCAGCGACTCCTGGACGGCGTCCGCGGGGATCACGCGCATGCCGTCGGGCTTGGCCAGCTGCGAGGCGAGCTTGGCGAGGAACTTGTTCGGCGCCACCCCCACCGACGCGGGCAGGCCCACCTCTCGCCGCACCCGAGCGCGGATGTCCGCCGCGATCGCTTCGGGCTCGCCCAGCAGGCGGATCGAGCCCGTGACGTCCAGGAACGCCTCGTCGATCGAGACCGGCTGGACCAGGGGCGTGAACGACTCAAGGACCGCGAAGACGGCCCGCGACGCCTCCTTGTACGCGTCGAAGCGCCCGCGCCTGACGATCGCGTGCGGGCACAGGCGACGGGCGACGGCGGTCGGCATCGCGCTGCGGCAGCCGAACTCCCGCGCCTCGTAGCTCGCCGCCGCCACGACGCCCCGCGAGCCCGTCCCCCCCACCAGCACCGGCCTGCCCCGCAGCGACGGGTCGTCCCGCTGCTCGACGGACGCGAAGAACGCGTCCATGTCCACGTGCAGGATGCGGCGTCCCTCGCCCACGCGGGATTGTTCGCCCGGGCGACCCCGCCCGCCCGCGCCGGCGCCTAGAGCCCGAACCGCTCGATCTCGGGCGCGAAGACCTCCAGCCCGCGCTCGATCTGCTCCGGGCTGAGCGTGTCGTCGAACGTCCGGTCCGAGGCCCGGTGCACGAAGCCGGCGCCCAGCCCCGCCCCCACACGCTCGGGAGTGCACGCCTCGATCGCCTTGGCCAGGTGCTTGTCCTCCGCCTCCATGCCGACCGCCCTCGCCAGCCGGCCGAATGCACCAAGCGGGTCGGCGACCAGGTCCCGGTACCTGGCCCGGACGATCGGGACGCCCGTCGCCTCGTCGCCCCCCCACTCATCTCCCCACTCCGCCACGTGCGCGCGCCACGTGCCGTAGCCCCACGACGCCAGGCGCCGCGACCCGCCGTATGTCAGGAAGTCGTCCACGTGCTCGTCGAGCAGACCCAGCGAGATCGCCTCCCCGACGCTCCCGATCGCGCGCTCCTCGTGCTCCACGTGCCCGGCGTGCACCATCCACCGGAACGTCGAGGCGATGACGTCCAGGGGGTGCCGCACGATGTTCACCGCGTGCCGCAGGTTCCCCAGCAGCGTCGGGCTCCGCTCGAAGAGCACAGAGGGCAGCTCGTGCGACTTGAAGAACACGATCGGCGCATCCACGGGCTGGCCGAACGCCGCCGGGTCCGCCTGGGTCCGCACGACCTCGAGGTCGTGGAACAGGCACATCCGGTCCGGGTCGATGCGGGCGTGGTACGACTCGGCCAGCCGCAGCACCTGGCCGACCCAGTTGCTCCCGGAGCGCGGGTACGAGCAGACGAGCACGATCCTGGATGTGTACGCCTGATCCGCCACGGCGCCGCGAGTGTACGAGCGGTGCTAGAGCCCGGACATCAGCTCGCCCGCGCTCGGCTTGTCGTCGGCGGTGGCGGCCGGGTCGTGCCGCGAGTCCAGGTCCGCCGGGATGAAGACCCGGAACGCGGACCCCTTGCCCACCTGCGTCTCGACGCGGATCCGCCCCGAGTGCTCGTCCACGATCCGCTTGGTCACCGCCAGCCCCAGGCCCGTGCCCTTGAGGCCCTTGGTCGTGTTGAAGGGCTCGAAGATCCAGCCGAGGCGGTCCTTCGGGATGCCCGGCCCGTTGTCCAGCACCGTGATCTCCGCCGTCGGCGTGCCGACGCGCCCGGGCTCGACCTCGTTGAACGACACGCGGGCCGTCACCGCGCCCGTCTCGGCCTCCACCGCGTCCACCGCGTTGACCAGCAGGTTCATCACCGCCTGGTGCAGCATGTTCGGATCGATGGCGATCGGGGGCATCTCCGGGTCCGCGTCCACGATCAACGCGACCTTCTTCTCCTCGCAGCGCGTCTCCAGCAGCTGCGCGCACTCCTCGACCAGCGGGCCGAGCTTGGTCAGCTCCAACTCCAGCGTCCGCTGGCGGCTGAAGGCGAGCATGTTCATCGTCAGGTTCACGATCCGGTCGAGGTTCCGCTTGAGGATCTCCCACCCGCCGGCGGCGATCTTGAGATCCTCCTTCCGCAGGCCCATCTCCGTCACGTCCGCGCCCCCACGCAGGCCCTGGAGGATGTTCTTGATCGAGTGCGACAGGCTCGCGACCGTCTCGCCGATCGTCGCCAGGCGCTGCGTGTGCAGCTGCTCGAGCGTCGCCTCGGCGTTGGCCAGGGCCAGGCCCGTGTGCCGGCCGATCGCGTTCATCAGCGCGAGCTGCTCGGCCGTGAACGTGTAGTTGGCCATCGACGAGTCGATGTACACCGCCCCGAACGTGTGGTCCCGGAACTTGATGGGCGAGGAGATCGCGCTGCGGATCTCGTACTTCTGCACCGAGTCGCCCGACTTGAACCGGGGATCGGTCATCGCGTTGGACGAGAGGATCCCCTCGCCGTCCTTGATCGCCGAGCGCATGATCGTGCGCGAGACATGGATCTTGGCGTCCTCCGGGTCCTTGGGCGGGGACCGGTACTTGACCGCCGCCGGCTCGAGTTCGGCGTCGGGCGTCGCGCCCGAGAGCATGACGACGCCTCGCTCCGGCTTGAACTCCTCGAAGACCAGGTCGAGCACCTTGCCCACCAGCTCCCGCTTGTCCGTGATCTGGCTGGTCAGCGTCGTCAGCTGGTAGATGACCCGGAGATGATCGACCGCGGCCCGGGCGGGCTCGGGCTCGGCCATGATCATCGAGTCCTCGTTGGACGCCAGGCGGTGCTCCACCTCGATGTCCATCTCGCGCTCGCGCATCAGGCGGACCACGTCGTCGGGCGTCTTGTCCTGCGACTCGCCGAACGTCATCACGCTCGAGCCCACGCGGATCTGGTCGCCCGGGTGCAGGCGGGTCCGGTCGAAGACGCGGACGCCGTTGATGTACGTCCCGTTCTGGCTCTTGAGGTCGCGGATCCACCAGATGCCGTTGTCGGGCGTCAGCTCGGCGTGCCGGCGGGAGACCGTGTCGTCGCCGATGGGCAGGGCCTCGCTCGAGCGCCCGATCAGCTGCGGCTCGTTGACCGGCAGCTCGAACCGCTTGCCCGTCTCCGGGCCCTGGATGACAGTCAGGGTCAGCACGTGCACCAGAGCCTATCTTCGGGCGCGCGGCCCGCGCGGTTCGCTCCCCGCGTCTACCCGCCCGGGTCCCGGCCCCTGCCGTTGAGCCCCGGGATGAACGCGCCGCCCAGGGCGCGGACCGAGATCTCGGGGATCGAGGGCGCCACGCCCCGCGCGATCGACCGGGCCGCCCCGGTGAGCAGCCGCCCGCCCGCGGTCAGCCCCAGGCCGACCGATGGCCTGGGCTTGTGCGCGTTGCGCCGGACGAGCACGAGCGTCACGTCGTCGTCGAACGCCCCGGGCTCGTCGCCGCCAGAGGCCGGGCCCGGGCCGATCTCGCCCGTGCGCCGGTACCGGTCCACGCCGGCCAGCAGCGCCCGCGTGAACCCGTCGCCCGGCTTGGCGTCGATCCCGTTGATCAGACGCGTCAGGCCCTCGACGCCCAGCTGCGCCCCCCCGGGGTCGCTCGCCTCGTTGATCGCGTCGGTGTAGAACAGCACGGCGTCGCCCTCGTCGAGCGTGATCGCCGACTGCGCGTACGCCGTCGTGTCCAGAACCCCGAGGGGCAGGTTCCCGGGCCCGCCCCCCGAGCGGGCGGCCTCGAGCGCGGTCCATGATCCGTCCCGGACGGACCAGCGCAGCGCCGGCGGGTGCCCGGCCGAGCACACGCTCAGCTCGTCGCTGGGCGAGAAGTACGTCGCGAAGATCCCGGTCGCGAACAAGCCCATCTCCGCGCCGCCGATGTCCCCGAAGCGCCTGTTGAGCGCCGAGACGAACCGGCGCTGGTCCACGTAGTTGGCGTACTGGCCCAGCAGGCGCCGGAGCGACCTGGCCGCCTCGGCGACCGCCTCGCCGTGCCCGCTGACGTCGGCCACCAGCATCCGCGTGATCCGACCCGTCGCGCACGAGGTCAGGTAGTAGATGTCCCCCCCGGCGCGCTCGGGCCCGCCCTCCGCGGGCGGGTCCGTCTCGGGCTGGTACGGGCGGCTGTACACCCACGCGTCCAGCCCCTGGGCCTGCACGCCCGTGTCCGCCTCGCGGTTCCCGCCCCAGACCTCCATGCACTGCATGACCTGGGGATCGCCTGTGTCCGGCTCGGGGCTCACGCGGGGACTGTAGTTCGGCGGCGGTGTACGCTCCCCCCATGGCCAAGCGGTCCGCCAAGCTCGTCATGCCCGACGCGACCCACCGCGTCGTCGTGCTGCACGGCAAGGAGGCGTTCCTCCGGGCCGAGCACACCGCCGCCCTGAAGGACAAGCTCGCCGAGGCCTTCGGCGAGGTGGACGTCAGCCGGTTCGACGGCGAGTCCGCCCAGGCCGCCGACGTGCTCGACGAGTGCCGCAGCTTCGGGCTCATGGCGCCCCACAAGCTCGTCGTCGTCGAGGACGCGGACAAGCTCATCGGCGAGGCGACCAGGCCCCTGTTCGAGCGGTACGCCGAGGCGCCCCCCGACAGCGCGACGCTCGTCTTCCGGGCCTCGACCTGGCGGAAGGGGAACCTGGACAAGGCGATCGGGAAGGTCGGCGTCATCGTCCCGTGCGACACGGCCAGCGAGAGCACCGCGATCCGCTGGTGCGGGCGCCGATGCCAGAAGCGCCACGACGCGACGATCGACCAGCGGGCGGCCGCCGCCCTCGTCGAGCGGGTCGGGACGGACCTGTCCCGCCTGGACACCGAGCTCGAGAAGCTGGCATTGGCCGCGGGCAAGGGCGGGACGATCGGCCTCGGGCACGTCGCCGAGATGGTCGGCCGCACGCGCGAGGAGGAGGTCTGGTCGATCCAGGGCGAGCTGCTCTCGGGCGACCCCGAGCGGACGATCGCGCACCTGCACTCGATCCTCGACAACGCCCCGCGTGATGCGCACGTGCCCGTGATGTGGGCATGCGTGGACCTGGCCCGGAAGATCCACGCCGCGGCCCGCGGCGTCGCATCGGGCGTGAACCCGCACCAGATCGCCAAGGAGTTGCGGCTGTGGGGCCCGTCCAAGGACGCGGTGCTCGCCGTCGCCCACCGGCTCGACCCCGGCGAGGCCCGGGGCCTGCTCGAGGCGTGCATCGCGGGAGACCGGGCCGGCAAGAGCGGCGTCGGGCGGCCCGAGCGGACGCTCGAGCGGCTCGCCCTCCGATTCGCCGCCATCGCCCGCGCCTAGGCCCGATTGCGGAGAGGGCGGGCGCCGCCGACCGATATCACGGTCATGTGCGCGCACAACAGACCGCTGTCCGTCTCTCTGTGCCCGGCTCTGCTCGTGGCCGCCGCCGGCCTGCTCGCCGCGGGCTGCACCACCCCCACGCCGGGCGCGTCCCGCGGCGACGACCGGGTCGTCTCCTCCGGGCTGGCCTCCCTCGAGGACGAGACGCCCGAGGCCGCCCCGGACGACGAGATCGAGCGGATGATCGCCGAGTCCGCCTCCCGCCTGGAGCAGTACTTCGGGCAGGGGCCCGCCGCCTGGGCGGCCAAGCCCGAGACCGATCCCGGCGCCGACGACGACGCCCCGAGCACGGGCGATCCCGGCTTCTCCTCGCTCGCGGCCCTGGACGAGGAGCCCCGGTCCTCGCGTCCGGAGCCCGCCCCGTCGCGGCCGGGCACGCCGGCGCCCGCTCAGAGCACGGCGGACTCGGCATCGACGAGCCGCGCCCAGCCCTCGACCGCGCCGGACAGGACCGCGCCCCGCGACCCGGCCGACGTCGCCCTGGCCGACGCCTACGGCATCCGCGCGGCGCCGCCCAAGGCCCAGGTCCGGGGCGGGGACGGGATCGATTTCCTGGTCGCCCTCGGCGCCGACCCCGACCGGGGGCGGGAGGCGCGGTCGGGCGCCCCGACCTCGCGCGAGGAGCTGGCCCAGCGGCTCAGCGAGTCGCTGCGGGAGCTGGTCGAGGACACGAGCGACCCGGACGAGGCGTACCGGGCGGCCGCGGCCCTGGCGGGCCTCGAGGCGCTCGAGCCCGGCGCGATCGACCGCATCTCGAACACGTCCACGCTCACCCCCGAGCAGCTCGAGGTCATCCGGGCCGCGGGCGAGATGGCCAGGGCGCTGGGCGACCCCGAGTCGAGGCTGGACGCCGACCGCGCGTCGGAGCTGATGGGCGACCTGTCCCAGCGGCTGGCGGCGGCCAGGGGGCTGCGCGTCACGCGGGCGACGCTGTGCACCCGCGTGCGTGGGTTCGGGCGGTACGAGGAGTTCGGGTCCAACATCTTCCTCGCCGGACAGTCGCAGCCGGTGATCGTGTACGTCGAGGTGGACGGGTTCACGAGCGAGCCGATCCCCGGCGGAGCCGAGGGAACGCTGCACGAGGTGAAGCTGTCGCAGCGGCTGGAGATGTACCACGCGGTCGACGGGCTCAACACCTGGAACCGGGCGGCGGAGACGGACCGGACCGTGAGCCGCAACGTGCTCCGTGATTACTACCTGATCAACCAGGTGGTGCTGCCGCCGAACCTGAGCGTGGGCAAGTACGTGCTGAAGGTGGTCATGCGGGACCTGAACTCGGACCGGGGCGCGATCGACGAGGCGCTGATCCCGATCGAGATCGTGTCGGACCCGTCGATCGCGTTCCCGAACAACTCCCGGGCGGCGGCGACGCCCTGACGCGGCTTCTGCCGATCTGGCAGGGATGTCGAATCTGGCGGTCCCGCGGGTGCGGGTGGGCGGGATCGGCGGCCAGGGGAGGCCGATCCAGACGCGCTGAGGGGCAACTGCGCGGGTTTGGCCAACTGGCGCCGGGTGTGCAGCCGATACATCGGGGTCCGGACCCCGAACGAACTGTTCAGGGAATGGACCGATAGGATCCCCCGGCGGGCGGCTGGAATACGCCCGCCGCGTCAGCGGATGACCGGTTCGGGCGGTGTCTTGATGGGAGAGACCGCCCCACGGAGGAGGCCGATCGGGTTCGATCGGCCGGCACAGGGCCCGCGGGGGCCCGGGAGCGACCGATGTTCGAGCGATTCACAGACCGTGCCCGCAAGGTGATGGCCCTGGCCAACCAGGAGGCGCAGCGGTTCAACCACGAGTACATCGGGACCGAGCACATCCTGCTGGGCCTCGTCAAGGAGGGCTCGGGGGTCGGCGCCAACGTCCTGAAGAACCTGGACGTCGATCTCCGCAAGGTCCGCCTCGAGGTCGAGAAGCTCGTCAAGGCCGGCCCCGAGATGGTGACGATGGGCAAGCTGCCCCAGACACCCCGGGCCAAGAAGGTCATCGAGTACGCGATCGAAGAGGCCCGCAACCTGAACCACAACTACGTGGGCACCGAGCACCTGCTGCTGGGCCTGCTGCGTGAGCACGACGGCGTCGCGGCGCAGGTGTTGATGAACCTGGGCCTGAAGCTCGAGGAGGTCCGCGAGGAGGTCCTGAACCTGCTCGGCGCGGGCGCCGAGAGCGAGGGCGAGGCCGCGACCGCCGGCGGCGGGGGCGGCTCGGGCGAGACCCGCTCGGCCAAGAGCAAGAGCAAGACGCCGGCCCTGGACAGCTTCGGCCGCGACCTGACCGAGCTGGCCAAGGAGGGCGCGCTGGACCCGGTGATCGGGCGCTCGACCGAGATCGAGCGCGTGACGCAGGTCCTGTGCCGCCGGACCAAGAACAACCCCGTGCTCCTGGGCGAGGCGGGCGTGGGCAAGACGGCGATCGTCGAGGGCCTGGCCCAGCGGATCATCGCCGGCGACGTGCCCGAGATCCTGCACGACAAGCGCCTCGTCGTCCTCGACCTGGCGATGATGGTCGCTGGCACCAAGTACCGCGGCCAGTTCGAGGAGCGGATCAAGGCGGTCATGAACGAGGTCCGCCGGGCCAAGAACGTGATCCTGTTCATCGACGAGCTGCACACGCTGGTGGGCGCCGGCGGCGCCGAGGGCGCGATCGACGCGTCCAACGTGCTCAAGCCGGCCCTTGCCCGCGGCGAGATCCAGTGCATCGGCGCGACCACCTTCGACGAGTACCGCAAGTACATCGAGAAGGACGCGGCGCTGGCCCGTCGTTTCCAGTCGATCCCGGTGGATCCCCCGAGCAACGAGCAGACGGTCGAGATCCTCAAGGGCCTGCGCGACAAGTACGAGGCGCACCACCGCGTCCGGATCACGGACGAGGCGGTCAGGGCCGCGGTCGAGCTGAGCGGTCGGTACATCACCGGCCGAGTGCAGCCCGACAAGTCGATCGACGTGATCGACGAGGCGGGCGCCCGGGTGCGCATCAAGAGCATGAGCAAGCCGCCGAACCTCGCCGAGATCGAGGGCGAGATCGAGAAGCTCTCGATCGAGAAGGACGAGGCGGTCAAGGGCGCCGACTACGAGCGTGCCGCCGAGCTGCGCGACAAGGCGGAGAAGCTCCGCAAGCAGAAGGAAGACATCCAGAAGGAGTGGCGCGCCAAGGCCCAGGAGGTCGACGGCGTGGTCGATGAGGAGATCATCGCCGAGGTGGTCTCCAAGATGACCGGCGTGCCCCTGCAGAAGCTCGAGAAGGAGGAGGCCCAGCGCCTGCTCGGCCTCGAGGACGAGCTGCACAAGCGGGTCATCAGCCAGCACGAGGCGATCAAGACCGTCTCCAAGGCGATCCGCCGGGCCCGCGCTGGCCTCAAGGACCCGAAGCGCCCGATGGGCAGCTTCATCTTCGTCGGGCCCTCGGGCGTCGGCAAGACGCTGCTGTCCAAGGCCCTGGCCGAGTTCATGTTCGGCGACGCCGACGCGATGGTGCACCTCGACATGTCCGAGTACATGGAGAAGCACAACGTGTCGCGTCTGGTCGGCGCGCCCCCCGGGTACGTTGGCTACGAGGAGGGCGGGCAGCTGACCGAGCAGATCCGGCGCCGCCCGTACTCGGTCGTCCTGCTCGACGAGGTCGAGAAGGCCCACCACGACGTGTTCAACATGCTCCTCCAGATCATGGAGGAGGGGCGCCTGACCGACTCGTTCGGGCGGCACGTCGACTTCCGCAACACGATCCTGATCATGACGTCCAACATCGGCGCCGACCTGATCAAGGGCGGCGGCGGGTTCGGCTTCCAGAAGCGGACCAGCGAGATCGACTACTCCAACATCAAGAGTGTCTTGATGAAGGAGATCGAGCGGTTCTTCCGCCCCGAGTTCATCAACCGCCTCGACGAGGTGATCGTCTTCCAGCCCCTGACCAGGGACGACCTGGTGCAGATCGTGGAGTACGAGGTCGCCAAGGTCGCCGAGCGGCTCAAGGTCCAGGGCTTCGAGATCGAACTCGACCAGCCCGCCAAGGACTTCCTGATCGAGAAGGGGTACAACCCCGACTTCGGCGCCCGCCCGCTGCGGCGAGCGATCGGCTCGTACATCGAGGACCCGCTGTCCGAGATGCTCCTGTCGGGCGACCTGCACAACAAGGGGCTGATCAAGATCAGCCACACGGCCGAGGCGGAGAACCTCTCGTTCGACGCCCAGGACGCCCCGCCGGCGCCCGACGCGAAGGACGACAAGCCGGTCGAGAGCGGGGCGGGCTCGGCCTAGGCCTCCGACTCCAGACCGAGCTGGGCAATCAGACGGGCCCGCGCCGCACGGCGCGGGCCTTTTCTGTGCCTGCTCGGCGCGATCAGCGGGAGCGGCGTCGTGGCGCCAGCGCCGCGCACACGGCCGCGAGCGCGAGCGTCGGCGGCGCCGGGATCTCGTAGATCGTGACGTTCCCGATGAGGAGACCATCGACCCCGGGCTGATCGACCTCGTCGAAGATCGTCAGGCTCCAGTCCTGATCGCCCACGACCAGGCCGCCGAACTCGAAGACGCCGGACGAGACGAAGACGCCGCTGATGTCCTCCCACCCGAAGACCACGTCGGCCGGGCCGAGATCGCCGGGGTTGTCGTCGGAGCCGTCGAACAACACCGTGAACCCGGAGGGCTCGTGCTCAAGTTCGAGGACGAGCTCGGAGGCGAGCGAGAACCCTTGCGCGAAGTAGACGAGGTCCCATTCCACCGCGTAGGTGGGGATCGTCAGGAACGACTCCGAGAACACGACGCCGGCGCCATCGACACTGACCGCGTCGAGCTCGAACGTGAAGGGCTGCGCGGCGACCGGGCTCGCGGCGACCGCCAGCAACAAGGCCGTCGCCGCTCGCGATCTTGGATGCTCGGGCTGGCGGGCCATGGCCACCTCAGCGGGCGAGGCGCATGCGGCGGTAGAGGGCGATGGCGTCGCGGGCGTCGATCGAGGCGTTGCCGTCCATGTCCAGCGCCTCGAGCCCCGGGCGGACCGGGCCGAGTGATGAGACGAGGCGCTGCATGTCGGCCGAGTCGATGGCGCCGTCGCCGTTGGAGTCGCCGAGCATCGAGGGCGGGACGAGCATCCACTCGTTGTTGGCCGAGTAGTTGGTCAGGACGCGGGACTGCCCGTCGGGCCAGCTGGCCTCGACGCTGTCGGCGCGGCAGGCGGCGCCGAGCCCGAAGTGCACCGTCAGCTCGTTCTGCGTGCGGTAGTTGTTCCCGCCCGCGAGCACCTCGTGGATCTGCCAGCGGCCCTGGGAGAGCACGCGGACCCGGGCGCCGACGGCGTTGCGGTTGGGCGGGTCGCCCACGACGTCGAACCGGACCCAGCGGCGGCGCTCGCCCTCGTGGTTGATGTACAGGCGGATCGGCGCGTCGATGTCCTGGACGAGCAGGTCCAGGTCGCCGTCGGCGTCGATGTCGGCCAGCGAGGCGTTGTAGGTCGGGCCCGTGTGGTCGAGGCCCATCTGGGCGCCGATCTCCTCGCAGGGCCAGAAGGGTGTCCAGTCGTACATGTAGTTGGCGGCGTTGGAGTGGACGACGAACAGGGCCTGGTGCGTGTCGTTGTCGTGGTCGAGGAACATGCAGGCCCACCCGAGGCGGTTGGCCGTCACGCCCGCCTCGGCCGCGACCCAGTCGAACGTGCCGTCGCCCTGGTTGAGCATCAGCGCGTGCCCGGGCGGGGGCGGCGTGTTGGTGCAGTAGAAGTCCGGGAATCCGTTCTCGTCGAAGTCACCGATGGCGATGCCCATCGTGTCGGTGCACGACTCGGTGTTGGAGGCGGCGGTGACATCGGTGAACGTGCCCCCGTCGTTGCGGAACAGCACGTTGGCCCACTGGACGCACCCGGTGCCCTTGTCGTTGCCGATGTAGAGGTCGGCGTCGCCGTCGAGGTCGTAGTCGACGAAGGCGGCGGTGAGTGTGGGCGCGGCGCCCTGGTCCACGCCGAGCGCGACCGCGACCTCCTCGAACGTGCCGTCGCCCTTGTTCCGGTAGAGCCGGTTCGGCTCCGTGGAGGGAGTGAAGTCGGGGCGGAACGTGCCCGTCCGGTTGGAGACGTACAGGTCGAGCCACCCGTCGCCGTCGTAGTCGCCCCAGGTGTTGCCGACGCCGACGCCCTCGTCGTCGAGGATGCCGGCGGCGTCCGTGACGTCGGTGAACGTCCAGTCGCCGTTGTTGCGGAGCAGGAGGTCGCGGCGGAGGATGCGGGAGATGTAGATGTCGATGTCGCCGTCGGCGTCGTAGTCGGCGCCCGTGATCCCGCCGGCCTTGGGGTACAGCCCGACGCCCGTGGTCGCGGTGCGGCTGGTGAAGTTCCCGGCGCCGTCGTTCTCCCAGAAGCCGACGATGCCGGAGTTCTCGCCGGTGGCGACGATGTCCGGGTCGCCGTCGCCGTCGAGGTCCAGGAAGGAGGCGGCGCCGGTGCCCGAGTCGAGGGGGATCCCGTCGGCGACGATGTAGCTGACCCCGCGGGCCGCCGCCTCTTCGGTGTAGGCCAGGGGCGGGGAGGCCTCGGTGACCGGGAGGAGCGGGCACCCGAGCCGGACGGGCCCGCCGGGATCGACGTCGGAGACCTGGGCCGCGGCGAGGCCGGGGCCCAGGGCCGCGGCGAGAACGCCTACGACGATCGAGTGAGCACGGACCGAGCGTGACGCCGTCGCGGTGCGCATGTCGTTCTCTCCCCTGGATCGGGCGCGAGCGAGACCGGATCGCCCAGAAAAAAGACCCGCGCCGGCTCTCACCGACACGGGTCCGATTGATCAGAGGGCTCGGGCCCGATCAGCGGCGACGGCGGAGGGCCGCCAGGCCGCCCATGCCCAGCAGCGCGAGGCTGGCCGGGGCCGGGACCTTGTTGATGGTCAGCGTGCCGTTGAGGATGCCATCGACGCCGAAGTCATCGAAGTCCTCGAAGATGAAGACCTCCCAGACGCCCTGGGTGTCGGCGGGGCCGGACCAGGCGATGGAGTCGTTGCTGGTGAAGATGCCGGAGGACTCGCCCCAGCCGAAGAGGACGTCGGACGGGATGGTGTCGCCGAGGTTCGGCTCGCCACCGTCGAAGTTGATCGAGAAGCCGGACGACAGGTGCGTCAGGACGATGTTGAGCTCGGCGCCCCACGAGGCGTTCGCGCCGTTGACGCCGGCGTTGTACTCCAGGTCCCACGAGAAGCCCTCGAGGGGGCCCGCGTCGGTCTGCAGGATGGTGAAGGTGATCGGGTTCGCAGCGTCAACGCTGAGGTTGTTGAACACGATATCGGTCTGGGCGGTCGCAAGGCCGGCCGTCGCCGCCAGGGCCACCACGCTCATGGTCGTCTTCATGTGATACTTCTCCTCTATCTCTCGTTCTCTTGCGTTCTCGAACACTGACTCGAGAAAGCTCCCCTCGAGCACACGGTTACACGGCTCACCGCCTGCCATCCTGCGGGCGATCGAGTCACGATCTGCGAACGGGGGGGCTTGAACTCTCCCTGGACAACTCTCCCTCCGTCGCCCACAAGGTATCTGGGACCGGCCGATGCGATCAAGGGGGTCGGGGACAATTCCGCCGCAATTCCCTCGACATCGGATGTTTTTTGTATTTGTTCGGGTTCCGATCATCCCGGCCGGAGGCCAACAGCCCCGGGCTAGCATCCGTCGCCATGCCCGTCGTGCTCCGGTGGCTGCTGAACCTGGCCCCGACCAACCCGATCGCCGTCCGGCTCGTCCAGAACGCGTCCAGGCGGTCCAAGCACCTCTACGTCCGGGCCGGGTACCTCGCCGTCCTCATCCTCGTCCTGCTCTGGCTGCTGCTTATCTCCACCAGCAGCGGGGAGATGAGCTTCCGGGACCTGGCGGCGGCGGGCGCGTCGAGCTTCTCGGCCATCGCCTACCTCCAGATCGGGCTCATCTGCATCCTCGCCCCGGTCTTCATGGCCGGCGCGATCGCCCAGGAATCCGACGGCAACACCTGGGACATCCTGCTCACCACCCCCCTGAGCCAGACCCAGATCGTCCTGGGCAATCTGCTCGGGCGCCTCTTCTTCGTGCTCGCCCTGCTGCTGGCCAGCCTGCCCCTGTTCGCCCTGACCCAGTACTTCGGGGGCGTGCCGGGCGAGTCGATCTTCGCCAGCTACCTCATCGCGGCGTGCGCGGCCCTGGTCGTGGGCGCGATCGCGATCGCGCTTTCGGTCTCCAGGCTCGCCGGGCGCCGGGCGGTGTTCACGTTCTACATCGCCGTGATTACGTACCTGGGCGTGACGGCGGCGATCGACGCCTGGCTCGGGCGGTCCGGCCAGGGCGCCGGCCCCTCGGGCGACGGCGTCACCTGGTTCACGGCGCTCAACCCCTTCCTCGCCCTCCGCGCCCTGCTCAACCCCTCGACCTACCCGAGGGCCGACGCGGGGACGCACGGCGGGCTGGGCGCGCTCTTCCTCGAGCACCCCGTGACCGCCTGGTGCCTGCTGAGCGCCGGGCTGAGCGTGATGCTGACCGCGGCCAGCGCGATGACGGTCCGCCTGGGCGGGCTGGCGACCATCGGGCAGGGGCGGTCGGGCGTGCCCCTGCTGCGGCGGATGATGGGGCTGGGCGCCAAGGGCGCCGAGTACCGCCCTCCCAGGGCCGTCTGGACCAACCCGATCGCCTGGCGCGAGGCGGCGGCCCGGAACGCGACGTTCGCGCGGACGGCGGCCCGGTGGGCGTTCGTCGCGGTCGGGATCCTGCTCGGCGTCGGGCTGATCGTCGCCTACCACCTGGGCTCGATGACGCCCGTCACGTTCCGCTTCGTACTGGCCAGCGCGACGTGGACGGAGATGGCGGTGATCACGCTCATCGCGATCAACATGGCGGCGACCGCCATCAGCCGCGAACGCGAGGACGGCACGCTGGACCTGATCCTGACGACTCCGGTCACGCCCGCGGCGTACCTGGCCGGCAAGCTCCGGGGCCTGATCGCGTACCTGCTGCCCCTGCTCCTGGTCCCGATCATGGGCCTGGCGCTGGCGGGCCTGTACTCGCTGGCGGGCGGGCTCGGGAACCCGGCGGGCGCGGAGGTCACGACGACGCTGTCCGGGGGCAAGTCGGTGACGACCCCCCTCGTGCTGCCCGAGATCGCGATCGTCGCGCCCCTGTCCTTCATCCCGTTCATCGCGTTCTGCGTGATGGTCGGGCTGCACTGGTCGCTCAAGAGCAAGGGGACGATCGCGTCGGTGGTCGCGACGGTGGGCATCGTCGGGGCGGTCGGCGGGATGATCTCGCTGTGCGCCTGGCACTCGGGGACCACGCTCCCGGTCATCGGGCCGGCGCTGGCGCCCCTGTCCCCGGCGAGCACGATCTACGCGGGCGTCAGCCCCGAGCAGGGCGTCGTCGAGACGATCGTCGCGGCGGACCTGCTCTCGGCCCGGGTCTCGCTCGTGGTGGGCGCGGTGATCACGGCGGGCGTATACGCCCTGATCGTCTACCTCATGCGGGCGAACATGGTCCGCAACTTCGACTTCACGGTCCGCAAGCTGGCCGGGACGCGCTGACTTCAGTCCCCGCCCGCGTCCAGCTCCATCAGCAGCTCGCCGAATGGCATGGTCATCACGCCCCTGACCAGCACGCCGTCGTCGTCGGTCCAGACGCGGGTCGTGAACTGGCCGGCGTCGATCGAGAACGTGGACTCGTGGACGCGGGCCTGAATGGTCTCGCCCCCGACGTCGACCGTCTCGTCGTCGAGACGCACGACCTCGATCGGCAGGGACCGGACGCGCCAGCCGCTGATCCCGAACGCGACGGACTGATAGGTCGTGGACTCGCCCGGCTCCAGATCGAGCGCGTGGTTGACGATGACGTCCGCGACGTTGTTGGGCCCGGTGACGATCCCGCCCTCGGGCACCTCGAACTCCTGCGTCTCGTCGCCCCGGGTCGCGACGACGAGCCCGTCGCGGACCTCGTAGACGGTCTCGATCGGGTCGTCGGCCAGCTCCCGGTAGCTGGCCGAGCGGACCTGCATGTCCGGGCCTAGCCGATAGACGCTCAGGCTGGGCTTCTGCATGCCGCCCAGCGGGCGGAACTCGGCGTACAGCGTGTACCCGTCGTCGCCCCTGGTGAGCAGGAACGACTCGTGCCCGGCCTCCCATTGGCCGAACGTGAACGAGACGCGCCCCTCGCGGACGGGCTCGCCCTCGACCCCGACGCCGTCGGCGAACTCGGGCCCGTCCTCGTCAACCTCGCCCCTCGCCGCCCGGCGGGCGTCTGCTAGCAAACCGTCGAGCGCCGCCCGATCGTGTCGCTCCCCGGCGAGCCAGACGCCCTCAATCCGCCCGAGCGCGGCCAGGTCCTCGAGCGGGTTGGCCGCGAGAAGCACGAACGAGGCCTCGCGGCCGCGCTCGATCGAGCCGAAGCGGTCGTCCACGCCGAACAGCTCGGCGGGGGTGATCGTCGCCATCCGCAGGACGTCGGCCGGCGGGATGCCGCCCTCGGCGAGCAGCTGCATCTCGCGGTGGACGGCGAAGCCGGGGAAGACCCATGGGTTGGCCAGGTCGGTCCCGACGATCATCGGCACGCCGGCGCGGTGCATGCGACCGGCGAACTCGACCATGATCGGCAGCCGCGTGTCCAGCGCCCGGGCGTAGCCCTTGTACCCGGGCTGCTCCCAGAACGAGAGCATGGCCTCGGGCGTGTACGCCATCAGCTCGCCCTCGGACCGGTCCTCGTCGTCGGCGCGGGCGATGCCCTCGTAGACCACGAGCGTCGGGCAGTGGACGATGCCCAGCTCGGCCAGCTCGGCCAGCCCCGCCTCGATCGCCGCCTCGTCCGCGCCCGGGATCAGCTCCCACCGGTCGCGGGCGCCGATGCGGGTGTTCTGCGCCTCGTCCATCGGGGGGAGGACGACCGACGGCACGCCCATCATGTGCTCGGCGGTGCGCTGGCCCGCCTCGGCGGCCTCCTCGATCGAGACCGACTCGGGCACGTGCCCCGCCGCCATCAGACCGCGCTCGCGGGCCTGATCGACCGCGGCCAGGAACGTCTCCCGGTCCAGCCGCGAGTAGACCTTGACGAAGTCCACGCCCGCGTCGGCGAGCCTGTCGACCGCGGCCCTCGCGGCCTCGGGCGAGTCGCACGCCTCGGAGAAGGGCCAGACCGGCGGGTCGCCGTCCACGATCGCGCCCGACGCGATCATGCGGGGCCCGACCCGCTCGCCCGCGTTGAGCGCGTCGCGGATGGGCAGGATGGTCTCTGTGGCGCTTCCCATGTCGCGGACGAGGACGACGCCGTTGGCCAGCATCGCCGGGCCGTAGACCTCGGGCGAGATGAAGTGCACGTGCGAGTCGATCAGTCCCGGCATCAGGTACATGCCGCCCGCGTCCATTACGTCGGCGCCCTCGGGGACGGTGGCGCCCGCGTCGAGGATGGCGGCGATCCGCCCAGCGCGGACCAGGACCGCCCGGTCTTCGACCACCTGGCCCGCGCGGACGTCGATGATGTGCACGTTGTCGATGAAGCCGGTCTGGGCGCCCGCGCCGGGCGCGAGGGCGGGCAGCGAGATCGCGGCGAGAGCGAGCGCGGGCGCGTGGCGTGGCATCGGAGACCTCCCGGGCGGCGCGCGGCCGCCCGCCCAAGGCTACCGGGCGCCGGCCGCTCGGGTTCCCCGGCCCGTGCTAGTCGTCCGCGGGCGCCGGGTCGTCCGGGTGGAAGTTCATCGTGGCAAACTTCTTGGACCCGACGGCCTCGGCGTTGCGCGAGCTGGCCTCGAACGTGTACCGGATCGCCCGCCCGCCGGGACCACGCAGCCAGAGCTGGAACCCCCCGCCCCCGTCCCGGCCGCCGTCCCGCCCCTCGTCCCGCCACGCCGCGAGGCGGAAGGGGCCGAACGACCGGACCGCCTCCAGCTCGTAGACCGCGCTGCCCCGCAGATCCTCGCGGTCGTCGTCGTCGAGCGTGGACGCGTCGATCCCGTGCAGCGCGAGCAGCGCCTCGAAGACCTCGTCGGCGTCGCCCGCCGCGAACGACTCAATGTACCTCCGGACGACGGGCGTGAACTCACGCCCCGGCAGGTCGTCGAACGACTCGACGCGCGTCCAGTCCTCGTCGGCGGGGGGGAGGCTCGTGTCGAGCTCGTCGCCCGCGCCCGCGAGGGCCGCGACCGCCTCGTCGATCGACGACAGCAGCTCGCGGGGCGAACCCGGGACGGCGTTGTTCAGCGAGATCACCGCGAACGCGGGAGAACGCGACACGTGCCAGACGTTCCCGAACCCTGGGACGTGGCCCATCGCGCGGAAGCTGTCCGGGTCCTCGGCGTCGCGGCCGAACTGGGCGAACAGCTCGTCCGCGGACTCTTCGGTCAGCAGGTCGCCGCCGAGGATGGCGGCGGTGAGCCGCTCCAGATCGCGGAGCGAGGAGTGCATCCCGCCCGCGGTGTAGCGGACGCTGATCGGGAGGGGCGCGACCTGCTCAAACGACTCGCCCCGGGAGACGTGCCCCTGGGCGTGTCGCCCGACGCCCAGCTCGTCGGCGCCGAAGCCCGTGTCCCGGAGGCCGGCGGGCTCGCAGACGAGCCGCGCGACCGCGTCGGCGAGCGTCTGGCCCGTGACCTGCTCGATCACGCCGCCGAGATGGAAGTAGCCGAGGTTGGAGTACTCGGTCCGGGCGCCCGGCTCGGACTGTGGCCCCGGTTCTGCCAGCGCGTCCAGGTGCGCCAGCGCGCCCCCGCCCGAGTCGAACCGCACGCCGGCGGCGATCGGGTCGGGCCCGCTCTCGCGCGGGAGTCCCGAGCGGAACGCGAGCAGGTCGCGGACCGTCACCTCGTCGGCCCAATCGGCGTTCAGGCCCGGGCGGTACCGGGCGAGCGGGGCGTCCAGGTCGATCCGGTCGTTGTCGGCGAGGCGGAGGATGGCGATCTGGGTGAAGAGCTTGGTGAGCGAGGCGAGCCGGAAGACGGTCGCCTCGTCGATGGGCGCGCCGTCGGGCTCGGTCTCGCGGCCGCCGAAGACGCGGGCGTTGCGTGTGTCCGCGATGATGACCGCCGCGGCGCCGTGCAGCACGCCCCGGTCCATCGCGTCCTCGAGTGCTCGCGCCGCATCGGCGGCGGGGTCGGATTGGGGCACGGGCGAGCCGCCGCACGCCGGCAGGGCGGCGGATTGGGCGAGACAGACGGCGAGCACGATCAGTCGGCGCATGGCGGATCCTCCGGGCGGCGAGACCTCTGTCCCGCATTGCTCGGAGGGCGGCGCCCATCATTTCACTTTTGACACGAATATGAAAAAATACGGCCCGGCCCGGGCTCTAGAACTGCTTGCGCATCCGGGCGCTGGGCACGCCCATCTGGCCCCGGTACTTGGCGACCGTCCGCCGGGCGATCTCGTAGCCCTTCTCCTTGAGCGCCTCGGAGAGGGCGTCGTCCGAGAGAGGCCTGGCCTTGTCCTCGGCGTCGATGACCTCCTGCAGCGCCGCCCGGATCGCGTTGGCGCTGACCTCCTCGCCCGACTCGGTCGTCATCCCGCCCGTGAAGAAACCCCGCAGCGGGACAACGCCCCGGGGCGTGAGCAGGTGCTTGTCGGCGACGGCCCGCGAGACGGTCGCGACGTGGATGCCCAGCTGCTCGGCGACCTGCGTCATCGGCAGGGGCTTGAGCGCCTCGGGGCCGAAGTCGAAGAACTCCCGCTGCTCCTCGATCACGACGTTGATCACGCGCATGACGGTCGAACGCCGCTGCTCGACCGCGTCCAGCAGCCACTGGGCGTTGGACAGGCTCTTCTTCAAGAAATCCCGGTCCCGCTTGGGCGCGGCCCGGTCCTTGGCCATGATCGCGTACTCGCGGTTGATCCGCAGGCTCGACGCCCGCGTGTCGGCCAGGTATGCGATGTACCGGTCGGCTTCCTCGTTGTACTCGACGATCGCGTCGGGGATGATGGGCTCGGCCGCGTCCGTCGAGAGCGCCCGCGCCGGCGCGAGTGACAGCCGCCGCAGCACCTCGACGCCCCGCTTGACCTCGTCGATCGTGATCTCCAGCGCCTCGGCGATCTTGGGCAGGCGGTTCTTGGCCAGCTCGTCCAGGCCCTTGTCCGCGACGCGGCTGGCCAGGGCCAGGTCGGCGGGCGTCGCGATCCGCGTGTCCGCCGGGCGGTCGGCCTGCGCGTCGAGCTGGAGCAGCAGGCACTCGCGCGCGTCGCGGGCGGCGACGCCGGCCGGCTCCAGGAGCAGCTGCACCGCGTCCAGGGCGCGCTCCAGCGTCGGCGCCCCCGGGTCCCCGCCCCGGACCGTCTCGCCCACGTCGGCCAGCGGGACGCGGAGGTACCCGTCGTCGTCGAGGGACTCGATGATCGCCTCGCCCGGGGCGCGGAGCTCGTCGTCGATGTCCACCAGGCGCCACTGGGCGAGCAGCTGCTCGCGCATCGAGGGCCCGCGCGCCGGCGCAGAGGCCATCGCGTCGGTCTTTGCGTCGCGCTCGCCGTCGAGCCGGGTCGAGCGGATCGACGACTCGCGCAGTCCGTCACGCTGGTAGAGGACGCTGTCGGCCTCCAGGTTGGACTCGCTGAACGCGTTCTCGGCCGCCTCGGGGTTCGCCTCCTCGAAGTCGTCCAGCCTTGCGAAGTCCTCGACCGACTCACGCGAGCTGTCGTCCACGTGCTCGACCGTGTCCGTGTCGCCCCCCCGCTCGCCGTCCCGGTCTCCCTCCTCCGGGCCCTGGTCGGACAGCTCGAGCGTGGGGTTGGCTTCCAGCTCTTGCTCGATCCGCTCCTCGAGTTCGAGCAGCGGCATCTGCAGGATCTCCATGGACTGGATCATCCTGGGCGCCAGCTTCATCTGCTGGCCGAGCTTCATGCTCTGGGAGGTCTCGAAGCGCATGCTCGCGTGTCAGCCCATCCTCTGGCGTCCCTCGATCGCATCGGCGAGGACGGCGGTGTTGGCGTACTCGAGCTGCGCGCCCGTGGGCAGGCCCCGGGCCAGGCGCGACACGTTCACCTTCCGCCGGCCCAGCTCCTGGGCCAGGTGCAGGGCGGTGCCGTCGCCCTCGAGCGTCGGGTTCAATCCCAGGATGACCTCCTCGATCGGCGTCGGGTCGCCGCCGGGCGGGGCGAACTTCTCCGGGTGGTCGAGGCGGTCGAGCAGGTGGCCGATCGTCAGCGCGTCGGGCCCCACGCCCTCGAGGGGCGCGAGGCGCCCCATGAGCACGTGGTACAGGCCCCGGTACATGCCGGTCTGCTCCAGGGCGATCAGGTCCTTGGGCTGCTCGACGACCAGCACCCTGGTCCGGTCCCGCTTGGGGCTGGCGCAAATCGGGCAGAGACGGTCGTCGCAGAGCGTGAAGCAGTGCTCGCAGTGGCGGACGGTCTTCTTGAGGTCCTCGACGGCCCTGGCGAGCTTCATCGCCGTCGGGGTGTCGGCCTTGAGCAGGTGGAACGCGAGCCGCTCGGCCGACCGCCTCCCGATCCCGGGCAGGCGGGAGAACTCGGCGATCAGGCGGTCCACGGCCTCGGGGTAGGCCGACGTGGTCGCCCTCTTTGGGGCGGCGTTGGACTCGCGGTCGCTCACGTGCAAATCA
Organism: Phycisphaerales bacterium; assembly: GCA_041987545.1. Lineage (GTDB taxonomy): Bacteria > Planctomycetota > Phycisphaerae > Phycisphaerales > UBA1924 > JAJRXR01. The sequence goes on along the minus strand of JBHIWH010000006.1, from coordinate 7,852 downwards.
TATGCCGAATGGCCGACGACCCCACACCCGGCGCGGGCGGCGAGGACAGATCTTCCTGGTCCTGGCCCCGGTTCACCCGCAACGCGCTGATCATCGCCGCGGTGATCGCCCTGGGCGTCTGGTTCTGGGTCGGCAACGCGGCGCCGAACCTCTACCCGAAGAACTTCGGCGTCGTGGACGAGGGCGCGGTCTACCGGGCCGGGCGCCTCACGCCCGAGGCGATCCGCAAGGTCGCCGAGGAGCACGGCGTGCGCACCATCGTGGACCTGGGCGCGCACCACCCGGGGTCGGCGGGCGAGCGGCGCGAGGCGCTGACGGCCCAAGCCCTGGGCGTCGAGCGGCACGTCTACCGCCTCTTCGGCGACGGCCAGGGTGACCCCAACCAGTACGTCCGGGCGCTGCGCATCATGATGGATCCCGAGGCACAGCCCGTGCTGGTGCACTGCGCGGCGGGCTCGGAGCGGACGGGCGTCGCCGTCGCGCTCTACCGGATGCTGGCCGAGAACGCGACCTTCGAGAGCGCCATGGACGAGACGCGCGACTACCGGCACGATCCCGCGGACAACCCGCACGTGCGTGAGATGCTCGAGACGTGGCGGGGGCCGATCGCCGAGGCCTTGCAGAACGGCACGGTGATCCCCTATGACGGGCCCGTCCCGGAGGGGTCGGCCGAGCCAGCGCGGCCGTGAACGAGACAGGCGAGGTAGGCTCGGCCCGCGTGCGCACTCTCCTGACCCGCCAACTCTGGATCCAGGCGTTGCTCGTGCTGCTCGTGTGCGCGGCCGTCTACTGGCCCCTGCTCGGGCGAGGCGGGCTGGCGATGAGCGAGGGGCACCGGGTCGTGCCGGCCTGGGAGATGCTCGACTCGGGTGATTGGCTGACGCCGACGATGTTCGAGGCCGTGTACGTCCGCAAGCCGCCGGGCATGACGTGGGCGATCGCGGCCAGTTCGATGGCCTTCGGCGAGACGGTCTGGGCGGCGCGGGCGGTCTCGGCGCTGGCCGCGACGCTGATGGCGTTGGGCGCCTGGCGAGTGGCGACGAGCTGGTTCGGCTCGCCCTGGGGGCTGGCGGCGGGGCTGGCGATGGCGCTCTCGCCCCAGATGTGGGAATCGGGTCGCAGCGCGGAGATCGAGGCGCTCAACAACCTGGGCACGATGGTCGCGGCTCTTGCCGTGCTCGGCATCGTGCTGGGCGGGGCGAGGCCCGCGCGGGCGCGGATGGCGCGCGCGCTCGTGCTCGCGAGCGGGATCGCGGTCATGGGGCTTGCCAAGGGGCCCGCGGGGGCGCCGGTGGTCGGGGCGGCGGTGCTCGCGGCGGGCGTGCTCAGGTGGCGCGCACTGGCGCGCGCGGAGCTGTGGGCGGGGCTGGCGATCGGGGCGGCCGTCGTCGCGGCGGTGTACGTCCTGGTCTGGCGGTCGGTCGAGGCGAGCGGGCTCGCATCGCCCGTCGCGCTGCACGGCACGCACCTGTGGCGCCCGGGGCACGAGCTAGGCGTGCTGGCTTTGGCGCCAACGGCCTGGGCGTGGGCGCTGCCCGCGTCGCTGGCGCTCCTGTTCGCGTGGGGGCCGGACGCGCGGCGCGAGGGCGAGCAGAACGCCGACGCCGGCGAGCGGCGGACATTCGCGCTGGGCCTGTCGCTCGCGTGGGTGCTCTCGCTGATGGTGTGCACGGCGATCGGGATCGCGAACGCGCGGTACGCCGCGCCGGCGGCGACGCTGGCGCCGATCGTCGTCGCGTACGTCGTCCGGGGTGTCGCGGGCGGCTTCACGCCCAGGCGCCGAGCGATCGGTCGGGCGATGCTGCTGGGGCGGGCGTGGGTGTGGGCGCCGGTGCTGCTCGTCGGGGCGTGGGTGTTCATCGGGACGCGCGAGGCGTCGGTGCGCGCGACGAGCGGGCAAGAGGCGGGCGAGCGGATCGCCGAGCTGGTTGCCGAGGCGATCGACGGCGGGCGGATCGAGGCCCCGGCGACGCTGCTCGCGGACGGGGCGATCGAGGCCAGGCCCGAGGTACTGGCCGAGGCCCGCCGCGAGCTGGAGCGTCGGGGTCGGGGCGGGGATGTCCGGATCGTGTGGACAGTGGGAAACTGGGCAAAGTGGACCCCCGATAATGGGGTTCTGATGCTCCTGAGGCTCGACGAGGCGAGTGATGAACCGGCGCTGGTCGGCGAGGCGGGAGCATGGGACGGCGCCGCGGAGCTGGGGCGGTTGGATGTTCACAAGTACACGCTCGGCCTCTACTTGAGCGCGGGCGCCGGGGCGCGCGGGGGCGGCGGGTAGCGGGGCTTCGCGCGACATTCGCGCCCACAGGTTTTCAGGGTGTTGTCCCGACGGCGGAGTGTCTGTACGGTGGTACGGCGTCCGTGTCGGGAGAGAGAGCGGCTCATCCGAGCCGTCTTCCCTGCTCGTGGGGAAGTATCGATCGGACGCACCACGACCAGCAGCTCCGGGGCGTGTCTGGAGAGAGGTGACGCCCTTGGGCTGCTGTGTCGCTTTTGGGCATCCCCCGATCAGGGGCAGCCGGCGCCGAAGGCGATCAGGAACGCGATGAGGTCGTCGAAGTTGAGCTCGCCGTAGGGCGAGCTGAGGTCCGCGTTGGGGCTCATCGCGCCGAAGGCGACGAGGAACCCGATGACGTCGGAGAAGTCGAGCGAGCCGAATGGCTCGGCGAAGTCGGCGGGGCAGGCGCCCGTACGGACGACGGCGTCGTCGCCCGAGTCGAATCGGACGCGGACGGCGATCTGACCGGTGTTGCTGAGCGCGCCGGCGCCGTGGATGCCGGGGCTCAGCCCGTTGATGTTCGACACAGTCTGCCCGGCGATGGTCTCGCCCACGGCCAGGAGGCGTCGCACGCCCCGATCTGGCGAGTAGACGAACAGCGTCTCGCGCGTGCCGCCGGCGTCGGTCATCGGGCAGGCGAAGAGCACCTGGCCGGCGTCGTTGATGTCCCAGGAGACGTTGTCGTAGATGTCGGTGTACACCCCGCCGCCCGGGGCCGGCCCGCCCTCGTAGGCGACGCCGGTGGACGTGAGCGACTCGCGGGACTTGAAGACGAAGAGCCCGCCCGCGGTGGAGCCGTCGTCCTCTGACGTTCGTCCGCGGAACGCGATGTCCGACGCGGCGTTGATGAGCACCTCGGAGCTGAGCGAGGAGAAGACGCCGGTGTTCGGCCCGGGCGAGGGGTGATCGGCCTCCTGCCCGACCTCGATGCCCCAGGCGCCCACCTCGAACCAGACGGAGACGGCGTCCCAGGCGGCGGTGCCGGCGAAGTCGATCCCGAAGCCGGCGTCGCCCGCGTCGTTGATCCGGGGCGGGTTGACGACCGCGACCTCCACGGGGTCGTCGGTCAGGAGGATGACCTGCCCGATGCGGACGATCTCGTCGATGGGGGCGCCCGGGGCGGAGACGAAGACACCGCCGTCGGCGCGGAACGCGGCGTGCCCGGAGCTGTTGACTGTGGGCGTGTCGAAGTAGCCGGAGGGGCCGATCCCGGCGAACGTCCCGCCGCCCGAGGGGAAGGGGTCGCCCTCGGTGACGAGGCGTCTGTGCGAGTCGTCGGCGGGGTCGAAGACGAAGAGCGCGCGGTCGTCGGCGCCGCCGCCGGGCGTGTTCTCGAGACCGACGGTGTAGGCGACGTGCCCCGCGCGGCTGATCGAGACGGGCAGCGAGTTCTGGACGAACGCGTCGCCCGGGCCGGCGGGCGCGGGCTCGCCGTCGAGGTGCACGAGCGTTGCGCCGGCGGTGTCGAGATGGATGATCGCGTCGGTGGACGAGGACGAGGGATGGGCCTGGGTGAGGACGGCGACACCCGAGTCGATGCCCGAGGGGGAGACGGCGAAGAGGCGGATGTCGTAGGGCGGGAAGGCGATGCCGGGGATGGCGCCGTCCTCGCGGAGGAAGATGGATGGGGCTGCGGCGGGCGCGCTGAAGATGGCGGCGGTCCCCGCGGAGATCCCCCACGAGGCGAAGAAGTAGACCTCGCCGGTGTCATCGACGACGGGCGGGCCGATGGTCGCGAACGCCGCGCCGGGGACGCCCGGGACGTCGGCGTTGCGCTGGGCGACGATGCGGAACTGGTCGCCAGCACACGACGCGCCCGACGCGAGCGAGACGACTCCAAGGACTGACAACGCCCGGATGCGCATGCGACCCTCCTCGCGAGTGTTCATTGATAGCGTCTGGCGAGCCGGACGCCAAGGGTCTGTCCGTTGGGGGGAGGGCTTGGCCGTCCGTCAGGGGCAGCCGGCGGCGAACGCGCCCAGGAACGCGATGACGTCGGAGAAATCGTGCGACCCGAACGGCTCGGCGAGGTCGGCCAGCGAGCAGCCCGGGAGGATGCGCAGCTCGACGCGGGACTCGCCGTCGGCGTGCATCTCGGGGAGGAAGCCGATGCCCTCCAGCGTGGCGGCGGTGCCCAGGTGCACGACGTACATCTGCAGGAAGTAGTCGCCCGCGTCGAGCAGGACGAGCTCGTCGATGCTCTCGCTCCACGCTCCCTGGGCGTGCGAGGGGGCGGAGGCCTGGTACAGGGTCGTCGAGGGCGAGGGCTGGCCGTGCCCGTGGGCGAGGAAGAAGGACGTGTTGTTCGTGTTGATCGTGCCCTCAAGAGACGACCGGGCGTCGAGCCGGGCGTGGACCAGGGCGGGCTCGGTGAGCGTGAATCGGGGCGTGGTAAAGTTCGGCGAGTCCACGTTGGCGGAGGCGAAGAGCTCGGAACTCTCGCCCTCTGTCGTGGTGACGACGTCGGCGGTCGAGTAGCAGCGTGCGAGCAGGTACGTGGAGGTCGCGTCGTACTCGAGGCCGACGGTGTAGGACGCGGTCGCGCCGCTGGTGGGCGAGACCGCGTGCTGCTCGAAGGCGGCCGTCGCCTCGGAGACCTGCTCGCCCATCTGGATGATGTCGAGGTCCTCGAAGAGCACGTGCCCGAAGAAGAGGACGCTCGGCCGCGGGCCGGCGACGCCCTCGGGGACGGTGAAGGGCGTGTGGACGAACTCGGGGGCGGCGAGGGAGGCCGGGGCGGCGAGGCCGAGCAGCGCGAGGACGACGGCGGGGCGTGTGTTCATCGGGGACTCCGGGAGGGGCGGCGCGAGCGCGCGGCGACACGGGGCGAATGTACCGCCCGGGACCATCGGTGCGAACCCTCGGAACTGCGGGGCCGGCTCAGCAGCCCGTGCCGAAGGCGGTCAGGAACGCGATGACGTCGGAGAAGTCGAACTGGCCGAAGGGCTCGGCGAGGTCGGCCAGGGCGTCGCCCGTGCTGAACGCGGTCAGGAAGACGAGCACGTCGGAGAAGTCGAGCACGTCGTAGGGCGGGGCGAAATCCCCCTCGCAGGTGTGCACGAGCAGGACCTGGTCGGTCTCGTAGAACACGCGGTAGACGCGGTTGGGCAGGGTGCTCGGGAAGGTCAGAGAGCTGAACTCGCCCGTGACGGAGGCGCCGTCGATGATGACGAACTCGTCGCCGACGACCGGGACGTACCCGGGCAGCTCGGAGACGATCAGGGCGCCGTCGATGACGTGGTCGGCGGCGCCCGTGATGCGGTCGTGCGAGGCGCCGTCGTTGGCGAGCAGCTCGATCTCCAGGACGGCGGTCGGGGCGAGGGTGATCGCGCCGGCGTTGCAGTTGATCTCGCCAACGCTGTCGCCCGGGGCGATCGTGCCCTCGATCGTGATGGTGTCGCGGATACGGCCCGTGCCGGTGATGGTCTGGCCCGCGCCGATGGTGGCCGAGCCGGAGGAGACGCGGATGCGGGCGTCGTCGAAGCCGCCCGCGAAGGCGAGGTTGATCTCGCCGACGCCGGCGATGACGGCGCCGTCGGCCAGGTCGAGCGAGGCGTTGAAGACCTGGCCCGTGCGGTTGATGAGGATGCGGCCGTTGTTGACGATCGTGCCCGAGGCGTTGAGGACGGCGCCCGAGCCGTCGATGCCCAGGTCGCCCGAGTTGGTCAGGTCCGCGATGGCGTTGGACGTGCCGGTGGTGGCGGAGACGATGCCGCCGTTGGACGACTCGAGCGTGCCACCGGTGATCGAGCCGTCCACGAGGGCGAGGACGGCGTTATCGGCGGCGCAGACGGCGCCGGCGCCCTGGGCGACGAGGCCCCGGATCTCGAGTGGGCCGTCGGGCGAGGTCGCCTCGATGCGGGCGTCGGAGGCGAAGTCGCCGATGAGACGCCCCGCGCCGGTGATGGTCTGTCCCGCGCCCAACGTGGTGGTCACGCCGGTGTCCGACTCGAGGCGTGCGTCGCTGGTGTCGCCCACGACGATGGCCATCTCGATCTGGCCGGCGCCGACGATGGCGGGCGTGCCGGAGCAGCGGAGCAGGGCGCCGAAGACCATGTCGTCGGGGTTGATCTGGATGACGCCGTTGTTGGTGAGTGTGTTGTTGATCTCGATGGTGTGCCCGCTCCCGATGACGGCGAGCGTGCCGGCGTTGGTGGCGGGCCCGTCGAGCAGGCTGGCGCCGTTGGTCGTGCGGACGCGGCCGCCGGCGGAGGAATCGAGGTTGGCGTTGGCGATCGTCGCGGAGCTGAACCCGATCTCGCCGCCGGTGGCGCTGACGATCGCCGAGCCCGAGAGGGTGAGGGTGTCGAAGATCTCGAGCACGTCGCCCGGGACGTCGGCGTCGAGGGAGCCCTCGAGGACAAGGTCTCCGAGGAGGCGGCCGGCGCCGTGGATGTCCACGTCGGGGCCGAGGGTCCCGGTGAACCCGTCGGCGGCCTGGATGCGTGCGTCGGAGGTGTCGTCGTCCACGATCGCCATGGCGATCTCGGCGACGCCGTCGAGCGTGGCGTTGGCGGAGAAGCGGAGCGCCGCGCCGAAGACCTGGTCGGTGTTGTTGATGTCGATGAGGCCGTCGACGGTCGCGTCGCTGAGGAGGTCGATGGTGTGCCCGCCGCCCGGGATGTTGATCGTGCCGGAGATCTGGGGTGAGCCGTCGAGGGTGGAGACGCCGTTGTCGGCGACGATGGCGGCGCCGGCGCCGGTGGTGATCGTGCCGCCGATGATGGTCGCGGAGTTCAGGATGACGTCCGCGTCGGCGGCGTCGATCGTGCCGCCGCCGGACTGATCGATGGTGTCCTGGATACGGATGCCGACGGAGGCGGGGACGTTGGCGGAGATGAGGCCGTTGTTGATGATCGTGCCGCCGAGCTGGCCGGCGCCGTCGATCGTGTGCGAGGCGCCGTGGGTGAGCGAGAGGGAGTCGTTGGCGTTGACGCGGGCGTCGGGGTTGGCCGCGACGGCGCCGAGCGTGACGCGGCCCGTGCCGTCGAGCGTGTAGCCGCCGCCCGGGGTGGTGGCGCCGAGGTTGAACTCGACGAACGTATCGAAGACGGAGGCGGTGGAGTTGACGAGGATGACGCCGTCGTTGGTGATGCGGTCGTACGCCTGCAGACGGTTGGCGCCCTGGATCTCGAGGGCGGCGTCCGGGTTGGTGACGTCGAGGGAGGTCACATCGACAGTCCGGTCGAGATCGACGGTGTACGCGCCGGCGAGGCCGAGGGTGGCGGTGTCGCCGTCGAGGTCCGGGAAGCCGGTGCTGGGGGACCAGTTCGTGCTGATGTCCCAGAGCCCGTCGGAGGCCAGGGCCCACGAGTACGCGGTCTGGGCGGAGGCGGCGGGCGCGGTGGCGGCGATGGCGAGCAGCGTCGCCGAACTACCCGGCTCGCGCCTCGCCAGATCGTCAAGATCCTCGAACAGCTGGAACTGGTTGGCGTGGCCAGTAACCGGATCGACCCGGCCAACCAGGTTCTGCAGTTCGATCTGGCTCATCACCATATTGGCCAGGTCGAGCAGCACCTGTTCCTCGCCTTCACGAAGATGGCGAACCTTATCGTCCACGACGCACAGGGTACC